>NZ_JAWWAP010000003.1:0-388724 GCF_033721375.1 Arsukibacterium sp. | reverse complement strand
GCTCAGCATTACTGACTAAATCTTTATAACTTGGTCACTCATACTGATTTTTGTTTCGTTTTCACGAACATCATTATAAGTGCCCACACAGATAATTGATTGCTAATTGTTAAAGAGCGTGCTTCAAACTCGTTTGAAGCGGGAGGCGTATGTTACACTTCCCAGATTTTAAGTCAAGCGTGATAAGTTGTCTTTTTTACTAAACAGCTTGTCACATTTGACCCTTTGTTACTAATCCCGCTTTTCAGGGCTTTCGTTGCCACCTTGAAGCGAGGGCGCCATTTTAGTGATTTAAACCTGACTGTCAAGCGTCTTTTTGAAAGATTTTTGCAATCCGGTTTATCTCAGCTGAAGCCTGCTTAGCGCAGCACCCCTTGGCATGGCGCGCATTATAGGGCGTTTTAGCAGAGCTGCAAGCGGAAATATGACATAATTTTGTTTTTTATGATCGTTCGGATAAAGTTTCAACGAAACGCGTTTTTTTACAGCATTTACTGCATAATAACTCAGCGTTACAACTGATTTGGAGATAATAATGACAATTAGAGCTTATAAAGGAGTGTTGCCGAAACTGGCAGCTGGCGTTTATGTGGATCAATCCAGTGTGCTGGTCGGTGATATCGAACTGGCAGAGGATGTCAGTATCTGGCCTTTAGTCGCTGCCCGTGGTGATGTTAACTATATCCGCATCGGTGCCCGCACCAATATTCAGGATGGAACGATACTGCACCTGTCGCGGCCGAGTCCCGGTAAACCCAATGGCTGTGCCCTGATCATTGGCGAAGATGTCACCGTTGGCCATAAGGTGATGCTGCATGGCTGTACTTTAGGTAATCGCATTTTAGTGGGCATGAGTGCCATTGTTATGGACGATGTAGTAGTAGAAGATGATGTCATTATTGGGGCTGGCAGTCTGGTACCACCGGGCAAGCGGCTGCAAAGCGGTTATTTATATGTCGGTAGTCCGGCTAAACAGGCCCGGCCGTTAACCGCAGCGGAAAAAGCCTTTTTGCCGGAATCTGCCGCAAATTATGTTGTTCTGAAAAATGAATATCTGACTGACGCTTAGAGCCAGATCTCGCCAGCCGGGTTAAAAGCGTCATCTGCAATGGCCCGTTCGGCGCTATCTTCCCAGTTAAAGGCGTCTGCTTTTATTGCGGCTAAAAACCGGGCTGGCTCTTCTCTGGCTGGCAGAGCAATAAAGCAGTTCACTTTTAAGCCGATAACCAGGCAGCTAAAGCGGACGGCGTGACGCTTCGCATCAAACTCAAAGTCATTATTGAAAATCAGTTGCTGGTTCATGTTGCCCACTGCTGCTTAAGTAAAGCCATTACCGGATTAATATCGGGCGTTATGCCGCGCCAGAGCCTGAACGCTGCAGCTGCCTGCGCTAATAACATACCCAGACCGTCTGCCTGTTGCACCACACCATACTGTTCAGCCCACTGCATAAAAGCCGTCGGCCTGGATCCATAAACCATATCATAAGCCAGCTGACAGTCTTTAAGATAGTTGGGATCAATAACAGGCCGGCCACCCGCCAGCCCGGCTGAAGTTGCGTTAATAATCAGCGGATAAGCTTGTACTGGTATATCGGTATAACCGCAGGCAAGCACCCGGCTGTCAAAAGTGGCCGCTATGGTCTGTGCTTTGCTAAGTGTCCGGTTTGCTAACACCAGTTGGGTTACACCCGCGTCCAGCAGGGGGCCGATAGCGCCACGACTGGCACCGCCCGCCCCCAGCAGTAATACCGTGCAGCCCGCCAGATTAACCCCTAGTCTTGTTAAATCAGCTACCAGCCCAATACCATCGGTGTTATCGCCACAAAGCTGGCCATCGTTGTTAATATAAAGCGTGTTTACCGCACCCGCCTGCTGAGCCCGCGCTGACAATATTTCAGCCAGCTGAAAAGCCTGCTCTTTAAATGGCACAGTAACATTGCCCCCTTTGCCGCCGCTGGCAACAAAGTCAGCCCAGCTGTCGGCAAAGCCTTCTACCGGTGCTAGAATAGCGTCGTATTGCATTGGCTGGTTGCATTGCAACGCAAACTGGCTATGAATAAAAGGCGACTTTGACTGGCCTATCGGATTTCCAAATACAGCATAACGGTCCACAACTGATGTCCATCAAGAAGTTAGTACAGATGATTGTTAATAAAACCACAGTAAATAGCAAGCCACACCCTACGCCGACTCAGACACCTTATCAGTTAATCGGCGGTGAGCCACAGGTACGGCAACTGGCTAATCGATTTTATGACATTATGGCAAGCGACCCATACGCCGCCGACTTATATGCGATTCATCCCTTACCGCTGGATAATATCCGGCAAAAGTTTTTTGAATTTTTATCAGGCTGGTTAGGCGGCCCGGCGCTGTTTGAGCAAAAATATGGCCATCCGCGGTTACGGGCGCGCCATCTGCCGTTTCAGGTAGATGAAAAGCTTAAAAACCAGTGGATGTATTGTATGGACAAGGCACTGGATGAGGTGGTTGATAATAAAGTGCTGCGCGATGGCATTCGCCAGTCGATTGGCCAACTGGCGAGCCATATGATCAACTGCTAATTATCGCGGGCTAACCAATCCTGCGGTTTAAGATAACGGCTATATAACAAGGCCTCGGCACTGCCCGGCTCGGGCTGATAACCGTACTGCCAGCGCACCAGCGGCGGCATAGACATTAAAATGGACTCGGTACGGCCACCGCTCTGCAGGCCAAATAAGGTACCCCGGTCATATACCAGATTAAATTCCACATAACGGCCACGCCGGTATAATTGAAACTGACGCTCGTGCTCGTTATAAGGTGTGTCTTTGCGCCGCTCAACCAATGGCAGATAGGCCGGTAAAAAGGCTTCGCCCACCGCACGCATCAGACCAAAGCTTTGCGCAAAACCAGGAGCATTTAAATCATCAAAGAATAAACCACCGACGCCGCGGGTTTCACCACGATGCTTTAAGTAAAAATAATCATCACACCACTTTTTGTAGCGAGGATAGTAATCTGAGCCAAAAGGTTGCACAGCGGCTTTAGCTGTCTGGTGCCAGTGCACGACATCTTCTTCATAAGGATAATACGGCGTTAAGTCAAAACCGCCACCAAACCACCAGACCGGCGACTCACCCTCTTTTTCGGCAATAAAAAACCGCACGTTGGCATGAGTGGTGGGTAAATGCGGATTATGCGGATGTAATACCAGCGACACGCCGCAGGCATGAAAGCTGCGGCCAGCTAATTCCGGGCGGTGGGCAGTGGCAGAGGCCGGCATTTGGGCGCCAAATACATGTGAGTAATTCACTCCGGCTTGCTCAAACACATTGCCATTACTCATCACCCTGCTCCGCCCGCCGCCCCCCTCTGGCCGTTGCCAGGCGTCTTCGACAAAGGTGCCTTTACCATCTGCGTTTTCCAGTTCGTTGCAAATCGTATCTTGCAGCGCCATCAGAAACTGCTGTACCTGCCGCAGTTGTTCGCTGTTACCGGTTGCCATTTTAATTCCTTACTATCTGACCGCTGATAGCGTCACGGATTTGACTGGGCTGCGCAGCGCCGCCCAATGCTCCATCGACGATAGCAGCTACCTTTAAGCCTAACGTTGCCAGTAACTGCTGATAATCCGTAATAGCAGGCTCTCCTGCCAGGTTCGCGCTGGTTGAAACCAATGGCTTACCATATTGCTGACACAGTTGCTGCACCACCGGATGTGCACTAACCCGCACCGCTATTGTACTAAAGTTGCCGGTAATCCATTTCGGCGCTGTTTTACTGGCAGGCAATACCCAGCTGATATGGCCCGGCCAGCTGGATAAGATCTGGTAGCGCTTTTCCAGTGGTATCGCTTTGTCATCAACATAGGGTAACAACTGAGAATAGGTGGCAGCCACCAGAATCAGGCCTTTTTCAACCGGCCGTTGCTTTATTGCCAGCAAGTTCAGCACGGCGGCTTCATTATCCGGATCACAACCCAGGCCATAAACAGCCTCTGTCGGATAGCTGATCACTTCGCCTTGCTGCAACAATTCTACCGCTGTGGTTACAGTGCACCCGCTCATCAATCTACCTCTGGTATCAGTAAAAATTCTAATCAGTCTCAGTTGCCGCTATAATAGCGCCTTAGTCATTTCAGTTCATTAAGTTCAGAAGGAAACCGGCATGCAAGTGGGTATTATAATGGGTTCAACCTCAGACTGGCCAACCATGAAGCTGGCAGCTGATATGCTTGATTCGTTTGGCATCAGCTATGAAACCCGGGTGGTATCCGCGCATCGCACCCCGCAGTTACTGGCCGATTATGCCAGCAATGCTGCCAGTCGCGGCTTGAAAGTGATCATTGCCGGCGCTGGCGGAGCCGCCCATTTACCCGGCATGGCAGCCGCTTTTACCAGCCTGCCGGTGCTAGGGGTACCCGTGCAATCCAAAGCGTTAAAAGGTATCGATTCGTTATTGTCTATAGTGCAAATGCCAAAAGGCGTTGCCGTAGGCACGCTGGCAATTGGCGAGGCGGGTGCGGCCAACGCCGGGCTGCTTGCAGCCCAGATTCTGGCAACAAGCAACCCCGCCCTGCTGAGCAAAATTGATGCCTTTCGCCAGGCCCAGACCGATACGGTATTGAGCCAGCCAGACCCATCTCAGGTGAAAGCATGAAAGTACTAGTACTGGGTGCCGGCCAACTGGCCCGGATGATGGCGCTGGCCGGTGCGCCCCTTAATATTGTGATCAGCGCCTACGACGTAAACACCGACACTATTGTCCACCCGCTAACCCTGCAAAAGCTGGGTACTGGCCTTTCGAATGCGATAGCAGATGCTGAAGTCATCACGGCCGAATTTGAGCATATCCCGTTACCGATACTTGAGCAGTGTCAGCAAAGCGGTAAGTTTCTGCCCGGCAGCGAAGCCATTCAGGCCGGTGGCGACCGTCGCCTGGAAAAAGCCTTGCTGGCCCGCTGTGGCGTCGCCAGCGCCAGTTACCTGGTTATAAACAATGAAGCTGATTTTAAGCAAGCTGTCAGTGAACTTGGCTCACCACTGATCTTTAAAAGTGCGCTGGCCGGTTATGATGGCAAGGGGCAATGGCGTTTAAAAGCCCCCGGCCAAGCTGATGCTGTATGGCAACAAATGGCGGATTTTCTGGCTGCCGATGCTAAACAGGCTATTGTTGCAGAGCAGTTTATTGGTTTTAATCGTGAATTGTCGTTGGTTGGTGTCAGAGCAGGCAGCGGTGAGGTGAATGTTTATCCGTTAACAGAAAATCATCATGTTAACGGTGTGCTCAGTGTTTCGCTGGCAAGGCCGGTTAATATCATGCTGCAACAGCAGGCTGAGCAAATGTTTGCCGCTATAGCTGATAACCTCAACTATGTTGGCGTGCTGGCGATTGAGTTTTTTGAAGTAGACGGCAAGCTGCTGGTAAACGAAATTGCGCCCAGAGTACACAACTCCGGCCACTGGACCCAGCAAGGTGCTGATGTCTGTCAGTTTGCCAACCATTTGCGTGCCGTAACCGGCATGCCACTGGGTAATACCGAGCTGCTACGACCAACCCTGATGATTAACATTCTGGGTGAAGACCACGTACCAGCCGCTATCCTCAGCATTGCCGGTTTACACCTGCACTGGTACGGTAAACAAAAACGACCAGGCAGAAAGATGGGCCATATTAACTTATCAGCTGATTCACTGGCCGAACTTAAAGCCCGTTTTGCCAGGCTAATCGACTTGTTGCCGGAGGCTGCATTTCCGGAACTGGAGCAAATGCTTGGCCGGGTCAGTGATTAATCTGTTGCGCCGGCTGCTGCGGCCGGCTGCTTTTTCTCACAGCCTTTTTTAGCACAGTACAGCACCTCTTTTTTAAGCACCAGTAGCGGGTAGTTGCAGGAATAACATGGCCCCTGCTGCGGCTGGTCATTTAATAAAAAGCGGCAGTCAGGATAGCGGTCACAGCCATAGAAATGCTTTCCAAATTTATTAATCCGCTCCGTCAACTGGCCTTTCTTACATTTTGGACAGCTTAGCTGCGGCTGATTTTTATTTTCTTCATATTGATCAACGACAAAATCACAAGCCGGATAAGCCGTGCAACCAATAAACATGCCGTAGCGGCCGTTTTTTACTGCCAGCGCGGCACCACACTGCGGACATAACTCACTGGGTAGTTCTTTAACTATGGTGTGGTCGTGTTGCTGCAGCGGTTTAATATAATTACAGGCCGGGTAAGCACTACAGCCCAGAAAAGGGCCGTTTTTAGACGACTTTATCTGTAATGTGTTCTGGCATAGCGGGCAAAGCTGCTGCTGTTGCGGCAGCTTAAACAGCGGCGTATCTTCAGTCATATCTGTGATGGCCGCTTAATGCAGCGGCCCGTCGGGTTCTTCAAAAATTAAGTCTTCCATTTGGGCATAGGCGGTTTCACGCCCGGGTACATTAAACAGCACCATCAGCACCACCCATTTTAAATCTTCCAGGCTAAGCGCTACGCTATCGAGATCCATCGCCCGGTCGATGACCATTTCACGGGTGTTGGCATCAAGCACATTGATTTGCTCTAAAAACAACAAAAAGCCCTGATTGGCAACGTCCAGTTTGCGCTGCTCTTCCAGCGTATAAATTCGCAGCGCTGTCGAGTTAACTTTAGTTAAATACGGCTTAATATGGCTTTCCTGCAAGGCAGACAAGCTATCCAGCCATTTAAGCGCTTTAAAAATATCGTCATCATGAAAGCCGGCGCGGCTGAGCTCTTTGGTCAGATCCGCATGGTTAACATAAATATCAGATTCGTTATGAATATAGTTTTCAAACAGATAAACGAGGATATCAAACATTATCAGGCACTCCTCACTCTAATGTAACCACCGGGTACTGCTGCCACCTCACCCGCTATTTCCAGCTGCAGTAAGGTTATGGATACGTCTGTCACTGACATGTTAGACCGCTCGGCAATAAGATCTATTGCAGTAGCGTCATCTCCTACGTTAGCCAACAACTGCTGCGCAGACAAGTCCGGCGCAGACTTTTTTTCATCCGAAGCTAAAGTACTTAAACCGTTCTGGGCAAAAAACTGCCACTCTTCCAGAATATCGGCCACACAGGTCACAAGTTTAGCACCTTGTTGAATTAACCAGTGACAACCAGCAGATTGCCGGCTGTAAACCGGGCCGGGCACCACAAACAGGTCGCGATTATACTCTGCGGCTAAATTGGCGCTGATCAGCGAGCCACTTTTCAGTGCCGCTTCAACTACTATGGTAGCGGAGCTTAGACCAACAACAATCCGGTTACGTTGTGGGAAAAACTCTGCCCGGGCCTGCACATCCGGGAAGAACTCACTAACCAGGGCACCACTGGCGCTAATCTGCTCTGCCAGGGTCCTGTTACTGGCCGGGTATATTTGCTGCAGGCCATGGCCCAGCACTGCAATCGTAAAGCCGCCACCCTGCAACGCGCCTTTGTGGCTTTCACTATCAATGCCACGTGCCATACCGCTGGTTACCATATAGCCTTGCTGCACCAGTTCTGCGGCAAAGTTCTGAGCCACTTTACGACCAGTTGGTGTTGGCTGACGGGTACCAACCATTGCCAGTTGCTGGCGTGGCAACAGTTCAGCCTGCCCTTTGACAAATAGCAGTAACGGCGGTTGTTTGGTTTGCTTTAACAGCGGCGGATAACGTGGGTCATGATAGGTGACAATATGATGGTCGGCCGACTGCTCCAGCCAATGTAATGCTAAATCGGCACGGCGGTGACCATGCAACGCCAGTAATTCTGCCTGGCGCGGGGTAAAACCAATATTGCGTAACGTACTGACAGGTAAGCTGACCAATTCGGCCAGAGAAATATGCTCGCTTAGGCGTTGGAACTTCAGGCCATCCAGGCCATGCACAGAGGCTAAAGCGAGCCAGTTGCGGAGATCATCCATGGCAAACTGGCTCCATCAGATTAATTACAGGTTGGCGATAGAGTCTCCAACCCGGATTGGCCGGCGGGTACTGGTAACAATACCAAAGCTGACCCGCTCAGCTACTTTAAATATCATCAGCTCACCAACTTTTTCCCGCGGCATGCTAATACTGTTTTCACCAAAGTTGCGGAACATTTTCTGAAGTTTATTCGCATCTTCAACATAAACCGGGCCATCTGCACCATCGATAACCGCCGGCGACTGGCGATAAATACCTAACATCTGGCCGGCTTGCATATCGTTAATCAGCCCCTGGTTCAGTACCACGATATCCATTTTTGAGAACTCTCTTAACTGAGAAGTTGTATCAATAATGGTGCCGTTCACTTCAAAATCTGGTTTGCTAATCAGGAAAAAAGCCGGTAGTGATTGGCCTTCCAGCGCAGGCATTACCCGGTCGCCTTGTTTGATTTCGCGTTTAACACTTAATACCTGCATAGAGGCGGCCTCCAAAGGACTGTCCTCTGTCGCTTCCCGGCCCGGCCTGAAAGCTCGGGCGGTGGCAATCAGGCTGGTTTCATAGCCCAGCACAGAGCCCGACTCAGGGTCGACATAAGGCTTTCCTTTGCGGTAGATGCCATATGACGTGCCAGGCTGCAGCACGCCCTTGACGTAAACGGTATGCGTTTCCGCTGCCATTTTGGTTGCGGTATTGGTACCCAGAATATAGGGCATTGCAGCAATTTGCTCTTCACTCAGCGCTTGCTCGTACGTCAGAAACGGTCGGATCATGCTTAGCGGCAGGGTGGTAATAGCGCCATCGCCTTTCATGGTTTTACGTACTTCCGGCGTCAGGCGTTTCACGTTTTCGTTTACCGATAGACGAGGCCGCCCCATACTGTCATAGGTCAGGGTCAGCACGTCGCCCGGATAAATTAGATGCGGGTTGTCGACTTGCGGATTCATTTGCCACAATTGTGGCCACAACCAGGGTTCATTCAGGTAGAGTGCCGAAATATCCCATAGCGTGTCACCTTTTTTTACGACATAGGAAGCAGGAGCATCCTCTCTGATTTGCAGCACATCTGCTTGCAGGCTGAAAGACAACCAACAAAACAGCGCGATGACAGATATTGCAATTTTTTTCAGCATGCCTGCTTCCTTGAACTTATTCTTGTTGTAATTATTGCACACTATGCTGTTAATACAGCGGATTAATGGCTAAAATTAAAACATATCACAACCTTTGAAATAAAGCATATTTTTGTAGGTATTATGGCAGTTTTAAAAGTATTACATTTTCCAGACGATCGGTTACGCACTATAGCGAAGCCGGTTACCGAAGTTACGCCGCAAATCAAGCAGTTAGTTATTGATATGCTGGATACCATGTATGATGAAGAGGGCATTGGCCTGGCAGCTACCCAGGTAGATGTGCACTTGCGGGTCGTAGTAATTGACTTGTCTGAACAGCGCAATGAACCTTTGGTGCTGATTAACCCGGAAATTGTTGAGCGCGACGGCGTTACCAGCTATGAAGAGGGTTGTTTGTCGGTACCACAAAATTATGCCTCGGTTGAGCGGGCCGCCAGCGTGAAAGTAAAAGCCCTGGATCGGGATGGCAAGCCGTTTGAGCTGAATGCCGAGGGTTTACTGGCTATTTGTCTGCAACATGAACTGGATCATCTGGTTGGCAAGCTGTTTATTGATTACTTATCACCGTTAAAGCGCGATCGCATCCGCAAAAAACTGGAAAAAGAAGCCAAAATGGCCCAGCGCCACGCGCTGTAATACAGGACTCAACGTGACTCAGCCTTTACGAATTATCTTTGCCGGCACCCCCGATTTCGCCGCCCGTCATTTGCAGGCCCTGATTAACAGTCCTCACCAGGTTATTGCGGTATACAGCCAGCCGGATCGTCCTGCCGGTCGTGGCCAGAAGTTGCAAGCCAGTGCCGTTAAACAACTGGCTGAGCAGCATAACCTGCCGGTTTACCAGCCCAAATCTTTAAAAAAGTCAGCTGCGCAGGCTGAACTTGCCGCGTTGGACGCCGATGTGATGGTGGTGGTGGCGTATGGTCTGATCCTGCCATTGACCGTCCTGCAAAGCCCGCGCTTGGGTTGTATTAATGTCCACGGCTCGTTACTGCCCCGCTGGCGTGGCGCCGCGCCTATTCAGCGCGCAATCTGGGCCGGAGATCAGCAAACCGGTGTTACCATTATGCAAATGGACGAAGGACTGGACACCGGCGCCATGCTCAGCAAAGTAAGCTGTGACATCAGTGCTGTTGATACCAGCGCCAGTCTTTATAACAAACTGGCTGAATTGGGTCCGCAGGCCCTGTTAACGGCATTGGCTCAGTTGCCGGCACTACAAGCTAGCGCTGAGTCTCAGGATGATAACCAGGCCTGTTATGCTGAAAAGCTGCAAAAAGAGGAAGGTCTGCTCGACTTTACTAAAACAGCAGCAGCGCTTGACCGCGAGATCCGCGCCTTTAATCCCTGGCCGGTCAGCTACCTGCAACTGGCGCAGGGTACGGTAAAAGTCTGGCAGGCCCATAGCCAGAACACATCGCACCACGCAACACCGGGCCAGGCAACACCTGGCCAGATCCTGGCTGCCGGTAAAAAAGGTATTGAGATTGCCTGTGGCAGTGGTGTGTTAGTACTTACTATGCTGCAACCGCCCGGTAAAAAGCCGATGGCGGCAGCCGACTTTTTAAATGGCCGGGCCGACTGGTTAGCAGTGGGTGCTCAGCTGCAGCCGCCTGCATTGTTGTCGGAAGCATGAGCCGGGATTGCCGGGCGCTGGCTGCCCAATGCTGTTATCAGGTAATTGACCAGGGCCGGTCGTTATCAGATGTGCTGCCCAAAGCTCAGCTTCAGCTAACTAACCCGCTCGATAAAGCTTTGCTGCAGGAAATCTGCTTTGGGGTGATGCGCACCCTGCCGCAACTCGAGCATGTTTGTGCCCGATTGATGCAAAAACCGCTGGTTAAGAACTTCCGGGTGTTACAGTTTCTGATTTATGTCGGTATCTACCAGCTGCACTTTATGCGGGTGCCTGATCATGCGGCCATTAATGCTACTGTTGACGCCGCGCGCGAATTAAAGGGCCAGTCACTAACTAAGCTTATTAATGGCGTATTACGAAATGTCCAGCGCCAGCCAGAGTTATTCGATTTTAGCCAGGCAGGCCAGGCAGTGCAGTTTAACCATCCAGGCTGGTTAATCAGCGGCCTGCAAAGCGCTTATCCGGATGACTGGCAACAAATACTCGATGCCAATCAACAGAAAGCGCCGTTATGGCTGCGGGTCAATAACCGGCAAATCAGTACTGAACAGTTTTGCGCTGCTTTAGCTGACGAGCAAATTGCTTACAGCCAGCCAATTGCCGAGCTGCCCAGCGCAGTATTACTTGATAATCCAACCGACGTGATAACCCTGCCCGGCTATCAGCAGGGCTGGTTTTCCGTGCAGGATGCGGCTGCGCAATATGCCGGCTGGCTTCTGGCTGCGGAAAATGACCACAGGGTGCTTGATGCCTGCTGCGCACCCGGCGGGAAAACCAGCCACCTGCTGGAGCTGGCTGACGGTGCTAAACTAACCGCGCTGGATAAAGACCCGGCCCGGTTAGTGCGGGTAACGGAAAACCTGCAACGACTGCAACTTAGTGCGACAGTACTGGCGGCTGATGCGGCTAATCCCGACAGCTGGTGGGATGGCCAGCTGTTTGACCGGATCCTGCTGGATGTTCCCTGCTCTGCCACCGGGGTTATCCGACGCCACCCGGATATTCGCTGGCTGCGCAAGAAAAGTGATATTGGGCCGCTGGTGCAGCTGCAACAGCAAATTTTGCAACAATGCTGGGCGCTACTGGCGCCGGGTGGCAAGTTGCTCTACGCTACCTGCAGTGTGCTACCGGCAGAAAATCAGCAGCAAATGACCCGGTTCCTTACTGAGAATACTGATGCCGTGTTGCTGCCAACCGTATTGCAGAATAACCAAACAATGGATAGCACCGGTCAGCCGGGCTGGCAATTATTGCCGGGCCAGCAGAACCGTGATGGCTTTTATTATGCGCTGCTGCAAAAAGCGCCACAGGATAACGACGCCGGATGAAGATTATTATTTTAGGCTCAGGCCAGGTAGGTGCCACCTTAGCTGAAAACCTGGTGGGCGAGCAGAACGACATTACCCTGGTTGACACCAACCTGGATAAATTGCGAAACCTGCAGGACAGGTTCGACTTGCAGGTGGTGCATGGTCACGGCTCTCATCCTGATATCCTGAAAAAAGCCGGTGCTGAAGATGCCGATATGATTGTCGCTGTGACCAACAGCGATGAAGTCAATATCGTCGCTTGCCAGGTGGCCTACAGTATTTTTAATACGCCGTTAAAAATAGCCCGTATTCGAACCAATCAGTATCTGAAGTACCGCGATGAGCTGTTTCATAAAGATGATATGCCAGTTGATCATTTTATCGCCCCGGAAGCACTGGTCACTAACTATATCCGCCGGCTGATTGATTACCCCGGCGCCTTACAGGTAGTAGAGTTTGCCGAAGGCAAAGTCAGCCTGGTGGCAGTTAAAGCTTATTACGGTGGTCTGCTGGTAGGCCATGCGTTGTCAGCGCTTAAAGAACATATGCCGAATATTGAAACCCGGGTAGCCGCCATTTACCGGCGCGGTAATGCGATTAAGCCGCTGGGCACCACGATTATTGAAGCCGATGATGAAGTGTTTTTTGTCGCGGCCACTAAGCATATCCGGGCGGTAATGAGCGAGCTGCAAAAGCTGGAGCGCAGCTACCGGCGGATTATGATAGCCGGCGGCGGTAACGTTGGCTTTGGTCTGGCGCGCGCTCTGGAAAAAACCCACAGTGTTAAACTTATCGAGCGCAGTAAAGAGCGGGCGGAATTTCTGGCGTCCAGCCTCGACAGCACCCTGGTTTATGTCGGTGATATTTCTGATCCTGAACTGCTGGAAGAAGAAAGTGTTGAGCAAATTGATGTCTTTATCGCCGTAACCAATGACGATGAAGCTAATATTATGTCGGCGATGCTGGCCAAGCGGATGGGCGCTCAGAAAACCATGGTGCTGATTAAACGCGGCGCCTATGTTGACTTGCTGCAGGGCGGTGAAATCGATATTGCGATATCGCCGCAACAGGCCACCATATCTGCACTGCTGACCCATATTCGCCGCGGTGACATTGTTAACGTTTATTCGTTACGTCGTGGTGCCGCTGAAGCTATTGAAGCCGTAGTCCGGGGTGACAGCAGCACCAGTAAAGTAGCCGGCAAAGCTATTGGCAACCTGAAACTGCCACCCGGCACCACCATTGGTGCCATCGTCCGCGGTGATGAAGTGGTAATTGCCCACGATACAACGGTTATCGAAACCGATGACCATGTTATTCTGTTTATGGTAAACAAAAAACATATAGTTGAAGTGGAAAAACTGTTTCAGGTCAGCGCTATATTTATTTAGTCACGCCAGAATGCCGGGGTAAACAACACCAGCAGCGTGAATATTTCCAACCGGCCAAATACCATGGCCACAATCAGCAACCATTTGGCGGCATCCGGTATGTCGCCAAAATGTGCAGCCACTTCACCCAGCCCCGGGCCGAGGTTATTTAAGCAGGCAGCAGTGGCAGTAAAAGCACTGATATTGTCCATGCCGGTTAAAATAAGTGACAACATAATCACTACAAATACCACGGCATAAGCGGCAAAAAAGCCCCATACCGCTTCCACAATCCGGTCTTCCACCGGCCGGCGACCCAGTTTAATGGCATAAACCGCCCGCGGATGAACCAGCCGGTTTAACTCACGACGGCCCTGTAAAAACAGCAGCAATACCCGCACCACTTTCATGCCACCGCCGGTAGAGCCGGCACAGCCGCCAATAAAGCTGGAGAAAATAAGTAAAATAGGTAAAAACAACGGCCAGGTGGAAAAGCCATCAGTGGTAAAGCCGGCTGTGGTAGAAATAGAGACTGCCTGAAATGCAGCATGATTAAGCGCTTCACCACTGCTCTGATAGACATTGGTGTTTAACAGCACCAGAAAACAGATAAGCACCAGGCTGGCCTGAATACCCAGAAAGACTTTAAATTCCGGGTCGCGAAAGTAAGTACTGACGCTTTTGCCGCGAATAGCGGCAAAGTGCAGCGGAAAATTCACCGCACTGATCAGCAAAAACAGGACGCAAATCATATTGATGGTAGCACTGTTAAAGTAGCCCATGCTGGCGTCATAAGTAGAAAAACCACCAATGGCAACGGTCGAAAAAGCATGACAAATGGCATCAAATACCGACATGCCAGCCAGATGAAACGCCAGTGCGCAGGCTATGGTAATGGCCAGGTAGATATACCATAAATGCTTGGCGGTATCGGCAATGCGCGGCGTCATTTTGTTGTCTTTAACCGGCCCCGGGGTTTCTGCCCGGTACAGCTGCATACCACCCACACCCAACAGTGGCAGAATAGCAACCGCCAGCACAATGATCCCCATCCCGCCCAGCCATTGCAGTTGCTGGCGATAATACAAAATAGCTTTGGGCAGGGTTTCAATACCGGTAAGCACAGTCGCGCCGGTGGTTGTCAGGCCGGAAAACGCTTCAAAAAACGCATCTGCCGGGCCCATATCAGGGTTGCTGGTTAACAGCAGCGGAATAGCCCCCACTGCCCCCAGCACTGTCCAGAACAGCACGACAATTAAAAAGCCATCGCGGACTTTTAATTCAGAACGGTTAGCCCGGTTGGGATACCAGATGGCAAAGCCCATTGCCAGACATAACAGAAAAGACAGAATAAAAGGGACGCCTGCACCGTCTTTGTAACCAAAAGCCACCAGGGCCGGCGGGATCATGGTAATACTGAAAATGGCGATCAGCAGCCCCAGGATCCGGATAATAGAGCGATATTGCATAGCGTCCCTTTACGCCTGATCAGGCGAGCTGCAAATCCCGGGTCATATTCTCGTTCCGGTCCCGATGAACAATAATATCGTCCTCGATCCGGATACCGCCGAACTGACGGAAAGCGGCAATTTTATCCCAGTTCAGGCTGGCTGCGGCATCAGTTTGTTTTAAATCGGCCAGCAGGCTGTCAATAAAGTACAGACCAGGCTCAATAGTAAATACCATATCCGGCTCAATCAGCCGGGTGCAGCGTAAAAACGGATGGTTGTCCGGCGGCGCAATATGAGTGCCGCGCTCATCCTGCATAAAGCCGCCGACATCATGTACCTGTAAGCCAAGGTGATGTCCCAGGCCATGCGGGAAGAAAGTGCGGCTGATTTCACGCTCTACTATGCTTGTCGGGTCGAGCCGGACAAAATCAAAATCATGCAGGATCTGGGCGATACCCTGATGGCATTGCAAGTGTAAATCTGTGTAATTAATGCCGGGTTTTAAGCCATCAACCAGGGTTAACTCCAGCTGGTTAACGGCCGCGATCAGATCGCCGAACTCGTCATTTTTATTAAAACTGTAGGTGCGGGTAATATCAGCAGCATAACCGTTAAACTCAGCACCGGCATCAATTAAAAATGAGTGATGCTGCGCCGGCTTTTTCCGCTCCAACGCAGTGTAATGCAAAATGGCCGCATTCTGGTTCAAACCAACGATATTGCCGTACGGTACTTCATTCTCGGTCTGGCCAACCGCCGCCAGATAGGCCAGCTGAATATCGAACTCGCTGCCACCGGCATAAAACGCTGCTTTAGCCGCCCGATGGCCAGCCACTGCCAGTTTATTAGCCTGGCGTAAGCAGGCCAGCTCATAGCCGGTTTTATAGGCACGGTAATAATGCAGATAGCTTAACACCGGCTCCGGGTTAATTTCGGTAAAGCCCAGCGCCTGAGCCACTTCCAGATACTCACCAATATAAGCCAGTCGCGCCTTATCGTAAGGTAACAGGGTTTCTACCTTATTGGCTTTCTCTAACAGCTGAATATCAAAATACTCTGCCCAGAAATCAGCTGGCTCGTCAGGGACCTTATGCCAGAAGTCTTTCGGCCGGTAAAAAATCAGTTTCGGTTTATTCACGCCATCCAGCAATAACCAGCAATGCGGATTATCAACCACCGGCAGCCAGGCTTTAAAATGCGGATTCGCTTTAAACGGATAATCCATATCATCCAGAAATTTGCGCTTGGCCTGGCCAGAATGAATAACTAAACCATCCAGATTCTCGCGGGCCAGCACTTGCCGGGTACGCTGCTGCAACTGTTCGATATGCGTCTGATATAACGCCTGATAACCTGAGTTCATAGCTACCTTTTTGAGTTGGGTGGGCTTAATGGCGCAATAATAGCACTATTCCACAATCACCCCAATCTTCATAGCCACCAGCGGTTTAAAAACATCCTGCGCCACATTCATCCGGATATTGTAAATCTGATAATACGCCATTACGGCCTTTACATATTCGCGGGTTTCCCGGTACGGAATAGTTTCAACCCAGACATCGGCCGGCAGCGCATAATCCTGCGGTATCCACTGCCTGACCCGGCTATAGCCGGCGTTATATGCCGCCGTTGCTTTAAGCAGATTGCCATCGTTGCGTTTTTTTAAATAATTCAGATAGTCAGTACCATAATCAATATTGATGACCGGGTTATAAAGTTGCCGGATTTGCACCTTTTTCTTCGCAATTTCATTGGCGGTGCCTGGCATAATCTGCATTAAGCCGCGGGCACCGGCCGGTGAATACGCATCGGCCATAAAAGAGCTCTCACGGCGTGCGATTGCCATACTCCAGCCGGAATCAATATTAAATTTGTCGGCTGACAGCTGCATTTCCTGCTGGTAGGCCAGCGGGAAGCGCAACTCGACATCATCCCAGTACCCGACGTCGGCCAGCGAAAATATCGCCCGTTCATACCACTGCAGCTGACCGGCCAGCTTGGCTGAAGTCAGTTTCTGCTGCTCGTCAGAGGTATCCTGCAAGTGATTCCATTCGCGCCGGGCTTCTGTCAGCCGGCCCAGCGCCAGGAATTGCTGAGCACGCTGCACTGCAGGATGCTGCTGTAACTGGGCTATTTGTTCGTCACTGACCTTGACCGGGTTATGCGCCAGGCTGGGCGGCAGGCCAATTCTGGCGGCGGCCATAAAGCCGTAATAATGACGCTCGCCGGCAATATCAGTAAATTCGGTGTTAGCCAGTTCAGCTTCACCCTGCTCTTCCAGTGCTCTGGCCCGCCAGTAACGCCAGTTAATGTCGCCCTGCAGTTCCGAAGGCAACTGCTCTATTACCTTTTGCACTTTTGGCCAGTCCAGCTCGCGCAGGGCATGCGCTACCTGCCACTGTGCCAGGTTAGCGTCAAATAATTCCGCCGGTAACGTCGTCAGCCAGTTATCAGCGCGGCTATCGCCCTTGCTGGCCAGAGCAATGGCAAACTGGCGCTGCACATCTAACCGCTGTGCCCTGGTAAAGTAAGGGTCGTTAATATGACGTTGCCAGGTCGCCAGCGCCTGATCAGGCGAACGCCAGATTAAGCGTTTTAAACCATAGGCCAGGATGTCCCGCTCGATAATATGCTTACCAGGCAAAAATTTAGCCCGGGCAATAACAGCCGGGTTACGCCGGGTTTGCAGCCATAAATCGGCCAGATACTGCTCGCTGGCAGGCAGCAGGGTTTTTAAATAGGGAATAAGCTGGGTCTGACCGCCTTCTGCCGCCAACTGCAAGCGCCTGTGCACCGTTTCTTTTTGGAGTGGTTTGCTGTTGCGCCAGGCTGTAAATAGCGGATCACAGGCACGTGGCTGTGATTTACCCTCTGTCCAGATTTGTTCTGTTTGTTGCCAGATTTCTGCGTCAGGCAACGCTTTGGTTTGTAACTGAAAGCGCAGGGCCAGGCACTGCAGCTCGGTATCAGATGAACCCGGGTAGTTTGCCAGAAACCGTTCCGCCAGCCCCTGCTCAGCCAGTCGCTTTAACCAGGGTTGCCGCAACGGCCAGTCCATTGGTGTGCCCTGATACTGCGCCAGAAACTGTTCAATCGCGTCATGGGCATTTAAAAAATTTTGCAGCCGCTTTAAGCGTAAATACGGCTGCAACGGATAATCAGCAAGTTCTGCATACCAGGCTTCTGCCTGCTTGCGACTGACCTTGTCAATATTGTGCTCCAACCTGACAAAGCGCTCACGTTGTTGTTGAAATTTATCCTGTTCAGCTGCCTGGGCTGTTAAGGCGCAAGATACCACTGCTGACGCGAATACCGTGGCGATGAATAATGAACGAAAAGTTATCACGACTGACCTCTGACTCCAGCGGAAAATGGAAAAGCAACTATAGTTAGTGACATCCAATAGCAACGTTTAGCTGGGTTTAGCTACCTTTTTCAAACACCTGTTTAAATAACGGTTGAAATTTTTAGTAAAGCACGACACACTGAACCTGTTAACCTCATCGTACCAGTTGCGACAATCACCCTACAACGCGACCAAGGAGCATTTTTATGATCTACCAGAGTGACACTATCAGTGTTGAATATATTAAACCTGGTATCGCCCGGTTTACCTTTGCTGCCGCAGGCTCAGTTAATAAGTTTGACCAACAGACGCTGACTGATTGTAAGACAGCTTTAGATAAGCTGCACGCTGACAGTAACCTGAAAGGTGTGATCTTTACCAGTAGCAAAGACACCTTTATTGTTGGTGCGGACATCACCGAATTCTTAAGTACTTTCCAGCGGCCGGAAACAGAATTGGTACCGTGGATTAAACAAGCTTCTGATATTTTCGATTTATGTGAAGACCTGCCGGTTCCGACCGTCGTGGCGATAAAAGGTTTCGCATTGGGTGGCGGTTGTGAATGGACCCTGGCGTGTGATTACCGGGTAGCCGATACCAGCACCCGGATTGGCCTGCCTGAAGTAAAGCTGGGATTAATGCCTGGTTTTGGCGGCACTGTGCGCCTGCCGCGGATTATTGGCGCCGACAATGCCATGGAGTGGATCACCACCGGTAAAGACCACAGCGCCGAGCAGGCGCAGAAAGCGGGCGTACTTGATGCAGTAGTCGCACCGGAAAAACTGGAAGCTGCCGCGTTAAGCGTATTAGAAGATGCCATTGCCGGCAGTCTGAACTGGCAGAAAAAACGTGCCGTTAAACTGCAGCCATTAAAACTGAATAAAACTGAAGCCACCATGAGCTTCAGCACTGCCAAAGGTATGGTATTTGCCACCGCCGGTAAACATTACCCGGCACCAATGGCCGCAGTACAAACCATTGAAGCCGCGGCAATGCTTGATCGCGCCGGCGCGATGGCGCTGGAAAACGCCGGCTTTGCCAAACTGGCGAAAACCGATGCTGCTACTGCTCAGGTTGGCCTGTTTTTAAATGACCAGTTAATTAAGAGCAAAGCAAAAAAAGCCGGCAAAGTGGCCACCAAAGCCATTAAAAAAGCCGCTGTACTGGGTGCCGGTATTATGGGCGGCGGCATTGCCTACCAGTCAGCGTTAAAAGGCGTGCCGGTAGTGATGAAAGACATCGCCGATAAAGCGCTGGCGCTCGGTATGGGCGAAGCTACTAAACTACTGAGCAAGCAGGTTGAGCGCAAAAAGCTGGATGTTGCCGGTATGGCTAAAGTGATCGCCAGCATTACCCCTACCCTTAGCAACGACATGGTAAAAGATGTTGATATCGTGGTTGAAGCAGTGGTTGAAAACCCGAAAATTAAAGGCGCCGTGCTAAAAGAAGTGGAAGGTTTAATCAGCGATGACGCCATTTTAACCTCGAACACCTCAACCATTTCAATTAATGCCCTGGCGAAAAACTTAAGCCGGCCACAAAACTTCTGTGGTATGCACTTCTTTAACCCGGTACACCGGATGCCGCTGGTCGAGGTTATTCGTGGTGAGCATACCAGCGACGAAACCGTGGCCGCTGTAGTGGCTTATGCCGCTAAGATGGGCAAGTCGCCGATAGTGGTCAACGACTGCCCGGGCTTCTTTGTTAACCGGGTACTGTTCCCCTACTTTGCCGGCTTCAGCAAACTGGTGCTGGACGGCGCCGATTTTGCTCAGATTGATAAGGTAATGGAAAAGCAATTCGGCTGGCCGATGGGCCCGGCGTACCTGCTGGATGTGGTTGGTTTAGATACTGCCTTCCATTGCACTGATGTGATGGCTGACGGCTTCCCGAGCCGGATGGCCAAGCTGGATAATGACCCGGTTGCTGCCATGTATAAAGCGGACCGATATGGCCAGAAGAATGGCGTTGGTTTTTACGCCTACAGTAAAGATGCCAAAGGTAAGCCGAAAAAAGATATCGACCCGAAAAGTTTGGAAATACTGGCCGGTATTGCCAGCGATAAGCAGGAATTCAGCCCGGACGAAATTATTGCCCGGGTAATGGTGCCAATGATTAACGAAACCATTCGTTGTCTGGAAGAAGGCATAGTGCAAACGGCCGCCGAAGCTGATATGGGCCTGATATTTGGCCTGGGCTTCCCGCCGTTCCGTGGCGGCCCACTGCGTTATGTCGACACTATAGGTTTAGCCAACTTTGTTGCCCTGGCCGATAAATACGCCCATTTAGGCGAAATTTATCAGGTTACAGATAAAACCCGCGCCATGGCCGATAACGGCCAGCGTTTCTTCCCGGTTTAAGCGCAGGAGCAGAATAATGAAAAACGCTGTAATAGTAGATTGTATCCGCACCCCAATGGGGCGCTCAAAAAATGGTATGTACCGTAATGTCCGCGCTGAGCAGCTATCTGCCCATGTAATGGCCTCCCTGCTGGAACGTAACCCGGCATTAAACCCCAGTGATATTGACGATATTATCTGGGGCTGCGTGCAGCAAACCCTGGAGCAGGGCTTTAACGTGGCGCGCAACGCCTCGCTGTTAGCCGGTATTCCGCATTCGGTGCCTGCCGTTACCGTTAACCGCTTATGCGGCTCATCAATGCAGGCGCTGCATGATGCAGTACGCGCCATTCAGACCGGTATGGGCGAGGTGTATTTAATTGGTGGCGTCGAGCATATGGGCCATGTGCCAATGAATCACGGCGTCGATTTTCACCCGGGCTTATCTACGTCAATCGCCAAAGCCGCTGGCATGATGGGCTTAACGGCTGAACTGCTGGGTAAAATGCACGGCATCAGCCGCGAGCAGCAGGACGAATTCGGTGCCCGCTCGCACCGTCTGGCGCAGGAAGCCAGTGAACAGGGTCGCTTTAAAAATGAAATTATCCCAACCGAAGGCCACGACGCCGACGGCGTATTAAAACTGATGGATTACGACGAAGTTATTCGTCCGGAAACCACAGTAGAAGCCCTGGGCCAACTGCGGCCGGTATTTGACCCGGCTAATGGTACGGTAACCGCTGGTACCTCGTCGGCGTTATCCGACGGGGCCTCTGGCATGCTGGTAATGAGTGAAGAAAAAGCCAAAGCGCTGGGCTTACCTATCCGAGCTTACGTGCGCGGTATGGGTGTAGCGGGTTGCGACCCGTCGATTATGGGTTACGGCCCGGTGCCGGCGTCGAAAAAAGCACTGAAAATGGCTGGTTTGTCTATTGACGACATCGACTACGCCGAGCTGAACGAAGCATTCGCAGCTCAGGCGCTGCCGGTAATGAAAGACTTAGGTCTGCTGGAAGTAAAAGAGCAGAAAGTAAACCTGAACGGCGGCGCCATCGCCCTTGGCCACCCGCTTGGCTGCTCAGGTTCACGGATCAGCACCACCTTAATCAATGTAATGGAAGATAAAGGCGGCAAGTTTGGCCTGGCGACCATGTGTATTGGTTTAGGTCAGGGCATCGCTACTGTTTTTGAGCGGCCATAAGCTGGCAGCAACAGACTGGTAGCGACCAGCACAATCGCATAGAATAAGGGCCGTTTTTACGGCCCTTTTGTTTTGTGTAATTAAGATAACGGCTGTAGGTTGCAACACCCACTGTGCTCGCCACAGCAACTCGGTTTTGCTGGCGAAAAACCTCAGACACTCTGTGTCTGCGCAAGTGGGTGTTCCAACCATCGCCTTAGCTTAGCGTCAACAGCCGTACCCTGAACAAGGTAACTTACACTTAATAGTGCGCCATGTGTTTGCTGAATAAGTTAGGTTTTGAATTAAGATTATCGGAGTAGTAATGAACCCGCATTTTAACAGCGCCACTCAAACCCTGGACGCCTTAGGCCTGCGCTGCCCCGAGCCGGTAATGATGGTGCGGCTGCAAATGCGTAAAATGCAGATCGGTGAAACCTTACTGATTATTGCCGACGACCCGGCCACCACCCGCGATATCCCGGCCTTCTGCCGTTTTATGGATCATGAGTTACTGGCGAGTGATACCACAGCACTGCCGTATCGGTATGTAGTGAAAAAAGTTAGTATTTGAAATTAACAATCCGACTCTTGTTTCTCTTTACCATCTCGAATCGTTCTCACAGGGTATCCCATCCCTGTCACCATCCATTTTAGTATCCGGGCAATTTCGTAAGAAGTACTCCGCTTCGGCGCGGGAGTTCATCTGGCTACAGTGCTGACGACCGTCACAGCGAAAACTCATTTTAGTAGCAACGTCACGGGCTTTTTGGATGGGCATTGTGTAGTCAGGTAGCACCCGTGTTGCAGGCTCAGCAATTGGCTTAGGCGTGCTTTGTTTTTGATAGTAATTCCAGGCACCGAAGGCAATCAGCGCTATTAATAGCAGTTTTTTCAATGATGGGCCTCCCTGTGATTCAATCCTTTATCGCTCTCAGGCGATTTTCAGGTTCTAACTTAGTTTATAAAACAGGGAACGGCAATCGTTAAATAACAGAAAGCTTTCTCTGGCCAACATTTGCTTTTTTTATTCGCTGCAAAATCATTTGCCAATAACGAAAATAATGACCAGTTTTAAAAGCTAAGTAATTTGTAGCAAATTGCTAAATACAGTGGCGGCGCTGATTCCTTTTGCTATGGTTGTGATTACCCTATTTCTGTTTTGGACAACGCATTATTATGACGTCGCAGTATTCCGCCCAACTTGATGAACTTCATAGCGCTATCTACAACCCCGAGACAAGTGAAGACGAAGCCCGGCAGCATTTGCTGCGCTGTTGTCTTGATGGCCTGAACATCCAGCAGGTGGGTTTGTGGCAGTTTGTTGATCATGACTTACTGCGCTGTCAGTTGTTACTGGACAAAGATAACGGCTTCTCGCAGGAAGCCTTGCTGGTCGACCGCTGGAGCTTCCCGGGCTACTTTGCCGCGCTGGATCAGAAAAAAGTTATCCGGGCAGTCGATGCCCTGAAAGACCCCGCCACCAAAGATTTAGCTGAGCTTTTTTTAAAGCCTTTTAATATTAAATCCTTACTTGATGTGCCTATTTACCATGGTGAGAAAGCGACCGGCATTATCTGCTGTGAACAGACGGCAGAAATTAAACGCTGGAGCGAACAGGAAGTCGCTTTTGTCGTGGCGCTGGCTGATATTTACCGTTCACGCTTTAGTTAAGGCATTTTGCCGCGTTGCACTGGCGCAGCGGCTAAAGCCTTGGCACACTGAGTCTTGTCAGTTATCCCTTATAATCTGAAAGGACTTGCCATGCGTCTGTTTGTTAGCACCCTACTGCTGGTTATCAGCACCATTTGTTTGCCCTTATCTGCCAATGCCACCGAACGTACGCCCTCTGCCCCTGAGCGCAAGCAAGCTGAAGGTGACGGCCCTTATAAGCGGCTGATTTTGCGTGGCGGCACCCTGATTAGTGGTGAAGGCGCACCGGCTATTGGCCCGGTGGATATTGTAATTGAAAACGACCGGATAACTCAGGTAAGCGTTGTCGGTTATCCTGATGTACCGGTGCTGGACGGTGGCAGGCCTAAAGCCGGCCCGGCTGATACTGAAATGGATGTCAGCGGTATGTATATTCTGCCTGGCTTTGTTGATATGCATGGCCATATTGGTGGCTCGGCCAACGGTGTTCCGGCTGAATATGTATTTAAACTCTGGCTGGCGCATGGCATTACCACCGTGCGTGAACCCGGCAGTTTTAATGGCCTGGCCTGGACCTTAAAGCACGTGAAGGCATCGGCTGAAAACCGGATAGTAGCACCGCGAATAGTCCCGTACGTTGGTTTTGGCCAGGGCTTAGCCCAGGCGGTATTTAACCCTGAGCAGGCCCGCAAATGGGTGCGCGATATTAAAAAGGCTGGTGCAGCCGGTATTAAGTTTTTTGGTGCCACCCCCGGCATTATTGCCGCTGCGCTGGATGAAGCAAACAAACAGCAGCTGGGCACGATGATGCACCATGCCCAGCTGAATGTGGCCCGTACCAATGTGCTGGACAGCGCCCGGATGGGCTTAGGCTCAATGGAGCACTGGTATGGCTTACCCGAAGCGCTGTTTAGCGGCCAGACTATTCAGAATTATCCGGCGGATTATAATTACCAGAACGAGCAGGACCGCTTTGGCGCAGCTGGCGAGCTGTGGCGACAGGCAGCAAAACCTGGCTCTGATAAGTGGAATGCCGTTCGTGATGAATTGATAGCGCTCGATTTTACTATTAACCCTACCCTGACCATTTACGAGGCCAGCCGGGATGCCGCAGCCCAGCGCAACGCTGAGTGGCACCAGGATTATACCCTGCCGACCCTGACTAAATTTTTCACCCCCAGCCGCTATGCCCATGGTTCTTACTGGTTTGACTGGACCACTGACCATGAAATTGCCTGGCGCGAAAACTACCGGATCTGGATGCAGTTTTTAAATGACTATAAAAACCATGGCGGCCGGATCACCGTGGGCTCTGATGCCGGTTATATTTATAAAATTTATGGCTTTGCCTTTATTCAGGAGCTGGAGCTGCTGCGCGAAGCTGGCTTTAATGCGCTGGAAGTTATTCAGGCGGCAACGCTTAATGGTGCCATTGCCCTGGGGCTGGAGCAGGATATTGGTAGCGTGGTACCGGGTAAAAAGGCTGATCTGGTTATCGTCGCTGAAAACCCCCTGGCTAATTTTAAGGTACTATATGGCACTGGCCACTACCGGCTGAATGCAGACAATCAGGCCATCCGCACCCAGGGCGTGCGCTACACCATTAAAGACGGCATAGTATACGATGCCCAGCAGCTGCTGGCTGATGTCAGAGCCTTAGTTGAGCAGGCAAAACAACAGTAGCGCACCCTGTAACATACTATTGCTCCTGTATGGCGTTTATATGCTAGGATAAATAGAAAACAGGAGTGATGCTGTTGCAAGTAGCTCTTAACAAGGACAGTGCTCAGCAGGCTGAAAAAATTGACGCCAGGCGCCGGCGTTATATTTTATCTTTTGTCAGTTATATTACTTCGTTGGTGATGTTTATTTATGGGTTTAAAAACCTGGGTAATGAACAATTGCTGCTACCCGTTATTCTGTTTGGCACTGGCGCAACCTTTCTTATTAATATCAGTTATTTCCGCTGGTCAGGCAATTTAAACCTGGCCTGTAACATTGAAGCCGTTCTGGTTGGCTTTTTTGTATTAAGCCTGGTGTACCAGGGTGGCTTTAATAATACGGCCCTGTACTGGGTGTTCCCTTTTCCGGCTATTTTATTTGGTTTACTCGGGGTTCGAAAAGCCCTGTTCAGTAACGCCTTACTGCTTATTATACTGGGGGTTATGCTGTTCGTTCCGCAGTTGATTATTGCCGATTATAAAGAGGCTGAAGCAAGCCGCTTTATCGCGTCGTTGCTGATCGTGATTATTGTCTGCTGGATTAACGACCACTACCGGGAGCGCAGCCATGAAGCCATGGATTTACTGCAGCAAAGTAAAGAAATACAGGCCAATACCGACCCACTGACCTTATTGCTAAACCGCCGCTTTATTGATTCGTCGCTGAACATTAATTTGCAGCAACAAGCCGATGCTTTTCTGCCGATGGCGGTAATTATCTGTGATATCGACCATTTTAAACAACTAAATGATCAGCATGGTCATGCCGCCGGTGATGCAGTACTGCGCCATCTGGCTAATTTATTCCGGCGTAATTTACGCCAGCAGGATATTGCCTGTCGGATAGGTGGCGAGGAATTTTTATTTTTCCTGCCGAAAACCAATACTGATGACGCCATGCGGGTTGCCGAAAAAATTCGCCAGGCATTACTGGATAATCCGTTGCAGCTTGGCGAGCTGGCACTACCGGTCAGCGCCAGCTTCGGGGTCGCTGGTTGTACCGACAGCACCAGTCTGGCCGCTGCCATCGAGCACGCCGATAAGCAGCTATATCTGGCCAAACACAGTGGCCGCAACCTGGTTTGCTAGCCTGCCGTGATTTTTGCGACAGCCAGCTCCAGCCTTTTCAGCTCTCGCAACGTCGAGCTGCGGTTAGTTTCCATCCAGATCCACAGTTTAGTCGCAACCTGGGCCTGAAATACTAACAATAATGATATGCCCCAGAACAGTTGTTGCTCCGGCGCCACAGTAAAGAAATGATAGCCACAATAAAAAATCGCCACAGCCAGCACCGTTGCCAGTATGTAGGCGATTATCATAATGCCCCCCAACCCGCCTTTAAAGCCAGAGGCTAGTACCTTCTCCAGCCCCTGCTCTTCGCGCATTAATTTATCCAGCTCTGCGGCCTGTCTGGCCAGTTGTTGTTTGATATCGTGATCGGTTGTCATTGCCTGTTCCTTATTGGTTTTTAAAACGCTAATTCAAAGTGCTATTGCAGCTGCTGATACAACTGTTGCCGTGCCCGATGTAACCGCGACTTAACGGTACCTAGCGGTATGTCGACGATTAACGCTATCTGGTTTAGCTCTAACTCATGCAGATAATGTAGCTGCAATACCAACCGTTCCTCGGCTGCCAGTAATGCCAGCGCTTTGCTTAAATCACCGCTGTCGTCAGCACGCTGCTGGCTGTTAGCTGGGCTTACCTGGGCTGGCAAAGCATCAACATCGACCGCCTGCTGCTTACAATTTGCAGCTTGCTTCTGATAATCCAGCACTTCCCAGCGTACCGCCCGGTATAGCCAGCTGGTAAATACTGCCGGGTCATTTAAGCGGGTTATCCGCCGGCTGACTTTTAACCAGACGTTCTGCACCAGATCTTCAGCTGCAGCCGGATTTGCCAGTAAATAGGCGGCGAAGCGGCGCAAGTCACGATGATAATGCTGATATAGCAAAGTAAAGGCGCGTTTATCGCCGTCTTGCATGGCCAGTACCAGTAAATCGAGTTGTGCCTGCTGCATTATTGCCCTTAGTGTTGTTATTACGCTAAAAAGACGATGCGAAACGTTGTCAGGTTCGCGCCAAGCCAAATTTATTTTCCGGCCAGCTAGCTATTTATCCTATCCGACAAACAAAAAAGCCAGCGATTAAGCTGGCTTAGTTTATTTTGGAAGCACTGCTTTGTTATTGTAAAACCGAAATATCAGCGACTTGCAGGAATAATTCCCTCAGCTGTTTTAACAATGCCAGGCGGTTAAAGCGCACCGCGTTATCATCAGCATTAACCATTACCTGGTCAAAAAAGCTGTCGATCACACTACGCATACCGGCTAAATGCGCCAGGCTGTCGCGGTAGCTATGCCCCTCTGCCTGATACGCTTGTTCGGCTATTATCGCCTGATAAAGCGCCTTTTCATCAGCCTCCTGCAGTAAGTTAGTACTTACTTGCTGAGGTATAGTTTCTGTCACTTTTGCCAGAATATTCGCTACCCGCTTATTGGCTGCTGCCAGCGCTGCTGCGGCGTCCAGTTTACTGAATTCAGCCACCGCACTTACCCGATTGTTAAAGTCACTTGGGCTGGTTGGCCGGCGCGCCAGAACCGCCTGAATAACATCGACTGCATAGCCTTCGTCCTGATACCAGGCGCGGAAGCGTCCCAGCATAAAGTCCAGTACTTCTTCAGCCACCTTAGCATTAGTTAACTTACTGCCAAAGGTTTGCTGGCTAAAGGCAATGATATCTATCAGATCTAAAGGCAGCTGCTTTTCCACCATAATCCGCAGTGCGCCAATCGCTGCCCGGCGCAGGGCGAACGGATCTTTATCACCTTTCGGTGTCTGACCAATGCCAAAAATACCGACTAAAGTATCCAGCTTATCGGCAATCGCTACCGCAGCGCCTTCCAGCCTGCTTGGTAGCTGATCGCCGGCAAAGCGCGGCATATACTGCTCGTTCAGCGCCAGGGCAACGGCTTCATCTTCACCATCCAGCCGGACATAGTGCATACCCATAATGCCCTGCACTTCCGGAAATTCGCCGACCATATTGGTCATTAAATCCGTTTTTGACAGTAAACCCGCCCGCTCGGCAGCAGCCTGGTCGGCGCCGATTTTGGCGGCGATAAAACCGGCTACTTTGCTAATGCGCTCTGATTTTTCTGCCAGCGTGCCCAGTTGCTGCTGGAACAATACGGTTTTCAGACTGTCCAGCCGCTCAATAAGCTTAGTTTTACGATCGGTTTTAAAGAAAAACTCAGCATCGGCCAGCCGCGGCCGTACTACTTTTTCATTGCCGCTGATAATTTGTTGTGGATCTTTGCTTTCGATATTCGTAACGAAGATAAACTTATTGATTAACTTGCCTTGCTTATCCAGCAATGGGAAGTATTTCTGGTTATCTTTCATTGTTGAAATCAGCGGCTCAGCCGGCACCTGCAAAAAGCTTTGCTCGAAGCTGCCGACTAATATCACCGGCCATTCCACCAACGAGGCCACTTCTTCCAGCAAAGCATCATCCATTTGGGCCGTGGCATTTAAGCTATCTGCTGTCGCTTTGACCTGTTGGGCGATAGTGGCTTTGCGCTGATGATAATCGGCCACCACATAAGCCTGCTGTAAAGTTGGCAAATAGGCATCGGCATTGGCAATTTCAACCAGTGCCGGCGCATGGAAGCGATGACCATAGCTTTTATTACTGCTGCTGCGGCCTAAAATAGTAGCAGGCACTACCTCGTTGCCATATAGCATCACAATAGTATGCACCGGCCGGATAAACTCTGCATCTGAGTTGCCCCAACGCATTGGCCGGGCAATCGGTAACTTGGCCAGGGCAGTTTTAATCACGTCTGCCAGCAAATCAGTCGTATTCTGGCCCTTTTGCAA
The DNA here is from genome assembly GCF_033721375.1 of Arsukibacterium sp. GTDB lineage: Bacteria > Pseudomonadota > Gammaproteobacteria > Enterobacterales > Alteromonadaceae > Alishewanella. The sequence goes on along the minus strand of NZ_JAWWAP010000003.1, from coordinate 359,781 downwards.
TTGTTTGTGCAGTAACCAGGCGCCTTTATCGGTTTCCAGCCGCTCTGCTTGCTCAACACTAATGCCACAGCCTGCAGCCCAACCCTGGGCAGCTTTGGTAGGTTTACCGTCTGCGTCAAAAGCGGCAGCAATAGCCGGGCCGCGTTTCTCGACAACTTTATCGCTCTGACTGGCAGCCAGGCCATTAACCCGCACTGCTAAGCGCCGCGGTGCGGCGTACCAGATGATGTCGCCATGGTTTAACTCTTGTTTGGCCAGCTCTGCGCCAATATTATCTGCAAAGGCGGTAGCGAGCGTTTTCAGTGCCTTCGGTGGCAGCTCTTCGGTGCCAATTTCTACCAGAAAATCCTGAGCGCTCATTTGGCCTCCTGCTGTGATGGCTGGTCTTTTTTACATAGCGGAAAACCAAGTTTCTCGCGGCTGGCGAAATAGGCTTCCGCACAGGCCTTGGCTAACGTACGCACCCGCAGGATATAGCGCTGGCGCTCAGTTACTGAGATGGCATGGCGGGCATCCAGCATATTAAAAGCATGGGAGGCTTTCATGACTTTTTCATAAGCTGGCAACGCCAGACCCTGCTCTATCAGGTAATGGCTTTCTTTCTCACACTGGTCAAACTGGGCAAATAGTGCCGGCACATCAGCGTGTTCAAAGTTATAGGTAGATTGCTCGACTTCGTTCTGATGGAACACATCGCCATAGGTTACCCGGCCTAAGAGCCCATCGGTCCATACCAGGTCGTAAATAGAATCAACGCCCTGAATATACATCGCCAGCCGTTCTAAGCCGTAAGTAATTTCGCCGGTTACCGGCCGGCATTCTAAGCCGCCTACCTGCTGAAAATAGGTAAACTGAGTCACTTCCATGCCATTTAACCAGACTTCCCAACCCAGGCCCCAGGCGCCCAGCGTTGGCGATTCCCAGTTATCTTCAACAAAACGGATATCGTGCACCAGGGTATCAATCCCCAACTCACGCAGTGAGCCCAGGTACAGCTCCTGAATATTGTCTGGCGAAGGCTTTAAGATCACCTGAAACTGATAATAATGCTGCAAGCGGTTCGGGTTTTCACCATAACGACCATCGGTAGGCCGGCGACACGGCTGCACATAGGCCACATTGGTGGGCTCCGGGCCCAGTGATCGCAAAAAGGTCATCGGGTGAAAAGTACCGGCGCCCACTTCTAAATCCAGCGGCTGAACAAGAACACAGCCCTGACGCGCCCAGTAATCCTGCAGGGCTAAGATCAGGCCCTGAAAGGTTTTAATATCGTATTTATGCATGCGCTGCTAACTCGCTAAAATGACTGAGGGGCCGCAGCCCCTGTCTTGTTATCTGGTAAAAAAACTATACGTCTAAGTTGGCAACGTACAGCGCGTTCTCTTCAATAAAGGCCCGCCGTGGTTCAACATGGTCGCCCATTAAGGTGGCAAACAGCTGATCGGCACCTACCGCATCTTCGATAGTAACCTGTAGCATCCGGCGGTTTTGCGGGTCCATGGTGGTTTCCCACAGTTGATCCGGGTTCATTTCACCCAGCCCTTTATAGCGCTGAATGTACAGGCCGCGCTTTGACTCCGCCATTAACCAGTCTAACGCTTCAACAAAAGTTTCTACCGGTTTGACTTTCTCGCCACGACGAATAAAGCCGCCTTCTTCTATCAGGTCACGAATTTCATCACCCAGGGCGACAATATTCTGGTAATCGCGCGAGGTAATAAAGTCGTAATGCAGCGCATATTCATTGTCGATGCCGTGCTGACGAATGATAATTTTAGGCTGGAATAAATGACGTTCGCGGTCTTCAATCACGTCATACTTATAACTGGAGCCGTCACCTTCTTTTTCGTCCAGCCGTTTAGCCAGGGTTTTAACCCAGGCTTCTACCACGGTTTTATCTTTAACATTCTCCGGGCTCAGGCCTGTTACATAAATAAGCTCATTTAACAGGTTGTAAGGTATTTTCCGGCTTAAGCGGTTAATAATAGCGGTAACTTTGTGAAACAAGCGAACCAGTTTTTCCAGATGCTCGCCACCAATGCCCGGGGCGTCAGCGTTTACATGCAAGGTTGCTTCATCCAGCGCCAGAGTAGTTAAGTGCTCAACCAGCGATGGTTCATCTTTAATATACTGTTCCTGCTTACCTTTTTTTACTTTAAATAATGGCGGCTGAGCAATATAAATATAACCACGCTCGATCAGTTCCGGCATTTGGCGGTAGAAAAAGGTCAGCAACAGGGTGCGGATGTGCGAACCATCGACGTCAGCATCGGTCATCAGCACGATACTGTGATAACGGGTTTTATCCGGATTATATTCTTCGCGACCAATACCACAACCAAGTGCAGTGATCAGCGTGCCGACTTCCTGTGATGACAGCATTTTGTCAAAACGGGCTTTTTCGACGTTCAGAATTTTACCTTTAAGTGGCAGAATCGCCTGATTTTTACGGTTACGGCCCTGCTTGGCAGACCCACCCGCAGAGTCACCCTCTACAATGTACAGTTCAGAGAAAGCCGGGTCTTTTTCCTGACAGTCAGCCAGTTTACCGGGTAAGCCTGCGATATCTAATGCACCTTTGCGGCGGGTCATTTCCCGCGCTTTACGCGCTGCATCACGCGCCCGGGCTGCATCGACAATTTTGCCGACAATAATTTTGGCATCGCCCGGATTTTCCAACAGGTATTCATTCAGCTTCTCGCCCATTACACCTTCAACGGCAGAGCGTACTTCGCTGGACACCAGCTTATCTTTGGTTTGCGAGCTGAATTTTGGATCCGGTACTTTTACACTGACAACTGCAGTTAAGCCTTCGCGGGCGTCATCACCAGAGGCTTGTACCTTCATTTTCTTGGCATAACCTTCATGCTCAATATAGTTGTTCAGTACCCGGGTTAAAGCTCCGCGGAAACCGGCTAAGTGTGCCCCGCCATCACGCTGCGGAATATTGTTGGTAAAACAAAATACGTTTTCCTGATAACTGTCATTCCACTGCATCGCCACTTCTACGGAAATGCCATCTTCACGCTGATCAGAAAAATAAAACGCTTTAGGGTGGACGCTGGTTTTACTGCGATTCAAATATTGGACAAAGGCTTCAATACCACCTTCATACTTAAAGTGATCTTTTTTATCATTGCGCTCGTCTGTCAGAATAATGCTGACGCCCGAGTTCAGGAACGACAGTTCACGCAAGCGCTTCGCCAGAATATCATAGTGGTAATCGATGTCGCTGAACACAGTCGGGCTTGGCCAGAACCGGATAGCGGTACCGGTATCCTCTGTTTCGCCGATCACGGCCAGTGGTGCCTGCGGTACACCCAGATGATAAATCTGGTTATGTACCTGGCCTTTACGGCGAATGGTCAGTTCCAGTTTGTCAGATAAGGCGTTAACCACAGAGACGCCAACGCCATGCAGACCGCCGGATACTTTATAAGAGTTTTCGTCGAACTTACCACCAGCGTGCAGTACCGTCATAATAACTTCTGCTGCCGAGACGCCCTCTTCATGCATTTCAGTGGGGACACCACGGCCATTATCACGAACTGATACTGAGCCATCACTGTGAATGGTTACCCAGATATCGGTGCAATAGCCGGCCAGCGTTTCGTCGATAGAGTTATCAACCACCTCGAACACCATATGGTGTAAACCAGTGCCGTCATCGGTGTCACCAATATACATGCCTGGTCTTTTACGAACGGCATCCAGCCCTTTTAATACTTTAATACTTGAGGAATCGTAATTATGTTGTTCGGCCATCGTCGTCTGTCCGTGCTGTTATCTGACCGTGTTCCACGTGAAACATTTTGCTGCGTTCGGCAGCAATATAAGGTGAAACCTGATCAGCATTAATTGCAGTAATAAATACCTGTGAATTAATCTGGGTTAAATACTCAAAAACGATCTGGGTGGAACTGGCATCCAGTTCCGACGCCAAATCGTCAATCAGTAGCAATGGCTGTTTGTTACCATTATTACTAATTACATTGTTCTGGGCGATTTTAAGTGCAAATAATAACACTTTTAGCTGGCCGCGGGATAATACTTCTTCCACAGTCAGCTGGGCTTTTTTTAACTTCAGGTCAGCTTTTTGTGGACCATACTGGCTAAAGCCCTGCCGGCTGTCCTGCTCGAAATTCTGTTGTAGTAACTCAAGCAGCGCCTGTTCACTGTTAACGCGCTCGGGCCAGCCGTTTTGTAATTGCATGCTGATATCACAGAGCAGTGCATTGTCTGTTACCAGCAACTTGAAAGCAGCGCTTAGCTGGTCTATATAGTGCTGGCGCTGGCTGTAAAGCTGCCAGGCCAGGCTGGCAAATTGCTGATCCCAGTAGGCGAACTCGTCATCATAGCGCCTACGCTGTTTTAGTAGCGCATTGCGCTGCTTTAACACACGGCTGAATTGCAACCACACCGGAAAAAAACCTGGTTCCACGTGGAACACACCCATATCAAAAAACTGGCGGCGTTCTTTTGGACCACCAAAGAACAACCGGAAACTATCGGGCGTTAACAACTGCACAGGCAGCAGGCTGGCAAACTCAGCCAAACGCTGCACGTTAGCACCATTTAACCGCAGCAGCAATTCAGCGGTACGGCTGCGCTGCAAACCAAGGCTGTAGCTCTGCTGGTTATCACTGACTTTGGCGTGCAGGGTAAAATGCTCTGCATCGTCTTTTATCAGACGTTGATGTAACCTGCTGCGGAAAGACCGGCCATGCGCCAGATAATAGATGGCTTCCAGCAAACTGGTTTTGCCACTGCCGTTTTCGCCATAAATAAGATTAAATTCAGGATGAGCAGTTAAAGCCAGCGCCGGCATATTGCGGAACTGGCTAAGTTGCAGAGACAACAAGGCCATATATTACAAGCGCATCGGCATAACAACATAAGAGGCGCCTTCATTGCCAACACCTTCGATTAAGGTACTGGAGTTAGCATCGTTTAAATGCAGAATTACCAGATCGGTATTCAGGGTGTTCAGTACATCCAGCATATAACCAACGTTAAAACCAATTTCCAGCGGCTCACCCTGATATTCAACCTCAATAATCTCTTCTGCCTGTTCGTGCTCAGGATTATTGGCCATGATTTGCAGTTCATCATTACTTAGTGTAAACCGCACGCCACGATACTTCTCATTGGATAAAATTGAAGCCCGGGTACAGGCGTCTTTTAATACCGGACGATGTGCTGTCACCAGCTTAGTGCTGTTGCGAGGCAATACCCGCCGGTAATCGGGGAAGCGGCCATCAATCAGCTTACTGCTGAAAGTAAAACCCTGATCAGATAACCGGATATGATTCTGACCAAGACTAAGCTCTATCAGCTGCTCGTCATTTGCCAGCAGACGCATAATTTCCAGTACGCCCTTGCGAGGGATAATAATTTGCTTTTGCTGCAAATTAACTCCCGGCAACGCCAGCTTGCTCAGTGCCAGGCGGTGACCATCGGTACCCACAGCGGTCAGGCTGCCATTATCAACTTCAAACAATAAACCGTTCAGATAGTAACGAACATCCTGATTGGCCATCGAAAACGCGGTGTCATCTAATAACTTGCGCAGTTGCTGCCGGCTGATACTGATATCAACTTCGCCCTGCCAGCTTTCCAGATTGGGGTATTCTGACGCGCTTAAGGTAGACAAGGTAAATTTAGTTTTACCACAAGTTAAAATACAACTTTCTGCTTGTAGTACTACTTTAATATCGCTGTTTTCCGGTAAGCTACGGCAAATATCCAGCAACTTTTTCGCCGGTACGGTTACCCGGCCAACCTGCTGCACCTGCACGGCATCAGTGGTAGCGACCAGTTCAACTTCCAAATCAGTACCCGTTAGTGCCAGCTGCTGTTCTGTTACTTCCAGCAATACATTGGATAAAATGGGTAAGGTGTGGCGACGTTCAATGGCGCCAGATACCATTTGTAATGGCTTGAGTAAGGCGTCTCTGTTAATAACAAATTGCATAGCTAAACCCTGTTAGGATGACCCTGTTAAAACCTGCTATGAAGACAACGTGCGAATGAGGTTCTGAAAATCCTCTTTAATTTCGTGGGTTTCTTCTTTTAATGATTCAATTTTGCGACAGGCGTGCAATACCGTCGTATGATCGCGGCCACCAAAAGCATCACCAATTTCCGGCAAGCTGTGGTTTGTTAATTCTTTCGATAACGCCATCGCCATTTGCCGCGGCCGGGCGACGGAGCGCGAGCGACGCTTGGACAATAAATCGGCAACCCGGATTTTGTAATACTCTGCTACCGTTTTCTGAATATTTTCAATAGTCACCAGCTTATCCTGCAACGCCAGCAAATCACGTAAGGCTTCGCGGACAAAATCGATGGTTATCGGCCGACCGGTAAAATTGGCATTGGCTATAACCCGATTCAATGCACCTTCCAGTTCCCGCACATTGGAGCGCAGCCGTTTCGCCACGAAAAACGCCACCTCTTCCGGCAGGCGGATTTGGTTCTCCTGAGCCTTACGCATCAGAATGGCCACCCGCGTCTCCAGCTCCGGCGGTTCGATGGCAATAGTTAAGCCCCAACCAAAGCGGGATTTTAAGCGGTCTTCCACGCCATCAATTTCTTTTGGATAGCGGTCACTGGTTAAAATGATTTGCTGGTTACCTTCCAGCAGGGCATTAAAGGTATGAAAAAACTCTTCCTGCGACCGCTCTTTATTGGCAAAAAACTGAATATCATCGATAAGCAGTGCATCCACCGAGCGGTAATAGCGCTTAAACTCTTCTATCGCGTTGTTTTGTAATGCTTTTACCATATCCTGCACAAAGCGTTCAGAGTGCATGTAGATTACTTTAGCATCAGGCTTTTTCGCCAGTATGCCGTTACCAACCGCATGCAGTAAGTGGGTTTTACCCAGACCAGTGCCGCCATAAATAAACAATGGGTTGTAGGCAGTACCCGGATTATCGGCCACCTGACTGGCAGCAGCCCGCGCCAACTGATTCGACTTACCCTCAACGAAGTTGGTAAAGGTGTAATTGGCCCGGACATTACTGCGGACGATGGTTTTCGGGGCAGGCTCTGCAGTTTCACGTGGGGCCGGGCTGGCATGGTTAGTATGTTGCTCAGGTTGGGGCAGATGAGCATTACCCGCTGGCCGTTTTGTTTGTTGCTGGCTATTACCTACATCAAACTTAAGCCGCGGCGCATCATCACCACAATAATCCTGGATCAGCTCAAGGATCCGATTCAGATACTTTTCCCGCACCCAATCCAGAACAAAGCGGTTTGGCGCATACAGGATCAGCGAATCAGAGGAGCTATCTGCCTGTAATGGCCGGATCCACATACTGAAATGCTGAGCAGGAAGTTCCGCCTGCAGTGCCTGTAAACAATTTTGCCAAACAGATTGATACACCGTTTCTCCTGAAGCCCTGATTAAAATTATAAAATAAGGCTGGTGTCATAACGCAAGTTGGCCATTATCGTATGATCTTATCCACAAGTTCAATATTGACTTTTCAAAAAAAAACTTTATGCCGGCAATTTATAATTATATTGATGTTTTATATAGCTATTTTAGCCTTATTCGATTTAATAATACCGATTAATTCAAGCCACACTTTCTGACCTAAAAAACAAGTAACTCACATTTTATTCAATAAGATCAGCCAACCTGTGGAAAACTTTTCAAAGCCCCGGGCAAAGGGCCTGCTAATGCGGAGGGTAAAGCAATGATCAGATCAGAAAAAAAGTGAGGATCGCATTGACTTTAAGGCCCGAACTAACTAAAATTCGCGCTCATTTTTGTCAGCTGCGTTTTGGTTTATTTGCTAAAACACAGGTAATCTTAGTAAATATTTCGACCGGACGGATGAAATTATGAGTAAAAGAACGTTTCAACCAAGCGTATTAAAACGCAAGCGTAACCACGGTTTCCGTGCACGTATGGCCACTAAAAATGGTCGTCAGGTTTTAGCGCGTCGTCGTGCTAAGGGCCGTCAGCGTTTATCAGCGTAATCGGCTGTTAAGCGCTGCGTGGTCAGCCTGAACTTCGGCCGGGAGTTACGCCTGTTAACTCCCAGTCAATTCGACAATGTATTCCAACACCCATTTCGGGTTGCGTCTCCCCTGTTTACCATTCTTGCAAAACCAAATCAGCTTATTCACCCGAGATTAGGCCTTACTATCGCTAAAAAACGTGTTAAATTGGCCGTGCAACGCAATCGTATTAAACGTTGTGTGCGTGACAGCTTTCGTTTGCATCAACACCAGTTGCCCGGCGTCGATCTGGTATTAATGGTAAAGGGTGATATCAGTAACACCCCGAATAGTGAACTGTTGAAACAACTGGAACGGCTATGGAGCAAAATCGCTCGCCAGTACATCGCTTTACAATCAAGCTGATGTTAATACTGGTTCGGGGCTATCAGCTGGTGTTAAGCCCGCTGCTGGGGCCACACTGCCGCTTCAATCCAACCTGTTCACACTATGCCATTACTGCTATTGAACGCTTTGGTGCGGTAAAAGGTGCTTGGTTAGCAGGCAAACGCATATTAAAATGTCACCCCTTACATAAGGGCGGTGATGATCCCGTTCCTGATAAGCATAATGAGAAAAGCTAACCCATGGATTCACAACGCAGTTTTTTAGTAATTGCCCTGGCAATCGTCAGTTTTTTCCTCTGGCAGGAATGGCAAAAAGATTACGGCCCAAAACCGATAGCCGCCCCCACTTCCGTTGAACAGACGCAGAATATTACGCCTGGCAGTAGCACTACCGGCAGTAATGGTGATATCCGGTTGACCGGTGATGATGCGCCTAGTCAGGTAGCAGCCACCGCCACTCCTTCAGCACAACGGGTAACCGTAGCGACTGACGTATTAAATGTTGAAATCGATACCAGCCGTGGTGATATTGTCGGCCTGACTTTACCGCAATTTCCGCTAACCAAAGGCAGCGAACAGCCCTATGTGCTGATGCGCAAACTGCCTGGCTTTGAGTATACCGCCCAGTCTGGCCTGATTGGCGCAGATGGCCCGGATGATCAAACTAACAGCCGTCAGCCTTATCAGTTTGCCCAGCAACAGTATCAATTGCCGGCCGGTAGTGATGAGCTGGTGGTGCCACTGGTTACCAACTTTAATGGCCTGCAAATTGAAAAGCGATTTATTTTCAGCCGCGGCAAATATGATGTCCGGGTAGAGTATTCTATTGAAAACCAAAGCGATGTCAGCAAACGGATTCAGCCTTACCGGCACCTGGTGCAAAATATTGATAGCGGCGAAAGCAGCAGCATGATGATGCCAATTTACCGTGGCGCAGCATACGGCACCAGTGAAGAACGTTACGAGAAATACGACTTTGATGATATGGCCAAGAAAAATCTGGCTCTAAACAGCACTGGTGGCTGGGTTGCAATGCTGGAGCACTACTTCGTTGCAGCCTGGGTACCTGATCAAACCACATCCCAGCGTCTGTACAGTATGGTCTCCGGTAATAAAGGGGTTATTGGTACCCGCAGTGACGTGATTGAACTGCAGCCTGGCGCAAGTACGGTTGTTGGCAGCACTTTTTATGCCGGCCCGAAACAACAGGACAAATTAGCCGAACTGGCCAATGGTCTGGATTTAACCGTAGATTACGGCTTCCTGTGGTTTATCTCACAACCCCTGTTCTGGTTACTGACCACGATTCAAAGCTTCGTTATCAACTGGGGCCTGGCAATCATCCTGATCACGATCATTGTCAAAGGTGTGATGTACCCATTGACCAAGATCCAGTATGAATCTATGGCCAAGATGCGTAATTTAAAGCCAAAAATTGAAGAGCTGCAGGCCCGCTACAAAGACGATCGCCAGAAAATGGGCCCGGCAATGATGGAGCTGTACCGCAAAGAAAAAGTTAACCCTATGGGTGGCTGTTTACCGATGCTGGTACAAATGCCGATTTTCTTAGCCTTGTACTGGGTATTCGTTGAGAGTGTTGAACTGCGCCACGCACCCTTTATGCTGTGGATAACGGATCTATCGACTAAAGACCCTTATTACATCCTGCCGGTATTGTTTGGTTTAAGTATGTTTGCTATGCAAAGACTGACGCCAATGCAGGTCACCGACCCGCTGCAACAGAAAATTATGATGTGGATGCCGGTCGCATTCTCAGTGTTCTTTATCTGGTTCCCAAGCGGTCTGGTGCTGTACTGGCTGGTCAGTAACCTGATTTCACTGGCGCAGATGCTATATATATACAAAGGTATGGAAAAGAAAGGCTTACATACTAAGAAGGCGTAACCTGACTTTAAAGCAGGGTAAGGTGTCATCATGCAGCAACGACAGGGATGTCGTGGAACTTGAGAGAGCACAGGGAGGTGCTGTCGAAAGTGGCGAAATGATGATTTCCTTACCCGGCCAGCAGCACTAACTAATCAGCCTGTCAGCATAATGCGACAGGCTTTTTCCATTAAGAGAGCAACTATGTTTACTACTGACACTATCGCCGCTTTAGCCACTGCCCCCGGCCGGGCCGGTGTTGGTATTATTCGTATTTCCGGCCCTGATAGTAAAGCGGTAGCGCAGGCCATCCTGCATAAGCTGCCTAAGCCACGCCATGCCGACTATCTGCCCTTTTTTGATAGCGAAGCCAAGGTACTGGATCAGGGCATCGCCCTGTACTTCCCCGGCCCTAATTCCTTTACCGGCGAAGATATCCTGGAGCTGCAGGGGCATGGCGGCCCGGTGTTGCTTGATATGCTGCTGCAACAGGTACTGGCACTGCCAAATGTGCGGATTGCCCGCCCCGGCGAATTCTCTGAACGGGCTTTTCTAAACGACAAGCTCGACTTAGCCCAGGCTGAAGCCATAGCCGATTTAATTGACGCCAGTAGCGTGCAGGCAGCACGCTGTGCCATCCAATCGCTGCAGGGTGAGTTTTCACGCCGGATCCATGAACTGGTGGAAAAAGTGATTTACCTGCGGATGTATGTCGAAGCCGCCATTGATTTCCCCGACGAGGAAATCGACTTTTTATCTGATGGCAAAGTGGCAACCGATTTGGCAGAGATTATTGATTATCTGGCCACCGTAAAAAAACAGGCAGCGCAAGGCAGTATTCTGCGTGAAGGCATGAAAGTGGTGATAGCCGGCCGGCCCAATGCGGGTAAATCCAGCCTGCTAAACGCCCTGGCCGGTCGCGAAGCGGCCATTGTTACCGAGATCGCCGGCACCACCCGCGACGTACTGCGCGAGCATATTCATATTGACGGGATGCCGCTGCATATTATCGACACCGCCGGACTGCGCGAAGCAACCGATCAGGTAGAACAAATCGGCATCGAACGCGCCTGGCAGGAAATCGAACAGGCCGATAGAGTACTGTTTATGGTCGATGGCACCACCACCGACGCCACTGATCCGCGCGCTATCTGGCCCGACTTTATTGACCGCCTGCCCGCGAGCCTAGGCGTTACCGTTATTCGCAATAAAGCCGATTTAACCGGCGAGATGCTCAGTGCAGAGTCGACACCGGATACCAGCAGCACCACCCCGGTATACCGGCTATCAGCCAAAACCGGCGCCGGTATCGATGCGCTGCGCGAGCATTTAAAGCAGTGCATTGGCTTTGACGCCAGTACCGAAGGCAGCTTTCTGGCCCGCCGCCGCCATTTAGATGCGCTGGACCGCGCCGCCGGGCACCTGGCTATTGGCCAGGAGCAACTGCACAGCTATATCGCCGGCGAAATTCTGGCTGAAGAACTAAGGCTGACCCAGCAGCACTTAAATGAAATTACCGGCGAATTTAGTAGTGATGATTTATTAGGCCGAATTTTCAGCTCGTTCTGTATCGGTAAGTAAACTTGTTGCAGCTAACCAGCTGTTTTTACTGCATCCAGCTGCTGCGCGGTTTGATCAGTGATGATTAACACCGCAATCAGCAATGCCCCCAGGCCAACAAACCCGGCGGCCAGGTAAAGGCCTACCGTATAGTAACCACTTACTTCTGCCAGGTAACCTGTTAAAGCTGGCGCGAAAACCTGGGCACTGCAGTAAGCTAACGTCATTTTACCCATCAGTTTGGCTGGTTTACTGGGATATAAGCGCCCTACCATCGTTAGCACTAAACTGACCACCCCGATAAAGGTCGCGCCAAATATGGCGGCGCTTAGCAGCACCACTGTTAATGAGCTGAACCATAGCGGCAGTAAAATCGCCAGCATCTGAGCCAGTAGCGCCAGCGCAATGGCTTTCAGGTAGCCGGTTTTACGGGCGATAAAATCCCATAGCAGTACCGCCGGCGCAGCTGCCAGCCCCAATACCACAAAACTCAGATTGCCGCTGCCACTTAATCCCGGCGTTCGCTCAACTATCGTAACGATAAAAGTGGCGCTGATCACATAGCCGTAACCAGCACAGAAGTAACTGGCCAGTAGCAGATAATAAAAACGTTTAGTTGACGGCGTATCAACAGCGCGATGTTGCATGGCGATGCTAACGTTAACCGGGCGGGGCAACCAGTGCCAGGCGGGAATGGCCAGTAACACACCGAACAGGGCCAACGCTTGCCACTGTGCCCGCCAGTCCAGCTGCAGCTGCAGCATCAGCTCGACCAGCAGCGCAGACAGGGCAATACCCAATCCCAGCCCGGCAAAATGAATACCTAATTCTGGCCGCTGCCCATGGCTTAATAGCCAATGCATAATCAGACCGGAGGCAATTAACATAGAGCCGGCACTGCTTAAGCCCGCCACAAAGCGCCAGAGTGCCCACAGCCAGATGTTATCAGTTAACGCCATGCCCAGGGTGCTGATAACCGCCAGCAGCAAACCAAGCCGGTACAGCGTGTCTTTCCGCCGCAGATTGCTAAGGTTGGCCGCCAGTAAGGCGCCGGCCATATAGCCCAGATAGTTAACCGCGGCCAGATAACCGCCTGTCGCATCGTCCAATCCGCTTTGCTGCTGCATCAGCGGCAATAGTGGCGTGTAGGCAAAGCGGGCCACGCCAAGACAAAGTAACTGACTGAAAAAACCGGCCAGCAGCACATAGTAGCGCTGCGATTGCTCATATCCCGGCATTAAGCTGCTCAGAGGCTGATCCTTATTAGCAAAGCTTCAGCTTAGTCCGAAAAAAAAGGCCGCGATATGCGGCCTTAGTCTTAACATGTTAAACAACCCTAGCGGGCATAGGTTGCTGTTAATGTTGCCTTACCCAGAGCATTGGCATTTAGCATAAAACTGACCACAGCGGCACTGGCATCGTCCGGTACGGCCAGGGTTTCTTCCGGTAAGGCCCAAACAGTAAACTGATAACGATGCATGCCATGACCCTCTGGCGGGCAGGCGCCGCCAAATTCTTTGCTGCCATAATCATTTTTAAACGTACGGCAGCCGGGCGGCAAACGGCCATTGCCAACGCCCTGGGCAAAACCAGTGGCATCGGCCGGAATATCAGTTACCAGCCAGTGCCAGAAACCCGAACTGGTCGGTGCATCCGGGTCAAACACGGTAACGGCATAACTTTTGGTGTTGTCAGGTGGGTTTTGCCATTCAAGCGCTGGTGAAACGTTATTACCATTGCAGCCAAAGCCATCAAATTCATGATCTTTTGCCATAAAATGACCTTCCTGCAGATCAGGGCTGCTGAGGGTGAAGCGTGCTTCCGTCATATTGCCTCCATTAAGATAAATTTAGTTGGTGAACACTCACTTATACTGAGATAACCACTGGCTAAAGGCCTGACCGGGCATAGCGCCCGCTTGTTGGGCCAGCACTTTGCCTTGCTTAAATAACATTATTGTAGGAATAGAGCGAATATTAAACTGCGCAGCCAATTGTTGCTGCTGCTCGGTGTTAATCTTACCGAAACGAAATTGCGGCTCCAGCTGCTGAGCGGCCTGGCTGAATACCGGCGCAAAACTTTTGCACGGGCCACACCAGCTGGCCCAGAAATCGACCACTAACGGCAACTCAGCCTTATTGGCATGTGCCGCAAAATTAATACTGGTCAGCTCCAGCGGCAGGCCATTAAACAATGCCTGCTTACACTTGCCACAGTTGGCATTAAGGGCCGGTTTGTTGGCCGGTAAACGGTTAAGGCCATTACAATTCGGACAGGCAACGATCATTACAGGCTCCGGTTTTCAGCTATAAACTGTTATATAGCGGCAAACCCGCAGTTTTTAAAGCTAAGGCTGAAAACTTAACTGCAAGCTGGTGGTTTTATTGTCGAAACTTAGCGTTCTGATCTCGCCCCTGCCCTCAATATTGACGGTATTCACCTGCGCTGGCCACAGCTGCTGCAGCGAGCTGTGTTGGATTGTCAGCCCCCGCAAGTCCGGCACTATCGCCGCTTCCTGATAGACCCAGTAAAAGCGACCATCCAGCTGACCGCCAACCAGGCTTAATGCGATAGGCTCGCCTGCCAGCGAGCTGAGGCTGAAGTGTTCAGCCACATACTGGTTAAATAATTGCTGAGTCTGCTTGTTGTTCAGCAAATCGGCGTTTTTGTCGAACAACTGCTTTACGCCATGCTCGGCATCATGCACATAAAAACGATGCATCACTTCAATATTGCCAGTGCGTGAATTAAACAGCACTTTACTCAGCGCTGTTTTCATCTCATGGGCTGCCAGCTGGCCACAGCAGCAGACCAGTAACAGCAGACTCAGCACGCCGCGCATTAGTTGCCGCCCTGCTCTGCTGACTTGTCAGTTTCTGATTTTTTGGCCGGATCTTTCACTTCGGTTTTAATGTCCTGCATAATATCGCGGCTGACTTTCGCTTTGCTTTTCTCCGACTTATAAGCCTCAATCCGGGATGGCACGATCCGTCGTGGGTAAAAGTTGTTTTCAATATCAACGTCCGCAGTTTCCCATTTAGGGTCAATAATCACGTCCTGCAGCACTTTATCTTTAGCAGTAACAATAAGTTTATTGACGGCTTTCGGGCTACGGCGCCAGATCTCTGCCGGGATATACTGCTGTTCAGTGGTACCATCGGCATAGCTTAGCTGTAATAATATTGGCATAACTAAGCCGCCTTTATTACTGAATTGCAGTACATAGTAGTTTTTATCTTCGGCTACCGCCCGCTCAAAAGCAGTACGCTCCCAGGGCTCAAGCTCATGCAGAAATTTCTGATAAGCGTTGCGCTCTTTATTGGTGACGGTAAAGCGATCGTTTTCATCATAAAAATCACGGACGTCCGGGTTCTGATCTATCCACAGTACCTTGCCTT
Organism: Arsukibacterium sp.; assembly: GCF_033721375.1. Taxonomy (GTDB): domain Bacteria; phylum Pseudomonadota; class Gammaproteobacteria; order Enterobacterales; family Alteromonadaceae; genus Alishewanella. Next base: position 344,579 of record NZ_JAWWAP010000003.1, on the reverse strand, counting down.
CGGCTTTGTTCCGTTCAACAAACAACGATACCGGTTTATCCAGCTCCTGCTGGCGCTGACGCTGAAAATCAATGTCCGGGTTTTTGGTGTCTAAACGCAGCTGAAACACCTTATCCAGCGAAATATCGACATGATCGGTGCTGTAAAACCAGCCGCGCCAGAACCAATCCAGATCAACGCCACTGGCCTCTTCCATAGTCCGGAAAAAATCAGCCGGGGTCGGCCGTTTAAACTTCCAGCGGGTAGCATACTCTTTAAAGGCAAAATCAAACAGTTCCCGGCCCAGGATCACTTCTCGCAGAATATTCAGTGCTGCTGCTGGCTTGGTATAGGCATTAGGGCCTAATCGTAATACGCTGTCTGACTGGGTCATAATAGGCACCTGGATATCAGATTTCATATAATCAACGATATCGCGCGGTTCAACGCCCCACGGAATAGTCGGATCCCATTCCCGGCCAGCTACCCCATCCAGAAAACTGTTCAGACCTTCGTCCATCCAGGTCCATTGCCGCTCGTCAGAATTTACAACCATCGGAAAGTAAATATGGCCAACTTCATGGATAACGACACCAATCAGAAAGCGTTTTTCTGCTTGCGAGTAAGTGCGGCTGCCATCGTCCTGTAACTTAGTGCGCGGGCCGTTAAAGGTAATCATCGGGTATTCCATCCCACCGACCGGGCCATTAACCGATTGCGCCACCGGATAGGGATAATCAAACGAAAAGCGGGAATACACTTCCATGGTATGAACCACAGCTTCAGTGGAATATTTCTGCCATAGCTCGCCACCTTCCTTCGGATAAAATGACATTGCCATCACAAATGGCTGCTCACTGCCCCCTTGCTGATAGCCTTTGGCGTCCCAGATAAACTTACGGGAGGAAGCCCAGGCAAAATCGCGCACCTTATTCGCTTTAAAGTGCCAGGTTTTCGTCTGATCTGTGCCGGCTTTTTCGTTTTCCAGCGCTTCCTGCTCGGTAACGATAAATACCGGCCGTTTGGCAGTTTTGGCCTTTTCTAAGCGGTTTATTTGTTCCGAGGTCAGCACTTTACTACTATTTTGCAGCTCACCGGTCGATGACACGATATGATCAGCCGGTACCGTCAGCTTAACGTCGTAATTACCAAACTCCAGGGTAAACTCACCACGACCTAAAAATTCTTTATTGGTCCAGGCTTCGTAATCGGTATAGGCTACTAAGCGTGGAAACCATTGCGCCAGCAGGAAAATATCATTACCACCCTCGCGGTCATCTTTAGGAAAATGCTCATAACCAGCACGGGCCGATACCGCATCTTCTTCGACAATGTTAAAGGCGAAATCCAGACTGAAATCGAGTTGCTGACCCGGTTTTAACGGTTTATCCAGATCAATCCGCATTAAGGTGCCGACCAGGGTTACCGGCAGCGCTTTGCCATTACTGCTTTTTACATTGGCAATCTGAAAGCCTAACTCGTTATCCGCCATAAATTGCTGGCGGCGTAATTCTTCCAGACTCAGGCGGGCAGTGATCTCACCATCACCGACTGATGTTGCCGGACCACGGCGGCCAATCCCGCCAAAATCGGTACTCAACTCGGCCATAGAATCATTTTTGAAAATATTCTGATCAAGATGCAGCCACAGATACTTCAGGGTATATGGCGAGTTATTCTGATAACTTATTTGCTGTTTGGTGCTAAGCCGGCGTTTTGCTTCATCCAGCACCACGTCCATTTTATAGTCTACCTGCTGCTGCCAGTATTGCTGGCCTGGCTCACCTGCCGCATTGCGATAGATATTCGGTGTTGGCAGCACTTCGTCTAACTGACGGAATTTGTCCTCAAAATCACCTTTGGTCTGACGGATAGCACCATCGGCAGCAACAGTGTTGCAAAACAATGTTGCCAACAGACTGCAGACTACAAATAAAGGGGGGGAACGGCGGGAAATACGGGACAACACAGCAGACATAATCAGCAAACTCTCTTCTAAAAATTAGGCGCTTACAACAAGCCGATTACAATAAGAAAGTTCGGAAAGGTAAACAAGCAGCTTCAGCACGTAAATTGGTTAATCTGTCGCCAAAAAAAACCCCGCAATATGCGGGGCCTGATTTTTTGGCTGACTAACAATGTTTAGTCACGTGGTTTACGAGGTGCCCGGGGTGCAGCACCCGGCCTTGGGCCAGGCCCACTGCGCCGCTCACCACCACTGTTTGAGCCAGTGTTAGCTGCAGCACTACCGGTATCAATACTGATATTCAGTTTTTGCTTACGCACGTAAACTTTTTTCAGGTGCTGGAAAATTTCAGCCGGAATATTGGCTGGCAATTCAACCGTGCTGAAGTGATCAAACAGTTTTATATTCCCGATAAACTGGCTGTCGATATTGGCTTCATTGGCAATAGCGCCAACGATGTCGCCGGCACGAACGCCATGCTCTTTGCCGACTTCAATCCGGTAATTGTTGTAATCACCTTTCATTTCCCGGCGTACCCGCGGGCCACGATCTGGTCGCTCGCCACCACGCTCAGCTGAGCGCTCAGGACGGTCGCTGCGTTCACGCCGTGGCCGCTCTTCCCGTTCACCACGGGCATGCGGCTGACGTAATTCCGGAAACTGCTTGGCGACATTTAACGGCTGATCTTTCTGTGCCAGATACAATAATGCCGCAGCAAGATCAACATCGGTGGTTTCCAGCTTTTCGCGCCAGTCGGTTACCAGCTCCTGAAAGAAACTCAGATTCTGGGTTTCGATGGTCTGGGCCAGTTGCTCCCGGAACGACTCAATACGACGTTGCTCAATCACCTGGCCGGTAGGCAGTGACATTTGCTCAATCGGTTGCTTGGTCGCGTGCTCAATGGTCCGTAGTAAACGCCGCTCACGTGGCGATACAAACAAAATGGCTTTACCTTCACGCCCGGCACGACCGGTACGGCCAATGCGGTGGACATAAGCTTCACTGTCATACGGAATATCGTAGTTAACCACCAAACTAATCCGCTCCACGTCCAGGCCACGGGCGGCAACGTCAGTAGCAACAATAATATCAAGCTGGCTGGCTTTCATCCGGCGGATAGTTTGCTCACGATGCGCCTGGTTCATGTCACCATTTAAACAGGCCACGGCATAACCGCGGGCACCCAGTTTTTCAGCAATTTCTTCAGTGGCACTTTTGGTGCGGACAAACACGATGCTGGCATCGTACTCTTCACCTTCCAGCAACCGGGTTAACGCATCCAGCTTCTGATTGGCGTCGAGCATAACGTAACGCTGAGTTATCCGCTCAACGGTACTGGTTTTTGAGGCAATTTTAATTTCTTCAGCATTTTTTAAATGTTTCTGGGCAATAGCACGGATTTGTGCCGGCATGGTAGCCGAAAACATTGCTACCTGACGGCCCGGCGGGGTGGCATCCATAATGGTTTGCACATCATCGATAAAGCCCATCCGCAACATTTCATCGGCTTCATCCAGCACAATGGCCCGTAGTTTATCCAGCTTCAGGGTGCCGCGATCTAAATGGTCCAGAATACGTCCAGGGGTACCGACAATAACCTGCGAACCCCGTTTCAGTGATTTCAACTGATTGGTATAGCTCTGACCACCATATAAAGGCAGTACATGAAATGCCGGCATGTAGCGTGCATAAGCCTGGAAAGCTTCGGCTACCTGAATTGCCAGTTCACGGGTTGGCGCCAGCACCAGAATTTGCGGATCGTTTTGCGCAGGGTCAAGCCGCGCAAGTAAAGGCAGAGCAAAAGCGCCGGTTTTACCGGTGCCTGTTTGCGCCTGGCCCAATACGTCTTCACCAGCTAATAGTTTTGGAATAGCCGCGGCCTGGATAGGCGAGGGTGTTTCATAACCAAGTTCAGTGACCGCGCGTACCAGCGGTTCCGGCAGCATTAGCTGGGAAAAAGACAAAGTTTCAGACATACGTTGTTATAACCTCAATCACACGCAGGCTTGTTGGTAAGTGCTATTGTTGTTTTTACCTGGCCTGCAATGCAGTAAAAACACGAAAACGGGCAAAAGACATAGCTTTTCCCGATTTTATTCCAGTAGTATAGCCAAACATTTACCACCTGGAGGATCACCATGATAGAAATCCTCGTTGGCAGCCAAATGGGCGCAGCGGAATATGTGGCAGAACAAGTTGCTGAAACACTGGTACAAGCGGGATATGAAGCTTCACTTCATCTTCAACCCGATTTGGATCAGCTAAACCCGACTCACATCTGGTTAGTGATCACATCCACCTATGGCGCAGGAGATCTGCCTGATAATATTCAACCCTTTGCGGATCAATTAGCACAAGATCGGCGTGATCTTACCACACTTTCCTTCGCCGTGATCACTTTAGGTGACTCCAGTTACGATACTTTTTGTCAGGCAGGCAGAACCTTGCGCGATCTAATGCAACAACATGGCGCAAAACCACTGTTGGAAAATCTGGAAATAGATGTGCTGACCGCTGATTTACCTGAAGATCAAGCTCTGGTGTGGCTACCGCAGTTTATCGCCAGCATAAAAAAAGGCGAGTGATTACCACTCGCCAAAACACAAGTATCTCAGGAAGAACAGATATACAAGTCTCTGCTCCCGGTTGACCTCAGCAATAAAACCAACCAGGCGCCAATGTACTCTTAACAACACAAATCTGCTTAACAATACTCTGATAAAGCGTTGATAAATCCTGCTTTTAGCGATTATATTGCTAAATAACTGCGTTCGGTTACTCCCAACTTATCAACAATGTTCTATTTAAACTAATCTATATGTGTATAAAACTACGTTTATACGGTTAATAACCTGTACTTATGCACTTTATAAAAAAAATATCAGCAAGCCCTGTGCATAACCAAGCTAGTTGTCCACTTGTTTAACCCGACTTGATCCAACCTTGATCACAGGATCAGATCCTATTTAAGCTATTGATCCCATATCGTAATAATCGCTTATCCACTGAAAACAGTCTGCTTAGTAGTAATAGTAGTAAAAAGATCTTTAAATAGATCTTATATATATTAATGCGATCCGCAGCGACTTTAGACGTTTCACAAGTGCCAGGATCGCGCTACAATATGCGCCCTATTTTAAAGTGGCCATCGTGCCCTAGTTGAGGCAGTTATGTTGTATCAAGAAACTTTTGATGTGATCGTTGTCGGTGGCGGCCATGCTGGTACCGAAGCTGCCTTAGCTGCTGCCCGTATGGGTTTGCAAACGTTATTACTCACTCATAACGTTGAAACCCTGGGCCAGATGTCATGCAACCCGGCAATAGGTGGAATTGGCAAAGGCCATCTGGTAAAAGAAATTGATGCGCTCGGCGGTGCTATGGCCATTGCCGCAGACAAAGGCGGTATTCAGTTCCGGACCCTGAACAGCTCAAAAGGCCCTGCTGTCCGTGCCACCCGGGCTCAGGCTGACCGCCAGTTATACCGTGCTGCCATTCGCCAGATCCTGGAAAATCAGCCTAACCTGCGGATATTTCAGCAAGCCTGTGATGATCTGATCGTCGAAAACGATCAGGTTGTTGGTGTAGTTACCCAGATGGGCTTAAAATTCCGCGCCAAATCAGTTGTATTAACGGTAGGTACTTTCTTAGGTGGTCAAATCCACATTGGCCTGGAACAATTTTCAGGTGGCAGAGCTGGTGATCCGCCATCCATTGCTTTAGCAAAACGACTACGTGAACTGCCATTTAGGGTTGACCGCTTAAAAACCGGCACGCCACCAAGAATTGATGCCAGAACGGTCGATTTTTCAGTGATGCAGGCCCAGCCTGGTGATAATCCAACGCCGGTGTTTTCCTTTTTAGGCAAGCATGCAGATCACCCGGCTCAGATCCCGTGTTATATCACCTATACCAATGATCATACTCATCAGGTTATCCGTGACAACCTGGATCGCTCGCCAATGTATACCGGGGTGATTGAAGGTATTGGCCCGCGCTATTGCCCGTCTATTGAAGACAAAGTGATGCGCTTTGCTGATAAAGACAAGCATCAGATCTTTATTGAACCTGAAGGTTTAACCACCCACGAGCTGTATCCCAATGGTATTTCCACCAGTTTGCCTTTTGATGTACAGTTATCGATAGTGCGCTCGATTAAAGGTATGGAAAATGCCCATATCACCCGCCCTGGTTATGCAATTGAGTATGATTTTTTCGATCCGCGTGATCTCACCAGCTCATTGCAAACCAAATTCATTAAAGGCCTGTTTTTCGCCGGGCAGATAAATGGCACTACTGGTTACGAAGAAGCGGGCGCTCAGGGGTTGCTGGCCGGACTCAACGCTGCACTGTTTGCCACTGAGCGCGAAGCCTGGGCACCAAGTCGTGATCAGGCCTATTTAGGTGTGTTAGTTGACGATCTGACTACCCAGGGCACCAAAGAACCGTACCGGATGTTTACCAGCAGGGCGGAGTACCGCTTGTTGTTGCGTGAAGATAACGCAGACGCGCGATTGACAGCTAAGGGCCGCGAATTAGGGCTGGTAGATGATATCCGCTGGCAGGCATTCAATGAAAAAATGGAACAAATTGAGCTGGAACGCCAGCGGTTACGGCAAAGCTGGGTTCACCCGCAACATGCGGCGTTAACCGCCGTTAACCAGTTGCTGAAAACCCCACTTAGCCGCGAAGCTAACTTAGAAGAACTGGTGCGCCGACCTGAAATGACCTATCAGCAGTTAATGCAAATTACTGATTTAGGCCCGGCGCTGGCAGACCCAATAGCGGCAGAGCAAGTAGAGATCCAGATAAAATACGAAGGTTATATTAACCGTCAGCAGGAAGAGATTGCCAAGCAACAACGCAATGAAGCGACCAAATTACCCGGCTCGTTTGATTACAGTTCGGTTAAAGGCTTATCAAATGAAGTTATTATGAAATTAAACCAAAGCCAGCCAGCCACGGTAGGCCAGGCTTCCCGGATTTCCGGTATTACCCCGGCGGCCATTTCGCTACTGTTGGTTTACCTGAAAAAACAGGGTTTACTTCGTAAATCAGCCTAAACTGGCGCTGTGGTATCTGAAAGGATCGGTATGCTCGAAAAACTGCAAAAACTGGTTGCACAAACCAGCCTGCAACTGACAGCTGTTCAGTTGCAACAGTGTCTGGACTATGTACAGCTGCTGCATAAATGGAACAGTGCCTATAACTTAACCTCCGTACGGGATCCGGCTGAAATGCTGATTAAGCATGTAATGGACAGTCTGGTGATTGCTCCTTATTTGCAGGGCGAACATTTTATCGATGTTGGTACCGGCCCGGGTTTACCGGGCGTATTGCTGGCAATATATTACCCGGATAAACACTTTACTTTGCTCGATAGCCTGGGCAAACGGATCCGCTTTTTAAATCAGGTTAAATTACAACTCGGCCTGAGTAATATTCAGCCGGTGCAAAGCCGGGTTGAACAACATCAACCAGCTCGCTTGTATGACGGCGTTATTAGCCGGGCTTTTGCCTCTACCCATGATATGCTGCAGTGGTGCCGCCATCTGCCAGCCGCAAACGGCCATTTTTACGCGATGAAAGGCGCTGCGGTGCAAGAAGAAATTGCAGCTTTGCCGGATTTTGTTAAAGTAAGCGCAGTTATACCATTGCAGGTACCAGAACTTGATGCCAGCCGGCATCTGGTTGTTATGACCAGCGCTTAACCATAATGAGGGAGCCTTGTGGGTAAAATCATCGCCATTGCCAATCAGAAAGGTGGAGTAGGTAAAACCACCACTGCTGTTAATTTAGCAGCATCAATGGCAGCTACCAAACGCAAGGTTTTGCTTATCGATCTCGACCCGCAGGGTAACGCCACCATGGGCAGTGGTGTCGATAAATATGAAGTGCCTGCCACGGCTTACGAATTACTGATTGATCAGAAACCGCTGCCTGAAGTGATCGTCAAGGAAACCAGCGGTGGTTACCATTTGATTGCTGCCAATTCCGACGTGACCGCAGCCGAAGTCAGACTGATGGACGTGTTTGCCCGCGAGCTGCGCCTGCGCACGGCGTTAAAAGATTATCGCAGCAGTTATGACTTTATCTTTATTGACTGCCCGCCTTCATTAAATATGTTAACCGTAAACGCTATGGCGGCTGCCGATACCGTGCTGGTACCGATGCAATGCGAGTATTTTGCGCTGGAAGGTCTGACTGCGCTGGTTGATACCATTAATAAACTGGCGGCAGTAGTGAATGCAGATCTGAAAATAGAAGGTATTCTGCGTACCATGTACGACCCCCGTAACCGGCTGGCGAATGACGTGTCGGAGCAGTTGAAACAACATTTTGGTGATAAGGTTTACCGGGCTGTTATTCCCCGTAATGTACGACTGGCTGAAGCGCCCAGTTTTGGCACGCCGGTGATGTATTACGATAAAAATTCAACCGGCGCCAAAGCTTATCTGGCACTGGCTGGCGAAATTCTGCGCCGTTCTGAAAAAAAAACCAGTGGCAAAGCCACCTCAGCATAACCACGATAAGTTAAAGGATATTTTTGCGCATGGCGGTTAAAAAACGCGGTTTAGGCCGGGGCTTAGATGCTTTACTTACGTCAAATAAAACGACGGAGCAAAATCACGCTAACCAGCAATCTGCAGAGCTGCAGAAACTGCCGGTCGAGTTTTTAAGGCCAGGTAAATATCAGCCACGCAAAGACATGTCGCAGGATGCTCTGGAAGATCTGGCCAGCTCGATCCGGGCTCAGGGCGTTATTCAGCCAATAGTGGTGCGGGCAGTTAGCGACAACAGTTATGAAATTATTGCCGGCGAACGGCGCTGGCGTGCTGCCCAGCTGGCAAGGCTTGCCGAAGTACCCTGTCTGATTAAAAATGTGCCCGACGAAGCAGCGGTGGCTATAGCGTTAATTGAAAACATTCAGCGCGAAGATCTGAATGCAATGGAAGAGGCGGTAGCACTGGACCGTTTACTGACTGAATTTGACCTGACCCATCAGCAAGTGGCTGATGCGGTGGGTAAGTCCCGCGCTACTGTCACTAACTTGCTGCGCTTAAATGCCCTTAACGATGATGTTAAAGTATTGCTGGAGCATGGCGATATTGAAATGGGTCATGCCCGGGCGCTGCTGGCATTAACCGATGACAGTCAGTCAGAAACTGCCCGGCTGGTGGCGCATAAGCAATTGACGGTGCGTGAGACTGAAAGCCTGGTGCGGCGGATTCTGGAACCGAAAGCACCCGCTGCAGCAAAAGCTAAAGATCCGGATGTCGATGCCCTGGAACAACGGCTGAGTGAGCGTTTTGCGGCACCGGTGCAAATTATGTACAACAAAAAAGGCAAAGGTAATCTGGTGATTAATTACAGTAGCCTGGCTGAGCTCGACGGTATTTTAGCCAAAATGCAATTAGCAGAGCCCGATTAAGCATTTTATTTCTCAATGTTATGGACAAGCCGCCGTCAAAACCGCTTTTTGTTGCAAATCGGGGGCAAATAAGTATACTTTCGCAAGTTTTTTCTACCCCTGCACGGGCTATTACAACGAGGGGTACAGTGGCAGAAAATATTGCAAGCCAGGCCAGAAAGTCAGCGTATCTCGCAGTACTGGCCCAGGTTATCGTCGCCGGTTGTATAGCACTGGCGTTTTTTTTGCTGACAGATAGCGCCGGGGCTAAATCGGCATTTAAAGGTGGTTTAGCCGCGGCGGTTCCGAATTTTGTATTCGCTTTTTTTGCGTTTCGCTACAGTGGCGCAGAACAGGCACAACGAGTAGCGGCGGCGCTGATGCGCGGTCACAGCTTAAAAGTATTGTTAACTGTTATATTGTGCGCAGTAGTGTTACAACAGGAGCATTTAGTACCAGAGGCGTTTATTACTGGTTTCCTGATCACCTTACTGACACAGTGGACAGCACCGTTTTTCTTTAAACATTAAACTATTGGGATGAAACATGGCTGCAGGTGAAGAGTTAACACTGTCTAGCCATATTCAGCACCACCTTACTAACGCGAAAATGTGTACTGTCGATGGCAGTGTCGCATTTAACAAAGCGTGTAGCGAGGCCGGGTTCTGGACATGGCATGTCGATACCTTGGCGTGGTCTATTGGCCTGGGGATATTATTCTTGTGGATATTCCGCAGCGTGGCGAATAAAGCTACCGTCGGAGTGCCGGGCAAGCTTCAGTGCTTTGTTGAAATGGTGGTCGAGTTTGTGGCGGCTAACGTTAAAGACACTTACCACGGCAGAAGTAAATTAATCGCACCACTGGCATTAACTATTTTTGTCTGGGTGTTTTTAATGAACCTGATGGACTTAGTGCCGGTCGATTTCCTGCCAGCCTTAGCCGGTTTTATTGGTGAAACGGCATTTGGTATGGACTCGCACGATGTCTATATGAAAATTGTACCGACCACAGATATCAATATGACAGCCGCGCTGGCGATTGGCGTATTTTTGCTGATGATTGGTTACTCTATCCGGATTAAAGGTGTACTGGGCTTTATTAAAGAGCTGACGTTACATCCGTTCAGCACTAAAAACGTACCATTACAGATTGTCCTGATCCCGTTCAACTTATTGCTGGAACTGATTGCGCTGGTGGCAAAACCGTTTTCACTGGCATTGCGGTTATTCGGTAACCTGTATGCCGGCGAAATGATCTTTATTCTGATTGGTGCTATTGGTCTGGCGCAGTTGCCATTGCACTTTGTCTGGGCCGTGTTCCATATTCTGGTCATTGTGTTGCAGGCGTTCGTGTTTATGATGCTGACCATTGTTTACTTAAGTATGGCCAGTTCAGACAATCATTAATTTTTTACTTTAACTTTAACTTTAACTTTAACTATAGAAATATCGGAGATAAAAATGGAAATTGCAGTAGCTATTAAATTAATCGCTGTAGCGTTGTTAATCGGTTTCGGTGCAATCGGTACTGCACTGGGTTTCGGTAACATGGGTGGTAAGTTCCTGGAAGCTTGTGCCCGTCAGCCTGAACTGGCCCCTTCACTGCAAGTTAAAATGTTCATCCTTGCTGGTCTTATCGATGCCGTTGCTATGATCGGTGTTGGTATCGCCATGTACATGTTGTTCGCAATGTAATTGAAGGTTTTTATTCGTCGAACAACTAAATAAGGAGGAGCGGACGTGAACTTAAACGCCACTCTGTTAGGTGAATTAATCGCTTTTGCCGTCTTCGTACTTTTTTGTATGAAGTTTGTATGGCCGCCACTGATGAATGCCATCGAAGCGCGCCAACAAAAAATTGCTGACGGTTTAGCAGCATCTGATCGGGCAGAAAAAGACCTGGCGATGGCCCAGGATAAAGCCAAAGATCAGTTAAAAGATGCTAAAGCGCAGGCGGCTGAAATTATTGAGCAAGCGAGAAAACGCGAAGCGAAGATGATCGAAGAAGCGGCCCAGAAAGCGAATGCTGAGCGGGATACTATCCTGGCCCAGACTAAAGCCGAAATTGAAGCGGAACGCAATCGTTTACGCGAAGATTTACGCAAGCAGGTAGCTGCCTTAGCGGTAGCCGGTGCAGAACGCATTCTGCAACGTTCTATCGACGAAGCTGCTCACAGCGACATTCTGGAAAAACTGGTACAAGAACTGTAATGGGGATGAGCTATGTCTGATTTGACGAATATTGCTCGTCCGTACGCTAAGGCCGCTTTCGATTTTGCAGTTGAGCAAAATGCGTTAGATGCCTGGCTGCAAATGCTGGCTTTTGCTGCGCAGGTAGCAGAAAACGACCAGGTTGCAGCCTTGTTGCGTACTTCTGGTGTTGCTGAAAAGCAAGCCGACCTGTTTCTTCAGGTTTGCGGTGAGCAACTCAACGAGCAGGGTCAGAACTTTATTAAAGTAATGGCTGAAAATCATCGCTTGTTGGCGTTGCCTGAAGTATTGGATGCTTTTATTGAGCATAAAGCAGCGTATGAGAAAGAAATTACCGTAGACGTAGTTTCTGCCACTGCGCTGGATAAAGCTCAACAAAACAAGCTGATAGCTGCATTAACGCAACGTTTGGCACGCAAAGTTAAATTGAACTGTAGCGTCAATCCTGACATGGTCGGCGGCATGCTGATCAAAGCAGGTGACATGGTAATTGATGGCTCGGTCCGCGGTAAGCTGGATCGTTTAGCAACTGCGCTGCAGTCGTAATTGGGGAATAGAGTATGCAACTGAATTCCACTGAAATTTCAGAACTGATCAAGAGTCGTATTGCTCAGTTTGAAGTGGTCAGTGAAGCTCGTAACGAAGGTACTATCGTCCAGGTAACTGACGGTATTATCCGGATTAATGGCCTTGCTGATTGTATGCAAGGTGAGATGATCGAGCTTCCTGGCAATCGTTATGCTATCGCGCTTAACTTAGAGCGCAATTCTGTTGGTGCCGTGGTAATGGGTCCGTACGCGGACTTAACCGAAGGTACCAAAGTAAAAAGCACCGGCCGTATTTTAGAAGTACCGGTAGGCCCGCAGCTGTTAGGCCGTGTGGTAAATACCTTAGGTGCACCTATTGATGGTAAAGGCCCGATTGATGCTGCAGGTTATGCGCCGGTAGAAAAGATCGCCCCGGGCGTAATCGACCGTCAGTCAGTCGACCAGCCAATGCAAACCGGTTATAAATCTGTTGATGCGATGATTCCTATCGGTCGTGGTCAGCGTGAATTGTTAATCGGTGACCGTCAGACCGGTAAAACTGCCTTAGCAATCGATGCCATTATCAACCAGAAAAACACCGGTATTAAATGTGTTTACGTGGCCATTGGTCAGAAAGCCTCTACCATCGCTAACGTGGTGCGCAAGCTGGAAGAGCACGGCGCGCTGGCTAACACCATCGTGGTGGTTGCATCAGCTTCTGAAGCGGCTGCACTGCAGTTCCTGGCGCCATATTCTGGCTGTACCATGGGCGAATACTTCCGTGACCGCGGTGAAGATGCGCTGATTGTATATGATGATTTGTCTAAGCAAGCTGTAGCTTACCGTCAAATCTCGTTACTGCTACGCCGTCCGCCAGGCCGTGAAGCTTACCCGGGTGACGTATTTTATCTTCACTCACGTCTGCTGGAGCGGGCATCACGGGTTAATGCCGACTATGTTGAGCGTTTAACCAATGGTGAAGTAAAAGGTAAGACCGGTTCATTAACCGCGCTGCCAATTATTGAAACCCAGGCTGGTGACGTATCTGCTTTCGTACCGACTAACGTAATCTCGATTACTGATGGTCAGATTTTCTTAGAATCTGATTTATTTAATGCTGGTATCCGCCCTGCGGTTAACGCTGGTATTTCAGTATCGCGGGTAGGTGGTGCAGCACAAACCAAGATCATCAAGAAATTAGGTGGTGGTATTCGTCTGGCATTAGCCCAGTACTCAGAGCTGGCAGCGTTCGCGCAGTTTGCATCTGACCTGGATGAAGCAACCCGTGCCCAGTTAGAACATGGTCAGAAGGTTACTGAGCTGATGAAACAGCTGCAGTACAGCCCAATGAGCGTTGGTGAAATGGGTGTGTCAATTTTCGCTATCGAAAAAGGTTTCCTGAAAGATGTTGAAGTAGCCAAAATCCAGGATTTTGAATCTGCTTTGATCAGCTTTATGAAAGCCGAATACGCCGAGCTAATGGCTGATATCGCGAAAACCGGTAACTACAACGATCAAATCGAGTCGTCGCTGAAAGCGGCCATTGAGAAGTTTAAAGCAACTCAGACTTGGTAAATTACGCGGGTGGCGACAGCCACCCCGTTCGTTGAATGAAACGGAGATACAGTCATGGCCGGTGGTAAAGAGATAAAAAGTAAGATCGGGAGTATTAACAATACTCGCAAGATCACCAGTGCTATGGAAAAAGTTGCGGTCAGCAAAATGCGCAAAGCGCAGGAGCGCGTAGCTGCAACCCGCCCATACGCTGAAGGTATGCGCAAAGTTATCGGTAATATTGCTCAGGGCAACATCGAATATCGTCATCCGTATTTATCGGAGCGCGACGTAAAACGGGTTGGCTACATTATTATTTCAACCGATCGCGGTCTTTGCGGTGGCCTGAATACCAACGAGTTTAAGAAAGTTGTGCTGGAAATGAAAAGCTGGAAAAACCAGAACGTGGAAGCTGAGTTTGCCGTTATCGGTAACAAAGCCACCGCGTTCTTTAAGCGTTTCGGCGGCAAAGTTGTAGCACAACAAACGGGTTCAGGTGACGTACCACGTTTGGCTGATGTGATTGGTACGGTTAAGGTAATGCTGCAAGCTTACCTGGATGGCCGCATCGACCGCTTATTCCTGGTATACAACACGTTTGTCAATACCATGAAGCAAGAGCCAGTGATCGATCAACTCTTACCTTTGCCGCAAACAGAAGTTTCGCCAAAAGAGCACAACTGGGATTACCTGTACGAGCCGGATCCGCAACCTATCCTGGATATGTTGCTGGACCGCTACATCGAGTCACAGGTTTACCAGGGTGTTGTTGAAAACGCAGCCAGCGAACATGCTGCGCGGATGGTGGCAATGAAAGCCGCTACCGACAATGCCGGTAATTTAATGGACGACCTGAAATTGGTGTACAACAAAGCACGTCAGGCCGCTATTACCCAGGAGCTCAGCGAAATTGTCGCAGGTGCGGCAGCTGTAGGCTAAGGTGAACAGTTTTGAGAAATTTGAGGAAACATCATGAGTCAAGGTAAGGTCGTCCAAATCATTGGCGCCGTTGTGGATATCGATTTTCCACAAGAAGCGGTACCTAGCATCTATGACGCGTTAAACGTGACTGACGGTGATCTGGCTGGGTTAGTGCTGGAAGTACAGCAACAGCTGGGTGGCGGTACAGTTCGTACTATCGCAATGGGCACCACCGACGGTTTACGTCGTGGTACCAAAGTTGGAAATTCAGGCAAAGCCATTCAGGTTCCTGTCGGTAAAGCGACCTTAGGTCGTATTATGGACGTATTAGGTAACCCGATTGACGAAGCTGGCCCTATTGGTGAAGAAGAGCGCTGGTCAATTCACCGCGCTGCGCCTTCATACGAAGAGCAAGCGGCATCAAACGCGCTGCTGGAAACCGGTATCAAAGTTATTGACTTAGTATGCCCGTTCGCCAAAGGCGGTAAAGTAGGTTTGTTCGGTGGTGCCGGTGTAGGTAAAACCGTAAACATGATGGAATTGATCCGGAACATCGCGATCGAGCACAGCGGTTACTCTGTATTCGCCGGTGTCGGTGAGCGGACCCGGGAAGGTAACGACTTCTATCATGAAATGAAAGACTCAAACGTACTGGATAAAGTATCGTTAGTATATGGTCAGATGAACGAGCCACCAGGTAACCGTTTACGCGTAGCGTTAACCGGCTTAACCATGGCGGAGAAGTTCCGGGAAGAAGGCCGTGACGTACTGTTCTTCGTGGATAACATCTACCGTTATACCCTGGCCGGTACTGAAGTATCAGCCTTGTTAGGCCGGATGCCATCAGCAGTAGGTTATCAGCCAACGCTGGCAGAAGAGATGGGTGCGTTACAAGAGCGTATCACTTCTACTAAAACCGGTTCTATCACGTCAATCCAGGCCGTATATGTCCCTGCGGATGACTTAACCGATCCGTCGCCAGCAACCACGTTCTCGCACTTAGATGCAACGGTAGTACTGAGCCGGAACATTGCTTCACTGGGTATTTACCCGGCAATCGACCCACTGGATTCTACCTCTCGGCAGTTAGATCCGCTGGTTATCGGTAAAGAGCACTACGATGTGGCGCGTGGCGTACAAACGGTACTGCAGCGTTACAAAGAGCTGAAAGACATCATTGCCATCTTAGGTATGGACGAGCTGTCTGATGAAGACCGGACCTTAGTTTACCGTGCGCGGAAAATTCAGCGGTTCCTGTCTCAGCCGTTCTTCGTTGCTGAAGTATTCACTGGCTCGCCAGGTAAATACGTACCGCTGAAAGAAACTATCCGTGGCTTTAAAGGCATTCTGGACGGTGAATATGATCACTTGCCAGAGCAGGCTTTCTACATGGTAGGCTCTATCGACGAAGCGATCGAAAAAGCGAAAAAGCTTTAAGCAACCAGGCTTTAGGAGAGCGAAATGGCGATGACAGTGCAACTGGATGTAGTAAGTGCTGAAGAGAAAATTTTCTCTGGCCTTGTCGAGTCCGTGCAGGTCACAGGCAGTGAGGGCGAGTTAGGTATTTTACCTTTTCACGCCCCGTTACTGACTCCTCTGAAACCTGGCATGGTCCGTATCGTGAAGCAGTTCGGTGAAGAGCACGTAATTTATGTGGCCGGTGGCGTACTTGAAGTACAACCCGACAGCATTACCGTGCTGGCCGATGTCGCGGTACGCGGCGAAGACTTAGACGAGCAGGCGGCATTAGATGCCCAGAAACGGGCAACTGAAGCAATGCAACACGCCGGTGCAGATTTCAATTACGCTGAAGCAGCAGCGCAACTGGCAGAAGCCATTGCCCAGCTGCGGGTAATTCAGAAACTGCGCAAAAAGTAAGTTTACGTTTGTCAGAAAAGCCACCTTAGGGTGGCTTTTTTATTGGCTACAGAATGTATATCGTCGATATGCAATATGATGTTACTGGCTCTGAACAGTTGTTAATCAGTGAGGAAAACGGTAATGTTAATGCTGTAACAGAACATTGATAATAATAATAAACAGGTCGCTGGTCGCAAGTTGTCGTAACTAGCGTAAGAGGTAGTAACATATGAGAGCAATATTGTTAAGTTGGTTGTTTCTGGCTTTCGCCAGCGTGCAGGCCGCCGAGCTGACTCTGGAAGACTATGCCAGACCATCTCAGTTTCTGGAAATTGAAATTTCCCCTTCAGGTAAATACCTGGCGGCGACCAGTCGTAGTGATGAAGGTAATATTTACCTGAACGTTATTGATATCAAAACAAATAAAATTATCAGTGTTCGCCATTTCACCGGTCGTGATTCTATAGGGTCGATTGATTGGGCTAATAATGAACGCTTGTTGATTACCCTGGTGCGGGATATAGGTGCGCTGGAGCAACCCGTTGGCACCGGTGAGATATTTGCAGTGGATGCCGATGGTTCTAATGCCAGAATGTTGACTGGTTACCGGGCAGAAAATGAAAAAACCCCAGCGCAGGTTATTAACTACCTACCTGATGAAGATAAATTCGTGTTAATTGCTACCAGCACACCAAATCGTCGGGGCTCTTTTAGTTTGGTAAAGCGACTGAATATTGAAACCGGCCGGACTAGACAAATAGCCAGGGCGCCGATGCGTTCATCCGGGATGATTACTGATAATGACGGGATTGCCAGGATGGCTATTGGTATTGATCAGGAAAATGATAATGAGATGATCATGATGTACCGCAAGGATGAAAAGTCTGACTGGCAAACTCTGCGCCGTTATGGTCAGCGTGATGGCAGCTTTACACCAATAGCGTTTTTGCCCGACAACAAACGGATAGTTGGCCTAAGCGATACTCAGACCGATACCAAAGCCATCAGTATACTGGACCCGGAAACCGGTAAAGAGCAGGTATTGGCACATCATCCGAAAGTGGATGTTACACCGCGGTTTAGTTTTGAGAATGGTCATTTGAAGGAAGTTATTGGAGCTTCATATGAGTATGAAGCTCATGAAGATGTGTTTTTTGCTGATATTAAGGACGTTACTTTCAGTGGCTACATTCAGAGTTTGAAAGCCGCCTTTCCTGATAAAAAGATTGGTATTAGTTCTACAACCCGCGACAATAGTATATTAGTACTGACAGCTCGTTCGGCTAATCATCCACCGGAATTCTATCTGTTTGACACTAAAAATAATCAGCTAAGCTTCCTGCTGAATGGCCGGCCCTGGATGAAGCCAGAATTGCTGGCTAAAACTAAAGCGATTATTTATAAAAGCCGCGATGGTTTGGATATTCAGGCCATTTTAACCTTACCTCGAGATAAGGAAGCCAAAGATCTGCCGTTAATCCTGCTGCCACATGGCGGGCCACACGGCATCCGGGATACGCTGGAAATTGACCCTGACGCTAAGGTTCTGGCGCAGCATGGTTATGCCGTGTTACAACCAAACTTTCGCGGTTCAGGTGGTTTTGGCCGCGAATTTCTACAAATGGGTTACCTGAATTGGGGTACTACCATGATAGACGACATGACAGACGGTGTTATGCATCTGGTTAAAGAAGGCATCGCCGACAAAAACCGGGTTTGTATTTATGGTGCTTCGTATGGTGGCTACGCCTCTCTCACCAGCGTGGTACGCGAGCCTGATTTGTACAAATGTGCAGTAAGTTTTGTTGGCATGTCTGATCTGAATTTAATGTACGAACACGGTGATACGACCGAATCACAGGGTGGCTTAAATACCCTGGAAATGTACATTGGCCGAGATAAAGAGCGTTTAGATGCGCAGTCAGCGATTAAAAATCTGGACAAATTAAAGGCACCAATCTTTATCATTCATGGTACCGAAGACCAGCGAGTTCCTTTGATCCAGGCGGAAGTGCTTAGAGATGAGCTGGAAAAACGCAACCACCCTTATGAGTGGCTGGTAAAAGAGAAAGAAGGTCATGGTTTTTATAAGCCGGAAAACAACGTTGAACGTTGGCAGAAAATGCTCGCCTTCTTTGACAAATATATCGGTGAAACTGAAAAAAACTAGCATTAGTTAAACGCTGAAATAAAAGCGCCACCTGCGGGTGGCGTTTTTCATTCAGCAAAACTTCACGCCACGCCTGTAATCTGCGCCCATATCTATTAGAATAAGTACCTATTAGAATATGCGCACTATCGAACAGACAGACGATAACAGGGATTTATTTTATGGCTTTAAATGTAGTAATTCTGGCGGCCGGTAAAGGCACACGGATGAAATCAGACTTACCCAAGGTGTTGCACAAAGTAGCCGAACGGCCAATGGTGCAGCATGTTATTGATACCGCCCGGGCATTGGGTGCAGAAAAGCCGCAACTGGTGTACGGCTATGGTGCTGAGGCTTTACAGGCAGCAATGGGTGAACAACCGTTACACTGGGTATTACAAGCCGAGCAGTTAGGCACCGGCCATGCGGTGGCTCAGGCTGTTCCGAATATTGCCGATGACGATACGGTATTAGTGCTGTATGGCGATGTGCCGCTAACCCGTTTAGAAACCCTGCAGCAATTACTGGCGGCAAAACCGGCTGAAGGACTGGCGATTTTAACGGTCAATTTAGCCAACCCGACCGGCTATGGCCGGATAATGCGTGCTGGTGAAAATAATAGCGGTAAGGTGGTTGGTATTGTCGAGCAAAAAGATGCCAATCAGCAGCAACTGCTGATTAATGAAGTGAACAGCGGCATTATGGCGTTGCCGGGTAAGCAGCTGAAAAACTGGCTGAGTAAACTGTCGAACAGTAATGCCCAGGGCGAATATTACTTAACCGATGTGATTGCTATGGCCCATGGCGAAGGTGTTGAAATTGCCACGGCCCAGCCGCAAGATCCGATGGAAGTAGAAGGTGCCAACAACCGGTTGCAACTTGCTGCACTGGAGCGGGCTTATCAGCAGCGAAAGGCCGCTGAGCTAATGCTCTCTGGCGCTAACTTGCATGATCCGGCCCGCCTGGATATTCGTGGTACGGTTGAGGTCGGTAACGATGTCATGATCGACATTAACGTTATCTTTGAAGGCAAAGTGGTGCTGGGCAAAGGCGTGACTATTGGCGCTAACTGTATTTTAAAAGACTGCACCATTGGTGATAACACCGAAATAAAGCCGAACTCAATGATTGAAAAAGCCACGGTGGGCAGCGACTGCTCAGTCGGGCCTTATGCCCGTTTGCGGCCAGACAGCGTAATGCTGGACGACAGCCATGTCGGCAACTTTGTCGAAATGAAAAAAACCACTTTGGGTAAAGGCTCCAAAGCTAACCATTTAACGTATCTGGGTGATGCAGTTATTGGCAGCAAAGTGAACGTCGGTGCCGGTACCATTACCTGTAACTACGACGGTGCCAATAAGTTTGTTACGACCATAAAAGATGGTGCCTTTATCGGCTCGAACAGTTCGCTGGTGGCGCCGGTAACGGTAGGTGTTAATGCTACGGTTGGAGCGGGTAGTGTGCTAACCCGGGATGCTGCCGATGGCGAGTTAGTGGTAGCCCGTGCTAAACAGCGGCATATCGAAGGCTGGCAGCGGCCGGTTAAGATTAAAAAGTAACGCCTGAAGTGAGTAATAAAACAGCCCGCAAATGCGGGCTGTTTTATTTGCATCGCTGCATGGATGATTAGGCTATCATGCTGCGGGTTGGAATCCCGGATCGGGCGCCACAGAGTGTCTGAGCCCTGCCGCAGGCAAAGGGCGACAAATTCGTCTGGAGCGAATTTGAACAGCTTTGCTGGCCTGCAAGGGCGTGGGCAGGATGCTCACGCTACTTGCTGTGGCGAGCCGGAACGGGAGTTGCAACCTGTCAGCCTTTCTCAAAACTATTCAGCCTTATCAACCAGCACCGCAATAGCGCCATCACCGGTAACATTACAGGCGGTACCAAAGCTGTCCTGTGCCATATACAGCGCTATCATCATCGCTACCGCAGCTTCACCAAAGCCAAGCATTGAGCCTAACAGACCAACGGCCGACATTACTGCACCACCCGGCACGCCGGGTGCGGCCAGCATTACTACGCCTAAGGTTAAAATAAACGGTAGCATGGTAAGCAGTGACGGAATCTCCAGGCCATTTTGCATCACCATTACCGCTACGGCGCAGCTGACAATAGTAATAGTTGAGCCGGCTAAGTGAGTAGTAGCACATAGCGGCACGGTAAAATCGGCAATATTAGGTTTTACACCATTAGCTTTGGTAGCCTGCAGTGATACCGGAATGGTGGCCGCGCTCGACATGGTGCCTAAGGCGGTGAAATAGGCTGGCAGCATGTTTTTAATCAGCAGCAGTGGCGATTTACCGGCTTTAACACCGGCAATGCTGTACAGCACAATAATCCACAGCCAGTGCAGCAGAATCGCCAGAATAAGCACAACGCCAAAGGTTTGCAGTGTTTGAAACACGGTACCGGCTGCGGCTAACTGGGCAAATACCCCGGCAATATAGAATGGCAACAATGGAATGATTACTTTCAACAGCAGCAACTGGATAATATCACGACCCTGATCGGACAGCTGTTTCAGCTGCTGCGCCTGAGTCGCCGCAATTCCTAAACCAAAAATAAAGGCCAGTGCCAGGGCGGTCATAATGCCGAATACCGGCGGAATATTCATTTCAATATAGGGTGTTAAATTGGCGACCACGCCGGTGCCGGTAGTTTCTCCGGCAGGAGCCAGCATCGGCACCACCACTGCAGCCACCAGAAACGCCAGGGTACCGGCCAAAATGGTCGACAAATATGCAATACCCAAGGTACGGCTTAGCAGTCTGCCGGAACGTTGTGGCAGGGCGGCAATACCGCTGGTGATAAAAAATAAAATCAGCAGTGGAATGGTAAAAAATAATAGCTGACCAAACAGGGCTTTAAAGGTGATCAGAATTTGGGTAAGCCAATGCGGCGCATATAAGCCTAGCAGCATGCCCAGGACAATACCGGCAATCAGTTTCAGGATCAGTTGCATAGTGGGTTCTCGTTTTTTATTAGCTGTTATACAGATCTTGATTTAGCGGGCTGAGCATACCATAACTTTTGCTGATTGGGCTGTGCCTGCTGGTATAGCCAGTGTGAATTGGCGCGCCTGGCTATTTGATAACTTGGGCCAATGGCAGATGCTGATTCAGCCATTGTTGCAAAGCAGGCAATTGGCTGGCCGGAAAGCGCATGGCCAGCTTCTGATAAACATTAAAGGGAAAGTCGATAATAGCCTGCTGTTCATCTAATTGATCCAGTACCACTTTCTTTATATCGGCTATTTGCAGTTGCCGATGTTTCACGTGAAGCATTTGCTGTTCCAGTTTTAACTGGGTAAAAACATCAGTCACGAATTCAGCATGTTGCCATTGCTGCTGGCTTTTGTCATATGTAAGGCAGTGAATCATTACACCGAGCATGACCAATGCCGGCATGTAATTCTGCTGCCAGACATACAAGGCGCTGACGGCTAAAGCTATCAATGCGCCGTAGCAGCGACCAGGATTCTGAAAATAAAACGATTTAAGTTTTAGCCAGTGGTCAGGGTTTAATAGATACATCAGACATCCTGTCAAATACGTCGGAAAGCGCTAATAATACCGATTGTTTCGGCAGCTGCAACTGTCCGGTTATGAATGCTAGCCATTAGATAGCTACCTATTCAGGTTATACTAAGCTTCAACCGGTACTGTGTTAGCCGGATATTTGTTTAACAGGGATAACTTATGCATCGTTTAATTGGTTTAATATTGATTCTGCTGCTGGCAGGTTGTGCCCAGCTGGGCTCGCTATCAACTTATAACGTCAGCGAGGCAGACTTAGAGCAGATGCTGACATCGCAGCTACCGAAACTGACCCGCCAGGCGAATGTGGCAGGTATTCCGCTGAAAATGGCGGTAGAAAAAATGCAGGTTGATATTGGCCCAGATAACAGTGATCTGGTGCGGATTAATACCGATGCGTCAGCGGTGCTGTCATTGTTTGGCTTAAGTTACCCTGCGAGTTTGCAGTTACAGATAGAAGGGGCGCCTTATTATGACGCCACTGAAAAAGCCATTTTTATCCGCTCGGTAAAGCTGCTTGACTCCAGTATTGAAGCGGCGGGTTATCGCGGTAACTTAGCACCGGTAAGCAATGAGTTGCTGCAACTGGTTAATGGCTATCTGGCGTCTAATCCGGTGTACCGGCTGGACCAAACCAACCCTACCGTTAAATTGCTCACCGCAGTACCGGTAAATATGGCAGTGCAGGACGGCAGGTTGGCGTTTAGTCCTGGCCGTTAACAAGCGAAGACAAAAAAGTCTGTACTGAATGCATAAAAAAAGGGGCAGCGTCAGCTACCCCAAAGTGCAAGACAAGTAAAACAACGACCAGAGACGGCCCATCCGGGGGCCAGTCTGTGTCAGTCCGTGACGCAACAGACTATAAACCAGGCTTGGTGCAAATGCAAATAGTTATCATTAAGAATATTGCGTTATTACCGCATTTTTTTGCTGTTAATTACAACAGCGACTTGCAATCTGGCCGCAGATCTCTAAAATATCTTTCGATTTGAAACTTAACCGAAAGAATCGATACTCTAACAAGTCAATAAGCGAAGCCAATGAATAAACGCAATACTCAACAACGGCGTCATCTTATTGTCAGTCAGTTGCAGCAGCAGGGTGAACTGTCGGTTGAGCAGCTGGCCGAGCGATTTCAGACATCAGAAGTAACAATTCGTAAAGACTTAACGGTACTGGAGCAGGCAGGCTTGCTGTTGCGCCGTTACGGTGGCGCGGTGCCGGTACCGCAGGATTTTATTGCCGACTCCAGTTTCGAGAAAGTTTCAAAGCGAAAGCTGGCAATTGCCAAAGCCGCTGCCGGTCTGATTAAAGATCATTACCGGATTATTATTGATAGCGGCCGCACCACCGCCGCCCTGTTGCCAGAGCTGGCCGGCAAACAGGGCCTGGTGGTCATGACTAACTCACTGGGTATTGCCAATGCCTTGCGCGAGCTGGAAAACGAACCCACTCTGCTGATGACCGGTGGCACCTGGGATCCGCAATCAGAGGCCTTTCAGGGCCAGCTGGCTGAGCAGGTATTACGCGCCTATGATTTTGACCAGCTGTTTATTGGCGCTGATGGTATCGATCTGGCCCGCGGTACCACCACTTACAACGAACTGTACAGTTTAAGCCGGGTTATGGCCGAATGCGCCCGCGAAGTCATTGTGATGCTGGAATCAGATAAGCTGGGGCGGAAAATTCATAATCTGGAACTGCCCTGGGACATGGTAAAAGTGCTGGTAAGCGACGACGGCCTAAGCGATGCCGCCGCTGCCACCATAACCGAACAAGGTGTGAAGGTGATCAGGGTTCAGGCCTGACTCACCCGCTCAAATTAAGCTAATTTTAACGGATTGACGGAGAGAAAGTATGTGTGGAATAGTCGGCGCTGTAGCGCAACGTGATGTAGTGGATATTCTGGTTGAAGGCCTGCGCCGCCTGGAGTACCGCGGTTATGACTCGGCAGGTGTTGCTGTGGTAAGTGCCAGTGGTGAGCTGACCCGCTTACGCCGCTTAGGCAAAGTGAAAGAGTTAGCAGATGCCGTTGCCCTGACACCAGCCACCGGCGGTACCGGCATTGCCCATACCCGCTGGGCCACCCATGGCGAGCCGAGTGAACGCAACGCGCACCCGCATGTCTCCAGCAACATTACCGTGGTGCATAACGGTATTATTGAAAACCATAGCCCGTTACGTGATGCCCTGAAAGCCAAAGGCTATGTATTTACTTCAGACACCGACACCGAAGTTATCGCCCACTTAGTGGAAGAAGAGCTGAAAAGCGCTGGTTCACTGCTGGCGGCGGTACAAAAATCGGTAAAACAACTACATGGTGCTTACGGCACTGTGCTGTTGGATAAAACCGATGCCAGCCGGGTAGTGGTAGCGCGTTCTGGCAGCCCACTGGTGATTGGCCTGGGCATTGGCGAGAACTTTATCGCCTCTGATCAGCTGGCGTTATTGCCGGTTACCCGCCGTTTTATTTTTCTGGAAGAAGGCGATGTGGCAGAAATCACCCGCCATAGCGTCAGCATTTTTGATAAAGATGGCCAGGCCGTTGAGCGTGAAGTGCATGAGTCTAACGTTAGTTACGATGCCGGCGACAAAGGCCAGTACCGTCACTTTATGCTGAAAGAAATTTATGAGCAGCCCACTGCCATTAACAACACGCTGGAAGGCCGCTTAAGCAGCGACTCGGTGCTGGATGAAACCTTTGGTAATGGCGCAGCTGAGCTGTTTAAACAGGTGAAGCACGTACAAATTGTTGCCTGTGGCACCAGTTATCACTCCGGTATGGTGGCGCGCTACTGGTTAGAATCATTAGGCGGTATTTCCTGCAACGTCGAAATTGCCTCTGAATTCCGTTACCGCAAATCATTCGTCCAGCCAAACAGTTTACTGGTCAGCATTTCGCAGTCGGGCGAAACGGCCGATACCCTGGCGGCACTGCGTCTGGCCAAAGAAGCCGGCTATGTTGGCAGCTTAACTATCTGTAACGTGGCGGGCTCATCGCTGGTACGTGAATCCGACTTAGCCTTTATGACCCGCGCCGGCGCTGAAATTGGCGTAGCGTCTACCAAAGCCTTTACCACCCAGCTGGTGGGTTTAGCCATGCTGACCCTGGCCATTGGTAAATATAATGGTTTAACTGCGGCGCAGCAGCAGGAGCTGACCGAAGCTTTGAAAAGCTTACCGGGCAAACTGGAGCAAACTCTGGCGCTGGCACCGCAAATTGAAGCGCTGGCCGAAGAGTTCGCTGATAAGCATCATGCGCTGTTTTTAGGCCGTGGCGATCAGTACCCTATCGCGATGGAAGGGGCGTTGAAGTTAAAAGAAATTTCCTACATTCACGCGGAAGCTTATGCCGCCGGTGAGTTAAAGCACGGCCCGCTGGCACTGATTGACGCCCAGATGCCGATTATTGTAGTGGCACCGAATAACGATTTGCTGGAAAAGTTAAAATCGAACGTTGAAGAAGTGCGGGCCCGCGGCGGTATTCTTTACGTATTCGCCGATACTGACGCCAAATTCCAGTCAGACGCCACCATGCGGGTGATTAACGTACCGCACGTTGCTGATATCCTGGCGCCGATTGTTTACACCCTGCCATTGCAGTTACTGAGCTATTACGTTGCCATTATCAAAGGCACCGACGTAGACCAGCCACGTAATTTGGCAAAATCAGTTACGGTTGAATAACAATCGCTAAAAACATTAAGGCCATCAACAGTATACTGTGATGGCCTTTTTTATTCTTATGCGGTAGCAGAGATCTGTCTCTATCAATTTTTATATCTAAAGTGTTACTCAGAACTGAGCATCTGTTTTAACGAGCTGCTGGCTTGTCACGTTTATATTTTACTGGATTCGATATGAAAGAGCTCAGTAGCAAACCAAAGGGGGTACTCCAGAGAATAACGTGTTTGTGGTTATACATATCAGCAAGCAGGTAACTCGCCAGGCCAATAAAAATCATAAAAAACGCAGTTCGATATAAGAATCCCAATTTGGAAAGTACATAGTGTTGCTCGCAATTGGGGCACTCGGATGAAAGTGTTGGGTGAAGAAAAATATTTCTCCAGACAGATAGCCTGTGTTTATTACAATGAGGACAAAATTTATACAAGTTTACAGCCTCCCGTGCTGATAATTCAGGTCTTGAATAATTGGGTTCAGGTCAAAATTAAAATTGATACCCCAGTCTCACCAAATCACTTGTTTCGACACCGCCAACCACATAATTACCAGTACCGTGACCGGTAGCGTGATGAGTGCCAGATTGGTAAAGCCTTTATGGTAAAAGCTGATCATCGCCTGGTCACGATGCGACAGTGTTGCCCCTTTGCTGCGCTTTTCGGTGAGCTTTTTTACCTTCCAGTTACCCAGCCAGATATCGACAATTTCCAGCGGTACAATAATAAGCAGCACCAGCCATAGCTTTTGCTGCAACCACGGCATAGCAATAAAGCCAAACTTAAATGCCATCGCCGCACCGCTCAATAGTAATGTGCAAAGTGCAATATGCTCCAGTGTAATGGTCCAGAAAAACACCCGGTACACCTTAGCGGTAGCTGGCGCAAGCTCGCCCTCATGCTGCTGCATATAACGTAATACCAGCCAAGAGCCGATGGCCGGGCCTAACCACATAATTAGCGAGCCTAAATGGATAACCTTAAGCGCGGCGTACATGCGTGCCTCCCCACAGTTTCCAGGCAATCAGCACAAACCACAGGGTGCTTAGCACCATGCTGGCGGCGGTAAAATACTCGGCTAATACCAGCTGTTGCAGCGCGATGCTAACCGACAAGCCCAGGCCCAGTAGCCAGGCAACGATGCCCGGATACAGCCAGACTTTTAATACCGGCTGCTGTTTGAGCAATGCCAACGTTAGCAGCATGCCGCCGATATTATACAAACCATTGCCCAAAAAGCCGGTCAGGTGCATGGCCAGAGCGTCAATAAATTGCAGCAGCGCGATATTGCTAACCGATACCTGCGGCATTACAAAGGCATACAAAGTTTCGGCCATCAGATCCGGCGCCATACCCAGTGCCACCAATAACACGCCATACTGGCGGGCTGCGCCACGCTGCAGAGCGGTAGATAGCATTACCGCAAATGCCAGCAAGCTCAGGGCGGCTAACATCCAACTGAGCCAACCCAGTTGCCATAGCATCAGGTTGCTATTGATATATGCCAGCCGTGTTGCCAGGTCATCACCCACTGGCAAGCCTGGCCGCATTGGGCCGTTCATCATTAAACAGGCGATAAAAATCAGCAACGCTATCAGTAACGTAGCGTAAAAGTAATGCGGTTTAGTCATAACAGGCTATCCGTAGCAACAAGAGCGCTATCTTAACTTTTAGTGCAACTAAGGAAAACGTTTTATGCAGATTAATATCTTGTTCACCAGCGACTACTGTTCATCAATGATGAGCAAGCCACAATAACGAACATATGGATTGTCTGCCTAGTCGCGTCAACAACCCACCGATGTCGACCAGCCACGTAACCTGGCGAAATCGGTAACTGTCGAATAAGCTGCACCAAAATTTAGCAAAGGGCCTTAGGGCCCTTTTTTATTGGTGCATGCTTAATCTTTGAAATTTAATGAAAAAGTCATGTTGCTGCAATAAATTGCACCGCTTTGGTCCGGCTTTTTATCGCAGCGCTATTGACGGCTGAAATTTAATCATCTACCTTTTGTAAGCGCTTACATTTTTATGTTGCAGATACCTTTATTGGTGTTGGCGTTTCAGTCAGCAGGTAGCAAAGACCCAGGGGATGATTACTAAAATGAAACAGATTTCAACGTTAACCGCCTTACTAATGGCGGCAGGCCTGGCCGGATGTGGTGGCGATACCGCTACTTCAACCGATTTAACGGCGGTTAACCCAACCGAGCCGGTAAGTGACTGGCAACTGGTATGGAGTGACGAATTTGACGGTACCAGCATTGATGACGATAAATGGACGCATGAAATAAATTGCGCCGGTGGCGGTAATAACGAAAAGCAATGCTATACCGACAGCCCGGACAATTCGTTTGTGTCAGACGGCACCCTGAAAATTGTCGCCCTGCCGGCAGAAGAAGGGGCACCGTTGCCTTATACGTCGGCCCGGTTAAATACCAAGTACCAGGGAGACTGGAAATACGGCCGCTTTGAAATGCGTGCCAAGTTGCCGTCAGGCCAGGGCAGCTGGCCGGCGTTCTGGATGTTGCCTACTGATAACGTTTACGGCGAATGGCCGAAATCTGGCGAAATCGACATTGTTGAAGCGGTTAACCTGAAAGTGGCCGGTGAAGATGGCGTGGCGGAAGCCAACGTCCATGGCACGCTGCATTATGGTCGTGCCTGGCCGAATAATGCCAGTTCGGGCAAAGCCTATCAGCTGCCAGAGGGAATGAACCCGGCAGATGATTTTCATACCTATGCCATTGAATGGAACGAAGGTGAAATTCGCTGGTATGTTGACGGTTATCTGTATCAAACGCAGATGGCGTCAAAAGTACGCTTTAACAGCCGTGGTGAGGCCGTTGGCCTGAGCCATCGTGGCTGGTTTTCAGAGAATTTTGACATTGTTACCGGCGAGCTGGAAACGAAATGGAATAGTGCGCCATTTGATCAGCGTTTTCACTTATTGCTGAACTTAGCAGTGGGTGGCAACTGGCCGGAAAACGTAAACAATCTGGGTATTGATGCCGAAGCCTTTGCAGATGGCCAGACCTATGAAATAGATTACGTGCGGGTATACCAGTGCGGCCAGGACTTAGACAGTGGTAAAGGCTGTGAAACGGTACGGGCCGGCTATAAAGATGAAGAAACTCTGGTAATTGGCGAAGCGCCAATTCCTTCACCGCCTTCAACCGGTGTCGCGCAAAACCTGATTATTTTTGCTGATACACCGAACCCGAACTGGCCTGCCTGGGATTGCTGTGGGGGTTCTACCCCGGCGCTGGTTGAAGTGGCCGACCGTGGCAATGTGTATGAGTTTGTGGTCAACGCCCAGCCTACCGTAAATGGCTTTATTACCCGCTCGGCTTTTATTACTGATGAGGAAGGGGTGCCCAGCCCATTTGATGCCTCGCCGTTAATTGAGCAGGGCAGCATCAGTTTTGATATGCAGGTGGTATCAGCGCCGTCAAACCCAGCCTCAACCTGGATATTTAAAGTTGAGAGTAATAATAACTCCAGCTTTGCTGAACTGCCAATTACCACCAGCAGTGAAGGTATTTCTCCGGTAACCGGCGAATGGCAAACCTATACCTTCCCGCTGCAAATGCTGGCTGATGCCGGTCTGGATCTGTCTGCCATTGACGCAATTATGATCTTCCCAGCCTGGGATACCGGTAACGGTGCTGTCTACCGGGTCGATAATGTCAAAATCGCCCAGCCTGATGCCGCCTCACCAGAGTTAACTATCTTTACAGACGAGCAAAACCCGGCCTGGCCAATGTGGGATTGTTGTGGCGGTACTACCCCGGTTGAAGTAATGGATGACGCAGAACATGGTCTTACTGCCGAGTTTGCTATTGGCGCCACACCAACAGTAATGGGCTTTAATACGCGTTTGCTTGAAGCCGCTGCTGAACCGTTTGATGCTTCAGCGTTATTAAGCGAAGGCGTCGTGCAATTTGAAGTAAAAGTGGTTAATGCACCTACAAATCCTGATTCAAGCTGGCTGTTTAAAATAGAAGCAGACGGTGGTGAATCATTCGTTGAATTGCCATTAAGTGCTGGCAATGGCGGCGTTGAGCCGGTTACTGGTGAGTGGGCCACTTATACCTTTAGCATTCAAAGCTTGTCTGACGCCGGATTGGATATCAGTGCTATTGACGTACTGCTGGTATTCCCAGCCTGGGATACCGGCAATGGTGCAGTGTACCGCGTGGACAATGTCCGGATCTTTAATCCTAACGCCAGCGCAAATGGTCCGATAACTCTGTTCCGCGATGCAGTTCATCCAGACTGGAGCCTGTGGGATTGCTGCGCAGGTTCAACCCCGCAGGTAGTGGATGCCGGTGCACCTTATGGCAATGTAGCGCAATTTTCAGTGCTGGGTTCGCCAGAAACGGTGCAGGGTATCTTAGCCGACGAAACTGTGTCGTATGACGCCACGCCATTACTGGCCAGCGGCAGCGTCAGTTTTGATATGCGGGTGGTGGATGCGCCGGCTAATCCGGATTCAAGCTGGATATTTAAAATTGAATCGACTGGTGCTGCCAGTGCGGTTGAGCTGCCATTAGCCGCTGGCAACAATGACCAGGCCCCGGTTACCGGTGAGTGGCAGCGCTATAGCTTTTCACTGCAGAGCCTGTTTGACGCTGGCTTAGATATCAGCGACATCAACGTGATTATGGTGTTCCCGGCCTGGGGTACTGGCTCGGGTGCAGTATATCAGATTGATAACGTTGAAATTTCTAATAACTAATCAGTGCGACGAGAGTAAAACCATTATGAAACCAATATTATTTAATAAAAGCCAGGTTGCCATTGCGGTATCAGTCGTACTGACAGCCGGCCTGCTAATGCCGGTGCAGGCGCAGGAAGCAGAACAAGAGCAGGCACAGGACGTCAATGTCGAAATTATTCAGGTAAAGGGTATTCGCGGCAGTTTAGCGCGTTCGATGGACATAAAACGCGATGCCTCGGGCGTGGTGGATGCCATTTCTGCCGAGGAAATGGGTAAGTTCCCGGACACTAACCTGGCCGAATCGTTGCAGCGTATTACCGGGGTGTCGGTGAGTCGGGCAAACGGTGAAGGCAGTCAGATTACCGTAAGGGGCTTTGGTCCTGAATTCAACCTGGTTACACTTAATGGCCGTCAGATGGCGGGAACAGGTTTTACCCGGTCATTTAACTTCGAAAACTTATCTTCCGAAGGCGTCAGTGCGTTAGAAGTATATAAAACCGCCCGGGCAGATATACCAACAGGTGGCCTGGGTGCAACGGTCAATATTGTTACCGCTAAACCCTTCCAGAACCCGGGAGAGCGCTACTCTATTATGGCGAAGGGGTTGCATGACTCCTCGAATAAAGCCGGTGACGACGTGACTCCTGAAGTAGCGGGTATTTACAGCAATACCTTTATGGATGACCGTTTCGGTGTCACCGCTAACTTCTCTTTCCACCGCAGAGATTTCCAGCGGCAGTCGGCCAATGTCCGCTCCTGGCAGTTAAACCCTTCCTTGTCGGTGGATGAGTCGGATATTATGGATGGCCGGCCGATGGATGCCAACGGCGAGGTTATTCCCCGTTTCTGGGCACCCGATGATGATGGTGTTTTACAACCTATCGCGGCAGCATTCTTTCCGCAGGAGATCAGTTTCGCCCGCGACGATATTCAGCGCGAGCGTACCAATGGTCAGGTAACCTTTCAGTTTGCGGCAACGGATGATGTGATCCTGACCCTGGATCACACCATTTCTAATGCGGTGACTGGCAATAACTCGCTGTCCTGGGGGGTATGGAACGGTTCCTTCGGCGGCAACGCCAATGCCTATGAGTTAGATGAAAATGGCACGGCCATTTATTACAACTCATCAGGTGATGACGGCTCTTTTACCGGCTTCAGGGAAACCGGCGAAGTTGACTCAAAGGCCACTGGTTTTAATATTGATTGGGCGTTTTCTGACGCATTAAACTTCAGCTTTGATGCACATACCTCTAAAACCACCACAGACAATGGTAAGGATAAGGGATTGGGGGCACAGGCTCGGGTTATTCTGGGATCGGCCGCGCTGTCATCAAAAGAATATTTTTTCCGCGAAGGTGATATTCCTGGCTACAACATCAGGTGGCAAAATGGCTCCAATGAACTCAGTCCCAATGAAATAGGATCAAACTTCAGCATCTTCACCCGTACCCCGGGTGAATCAGAAGTCACCCAGTATCAGTTTGACGGCAATTGGCTGCCCGAATTAGGTTATGGCCTGAGGGGTGTTTCATTCGGTGCGGCTTACACCGAACAATCTCTGAGTGGCTCTGGCGGCTCCAACAACGCCAACGCACCGGGATTCAACAATGGCACCTTTGCCGAAATCTTCCCGGACAGCATGTTTACCCGTGTTGATCTGAGTAACTTCCTGGATGAATTTTCCTTCGGACCAGCGGGGGTATCGCCCGGGTATGCTTATACCTATGATATCGATGAAGCCATCACCCGCCAAATGGCCTTCCTGACAGAGGATGTGCTGGGTGCTGATGCGTACGTGATTGGCTCATTCGGGCCGGACATGTTCCCGGTGAATAGCATCGAAGAAGAAACAGTCAGCCTGTATGTTTCAACCGAGTGGGAATTTGACGTTAAAGGTTACTATGTTGATGTGAACCTTGGTTTACGCTACGAAGAAACCGACATTGTCAGCCCGGCCAAGAGCCGCGTGCCTGAATATGTCTATTGGGCCGGCGGGTCGGAGTGGCTGACTCAGTTCGCCGGTGGCGGCGACCTGGTGGAGGTTGAGTTCACCGGTAACTATGACTTACTGCTGCCGATGTTTGACGTGAAAGTGGATATTGCTGAAGATTGGGTTGGGCGCTTCTCGGCAGGCAAGACCATTACCCGGCCCACCCTTGGGCAGATGCTGGGCAACCTTAGTCTGACGCCTTCACCCAAGATAGGCGCCAGAAGTGGTAGCCGTGGCAACCCTAATCTGAAGCCATTTGAGTCAACTAACCTGGATCTGTCGCTGGAATATTACTATGGCGAGGCGAGCTATGCGGCCATAGGCCTGTTCTGGAAAGACGTTGACGATTGGATCGATAACTCACAAGTCACCACAACCTTCGAAGGCTTACATGACGTTTATCAGGGCCAGCGTTGGAATAATGCGGTTGCGGCCATCGAGGCGCGTGGCGAGCAGGCCACTGATGCAGCCATTTACAATGAGATTGTTGCCAATGGTGTGGGTATCGGTGAAAACAACCGGGTGTTACCTGATCCTGCTACCGATCCGCTGATTGAGTGGACAATCAACTCCCCTGAAAACGTCGGTGCCAGGAAGGTAAACGGCCTGGAGTTTGCAGTGCAGCACGTGTTTGGGGACAGTGGCTTCGGTACAGGAATAAACGGCACACTGGTGGACGGTGACGTAGAGTACGATAATTTCGTGTTGGCGGCACAGGCGATTCTGCCCGGTCTGAGTAACTCGGCCAACTGGCAGGTCTTCTACGAGAAACAAGGCTTGTCGGTCCGGTTAACGGCCGCATGGCGAGACGAATATCTGGCGGGACAGGGCCAGCCGGATACCACCGATGCGCCGCCTAATTATGTTGAAGAATACTTACAGTGGGATTTAAGCGTTAACTACGACATTAATGAAAACCTGACTGTATTCTTTGAAGGCATTAACCTGACCAATGAAACCGAGCGTAGCTATGGCCGGTTCGAAAGACAGTTCTTAAGTGCTGCGCAATATGGTCCACGGTATGCCATTGGTGTCAGATACACCATGGGCAATTGATCATACTGTAATACCCTCCCTGTTGTAACTCCGGTTTAGTGCCCGCTTGCGGGCACTTTTTTTTGCGCTGAATTTCTTAATTGACCTGACATTTACATCGATCTAGCACGGCTGGGGGTTGGTGTGCTTACGTAACAGCGGCATGGATGCCGCGGAGCCTGAAAGGGCACAGGGATGTGATCCTTGAAGGCGGTGAAGTAAGTATCTCCAGCCCCCTAGCCTCTGCACCGATCTTAGCGGCTACACCAGTCACTGTGCGTCTCGGAGTTAGTATTAGTCTTAGCAACTCAGTACAGAGGGAATGATAGTTGAGAGGATTTAAAAAAGGGCGCCCGCGGGCGCCCTTAAGCTTTGCTTTAACACCAGGTCGTTACTGGCAAGACACCACAGTATGCTGCTTATCAGCTAGCGGGCTGATTCTGGCATCAGCCAGGCTAAGGGTTAACTTACCGCTGGTTTGTACTGACAATACCTGAAACACCTGGCCCAGATTCAGTCCCTGCTGCTGCAGGCAGCTTAAATTAACTGCCAATGGTTGCCATTGGTCGTCCGGCATGGCAGCCAGTGCTTCGCTGATATTGACGTTGCCGCCGCAGTCATCGCCACAGGCCATGCCCAGCATAACCGTTGCAGGTACGTCACCCTGGCGCTTTACCAGCACCGTTAACTGGCTGTCAGCTTCGGCATAGGCTCTTAAGTCGCGTGGAAACGGACTAATAAAGCTGAATGCTGCGCTGGCACTGCCATCAAACTCAAAACGGCGGGCATCTTCCTGCACCTCTTTATCAAAGGTGCGGCTGTTGATCGCCCCTAACTGCTGAATACTGCTACTGACCATCGCGCTGTCAATGGCATTGCCGTTACCACTTTGCAGTTGCAACTGCCATGGCGAGCGGGGAGACCGTTCAAAAATAGCCAGTTCAGTTAACTGGGTGCTCTGCTCTATCTGCTCTGACAGCTCGGCGGTCAATACGTCTTTATCGCCATAACGCAGGCCAAAGCCATAAGGCAGTAATGGCTTATAATCGGTATCGCCATAGTTAACAGCAGTTTGCTGCGGGCTGGCTGGCCAGGAAAAAGATAACTTACCGTGAAAATCATACTGCACAGAGCCGTCGGCATTGGCCAGAATTACGTCTGCCACCCCTTCGCCTTCACTGCCCGGCAGCCAGACGGCGACAAAGGCATCAGAGGCATTCAGCTCAGGGTTTACCCACAGCGGCCGGCCACTGATAAACAGCGACACCACCGGGATACCCTCTGCTTTTAACTTGTTAAGCAGCGCTAAATCCGTTTTATTACCGCGCTGATATTCCAGGTTATCCAGATCGCCATTGCCCTCAGCGTAAGGCTCTTCACCAAACACCACAATCGCCACATCAGGTTTCTGCTGATAGCTGCCATCGACTGAAAGCTCAACGCTACCGCCTGCTGCGTTAACCTGGCGCGCTATACCGTCATAAATGGAACTGCCACCCGGGAAATCTGCGTTGGTGTTACCGGTACCCTGCCAGCTGATGGTCCAGCCACCGGCTTGCTGGCCAATATTGTCTGCACCCCCCCCGGTCACCAGCAGCCGCTGTGTTGGATTTAACGGTAATAACTGGTTGTGGTTTTTCAGCAATACCAACGATTGACGCACTGCGTCGCGCGCTACTGCACGGTGAGCTTCGGCGCCAATCAATTCGGTTTTACCAGCCAGCGGCCGCTTAGCCGGGCTGGCTTTATCGAATAAGCCGGCGCGCATTTTAACCCGCAAAATACGCCGTACTGCGTCATCTACCCGTTGCATGCTGATGTCACCGGCTTCAACCTGGTCAATCAGGTTATGGTACAACGGCTTCCAGGCAGCAGTGGGCACCATATAAATATCCAGGCCGGCATTGGCTGCCTGCGGGCAGTTTTCATTTGTGCAGCCCGGGATCTGGCCATGGCCATTCCAGTCGCCGACAATAAAGCCATCAAAGCCCATCTGCTTTTTCAGCACATCAGTCAGTAAATACTTATCGCCATGAATTTTGCTGCCATTCCAGCTGTTAAATGACGCCATTACCGACTGGGCACCGGCCTGCAGGCCGCCGACATAGCCCTGGGCATGAATATCAAACAAGTGTTGTTCAGTGACTTCAGTATTGCCCTGGTCAATGCCGCCGGTAGTGCCGCCATCGCCAACAAAATGCTTAACGGTACTGATAACCTTGTCATCACCTAGAAAGTCGCCATCGGCAGCACCCTGTAACCCGGTAACAATGGCCGCGGCATAATCGTGGACAATTTGCGGATGCTCTGAATAGCCCTCATAAGTGCGGCCCCAGCGATCGTCCCGCACTACCGCGACAGTTGGCGCAAATACCCAGTCAATACCGGTTACCATCACTTCGCGGGCGGTGACTTTGGCAATCTGTTCTATTAATGCCGGGTTATTGGCTGCGCCCAGGCCAATATTGTGTGGAAAAATAGTCGCGCCAATCACATTGTTATGGCCATGCACCGCATCGGTGCCCCACATGGTGGGAATACTGCTGCCATCCAGGCTGGCATCAACCGAGGCCTGATACATCGCTTCAGCCAGGGCTATCCAGTCGGCCGGGGTGGCATACTTGTCGTCATTCGGAAAAGCGCCGCCACCATTTAAATAGGAGCCAAAACCATACTGGCGCATATCGTCGACGGTAATGTCGCGAATTTCCGGCTGGATCATCTGAGCGATTTTTTGCGGCAGGCTCATATCGGCCATTAAATCAGTGATGGCTTGTTCAATGGCCGGATCCTTTGCTACCGGTAACTGCAATTGTGGCCAGATATCAATATTGGTGGCCGTTTTACTGGCAGGTTCTGTCGCTGCTGAATCTGGCGCCGGTTTACTACAGCCAGCCAGCGCCAGCGCGATGCCGCCTGCCAGCAGCACAGGCTTTAAATAAAAAGGGTGTTTTTGGAAAATCATAACGGCTCCTTCGGCACTACGGTGGCTTTAACGTCGCGCTTACAGCCGTTTAAGCCGTAAAAGGCAATATAGATATAACACAGCAACGGCAGAATAAAGGCCAGCTGGACACCAACGCTGTCGGCTAATGCTCCTTGCAGCAGCGGTAAAATGGCACCGCCGACAATGGCCAGGCATAAAATGCCGGAACCCTGACTGGTGTACTGTTTTAAGCCGGCAATGGCTAAACTGAAAATGGTCGGGAACATAATAGAGTTACACAGTCCGACCAGCAGCAGTGACCACATCGCCAGTTTGCCGGACGATAAAATAGTTAATGCCAGCAACAACACCGCACAAATGGCGTTAAAGGCCAGTACTTTGCCGGCATTCACTTTTTGCATTACCACAGCGCCGATAAAACGGCCTACCATAGCACCGCCAAAGTACCAGGCAATATAGTGCGACGCCGCGCCTTTTGACATTCCGCCAATTTCCGGCATCGACAAGTAGCTGACCAGAAAACTGCCAATACCGACTTCGGCACCAACGTAGACAAAAATACCCAGCGCGCCCAGCATTAAATGCCGTTGCTTCCAGGCTTCACCGCCCAGCGGTAAGGCTTCGGTTGGGTCTTTTTTACCCATTGCCGGCAGTTTTAACCAGGCAAAAATCAGCGCCAGCACAATCAGGCTGGCGGCCAGAATTAAATAAGGTAACTGGACGGTTGATTCTGTCACTGCGCCGGGTACCGGCTCAGGCGCGTCCAAACCACCAAAAATTAACCAGGCACCGAAAAAAGGCGCTACCGTAGTGCCCAGCGAGTTAAAGGCCTGGGTCATGGTTAACCGGCTGGAAGCCGTTTCCGGTTGGCCCAGCACGCTGACATAGGGGTTAGCCGCCACCTGCAAAATAGTGATGCCTGAGGCCAGCACAAACAGCGCCAGCAGAAACATCGCATAGACATGCATTGCAGCAGCCGGCACAAATAACAGACAGCCGGCGCCGGCGATCAGTAACCCGGTAACAATACCGGCTTTATAACCAATTTTACTGACCAGCATACCGGCCGGTACAGAGACAATAAAGTAAGCACCAAAAAAGCAGAACTGGATCAGCATGGCCTGGGTGTAATTTAAATCGAACAGCATTTTTAAGTAGGGGATCAAAATGTCATTCAGACAGGTGATAAAGCCCCACATAAAAAACAGTGAGGTCAGGGCGGTCAGTGCGAAGCGGTAATTTTCATTGCCGCCGCTGGCACTGAGGCCTGCCGTGGTTGGTAATGGTGTAGTTGCCATCTTGTCCCCCTCGGGTGAATAGTGTTTTTTATTGACGTGCTGGTGAGAGCCGTCTAGTATGATGTAAGCGCTTTCATTTATAGCATATATCACGCTGTTGGCAAATTTTTTGTCGTCCAGCTGCCAGTAACTTTACGTTCGGAAGATAGCCAAATTGATGAAAATCTCCTTAGCTGCCAATTCAGCCTTACTTAAGCCCGATTTTACCTTTGGTGTGGCAACGGCCTCGTTTCAGATTGAGGGCGCTGCCGATAGCAGGCTGCCCTGTATCTGGGATACCTTTTGTGCTGAACCTGGCCGGATTAAAGACGGCTCTGACGGTCTGACAGCCTGTGATCATGTTAACCGCTGGCGTGAAGATATTGAACTTATTGCCTCACTTGGCGTTGACGCCTACCGCTTTTCAATTGCCTGGGGCCGGGTAATCAACACCGATGGTAGTATTAATAAGGCAGGGCTGGCGTTTTATCAGCAATTACTGGACGCTCTGCAGCAGCGCAATATCAAAGCCTTTGTCACGCTGTACCACTGGGATTTACCGCAGTACCTGCAAGACGAAGGCGGGTGGTTAAACCGCACTACCGCCTACAAATTTGCAGACTATGCTGACCTCGTCAGTCAGGCGTTCGGCGATAAAGTTTATTCTTATGCCACCCTGAACGAGCCTTTTTGCAGTGCCTATTTAAGCTACGAAGCGGGGATTCATGCACCAGGTGTGCAAAACCGGAAGCAGGGCCGCCAGGTCGCTCATCATTTATTACTGGCGCATGGACTGGCAATGCAGGTATTACAACGCAATGCCCCCCGGGCGCTGAACGGCATCGTCCTGAATTTCAGCCCCTGCCATCCGGCCAGCAGCAGTGAAGCCGATATCCGGGCGGCGCGGATGGCCGATCAGTATCATAATCAGTGGTATATTCAGCCGTTAATCGAAGGGCGCTACCCTGAACTAATTAGTCAGTTATCGGTGGCTGAGCAGCCGGAAATTGCCGCCGGCGATATGGCCATTATTGCCCAGCCGCTGGATTTTCTTGGCGTAAACTACTATACCCGCACGGTATACCGCGACAATGGCAAAGGCTGGTTCAGTGATGTGCCGCCAACCAGCCCGCCATTAACCGATATGGGCTGGGAAATTTATCCGGCGGGGCTGACCGAAATCTTGCTGGATATAAATAAACGCTACACCCTGCCGCCGGTGTATATCACCGAAAATGGTGCGGCGATGCCCGACAAGCTGCAACATGGTCAGGTACAGGACACTGAGCGGGTAGCCTATTTTCAGCAACATCTGCAGGCGGTAGATAATGCAATAACCGCCGGCATGCGCATCGACGGCTACTTTGCCTGGAGCCTGATGGATAATTTTGAATGGGCTGAGGGCTATGCCAAACGCTTTGGTATAGTCTATGTTGATTATGCGACCCAACAGCGCACGTTAAAAGCCAGTGCTATCGCCTTGCGCGACTTCTTTGCCAACCGCAAGGCTACCGATAATAAGATTGCTAACAAATAACAATAAGTAGAATTAACGCGCCATCATGGGGTTAGCATGCTGACAAAAAAAGAAAAAGTGGCCTACGGCCTGGGCGATACGGCCAGCAATATTGTGTTTCAGACGGTCATGCTGTTTTTAACCTTTTTTTATACTGATATTTTTGGTATTTCGCCGGCAGTGGTTGGCAGTATGTTTCTGTTGGTGCGGATTATTGACGCGGTAACCGACCCGCTAATGGGCGCGCTGGCCGATAAAACCCAAAGCCGGCATGGCAAATACCGGCCATATCTGCTGTGGCTGGCATTGCCGTTTGCGCTTTGCAGTGTACTGGCTTTTACCACGCCCGACTTATCCGCCAATGGTAAAGTGATTTATGCCTTTGCCACTTATACCTTGCTGATGCTGGCCTATACCGCCATTAATATTCCTTACTCGGCACTGGGAGGTGTATTAACCGCTGATCCGACTGAGCGGGTGTCAGTGCAATCATACCGTTTTGTGTTCGGCATGCTTGGCGGCCTGCTGGTAACGGCTTGCACTCTGCCATTGGTGAATTACTTTGGCAATGGCGATAATGCCAGGGGCTATCAGCTGACCATCGCCGCCATGAGTGTACTGGGTTTCATTCTGTTCCTGTTGTGTTTTTACGGTACCCGCGAGCGGGTGCATGCCCCGGCTAATCAGCAACTGACGTTACGCAACAGTTTCAGTTCATTGTGGCAGAATGATCAGTGGCGCATTTTATCTGTGGCAGCGTTTTTCCTGTTAACCGGTATGGTGCTGCGTACCACGCTGGCCATTTACTATGTGAAATATTTTCTCGGTCGGGAAGATTTAATTACCGCTTTTATTACTCTGGGCATGCTAGGCAATATTGCCGGCTGCGCGGTGGCGCAGTGGCTAAGCCGTTATATTGATAAAGTAAAAGCCTATATTGGCTTACAGCTTATTTCGGCTGCTATCTGTGTTGTCAGCTTTTTTGTTGGCCCGCAGCAATTAGTGCTGGCCTTTGCTTTGTATTTTTTATGGGGCTTCTTTTTACAGATGGCCACGCCGCTGCTATGGGCCAAAATGGCCGATACCGTTGATTATGGCCATTATAAAACCGGGGTGCGGATCACCGGCCTGGTGTATTCGTCTATCGTCTTTTTTATCAAACTGGGGCTGGCATTAGGTGGCGCCTTAGCAGGCTGGCTGCTGGCCGGTTTTGGTTATCAGGCCGATACGGTACAAAGCATTGAGGCACAGCAGGGTATTTTGCTTAGTTTTACCCTGTTACCTGCTATTGGCTCGATCATTGTGGCGCTGGTTATGAGCCGGTACCGGCTTAACAGCGAGCGGGTGCTGGATATTCACCGGCAACTGGCACAGCAATCTGGTGACAGCGCGCCAGAGCATGCTAGAGTAAACGCCTAACCTAAAGAGCACAGGCAAACCATGGCGACCATTTACCAAGTCTCTGAATTAGCTGGCGTATCGCTGGCTACTGTTTCCCGGGTAATGAACAACAATGTCCGGGTAAGTGAAGCTACCCGCAATAAAGTATTGCAGGCCATGGAACAATTGGGCTACCGGCCTAATTCTATTGCCCAGTCGCTGGCGTCCAGCCGCTCTAACAGCATTGGTATTCTGGTGTCTGAGTTACACGGCCCGTTTTATGGCGAAATGCTGACGGGTATTGAAGCGGAGTTCCGGGCAGCCGGCAAACACGTAATTATTGCTGCCGGTCACAGTGAACGGGCGACAGAAGAAGATGGTATCGATTTTTTGCGCAGCCGCAATTGTGATGCGCTTATTTTGCATGTAGAGGCGGTCAGCGACCAGTTTTTAGTCGATTTAAGTAAAAAAGAAACGCCTTTTGTGCTGCTGAACCGTCAGGTGCCGGCGCTGGCCGACCGTTGTATCAGTCTGGACAATGAGCTTGGTGGCTATCTGGCTGCCCGTCATTTGCTGCAGCAGGGCCACCGTCATATTGGTTATATTGCCGGGCCAATGTGGAAAGCCGATGCCCGCGATCGCTTTCATGGCCACCAACGGGCGCTGGCTGAATATCAGTTAACCGCTGATGAAGCGTTGTTTTTTGAGGGTGATTTCCGGGAAACCGGCGGTAGTAAAGGACTACAGGCGCTGCTGGCCAGCAACCGGCCATTCAGTGCAATAGTCTGCGCCAATGATGAAATGGCATCAGGCGCGCTGACCGCCGCCCGCGAGCTGGGTTATGAAGTGCCGGCAGACTTTTCGGTAATGGGCTTTGATAATGTTAATTTTGCCTATTATACCTATCCGAAACTATCAACTATCGACTATCCGGTCAGCGCCATGGGCCAGATGGCTGCCCGTTGGGTACTGAAACAGGTGTACCAGCAAAACAGTATTGATGTGCAACAGGTATTCAATCCTCACCTTATTCCGCGGGACTCAGTTGCAGAAGCGGCTGTTACCTGAATCGCTATTAACCTTAACACTACGACGAGCGGTAAAAGATAGATCAATATAATTTTTCGCTTAATCGTTAAAGTTAAATTCATTAGTTTTAGTTAAGGCAACAACGTATAGTGCGCGGTTTAACGTGCATGTTGCCCGTTTGTAGTAAAGGAACAGTTATGCAGAATACGCAGTCAATGACCGTCGCAATGCGGCTGACTCTGGGGTTTGGAGTGGTTCTGTTGTTAATGGTGGCACTGACCTTATTCGGCGTGCAACGGGTAAGTCAGATAAATAAGACGCTGACTGAAATAACTGAAGTCAATTCAGTCAAGCAGCGCTATGCCATTAACTTTCGCGGCAGCGTGCACGACAGAGCCATTGCGCTGCGCGATGTTACCCTGGTGCCAAACCTGACGGATCTGCCGGCCATTCTTAACGACATTGAGCGGTTACAAGCCTTTTACCAGCAATCACGCCAGCCAATGGATCAGTTGTTTCAGGCCAGTGCGGACATCAGTGCGGCCGAGCGTCGCTTACTGGATACCATTCATCAGGTAGAGCAACGGGCACAACCATTAGCGGCAGAGGTGATCCGGTTACGCCAGCAAGGCCAGCCGGCTGCGGCACAGCAACTGTTATTACAGCAGATGAGCCCGGCTTTTGTGGACTGGCTGGCCAGTATCAATGCTTTTATTGATTTTCAGGAGCAGAAAAACCAGCAGGCTACTGCCTATGCCCGCGATGTGGCAGAAACCTTTGCGCTGTCGATGGTGTTGCTGACATTATTTGCTATTGTCATTGGTGGAGTAACTGCCTGGTATATCAGTCGCTATTTGCGCAACTCACTGGGTGGTGAGCCTGCACTAACCGCAGAAATAGTCAGTCAGATTGCCGGTGGTGATCTGACAACCCCGATAAAAGACAGTCAGCCAGATAGTATGCTGGCGGCGGTCGCCAGTATGCAGCAGCAGCTGCGGCACACCTTAAAAGAAGTGATTAACGCCGCTAATACTGTGTCAACGCAGGCGACTGAGCTTGATCTTGCATCCCGGGAGGCATTGCAGGCGTCAGAGCTGCAGGCTTCGTCGTCAACCGCCTCTGCGGCCAGTATTGAAGAAATGACAGTCAGCCTGAATGAGGTTGCCAATACGGTGCAACTGACAGAGCAAAACTCCGAGAAAACTGCAGAACTGTCAGCGCAGGGCGCTAAACTGGTAAAAGAGGCCGCAACCGAAATTGGCGTTGTCGCCGAAACTGTACAGCAATCTGCCAGCCAGATTGGCAGTTTACAACAACGCTCGAAAGATATTGCCGGCATCGCTGGCGTGATCCGCAGCATTGCCGAGCAAACAAATCTGCTGGCATTAAATGCGGCCATAGAAGCAGCCCGGGCTGGAGAGTCAGGCCGCGGGTTTGCCGTGGTGGCAGATGAAGTGCGGCAGTTAGCAGAGCGAACCAGCAAAGCGACAACGGAAATTGCCGGGATGATTCAGTTAGTGCAGGATGAAACACAGCAGGCGGTGCTGGCGATGGAAACCTCAGCGCCAAGGGTGGCTCAGGGCCTGGCGCTGGCAAATCAGGCAGCAACGATGCTGGAGCAAATTCGCGTGCAGGCAGAAGACTCGCTGCATAATGTCCGGGATGTATCCCGCTCAACCAATGAACAATCTGCAGCGGTATCTGAGCTGGCCCGGCATATTGAGCAAATTGCAACAATGTCGCGTGAAACCACACTGACGCTGAAGCAAAACCGCGGCGCGGTGGCTGCACTGCAGCAGGTAGCAACCGGGCTAAGTGGCCAGGTAAGCCGGTTTAAAACCGACTAATTCACGGCAGGGCACTGCCGCGGGCACTAAGGTATAACGCATACCAATGTTCGCGGCTTAACTGCACGACCGGCGCCTCTGCACAGGCTTTAATCCGCTCAATGCTGGTGGTGCCGATTACCGGTTGAATATTTGCCGGGTGGCGCATCAGCCAGCCCAGAACTATTGCTTCTTTCGTTACCTGATATTCGGCCGCTAACTGCTGCACCAGCTTTGCCGTTGCCTGCACCTGTGCGGGTTGTTGGCTGACATCTTTACCACTGAACAAGCCCTGGCTTAAACTGCCCCAGGCTTGCAGCTGAATGTTATTGCGGCGACAGTACTCAATAGTGCCGCAACTGAAGTTAACCGGCCCCTGACCGCTGCAGCCGGCTGTCGTGCCCTCATCCAGCCAGGCCAGATGGCTGAGGCTTAATTCCAATTGATTAACAACGAATGGCTCAAGTATCGTATCCTGCAATAGCGCCATCTGATGTTGCTGCATGTTCGAGACGCCAAAATGTTTTACTTTGCCGCTGGCCGTTAGCTTCGCAAATGCTGCTGCAACTTCTGCTGGCTCCATCAGCGGATCGGGTCGGTGTAACAGTAAGATATCCAGCTGTTCGGTTTGCAGCCGGCGTAAAATATTATTAACCGACTCCGTTATCCACTGCTCAGAAAAATCATACCGCTGCGGGTTCGTGTCATCGGCAAAACGGATGCCGCACTTTGATTGCAGCGCCATTTGCTGGCGCAATTCCGGCCGCTCTGCCAACACCTTACCAAAAGCCTGCTCTGCCTTGCCAAAGGTATAAATATCAGCATGATCAAAAATCCGGATACCCGCATCCAGTGCAGCGTCTATTATTTTATGGGTTTGTGCAATATCGGCGGCTGACAGCGGGTTGCTGTTCCAGCCACCGCCTAAATTCATGCAACCAAATACTAACGGGCTGTGCTGGCGCAGCTGGTTTGCCAGCGGATAACTTTTCTGGGTCGTGACAGTTTCGGGCATAGCGGGTCCTAAAATATTAAAAAAATCAGCCGCAATCGGCTTTTAGCCACTTACCGCTTTGCTGCATGGTCATTTTCTCGGCTTTGCCATTTACTTCAGTGGTAAAACTGGCACTGCCACTATAGGCTTTGCGGCTGCTGAAGGTCATTTCACCTTCACCACTGGTTGGTGGCTTGGTATCGCAGCTGAAAGAAAACTGATAGCTGTTATCGCCAGTCTGATTGATTTGCTGCTGACAGCCATCCTGTTGCGGCAACTGACCACGATCAATTTGCTGCTGGGTCA
Source organism: Arsukibacterium sp. (assembly GCF_033721375.1). GTDB lineage: Bacteria > Pseudomonadota > Gammaproteobacteria > Enterobacterales > Alteromonadaceae > Alishewanella. Next base: position 299,759 of record NZ_JAWWAP010000003.1, on the reverse strand, counting down.
GACAAACCTGGACCGAGCTGCCTTTTAAGTCGAACGACATACCCTGACTGGCCATCATTTTTTCCATCATCTGCCGCTGAGCCGCCGGCATGCTGGCCAGTTGCTGCTCCAGTTGCTGCATAGCGCGTTCCAGCTCACCGCTAGCCGTTTTAATACTGAAGCTATGTTGCCATAAACCGGGTTCGACATCGAGCTGCAGGGTTTCGGCATTGCCGGACAAGCTGGATCCCGCAACAGCAGCACAGAAAATGGTTGCCAGAAAGTGTTGTGGTCTTTTTTTACAATCTTGCATGATAATCCTCCATGACAGTTAAACAAGACTACTTAAACAAACAGCAAGCATAGAAGCTAACCGCTAAAACCGCAAAGTCACCGGCTTATGGCAGCGGTAACTGATAAATGTCGCCCTGCGGCGGCTGGCGTTTAACAAAGTAAATAGCCCGGCTGCTGACACTGTAGTGATGCACCAGATCAGGGCTGTGTGCCAGCAGTAACTCCGGTTCGGCTGCTGCAGTCAGCGATTTACGAAAAATGCCGGCGCCTGGCTGATAATAGACAATGCTCTCGTCCTGCAACTGCCAGTTAAGCCAGTTAACTTTGTCAAAATCGGCCAGTAGCAGTTGCTCTTCACCGCTGATGAGATCAAGTTGCCACAAGCCATCCTGATGGAATTTGCTGTAATAAAGGGTATTTCCGGCCTGATAACCGCTATAACCGCCCTGTGTAGTCAGTTGCTGATGCTCTGAGCCCTGCAGCTGGTAACGCCAGAGTTGCCAGTCACCACTTTTATTGCTGCTGTATATCAGGCTGTTAGCATCCGTGCCGGGATTAACAACATAGGCCTGATGTTCGGCTGGAAACAACTGACTTAACTGGCCATTCGCCAGTTCCAGCTGATATACCGCCCCCTGCTGACTGAAATAAATGCTGCGTTGATCAAACGACCAGCTGAACCGGATAAAAGCAGCCGGTGTCGGTATCGCGGCCAGCATATGTTCAGGGCCGTTGTAGGGTTTGCGCCAGATCTGATGGATACCCTGACGGGTGGTTAAAAACAGCAGCTCGGTGTCCTGTTGATTAACCCGGGGTAAAATGTCCAGCCGGGAGCTGTGGATCAGTGGTGTGGCAGCGGCCTCTTCTCCGGCGTTAACCAGTGGCTGTCGCCAGATATCGGCCTGTTGTTGCACGCTGGCAAAATACAGACGCTGTGTCGTGCTGGTTATCGAATTAACCGGCTGCTGCGAATAAAAATAATGGTTAAGGCTGAAATCAGCCGCCAGGGTAAATAGCTGGTTGCTGGCGGCCAGAATCAGTGGCTGGCCCGCTGGCCAGCTTAAATCCACTACATCAATATCCAGGTCTGTGGTGTGCTGCGGTGTTGGCAACTGGCCATCGGCTAACTGATATAAACTAAGCCGGCTGCGCTGTGCTGTCAGATAACTGGCAATAGCCAGTTGCTGGCCATCTGCGGCAACAGCCAGCGCAATAGCGCCGTTAAAACTGGCTGGGTCTGCCAGGGTAAGTTGCTGCTGATTGCCGGTGGCAAGCTGATAACGATATACCAGATAAGGCTGGGTTTTATTCTGGCGCAGCCGGTAAAAAAAGTACTGATTGTCCGGGCTCCAGCTGGCTTCAAAAGCACTGTCTGGCGGGCAGTCAAATAACGTGCGTTCAGTTCCGGCCGGGCGCAATGGCAGCAACACTATCTGACACTCGTTATCAGCCAGCCTGCGATAGACCAGTTTATCGCCATCCGGGCTGATACTGCCATTTAACGCCTGCACCGGCGCAGCAGTAACAGGTTTATCCTGCTGCGCAGTGCGCAGCCACAGCTGAGTTTTACCGGTCGCATCACGCCGGTGATACAGCAGTTGGCCATCGTTGCTGCTGCTGATATCAAATTCAGCACCATCAAAGCTGGTTACCGGTGCCGGGATCAGCAGTTTATGTTCGGTGCCGGGTACAGCCGGTATTGTTCGCAGCCAGGCCCAGCCAGCAGCGGCAATGGCAAACACAATAACTGCTATCAGCCAGTTTGCTGTGCGGTTACTAACAGCCGTTGGCTTGGCCATAGCGATGTCTGCTGATAAATGTCGCGGCTTATCCATTTCAACAGACTGCTTTAGCGGTGCTGCTATTTCTTCGGTTGTGTAAGCTGTTGCCGGTTGAAGCAAACTGGCTTCAGGTAACAGGCAGTAGCCCAGTTTTGGAATAGTGGCAATGTACTCGGTTGCCGGGTCGAGGCTGGCACAGGCTTTTCGTAATAAACTGACAGCGCGGTTAATGGCACTTTCACTGACCACCCGGCCTTGCCATACTTCAGTGATCAGCTGTTCGCGACTAACCGGCTCTGCAGCGTGGCGGGCCAGTAACAGCAGCAGCTGAGCCTGTTTTGGTTCCAGCGTGCAATGTTGCCCGGCGAATTGCAAAGTGCGGCGCTGCGGATCAAAGATCAGCTGGCCCAGCTGCCATTGCTGTTTGTTCATTCTTTGCTATTACCCCTTGTTTAGCCGTCGAAAACGCATCGTAAGCTTTTCATCATAAATCCATCATCAGACCCTTATCGCCAATGTTAGCTGCGACGTTTAGCTTAGCTGGCGACTTTATGTTAACAGGAAAGTTATATGAAACTACAAGCAATAACAAAATTTGTTCTGTTACTGGCCGCAGGAATTGTACTTAGTGGCTGTTTGTCTTCCGGCCGTTCTCCCGCCAATAATGAAGTACCTGACACAACGGGGTTGGTTGAGCTCGGGGAGCGAAGCTATTTGCTTACATTGCCTGCTGGATTTCAGCCTGATAAAAGTTACAAGTTATTATTGGTATTTCACGGCTCGGGTGGCAACGCCAGCGATATGCGACAAACAGCGCAGTTTGAACAGTATAGTGATGAATACATCATTGCTTATCCGAAGTCGCAAGTGGTTGAGTGGAATGAAGGTTGTGGTTGTAATATTGCTGATCGCCTGAACGTAGATGACCTGGGATTCGTCGACCAGGTTATTGCAGATATTCAACAGAAATATAGGTTATATGATGGCGAAATTTATGCCGCCGGTTTTTCACAAGGTGGGTTATTTACGCAAAATTTAGCCTGCAACCGCAGCAGCGTGTTTAAAGCAGTAGCCGTAGTGGCCGGTTCGATGTCACAGCAACTGGCGGCAAGCTGTTTCCCTGAACAACCACTGTCGGTAATGATGGTGCATGGTTCGCACGATACCGTATTACCCTACAGCGGCTTAAACGATGGCAACTTTGGATTACTCAGCTCACCTAAGGCGATTCAGCTGCATGCCAACAAGCATGGCAGTCTTCCTTACAAAATGATAAAACCCTTAAAGGAACCGGGCGCTGGAGTAATAAGCTACACCAATGGTCAGCAAAAATTCCAGCTGTATAGTGTAGCCTACGGCACGCATCGCTGGCGCTTTGCCAATTTTGATACCTCAGCCCAGATTATACGTTTCTTTACAGAGCTTGAGTCTCCGGAGTTACCAGAGCATTCTAAACTGGTAACCACTGAACAGGGGCAGTTTCATGTCAGAGCAATGGGATTAGAAAACTCTGGCCCTGCCGTAATATTGTTATCTGGTCCGAATCAAAATTATCATAGTGATAGCGCCTGGTTTGCTGCGCTACAGCCTTTATTGGCAGAGAAATACCGGGTATACAGCGTAGATAGATTGGGCAATGCCTACAGTAGTAGCGCAAACGAGTTATCTTATCGTCGTTTTGCAGATGATCTGGCTGGAGTGTTGCACCAATTGCAGGAAACAGAGATAACTCTGGTGTCGTTTGCCAGTGCCAGCATTAGTGCCCGATGGTTTTACGAGTTGTATCAGCAACCTTTTAAGATCAACGCAATGCTGTATGTCGACCCTGACGTTCCACTGCCACATTCACTCGCTATTTATCAAGGTTACCCTGCGGACTGGTATCAGACAAATCTAGCCGAATTATTACCGCACCTGGCCGCTGGAAACTGGACTGCCAGAACCCGCGAAAAGCTGGATGCTGAGTATCAGCATATTAAACAGCTGGTTACGGCACGCAATGTTCAGTTTGACTGGACCTACTTTGAGCAGATTATGCAACAACGTTTGTTGATTTCTCACCAACAGGCCCGGGCCACTGAAATCGCCAGCTATATTGCCGATCTGAATGGCTATGCCCAGCTGCCGATGGTCACGGCAATTCCGGTTAGTGTAATCGACAGCGATTTTGAGCAACAACAGATTGCTGATGCAGAGCCAGCGCAGGTTGCTGCGTTGCAACTTTGGCAGCAGGAAGGCAGCGAATGGAGCGCAGAACAGGCATCGTTATCAAATGGCCAGTACATTGCACTTCCGGACAGCGATCATCTGGTGCCTGTACAGCAACCTGAGCAGATAAAACAAGCGCTCGATTGGTTATACAGTCAGCTGCAGCAGCCATAAAGCTCAGCGGCTATGGCAAAGCACCAGGGTTTGATATTCGTCAAAAGCGAAGTGATCGGTCATGCCGCTGATAAAATCCTGCAATAACCGGCAGCGGTAATACAGCTCGACTGCCGGAGCGTTGTTATTGTTGGCGGCAATGGCCAGCTGATAAGCGGCAACATGTTTATTTGGTAAGCGGTGCGCCAGCCGCTGCTCACGGCCAAAGGCATAGCCCTTATTCTGCAACACGGTGCTGAAGTCGGCAGCAGACAGCTGCAGTAACGGTTGGTAACAGCTAAGCAGGCCGGCAATAATCCGCTGGCCTTGCAGCTCGAGGGTTTCTACTTCGGGTTGATTAAACACAAACTGGCGGGCTACCTGCTTAAAGGTGCTGGTTATCGCATGATACTGGCTGCCATCTTCCAGCAGGGCCCGGTTTAAACTGCCATGATACACCGGCTCTATATTGGTGATAAATTGCTCTGCAGCGTGTCGCACCAGCGGATGGATCATGCCAACTCTTAACTTGATAAAGAACTCGGAGTTTTTATTAATGGGCTCGGCCCCGGCTTTATCCAGCGCCGCTTTAACCAGGGCAGAGAAACTTTCGCTGCCGCCGCTATGAGTGGCAATAAGCCGGTTGGCGGGTTCCAGCTCAGTAAACGCCAGATTGAGTTGTGCTGCCAGCTCAGGCAGGCTGAACAGGCCTTTTTCAACGGCATCTTCCAGATCAGCCAGGCAATATGAAATGTCATCGGCCGCTTCCATAATATAGGTCAGGGGCTGACGACAGCCTGGTTCAGTTGCCAACTGTTGCCATAGCTGCTGTACAAATTGTTGCTCAGCAAAATAGTAACCGGGTTTTTTCTGTAAGTAGCTTTGCTGATGGTGCTGATCCGGTTTGTGCTCAGCACCCAGCCGGGTATATTTTAAAATACAGCCGACCTGAGTGTAAGTCAGATTCATCCGCTGCAGACTATGCACCAAGCGAATAGCCTGAGCATTACCTTCAAACTGAGCCAGCTCGGTGCATAGTGTTTGCCATAAAGTATTATCTGTCAGCTGATGGCAGCGGGTTAGCTCCGGTAAGACCTGGCTGAACCAGCTGTTTATTGCGCTTTCGCCGCTGTGGCCAAAAGGTGGGTTGCCGACATCGTGCAGCAGGCAGGCCATTTCAACCAGTGATTCTATTGGCCGCTCCAGTGCGGTCAGGCCATATTCAGCCTGCTGCTGCTCAGATAACAGGCGAAATACCGTTTGCACAATAAAACGACCGGTTTGCTGTACTTCCAGCGAATGGGTTAAGCGGCTGCGCACCGCGGCATTGCGCTCCAGTGGAAATACCTGGGTTTTTTGCTGCAGCCGGCGCACGGCGGCTGAATTAATAATCCGGCCACGGTCACTTTCCAGTGCGCTTTGCAAGTCACCCACCCTGCTTTGTAGCAGCCGATCAGCTTTGATTTTATTGCGAAAATCCATATCAATGTCCGCTATTGCAGCAAATGATCTCAGTGTGGCGTAAAAAGCGCTTGGCTGTAAAGCTTTTAGGATAACAGGCAGTTTGGTCGCAACCGGTTGACCCACGCCAACACGCCGTGAACCCATCCATGGGGGCTCGTTTCCGCCCGTCCAGGGCTTCAACGGTTGGCTTAGGGTTAATCGGTTACTTCGAATCGAAACTGTTGTCGATCAAAGCCAACCCTTATGCAAAGTAGTATCACAGCCAGCCCTTTTGCCGGGCAATCCGCGCGGCGTCAATCCGGTTAGCGGCATGCAGTTTGCTGATGGCTTCTGATAAGTAATTACGGGCGGTACCCTCGGCAATATACAGCGCCGCTGCAATTTCACTGGTGGTTTTGCCATCGGCAGCAAGCCGCAGCGCCTGGCGCTCTTTGTCACTGAGCGGGTCCTGCTCGCCGAGCGAGTTTAACAGCAGCTCACTGTCGACCACTTTCTTGCCCGTCATCACCTGCTGGATGGCCTGCACCAGTTGTTCTACCGGTGCGTCTTTTAATAAAAAACCACCCACCCCGGCGTCCATCGCCCGTTTAACATAACCGGCGCGGCCAAAGGTGGTAATAATTACCACTTTTGTAGCCAATTGATGTTGCTGCACATATTGCGCCAGTTCAATGCCTGTACAGCCGGGCATTTCTATATCGCTTAGCAATAAATCGAACGGCTGTTGCTTCAGTAGTTTAAGTGCGGCATTGCCGTCAGCGGCCTCTGTTACCTGAAAATCAGCTTCCAGTCGCAGCAGGCTGGCCAGAGCAGTGCGAACCATGGCCTGGTCTTCAGCCAGTAAAATATTCATCAGGTTGCTTCCTGTAACAATGTGGATTGCTGAGGCAGCTCAATAGTGGCTGTCAGCCCCTGGTTGTGCTGCAGCTTCAGCGTAGCATTAATTGCCGTTAAGCGTTCACGCAGGCCGGTAATGCCATTGCCTTCTTTAACGTCGGCTTGGCGGCCATTGTCGCTTAAACAAATTTTTAAGATGCCGGCTTGCTCGGTAAAGCGAAGCTGGCAGCTATCGCCTTTGCTATGGCGCATTATATTAGTAACCAGTTCTGTCAGCGCCAGCACCACCGCCGTTTCCCGGCGGCTATCCAAATGTGGTATCTCACCGGTTAGTTCTGCCACAAAACCGGCATCGCGCAGCCGGCTAAGTAATCTGGCCACTTCAGCCGTCAGCCCCTGGTGTTTGTAGCCGGAAACGCTTTGCCGGACCTGGCTTAAGGCCTCGCGGGCGATCTGGCTTAATTCGGTTAATTGTTGCTGCGCGGCGTCAGCTTGCTGTCGTGCCAGCAGTTTTTCTGCCAAATCTGCCTTTAAAATAATGCTGGATAAGGTGTGGCCAAGAATATCATGCAAATCGCGGCCAATTCTTTCCCGTTCAACCATGGTTGCCAGTTGTTTAATTTCGTCACCACTTTGCTGCTCTGCCAGGCGATGGCGTAGTTTGGCCTGCTCTGCCCGGCCCAGAAAACTGACCGCCAGCACAATCGGAATGCCCATAATTAAAAACAGGTTCCAGTGAATAGTCAGGGTTAAGTCCAGCAACACCAGTAACGCCAGCAGCAGGGCTGTCAGCAGCAGATAGCGCTTTAGCGAATAAGCGAAGCCGATAAAAAAGCCGGCGTAAGCAAACATAGAAACAGAGCCCGGGTTTACCGGGGTTATCAGAGCCGCTACCAGCACAATGCCGGCTATTGGCCAGTGCATGTTGTGGCGGTTACAACGATAAGCCCAGAAGTAACAGCCCAGAAACAGCAGCAGCGCCGATAGCATACTCAGGTATTGCCACGGTGAAAAACGCACGGTAAATAGCGGAATAATATAGAAAATGAGGTTTATCAGATAAACCCAGCTCATTTTCCGTTCCAGCTGTGTATTCATGGTGCCACTACCTGTGCTGTTAAAGTGTTTAGTGGTTGCAGCTTACGCCAGCGCCGCTCCAGCGTGATGATGCTGATGGCATAAATTGCGACAATAATTAATGGCATAGTAACAAAACTATGTTCTGGTGCCACTATCCACGCTAGGGTGCAGCATGCGGTGCGGGCCAGGGTGTGAAACAAACCAATCCAATGTTGAATAATCCAGCCCAGCGGTAACCACATCAGTCCGGTAAGAATGCCAATACTAAATGGCAAAGAACGATAATCTGCCAGAAAATAAGGTATTGCAATGGCATAAACCAATGCCGCCATTACCACCCCGTAAAGAAACAAACCATCAAACGGATTTTTCTGTGACTTTTTAAAACTCATTTTTTCACCGGTTAACCGGGCTATTGCCATTGCCAGATACACAATACTACCGGTACCAATAAACAACGCCATTATTGCTTGCTGTGGCGGTAGTAAGGCGCCGGTAACTGCCAAAGCGGACCATACCAGCATGCCGGTTAACGGCATGGCCAGAAAACGCCGCTGGCTAAACTGAGTTCTGTATTGTTCTAAAGTAAGGGCTGTCATTTGTCTGTCCTTTCGCTGTGTTGTTGCCGGTAAGTATCGGTTAGTGGCGAAAAATCCGGCAGTGTGCTTTGTCAGCGATTCCAATGACAAATGTCACCGCTAATTGATGACTTCTGTGAGCATGCCTGCAACCTGGTTCAGGTTAGGCTGGTGGCAGCTGAATCACAGCCACTGACTAACAGGACTACTCTGATGAAAAGCATACTTAACGTTAAAATTAAAACCCTTTGTACTGTTGCCCTATTTTCGGCCGCGGTAATGGCGCCCGCCGGTGCGCTGCTGGCTCAGCCAGAGACTACTACTGCTGCCAGCCAGCAGCAAGCTTGTGCCTGCTTCGAGGTAAAAGTGGTGGGTCAGGGCCCCGCTGTTATTCTAATCCCGGGGGTCGCCTCCTCGGGTGAGGTTTGGCAAAGCACCGTTGACGCCCTTAAGGCAGATTATCAGCTGCATGTGCTGACACTGGCCGGTTTTGCCGGGGTAAAACCGATTCCGATGCAAAGCTGGGGTGACGGTTATCTGGCAATCCAGCAACAAGCGATTTTGCGCTATATCAGCGAGCAACAGCTGGAAAAGCCGGTGATTGTCGGCCATTCCCTGGGCGGGTATCTGGCATTGGCGCTGGCGGCTAATGCGCCAGAGCAGATTGGCGGTGCGGTTAATGTTGATGGCTTACCGGCATTAGGTGCCATGTTCAGCCAGGCTGCCGCCAGCAATAACACCGGACAGCAACAGCCACAACGTTTTGACCCGATGGCGATGGCCAAAAGTATGGCAACGGCTGAAGACTGGCAGCAGCGGATTGTCAGCAATATGATGAGCTCGGACGGCCAAACCTCCGGCAGGGTAATGGGCGAGCTGATGCGCGCTGACCTGCGGGGGCAGCTGGCCAATATCCGGGTACCGGTGCTAACCCTTGGCGCCTTGCAAAATGGTGCGCCTTACAGCACACCGGAACAGGTACAGCAAAACTATGAAAATCAGTTGGCCGATGCGCCAGCACAATACCACAGCTTTGCCTTCGCCCGTGACTCTAAGCATTTTATTATGGCCGATGCGCCAGAGTGGCTGAATCAGCAAATTGGCCGGTTTTTATCACAACGTGGTAAGGAGTAACCGATGAGCAAGCTGCAACCACAGTTAACCGTTACCGCGCTGAGTAAACGTTATGCTGGCGTTACTGTGCTGGCCGGCGTAGACCTGACACTGGCCGCCGGTGAGGTGTTATGTATTCTCGGCCCCAACGGGGCGGGCAAAACCACCCTAATTTCGGCCATTCTGGGGCTGGTAGCGGCCGATAGCGGCGAAATACAGTTGCTGGGCCAGACGCAGCAGGGAACAACCCGCAGTACCGCATTGCGCCAGCAATGCGGGGTGATGATGCAAATTGGCAGCCTGAGCGCCAATTTAACCGTCGCCGAGCAGTGTGATTTGTTCAGCAGCTATTACCAGAATGGCTACCGTGCCAGTGAACTGGTAGCGCTGGCCGGCTTGCAGGCTCATGCCAAAGTGCGTTTTGGCCGGTTATCCGGCGGCCAGAAGCAACGCTTATTGTTTGCGCTGGCGCTGGCCGGCAAACCGAAGCTGGTATTTCTGGATGAACCTACCCTGGGTATGGACGTGGAGGCCAGACGAAATTTATGGCAGCAGATCCGTCAGCTTAAACAGCAAGGGGTTGCTGTGGTGCTGACCACCCATTATCTGGAAGAGGCCGAGCAGTTGGCTGATCGGATCATGGTACTGCATCAGGGCCAGTTTATTGCCAATGGCAGCCCGGAGCAGCTGAAAGCCTTAACCCAATATAAAGTGGTGCAGTGTTGCTGCAGTTTAACTGATGCCGAGTTACAGGCATTGCCAGGCGTACTGCAACTTAGCCGGCAGCAGGAGCTGATAACACTGCATAGCAGCCATGCCGAACAAACTGTTAAAGCTTTATTTAATCAGGATCCTGCTGTCAGCCAGCTGGAAGTAAGGCCGGTGCCACTAGAGCAGGCTTTTTTACAACTTACCGCACCGACCGCTGAACACAGCAGCACAAATAAGGAGCAGGCCGCATGAGTAGCTTAACGATATATCAGAAAGAAGCCTGGTATGACTTAATCAGCGTCTGGCGTACGCCGGGTTTTGTGTTGCCGGCATTGGCATTTCCTGTGGTGTTTTATCTGTTTTTCGGGGTGCTGTTCAGCCCGGCGGGCAGTACCAACCATGCCGCTTATATGCTGGTAACCTACAGTTGTTTTGGCATTATGGGGCCGGCCATGTTTAATTTTGCCATGAATATCGCCAGCGATCGGGCGCAGGGCTGGTTAACCTTAAAGCGACTGTCACCGATGCCGGTCAGTGCTTATTTACTGGCAAAAATGGTTACCAGCCTGGCGTTTGCTGTGCTGATCATTGTGATGCTATTCAGCGTGGCTGCGATATTTGGCAACGTGCGGCTGGAGCAGGGCCAGTGGCTTGGTTTAGCGCTGCTGTTGCTGGCGGGTACTGTACCTTTTGCCCTTATCGGCTTGCTGTTAGGCTTAACCCTCAGTGACAAAGCGGCGCCCGGCGTGGTTAACCTGTTGTACCTGCCAATGGCCTTTTTATCCGGCTTGTGGCTGCCTATTCACCTGCTACCACAGTTTTTGCAGCAGCTTGCCTGGATGTGGCCAAGTTATCATTTGTCGCAGCTGGGATTAAAATTGCTGGCTATGGATCAGGGCCAGCCGGTGCTGCTGCATCTGACTATACTGCTACTGACCACAGCGGTGCTCACCGGCTTATGTTTGCTGATCTTTCGCCGCTATACCGGAGCTAAATAATGAAAAGTCTGGCGTTCACTATCCTGGCGGCGTTGCTGGTGATGTTTTTTCTGCTGCTACCGCAGCCAGAAGTATCTCCGGCAAACACCCGGACTGCAGCCACAGCTGCGGAACTAACAGAAAATAGTTTTATTCTCGGACCGGTACGGCTGTTTGATGGCGAGCGCTGGCGCGATGAGCGTTTTGTTGAGATCAGAGACGGCCGGGTACAGCAACTTTACCTGGATAAACCTGACAGCGCGCTGCCACTGATAGCGGGCAATAACCAATGGCTGCTACCAGGATTGATTGACAGCCACGTCCACGTCTGGGGCGATGCGCTTGAGCAGGCGCTGAATTTTGGTGTCACCACGGTGCTGGATATGTTTGGCGATCAGCAGTTTCTGGCGGCGCACAAAGCCAGCAGATCCAGCACGGCCCAGACCAATCAGGCTGATATCTATGGCGCTGGAACGCTGGTGACCGCGCCAAAAGGCCATGGCACTCAATATGGCAGAGCAATACCGGTAATTGAGCGCCCGGAACAGGCCACTGAATTTGTCGCAGCCAGGCTGGCCGAAGGTTCTGACTTTATTAAAATTGTTTATACCTCTGCTAAAGCGTTGCGCCGTTTCAGGCCATCAATTGATCTGGCAACCTTGCAGGCGGTGATCGAAGCCGCTAAAGAACAAGGCGTGCTGGCAGTAGTGCATATTGCTGATTTACCGTCGGCTGAAGAGGCACTGGCAGCCGGTGCAGATGGCCTGGTGCATAGCTTTTTCAGTGAACCGGTAAGCGACCAGTTGCTAAAGCTGATGGCCAACGAGCAGCGCTTTATTATTCCGACCATGATTGTAATGGAAGGCATGCTTACCGGCAGCATAAATGAAGAATTGCTGCTGAATGCCCCACCAGCTGCACTTACGTCTGCGGCAATCAGCAGTTTAAACGAGCGTTTTAACCATTCGCCAATTCCATCAGACCGATACCAGTTATTGGCAAACAACACCCGCCAAATGGCCGATGCTGGCATACTGCTATTAGCCGGCTCTGATGCGCCAAACCCTAATACCGCTCATGGCGTCAGTTTAATCGTGGAAATGGTGTTGCTGCAACGGGCCGGCGTGCCGGTATTGCAGGTGCTGCAAAGTGCTACCTCTGCGCCGGCGCAAGCCTTTGGTCTTAAAGAGGCAGGCTATCTGCGGCCGGGCTACAAGGCTGATATGGTATTACTGGGTAATGACCCGATGGCCGACTTAACCACGTTACTGGCACCTGCGGCCATCTGGAAAAATGGCTGGCACCATCGGCCGTCATTGCCGGCAAAAAGTACTGGATTAAGCCGCGGTCTGATTGCCGATTTCAGCGCTGACCTGGTAGCGCGCAGCGGTGGTTTCGCTGCCAGCAGCGATAGCATGATGCAGGGGGAATCTTCAGCAGCAATCAGGGTGCAGCAAGGCGTGTTGCTGGTAGAGGGTGTTACCCGGCCTGGCTTTGCCTACCCCTGGGCCGGAGTCGCCTGGCAAACGGGCAGCAGTATCGAAAGCGGCAGTGATTTCAGCGATATTGCCAGTATTCAGTTTAAGATCCGCGGTACCGCAGGAGAGTACCGGCTGGATGCGTTCTCAGCCGGCAGCTTTATGCCCGTCAGTCACCGCTTTACGGTCAGTGCTGACTGGCAAACTATCGAGGTGCCATTGTCGGCATTTAATGGCCTTAATACCGAAGCTGTCAGTATGTTGTTATGGAACGGCCCGCAGGGCGAATTCAGCTTTGAGTTGGATGATATTACCCTGGAGTAAGCGGCCCTGTTAATTCAGCTGGTATTTATCCAGCCGGTATAACAGGGTTTTATAGGGCAATTGCAACAGTTTGGCGGCCTGGGCTTTATTGCCGTCTGCCCGTTGCAAAGCCTGTAACAGGCAATCGCGTTCATGTTGCTGCCAGTTCAGCCCTTCCGCCGGCAATACAAACTGGCCGGGACTGGCTGCGCTGGTGGTTAACCCTGCCAGCAGCTCCTGCTCATCGCCCAGTAATACAAAGCGTTCAATCCGGTTGGCCAGCTCGCGCACATTGCCCGGCCAGGGGTAATCCATTAGTTGTTTCAGCGTCGCTTTGGTTAAGGCGGGTGCATCAAGCTGATAACGCTGCTGGCTGATTTGCAGAAAATGCTGAATTAACTGCGGAATATCCTCGCTGCGCTGACGCAGTGCCGGCATATGCATGGGGACCACATTTAACCGGTAATATAAGTCTTCCCGAAAGCGACCCTCCTGTACAGCCTGGGCTAAGTCCTGATGGCTGGCGGCGATTAACCGCAGATCGAGCGTGATCTCCTGATGGCTGCCCAGCCGGGTGACTTTACCTTCCTGCAGCAGGCGCAGTAATTTTGCCTGCAGGCTTAACGGCAGTTCGGCCACTTCATCCAGAAATAAGGTGCCGCCGGCTGCCGCTTCAAACTTACCGGCTTTCGCCTGATGCGCGCCGGTGTAGGCGCCTTTTTCCGCGCCAAACAGCTCTGCTTCAGCCAGTTGCTCAGGGATGGCGCCACAGTTAATGGCAATAAAAGGCCCTTTGCAGCGGGACGACAGCTGATGCAGCGCCCGGGCTGCCAGCTCTTTGCCGGTACCGCTTTCGCCACTGATCAGCACAGTAGCATCGCTGTTCGATACCCGGTTAATCCGCTGAAACAACTGCTGCATGCAGGGCGCTTTACCAACTAAATCGACCAGCTGGCGTTGCTCGCTAAGCTGCTGGCTTAACTGGCGATTCTGGCTGCGCAACCACTTGGCGGTTAACCCCTTGCTAACGGCCAGCAGCAGTTCCTGGCGTTTAAAAGGCTTGGTTAAGTAGTCATCGGCCCCGGCCTGGATAGCCTCGACCGCATGGCTGACTGAGCCATAGGCCGTTGCGACGACAAAACCCAGTTCCGGCAGGTTGGTGCGCACATAATTTAAAATGGTTAAGCCGGTGTAATTGCCCAGCTTCCAGTCACTGAATACCAGCTCAATTTGTGGCTGCTGTTTTAGCAGCACCAGCGCATCTTCCACGGTCGCGGCGCTGAATACCTGATACTGCTCACCCTGCAACAGCTTGCCAAGTAGCTGGCGCTGTTCGTTATCATCTTCTACCAGCAGGATAGTTGCCGTCATTGCGCTGCTCCGCCAGATACGCCGGTAAATGCTTCGCTAAGAGTGACAATAGCGCAGCAACCGCCCTGCGGCCGGTTTTTCAGTTCAATCGACCCCTGATAATACAGCTTCAGCAGCCGGCTGCTGATATACAGCCCCATGCCGGCACCATCTGCCTTGCTGGAGCAATGCGGGCTGAATAGTCGCGGCACAATATCGGCACTAAGCCCTGGGCCGTCGTCGCAAATTGTTACCTGTAACTGCTGCGCTGTGGTTTGCACATCGATACTAATCTGGCCTTTGCCACCACAGGCTTCAACGGCGTTGGCCAGTAAAGTATGAAAAATACTGCGTAATTCGGCTTCGGCGCCGGCCACACTGGCCTGGCTATCGCCGCTAACGACAAAGCGCAGCTGGTCACTGCTGAATTCCAGTAGCAAATCATCCAGTACATTCTGCAGCAATACTTGCTGGCTGCGATCAATGTCGGCACAGCTCAGGGTTAACATCGCCGTCAGGTTGCGGTTGATATGCTGCATTTTCTGCTCGGCCTGCTCGCTTAACCGCTGGCGTAACTCAGGGTCGTCACTGCTGGCCACCTGCTCCAGCAGTAAACTTAAGGTGTGAATAGGGTTACGCAATGCATGCACCATACCGCGGCTTATTTCACCCAGCTCCGCCAGGTGCTGCTGTTGCTGATGTTGCTCTGCCTGGGCGGCCAGTGCGGCTAACTGACTACTCATCTGATTAAACTGCTCGCTGACATAGCGGTATTCTGTCAAACCCGCCACGGCTACCTGCTGGCCAAGCCGGCCATGTTGCAACTGCTTAAAGCCGGCAACTAACCGCTGCAAAGGCTGAATAAGCCGATGGCCCAGCCACAGCGCAATCAGCATGGCCAGTGCGGTGCTGGCAGCAATTAGCAACATGGTGTATTGGGTAAATCTGGCGATCAGCGGGTTGGCGTCATAGTAACGGCTGCTGTGGCGCAACTGGGCAGCCCGGGCGTGCAGTTTTTCCGCATCTATCTGGGCCAGAATACGCTCTACCGCCAGTTGCTCGTGTCTGCTGGCTTCGGCAAGCTCTTCAATATTCAACCGTTTACCGTCCCGTTCTATTTCAATGATTTGCACCTGACGCTGCCTGGGCGCTGTTCCGGGCGCCGGCGGTGGCGGTGGTGGTGGCGGATGTCTGACTATCTCTTCCAGCTGGCTTGCCGTTTGCGCCAGCACCACCCGGGTCATTTCACTGCTACTGCTGCTGATTTGCTGTTCTATCTGGCCCTGAAACAGCCGTACCAGCCATATCTGGCTTAGTGCCATTAGCAATAATAAACAGATGATACCTAAACTTAATGCCAGCCGGATTGACATAAAACCACACAAAAAAGTATTCAGATACCGGCTAGCTTACAACCACTGTGCCAGTTTGCCAAAGTCGCTGTTGCTGGCCGCCGCCGGCAGGGGCAGGCCTGACCAGGGCTATTTGTCAGCAAAAATATCCCGATATCGGGAGTTGGCAATGCAGATAACGGGATGTCCTGCTAATTGGCCATTTTAAGTTATTGATATTTAAAGTTAAAAATAGTGGCATTAAACTTTCATTATCCTGCTGACAGCAACGCAGAACAACCGATAAACGGAAGGAGCAATAACATGAAAATTAGCCTACTTAGTGCCGCACTGATTACTTTATTAACCGGCTGTGCCTTACCTCAGGCAATAGCAGAGCAGCCTGCGCCGGAGACCGAGCACGAAACCCGGATTGTGGTGATGCAGGACGGCGAGAAAAAAGAGTGGCGCTTCAGCGGTGAAAACTGGCGCGATAGTGAAGAGTGGCAGCAATTCAGTGCTGAATTAGCGCCGGAGCAGCGGCATAAACTGGAAAAATTGTTAACAGAGGCACCACCGGTACCGCCAATGCCGCCACATCCGCCAAAAGTCAGCTGGCAGGACCATGATGGGATCCAGCATATTGTTATCCGCAAGCAGGGTGAGGACGCCGAGGAGCAGCAACTGATTGAAATTCACCGCCGCGCCGGCGAGCATGCAAAGTTAAGACACATTGAAATTCAGCGTGAAGTGGGTGAACACAGCTTCAGCGCTATTAAGCATTTGCTGGAAAACGCCGAGCTTACTAAAGATCAGCTGCAACAATTGCAGGCGCTGTTGGACAGTAAGCATTAAATTTTACCAGCAAACCAGCGTTAACGGCTTTGATCTGTGACCTTTTCTCAGAGCCAATGCCGCTTTGCCGGCCCGCTAACCCGGGCCGGCTTTTTAATGCTTACCAGGGTAACTCGCTGCCATTGCTGTGGTAAAACTTGCCGCTGTTAGCCGGGCTCAGCTCGCTTATCAGGCCACGTAAACGGCGGGCGGCTTCATCAGGGCTGATATCACCGCCATAGCTGACCATCTCGGTCTGGACATAGCCCGGGTGATAAATACCGACACTGATTTTGCGTGGCGTCAGATCTTTCGCCAGCGACATACTGCCGGCATTTAACGCCGCTTTGGCCATCCGGTAGCCATAGTAACTGCCGGAGCTGTTATCGCTGATAGAGCCCATCCGGCTGGTGATCATCGCTATTTTGCCGCCGTCTTTAAGTGCGCCCAGCAGCTGCTGGCTGAGCAGCAAAGGGGCAATACTGTTTACCTGAAACTGCTTTAAAATGGTTTCGTCGTTAAAGTTATCCAGGGTTTCGTTGCAGAAAATGCCGGCGTTGTTAATCAGCACATCTATGCTGTTTTCGGCGAATTTAGCCGCAATTTCTTTAATTTTCTCCGGCTCACTCAGTTCAACGCCGCTGTACAGGGTCACGTCCAAATCGGCCAGCTCGGCTGAAGGCTGGCGGCAAAGCACCGATACCTTGTCGCCATTTGCCAGATACTGCTTCACCAGCGCCAGACCAATTCCTTTATTACCGCCGGTAATCACGACATGTTGCATAGTGCTGCTCCTGTTATTTTACTCAAACGATAAACAGGATATCCGGTCACTGCCACGACAATTCAAGGTTGCGGTTAATGGCTGTAGCTTATTCTGCTGCCAGTAATTGCGCAGGCAACGGCCAGCTCGTCGTTAGCACCTCGCCCTGCCAGGTTTGCAGGGTAAGCCAGACTTTATCGGTGGCTGTGAGCTGCGACGGCGCGATAGCATGCACATGCTGGCCATGGCGGCTGCCATGTAAAATGCCCTCTTCGTCCTGCTGCAGCTCTGGCAGTGGTAGTGGTACCGGGCCGATATTCAGATACCCCTGGCGGATACTGGCAATGTCGCCCTGACTAAAGCTTAAGTAAAAATCTTTCACATACTGATCGTGGTGAGCATAGGGCGGTTTTAAATCCAGCGGCATCGGCGCAATTTCAAATTGCCCCAGTTGCTGTGCCGGCCAGGCCGGTGGGAATTCCGGTGTCAGTGAGTCGTACAAAAACCAGATTGGCAGCAGTAGCACCAGGCCATTTAATTTAAACTTATGCCGTTGCCAGAAACGGTTACTGTGCGCCATCCGGCACCTCCTGCAGATAAGTTGCGTTGCGGCTCTCCCGCACGGCTTTAACGGTGCGGCTGCCCCAGATCATAAAGCCGGTCATCGACATGCCCGATAATAACAAACCAAATAGAAACCAGATGGCCTTAGTCCAGATCCCGCCAAGGGTGCCGTAATGCAACGGGTCGGCAATATGCATTACTGTTTGCAGCGCGGTCATCGATTCCGGCGATTTCTGCTGGGCAATCTCACCGGTCCAGGGGTTAATGCTCAGGTTGTAGGAATACTGGTCATAAAAAATATGGTCGCCGCCGCCCATCAGCGTATACATGCCGCGATTATGCTCCGGCAACATTAAAAAGCTTGGCTGAAACTCCGGGAAACGTTGCTGGGCAATCTGCATCGCATCAGCAAAGCTGACCACAGGTGCTTGTGCGGTTGCCGGCAATTGCTCAGCGGCCACCAGCGGCGCGTGCGGCTCAATATCAATATCGGCATGCCACATTACGGCCTGGATTAGATACCACAAGCCGGTAGCGCTCATCACCATTAAAAACCAGATTGACCAGACGCCTGCTAAACGGTGCAGATCGGTCAGCACGGTTTTTTTGCCCTGATGCAAGCGCACCTTTGGCCGGGTAAAACTGCGCCAGAAGTTTTTGTAGATCACCAGGCCAGTAACTAAGGCGCCCAGCATGACAATAGCCATTGCCGACACCAGGTAATAGCCGACGCTGTAGCCACTTTGCCATGGAAACAACAACCAGCCATGCAGACTGCGCATAAAGTTAATAAAGGTCATGCCTTCATTAATCTGCTGAATCTCGCCGCTGTACTGATTAACGTAGGCAATGGCAAACGGCTTGTCGTGGTCGGTAAAAATAACGGCATTGACCAGATAAGGTTCAAACAGCATCACACTGCCAACATCGGCCGTCGGATAAGCCTGTTGCACGCTAGCAACCAGCTCTGCTACCGGTTTGGCCGGCAGGTTATCCGGGTTGCTGGCGCGGGCAGCCGGGTTAGTCAGCCAGGTAAGTTCATGGCTGAACACCGCCACTGTGCCACTCAGGCAGACAAAGCAGAAAATCAGCCAGATTGGCAATGAAAACCAGCCATGTAATTGAAACCAGAAACGATTGCTGAGTTTTGCCATGTGAGCCTTGCCCGTGAAGTTGTCGCTGAAGTTAATACAAGGGCGTCATAATAATCTTAATAGGAATTATTATCAACATTGTTGTAATTGAGAGTTATTTGCATTTAGAATGCCGGCAGTTTTTAACACAAGGAAATGTCAGCATGAAGTATTCAGTATTAGCCGGTAGCATTGCCATGGCACTCGCTCTGCCCTCTATTGCCGCCGATAAAAGCCAGCAAAGCAGCAGTGCCGGTGAGGCTGGGATAGAGGTGATCACGGTAAAAAGTCAGCGTGGCCTGATTTCTTATGTCAGCGCCTCTGGCACCAAATCAGATACGCCGATTATTGAAACGCCGCTGTCAGTGACGGTGCTGACCGAAGAGCGGATTGCTGACCTTGGCGCGCTGACAGTGCAGGACGCCCTGGGCTATGTGTCAGGTTTATACAACGGTCCTTATGGCCTGGATACCCGCGGCGACTGGGCGCAAATTCGCGGTGTGTCGCCGGTGCAATATCTGGATGGCTTAAAATCGTTGTTTGGCTATTACAATAATGTGCGGGTAGCGCCTTATACGCTGCAGCAAATTGAAATTTTAAAAGGCCCCAGCTCCGTATTGTATGGTCAGGGCTCAATTGGCGGTATTGTTAATCTGGTCAGCAAAAAACCAGAGCCGGTTACCAGTGGTCAGCTGTGGGCGCAACTGGGCAATTATTCACGTAAGCAACTGGCCGGCGATATTACTGGTGCTCTTAATGCTGATGCTTCTTTGCAGGGCCGTCTGGTGGCGTTGTGGCGCGAGAGTAACACCCAGACCGACTTTGTGCCGGATAACAGTGTTGTAATAGCACCGTCGTTAAGCTGGCAGGCTACCGACGCGACCAAACTTACTCTGCTGGCAAATTATCAGCAGAACGAATCTGGCTCCAGCACCCAGTTCTTCCCGCATCAGGGCACTATTTTACCCAACGAATTTGGTCAGATCCCAAGTAACCGCTTTGTCTCAGAGCCGGGTTTTGATAAGTACGATACTGAACAAACTGCAGTAACGGCAATTGTTGAGCATGATTTTTCTAACGACTGGCAACTACGACTGGCCAGCCGTTACAGTGACAGCCATGCCGATTACCATACGATGTATGGCTGGCCGCCGGTGCTACAGGACGATAACCGCAGTGTTAACCGGGTGGTGTACCTGAGTGATGCCGATGCGCGGGCCCTGACCAGTGATTTGCAGCTGCATGGTAAATTTGATACCGGTACTGTTCAGCACAGCCTGGTAGCCGGTTTTGATTATCAGCATGCCTATACCGATAACGACAGTTTTTATGCGGCAACAGGCGGTTTACTGGATTTATACAACCCGGTGTATGGTCAGGTTGCTAATCTGCCGACAGCAGCTGATATCGCTGACAGCCCGGCCAGTACTACCTATCAGGCCGGGGTTTATTTACAGGATAATATGAAAATCGCTGATAAGTGGCTGTTATCGGCAGCACTGCGTCGGGACCGCGCCACCACCAATCCGCAAATTAGCCGCAGTACTACCCAACATGCCACCACTGGCCGGCTGGGGGTAATGTACTTATTTGATGGTGGTATTTCACCCTATCTGAGTTTCAGCGAATCGTTTGAGCCCTTGCTGGGCACAGATGCGTTTGGCAAGGCTTTTGTGCCGAAAACAGGCCAGCAATGGGAAGCGGGTTTAAAATATCAACCCAAGGGTACTGAGCACCTGTTAACCGCCGCAGTGTTTGATATTACCGAGCAAAACCGTACCACGACGCTATCTGCGGCCCAGGCTACAGATCCGGCGGTTATTAACCCTAATGGCCAGGTGCAGGAGGGTGAAGTAACGTCAAAAGGACTTGAGCTGGAGGCCCAGCTGGCATGGGATGAGCTGGATATCTATACCAGCTATGCTTACATAGATGCTTATGTCAGTCAGAGCAATACGGTAGGTGAGTTGGGTGCGGCGTTATCGGCGCAGCCGGATCATTTAGCATCAATCTGGGCTACCTGGCGCCCGGCCGCACTGGCTAACTGGCAGTTTGGCGCCGGCGTGCGTTATGTCGGTGAAACGTCAGACGGTACTGCTTATGTTGAGCAAAACGGTGAGGTATTAAACCAGCCGCTGACCACTGCCAGCTATACGCTGTTCGATGCGATGGTCGGTTATAACTTTGGCGCATACAGCCTTAGCCTGCAGGCGCAGAATATTACTGACAAAACGGTGATTACTTCCTGCCTGGCTCGTGGCGATTGTTTCTACGGTCAGCGCCGGGCGATTAGTGCTAATCTGCGGTATAACTTCTAGCCGGCTGCAAAGTTTATCAGATTACACAGACAAAAATGGCCGCAATCGCGGCCATTTTTCTTGGTCTCTTGCAGTTTAAAACGACCAGGTAGCGCCGAGGCTGAAGTTACGTGGTGCACCATAGTTATACTGTTGAGTTAGACCGTTGTAATAGGTTTCATCAAACAGGTTATGCACATTCAGCTGCAGCGAAAATTGTTTGTTAATCTCATAGCGTGCCATCAGACTGGCCAGCATAAAGCTGTCCTGTTTTATCTGATAGGTTTGATCGCTCAGCAATAGTGGTAGCACATCACTGTACGATTCACTCTCCCAACTGACACCCGCTCCGACGGTTAAGCCGGCCAGCATATCGAAAAACTCATAAGTGGAAAACAGGTTCAGTTTCTTGCGGGGGTGATTAACATTAATATCTGCACCGTTGCGATCTTCAGCTGTAAACTGTGAATAGCCGGCGCTGATATTCCAACTGTCATTTACCCGGCCAATCACTTCCAGCTCAAAGCCTTTACTGGTGGCACCTTTGGCGGCAAAAGACGGGAAAAAATTATTCTCCGGGTCATTGTAGGCCGCATCGGCCTGGGCCAAATTGTCCTGCTCAATGCTGAATACCGCAACCGCGGTTTGTAAGGCGCCGTCCAGATAACTGCTTTTCAAGCCAACTTCCTGGTTGCTGCCGGTTACGGCATCCAGGAAATCACCGTTGCGGTCATAGGCATTTTGCGGCATAAAAATTTCGGTGTGACTGGCGTACAACATATGGTTGTCTGTTAACTGGTACGTCAGGCCAACATAGGGCACAAACTGGTTGTCGCCAAAATTCTGGACCGCACCATAGTTAGTGCCGGAACGATCCCATTTAGTGTAACGGCCACCGGCAATCAGCTTTAATTGTTCCGTCAAGGCAAAGCGGGTTGCCGCATACAGCCCTTGCTGCTCAGTATCCAGGTCGACATCTTTAGTCGGGGTGGCGGCCCAGCCAGGCTCGGCCACACTTCCGTCCCAGTTATAGAAGTTACCGGTACCCGGCCATTCCAGCGCAGCATACACCAGTACTTCAGACTGCTGTTTACTGTGCAACGCACCGAATACTACTTCGTGCTCACGGCCCAGCAAGCTATAGCTGCCCTGTAACTGAATGTCCAGACTGTCCTGCTTGCTGAAGCCTTCACTGTTATATGGCCAGGCAATCAGGCCTTCACCCGTATCGATATCAGCGGCGCCGTAGATGTACAGCAGGCGGGTGTCTGCGGTGTTTTTGTTATGGTTGTAGTTGGCCTTGAGTTGCCAGCCGTTATTAAACTGTTTCAGCAGGCTGACGAAATGGTTTTTACTGGTGGAATCCCAGCGGGTCCAGTCGGCCGCTGTAGTGGTGCTTCTGTCCCAGTCAGTTGGCGTGTCGTTAGAAAACAACGGCGGTAAGGCGCCCCAGGTAGAGGCGGTAGGGTTGTTATCCTGATAGCTGCTACCCAGGCTTAGCGATAAGCCGTGGTCAAAGTCAGCATCCACTACGCCGTACAGCACAGTTTTATCCTCTTTTGCCAAATCGCGGAAGCTGTCGCTGTTTTCCTTCTTCGCAACCAGCCGGGCCCGGATATTGCCGTCGCTAATCAGTGGTGTGCTGATATCAGCAGTGATATGGCGCTGATTCCAACTGCCAATATCGCCTTCGATGCTGCCACTTAATTCGCGGGCATTGGCATGCTTGCGTACCAGGTTAATAGAGGCTGAGGGTTCACCAACGCCGGTCAGCAGACCGGTGGCACCGCGCACCACTTCTATCCGTTCATAAATGGCGACATCGGTTATGGTTTCACCAGAGTCACCGGCCAGGCTCCAGGCCATAGGTACGCCGTCCAGCTGAAATTTATCGATATCAAAACCACGGGCACTGAAAGTGTTACGGGTGCTGTCAAAGGATTTTGATGTCAGCCCCGGCGTTTGCGTTACCGCATCGGCAATTGAACTGATATCTAAATCTTTAATCCGCTGCGCTGTCATTACGCTGACTGATTGCGGGGTTTCCAGCAGGGTTAACCCCAGGCCGGTGGCGGTATCAATGGTTTCATTTACCGTGTACTGACCACGCACGGTAAGGGTTTCAATGGTTTTCTCATTGTCATTTTCTGCTACTGCAGCAAAAGTCGCTGCTGGCAGACAAGCCAGCTGGACCGCGATGGCCAGTTTTAATTTATTCATGGTTAACTGCATACTCACCTCCGAATTTGGCGATGATCATACAGTAATGATAACGATTATCAATACCATTGCTATCTGGCAGGGTAAATATTATTTCAGGAACAATGCAGCAGCTGCGCTTTCAGCAGGCCTATTAATTGGATTAGCCGGGTTTCATCCGCATCGGCGATCCCAATCACCAGACCCCGCTGCGGCTCGTTTAAAAAACAGTAACGGCTGAATGGCTGTACTTTAAAGCCATGCTGGTTCAGGTGCTGACACAATCTGACATCATCAGTCAGGCCCGGCAGCAGCAGGGTCAGATGCAGCCCGGCATCCTGCGCCAGTAAGGTAGCTGCCGGAAAATGCTGCTGCAGTAATTGCACAGCCAGTTGTTTTTGTTGCTGATAGACGCGGCGCATTTTGCGCAGATGACGGTTAAAGTGCCCCTCACTGATAAAATCGGCCAGTACAGCCTGCGGCAGCAACGGCACATCTCCCTGCAGTGCCTGCAAAATAGCACTGGCCCGGCCGGCAAGTTCAGCGGGCACGACCAGATATCCGAGCCGTAGTGCCGGGAACAGGGTTTTACTAAATGAGCCGGCAAACAGTACACCCTGGCCGTTGGCCAGGCCCTGCAAACTGGCGATGGGCCGGTGCCGGTACTGAAACTCGCTGTCATAGTCATCCTCAACCAGCCAGCAGTGTTCAGTGCGGGCCCAGCTCAGCAACGCCATGCGCTGGCTTAGCGGCATAATGCCACCACAAGGGTATTGATGAGATGGGGTAAGAAACAATGCTTTGGCGTTACTGGCGAGCGGTAAACTGGCCGGGTTTAGGCCGCTGCTGCTGGCCGCCGGTACAAAGCCAATATCCAGCTCTGCCAGTTGCAATGCCTGTTTAAGTCTGGGGTAGCCCGGCGATTCCATCAATACCGCTTGCTGACTGGCGGCAACCAGTTTGGCGGCGATAAACAACGCCTGCTGGGCGCCGGCCGTAATCAACACCGTATTGTCGTCGCAAACCAGTTGCCGCGACTGACGCAGATACTGTACCAGCGCCTGTCGCAGCGGCGGGTAACCTGATGGATCAGCCATACCACATAACACCGTGCGGTTAGCATGACGCTGCAACAGTTGCTGCCACTGCCTGAACGGGAAGTGCTGCACATTGGCCACCCCAGGCTGCAATTGGCCGCTGTAGCCTGGGGCTTTGGCGGTTAAGCCATAATCCTGCGTGGCTAAGCCAGTGCTGGCGGCCACAGCAGTAGCGCTGGCGGTAAAGAAACCATCCGGCAACGCCTCAACAATCTGATAGCCCCGACCCTGTTGTGCCTCAAGATAGCCCTCTGCGACCAGTTGCTGCAGTGCCTGTTGCACCGTGCTGCGGCTAAGCGCCAAATCGGCAGCCAGTTGCCGTTCTGATGGCAGCAAAGCACCGGCGGGCCAGCGACCGCTTAACAACAATTGGCGCATATTCAGATACAGCTGCTGATAAAGCCCGCCGCCACCAGTTAACTGTAATGCATCGGTATTTAACCGTGACATAAACATCCTTCTCTGCGCAACTGGACTGCTCCATTTATCAAAACTGGTTATTTATAGCAAGCCAGTTTAGCGGTGCAATAGCGCCAGACACAATAGGAATTAGCACAACAGGAGAAATACAATGTCAGTATCTTTATCGGTGGTCACTGAAGTTCAGCTGGACGAGGCTATTGCCTTATATGTTGCGTCAGGCATTAATCGGCCGACGCATCAGCCTGAGCGGATGCAGGGTATGTTAAAACACGCCAATTTAATTGTTACGGCGCGCCAGGATAACCAGCTGGTAGGGCTGGCCCGCTGCCTAACCGATTATAACTTTGTGGTGTATATCGCCGATTTGCTGGTGGATAAAGCCTGGCAGCAACAGGGCATCGGTGCCAGGCTGCTGGCAGAAGTGCAGCGGGTTACCGGGCCACAGGTGCAACAACTGCTGCTAAGTGCGCCAGCGGCGATGGAATATTATCCCAAAGTCGGTTTCAGCCCGCTAGGCAATGCATTTGCGATAGCACGCAAGGAGTAAGCGATGCTGTATTGCCCGCCGCAAATGGCCTTTTCGGATAAAAATGCGCTGCATGATTTTATTGAACAACACAGTTTTGGCACTCTTATCAGTACGCCATTTTTCTGCAGCCATTTGCCCTGGCTACTTCAGCGCGATGAAGGTGAGCATGGCGTGCTTTATGGCCATATTGCCCGGCAAAACCCCCATTGGCGCCAATTGGCGCAGCAACAGGTGCTGATTACCTTCAGCGGCCCGCATGGCTATATTTCGCCGCGCTGGTATCAAAGCGACCAGGCGGTACCCACCTGGAACTACGCCGTTGCCCAGGTGCAGGGCCAGACCGAATTGCTGGCTGAAGCGGCAACCCTGGCGCATTTGGCACAGCAGATAGCCAAGTATGAACCCGATGTGGCCGCTGCGATAGCCAAAATGCCAGAGCCGTATCAGCAAAAACTGGCTGCGGGCATCGTTGGCGTAAAAGTGACTGTTACCGAACTTACCGGCAAGCTTAAACTGGGCCAGCACAGAAGCGCTGCCGATCAGCATGGGGTATTTTCTGCCTTAAGCGCCAACCCGGAGCCCGGCGCACAGGCACTGGCGGCACTGATGCAGCAATGGCAGTTGGGGCTGGGCACCGGTTAAGTTTTAATCAGGCAAAGCTCAGCACCAAGCTGATAATAATGCCGGTTATCAGCAGCTGCAGCAGGCAAAAGCCCATAATATCTTTGGCTTTTAAGCCGGCAATCGCCAGTACCGGTAAAGCCCAGAATGGCTGAATTAAATTGGTCCAGGCATCGCCCCAGGCGACAGCCATGGCAATCCGGTTCACATCGGCGCCCAGTTCCAGTGCTGCAGGCAGCATTATCGGCGCCTGCACCGCCCATTGGCCACCACCGGAGGGCACGAAAATATTGACAATACCGGCACTGATAAAGCTCCAGAACGCCAGCGTTTCGGCGGTGGCAAAGCTGACAAACCACTGTGACATACTTTGTGCCAGCCCCGACTGCACCATAATCGCCATAATGCCGGCATAAAACGGAAACTGAATAACAATACCGGCACCGCCCTGTATCGCCTGTTGCAGGCTGTGCAATAAGCGCCTGGGCGTGCCGTGCAATACGATAGCCAGAAATAAAAACAGGAAATTAACGATATTCAGATTTAAGCCGCCGCCACTGCTAAAATACTGCAGCAGATAGGCAAGGCCGGCAAAGCCCACCAGCCAGGCAAGCAGCAGGCTGTTTTCCAGTTTATCGGCCGGGCGGTCATTGCTGCTTTGTGGCAATACCTCGTCCTGTATTTTTGCCGGGTCAACATACACACTATCGCCCGCTTTGGGTTGCATCAGGTAATTGACCAGCGGTATTACCAGAAACAGCAGGGCGACTAATAATAGGTTAAAGCCGGCAAAAATAGTGGCGCTGGTGGGAATAATGCCAATTTGAGCTTCAGTAAAGTGACCGGGGGTGGCAATAGTCAGCGGAATAGAGCCGGCCAGGCCGCCATGCCAGACAATAAAGCCGGAATAGGCGCTGGCGACCAGTAAGCGGTAATCTACTTGCAGCTGGCGGGCCAGTGCTTTGGCAAATAAGGCGCCGACCACTAAGCCAAAACCCCAGTTCAGCCAGCTGGCCATCAGCGAGACCACGGTTACCAAAATAATGGCCTGGCCGGCTGTTTTAGCCAGCGTTGCCAGGCGACTTAGCAGGCCGGTTACCAGTGGCGTACTGGCCAGCATAAAGCCGGTAACGAGCACCAACAGCATCTGCATCGAGAATGTCAGCAGGCCCCAGAAGCCATCTCCCCAGAATTGCAGTACCTGCAACGGGCTTTGCTGTTCCAATACTACCGCAGCGACAAACACCACTATGCTAAGCAGTAACACAAAAATATAAGGGTCGGGCAGGTAACGGTCGACCAGTTTAACTAAGGGTTTGGCAGCGGCATTTAGCATAGTAGACTCATTGTTATTATCGTTATCCGGAGGTTACAGATGGCTGACTTTCGCGCCAGCACAGATTATCAGACAACCTTAGCCCAGTTAGTGCAGAAACTGCAATCTTACCGCTGCTCAGCAGGCGGCAGACCGGCAGTTATCGGTATCAGTGGCGCTCAGGGCAGCGGTAAAAGCACCCTGGCGGCAGTGCTAGTGCAACAATTATCAGAGTTGGGTATTAACGCTGCGGCGGTGTCGCTGGACGATTACTATCTGAATAAAGCAAAGCGCCAGCAACTGGCAAACCAGGTTCATCCGCTGCTTCGTCAGCGCGGCGTGCCCGGTACCCATAATATTACTCAGGCAATGGCCGACGTACAGGCTGTATTGGCCGGACAGCCGGTAGCCTTGCCGCAGTTTGATAAAGCGCTGGACCAACCTGGCGCAATCTTGCCGGCGCAGCAGCTGGATTTGCTGATTGTCGAGGGATGGTGCTTAGGCGTACGGCCACAAACAGAGGCTGAGCTGAAGCAGCCGCTAAATCAGCTGGAAGCCACAGCAGATGCTGATGGCCGCTGGCGCCGTTATGTTAATGCCCGGCTGGCGGCGGATTACGCCGATTACTGGCGTTTACTGAAACCCCTGATCTGGCTTTACGCACCTGACTGGGATTGCATCTGCCGCTGGCGGGCAAAACAGGAACAACAATTATGGCAACAGCGTGGCAGCGGCATGACTGACCCTGAGCTGGCCCGCTTTATGTTGCCGTTTCAACGCTTAACTCAGGCCAGCTGGCAGCAGCTGCCGGCAGTAGCCGATATTATCGTGCGACTGGATCCGGATCAGACCCCAACCCTACTGGCTGCTGATAAGCTGCAGCACCGGTTGTAAGGTGCGGCCAAAGTGAATTTGTAAGGTGGTTTGCTGGCGGGGTGCCAGGCGTATTTCAAATTGCTGTGGAAATATCCGGGCGCAATCTGCCATAACGGCGACGATATGATCCTGATTAAAAATGCGCTGGCCGCCGGCAGCATTAGTCAGGGTAATAATGGCCACCCGCTCGCCATTGTCGGCCGCCAGCAAGGCGTAGTTATCCAGTTGCAGCTCACTGCGTTTGGGCACAACATCCTTGTCGCGCTCACAGTTCAACTGAACATTTTTAAAAGGTGAATGCTCAAAACGCAGTACCTGTTCAGGATCCGGTTCATAACTAAAAGCAGGCATACTCAGTGCAAAAAATAGTGCAGCAAAGAATACAGCAAACAGCGGCCAGAATTTCATCCATCTTCCTTGTAATTTACAAAGACGTTACATTAACGGCTTTGGCCGCCGCTGCCTAGTCGCCGTCGTTAATAAAATTAAAATCTTCTGTCAAGTTATCTAAGTGCGCCAGTTCAGCGGCTTTTTGCTGCGCTTTTTGCTGCAACCGGTATAGGGCAAATAAACACAACGGCGAGACAATCAGGCTGTAAAACAGCAACAGCTCTGTTGAGACATCAGCAAGCTGCCACCACTGTAACAGCCACAACACCACAGCAAACAGGATCAAGGCAACGCAGGACAGCTGGGTATAGCGATAATACTGCAATGTTAACCGGCAAGCACGACAGCGAAATTGCAACAACCCGCTACTGCTCCAGTTGTCATACGCCAGAATTGGCCGATGCACCTGCCAGCTGATATACAGGGTGCTGACCGCTCCCATCGCCAGAAATGCAGCCGCCAGATAACCCAGGGCATCCGGCATGGTTAATATCAACCAGCAGGCGGCGGCAGCCATCACCAACGCGCCGAGCCATTCACCCAACATCAGCAGTTTCTGCTGGCGCTGGCGCTGGCGGGCGCTGGCTAAATCTGCCTCACCGGGCATATTTTCAGCAGGCGTTGTCTGTTGTTGCCAGCTTTTTGCCAGGGCGGCAAAGTCAAAATTATCTGCCATTTTGCATTAACTCCATTAGTTCTGTTTTGGCGCGGTTAAGCCGTACCCTTACTGCACCGTGGCTGATCTGCAGGATCTCTGCGATTTCCGGTGCATCTAAATCTTCCATTGCCAGCAACATCACCTGACGGTTGGCAGGCGATAAGCGCCGAACAGCCTGCATAAGTTGCTGGCTCTGTTGTTGCTCAGCGACTTCTGTTGACGGACAGTCCTGCTGCAGCTGCTGTGCTGTGTCCTCATCCAGTGCCTGCCACTGCTGACGTTTCGCCCGGGCAATATGATCGACCGTCACGTTATGCACAATGCGCAACAGATAGGCTCGTGGCATTTCTGCCGCCTGCAGCCTGGCAGCCGACTGGTGCAGTGCCAGAAAAATATCCTGCTTTAAATCCTGCCGTGCCGCCGGATCTGCTTCAGATGCCATCAGGGTTCGGCTGATTGCCTGCTGATTTTGCTGCCATAGCTGCAGTAAAAACTGCTCCGGCGTTGCTGTGCCTGAATTAGATAGAGTCAAAAAAGCCCCGCTGTTCAATATCTTATTTTTGGTAAACGTTATCACTATGTCACTGGTAAGTCTGCCGGAGTTGGCAAAGTGTTACATAAAAAAATAAAAAAATTTTGTAACAGCTGACAAAAAGACCACGACTTAATCCACAAACAAAACACATTTTCACCAGCTGAAATTGGAGAGTCCTACTATGAGAACAATGAAAAAATCACTACTTGTTTGCCTGATGGCCGGCTTAGCGCTGCCGCACGCTTTCGCAGACAGCCTTTTAAACCCGGAGCAAGACGCGGTGCTGTATTACAATGCCACCCTGATCAATCCGGCTACGGAGCAGCAACTGCCAGAGGGTTGGCTGCTGGTTAAAGACGGCCGCATTGTGCAAACGGGCCAGCTGCAGGCATCGGGCAGTTTACCTGCAGCGGCGACGCAAATTGATTTACAGGATCAGTATGTATTGCCGGGGCTTATTGATGTGCACCTGCACCTTACTGCCGGCCCTCACCGGGTTGAGATGCAGGATGGCAAGCCGGTACTGACGATGAAAGGCGACAGCGAAATAACCCGTTATCATGCTATCAGTACGCTTGCCAGCGGGGTGACTACAGCGTTCAGCCCGGCAGGCGAAGCTGCGGCTAATGCTGAGTATGTGCGTCAGCAGCAGGCGGGAAGCTGGCCAGGGCCAAAGCTCAGCTATGCAGGCTATATCTTTGAACCGACACCGATTATAGGCGGTTCTGTCCATCCGAAAGATGAAGCTGGCTGGCAGGCGGAAATTGCCAGCCAACAAGCGCAGGGTGTCGATTACATCAAACTTTACGCGGGTCTTAGCAAAGAAGAAGTAGCAATGGGGGTGCGGCTGGCTAATCAGGCAGGTCTGCAAACAGTAGCGCATCTGGATAGTGTCAGCTGGCAGTTCGGGGCAGAATCGGGGATTGATATTTTAACTCACGCCCTGCCAACCAGTGCTGAACTGTTAACCGGTGCCGCTAAAACTGCTTATCTTGCTGAAAGGAAAAACCCAGCTAATCAGAGATTTATCTACAGCTGGTTCCAGTACGTTGACTATGACAGTGAGCCAATGCAGCGCTTGATCCGCACCCTTAAAAAACAGCAAACCCGGATAGACCTCACGCTGGTCGTCAACGAACTGTTTTACTTTTCCCGGGAGCTGGGTGCACTTTATCCGGAAACCGATATGTGGGTGTTTCATCCGCAAATGCGCAAAGGATGGCGTGCGGTAATGGCAGCGCCAAGCTATGACTGGACAGCAGAGGACTTTGCAGCTGCGCAGCAGCAACTACCCAAAGTACAACAGTTTTTTAAGCGGCTTTACGATGCTGGTGTGCCACTGGCTATCGGTACCGACAGCGTGACCAGTGGCCCCTTTTATCTGCGTGAACTGCAGCTTAGTCAGGCGGCGGGCCTGACAAACTGGCAGGTATTGCAGCTGGCTACGACAGGCGGTGCCCGTCACCTTCAGCTAACCGATACCGGGCAACTGGCAGAGGGTTTTGTTGCCGACTTTATTGTGCTGCCGGTCAACCCGGTAACTGATCTCGCTGCCCTGTCAACCGTGCAAACCGTGGTGCAGCAAGGCAAAGCCTGGCAGGTAGATGACCTGAAAGCGCAACTTGCTTCGCTAACCAAAGTTGAACTGTAACCCCACGCTGTATCAAAACTAACGAACTGATTACCAACAAAGAGGATTCAAAAATGGAAACTATACAAAGCTATTTCGCGATATTTAACAACGCCTGGCAACAAGCTGATTGGGTATTTCTGCTGCTGTTTGGCCTGTTTTTTCTGGCCGTGTGGTTTTTACCCAGCCTGCTGGCGCTGCTCCTGAACCGCCGGCATGCCGGTAAAATTGCGCTGCTAAATGTACCGGCGGGATTTTCTGTCATCGCCTGGGTCGCGTTGTGTGTGTGGGCGGTTACCGGCAAACTGGGCGATAAACTGGCTGCCAGGGCAAAGTTAGCGCCAGTGGCGGAATAAGCGCTGGCTTATAATGCCACTTTATCTCCTTCATTTAATATCAGCAGCGGCACCTGACTATTCAGTTGCCGCTGCATATTCAGCAAACGCAGTACCGGAGAATGAGAGCTGTGATCGCCCATCTGCCAGCTGGCATTACCATACCCCCAGGGGATCATCACTTTACAGCCCAACTCGTTGCCGACCATCAGCGCATCTTCCGGTGTCATATGCACAGCGCGATAATTAGGGCCATGGTAAGAGGCGATAGGCAGCAGGCAGATATCTATTTCGCCAAATCTTTGCTTAATATCGCTGAAATGCTGTGAATAGCCGGTATCACCGGCAAAAAATAACTTTCTGTTACCGTGTTCTATCAGCCAGCCTGCCCAGAGTGCGCGGTTTTCGTCATTCAGGGTACGGCTGTTGAAATGCCGGGCGGGCAGAGCATGTATTGTCAGTTCGCCTTGTTCTGCACTGCTGTACCAGGCCATTTCTGTGGCGTTGTAGCCGCCTGCCGGCAGATACGATGCCATACCATACGGCAGGTAGTAATGGGCGTCAGTGCCAATTAGCTTAATGTCGCGAAGGCTGAAATGATCATAATGCAGGTGTGAATACAAAACCGCATCAGCACGACGTAATTGTTCAGCGCTGAATTGCGGCGTGCTGCGCCGTTGTTTAATACCTGTTAAATGCGCTGCCCAGCTTACCGGCCAGTCAAACTGACCGGTAACCGGGTCAAGCAGCACATACTGGCCGTCCGGGGTTTGAATACTAAAACTGGCATGACCGAGCCAATGCACGGTAAAACCACTTTTCAGTTCAGGGATGTGTTGAGGACCAGTGTAACGACATTGTTCAGCCGGTGCCTCACAGGCCAATAGCGGATGAGGCTGGTAACAATCCTGCTCGCAATTCGCCGGGTAAGGAATATTACCGTAATACATATTACGAAAAGGTTGGTTGGTTTTCAGCAGCTCTGCTGCATTATCAGGGTGGCCGGCAAGCTGCGCAACGGTATTGCGGCTACTGCAACCATGCAGCACCGTTGATATGCCCAATAATAGTATGATTGTCAGTAGCCGGTATAACATAACTTCGCAGGCCCAGTTACCTTTGTTTATTGCGGTAAGCTCATATGCACATGGCCACCCTTATAGTCGATGGTGATCAGAAAGTGCTGCAATACATCATAGCCAATCAGACCTTGTACTTTGCGCCCGCGGATCCGGGAACCCAACGCAGAATGCTGGCTTTGCAGGTTGGCGGTTTCGCCTTCAGCAGGTATCGACACTAACACGTCTTCCAGCACGTAGGGACCTATTTTAAATTCAGGGATCCGGAAACTTTCAGTTACTGCCGTTTTATTAACGCCAGAACTCAGCTGCGTTTCCACTTCCAGTTCATCTAACCAGCCCAGACTCTCTGCCACTAACCGGTCAATCAACATACCACCACTATTGCCGGTATCCAGCAGCAGCCAGACTTTTTTGCCCTCGGCTATTTCCACTTCTACAATCGGCATGCCACTACCTTTGTCCTGCTCTGCCCGGACATTTCTCAGCTTACGCATATTAACTGCATCATGGCTGACGAAGCGCAGTTTCTGGTTGGGATAATCCAGCTGCAAAATAAACATATTAAAAAAGCCCGCTCCCAGTAACAGCGCGTTTTCATGAAAACCGAGGTTTACTTCAACCAGCGAATTCAGTTTGGTATCAATACCCAGTAAAGAGATTGGCACGCCGTTATAGGTAGTGCGTTGCTCAGTGCCATACACTCCCTGTATTTTCATGTTACCAACAGCATTGAGCTTTAACTCATTTTTGCCGATAAAACTGCTGTTTATCGCATTTACCTGAGCGCCGGTATCTAAGATGGCATAGCCGGGAATCTGTGCCACGGTAACCGGCACTTTAACATGGCCGTTTTGCTGGCTGAATTCCATCCAGGGGGTGGCGCTGGCATAACTATCTGCTGATCCAAACAGTAAGGCCACGCAGATAAAACAGCGAACAGATTTAATTAGCATAAGGTTGGACTTTTTAATTATTTGTAGCTGAAGTTAGCAGTGTACCTGAAATGAGTCAATGAGATTTTTTACAGGCGATGCCGGCTTAGCGTGCTTAAGCCGGCAAAACCATAGAAAGGCGGGCGGTTACTTAGGGTTTAATGCGCCTTTGCGGTGTCTTTTTGCTGTTCGCGCAATTTCTGCTCCAGCTTTTCGATTTTTTCCTGAGCCTGCTCCCGATACCGGGTCAACCGTTCAATAGTGGCTGTGGCATTGCTCTTTACAAAGCTGACTTGCTCTTCCAGTTGCTGCTTTTGTTTATTCCAGCCATTCTTATCGACCAGCATCTCCTGCATCTGATCACGCTGTTGCTGCAATTCATCGCGCAGTTGCTTGATGGTTTCCCGCTGTTCAGCCTGATGGTTGGCAGTGATAGCACTTTGCTCTTTCATCATATTGTTGCTGGCTCGCAGCTGATCGACCAGTTGCTGTAAATCGGGCTGGTCGCTGCCTTGTTCACTTTGTACCTGTTGCAGATGGTCTATTTGCTGTTGTAGTTCACTAACCAGATTGCGTTGTGAATCTGCTTCCTGCTGGGCCGCTTCCCGTTCTGCTTTCAGACTTTCCATGGCGGCTTTATGATCAGCAACCAATTGTTGCTGCGCGGCCAGAGCTGCTTCAAGTTCAGCATTATTATCGGGTTGCTGTTTCGACTGCAATTTAGCCAGTTGCTTCTGTTCAATGGCTACCTGATCCAAAGCGGCATCACGTTCTTCTGTCAGACTGGCCTGCAACGCCTGCATTTCAGCGACCTGCTGTAATGCTTCGTCGCGCTCGGCAATAATTGCTGCCTGCTGGTCATTATCTGCAGCTGAAATCGCATTGTCACCGTCTTGTTGCGCTTGTTGTAACTGATCCAGCTGCAGTTGCAGTCTGCGGCTTTGGGCGACCGCCTGCATTTCAGTTTTGGTGGCCTGTTGCAGCTTGTTTTCAAACTCGCTGAGCATGGTCTGTAGTTCAACAATTTCATTGCTGTTTTGTTGCTTCTCAGCAGCGTATTTTTTGGCATTAGCCTGCAACTTTTCTAATTCCTGCAGCTGCTGCTGGTTCAGTTGCTGCTGATCCTGCAGTTCCTGCTCCAGCGCCAGGGCGCTGGTCAGCTTGTCCTGCAAAGCCTGTTGCTCTGTGCTTGCTTCGGCCAGCTGGTTTTGCAGCCCGGCTAACTGCTGACTATGCTGCTCGCTTTGCTGTTGCAACTCTTGCTGCAATTGCTCATTAGTTTGTTGCAGGGCTTTTAGCTCATCGGCAGCTTTAGCAGCAGCCTGTTCACTGGCGGCCAGTTTATCGTTAATGTCAGTTAATTGTTGTTGTAACTGCTGCAGCTGCTGCTGGCCTTTTTGCAGCTCGGCAGCGGCATTTTCAAGTTCTTTCTGTAACTGCTGTTCACGCTGTTGTCGTTCAGTAGCGGCAATTTCCAGCTCTTTTTGCAGCTGATCAAGCTGCATCTGATGTTGTTCCTGAATTTGCTTGGATTCGGCCAGTTCCTGCTGCTGACTTTTCGCGTGCTGTAAAGCCTGGTCCCGCTCATCTTTTACGGCGCTGTATTTTTCTGCCTGTACCGCCAGCTGCTGCTGCTGATGGGCCAGGCTCACTTCCAGCTCTGACCGTTTTTGCTGTAACTGTTCTAGATCTTTCTGAATTTGCTGATTGTGTTCGGCAGCTTGCACTTCAGCCTGAATAGCCTGGGCTAACTGTTCGTTTAATTGTTCAAGTTGTTTACTGGCATGTTGCTGAGCTTCGCGCTGAAAAGCCGTGACAAAGTCTTCACTGAAAGAGGTTTCGGCGACGGTCGGTGTGCGGGTAGCCTGCTCATTCCGCCACTTCTGATAATGCACAACCAGACTGGCCTGAGCGCCAGATACTTTCGCCAACAGATAATCAAGCGACACCGGTTTGCCGGCTTGCTGCAATTCGTCACAGATCTTTTTGACTTCACTATATTGGGTCATAGTTATACATCCGATTCACTACTTTGATTTTGCAGAACAACTTTAAACAGCACAAGAAGCATACTGTAGTCTTTTTTGGCGAAAAACTAAATTTTTATCACATTATTTTTGCATTTATCTGTCATACCAACTAAATTAACTGTTAATTTATACAGTACGAGTGGTCGATATGATTCTATATATTGCTGAAAAACCCAGTATGGCGCGGGCAATTGCTGCCGCCCTGCCAAAACCTCAGCAAAAGGATAACGGTTGTATCCGCCTGGCCAATGGAGACGTTATCAGTTGGTGTGTCGGCCACTTACTGGAGCAGGCAGAACCGCAAGACTACAACCCTGATTATAAACGCTGGCAGGCAGAGCATCTACCTATTATTCCGCAGCAATGGCAGTTAAAAGCACGACAGTCGGCACAACAACAGCTTACCGTGTTGCAGAAGTTGATCAGCCAGGCTGATCAACTGATCCATGCCGGTGATCCTGACCGCGAAGGCCAGTTGCTGGTAGATGAAGTTATTGCCTGGTGCAAGGTGTCAGCCGCCAAGCGTGAAAATGTTAAACGTTTATTAATCAATGATCTTAATGCAGCGGCTATTCGCCAGGCGTTAAAACAGCTGCAGCCCAATAAGCATTTTGTGCCACTTTCCACCTCTGCGCTGGCCCGCAGCCGGGCCGACTGGCTGTATGGGTTAAATATGACTCGCGCCTATACTCTGCGTGGTAAACTGGCCGGGTATCAGGGCGTACTATCGGTGGGCCGGGTGCAAACGCCGTTATTGGGTCTGGTCGTTCGCCGCGATGCAGAAATTGCCAATTTTAACAGCGTAACCCACTATCAGGTGCAGGCAGAGCTGACGAGTGCAGACGGCGCAACCCTTGTTGCATTATGGCAACCCAGCGCGGCCTGTGAGCCCTATCAGGATAGCGAAGGCAGGGTGTTACTGCGGGCACTGGCAGTTAAAGTCCAACAGGCAGTTAAAGGCCAACCTGCCGAAGTTACAGCGCTGCAGCAGCAGGATAAAAAACACTATGCCCCCTTGCCTTACAGTTTGTCTGCACTGCAGATTGATGCGGCCAGAGCTTATGGGTTAACGGCTCAGCAGGTACTCGACAGCTGTCAGCAGCTGTATGAACGGCACAAGCTGATAACCTATCCGCGGTCAGATTGTCGTTATCTGCCGTCAGCCCATTTTACCGAAGCTGACAAAGTGGGCCAGGCAGTGGCAGCGAATATGCCCGGGTTGAAGGGTGCATTAGATGGCGCAAACCTGCGGCTGAAAAGCAAGGCCTGGGATGACAGCAAGGTAGAGGCACATCATGCCATTATTCCCACCGCTAAAACCTTGTCAGCTGACAGACTGACCGCGACAGAGCAGAAGCTCTACGGTTTAATTGCCCGTCAGTATCTTATGCAGTTCTACCCTGCCTGTCGTTTTACTGATACGAAAGCAGAGTTCCGGATTGCCGGTGGTTGTTTTGTAGCGAAGGCCCGACAGCAGCTGGAGCCTGGCTGGAAGGCATTGTTGCCAGTCAGTGCTGGTAGCGGACGCAACGGCCCGGACGGGACTGGCGGCGATGAACCGCCGCTGCAACACGGTTTACCTGAGCTTACTGTAGGGCAGCAGCTGCACTGCACGGACAGCCAGCTGCTGGAAAAACAAACTCAGCCGCCGGCGCCCTTTACCGATGCGACGTTATTATGTGCGATGACCGGTATTGCCCGTTATGTAAAAGATCCACAGATAAAGCGGGTACTGAAAGACACCGATGGCCTGGGAACCGAAGCCACCCGCTCAGGCATTATAGAGTTGCTGTTTAAACGAAATTTCTTACAACGGGATGGCAAACACATTCGGGCAACAATTGCCGGTAAAGCCCTGATCACGGCGTTACCGCTTGAGGCCTCTTTACCGGATATGACGGCGCGCTGGGAAGCTGCATTAAACGATATTTGTCAGCGTCAGCTTAGTTATCAGGCATTTATGCAACCGTTAACTGAGCATCTGCAGCGGTTAATTGTTGAGGCAGGCGCAGTTACCCCTGAGGGGTTGGGGGCCGGCAAAGCGGTAAATTGGTCAGCTAAATCTGCAAAAAAACGGCAGTCAGCAAAAGGTGGGTATAACAGGACGGCAACGAAGAAAAAAGCGTATCGCCGCAGTCCGGCAGCACAAAAGAAAATTACTGCAACGTCAAATACCCAGACAACTGTATGAATTAGTTAATAAGTGTAATAGCGCTGGTAAGCCGGGTTGTAGCTGATTATCCTCACAGCACTTATTTTATCAGTCTGTGCAGGAGAAAGCCTTGAGTAAGCCAACATTTGTGTCATCTGTGGTTGCAGCCAGTATGCTGCTGGTCAGCCAGCAGGCACTCGCTACTATCGTTCAGGTGAAAACCAGTCTGGGTGATTTTGAAGTTAACTTGTTTGATGAAACCACACCGGTAACGGTGCAGAACTTTTTAAGTTACGTTAACAGCGGTCGTTATAATGAAACCGTTATTCACCGCTCTGTCCCGGGTTTTATTATTCAGGGCGGTGGCTTTCGCTTTATAGAGCAACTGCCGCTTACCCCTATTCAGACTAATGCCGCTATTGTTAATGAGCCAAAGCTATCCAATGTTCGCGCTACCATAGCGATGGCAAAGTTACCGGGTAACCCTAACAGTGCGACCAGCCAGTGGTTTATCAATCTGGCTGATAACAGTGCAGGCAGCCCGAAACTGGATATTGTGGAAGGCGCCTACGCGGTATTTGGTCAAATCAGTGCTGCTGATATGGAAGTGGTGATGGCAATTGCCAACTTGCCTACTTACAACTTTAACGGTATTCAGGGGCTACCCCTGATAAATTATACTGCAAATGACCGGGCCAATAATGTGCCGCTTAACGATACCAATATGGTTACCGTGGAAAGTATTACTGTAGTGGATGCCAGACCAAACACCGCCGCGGGTCTGAATCCTGTTCCTAATACCTTGTTGCCAGAGCCTGAGAGCAGCGGCGGCAGCAGCGGTCTGGCGTTATTATTGCTTGGCCCGTTACTGTGGTGGCGCCGCCGTCAGCAATAACCGGTGATTGTTCTACTTCTAACCGGAAACGCAGCAATAACACTGCGTTTCCGCAGTTTTTTTAGTAACTATTTTTAATTAAAAACCCGTTTTTATATTAAATAGTTCTGCTTAATACCCCTGAATCAGCTTTTCCTCGCCTACACTTAATTATCTGTGCTTACTGCAGTGCAACCGTATGTTGTTGCTTTATAAGAAGGTGACGTGAATGATAGTGTTAGTAGGTGGTGAAAAAGGCGGTAGTGGTAAAAGCTGTCTGGCTCAGAATATTGCAGTATATTTTTCCCGTGATAAACAAGCTAACGTGATGCTGGTGGACTGCGATCCGCAGCGTACCACGTCTGACTGGGTACAGGAAAGGCATACTGACGCCAGTCTGCCCTGGATTAACTGTGTGCAGATGTATGGCAAAATAAGGTTTGAATTAAAAAGTCTGGAAATGCATTACGACGTTGTTGTGGTTGACTGCGGCGGCCAGGACAGTGTGGCACTGCGATCTGCGATGGTTGTGGCCAGCCATGTGTTGTTTCCGCTGCGGCCGAAGCGACGCGATTTAAAAACACTGGAGCATCTGGAAGATCTGGTCAGCGCCTGCAATATTGTTAATCCCGAGATGATAGTCGGGTGCGTTATGACGCAATGCCCGTCATTACCAAATCAGGCGCCGCGGATCATCGAGGCTAAAGAAGTATGCAAGTCTTTTAATATCCGGGTACTGGACAATATTACCTATAGCCGGAATATTTACGATGACAGTGAAGAAAAAGGATTGTCGGTGATGGATGTTGATGGTGACGGCAAAGCCGCCAGCGAAATCCGGGCAATTATTGAAGAACTGCTGGCAATGAAGGCGATACAAGAAGATGGCGCTGAGCGACCTGAAGAAAAAGTGTTTGCAGTCAAATAAACCGGCGTTTACCGCCGATGAGTTTATTGAAGACGCTAATAACTATGCGCTGGGATTACCGCGTATTGTCAGTTTGCGTAAACAAATGCCTGATGAAGATGACACTACCCGGCTGCCAATGCGCCACGCCACGTTTACGCTTAGCGAGGAGGCGATAGCAGCGCTGAATGATCTTAGTGAATTAACCGGTGAAGCGAAGTCAAAGTTGATTCGACGGTTAATTCTGCGGGCCACTCAGGCGGTACAACTGGAACTGACCCGGCTACCCGCTGCCAAAAATAAAACCGGCGCTGATTAGGCCGGTTTTATCTTTAACACAACAGTTTAAAACACAACCGTTTAACTCACTTAGCTAAAAACGCGTATGCGACGATAAAAGCAGTTTCCTGAAACCCTTTTAAACCGGTCTCCTTAAAATCTACCGGCAGCGGATGCTGTTTCAGTTTTTCTTTGATAGTGGTCGCCGATAAAATCTGACTGGGGCAATTGGTAATTAGCTGGATGGCCGCTTCTATTTTAAAGCCAACCGCACCGCCAGCAAATTTACCCTTTTGTGGCCGTTCTTTAATAACCACCTGTTCAACTTTATAGTCTTCAATCAGCTTTGCCAGATTAAATTGAAATTTCCGGATGCTTTCTGCATCTTTGTCATTGCTTAACGCCAGCCGGGTTTGCCGGCACTCCGGTAAGTCGAATAAACCGTCCTTGAACGCCATCAGACATAAAATGGCTTCACTGCCTTTAATTTCAATCCCACATACACGCATAATTACTCTCAATAAAGTTGTGCCGGCTTAAGGGCTGGTTAGTGCTTCCATCCGGCTTTCAATAATGCTGCAGCTTTGCCGTAACGGTTCACCAAATAAAATAGGGTTAAAGTCACGGTTTACACAATAGCGCTGGTGAAACATTAACAGGCTGTCTTTCGACGCGGCCGCTTTACTTAGCTGCTGTTGCTGGCCTTCACCCCAGCTTGCACTAAGTTCGTTAAATTGCTTTTGAATTTGCCGCATCGCTTGCTCGTCGGACATTTTTCCCGAGCTCGGAGCATTATCCAGGATCAAACCATAAAGCTGATCGCGGTAGGGCCTGAGTAACTCATGATCAGAGAAAGTCAGGAGCAACAAAATAATGATAGCCAGCCAAAAAAACTTTTTCATCTGATAGCGCACCTCAAAAATCGCAGCCGCTATTGTAAAGTATTTTTGGCAGCGGTGCATCTGCTGCTCTGTGGCTTATTTTATATCAAATATTCTGCTGCCAAGGCTGTTATACTAGCGCCAGCACAGCAGCTGGGCAGAGGTAGCAGTGGATAAAAACCGTATTGACATAAAAAACATCCCGGTAACGGTGGAAACCTATAAACCGGAGCAGCCGGGCCAGAGCAAATATGCTTCACGTGACCGGATATATGTTCGTTCTGTTAAGGGGCTACACCAAAGTTTGCGCCGCAATATGGGCTTTGTATTTATGGCGCTGTTTATGCTGCTGCCATGGATCCAGTACAACGGTAATCAGGCTATTCTGCTGAATATTGGCGAACAAAAATTTAATATCTTCGCCCTGACACTATGGCCCCAGGACTTTACCATTCTGGCCTGGATTTTTGTCATCGCCGCGTATGCATTATTCTTTATTACCGCATTTTATGGTCGGGTATGGTGTGGCTATCTGTGTCCACAATCAGTCTGGACTTTTATCTTTATGTGGTTTGAAGAAAAAATTCAGGGTAGCCGTAATCAACGGATGACGCTGGATCAGGCGCCATGGTCTGCATCTAAATTTGCCAAAAAGGCCTTAACTCATTTTTGCTGGCTGGCCTTTGCATTGTTAACGTCACTGATCTTTGTCGGCTATTTTACACCGGTGGGTCCGCTTTTTATTGATTTCTTCACTTTTCAGGCCGGCTTCTGGGCGGTGATTTCGGTATTGTTTTTTGCCGCCTGTACCTATGGTAACGCTGGTTGGATGCGGGAAATAATGTGTACCCATATCTGTCCTTATGCCCGTTTTCAGTCCGCGATGTTTGATAAAGACACCTTTACCGTTACTTATGATGAGCAGCGCGGTGAAGCGCGTGGTCCGCGCAGCCGCAAAGACAAAGATTATAAGGAAAAAGGCCTGGGTGACTGTATTGATTGCAACCTGTGTGTGCATGTTTGCCCCACCGGCATTGATATCCGCAATGGCTTGCAGTATGAATGCATAAACTGTGGTGCCTGTATTGATGCCTGTGATGATACGATGGCAAAAATGGGCTATCCACCGGGCCTGATCAGTTATACCACTGAACACAGTCTGAAAGGCAAGCCGACTAAAATACTACGGCCAAAACTGGTGGGATATTTTATTATTCTGCTGGTGGTATGCGCTGCCTTTGCTACCAACCTGTATCTGCGTAAACCGCTCGAGCTGGATATTATCCGCGATCGCGGTGCCCTGTATCGGGAAACGCCGGAAGGTTTAATTGAAAACACCTACACCCTGAGTATTATCAATAAGTCGCAGCAGGCTAAAACATATCAGTTAGCGGTTTCCGGGGTAAACGACTTCAGCTGGATCGGGCCAACCGAAGTGACTATTGCCGGTGGCGACAGCCTGAATGTGCCGGTAAGTCTGGCGCTGGACCCTTACAGTGCGGCCAGACCGGTACTGGACATCGAGTTCAGTGTTACCGAGCAGTCTGAAGATGGCTATAAAGTCAGCCAGGGGAATAAATTCTTTGCCGGCCGCTAAGCAGGACATCATCAGCCGTTTTGACTTTGCCACATTGGGGCCAGAGCTGATCTTAGACGCATTAC
This sequence comes from Arsukibacterium sp., assembly GCF_033721375.1. Classification (GTDB taxonomy): domain Bacteria; phylum Pseudomonadota; class Gammaproteobacteria; order Enterobacterales; family Alteromonadaceae; genus Alishewanella. The sequence continues at coordinate 257,124 of NZ_JAWWAP010000003.1, read as the reverse complement.
TGCAGCTGGGGCTGGATGTCAGCAGTGGCTTACTGGCACTAAACAGCTATGAGAACAGGGTATATCAGTTCACTGCTTATCCTGATCATAGTTTGCAGGCGCAGAAGTATGTGGTGAAATTTTACCGGCCTGAGCGCTGGAGTCCGCAGCAAATTCAGGAAGAACATGATTTTGCGTTTGAGCTGGCTGACGCTGATATCCCAATGGTGGCGCCGCTGCGGTTTAATGGCAACAGCCTGTTGCAGTATCAGGGCTATTATTTTGCCGTGTTCCCAAGCCGCGGTGGGCGTACGCTGGAAGTGGATAACGACGAGCAACTGGCGATGTTAGGCCGCTTTTTGGGACGGATGCATCAGGTCGGGGCTAAAAAAACATTCAGTTACCGGCCTACCTTCAGTGTCGACAGTCATTTGCTGCAAAGCCAGCAGGTATTAGCGAAGCTGGAGCTTATTCCCGATTATATGCGCCCCGCTTTTGATACCGTGCTGCAACAGGTAATCGCAGAAGCCAGCCGTCAGTATCAGCCAACAAAACAAATCCGGTTACACGGAGACTGTCACGCCGGTAACTTATTTTATGTCGACAAGGGGCCCTTTTTTGTTGACCTGGATGATTGTCGCACTGGCCCGGCAATTCAGGATATCTGGATGATGCTGTCAGGTGATCAGCGCGAGCAGCGGCTGACCCTGGAACTGATGCTGGACGAGTATGAACAATATTGTGAGTTTGATCCGGCGGAACTAAAACTGATCGAGCCACTCAGAGCAATGCGTATAGTGCACTATATGGCCTGGCTGGCGCGACGCTGGCAGGACCAGGCTTTTGTACAAAGCTTTCCGTGGTTTGCCACCGATAAATACTGGGAGCAACAATGTCTGGTGTTAAAAGAGCAGCTGGCATTACTGCAACAACCGCCGTTATCACTGGTGCCAGGTTACTGACAATTTGCTAAGCTAAAGGCCGTACCGGTCTGATTGAGGATGTAAGATAAAATGAAAAAGCTGTTATCACTGTGTTTTGTCGCGTTACTACTGCCACTGGCGGTAAGTGCTAATGCTAAGTTTGTCGAAGGCAAGCATTATCAGGTCATTGCCGAGCAAGCTTCAGCTAAGCCTGAAGTTAAAGAGTATTTTTCTTTCTATTGCGGCGGTTGCTATGGTTTCGAACCAGTGGCGCAGAGCCTGGCTAAAAAACTGCCTGAAGGCACTGAGTTTAAAAAAGTGCATGTCGATTTTATCCGCGCCGCTTCGCCGGAAATTCAGAATATGCTGGCCCGCGCTTACCTGGTAGGTAAAAACATGGGCAAGGGTGACCAGATTGCTTCTGCCATCTTCAACCAGATCCATCGCAACCGGGTGCCTTTCACCAGCGAAGATGATATCCGCAGCCTGATGCTGATAAACGACATTGAAGCGGAAGAATATGAAAAGGCCATGCGTAGCTTCTCGGTGCGCGGCGCAGCCAGCCAGATGAAAAAAGAACAGACTGAACTGTCAGAAAGCCGGGTATTAAGCTCAGTACCAATGCTGGTGGTCAACGACAAATATAAAATTCTGAATGAATCACTAAACCAGCGTAATCTGGAAAATGAATTACAGGAATTAATCAGTTACTTGCTGCAAAAAGACGCATAATTTAGCGATATACGTTACCCGGGGTGGCATTTGCCACCCTTTTTATTGTGCCTTTTTATTATGATAAAAGAGTCAAAACGTGAGCAGCAGTGCAGAAGTAGGTTTTGGACAGAGTGGCGCGGTAGTCCGGGTATATATTGCCAACATGCCACCAATGGCAGAGTACGCCGGATTGCGCCAGGTAAAGCCGCTGCAAAAAGGTGAGATTGACCTGATAAACAGTGCCTGCGGCAATGGCTGGCGCAAGGTGTTTAACGTGTATAGCAAGCTATTATTTGCCCTGGACGCGAAACAGTTTGGCTTTACCAGGTACGCGGGCAGTTGGCAGCAGTATCGGGATCAATATTTACTGCAGGCCGGCAGTAATACCGCGCTGCTGTTTAGCATGCCGGAGTTAAAAGCCGGGACTAAAGACATTCATATTATTGCCGGGCGCACCCATGCCAGGGCGCTGCTGGACAATGGTTTGACAGCGCAACTTAACTGGCTGAATCAGGAATTTGCGCTAGATAAATACCAGCGCGTACTGGTTTGCCCGTATTTTGACTACCGCCAGCTCAATAATGAAAAGCTGACTTTTCTGGCGCAGCTGATAAAGACATTAGATGAGTAATGATATGAACTGACACAACTGCAGCAGCTTCGATTAGTCCGCTATTGCTACTGCAGTGGGTACTAACTGATAACCCGCCGCCTCACCTTCGCCTTGCTCCCATACTTTTAACAGGCCGGTAGCATAAGCAGTTTTACCTTTAGCACTTAGCGGAAACACCATATCACCGTCACGAACTTTTATCCGGAACGGACCCTTTTCGCTGGTTGCGGCAAATTTCATCCAGCAACCCTGCTTGCTGCAAACTGCGTCCACCGTGCCTGAAACAGTCACTACCTGCTGCAAGTGCTTTTGCGGTGCAGCTAATAACTGCTCCACTGGCATTGCCGCTGCTTTATCAACAACCTCACCAAAAACGGTAGCGGCCTGAGCGCTGAACAATGTGGCAGAAAATGCCAATGCTAAAAGTGTTTTAAACATAGTGATGCTCCTGTAGCCAATAGCCTATTCTGGCGCAACAACCAGAAAAGGCAAGTGCCCGTCTGCCTTACAATGCAGGATTGATACGTGTCTACCTATTGATGTAACGGGATTACCTTATTTCGCTCAAAAAGTAATCATACAGTGTTAAATGTAAAGTAAATATTAAATATTGTTTTACTTTGGCATTTGCCGGCTGTAGTATGCGCGCCGCAATCACCAACTTAGGGAAATTAAAACAATGACGTTGAAGTACATACTGCCTGTAATCGCAATAACCACTACTGCTGTTTCTGCCGAAGAATACCAATTATTCACTGAACTGCGTGCTGATCACTTGCGGGTTAGCGGTGAATCTGAAACCGTGTGGTCGCTGAATGGCACTTACTTTTTTGATAAAAAACAAACACTGGGCCCGCTGGATCAATTTGAATATATTAATAAAGTTACTAACGTAGGTGCGGCATTCAGCCGGTTTGATGGCGAGAACTTCTGGAGCATTGGTGGTGAATACTTTGCTGAAAACAATCTGGTGATATCTGCTCGTTATACCGACAACGCCGGCTCTGATGCAACCTCTGTTGGTATTGGCTATCTGATCTCAAAAGACTTTATTATCCGGGCACAAGCCGCTAAGCCAGAAGAAGGTGATACCAGTTACCGTTTCTCTGCCAGCTACAACCATCAGCTGCAGGGTAATGATTATGTGGGCTTTACGGCGTACACTGATGATGAGTTTGATCAATACGGTATCAGCAGCAAATACTTCGCCAGTCTGGGCTCTGACAAATTTATCGCTGTAGGCGTATCATTGGCAGAACAGTTTGACCGCTCAACATGGGCAGCAAATGCAGATTACTATTTCAGTAAAATGACCTCTGTGGGTATGTCTTACAGTAAAGAAGACAGTTACAGCCTCAATGCCAAACATTTCTTCAACCAGAACTGGGCATTAGAAGCCGGCTTTGCCAGCAATACTGATAACTCAGACTTTAAGACCTACAGCCTGAGCGTAATCGGCCAGTTCTAATTTTCTCTGGAAGTTCCACTGGTGTTTTGGGCAACTTAGGTTGCCCTTTTTTATGCCCGGGCCCATTTCGCTTTTATTTTGTATAGCTGGTAAATAAACAGTGGAAAAAGCAGTAGACCCAGGTCAATCTTACCTTGATATACCAGGCTAAAGCAGGCGTCGGCAAGGCCCAGATACGCCAGAATAAGACAGGCTATCAACCCCCGGTAACGACCGGTAATCAACCCATAAAAGCTGGCGGCAGCCACAATAAAAAACAGCCACATCATCCCGAATGCCAGGGTAACGTTTTCAGTAGTAATAGTGATAAAAGCCGGTAACTGCTGCTGATAAAGAAAGCCGGTGATATACACCAGAAAAAGAAAATAAACACCCAGCAGGCAAACCCCGGAAAATTTTAACCAGACAGGCACGCTAAGACTGCGCTGATTCAGCAGGTTATAGCCAGGGGTAAAAACTGTTTGCATAGCTTATCCTTATTTAGCAAACCAGGTAATCAGCCAAGTGTTGCATGATTGTAAACTTGAGGCAATTGATTAATAAGCAGTCAGGTTCAGCTGGTGTCAGCGTGGTGTATCAATTTAGCGCCGGGCTATTTAAAGCAGATGACGAGCTGCCACGACCGGTATGAATAATTAACAAAGCTGGGTTAATAATGCTGTCAACGTCATCGATTCCGTATGGAATATCTCATAGTAGGATATTAATCTTATTAATAGCGCATAGGTGGGAACATAGTCCTCTTAATTTTGCTTGGCAGTTGCTAACTTATTAAAGTAGGACTATATTCCCATTAATGATTAAATAGTAGGAATATAATCCCATTAGGTGAGGTATGGCTAAGCGTGATTTGCACAATGTTCTGTTTCCTAAGCAGCGAAAAATCCTTACGCATTTTGGTGAGGACTTGTTGTTAGCCATGAAACGCCGTGGTTTTACTAAAAAATTATTGTGTGAGCGAACTGGTTTTGATCATAAAACCGTGAACAAGGCCTTCGCGGGTGACCCTGGTGTCGCTATCGGCACTTACCTGAAGATCATGGCCGTGTTGGGAATGGAAAGTAACTTTGCAGAAATGGCTGCTCATGATGAAGTGGGCATCAAGCTGCAAAATATAAAATTGCTGGAAGGTTCAAAATGAGCCGTGAAATCGTCGAGGTGTATGCCGACTGGCATCCAATTGAACAGCCATTATTGGTTGGGCACCTTGCTTACAGTGAATCAAGTCGGGGCGGTGTGTTTAGCTTTGCGTACGACAAAGCATTTCTTACCTCACCTTATCGCTTACAAATAGACCCTATGTTGACACTGTACCCTGGTGAACTGTACAACGACGAAGCCGATAAAAACTTCCGGGCTTTTCTGGACTCATCCCCCGACCGTTGGGGCCGTATTTTGATGCAACGCCGTGCTGCCATTGAAGCGCGTAAGGGCATTCGGGCAACGAGTCGATTAAACGAATTGGATTACTTGCTGGGCGTACATGATTCATATCGAATGGGAGGGATCCGATTTAAGCGGGCTGACAATGCTGATTATTCAGATGCCTCTTTTTCAGACAACCCTTTTCTAGACAATCATGTCGAGTTTGTTGCACCGCCAATGGCATCATTACGTGAGTTAGAACACGCCGCCATGCAAATTGAAAAAGACGATAACATTGACAGTGACGAGTATTATCGTTGGCTACAAATGCTGATTGCACCTGGTTCATCTTTAGGCGGTGCCAGACCAAAAGCCTGTGTAACCGATGAACAAAATCAATTATGGATAGCTAAATTTCCTAATGTAAATGATACCCATGATGTTGGTGCGTGGGAGATGGTCTGTTATGAGTTGGCGTTAGCCGCTGGCGTTGAGATGTTTCCAAGTGAGATCAGGCAGTTTTCATCGCAACACCATACCTTTTTAACAAAGCGCTTTGACCGGCAGGGACAGCAGCGGCTGCATTTTTCATCGGCTATGACTCAGCTGCAATACTACGATGGCGAACGATCGCAAGGTGCCAGCTATTTGGAAATTGCTGAGTTTCTCTCCAAACAGGGAGCACAAACAGAAGCTGATTTAGCACAATTGTGGCGCCGTATCGTCTTTAATATTGCCGTGTCTAATACGGATGATCATCTGCGTAACCATGGTTTTTTACTGACTAAGAATGGCTGGAAGTTATCACCTGCGTATGACTTAAACCCCATCGTTGGCAAACACGGCCTACACCTGAACATTACTGATACAGACAACGCCTTAGACTACCAGTTAGCCTTTGATGTAAAAGGCTTCTTTCGGCTTTCTCAAATCCAGGCAACTCAAATTCACGACGAAGTGCTAAGTGCAGTTAAACACTGGCAAGCCGTTGCGAAGCGGCTGGGAATTAGCCGGGCAGAGCAAATAATGCAGGAATCTGCGTTCAATGTTTAATTTAAAAGAAATCGCCGGGCAGATAGCGTTTAAATAAAACGGCGACACACAAGTTTATTAATTCAAGGCTACTCAATTTATGGTGGATGGCAAACTGCCCATGCCGGCGTAAGAAAAAAATCCCATTATGTGACTTATCGTCCGTGGTGATTACCCTGCGCCCGGTAAATACTTTGTCAGTAGCACCTGCTGGAGTATGTACCATGGAAAATCAGCACATAACAGACGATATAACAGTGCCCTACGAAGAAGAAGTAAACGGCTTCACCATTTATATAGAAGATAACCCTGACCGCTGGTGCGGTGGGTATATCTGGTCGGTGTGCCAAAACGAAATTGCTTTGGATGAAGGGCTTTCTTTTAATGCGTCTGATGCGATTAACAGCGCAATGGTGTTTATCAACGGAGTCAACTAAATTCTGTATATACTAGCGCTTAACGGTATTTTCAGGCTTTTACACTTACACATTACTTGCAAAAAATGTATGCTAACAATATTAGAATTTTAAAGCAGAGCTGCATGAATATCATTTCATTAAAAGGCACTAAATTAAAAAAATAAAATTATATCAAGTTATTAGAGAAGAAAATGAAGGTAATTGATTTTTTCTGCGGTTGTGGGGGGGCAAGCAAGGGTTTTGAGCTTGCTGGATTTGAAGTTACCTTGGGTATTGATTTTGACAAAAATGCCGCCGAAAGCTATCAGACAAACTTCCCCAATGCACAGTTCATCCAAGCTGATATTCGAAATGTTAAAGTGAAACATGTAGCCGAAAAAGTATCAGATTGGAAGAATTCTGATCTTGTATTCTGTGCTTGTGCTCCGTGTCAACCTTTCTCATCACAAAATAAACAACGAGTTAGTAGTGACGATAGAAGGTCGCTGCTGAGTGAAACCAAACGTTTTATCAGGGCGTTGCGACCGAAATTCATTTTTATTGAGAATGTCCCTGGTATTCAAAGTATTAAGTTGGCTGATAATGGCCCATTTGCTGACTTCCTGCATTTTCTGAATAGATTTGAATATCAGTATGAGTATCGTGTTATATCAAGCGAGTTTTACGGTGTCCCTCAGCAACGCAAAAGATTAGTAGTGTTGGCTAGGTTAAATGGGCAGCCTACTTTTCCTCTGTTAACGCACGGTATGGATAATACTCGATTCGCAACTGTTCAGGATTACATTGGAGAGTTACCTCCACTGCAGGCTGGTGAAGTTGATCCTAATGATTCATTGCATGAGGCCGCAGTGGTGGAACCTCATAATATTGAGAGATTGATGCACACGCCAGAAGGTGGCGATCGAAGAAACTGGCCTGCCGAACTTTGGCTCCAATGTCATAAAAATTACAGTGGACATACAGATGTTTACGGCCGTATGCGATGGGATGCTCCATGTAAAACCCTTACAACTAAATGTACGAGTATTTCTAATGGGCGTTTTGGCCATCCTGATACGGCACAAAATAGAGCCATTACGTTTCGAGAAGCAGCCTTGCTGCAAACTTTTCCAAAGGACTTTCAATTTAAAGGTAATCGGGCTGCCAAGTCTAAGCAAATCGGTAACGCAGTTCCTGTATTATTAGCACAACGTTTTGCTGAGGTCATGTGGAATCAACTACACGAACAAGAGGACAGGGATGGTTAAGCTAGACCTGCGTGAGAAATGGCACAGATAAAAACAAAAGCTCGAGCACTCGATATGCTCGGCCGACAACAAATTGCGGGTATTCCCACTGCGTTAAGTGAGCTGTTTAAAAATGCACATGATGCTTATGCCGACAATGTAGAAGTTGATTATATAAGAAAAAAGAGTCTGCTTATTCTACGTGACGATGGCATCGGTATGACCAAAAATGAGTTTGAAGATCGTTGGCTTACCATAGGCACAGATAGCAAGCTAATTGATGAAGATAGCATTGGTATGCCTGCGGTAGACGATTCTAAAGCAGCTCGTCCGATAATGGGAGAAAAAGGAATCGGTCGATTAGCAATCGCGTCTATCGGCCCCCAAGTGCTGGTTGTCACTCGTTCACGGCGAGATGGGATATTAGGAAATGTTGTAGCGGCCTTTGTAAACTGGACATTGTTTTCCCTTCCGAAACTTAACTTGGAAGACATAGATATTCCAATGATTGAGCTCGCACCGCAAGAAACCCTGCGCAAGAAAGATATAGACACGCTAATTAGTGAGGCGTTAGCCAACATTCATAGTCTAGAAGGAAAACTTTCATATAAAAAAATAGATTTTCTTATTGACCAAGTTAAGCAGTTTGACTACGACCCCGAGTTTTGGGTTGGCACCCTGAACGACTTGGATAAAAATCTGGATTTGAAGAGGGAGCATCTATCATTAAACAGTAGCCGCGGCGGTACTCATTTTATAATTACCCCAGTCGATGAGATTCTGAACGATGACATTGAGAGTTTTGCTACTGCAAGACGCACTGATCAAGCTTCTCGTTTAGAAAAAGCGCTACTGGGTTTTACCAACACCATGTACGAAAATGCCTGTCCACCTGTCATTGCTCGCTTTCGGGATCATACGGTGCACGGTGAATGTATAGATAGAATCAGTGAATCTGTTTTTTTTACTCCAGATGAATTTGATATTGCCGACCACCACTTTCAAGGTACATTTAATGAATTTGGTCAGTTTTCTGGAAAAATAAAAGTTTATGGAGAAGAAAAAGATATCGTTGTTTCCTGGCCTGAAGGTGGAAACAAAGAAGTTTTATGTGGACCATTTAAACTAAATCTTGCTTACGTACATGGCACACAACGAGACTCAAAAGTGCATCCAGATGATTGGAAAGCACTTCGTGATAAAACGGATAAGATGGGCGGATTGTACATTTATCGTGATGGAATTCGTATTTTACCTTACGGAGATTCAGACGTGGATTTTCTTCGTATTGAGCAGCGACGTTCAAAAAGTGCCAGTGAATACTTTTTTTCATATCGTCGTATGTTTGGCGCAATCGAACTCACAAAAGCTAATAACATTGAATTAAAAGAAAAAGCCGGCCGTGAAGGATTCATAGAAAATAAAGCTTATAAGCAATTGAAAGCTATCTTAGAAAACTTTTTCATACAAATTGCAGCTGATTTTTTTAATGACAGAGGAGATCAGTCTGCAACCTTCATTGAAACTCGTGCTCGACAGCAGCGTGAAAACGAATTGCTAAAGAAACGCGATAGTTATAAAAATACTAAGCGTAAAAGGTTTACTAAAGAACTCGAGCTATTTTTCAAAAAATTTGATAGCGAACAATGGGAAAATACTATTCAGTATCTATCTGAAAAAGCCCAAACAGTTTTTAATAATTTCGAACCCGAGACGCATGCAATTGATGATTTGGTCTTCAATGTCGAACAGATCCGCGTCAACGAATTCGGGAAATTGATCAACAGTATAGATATTACAAAACCTTCTGGTTTAGGGCTTAACAAGGAGTTAGCCGGGCTATGGGATATTTATCAAGTTAAGAAATCCGAGCTTTTGGTTCAAATTGAAGAGCGAAAATCAGAGATCGGTCGAAAACTTGTTGGGTATGAAGACCAATATGGCGATAGAACCGGACTACGCCGCCGCTTCAGCGATTCACTGACCCTACTCGAAGAAGCTCAACGTAAAAAACTAAATGAGGCGTACAACAAAGCCAACAGAATAATGGAAGAACTCCAAAAACAGGCGCGTCAATTACTTAACCGAAATAGGGAACTAGCTAAACAACAGGCTGCGGAGGTTTTCAAAGATTTCAATTCTACCAGTTTTCAGGGTGTAACTTCTAACCAACTATTTCAGCTTAAAACTGATCTAGAAACACGAATAGATAATTCATCTAAAGTCATTTTGGAGAGTGTTAATCTTATTACAGAACGTTTGCTGGCTGCTAAAGAAGGCACTGAGCAAAACACGACATCTTCCACTGAATTGGTATCGATTTTAGAAACGGAATATGAGCTTTTAAAAGAGCAACATGAAAAAAATTTACAGTTGGCCCAAATGGGTATGGCTTTGGGTGTCATAGGGCACGAATTTAATAGCAATATCCTTTCAATACGTCGTGGTTTGAACGAGATGCAACAATTTGCAACTCGAAGTGAGCGTTTCAAAAACATTTATGAACGGGTCCGCACAGGTTTCGATCATTTAGATGCTTATCTTAAAACTCTCATGCCATTAACTAGGCGTATGGGGCGGCGGCGCACTCAAATTACAGGTAAGGCTATAAGCGAGTTTATCTTTTCTATCTTTGAAGAAAGACTAGTGAAAGAAAATATAAAACTAAGTTGTACTTCTGGTTTTTATAACCAAAGTGTAATTACCTATACTTCTACGCTATATCCGGTATTTATCAATATTGTTGACAACGCTATCCATTGGTTGGCTAGAAGCTCAGGTGAGAAAAGCATTACTCTTGATGCCACTGAAAATGGTTTTTCTATTAAAGATAGTGGACCTGGTATTCCAACTATCGACCAGCAAAATGTTTTCGAGTTCGGCTTCACTCGCCGTATAGGGGGACAAGGGATGGGGCTCTATATTGCGCGCCAGACACTGGTAAGAGACGGTTTTGAACTGCTTCTAGAGCCATACCAACCGGAAAGTGGGGCAGTATTCAAAATAGAACCCAAAGAAAATCAAGACTTAGAAGTGGAGTGATAGCGTGCGAGAAGGAACATTTTTCGAATCATCAAAGGCGATAGTTTGCGATTTTCTAAACAACGTCATTGCAGTAGATGACAATCTGATTTTTGAAGTTAAGCCTGAGAACGTAGCAGAAGAAGATTTTGATATCCCTGAGGATTCAGATAGTGGATTGGGGTATCGTGATACTAAAAAAAATGATAAACAAGCTGCTCCAGTTGCTCATCCTCTTAACTACCAAGATCTATCTTTAGCATTTACTGATTATGGAATTAATTGCTGTGCATTCAAACCTGACATTAACAAGTTTGGCACAATAGAAGTAGCTGCGGAACGTATTCAAAAGAGTACCAAGCGCGCAGACATTACCATTTTAGATTGGAGTATGGATGACCAATTTGGTAAAAAGTCAGGGTCATTGGCCAAACTCAGTATTGAAAAAATACTACAAGCTGATATCGCAATGCATGGACGCTTGCGTCTAATCGTCGTATACACGGGTGAAACAGATCCTGAAGAAATCACTAGAAATATATTTAAAGAAGTAGAGACGTTAGATAATAGTTCAATATTAAGTGGTCAACAGATTAACTTTAGTGGCAGAAATCTACAGTTATGTCAAATCAATGTTATTGGAAAAAATTATGAAGCAATAGCACTTAGAGATGAAGTTGTTGCGCTGTTCACTGAGCTTACTATCGGCTTACTTTCTAATGCGACACTGTCTGCTATTGGGGAACTTAGAGATAAAACCCATCATATATTGCATGCATTTAATAAACATCTCGACCCTGCTTATGTTTCACATGTTTTAGGTTTGCTGTCCTCTCCTAAAGTAAGAGAGTATGCAGATGAGGTCGCATTTGATTATGCTGCTGAATTGATATCCGAAGAGTTCAAATCTATCATACAAATAGCGCCAAAAATAAAATCAAACCTAAGGAAAGAGAGAATAAAAGAGTGGTTGGATCACATTAATACAGCTAAAGAACCAGATTTCTTTGAAATTATAGTAGGTCATAAGTCGGGTAAAGTTGATTCTGGAAAAGTTAAATCTTTTCTAGATGCAACAACATCCAAGCAAATAAAAAAGCTACTCCAAGATGAGCCTGTGATAATTCTAGATGAAGAATATCCAAATAACTTTTTTGAAGATAATAGAATTCAAGTTAATTTAAAGAATGGACGTGAAGATAGTCATGACAATCTTAGTATTATAGAGTGTAAAAGAAGGGATAGTTTCTCTATATCTATTCATCCATATGAGCCTAATATAAAACTTGGCTCTATAATAAAAGGTTTCGATGATAGTTATTATATTTGTTTGCAGCCCCTCTGTGACAGTGTTCGCCTTAGCGGTGACAGTAGTTTTTTGTTTTTGAAAGTAGATAAATCAAAAAATGGCGGAAAGTTTAGCCATGTTATCCAAGATAGCGAAGGTTCTGCAGTTAGATTGTTGACGCGTTACTCATCTATAAATATTCAAAAATTTACTCTGAAGTATAACGCACAGTCTCGAACTATTAGAGCGGTAAAAAATGGCAATAACAAACACATAATTGAGTATAAAAAGGAGGATGGTACTTACGGGGATTTAATTTGGGTAGGTGAATTAAAGAGTAATATTGCGCAGTCGATATCAAATAATGTGGCAGCTAGTATATCGAGAATAGGCTTAGATACTAACGAGTGGTTGCGATTAAGTGCTGTTGCTAAAATAGAAAGATAATATAAGCCTATAGTAGCTTCTGCTATCAGCACTGACTGGTGGAAGCAAAAAATAAGCTCAAACAGGGCACATGACGACGCGGTGCAGGACAAACTGCGCGAGCTGGGCTGGCGGGTGTTGCTGGTTTGGGAGTGTGCACTAAAAGGTAAGAACAAAGTGCCGTTGCCACAACTTACCAATGACATCACAAATTGGCTGCGCCACGGCAGTAGCTTTGCTGAGCTGCCTGAAGTTGTAGAATAAAGAGTTCAGGCGCTGGTTGTCGTTCAGTTTATGGTTCTAAGTCAATGGTGTTGGCTTCACTGGCTGTAATAACGGTAATCTGATTATTATGATTGAGTATTCCGGGAACGTTTAAGCTGCTCTTCCTGTAACAAAAACTGCCTGCGTGCTTCTTGCTGTCGTGCCCGCTGCTGAAGCATTTGTTCTACCTGTACAGATTCATTCCATGAGCCCCGGGTTACAATGCGCTTCACGTCGATGTCAAAACATAAAGCAGGGTTCTGCGTCCAGGCGCTGTAAGTTACCCGGGTAAATAGCAGAGTGGTGGCCGGGCAGGATTCATAGCCCTTTGCAGCCATTTGGTTTTGCCAGTAGTGGCTAACTCCGTAATAACCAACGAGCATTAGCCCAAAACTACCTAATAACAACCCGCTGAATATCCTGTTAAATTTTTTCTCTAAGGGCTGAGTATGCAAGCTAAACTTGTGGGTAATTAATCTTGTTGCAATCCACATGATAAGTACCAGGCAAAAAAAGCCGCCGCCAAAAGCTAAACCATGCATGTCGCTGTGAATAATAAGCTGGTGGCCACTAGCAACTTGTTGCTGTTGATTCGATAGATCGTATAGCAAACCCCAGATGACCAGAGGTAGCAGAAGCAGGCAAAACAACAACAAACCCAGACCTGCAGCATTCTGCTTACTGGTTAAAGCCATAATTGAGGCCTTCTTCGCAATAACTGGTTGATTTTGTCTGTCGCAGTTTTATATAGACTTCGTTTAACATATCGGACTGTTGAGGATGTGACATAGACAATGCCAGCATTAACTTTATCCAATAGTGATTTTTCCTGATATTCAAACCATTGAATCAAAGATTTAGTAATCTCAAATTTTTTATCTATTACATTAAGTGTGTAACCAACCAGCAAGGATACAGCAACCCCGACAATAATTGGTACTACAGCAACAACGGCAGCACCCATAAACAGAGCGGCACCTGCAGCGGCTAAGTATCCGGCAGTACTGGCGATAGCAATCTTAACAAGATCTGTAGAAATACCTGCCAGCCAGTGTGTCCAGCGATACTCATCTTCAAACAGCCATTGAATACTATGTAAAGAAACGGAGAAGATCACCGATACAAGAAAACCACTTTTGGCGGAGTTTTTCAGGCCTTCTGTCCCTACTGCCATCTTTATCATCAGGGTATTGGTTGCCAGATAGCGAGTGCCTTTAATGATAAGACGAGCCCGGTGATTGCCCTTAAAAATAATGTAATTCCGACCATTCTGAGTAACCATGCTGTAAGTTTCGAAGAAGCGGCTTCCACGCTTCAAGTCAGTTCCCAGTACCAACATGGTGGCCAAATCATTGCCAGCCGCGCCATAATCACGACCCAAGGTTAATATTTGGGTCGTTGGATCTAAACCAGTCAACTGTTTGAATGAACTATCAATTTGAGATTGTGATTTGCCCTCCTGACGTTGTACTGTCAGCCAGAACTCTGCAAGTTCTCGTGCGTTAAGTACATAAATATCCGCTTTGCTTTCAGCTAAATCCTCAGCCAACTTTTGTTCTGATTGAAAGCGCTGTGCGTGTTGAAGTCCTTTGCGAGCCGTCATTACCAATCCCTTATTCCTTCCTGCCGTTTAAGATCACTATCTTAATAAGAAATCATTTAATTGCAATTTAATTGTTTATATTTTGTATGCAACTTCCTCCGTGTGGTGAGTATTGCAGCATGAATAATTTCACTGATGGTGATATAAAACAGCAGCTGCCAACATGTTTTAGTAAGTAGTATGATACCGCTAGATAAGACCCTTGGATGACTGTTATGCAAACATTAGAACTTAGAATACCCCCGGTTGTGTTGGTAGCGCTTTTTGCCGCTGCGATGTGGTTATTGGCGCAGTGGCTGCCACCTTTGGCGCTACCTGCGTTGTGGGGGCAGGTTGTAGCTATTGTGCTGGCTGGTGCCGGTATCGCGGTGGCGTTCGCGGGGGTGCTGGCATTTCGCCGCGCTGATACCACGGTAGACCCGCGCGTGCCGCAGCAAACCTCCAGTCTGGTTATTAAAGGGATTTACCGTTATAGCCGTAACCCTATGTATCTGGGTTTTTTATTGCTGTTAACTGCACTGGCTTTTTATTTAACGAATGTGGCAGCCCTGGCAATGCTGCCGCTGTTTGTACTGTATATGAACCGGTTGCAGATAGTACCGGAAGAGCGCTATTTGCAGGAAAAGTTTGGTGCGGAGTATCAGGTTTATAGCAAACAGGTAAGGCGTTGGTTTTAATTTGACAGGTTTACCGGTGGTTTAATCAGCGATTCTGCCGGGATGCCCAACCCCTCGTGCAGCCGCCAGATCATTTTTAAAGTAAGTGAGCGTTTGTGATTTAAAATTTCATAAACTCGGTTACTTTTGCCAATCATTGGCTCCAAGTCTTTAACTGTAAGGCCTTTTCGTTCCATTTCAAACTTTATAGCCGCAACAGGATCCGGCAAATCCATGGGGAAATGTTTAGCCTCATAAGCTTCAATTAACGTAACCATTACATCTAACTTCTCGCCGTCCGGCGTATCTGGCTGGGCCAGCATCAGTTGCTCGACTTCATGCAACGCCGCTTTGTAGTCGGCATCATTTCTGATAGGTCTGATATCCATCATTGCTTCTCCGGCGATTATATCGTTTGTACATCAATCTGATCATATTGGCTGTGAGTGCCGACAAACCGCACATAAATGACTTTGTAGGCATAATTAATCCAAACTACCAGCCGATATTTATTACCAGCTATATTGAATACCACTCTGCCATCTTTGAGAATACTGGCATGCCTGAAATCTTGTTTTACATCTGCAGGCGAATGCCAGTCTGCACTTAATACGTGGCGATGCCAGGCGAGAATAGGCTCTTTGGCATCACTATATTCTGGTTTGTCCTGCCAGAATGCTTTTAACGTAGAGAGTGCAATAATTCTCATAGCGCAATTATAGTCCCATTATGGGACTTTGCAACGGTGCATTTTGTTTCTTTCACTCTGTTAGCACCTTACCCCAGTAACGGCTTTAAATACTGGCCGGTGTAGGATTTTTTGCAGTCTGCTACCTGCTCCGGGGTGCCGGCTACCAGGATCTCGCCACCGCCGTTACCGCCTTCAGGGCCTAAGTCGACAATCCAGTCGGCGGTTTTTATTACATCCAGGTTATGCTCTATCACCACTATGGTGTTGCCATGGTCACGCAACCGGTGCAATACGTTCAGCAGTTGCTGAATATCGTAAAAATGCAGGCCGGTGGTCGGTTCGTCCAGAATGTACAGCGTTTTGCCGGTGTCGCGTTTACTGAGTTCGCGCGCCAGTTTTACCCGCTGCGCTTCGCCGCCCGACAACGTGGTAGCCGACTGACCGAGCTTAATATACGTCAGGCCGACATCCTGCAGCGTTTGCAGTTTGCGTTTTACTGCCGGGATCGCTTCAAAAAAGGCCAGCGCGTCTTCGACTGTCATATCCAGCACTTCGTGGATATTTTTGCCTTTGTATTTAATTTCCAGGGTTTCCCGGTTGTAACGCTTGCCTTTGCAGACATCACACGGCACGTAGACATCGGGTAAAAAGTGCATTTCTACTTTAATGACGCCATCGCCCTGACAAGCTTCACAGCGCCCGCCCTTAACATTAAAACTGAAACGGCCGACCTGATAGCCGCGGGAGCGGGCTTCCTGGGTGCCGGCAAACAGCTCGCGTACTGCGGTAAAAATACCGGTATAGGTGGCGGCATTGGAGCGTGGGGTGCGGCCAATCGGGCTCTGGTCGATATCGATAACTTTGTCGAAATGTTCCAGGCCCTTAATTTCATGATGTGGCGCCGGATCTGCACCTTCGCCTTTATTTAAAACCCGGTGTGCTACCCGGTAAAGGGTGTCATTGATTAAGGTGGATTTGCCGGAGCCGGATACCCCGGTAATACAGGTCATCAGGCCAAACGGCAGGGCTAAATCGACATTTTTCAGGTTATTGCCGGTAGCACCGGTGACTTCCAGCCATTTATCAGTCAGTGGCGTGCGCTTTTCCGGTACCGCGATTTTGCGGGTACCGGCCATATACTGGCCGGTTAATGATTCAGGCTCAGCCATAATCTGTTCAATGGTGCCCTGGGCCACAATATGACCGCCATGCACCCCGGCGCCCGGGCCGATATCAATTATATGATCTGCCAGCCGCACGGCGTCTTCATCATGTTCGACCACGATCACAGTGTTACCCAAATCGCGCAGATGCGTCAGGGTGCCGAGTAAACGCTCATTGTCGCGCTGATGTAAGCCAATTGACGGCTCATCCAGTACATACATCACGCCGACCAGGCCGGCACCAATCTGACTGGCTAAACGAATGCGCTGGGCTTCACCGCCCGATAGGGTTTCGGCGCTGCGCGATAAATTAAGATAGTTCAGGCCGACATTAACCAGAAAGCTCAGCCGGTCCTGAATTTCTTTTAATACTTTTTCGGCAATTTTTGCCTTCTGGCCCTGCAGCGTCAGCAGCTTGAAAAAGGTTAAGCAGTCGCCAATCGATAACTCTACAATTTCCGGTAAATTGGTTTTGCCGATAAACACATGGCGCGCCTCAGTGCGCAGCCGGGTGCCATGACAGCTGGGGCAGGACTGGCTTGCCAGGTATTTACTGAGCTCTTCCCGCACCGAATTTGATTCAGTTTCGCGGTAGCGTCGCTCCATATTCGGTACAATACCTTCAAACGGATGGCTGCGCAGCACCACATCGCCGCGATCATTCAGGTATTTAAAATCGACAACAGTATTGCCACTGCCATACAAAATGGCGTCCTGCTGCTTTTTGCTCAGGCTGCTGAACGGCACATCCAGCTTAAAGCCATAGTGTTCCGCCAGCGCTTTTAACATCTGAAAATAATAAAAGTTACGTTTATCCCAACCGCGGATAGCACCACCGGCCAGGCTCAGCTGGTTGCTGACAATGACTTTATTCGGGTCGAAAAACTGTTTAACGCCCAGGCCATCACAGCTGGGGCAGGCACCGGCCGGGTTATTGAACGAAAACAGCCGGGGTTCCAGCTCGGTCATCGAGTAACCACAGGTAGGACAGGCGAAATTGGCTGAAAATACCAGCTCGGGGGCATCGGGCTCGTCCATAAAGGCCACTTTGGCCACGCCACCTGATAATGCCAGCGCGGTTTCAAACGATTCGGCTAAGCGCAGCTTAATGTCGTCGCGCACCTTTATCCGGTCGATGACCACCTCAATGGTGTGCTTTTTATGTAAGTCCAGGGTTGGCGGGTCAGATAAGTCACACACTTCGCCATCTATCCGTGCCCGGATATAGCCCTGGGCAGCCAGGTTTTCCAGGGTTTTAACATGTTCGCCTTTCCGCTCCTGCACTACCGGCGCCAGCACCATTAATTTGGTGTCCTCAGGAAATTCAGTCACTTTATCGACCATCTCACTGATAGTCTGCGCGGCTAAGGGCTGGTCGTGCACCGGACAGCGCGGCTCGCCGACCCGGGCAAATAACAGCCGCAGGTAGTCGTAAATTTCAGTAATGGTGCCGACGGTAGAGCGTGGGTTATGTGAGGTGGATTTTTGCTCAATCGAAATGGCCGGCGACAGCCCTTCGATGTGGTCGACATCGGGCTTTTCCATCATGCTTAAAAACTGCCGGGCATAAGCCGATAACGACTCAACATAGCGGCGCTGCCCTTCAGCATACAGGGTGTCAAAGGCCAGAGACGACTTGCCAGAGCCAGATAAGCCGGTGATCACAATTAACTTGTCGCGTGGAATTTGCAGGGAAATGTTTTTCAGATTGTGGGTGCGGGCACCCCGAATATCAATTTTATCCATAGCGGTTTCCGGTTATCAGCAGTGAGGGCACGAAGGCTGTACAAATATACACTACATGGCATTAATAAAAAACCAGCTAACTTATTTTAGCTGGGTTTCGCTGGTTATTGGAATCATTAAGCACAGGGTTAGTTGTATGGGTGGGGGCTGCGGATTACAACACCCGCCCCGGCTCGCCACAACAACTCACCCTGTTGGGGCTCAGACACTCTGTGGCGACCGAAACGGGGTTCTAATCCTCGCTATCGTGATCACCATGTAACCTGAAGCTTAAAGGTGATCAATACGCGCATAATGCGAAATTGGCTTTAATTGCCTGTAAAAAAGCCCCCGCACGGGACGGGGGCAATACGTGGTGAAACACGGGGGAGAGAAAATCAGAAGGTATAGGTAATACTAAACTCGACACTGCGCGGCATAATATAGCGGCCATTCGGGCTGCCGGCACTACGCGGGTCGCCTTCAGTTATGCCATCTTTATCGGTCAGGTTGCTTACCGACAATTGCGCTTTCAGTTGCTGGGTCAGCTCCAGTTGCAAGCCAAGATCAATTTTTGTGTAACCTTCCAGCTTGACGGTGTTGCCGTTATCGCCAAAGCGGTCGCCGACGCTGGCCAGGGTACCATAGACAGTGGCATACATATCCTGCAGCTCAAAGCCGTAGCTCGGCGTCATGCGTAGCATCCACTCTGGTTGGCGAATTGCCTGATTGCCTACCACTAATGGCTCAGGGTGGTTGGTAATTTCGGTATCCTGCAACGTCGCATTAAGGTTAATAGCAAAGCCATTGGCAGCCCGGTAATTAGCATCAATTTCTACACCCAGCGCCTCGGTGGTCAGTACTTCAGCCGGCGCGCCAGGGCGGGAAACAAACAGCTCGCCGTCTACTTCATTGGCAAAACCAGTGATATATAAGCTGTAGTTTTGTTCGGCCCACTTATAGCCCAGCTCATACTGGGTCACTTCTTTAATTAACTTATCACCGCCTTCAAAGGCGCCGAAGTTATCGCGAAAGTCATCAAAAAACGGCATTTTATTGCCTTTATTGATCCGGGCAAATATGCCCATATTGGGTTGCCACATCCAGTTAACGCCGGTGGTCCAGGCAATTTCTGATTCGTCGTAATCAACAGCTTTGCTGATAGCCCCGGTTAAGCCTTCGTCTACCACGTAGGTAATTTTGTGATTTTCCCTACGCAGTCCTGCATCCACCCGCCACTGGTCATTAAACTGATACTCTACTGCGCCGTAAAAGGCGCTGGTATTGCCGTCACCGGTGGCGTCGATATCGTAATTCCAGCTACAACTTTCGACGCTGTCGTTACATTCAATGCCCGTTAATGCTTCGCCGCCTTTCTCTACTACATGCCATTGCTGGTTACCGATAGACCACCAATCCTGTACCGAGAAATTCGTGGCGTAATAGCCCAGGGTGAATACCGCCTTGTCGGTGGTTTTACTAAAGGCAATATCGTTGGTAAAGGCTTCAATATCTTTTAACACCACCCAGCGACCAATTTGCTGCACCACGGTATCGTTATCGTAGCTGACGCCACTTACCGCACCGGTGACCGGGCCTGTTACGCCGGCAACATTACCAAGAGTGGTAGCGCCGCCTTCCGGCACCAGGCCAAAGGTATTGGCTTCGCCGGCAATATGGCTGAAGCGATACATTAAGCGCCAGCTGTCGGTTAAGTCTAAGTCGATAGTGCCGCCGGTTATACCGCCTTTCCAGCCACGGCCATCGCCAAAGTCATAACTTTGTTGCTGGTTATCCGGGCCATAGCTAATGAGGCCTAAGCGGTTATTCGGGCCAATCTGACTGTAGCTGTTGTCTACCCCGGCCACATTGATCGGCACCGGCAAATGCCATACCCCGCTGTCGTCGGTCTGGCGGGTGTAAACATTAATTTTGCCGTTGTCTAAATCTTTGGTCAGATTAACGGTGAACTGGTGACCTTCTTCGGCATTAAAGCCGACTTCGCGCGGTCCTTCCGAACTGCTGATATAACCCCCGGCCATAATATATAAGTCGTCAGCAATTTCGCCGCTGATCACCCCATCAACCCGGCGCAGGCCATAGCTGGAGGTGGAAAACTTCACCAGGCCCTCAGTAACATCACTGCCTTCTTTTAATAAAAAGTTAGTGGTTAAGCCGGGCTGGCCGTTTGATAGCACCGGGGTAGAGCCGCCGCGCAGCGCTTCCATAAAATGAATGGTTTCATCGAGCCGGAAAATAGAGGAGTTTTCTAAAAACGACAAGGTTGGCGGCGGAAATATTGGCGCACCGTTTAACTGAATAGTAAGAAAAGGTGCATCACCGGTGCTGGGGAAGCCGCGGACAAACACATTGGCACCAGCCACCCCGCCTGAGCTTTCAGCCCAGACCCCAGGTACCACAGTAAACAGTTCCGCCGTACTTTTGGGGGAGAGCCGGGTAATGGTCTCGGCCGACACATTGGTTACCGCATAGCTAGTATCTACTTTTAAGCCCGTCATACCACTGGCTTTACCGGTAACAACAATTTGTTCAATCTGGTTGTTTTCAGTACGGCTGGCTGCGGTTTCGCTGTCGCTGCTTTGCTGGGCCGCCACCGGTAAGCTAAACAGTAACACCATGGCAGTGCTAATTTTATTAAGCTGTAACGCCATTATTATTCTCCTGTCCTGTTGATAGAAACGCTGGCTGGTATTTGTAATGTTGTGCCGGCTGAAACTAACCATATGCCACTTTTGGATATATTGCAATCGATTGCAAAAGGTCTTTTAGCGTTTTGCATACGATTGCATAGAAATAATTGGCATTAAAATTTGCTTTGTTATATTCAACATTAAGCTGACGTTGCTCCACTGCGGCGCTTAAGGCATTATGGGCGTTAAAACGGTGCAGTTTACTGGCCATTCTGAACTACAGAATTCTGATCTTTAACGGAAGTATGCGATGAAACAAGCGGCAAAAGTCATGACCCTGGCCGATATTGCCAGAATGGCTGGGGTGTCAGAGTCTACCGCGTCACGCGCTTTGCGCGACAACCCGGTGATTAACGCCCAAACCCGGCAAAAAGTGCAGCAAATTGCCGCCGACCATCAGTTTAAAGTAAACGCAACGGCCCGGAGCTTGCGCACTCAGAAAAGCCATACCATTGCCGTAATAATTTTATTCGATGCCAAAACTCAGCAGGCGATCAGTGACCCTTTTTTACTGGATATTCTGGGGGTGATTGCCGATGAGTTAACCGCTAAAGGCTACGATATGCTGCTTAGTACCAGCAAAACCACCGACAAAGACTGGCGTAGTTACTATTTTGACTCAAAACGCGCCGATGGCCTGATCGTGATCGGCCAAGGCGAGCATGATGCCCGGGTTGATCAGCTTGCTGCAGCCGGGGTGCCATTTGTGGTGTGGGGCGCAGCCACCGGTACCGAGCAGTTTCCGGTTATTGGTAGTGACAACCGGCAGGGCGCGCAGCTGGCGGTGACGCACTTAATTAAACAGGGCTGCAAGCGGGTGGCTTTTTTAGGCGATATTCGCCATACCGAAATTGAAATGCGCTACCTGGGTTATCAGGATGCTTTGCAAGCCGCCGGCTTACAGCCAGAGCCCGCCCTACAGCTGAATACCGATTTTACCGCTCAGGCCGGCTATTTGCAGACGCAGCAAGCGTTATTTAGTCAGTTGTCGAGTTTGGATGGCATTTTTGCAGCCAGTGATGCCATCGCCATGGGCGCGATGAAGGCGTTATTGGAGCAAGGTATCAAAGTGCCACAGCAGGTGGCGATAGTAGGGTTTGATGATATTGCTATGTCGGCTTACTGCACACCGTCGCTGACTACGGTAAAGCAGGATACCCACGCCGGCGGCCAGTTGCTGGTGGCACAATTATTAAACCGGATTAACGGCGGTAAAGCGGCATCACAGTTGTTGCCAGTGAAGCTGGTCGACAGACAATCCAGTTTGCGAATTAACAACTAACGAGCTATCCCGTAACCAACGGAAGACTGGAATACCTGTTGGGGCGGGTGCAACGTAGTCGTGGCTTGCGGTACCATTGCCGCCGGGCTCACCACAGCAACTACTTCGGGCGTCCTGCCCTACGCAAGCCAGCTAAAGCTGTTCAAATTCGTTCCGGACGAATTTGTCGCCCTTGCAGGGCTCAGACACTCTGTGGCGCCCCGTCAGCAAAGCTAACCGCCACTTGCTTTAGAGTTTCATAAGGTCAGTCAGCTTTAATGCCTGTATTGTTGGGTAAACCTTAAGCGCATTGTTAAGCACCTTTGGCTCGCCTATGCCTATGGCTCTCATGCCAGCGCGATTAATTGCTTCTATGCCAGCCACCGCATCTTCTACCCCCACGCAGTATTCCGCTGCCACGCCCAGCCCTCTGGCGGCCAGTAAAAACACTTCCGGGTCGGGCTTGCTGTTAACCACATCATTGGCATCGGCAATATAATCAAACTGGCTGGCAATGCCTAAACGTTCTACCACCATGGCGGCATTTTTGCTGGCCGAAGCCAGGCCAATTTTAATACCATTCTGGCGCAGCTCTGCAAATAGTGGCTGCACCCCGGCGAATAAATCAGCCGGGCTCATATCGGCAATCAGCTCCAGATAGTGCTGGTTTTTCTGCTGCATTAGCCGGCTTTCTTCCTCTGTACTCACTTGCCGGTTGGCTTTTTGTAAAATCCAGCGTAGCGACCCTAAGCGATCGACCCCTTTTAACTGTTCATTGTCCTGTTCGGTAAAGCCAATGCCTAGCTCGTGCGCCAATGCCTGCCAGGCCTGAAAATGATAGTGGGCGGTATCGGTCAGAACGCCATCCAGATCGAAGATCACAGCTGCTGTTGTCATCTTAATCCCCCGTTTTACACTGTAAAGGAGTATCAACACTAAGTTGCAACGGCTTACCGGCATGATGCAGGGAAAGCGGCTGGCCACTGATTAACTGATAATATGCCTGCTGTTTGCTTAACCTGACTTTTAACACCCGGCCCTGATAACAGAGCCGGAATTCCAGTTCAGGCAAGCCTTGCGGTAAGTTTGGCTGGAAATACAAACCGTCGCTGCGTACCCGCAAACCGGCAAAGCCCATTACCAGCGACAACCAACTGCCTGCCATACAGGCTATATGCACCCCAACTTCGGTGTTGTGGTGGTGGTTATCCAGGTCCATCCGGGCAGAGTCACCAAAAAAGCGCTGCGCCTGCTCTGGGTTGCCGGTTTCGGCAAAGGCAATACTGTGAATACAGCCCGATAAGCTGGAATCGTGAGTAGTAAGCGGCTCGTAGTAGGCTAAATCGCGTGCTTTTTGTTCAGGGCTTACCCGGTTATCCAGCAGTACATTGGCCAGTACGGTATCAGCCTGCTTCAGCACCTGATGGCGGTAAATCACCAGCGGGTGAAAGTGCAACAACAGCGGATACTTGTCGCTTGGGGTGTTGGCAAAATCCCAGGGTTGTTTGTTCAGGAAACTGTCATCCTGCGCCTGCACCGCCAGCTCATCATCAAAAGGCAGATACATGTTGCTGGCAGCGCGCTGCCAGCTGGCGAGCTCGGTGTTGGTTACTCCAAGCTTTATGGCTAACTCCGGAAATTCCACGAAAATCTGCAAGCTGAATTCCAGCTGCAATTGCACCATGGCATTAGTATAAAAGTTGTTGTTCACCAGGGCAGTGTATTCATCCGGGCCGGTTACCTGATGAATTTCAAAGCGGTCGCCATGACGCTTATTAAAAAAGCCCAGCTGCAGCCAAAGCCGGCTGGTTTCAGCCAGCATCTCGGCGCCCATCTGGCGGATAAAGTCGCTGTCAGCCGTAGCCAGATAGTAGCAGCGAATGGCGTAGGCAATGGCCGCGTTAATATGGTACTGCGCGGTGCCGGCCGGAAAATACGCCGAACATTCTTCACCGCCTATGGTGCGCCACGGATACAAGGCGCCGCGCTGATGCGACATTTGCCGGGCACGCTGACGTGCTGCATCAAGCTGGCTATAGCGGTGGCTCAGCAACTGACGGGCCGTATCCGGCTGGGTCAGGCTCAATACCGGTACAACATAAATTTCGGTATCCCAGAAATAGTGGCCATCATAGCCCGGGCCCGTTAAACCTTTTGCCCCGATATTGCTCTGGCCATTGCGACCTGCAGCCTGCGCCAGGCTGAATAAGTTAAAGCGAACCCCCTGTTGCAACGCACTGTCGCCGGCAATCCTGACATCGGCCTGTTGCCAGAACTCTGCCCAGTATTGCTGATGCCCGGCCAAATGGCTGGCAAAACTCTGGCTGGTGACCTGTTGCAACAAACTGGCTGCCTGCTGGTGCAGCGCGTCGGTAGCCGTGTCGGCATCAGCATGACAATAGACAACCAGTTTATGCAGGGTCAGCGGCTCTGCTGCCGTCAGGTTTAGCTGAAATTGCTGGCCAATATACTGCTCAGTAACCGTGTTGCCCAGCCAGTTCGCGTTGGCCGGCAATTGATGGCTGATAGCGGCGGCAACTTTACTGTTGCTGCCATGGGCCTGATGTAACATTATCGCCCGGCTATCATCACTATGCTGCTGCAACAGGCTCAGACTATCGGCAATCGACATTGCGCCGACCCGCGGATCATCTTTTTTCTGAAAGCCGGGATAACCCGCATCCAGTAAGCTGTCTAGCTGCACAATGCCGCTGAAATTAATGGCGGTGATACAAAGCTCAATAGCCAGTAAATGCGGGTTGGCCTGAGAAACAAAGCGCCGGCTTTGTAATTGCAGCTGTTTACCACTCTGGCCCTGCCACTGCCATTGCCGTTGCAACACACCGGTTTTCAAATCCAGCTGGCGGCTGTGTTCGGTCGCTCCACTGATGGTAACCGCTTCACCGTCAACGATCAGTTGCATTACCTTACCATTGGCCACCTGCAGCATTTTGTGGTTGTTGCGGGCAAAACCATAAGCGCTTTCGCCATAGGTAATGGGCTCGCTGCTATAAACACCGTTTAAGTAGGTGCCTTCGCAGTGGTTGATGCCTGCCGGCAGGGCTTCATCGAAACTGCCGCGGCTACCAATATAACCATTGCCCAAACTGAGCAATGTTTCTTTTAGCATATGCAACTCTGGCGCAAAGCCATCATCAGGCAACTGCCATTCGGCCACCCCCAGTGCCCGGGTTAAATCAGCATGCAATGTCATCAGGTTTCCTTGTAGCTATGCGCGATATACGCACTATACACGGATTTAAATTATGATTGCAATCGATTGCAATAAGCAAATAAACCGTTGTATAGTCGCTGACAACAGGGTGAAAAACCAGCAACTGCCTGCAGGCAGTGCCTGATAATGAGAATAAAACCATGGCAACACTGAGAATAAAACTGGCGTTACTGCTTACCTATTTTGTCTTTGCAATCCTGCTAAACAGTGTAGGCACTGTGATCCTGCAGGTGATCCACACTTATCAAATCAGCAAAGAGGCCGCAAGTGTGCTGGAGGGCTTTAAAGATATTCCTATTGCCATAGTGTCGTTTTTAATTGCCGCATGGCTGCCGCGGCTGGGCTATAAAAATGCCATGCTGATTGGGGTGAGTCTGGTAACGCTGGCCTGTCTGGCGATGCCATTGGTCCCGGCTTTTCTTACCACCAAATTACTGTTTTTAACCGTGGGGGCCAGTTTTGCGCTGGTAAAGGTCTCGGTGTATGCCAGCATTGGCGTGGTTACCCGCACCAACGCCGAACATGCCTCGTTGCTGAATTTTATCGAAGGTTTTTTTATGTTGGGGGTACTTAGCGGGTACTGGGTATTTGCCGCTTTTATGGATCCGGCGGCACCACAGTCTGCCGGCTGGCTGCAGGTTTACTGGTGGCTGGCCGGACTGTCGGCGCTTAATTTACTGCTCTTGCTCAGTACCCGCTTTCCCACTCTGGCGTTACCCAAAGCCGGCCACGCCATGAACGATTTTCTGGCGATGCTGAAGCTGGTATACCGGCCACTGGTGTTTGTGTTTGTGGTATCCGCTTTTTTATATGTGTTAATTGAGCAGGGTATTGGCAGCTGGTTGCCGACATTTAATAACGAAGTACTTAATCTGCCAAATCAGTTGAGTGTGCAGTTAACCAGTATTTTCGCCGCCAGCCTGGCACTGGGCCGGCTGGCGGCCGGAGTTGTACTGCGGCATTTAAGTTGGTACTGGCTATTAAATATTTGTCTGGCTTGTATGGCGGCACTGATTCTGCTGACGTTGCCACTGACTCGTGAGGTGCAGGTATCTGCTGATGTCAGTTTATTCAGTGCGCCACTGGCTGCTTATTTATTTCCATTGATTGGCCTATTTATGGCGCCGATTTACCCGGTGATAAACTCTGTGATTTTAAGTGCCCTGCCAAAGATACAGCATGCTGCAATGACCGGCTTAATTGTGGTGTTTTCTGCCCTGGGCGGTACCACCGGCTCTATCGTCACCGGTTATACTTTCGCCAATTTTAATGGCCAGACAGCGTTTTATTTATCCTTGTTACCACTGAGTCTGTTGCTACTGTCGGTCGGCCTGCTGCGCCAGCAAAGTAAATTAACTGCCAGCTAAATGGTGCTATCGCCCTCGCTTTGCTACAGTAAATTATCATGTTTTGCAGCAGAGCGTCGGATGAATAGCCAACCCCTGGTAAAAGTAACTCTGATTTCGCTTGCCGCCGCCCTTGGCGGTTTTTTATTTGGCTTTGATAGCGGTGTGATTAACGGCACTGTTGGCGCGTTGCAGCTGGCGTTCAGCTCTACTGCGGTTGGCACGGGTTTTAACGTCGCGTCAATGTTGCTTGGTTGTGCGATTGGGGCTTTTTTCGCCGGCACGCTCGCCGACAAAGCTGGCCGCCGGCCGGTGCTGCTGATAACAGCGTTGTTGTTTATAATAAGTGCCTGGGGCTCTGGCATTGCTGACAGCTCAGCCGGGTTTGTGCTGTTCCGGGTGCTGGGCGGGCTGGCTGTGGGGGCTGCCAGTATCCTGGTGCCGGCTTATATTGGTGAAATTGCGCCGGCTTCGCTGCGCGGCCGCTTAATTTCCCTGCAGCAACTGATGATAGTTCTGGGTTTGTTTTTTGCGTTTTTAAGTAACTACATCATTGCTGGTGCCGCGGGCAGTGCTATTGCCCCGCTCTGGGCAGGTTTTAACGCCTGGCAATGGATGTTCTGGGTCGAAATTATTCCGGCCAGTTTGTTTTTCCTGTGCTTATTGCTGGTGCCGGAGTCGCCACGTTATCTGGTGGCGGCAGCTAAACCACAGCAGGCTGCAGCTGTGTTACTGACCCTGGCGCCAGCAGAAAACGCTGAGGCCAAAGTCGCCGATATTCAGTCAACCCTGGTAGCCGAGCGCAAGCCCGCTTTGCGGGACTTGTTAACCCGTAACGGTAAATTGCAGCCGATAGTCTGGGTCGGAATAATGCTGGCGGTACTACAACAATTTACCGGCATTAATGTGGTGTTTTATTATGGCGCTACGTTGTGGCAGGCCGCAGGCTTTAATGAAGCAGATGCGCTGGCTGTCAATGTGATAGGTGGCGCAGTTAATATCAGCTTTACACTGCTGGCTATTGCTCTGGTTGATAAAGTCGGTCGCAAACAGTTATTGATGATCGGCGCACTGGGTCAAGCTGTGATGCTGGCGATATTGGCGGCTATTTTCGCCATGGCTGAATTATCTGCGGCTGGCAATTTACGGCTCGATGGCAATATGGGGGTATATGCGCTGCTGGCAGCCAATGGCTATATTGCTTTTTTTGCTACCACCTGGGGGCCAATCGTATGGGTGATGTTGGGCGAAATGTTTCCCAATCAGTTGCGCGGCGCTGCCCTGGCGGTATGTGGCATTTTGCACTGGTTATCTAACTTTACTATTACCATGAGTTTTCCGGTGTTGTTGGCATCCCTCGGCCTGGGCTGGGCTTATGGTATCTATGCTGCTTTTGGCTTGCTGGCCTTTTTTCTGGTTAAAAAACTGCTACAGGAGACCCGCGGCCGCTCTCTTGAGCAAATATCGCGTGATGCTATGCAATAGCGGCTAAATCCGCTTAAAGCATGCCGGTTCTGTGCTACACTTGCGCGCTTATTTCTGCTGTTAATCAAAAAATTAATGGATCAACTGAACGCTATTGAAAAACGGGCGGCGCTGGCGCTGGCGCTGGTGTTCTCTACCCGGATGCTGGGCCTGTTTATGTTGCTGCCGGTGTTTGCGCTGTATGGCACTGACCTGACTGGCTACTCGCCGCTATGGATAGGCCTGGCCATTGGTGCCTATGGCCTGACCCAGGCTATTTTGCAAATACCTTTTGGCTGGCTGTCTGACCGGATTGGCCGGCATAAAGTGATGCTGCTGGGTCTGGCGTTATTTGTGCTGGGCTCGGTAGTGGCGGCGCTGGCCGATTCCGTTTATCTGGTTACGTTAGGTCGTATTTTACAGGGCGCGGGT
Source organism: Arsukibacterium sp. (assembly GCF_033721375.1). Classification (GTDB taxonomy): domain Bacteria; phylum Pseudomonadota; class Gammaproteobacteria; order Enterobacterales; family Alteromonadaceae; genus Alishewanella. The sequence continues at coordinate 228,099 of NZ_JAWWAP010000003.1, read as the reverse complement.
GCTATTGCCGGTGCAGTACTGGCGCTGGCGGCAGATTTAACCCGGGATGAGCAGCGGCCAAAAGTAATGGCGATTATCGGCGCCAGTATCGGCTTGTCGTTTGCGTTGGCAATGATTTTAGGGCCGCTACTGGCCAAGTGGGCCGGTTTAAGCGGCGTATTCTGGTTTACGGCAGTGCTGGCCTGTTGTGCCATGCTAATAGTGGCCTTACTGGTACCGAAAAGTGTCAGTAAAGCACCGGCGGCCGAAACGCTGGCCGTGCCGGCTACCTTGCTGAATATGTTAAAACACCGCCAGCTGCTGCAGCTTGATATCGGCGTGTTACTGCTACATTTAATGCTGACCGCCATGTTTGTAGCCTTGCCGGTATTGCTAAGCCAGTATCAGCTGAGCGCCGATCAGCACTGGCAGGTATATTTACCGGTACTGCTGCTGTCCTTTGTGCTGATGGTGCCGATGATGATCATCGCCATGCGCCGTGAGCAGGAAAAGGGCTACTTTTTAGTGGCAATATGCCTGTTGACCATCGCAATGCTGCTGGCATTTATTGCAACGGGTTTTTGGTGGTTAGTTGTTGCCTTATTATTATTTTTTACCGGTTTTAATTTTTTAGAAGCCAGCTTGCCGGCGATGGTGTCACGGGTAGCACCGGCCGGACAGCGCGGCAGCGCCATGGGAATTTACTCCAGCAGCCAGTTTTTCGGGGCCTTCGCCGGTGGGCTGATTGGCGGCCTGGTCGCACAGCATTTTAGTTATACAATGGTGTTTGCTGTGATGGCCGCTATTGGTTTAATATGGCTGCTTATTGCCCGGACGATGCGGGTGCCTGCCCGGGCTCAACGCTTGTCGCTGGCGGTACAGGTTAAATCAGAGCAAGAGGCCAGCTTAATGGCTGGCCGCTTAGCTGAGCTGAGTGGCGTGCAGGAAGTTACTATTTTACTGGCCGAACAACGCTGTTATTTAAAAGTCAGTTCGCAGCAATTTGACCTGGCACAGGCCCGGTCATTGGTTGGTTCAGGCCAACCCTAATTTTTTCAGGAGAAATCGCATGGCGCGTGGAATTAATAAAGTTATTTTAATCGGCAATCTGGGCGCCGACCCGGAAGTGCGTTACATGCCACAGGGTGGTGCCGTCGCCAATATGACCCTGGCAACCTCAGAAAGCTGGACCGACAAAAACACCAACGAGAAAAAAGAGCAGACCGAATGGCACCGGGTGGTGATTTATCAGCGTCTGGCTGAAATTGCCGGTGAATACCTGCGCAAAGGCAGCAAGGTGTATATTGAAGGTAAACTGAAAACCCGTAAGTGGACCGACAAAGACGGCGTTGAGCGTTACACCACAGAAATTGTCGCCAATGAACTGCAAATGCTCGATGGCCGCGGCGATGGCCAGCAACAGGGTAGCGGCATGGGTGGCGGCCAGCAGGGGGGTTATCAGCAACGCGCGCCACAGCAACAGCCTGCCCAGCAGGGTGGTTATCAGCAGCCGCAACAGGGCGGTGGCTACCAGCAGGCGCCGGCTCAGTCTGCCCCGCAACAAGGTGGTTATCAGAAGCCAGCGCAGCAGGGTGGCCAGCAGCCGCAACAACGGCCGCCTATGGAGCCGCCAATTGACTTTGATGACGATATCCCGTTCTGACCTAACACTTTCTATTTTGTAAAGACAAAGTGTAAAGTAGTCGAAAAAAGCCTCTTTAATTAGAGGCTTACTTCTAAAAAGGGGGTTGTTTACCTTTTGGGGAATTTGAATGCTTTTACAATAAATTCGAACACTTTAAAATGTAAAGACAAAGGTAAAGTTGTCGAATAGTGTCTACATACGCCTACCCTTTAAATAAAAACACTCGTTTTTAATCACAATAAAACCAATCGATTAGCAAAAAATGACGTCATAAATATTGGTGCTATACTTCGGTCAAGTCGTTAGGCTTTCGAGGAGTTTTGCTGTGGCCTATTCAGTTCGTCTTATCCAGGTTGAGTCGCATGGTGATCGTGAAGTTATCGTTTGTGACAGAGAAGGGTTGCCCCCTATTGACATCAATATGTACATCATTCGATTTCGTGGCCGCTCACACTTATATCGATTGAAGTTAGCTAGCACCATTACGAAGATCCATCTGTGGGCATATGAGAGAAACATCGACATTACTGAGCGAATGAAAAGTGGTGAGTTCCTCGATTTCTTTGAGATGGAATCATTCAGAGAGTACCTGCGCCTTCGTGCCGATGCACCAACCGCCTCTCCTCAGACTATTGAACTTGCGCATAACACTTTCGTGGGTGCGGACACTTATCGCCAGCGAGCAAATCAGATCATCAGTTACCTCCAGTTTCTAGGTCATGTGTTCACCGGCACCCGAAAGCGAAGCGATCCTTATTCCAAGAATTTGAATACATTCCTTACACATTTTGGTCAACTCTTGAAAGAGCATCAAGGCCTCAAGTATGCGAACCAGCGTTACGGACTCACAGAAGAGGCAGTTAATAAACTACTGTGGTGGGTCGATCCAGGTAACCCGGAGAATCCATTTCAAGACAGAGTAAAACTACGTAACCAGCTTATCGTTCACATACTGTTGCTAACTGGTGTCAGGGAAGGTGAGTTACTTTCGCTAAGGCCCGATGCGTTGATTCGAAAATCGTATGGTCATGCATTGAGGGTGACACAAAATACGACCCTAAATCTCGATCCGCGAGCTAACCCGCCAAATGTCAAAACATACGAGAGGGATATCCCTGTCAGTGAAAGGATTGCTCAGATGACGGACATCTACATCATGACTGAGCGTAAACAGCGAGGAAGGGAATCAGCAAAGGCGCCGCCTTACCTTTTCCTAAACTCTAACGTGTCGCCAAAGCCGATGACGAACAGGGGGATTACTCACCTTTGTGATCGGATCCGAGCGCTAGATCCAACAATGTTTAAATCACTTTTTCCTTACTTGTTGCGGCATACCTTTAATGATCTCCTGGTGCTAACCTCTGGCCTGGACGTAGACACTGAGGAGTTTAAAAATCTGCATCGGGAACTATGTGGATGGGCAATTGATAGCCGGCAGGGGATAAACTACACCAAACGATCAAGAGAATTTTTAGCTGCGCAGTACTTGCAAAAAATTGAAATGCAGTTTATGTTCTAATTGTTATTTCTGACAGGAGCAGGAAATATCGTAAAAACCAACGCAATTCAGTGTAGGTTAGTTTAATACTTTTTTGTAAGTAAAGCCCATTCAAGAAATGGTCACTTTTACCTTACTTAGCCATTAAAACGAAGTACACCCGCAAGCCTTATGCAATAGGGAGGGGTATTTCATGGCCAAAGAGGTAAGAGCCCATGACACAACCACGCCGCTCGCGTTTAAAATTCAACGCCGTTATCCCACCTTTAGAAAGACCTTTGTTCAACAAAACGTCAATCAAAAGTCGTTCACGTCAGATTGATACATTAGGTGACGTTTGGCAGATAGGGGAAAGCGACGCTGTAACTCTCAATTGGTCGTTTCTCTCAAGATTACCAGAAGAGCTTACCAGCCAAGTTAAATATACATTCGAGTATTTCCTCTCTGGCCTCGCGCCAGATACGGTGAGCGGTTATTTTGACGTGCTCAAAAAATTCTTTAACTCAGTAGATGAGTGGGAATCAGACGAGAGCGTAGGTGATCAACTGAGTGAATACCTCTTTGATTACATCGCAACTCAGCGGACTCAAAACGACGAGACAAGTCTGAGCTCCTTGCGCCACTGGTATACGCAATCACACCAATTAGCGTTATCGCTCTTTCAGCGTAAGACGTGCCAGGTTCTGTCAAAGTTGAAATTCAAAGGCAACATGAAAGGACAGGATGTACTCGCCTACATTGAAGGTCGCTCCCCTTTTCGGTCTGATGAACTCAGTAAGCTTAGAAAAGCGCTGACAGAGTGCTGTAGTCACATTACACCTTACGATCCGCTTTTTCCTAAACTGGTGGCAACCTGGATTTTTGTTGTCCTTGGTGTCAGGCCAAGGCAATTGATGTTGCTCATGACCTGTGATTTCGCTGTTAACATCGACAAATCCAATGGGCACAAAACTTATATGCTCAATGTTCCCTCGGTGAAAAAACGCTATACCTTACCCAGGCAGCGTTTTAAGCAAAGAGTGCTTCCGGCATTTCTCGGAGAGCTGATTGAGAAACAGATCTCCGCTCAGTACAGAGATCTGTTTTCTGATCGCAGCATCCTGACCCAGGATGATCAGCCTATTTTTCGCGGTACAAACGCCTCTGAACGAAAGGCCAAAAAGGTAACGTTTGAGCGTTTTGCTGCCTCACCGGGGAAGGACTATTTCGCCAAATTGCCCTCTGAGGTTATGGCGTTTATTGATGAAAAACGTGTTAAAGACGGGTTACCTGCGTTAGGTCTTAAGTTGACGCCGAGGCGACTTCGTAAAACCTTTGCCACTCACGCCGCGGCAATGGGAACGCCTTCCTATGCGCTGATGGAATTGCTGGACCACGATGATTTGCAGCATGTGATGGTTTACTACCAGTTGGGTGTGAGCTTTGCATTAAAGATCGATGCGGTTTACCAAAAACACTTCACGGATCACCTGGCTTACTTTGATGGGAAAATCACTCTGAAAGAGCTGGTTGAACGCAATAACGTGCGTACCGTGTTTGGCCCAGATTCACTGCGAAAGTTGGTTGGGATCGGCTTGTGTGCAAAGGGGGCTCCCTGCCGACTTCAGCCACCCTATTCTTGTTACGGTTGCAATAAGTTCGAAGCATCGAACGATGTCTCGGTCCACCAGGAGGTGCTTGTTGCGATGCAAAACGAGATCAGGGAGAAGTTTGGTGACGATGCCCCACCCGGGTTCTACACCGTCACACACGTTAAAGCTTGTAGTGAATTAGTCGAGCGTCTGGAGGTGGGTCATGAGTAAGTCGAACGCATTGCAGTTACAGGTGCTATTACCAAATCAAGACGCACAGGAACACGACAATCCGCTTGGCAAGATTGTCCAACTGTGGACGCCGACGACCAATTGCGAGCAGAACTTTGCCCTCCTGGTCAAGGTGAGCCAGAAGTTGTGCAAATTGATTTTCCGGGACAAGGTTGACTGGCAAAGTCATATTTGGGATCTCAGGGGGTTTGAGTCAACCGTCAGCCTAAGAAGCACAACGCAGAAAAGTAATGTGTTGTTTACGCAACGCTCTGGGCTTAAGAAACGTCATAAACAAAAAAAAGGAGATGAAACGCCTTTTACTGAGCCGTTTTCGTCATTTGCAAAGGCTCTAATCGTAACGGCGCACGCGAACAAGCCAATCAGCCACAACGCGCATATGGTCGCAATGCGTGCCTTGCGCTACTTGTACGAAGTGGCAGAGTTGAATGGATGTCGACACGTCATTGATTTAACGCCAGGACTATTCGACGAAGCGTTGAAACTTGCCATGGCCCAAGGCGAAGAAGCGACCACGCTCTATACCACGGGAGAGAAGTTAAGTTACATTTCCGACAGAATGCAGCAGCTTGGTTTGTCGGTGATGCCAATCAACTGGGAAAACCCGATCCCCAGGGATTTTAAGCACGGCGGGCGACTTCAATCCGGCAATGCCCCAGAGCATGTTAAACATCGTGCCGAGAAATTACCAAAGTCGGCTGTGTTGGTTTTTATTTCTGCGCTTTGGTTTCACTACGATGAGCTTGAAGAGCGTGATAAAGCGCTTACTTGTATGGCTGTTATTTTGATGGCTTGTGGTTTTCGGATGGACGAATTTGTCAGTTTAGACTTGAACTGCGTTCCGTCACGTGAGGAGTTTATGGCGTACGAGCCGGAACTTGATCCTCAATCTGGTCGTTTCTGCCGGATATTGAAAATCAGAGTGCTGGCCAGAAAACGCTATGTATGGGATAGCAAAATCGTTCCCCCAAGCATGACTGATCTTATCTTCACCGCGATCGATCGCCTTAAGATGTTATCTGAAGAGCATCGAACCGTGTGCCGCACTTTATTGGAACAAGGCAAATGGACAAAGTTCATGCAGTTTGATGATGAACAGCTGCTTACCTCACGTCAAATCATGGACGTTTTTGGAGCCTCGTCGATCAGCAACACCATCACGACATTAAAGCGCTATGGTGTTATGCCTGCCCCCGGCTCAAAACGCAAGAGCACGTTCTTCAGGGTCGCAGATATCCACAAAGGATTTAGTGATGCCTACAAAGAACGCATTCACGCCATTCTTGACGGGGTCGGCATGGGCAGAATTAAAGTGCCGGTGTGGGATCTCATCACTTTGCGTTTTAAGGATCAGTATACCCCCAAAGAAATGCTCAATGTTTTTGCTGAGCCTTTAACCGGCACGCAAATCCAGGACTTCTTTAAGGGGCGGGATTACGTGTCCAGGGTGTCAAAAGACGAAGCACGCATGAAGAACGTATTCGAACGCTATTCGTTTCCTGAGCTTGAGGGGTTTGAAGACGCGCCAGAGGTGCGAACACATCAATTCAGACATCTGCTAAATACCATTATGCAGGAGTCGGACATGTTCTCTCAGGAGGATATTGCCAAAAACTTCCTGCGTGCGGGGACGCGTGACAACAAGGCTTACAATCATCGGCTTCAGCCTGAAGCCGCCAGAAATGTGATGCACAATGTGCAAAAAGCCATATTCCAACCCAGGGCAGATGTGTCAGTTGAACAAGCGGCTACCCTAGCAAGGCAATTCCCGTTGCTTACACCAGATGAGCTAACACAAGATCTGGAAAGCTTAGGAAGCTCGCATCTGATGGATATTGGCCGCTGCCGGCATGACTATGTACAGGGGCCCTGCGGACTGCATTATGCTTGCTTACACAACTGCAAGCATTACCGCAGAACGAAAGGTGATCCCAGCGAAATTGCCCGGCTTACTGAGCGCAAAAAAATTGCGCAGGTGCAAATGGAAAGAGCACTTGAAGATGCTGAGGATGGTTTTACCGGCGCCAACGAGTGGTATCGCCATCATAAAGAGCTAGTGGATGGTTGCAACACAGCATTGGCCATCGAGAAAGACTCCAGCTATGCCCCGGGGGATATTGTTCAAATTTTCCCCAACGGCCGTGACTCATGTGAGGTGTAGTGATGCTCAACAGGTATATCACTAAATCACACGAGCAGCAGATCATCGCCTTACTGGACGAGTGGGCGACAGGACTACTTGGACCAGGATTAACCTGGGATTATCTCGTAAAGGCATTTGGGTTTTCCCGTCAGGCGCTCAGTGCAAATTCGGCAATTAAGGATAAGTTTGATGAGGCTAAGAAAGCGCTTAGGGAACGTAAACGCACGTTGTCGAAAAAAATATCCGACAAGGAAGAGGTTGAGGTACTCCGAGAGGAAAATGCTGCGTTGAAAAAACGTGTTGAGGAATACGAAAAGCGGTTTACACGCTGGATGCATAACTGCCACTTAAAAGGTATCAACCCGTTAGAGTTGGATAATCCAATGGGAATTAGCTTTAAAACAGCGATGCGAGGTAGGGACAGAAACCCCCAGTAATGGAAGATACCATAAAATATTTGTATATTTAACTTGACTTATGTCGATTATAATCTACATTTAGGGTGAGCAACTGAAAATGGCTAAGTAAGTGCTGAAGTAGGGATATCCATATTCGCCAGGGATGGTCAGGGTTTCATACAGGAGAATTCTATGATAACCATCTCGGCGAATACGTTTTTGCAGTCAATGCACGAGCATAAATCACAACAGAGGCGTTTACGCAGCTTGCGAGACTACTTGCTTACCTCACTTCAGATCAATCCTCGCAGCCAGAACCTTGTTGTTGCCATGGGAAATGGCAATGAGAGGAGTAATGCGGATGCACTTCTGAGCTGGCTTTCGGGGACGTCACATCAGGATTCATTTCTGGCAGATTTGCCAGCGGGAGAAGTTAAGAGTCTATTGCTACGCCATTTGCAGCGGACATTGGATTGTTGGCCGGACTAAATCTGTCTTGATTAACTACTTATCAGGAATGTGTTCGATGATCTGTTCAACGGGAACCTGGAAAAATTTGCAGAGGCGATCAATGGTATCAAGTGTGACATTGCAGCCCGGGGCGTTAATCATTTTAGATAGGGTCGCACGATGTATCCCAGTTGCATCGGAAATATCATTAATCGTAACGCGTCTCCCATCATCAAAAGATTTCTTCTCGATTAGTGTCATCAAATGGTACCTAAACATTTTCCCTCCCCGGTTGCCTAGTTTTAATCATAACTGGTTTTTTCATAAAAAGAGCACATGTTGTACTGAACAGAGCTATAAAATGAGGACAATAATCAGTGATAGTGCAGGTAATTTAGTTCTGCGTTTAAAGGTTCTAGGCCAGCGTTTCAGTGAACAAACCCAGTTTAACGACTCGCCACAGAACAGAGCTTACCTGCGTAATACCTTAAAAAAAATAGACGAAGAGATAAAGTGCCGCTGTGCGCGAGCAAAACGTGCAGGTGGCGGCCGGCTCCGTTGATCAAGCTCCCAATTCCAGTGCGGCGTTCCAAGTGACGGTGAACACGCTCGGGCGGTTGACCGACGAGGAGCAGTTCGGCAACATCATCATTCGTACGGACAGCGACGGCTAGGTGACGAGCTTGCGCGATGTCGCCCGCATTGAGATGGGTACCGATACTTACGTATTGCGCAGGCGGTGCGGACAACTACTCTGACATGGCGGGACAATAAAGCGCAAAAACCAATCGAGTTAATTGTAAAGCTTACTGAGTGCTATCGATTGAACGATCAGCTAAGAAGCGAACATATTGATTTGAAAAATCAATTGGCACATAAGTTAGGTGTGACAGAAAAAGTATTTAGTGTTAACTCTGACACTGGTGAAATCATTGGAATTTTTGATAGCTAGTCTCAACTTCTCGGTTGCACGCGTCCCCCACATAGACTGCCAGGTAAGTTGGGTTGATAAAGGTCAAGATCGCCGCTTATATACTTGCATATACATTGCAACCAGAACTGAACAGAACCGTTAACAGATCATTGAATAAACTCCTGAATCGCTGTTAGGGATCACTGAAATACGCAGTTGTGCAGAAGAAGCAACGTGTGCACTCTCCGCGCCACCTCCGTATTTATGCACTATTGGCACAAATATTGAATTAATTCAAAAGATTGTCGAAAACTTCAAGTCATTCAAGAATGTTTTTCACACCTGAGAGCTTTCTTAAGTAAGGATTACACATGAAATACATAAAATTTGCAGCAATGATATTTACCTCAACTATTGCGATGCTTGTAATGATGTATTTAAACACGTACGCGGTATCACATATTTGGTTCAGCGAAACCAGGATGTATATGGCTCTCTACATGGGAGCTGGTATGGCCATTATCATGCTGGTGTTTATGCTTGGCATGTATACGAATAAAAAACTTAATGCTGTTATTCTACTGGGTGCCATGGTGCTATTTGCTGGTAATTTATACCTAGTTCGCTCGCAAACCTTAATATCTGATACCGCCTACATGAAAGCGATGATTCCTCATCATTCCATTGCAATTCTTACCAGTGAACGCTCCAACATTAACGATATCAGAGTTCGTAAGCTGGCTGAGGGTATAATTAAGGCTCAGAGGAAGGAAATTGAGGAAATGGAGTGGCTAATACAAGATATAAAAGATAATGGTAAAGCAACTACCGTTGATGAAGCTGGCAAACGACCCATACCTAATTTTGAAGGTAGCTGAACAAAGGAGACAATGATGAGTAAGACCGCAATAATTTACAGAATGGTTACTGACGAGCATATATGTCCTTATGGGTTGCGTTCAAAAGATTTATTGGAAAGGGAAGGCTATAAGGTCGAAGACAACCATTTAACTTCGCGTGAAGAGACCGATCAGTTCAAAGAAAAGCACGGTGTTAAAACAACACCACAGACTTTTATTGATAACGAGCGAATTGGCGGATATGACGATTTGCGTGAATATTTCAATAAGGGACAAGCGGGGCAAACGGGAACGACTTACACCCCCGTAATTACTATCTTTTCCGTTGCTGCGTTGTTGGCTTGGGCTTTTCAGTATTCTGTTTCAGGTGAATATTTATCAATACGAACGCTAATGCTCTTTATTGCTTTTTCAATGACACTGCTCGCGGTACAAAAACTCAAAGATTTATATAGCTTCACAAATTCCTTTATCACATATGATTTACTGGCAATGAAATGGATTAGGTATGGGTATATTTATCCATTTGTTGAGGCTTTTGCCGGTATCGGAATGGTTGCACAACTCCCAGCGATGGCAATAGCTCCTTTCTCTATTTTTATAGGAACGGTGGGCGCTATTTCCGTTTTTAAAGCTGTTTATATTGATAAACGTGACCTTAAATGCGCGTGTGTCGGTGGTGACAGCAATGTTCCACTTGGATTTGTTTCCCTGTCCGAAAACTTGTTCATGATAGTTGGTGGATTAATCATGCTTTTTACATAAATTATGATTGGTTTAAAGTTAAAAAAGTATCCACTACGCATTTGTTAGTTTGTTGAGTAATTAAGATGTAATAAAATTGAAGTATCATGATAGAGATTTATTTCTTACACGATACTTCAACACACTGCTACGCTACCCTCTGTTGTCGCCCACAGCTTAACATAGTAGCGAAGCAGGTTAATGATTATTCCGTTTGCTGTTTACGGTTATCGTTTTTGTGCACCCAATGATATAGCACCGGCAATACTAGCAACGTCAGCAAGGTTGACGAAATAATGCCGCCAATAACCACTGTCGCCAGCGGTCGCTGCACTTCAGCACCGGTGCCAATATTAATCGCCATCGGCACAAAACCAAGGCTCGCGACCAAAGCGGTCATTAGCACAGGACGCAGCCGGGTCAGCGCGCCTTCCGTTATCGCTAACAGCAAGTCACCTTTCTCACGCCAGAGATCGCGAATAAAGCTCAGCATCACCAGGCCGTTCAACACCGCTACGCCTGATAAGGCGATAAAGCCAATGCCAGCAGAGATTGATAAAGGCATACCCCTCAAATACAAGGCCAACACACCACCGGTGAGCGCCAACGGCACACCGCTGAAGATAATCAACGCATCTTTAAATGACGCAAAAGCCATCACCAGAATACCTAAGATCAGCAGTAACGTAACAGGCACAACGATGCTAAGGCGCTGACTGGCGGACTCCAGCTGCTCAAAAGTACCACCATAATCCAGCCAGTAACCGGCTGGTAATGTAACGTCACGGTTGATTTGGGCCTTTACCTCTTCTACAAAACTACCAAGGTCTCGCCCGCGCACATTCGCAGTTACGACTACCCGGCGTTTGCCATTTTCACGACTAATTTGCGCCGGTGCAGGCGATAAATCTAAGGTAGCTACTTCCTGTAACGGTACAAAGTCCCCATTTGGCAATGGCACCGGCAACACCGCCAGTTTGTCCAGATCGCGACGCAGGGTTTCCGGCAAGCGCACAATCAGCTCAAAGCGTCTGTCGCCTTCATACAGAATACCGGCCGACCTACCACCAATTGCCGCTGATATCCAGTCCTGTAGTTCAACCACATTTAAGCCGTAACGTGCAAGCGCGGTTCGGTTGGGGATCACCGACAAGGTTGGCAAACCAGTGACTTGCTCTACTTTAGTATCCGCAGCACCTTGCACCTTGTTGACCGCTTGCAGAATTTGATTAGCGCTTGTAACCAGCTGATCTAAATCATCACCAAATACCTTAATACCCAGATCTGCTCGTACACCAGAAATCAGTTCATTAAAACGCATCTGAATAGGTTGGGTAAATTCATAGTTATTGCCCGGCAATGTCGCCAAAGCAGCTTCCATTTCAGTGACCAATTGGGCTTTGGTTTTATCCGGATTGGGCCATTCACTGCGCGGTTTTAATATCACAAAGTTGTCAGCCACATTGGGTGGCATCGGATCGGTCGCCACTTCTGCCGTACCAATTCTGGCAAACACTTTATCAACCTCAGCAAAGGTTTTGATCTTTTCCTCCAGAATTTCCTGCATTGCAACGGCTTGTTCTAACCCGGTGCCCGGAATACGCATGGCATGTAAAGCGATATCGCCCTCATCAAGCTGAGGCACAAACTCCGCCCCCAACGTGGTCGCCAACCACAGACACACACCAACCAGAGCACTGGCCAAGCCAATCACCAGCCAGCGAAATTTCAGTGCCAGCGCTAATAGAGGTGCGTACAGGGTTTTAGCGCCTCTTATAACCGCACTTTCTTTTTCACTGATTTTACCATTTAAGAACACCGCCACAGCGGCAGGCACAATGGTCAGCGACAACACCATAGCTGATAACAGGGCCATCACCACAGTCGCTGCCATTGGATGAAACATTTTACCTTCGACACCGGTCAGCGAAAAAATAGGGATATACACTATGGTAATGATAGCCACACCGAACAAACTGGGCCGGATAACCTCTGCTGTTGCCAGATACACTGTATTTAAGCGCTCTCTCAGCGGTTGGATACTGCCGTTGTGTTGTGCCTGTGCCAGGCGGCGAACCGCATTTTCGACAATAATCACCGTACCATCAACAATTAAGCCAAAATCCAGCGCACCCAGGCTCATCAGGTTGGCAGAAACGCCGGCTTGTACCATGCCGGTAATGGTCATCAGCATTGATAGCGGGATCACCGCCGCAGTGATTAACGCCGCCCGCAGGTTGCCCAGTAGGATAAACAACACTACGATCACCAGTAATGCGCCTTCCAGCAGGTTTTTACTGACGGTTGCAATGGCTTTATCCACTAAGGTGGTGCGGTCATATACTGCTTCAGCAATTACACCCTCTGGCAGAGAGCTTTTGATCTGCTCCAGCTTTTGCGCCACATCCCGTGCCACTGTGCGTGAGTTTTCACCAATTAACATCATGGCTGTACCCAGCACCGCTTCTTTGCCATCCTGAGTTGCTGCACCAGTTCGCAGCTCTTTGCCAATGGCAACATCGGCAACGTCACTCAGCTTTACCGGTATTGTGTCGTATTGCGTAATAATGACATTAGCAATGTCATCCAGTGAGGTTAACTGACCGGGCGAGCGTACCAACAGTTGCATGCCCTCACGTTCAATATAACCGGCCCCCCGGTTGTCATTGTTGGCTTGCAGGGCCAGTTCAACATCCTTAATACTCAGGCCATAATTAAGCAGTTTCAGTGGGTCGGGTAACACATGGTATTGCTTGTTGTAGCCACCAATACTGTTTACTTCCACCACACCTTTAACCTGTGCTAATTGTGGTTTTATGATCCAGTCCTGGATTTCCCGCAGTGCCATGGCATCGTAAGGTGAACCATTTTGTTGCAGCGCGCCCGGCTTGGCCTGCACCGTATACATAAAGATTTCACCAAGCCCGGTTGAAATAGGGCCCATTTCAGGCTCTATGCCCTCAGGCAACATATCCTTGATAGCGCCCAATCGGGTGTTGATTAAATTGCGGGCAAAGTAGATGTCCGTACCTTCTTCAAACACCACCGTTACCTGAGACAAGCCATAGCGTGACAATGAGCGGGTATAACTTAAATTGGGTAAGCCATACAGGGCAGTTTCTACCGGATAGGTAATACGCTGCTCTGCTTCAAGTGGCGAATAACCCGGTGCCGCCGTGTTTATTTGCACCTGAACGTTAGTAATATCCGGCACTGCATCAATCGGTAACTGTTGGTAGCTCCAACTACCAATGGCAATAATCAACAGTGTCAGCGTTAAAAATAGATACCGCCTCGCAATAGCCAGGCGCAACATGGATTCAATCATAGTGCCCCCTTAATGATCATGCTCGGCTTCAGATTTTTCAATATCCGCTTTTAACAGATAGCTGTTTGTAGTGACATACAACTGGCCGGGCTTTAAACCGGCAATCACTTCGACATAATCCATGTCGCTACGGCCAAGCTGCAATGGGGAAAAGACATATTCGCTATTGTTTTTCACGAAGACACCGCTTTTATTGTCCAGTATTTGAATGGCAGATTTTTTAACGGCAAGCTCAACGTTGAATTCACCGCTTATCACAGCTCCTTCGATCATTTGCCCGGACGACAGTTTACCGTCACGGTTATCCAGCTTAACTCTGGCCAGTTGATACGGCTGGGTTAATGACGGGATGATATGCGCAATTACGCCTTTAATCTCAGTGTCAGCGGCCATAATGACCACGTTTTGCCCTGTCGCGACAGCAACTTGTTGTGACGGATACAGGCGAAAATCTACCCACAGGCTGCCAAAATCAGCAATGCTGAACAGCGTCTGCTGCTGTGCGACTTCACCAACATTGGCGCTGCGCTGAATAATAACGCCGTCAATTGGTGCTTTAATGGCATAGGTATTTAAGCTCTCATTTGACTCGACAACGGCCAGTACATCGCCTGCCTTTACGCTGTCACCCAGCGAGAACTTCACCGAGGTAAGAATACCGGGAAAACGGGCATTAACATGGCTGATGCGGTTTGGATCAGCGCTAAGCTTGCCATAAACTACCTGATGTTGGCGTAATAACTGGCTGTCAGCACGATCAGTGACAATATTTACCGCTGTAGCAATATCATCACTAATGCTGCTGCTTAGGGTTTCATTGTGTTCATGCTCGTCGTTTTCGTCGTGCCCTTCATGCTCATTGTGTTCTTCATGTTCTTCGTTCTCGCCATGTTCTTCGTGCTCTTCATTTTTCTTAGCGTCAGATTGCGGTTTTACCGCTTGCTCTTTGGCATGGACATGCGCATGTTCTTGCTCATTGGCGGCCATTACATGCATCGGCATAAGCCAGACTGCTATAAACATTGCCAGTGTTACATGTGGTTTCATAATGCTATCTTCCTGTATGTTTTGTTTGCCACGTCGCACAGTTAATGAAGTGCGGCAGCGGGGCAATAATCTTGTCGGTTACTGGGTTACCGGCTCGGCGGTAAGCTGTTCAATCGTCGCCTGGCTCAATAGCACCGCAGTGGCGGTTTCCAGTATTTGTCTTTTTGCCTGCAACAATTCTTGCTGGGCATTAAGCCAATCCTGATAATTTGAGCGCCCGCGCTGGAAAGCATCACGAGTAAGATCCAGCGCTTGTTCCAGGTTGGGGATCACGTACTGCGCCAACTGTTGGTGACTGGTAATAAATTGCTGCCGTTGCGAGTACGCATCAAACAAGCGCTCATGCAGGATCAGTAAGCTATCCTGCTGCCGATACTCAACATTGTTTCGCTCTGCCAGCGCAGCTTCGATGGCTGCACTATTGCGACGTTCAGCAAATAACGGCACTGAGATACCAAAGGTAAGGCCTGTATCATCACTGGCCTGATAGCGTCTTACCCCTACTTGCCAACTCAGATCGGCGCGATTTTGGCTTTGCGCCAATCGCACTTCGGCGTCTTTTAACCGACGTTCAGAGGCAAAAATGGTTAGCGCCGGCGATTGTTGCAGCCGCTGATACAGCTCGGCAAAAGGGCGGCTTTGACCAAAAGCAAACAAATTACCTGCCACAACGTTAAAGTTGGCGCTGGTATCACCCCAAAAACGTGCTATGGCTATTTTTTGCCGCTCAATGCGCTGCAACAGGGCGTCCCGCCCGATCTGAACCTGAGCCAGTTGCGCCTTTGCGCGCATGATTTCAGCATCTGACAAAGCACCGCTGGCGGCACGTTTTTCTGCGCTTTGCAGCAGGGCTTCTGAGAGCTCTACGGCCTCTTCTGTCAGTGTCAATTCCTGCTGGCTGGCCAATAGATTAATATAATTGCGGGTAAGCTCTGCCAGCACATCGAGGGTTTGCGCTTGTTGCTGCCAATCAAGAGTATTGAGCCTGGCGTCTACTACCGCAGCGCGCCACTGAGCTTTATTATCCAGCTCTATCACGGAAGACAAGGCGACTGTCAGCTCAGCACCGGCCAGCCCTCTGGCCTCTCCGGTGCCCGCAACGTTCTCAAGATCTACACCGAGTTGATAACCGGGTTTAAGGCTTTGCACCTCACGCTCTGCCAGCAGTCGCTGTTGGGTAAATTTAAACTGATGCAGCTGCGGGTTGTGTTGCAGTGTTTTATCTATTGCCTGTTGTAATGTCAGTGCTTGCGGCTCGGCACGTAGCGGAAGCGCGCAAAATACCGCCGCCAGTATTGCTGGCAGCATTAGTGTCATACGCATGGGTATGCTCCTGAAAGTTAATCGTTAATAAAAAAAGATAAACAAGCAGGATCAGATATTTGGTGGAGGAACCGGTGGGCGATAGCTAATGAGGTTTAACCCTGGTTGGGTAGCGGCTATAACGCTGTCACGGAAGTTAAGTAGTTCCATGCCCTGAAAAAAAGCGATATAGCAGGAGACATGAGCATGATTACTGTGTTCGTCGGCTTCATGCTCAGAGTTATGTTCAACGTTATGTGCAGTGATTTGCTCACTGCTTACGTCGAAAAGGGTATCTGAGTGGCAGTGTTCATGTTGCAGGTCGGTGTAGGCATGGGCATGATCAGGCAAATGCATAACTAATGCATCACAGGCCATCACGGCATGATTCAGCATAATCAGCAATAGTAATAATAAGCCTGATGTACGACCTGACATAAATCCCTCAGTAAGTTAGCGCCATGGTAGCGCTATTGCAATACAACAACAAGTAACTCTTTTACGCTTTAATTTGCAAGATCCTACGCGCACCATTGAGTACAACTAATCCGATGATGAAACCCACTACCAAGTCTGGGTAAGGTGATCCTGTCCAAATAACCAGTATGCCAGCCAAAATAACGCCAACATTGGCGATAACATCGTTGGCAGAAAAAATCCAACTGGCTTTCATGTGCGCACCGCTTTCTTTTTGTTTATGAATTAGTAGCAGGCATGTCACATTAGCAATCAAAGCAATCGCTCCCATAGTGATCATCAAAGTTGATGCTGGCTCGCTGCCAAAAAGATACCGCCGTATGACCTCGCTAATCGCTCCCAACGCTAAAGCCAATTGAAGCCAGCCAGCAAGTTTTGCGGCATTTAATTTAGTTTTGCTACTTCGCCCGACAGCGTATAGCGCAACTCCGTATACGGCTGCGTCGGCAAACATATCCAGAGAGTCGGCTATTAAAC
This sequence comes from Arsukibacterium sp., assembly GCF_033721375.1. Classification (GTDB taxonomy): domain Bacteria; phylum Pseudomonadota; class Gammaproteobacteria; order Enterobacterales; family Alteromonadaceae; genus Alishewanella. The sequence continues at coordinate 211,015 of NZ_JAWWAP010000003.1, read as the reverse complement.
CGGTCGATTGCGCCAACCAGCCAGTCACAAACTCTACCGCAAACATCACAGCATTAATGGCCAGCAACCACTTCAGAATAAAACCCTCCCGTTGCGAACCTGACGCCGTCGATTGGCTGACCTGGATTACTTCCTCTTTTTGTACCGCCCCGGTTTTTGTAAGGGACGCACCCAGCCCTAAGCTATTCATTTTTGCTTCAATTTCATTCGCATTATCAGCGTGAAAAACGCGAACCTGCCTTTGCGGGATATCAAACTGTAACAGAACATCAGACGAAACTGTTTCCAGCGCCATACGTACTAAGCGTTCCTCAGACATGCAATCCATTTTAGGCACCCGGAACTCACTGACGTTGCTATATTTCTCATGAAAACCCGGTGCGTCGGCGCTGTTAGTTACAATGTTGCTCGTGACACTACCCTTAGTATTGTTGCTGTCTTCTGAATTCATTACCGATAAACCTTGGGTTGTTATGGAACCTAGTTTAAAGTCTATAGTAACTATAGAGTCAATAGGCCGCAGCATGATAATAAAAATTGGTGAGCTGGCAAAAATCTCCGACTGTTCTGTGCAAAGTATCCGTCACTATGAAAAGGAGCAGCTTCTTTCGGCGAAAATACGTAGTGATGGCAATTTTCGTCTCTATGATCAGGCCGACATCGAGCGACTGCTATTTATTAAACACTGCCGGAGTTTAGATCTAAGTTTGGGAGAAATTCGTCAGTTACTGAGTTTGAATGACTCGCCAATGTCGCAGTGTGATGATGTCAATCAGATGATTGAGCAGCATATCGAGCAGGTAGAACGCCGGATAGCGGAATTAACACTGCTTAATAAACAATTAAAAGCTCTGCGTCGTAGCTGTACCTCAAAGCGCACGGTTGAGCACTGTGGTATTTTAAAACAATTGAACAAAGCCGTTAGTCAAAACAACTGAGCTATTTTTGGACTAAATGTAGAGGATACTCATGCATCAGCACAATCACTCCCAGCAAAAAGATGAAAGTGACAGTCGCATCGCTATGGCGTTTTTTCTTAATCTGGTATTTACCGTAATTGAGTTTGTCGGAGGTTGGTTAACCAACAGCACGGCAATTATGGCAGATGCGGTACATGATTTAGGTGACTGCTTATCAATTGGTAGTTCTTGGTTATTGAACCGACTTGGCCGTAAGTCTGCAAATCATAAATTTACTTATGGTTATCGCCGGCTCTCATTGTTGGGTGCGTTAGTTAACAGCCTGGTTCTTATTGGCGGATCGGTATGGATATTAACGGAAGCCATTCCACGTCTGTCCGATCCGGTTATGCCAATGACCGAAGGCATGATTGCACTGGCACTTCTTGGTGTAACTGTTAATGGGTATGCCGCTTATCGGCTAAGCAAAGGAAATACACTGAATGAGAAAGTACTGAACTGGCATCTATTGGAAGATGTGCTGGGTTGGGTGGCGGTACTCATTGTGGCCATAGTTCTGCAATTTGTGGACTGGCCTATTTTAGACCCTTTGCTTTCTATTGGTTTCACCTTATTTATTTTGGTTAATGTTTTACGCAACCTCAGCACAACTGCGCGCTTATTTCTGCAAGCAGCGCCAGATAGCAAATTGCAAAATGAAATCCAAGATACTTTGCTGAAAATTGATGAGTTAGACAGCATTCATCACCTGCATCTCTGGTCGCTTGATGGTGAACATCATGTACTCACCGCACATGTGGTAACCGATGCAAGTATAGAATTTACTGCAACTAGTTATGCTGATATCAAACAGCGCATTGCCAACGCATTGGATCAGTTTGATCTAGCACATACCACGATAGAGCTGGAGCTAACACAAGAAAATTGTCGGGATGATGATCCGCATAAGGTGCAGTGAAGTGACCGTCATTACAACGTTAGGTTTATTTATCATTACTGCAATAGCAGAAATTGTCGGCTGCTATTTGCCTTACCTGTGGCTGAAAAAAGGAGCTTCAGCCTGGGTGCTGTTACCTGCTGCAATCAGTCTGGCATTATTTGCCTGGTTGTTAACGCTTCATCCAACGGCTGCTGGGCGTGTTTATGCAGCTTACGGCGGAGTATATGTGACAGTAGCATTAGTGTGGTTATGGGGAGTAGATGGCATTCAACCACACCGCTGGGATCTGGCTGGCGTGGGGCTAATGCTTGCAGGCATGGCAGTGATAATGTTTGCCCCGAGGTGAAGCAAGTTTTATACCGAGTATCCGTTTGAAAGTTAGACAACCGTCTCGACTATCGCTGGACTATTGCCAATTATGATCAGTGACGGCACTGATGCGGAAGTTGTAAGTAGAATTGCAGCACCCATGGTGGGTGGCATCATAAGCGCAGTGGTGCTAACTTTATTGGTGTTGCCTGTAGTGTATTATTTATGGTGCCGACATTCGTTGCTAGGTTAATGTCCCGTTGATATTCATTTGGGGCGCTAAAATGGCGCCCCAAATTTTTTAGCGATCTGATTTGAATAGATTTTAGGATGTACCACTACACCTTATGTCTGTATTAGACAAGAGATTATGGACAAATAACAGATGTCATACTGAAAAATAGACAATACACGAGGTGGAGAAGATATTTTTTAACAAGTTAAATCATGGTATCAGCGGGGCTACTCACGTTCGTGTTCTGGTCTGGGGAAATTTCTTCGACGATCTGGAATAGCTGGTAGGCATCTAAAACTTAGTTTTTCATATGTTCAGTCAATTGGAGGATATTTAATGTCTACAAACCAGTCCATTGATGAGATCGTCATTGTAACTGGAAGTAGTGGCTATATAGGTTCTTCCGTCGTTAAGCGTCTTGCCTTGCATTTCCGTGTTATTGGTTTCGACAGAGAGACCTCGCCTCACCCGCCCAAAGAGGCAGAATGCATCTGTATCGACCTGACTGATAAAATGAGTCTGAATGCTGCGTTTGACCGCATAAGGTCAGCTCATGGGGCTAGAATTGCTTCTATAATCCATCTGGCTTCATACTTTGATCTTACTGGTGAACCCAATCCCGCCTATGATGCAGTGACGCTTGATGGCACACGCAACCTTTTGGAATGTCTGAAGGCATTTAAAGTTGATCAGTTTGTCTTTGTAAGCACAATGCTTGTGCATGCGCCCACTAAACATGGGTACCCTATCAATGAAAGCAGTCCAGTGGATCCGAAGCTTCCATATCGGGAATCGAAGTTGCTCACTGAGAAAATTCTTGAAGAGGAGTCAGGAGACATACCGCTGGTGATATTACGTCCGGCGGGTGTGTATGACGAGGGATGCCATTCAGCATTCCTCAGTCAACAGATTGCCAGGATCTACGAACATCAACTGATCGCGCACCTATATCCCGGATCTTTGTCAACGGGTCAACCCTATTTGCATTTGCAGGATCTGGTACATGCAATAGATAAAGCGGTTTGCAAGCGAAATGACCTGCCCAATACCACAACGATCTTGATTGGCGAGCAGGATGTAATTGGCTATGGAGAGCTGCAGCGGAAGCTGGGACTACTGCTTCATGATGAGGAGTGGACAACGGTGTCGATTACACCGCAGATAGCGCATGCTGGATTGTGGGTTCAGGAAACGATGCTTGATGAGAACGTATTTCAGAAGTCATGGATGATCGACATTGCAAATGATCACTACGAACTGGATATAGGCCGAGCGCAAGAACTACTCGAGTGGACGCCATCGCACAGGCTAGAAGACTCACTACCAGCGATGATCAACCAATTGAAGCAGGACCCCTATGCTTGGTATCAGCAGAATGGGTTGAACGCTGCCCGCGTGACTCATGACAAAATCGAACATGCAGATGAACGGATCGTCGAGCCAGACCCCATCAAAGAGCGACAATCGATGCGGAAGCATGAAAATGCTATGGAGAATATGCACTTCAACATGCTCTGGGTGCATTTTGCCACTATGATGATGGGCATTTGGCTGGCAACCAGCCCATTTGTCTTCGGGACATTCACCGATACCCAGTTTTCAGATATTTTGTTAGGTGTTACCCGGGAGCGCAATCTGTGGGATCTGGATGTCCGAAACCTCCTAACGGCCTGGAACGATTTGATCGTGGGCTTGCTTATTGTACTTTTCGCGGTTCTCTCTCTTTCCAGGCGGGGTGGTCTCGCACAATGGATGAACGCGCTGTTGGGGGTGTGGCTGTTGTTCGCCCCGATTCTTTTCTGGACACCGAATGCCGCCGTTTATGCGAACGACACTTTAGTTGGCTGTTTTGTTATCGCTTTTACGATCTTGATACCAATGATGCCGGGGATGAGTGCACAAAGCATGATGGATGACTCGGAAGTCCCACCCGGATGGAGCTATTCGCCGTCGACCTATCTGCAGAGAATTCCGATGATTGCGTTAGGCCTTTTTGGATTCGTCGTGGCACGAGTACTGGCGGCTTACCAGTTGGGTCATGTTGATTGGGTCTGGGAGCCATTCTTCACGGGTAACAGCGAGCGCAACGGCAGTGAACTCATTATTACGTCAGAGGTATCTAAGGCTTGGCCCATCGCAGATGGCGCGCTTGGAGCGATGGTGTATCTTTTCGAGGTGCTCATGGGCATCATGGGAGGAAGAAGCCGGTGGCGGACCATGCCCTGGATGGTAGTATTATTCGGAATTGCAGTCGTCCCACTTGGTGTTATCAGCATTTATTTCATCATCATCCAACCGATAGTGATCGGCACCTATTGTACGCCCTGTTTGATTACCGCGCTTGCAATGTTGATCATGATCCCCTTTTCCTTGGACGAGCTCGTGGCCATGGGGCAGTTTTTAATTACGAATACGCGTCGCGGGCGACCTTTCTGGCGCGCTTTTTTCAAGGGAGATGCTCTGCCTGGTGGAACTGTCGACACCCGCCCTGATTTCCGGGATTCGCCTAAGGAGGCCTGGTATTCGGCAGTTCGTGGGGTCAACATGCCCTGGACACTTTCAGCTAGCGCGGGATTGGGACTTTGGCTAATGTTCAGTCGTCTGGTATTCGGTACAGACGGGGCTCTTGCGGATAGTGACCATCTCGTCGGTGCGCTGATCATAACCATCGCTATTATCTCGATGGCAGAAGTAGCTCGTCCTGCAAGATTTATTAACTTATTGTTCGGTGTGTGGTTAGTTATCGCGCCATGGATACTAGGTGGAGGACAAATTGATGGCCAAGTATCTACAACACTTGTTGGGATTCTGATATTTGCACTAAGTTTCTCACGTGGTCGTCGTAGCCGTGAACATTACGGTGAATGGGATCGTTACATAGTTTGAAAAACATCTTGTCAATTCGATGCCACTATATCTTAAACGGTATCCAAAATTGTTAGAGCTAACAACCTTGAGTTTTTAACGTGCATTTGGATCAGACGTCACCGCAGCAACGGAATCGAGCAGTGTTATTCTGTTAGCAGGGAGGATACAAGCCTACCAGCAATGAGAGTTGTTTGACGTACAGATCAATGTTCGGCCCGTCGACTTTTATCAGGTTGGTGTCGATCCGTACTTTCGATATCGGCCGGCAGTATTCTCGGATCTATACATATTTAATTGGAGACAACCCATGAAGAATTTAATGCGTTCATTTTTACTTTTAGCATTCACTCTGCTTGCAAACACCTCCCTAGGTGCAGAACAAGTGTCAGGTGGGATGATGCAAAGCTCCGGCATGATGGGCGCTGGATTCATGCTGGCATGCTCTGTGTTGCTGATTTTGCTGTTCGCTACGTTGGTTCTGGCGATACTAAGTATGATTAAATACCTATTCTACAGTAAATCAAAAAAAGAAGTAGATTGATGCTGATCCTTTACTTGGTCAGCTTGACAACTGTGCAGGCCGCCGAAACCGTTGATGCAACACTGTTTAATATACCGGTTGGTGTGTCACTTCAGCGGCCCACATAACTTTCCTGCAGTAGAAGCTTGATAACTTTAGGAAAATATAAAATATGATAAATTGCATGGGAGGCACGATGGGCACTGGAATGATGATAGGCATGGGGTTGATTTGGCTACTGATAGTGGTCATCCTAATCGCGGCAGTGGCCGCCCTTTGGAAGTACTTGCGTTCAGACAAAACGCGGGATAAGTAGGATAAAGCGCTTATATTAAAGCCCGGCTAACGTCGAATGCGTTTGTATTGCTCTGGCGGAAATGAGTGTTGTTAGACGCACAGATCAGCCAACTTATCCCGCCAGCATGTCACAACAAGTGCGCCGTCAATTCAGAATTGGTTGGGCAGGTCGTTATTCGTTCTTGATGCAGGACGGCTCTGCGAGGTCCCTTTAGTTGATTACCCGGCACAGCAGGAGAGTTTTTTAACATCCCTGTTAAAAGTCTGGGCGCAAAGTTTCAATCCTTCCACCATTGTCAGGTAGGGAAATAGTTGATCGGCCAGCTCGGTGACAGTCATACGATTGCGAATGGCCAGGGCTGCACTTTGAATAAGTTCACCGCCTTCGTGGGCAAGAATTTGTGCACCAATCAGTCGTCCGCTAGTCTTTTCAATCACCAGCTTGATAAATCCGTCGGTTTCGAAATTGGCCAAGGCGCGCGGAACGTGCACCATGTCCAGCACACGACTGTCGGTTGTAATACCTTGGGTTTTGGCTTGTTCTTCTGTGAGTCCAACGGTCGCCACTTGTGGATCGGTAAAGATGACAGCAGGCATGGTCGACAGGTCCAGCATGGCGTCGCCACCCGTCATATTGATCCCAGCACGGCTACCAGCGGCTGCGGCGACATAGACGAATTGCGGCATGTTGCAGCAATCTCCGGCGGCGTAAATACCGGGAACATTCGTTTCCATGCGCTTGTTTACAACAATTTCGCCTTTTTTATTGGTCCTGATACCCACTGCGTCCAATTTAAGTTGGCCGGTATTGGCGTGTCGGCCGGTGCTTACCAGTAATCGATCGCAGCGCAGAGCTCCGGCGTTAGTCTCTAATGTAAATTGACTGCCATCGTGGTTAACTTTAGTAGCTTGCATATTGGTTAAAACACGAATGCCTTCTTTTTCAAAACAGGCAGTGAGCTTTTCACCCAGTAACGGATCGCTTCGATACAGCAGAGTATGCCTAGCCAATACAGTGACTTCACTGCCTAAGCGGCGATAAGCCTGGGCAATTTCTAATGCGACGACCGATGAACCAATCACTATCAGGTGCTGCGGCAATTCCTTGGCAAAAAGTGCTTCAGTAGAGGTCCAGTAAGGCGTTTCAGCCAATCCATCAATGTGAGGGATAGTCGGCGTAGAGCCTGTGGCAATCAGGATTTTATCGGCGTGAATCTCCTGCGCGGTTCCATCGTTTTCTCTGACTAACAGAGTGTTTGCATTTTTAAAATGCGCCCAGCCTTTAAGTAAATTAAGCGCCGGGTTTGTCTCCAGAATATCCTGGTACTTTGTCACGCGCAGCTCTTCGACCCGAGCGGTTTGTTGCTGGGCTAACAAAGCGCGGCTCAATTGAGGCGCATGATTTTCCAATCCGGCAAAGGGATTAATGCGTTGCTGCTGAGCCAATTGAGCGGCGCGGATCAGAATTTTTGAGGGTACGCAGCCGACGTTGACACAACAGCCACCAATGACGTCAGCACCTTCAATTAGGGTGACCTTGGCACCACCTTCAGCGGCTTTGATAGCACAGGCAAAAGCGCCGGAGCCACTGCCGATAATAACGACGTCTAGAGGTCTGTTACTTGAATCTTCGCCCTCACAACAGGAATCTGGTACTTTGTTTTCTGGTAAAGGGTTTTCTTTTGTTTTGTAACCCCGTGTTTTAGTCGTCTGTGAACAGGTCATTCTTTATTCCTTGATGGTTGACGGATAACCCGCGTTAGTAGTGGCTTCGATCAGTACTTTTACTGTGGTTTTTTCGTCGTCAAAGGTGACTACTGCTAACTTAGTTTCAAAGGTGACTTCAGCTTTACTGACGCCCTCAACATTTCTCAACGCCTTCTTGACCGTATACGGACAGGTCAAACAGTTCATGGTGGGCACTTCCAGAGTCACGGTTGTCGGCGCAGCAAAAGCGTTCAAGCTAGACAAGGCCATCAAAGACAACAAGGCAGTTTTCTTCATCATTTTTCTCCAATAACGTATAAGTAAACAAATAAAAATGAGCGGTGACAAAGTAGTCAGGCCAACCAGATAATCCAATAATTACTGGTAACTAACACCAACGCGGTAAGGGTCGTTAACCAGAAAATCACCCGCCGGCGTTTTCGAGCTTGAGGAACTGCACAAGCGGTGCCTGGCTCGCACGCCTCAACGGGGCGATAGACCTTCCAGCCTGCGAAGCCAAATAGGGTTAGAACCAGCAAGACAAAAACAGGACGATAAGGCTCTAACAAGGTTAAATTACCAATCCAGGAGCCACTTACGCCTAGCAGCAACAAAACGAGAGGACCTGCACAGCATAAACTTGCACCTATGGCAGCTGTAATTCCGCCGATTATTGGAAAATCAGAATCGTTTTTTAACATGACTCACTTCACGAGATGTGTTTCAGTACGGTGAGTTTAAATACCGTACTATGGTACGGAGTCAAGAAAAAACAAGCTAAAAGCGTCTTCCATCCTCAGGGAGTAAGGAATCGATTATGGGACAATGTGCTTGATTTGGATTAGTGGTGCATTGGTTTATTAAATTATTTAGAACCAACTCCAAGCGACGCAAATCGGCCATCTTGGCACGAACACCTGTAAGCTTTTGGGAAGCCAAATCTTGTACTTCTCGACAAGGAGCATCATTTAAGGTCCGCAGATTGGATATTTCTTCCAGAGTAAACCCCAGCTCCTGTGCACGCTTGATAAATATAATTCTATTTAGGGTTGTCACAGGATAGCGACGATAACCCCCGGTTGGTTTATCAGGTTGTTCGATAAGACCACGCCGCTCGTAATAGCGGACTGTCTCGACATTGACACTTGCTGAATTGGCCAATTGACTGATCGTGTACATAGGTAGCTTCACTCTTCGTACTTAAGTACGGAGCATTCTAATCTGAAAAGCAGTTGAATCCAAAAATTCACTGCTTATTTAAAAGTTTAGCTAAACTTGTCCGTTCAATCAGCGGTATGATTTCCAGTTCAATTGACTCCTTTTCGCTTATTCAAGGTTTTTGGTCTGCTAACCGATATATGCTTGCTGTCAATACAAGTAGGACGACGGCACAACACCTTTGCCAACACACGCTTGGTTTGAGTATCAGTACAAGGTCCGTTTTAATTGTTGCCCTTTTTGCAAAAGGGTCTCAGCTTGCTCTGATATGTGGCTGCTGTGGTCGCAGAGTCGTCAGCTGTTGCTCCATTAGCTCAATGCATTGGTGTTCAACTGTATAAATGCGCGGCCTTGGCTACTGTCGTCGCAGCTAAAACCACAGTCTATTAGCGGTATGTTACTGCCCATTAATGATCGCAGTGTCCGTGCTAAATCGATCTGACTGGCTACCGGCTTCATGCGCTTGGGTGAAATTGTAAAAGAGGCAAATCACATTGAAACTTGCCATGACGCGATTTATGCTTGTGTACGATGACTTAGTGTAGTCATGATAAACAGTTATTTAAACGAAATATTTTATCGCCTTTTTCTCTTAAACACGCTGAATTTATCCGCCTTCAGCAGCTTACAGGTAAAAATCAACAAACACCGAAAACAGTTCGTTCCGGTGTTTGTGAAGTAATTTAATAGTGTCAAGCATCCCTTAATTTCTTTCGACCATAATACTAGCTGATGGGTAGTCAAATGAAATATTCCTACATCTCCAACGAACGGGTCCGCCAAAGATAGTACACGACGGGTAGTACCAATAATGTTAAAACCACAGCACTCACCATTCCGCCAATCATAGGCGCCGCAATCCGGCTAACAACTTCCGCACCTGTTCCGGAACTGAGCATAATGGGCAGCAATCCAGCGATAGTGGAGACAGTGGTCATCATTACGGGTCTTACACGAAGTCCTGCGCCCTGTGTCACGGCTTCGAGCAAATCTTGTTTTAATGGTGTCACTCCACGCTCACGGCATTTATCTATCAATTGGTGATACGCTTGGTTGAGATAAGTCAACATGATGATACCTATTTCTACCGTAACCCCCGCCAGTGCAATAAAACCAACCGCAACTGCGACAGAAAAATTATAGCCAAGCAGGTACATGAACCAGATAGATCCAATGACAGCCAGTGGTAACGTTCCCAATATAATGGCTATTTCAGTAAAGTTACGAAAATTCATGTATAACAGAATGATTATGATGGCAAGCGTCAAAGGAACCACATAGGTCAGTTTCTCTTTGGCACGCTGCATGTATTCGTACTGACCAGACCAGCTCACCGAGTAGCCTGCCGGTAAATCTAGCTGCTGCTCAACCGTTGCCATGGCACTTTGTACATAGCTACCTACATCCACCCCTTCAATATCTACAAAGGTCCAGCCATTCAGCCTGGCGTTCTCGCTCTTGATCGCTGGCGGACCATCCTCCACATAGACATTGGCCACATCTGCGAGCGCAATCCGTTGGCCGCTGGGCGTGACGATGGGCAGCAGCGCAAGCTGTTCTGGCGAGTCTCGATAGTCCTGTGGGTAGCGTAGATTGATTGGATAACGCTCCAGCCCCTCAATGGTCTGCGCCACATTCATTCCCCCAATGGCCGTGGCTATTACCTGCTGAACATCAGCAATATTGAGGCCATAACGCGCCGCTTGTGCACGCTGAATATCTACCTTGATATAACGCCCACCGGCCACCCTTTCGGAATACACCGAGGCTGTGCCGGGTACATCCTTGAGGATCTGTTCAAGTCGCTGACCAATCTTCTGAATTTGTCGCAAGTCTTTACCCGCCACCTTGATGCCTACCGGCGTCTTGATACCGGTGGCTAACATGTCAATGCGGGTCTTAATCGGCATCACCCAGGCGTTGGTCAGGCCCGGAAACTTCACCAGCGCGTCCAGTTCCTTTTTAAGCTTTTCCGTGGTCATGCCTTCGCGCCATTCTTCTTTTGGTTTGAGCTGAATGAACGTCTCAATCATGGTCAGCGGAGCTGGATCTGTGGCTGTCTCCGCTCGGCCAATTTTGCCAAACACGGTTTTTACCTCAGGCACTGTCGCGATCAACTTGTCCGACTGCTGTAGCAATTCTCTGGCTTTGCCGATAGAGATCCCCGGATAAGTGGTCGGCATATACATTAAATCACCTTCATCCAGATCGGGGATAAATTCACTACCAATTTTGTTAACGGGCCAGATCCCAACGAGGAAAATCACAACCGCCATGGAAAGTGTGATTTTCGGAAATCGTAATACGGTTTTAAGCAGGGGCATGTACCCAGCAATCAGTACTCTATTAATGGGATTTTTATTTTCAGCTACCACCTTGCCTCTGATGAAATAGCCCATCAAAACAGGTACTACGGTAATAGCAAGCGCGGCGCTGGCTGCCATTGCATAGGTTTTGGTAAAAGCCAACGGGCTGAACATCCGACCTTCCTGAGCCTCCAAGGTGAACACTGGCACAAAGCTTACAGTGATAATTAGCAGACTAAAAAATAGTGCAGGACCGACTTCACTAGCTGACTCGGCCACGATTCTCCAACGGTTCTCTGGCGTCAAAGGCGTACGTTCCATATGCTTATGCATGTTTTCGATCATGACAATCGCGCCATCTATCATGGCACCTATCGCAATTGCAATACCGCCTAAAGACATTATATTGGCATTAAGGCCTTGCCAATACATCACGATAAAAGCCGTAAGAATACCTAGTGGCAGACTAATGACCGCCACCAGTGATGACCTGACATGAAACAGAAAGATGACACAGATCAGCGCCACAATAGCGAGTTCTTCCGCCAGACTTCTCCACAAACTGCCAATGGCGCGAGATATCAATCCGGAACGATCATAAACGGTAACAACCTCCACGCCTTCGGGCAATCCCGCCGTGAGTTTTTCCAGTTTGGTCTTGACCCCATCAATGGTTTTCTGGGCGTTCTCACCGAAACGCATCACTACAATACCACCCACCACTTCACCTTCGCCGTTCAACTCGGCGATACCACGGCGCATTTGCGGCCCCAACTCAATATCCGCCACGTCCTTGAGCAACAGCGGCGTACCGTTAACATCCAACCCTAATGGAATGTTGGCCAGATCATCGATCCCCCTGATGTAACCGTTTGCCCGCACCATGTATTCGGCTTCAGCCATTTCCACCACTGAGGCGCCCACTTCCTGATTGCCGCGCTGGATCGCCATCTGAATATGGGACAGGGGGATACTGAAAGCACGCAGTTTTTCAGGGTTCACTTTCACTTGGTATTGTTTGACCATGCCGCCAAGCGTCGAGACTTCGGAAACACCTGGTACGGTTTGCAGCTCGAATTTCAGGAACCAGTCCTGCAGGCTGCGCAACTGACTGAGGTCATGCTTGCCGGTACGATCCACCAGCGCGTAGAGATAAACCCAGCCAACTCCGGTAGCGTCCGGCCCCAGTTGCGGCCGGGCGCTTGGCGGCAATGTCGGCGCAACTTGAGACAGATACTCCAGCACCCTGGAACGTGCCCAGTAGGCATCGGTATCCTCGTCAAAAATGACATACACGTAGGAATCGCCAAAAAAGGAATAACCGCGCACGGTAACCGCACCAGGTACCGACAACATGGCTGTAGTCAGTGGGTACGTGACCTGATCCTCCACCACCTGCGGCGCCTGCCCAGGAAAACTGGTCTTAATAATGACCTGTACATCGGACAGATCGGGGATGGCGTCCACCGGGGTGTTTTTAAGCGAATAGAGACCTATCCCCACCAACATCAAAGTAGCCAGCAACACGAAGAAACGGTTACCGATGGACCAACGGATTATCGACTCAATCATGATTGTGCTCCTTCTGATCATGTTCACCGTGGTTCATGCCTCGCTGTTCTCTGTGCTCCGGCATCGACATATCTCCGTGATCCATTTCTGTAGGCATGTTTTCATTGCCTTGGTCATCGGGAATATGTACTAGACTAATTTGGTATTCCCCATTGTTGTTATTGATGATCTGCACATGCAGGTGCATTCCCTGTTTGAGCTCATCCATATCTACAGCGTCTGCGACGAAGAAATCCATGGTCATAGCAGGCCACTGCCACTCAGGAATGGCCTCATGTTCAAGCGATAACATTCTATGCTCTGCCATCACACCGACAATGCGAGCCGCTACCCAAACCGGCTGTTTTAGATTTGCAGGCTCAGCATTATAATTATGTTCATCACTCTCTTGCTCATACTGAGTCATACGCAGGAAATCGGACGTTTTACTGGACTCAGAATCAATCAGAAACTGAGCAGAAGTTACAATATGCTCTCCCTCGTTTAGACCGGTTAATATCTCCACTTGCTGCTCAGCTATTCGTCCAACAGTAACTGCTATAGATTTAAATTTTCCTTCACCTAGTGCCAACACCACTCGGGACTGACTGCCGGTGCGAATCAGTGCCTCTCGGGGTATTAGCAATGCTTCAGCTTCTGATTGAGTCTCAATAAAAAGCTGGGCGAACATGCCCGGTTTTAAAACAACATCAGGATTAGGGAGACCAACACGAATCTGAGCAGTACGCGTTTGAGTATCCAAAGAGGGATAAACGTAATCTATCTTTCCCTGCCATTCACGGCCTGGCACGTAGTCCAGACGCACAGTTACAGGATCACCCTCGCCAATGAGGCTTGCCTGGCGTTCAAATACCTCACCAATGATCCAGATATGTTCCAGCTTACCAATACTCATCAAGCTCATACCGGGTTTGACATACATTCCCTCACGGACTGCCAGATTATCTACTACACCGGATTGTGGAGAGTTGATAGTGATAGTTCGGCTAACCTTCAGCGTCTTTTTTAACTTTTCAATGTCCTCTTTTGCCAACTGAAGAGCTAGTAATCGTTCTGTTGCGGCGTCGATCAATACTCTATTGTTGCGCTTCAATGCCAGCAATAATTCTTCCTGGGCATTAACCAACGTAGGCGAATACAGTGCAAACAAAGGCTCATCTTGTACAACTGGATCGCCTGCTGCTTTGGTATATAAGCGTTCAATCCATCCCTCGACACGGGGGCTTACATGCACCAATTGGTTTTCATCATATTGCACATAACCAACAGTGTTTACTTGTAAATCCAGCTGTCCTCTTTGAACTTCAGCGGTACGAACTCCAAGATTATTAATTACCTCTGGTGAAATTTTAATGGTGCCAGCTTCGTCTTCGCCTGCGCCGTCTTCAAACACCGGAATAAGATCCATACCCATAGGCGACTTGCCGGGTTTGTCACGCTTATAGTTTGGATCCATCGGTGCCACCCAGTAAAGCGGCTTACGGTCACCACCGGCTGCTGTCGTCTCACTATCATTTGGGCTATTTAACAACCAGACAACAGAGGCGCCTATCAGTGCTCCGACAGTTGCACTCAGCAATATTTTGGTTAATGTATTCATTTTTAGAAATCCTTTAAAACGGTTTCGCTGGCTGTGCATCGTCGAATGACGCCTCGGCGAGTAGATAATTAATTTGAGCGATTATTTTTTGACGTTCCACAGCGATGGCAAGGGCGTCAATCCTCGCGTTAAGTTCGGCAATCCGAGCTCGGACTGCTTCTGCAAAGTCTCCATCATCGTTGTTGTAGGCTGTCAGCGAAACCGCTGCTTGATCAGCCATTTGTGGTAGCAGCTTATCAATATATAGCGCCTGGCGTTCATCGAGACGAGTCAGTTGTACCCTCGCATTTTCCAGTTCTGCCATCAGCCGACGACCAAGCAATTGCTTTTCGGTTTTGATTGCCTCGGTTCGATTCATGGCGGCGCTGACTTCCTTGTCCTGTCGGTTACCAGTGAAAATTGGCAAATCGAAGGTTACGCCGACGGAGAACAGATCGGCTCGGTCGCGCCCCACGGGATCGTTGTCGCGATAACCGTATTGGACGGACAGGCCCCATTCGGGCTTGTATTTCTGCTTGGCCAAATCGACACCGGTTTGCGTCGCGTTGATACGCTGTTCCAGCGCCCGCAACGCCGGATGATGACGGATCCATTGATAGTGCGTATCTTCGTTGGTTCTTTTAATAGTGGTTGCAGACAGTTGCCTGGAAAGAGACTGCGTCGGCAGTACCTGAGCCAAAGGGAACATAGCAGGCGCGCCAATCCATTCAGACAGGCGTTTCTGTGCGGATTGCTGTTGCTGCCTGAGCATCGTCAGTCTGTCTTCGAGACGAGTCAGCTCCAACTGCGCACGGATCACGTCCTGCTGACGTGCCCGCCCCAGCGCCGAAGAATAACCAGCTTCAGCGGCATCCACCAGTTGCTCGAAGAGTGCGCGATCATGTTCGATCAGCCGGATACTCTCCTGAGCTTTGAAGGCCTCCAGCCACAACTGGCTGACCATAGCGCTTACCTTGGCCTTGCGATCCAACCTTAGCAGTGGATGTTGCTCGGCTAGTTGCTGCTTTTGGTGCTGGGCGAGCGCAAGGCTATCGCCCCGTGGAAACATCTGGCTGACCCCTACCGACAACTGGGTCATGGCTTCCTGGTTCAAATCGAAAGTGTCCACGGGGAAATTGCCCGCCATCAAGCTCACTCGTGGGTCCGGTAAAGTCGCCGCGGCTATCGCTTCATCATTGAGAGCCTCCTGAGTGAACTGGCTTCCCGTAAGCCAGGGATCAGCATCTACGGCAAGTGCAACCGCCTGCTCCAACTTCAGTGGCTCAGGAAACGTCTGAGCATACCCAATAACATTGCTGACGCTTAGCGACAAAACGACAAAGAAAGTAACATTTGACAGGTTCATTAGTGCCTCCAAAACAATTTAACAAAAAGCAAACTAACCACTAACGAAGCGACATGCTCTCATTATTAGTGTTAGCAAAATACTTTGCAGTATGCCTTTCTCAAACGTATTAAAATCAAGTGATTTAGGTTATTGGCGGTCTTAATAGCGGAAAATAAGGTGAAGGAGGAACTGCTTGATTATCAGCAAAATAAGTTGTGACCGACGTAAATTGCTGGGTGAACATGCTTACTGGCGGCGGGGAAATTAGCGGAATACCACTAATCATGCAATTTGCATCAAGTTGGCAATCTGTACAACAACCTCGCTCAGACTGGTTGATTAAAAGATTGTGAAGGATAGCCGAATGCTCTGATTCTGCTTGGTGTTGAGAGGTTGCAATGGTAAGCCCTATCTGCTCAGGAAACATAGTACACGAATCAAAGCCATTGGCTAACGCTTCCCTGGTAAGGAAAGTGATTAATATTAGCCAAAAAAACCATGAAGCTTTACGCAAAACGTTTCTCACTTATAATATGTTTGTATTAATATCAGAATACCCAATTTCACAAAAGAATTGATATGCAAGCCTGTCCATTATGTGTTGACGGCTTTATGTGGCGACTCAGGGCCCATCAATTATAACTTATCAATTTTAGATGGCGTATCACCAAATTGATTTTGCCTACGCGGCGTGATGTTTAAGATCACGCATCTTTAAATTTTAACGTTCAAGACACTATTTTTCGTTTAAATTGCTGTTTTAGCAGTAATGAATTACCAATTACTGATAATGAACTGGCGGTCATTGCCACGACCCCAATCATCGGGTGTAATAAACCAATCGCAGCAATCGGGATAGCTGCAATGTTATAGGCACTGGCCCAAATCAGGTTTTGCACAATCTTATTAAAGGTCGCCTTTGATAGATGCATCGCATCAACCACGCCAGTTAGCTCGCCCCGTACCAGGGTTACATCGGCCGCTTCGATGGCGACATCAGCTCCTGCGCCAATAGCAATTCCGACATTTGCTTGTTTTAGCGCGGGGGCATCATTAATGCCATCACCCACCATCGCCACGTAGTTGCCATATTTTTTTTGTAGTTCACGCACCGCATCGACTTTGCCGGCGGGTAGCACACCCGCCTGCACTTCATCGATGCCAACCTCATTAGCCACAGCGCGTGCCGCACGTTCATTATCGCCAGTGATCATCACCACATGCAGGCCCAGCTCATGCATGCCACGAATGGCAGCAACTGACTCCCTCTTAATGGTATCGGCCACGGCGACAACACCACAGGCTTTACCGTCAACCGCAACCAGCACAGCGGTGCGGCCACGCCCTTCCAGCTCATCTAACTCTTGATCCAGCGCTTGGAGGCCTATGACGCCCTCTTCATCGAGCAATTTGCGGTTTCCGATCAGTACAAAAGCACCCGCAACCATACCAGACACTCCTCGGGCGCCGGTAGAGCGAAATTCAGTAACCTCGCCAGGTTTTACATTGCGTTCGCGTGCACCCTCAACAATCGCCCGGGCAATTGGGTGTTCCGACGCATTTTCAACCGTAGCGGCCCATTGCAACAATTGTTGCTCGGTCACACCATCAGCGGTTGTCAATTCGGTCAGTTTGGGTTCACCACGGGTAATAGTGCCGGTTTTATCCAGTACTATCACTCTAATGTCTTTAAAGGTCTGAATCGCTTCACCGGATCGAATCAAAATGCCTCGTTCTGCGCCAATCCCTGAGCCAACCATTAACGCTGTCGGGGTAGCCAGGCCTAACGCACAAGGGCAAGCAATAACCAATACGGCAATGGCCGATAGTATCGCCAACACTGTCGTGCTTGCACTTGGGTCGACCCAGGGTAGAAAACCGGCCCCCCACTCCAGCATAGGCCGCAAGCTATCAGCAGCCAATAACCAAACAATCAGGCTGCCAAGCGAAATAAATAACACGATAGGAACAAAGCGGCCCGTCATGCGGTCTGCAAATTCCTGAATAGGCACCCTCGAGCCCTGAGCCTGCTCCACTAATTTAATAACCTGAGATAAGAACGTATCGCCGCCCACTTTGGTGACTTTTACCCGCAACCGACCTTCTTTATTAATAGTAGCACCGATGACATTATCGCCTGCTGCCTTATACACCGGCACTGATTCACCAGTGGCTATAGATTCGTCCAGATGGCTCTCTCCATCCAGTACTTCGCCGTCTGTTGGTACCTTATCACCAGGACGGATGAGCATCACATCGCCAGGTTTTAACTCCTTGACCGGTATCTCCAGCTCTGCGCCGTCGCGTTCTATGCGGGCGATTTTGGCGCCCATAGTCAATAACTTACGGATAGCCTGAGAGGCTCGGCCTTTCGCCTTGGCTTCCAGAAAACGTCCAAGCAAGTGAAAGGTCATGATGGTGGCAGCCATTTCGATAAAAGAAGTCATACTATAAAAAAAGCCGACCAGGCCAATCAGATAAGGTGGAATTGAGCCAAGTGAAATCAGCACGTCCATATTAAACGTGCGGTTGGTCAGTGAGCGCCAGGTAGAATTATGAGTTGCCGCACCGCCAAACAAAAATACCACAGGAAAAGCCAGCAACGCGACAATAGCTAGGTAGCCGGGAATGGGTTGCCAGAACATATGTGGCACCATCAGCAGCATAATCAATGAAGTGGGAATGCCCGCTATCCAAAGTCGTTTACGGGCTTGGGTTAAATACGCTGCGTCAATTTCAGCGTCGTGACCGGTGTCAGCATCATCGTCAGCGGACACTTGTGCCACATCGTAGCCTGCTTTTTCGACGGCAGCGCGGATATCATTCAGAGTTAATACCTTTGCGTTATAGCTGAGGTGCACGCGATGCGCTGCAATATTAGTGCTAATCTCACCAATACCTTTTAGCCGCTTCAAAGATGTTTTCACAATCCCGGCGCAGTGATCCGATCCCATGCCCGGCACCGTTAGCCGTGCCTGACTTCTTTTTTCCAGTGCTGCACTGCTCATGACGTTTCCTTCAGAGGTGACTAAAAATTAACCTAGCTAAAACTTCAAGATTAGCATTCCAAACCTAAACGAAAAGGTGGTTAGTTACAGATCGCTCATTCGGCCAGTCTGCCTGGACAGCCGCATGGCTTCATGCTCTTCCATTGCCAGTAACGAACCCAGCAATGCTTTCGCTTCAGGAATATCAGCCCTCGCTTCAATATCCCGGTAAAGCTCTATAACCTGTTGATGATAATCAAATACCTCGTTACAGATTTCATCAAAACCAAGGCTTGCATAGTGGCTATCACAAGTTCGGTGTGACTGTATGGGCTGATGGCAAAGATAGTCATAAATGTAAGTTTTCAGAACTTTAGGTGCAGCCTGCTGTTCGAATAATTTCAGCATATGCTCAATTTTTGCTTCATGCTCAGCCAGGTAGTCAAGCAATATTCTGGCCTGCTGTTGTTCATTCTTAGTAGCACAGTGAGCAAGACACAATGCCAAGTGTTGATGCAGCTGACGGGTCCATTCTATCAGGTCTGAAAAGGTTTTAATTTCCATGTCGTGCGCCTCACAATTACTGCTCAAGCTTAAAGTTAATAAATCATTGCTGCGGTTTAGAATGTTGAGAACACTGTTTTTTTCCTTCTTCAAGCCCCCGATGATAAGCCTCGTTTGAATCCGGGGAAGTATTGTTTTGATTAGATCCACTATGGCTCTTGTGCATAAAAACGTGCATCAGCGGGCATAGCAATAAAATAAGATAGGGTAAATAAGGCAAAAAGTGACTACCATGCTCGACAAATAGGAAATACAGTGCTGATGCAACTAAAAACAGTACAATGAGACCATGAAGACTGAGCCAATTTGTTGATCTTGCTGACATGAAATAACTCCTCATAAGTTTTAGAGAGACAAGTACGTAAAAAATTTTGAATTTTTCACATCCATCCTACAGATCAAACATTCAATATTTGTCAGACTAACAAACAGGAGTATAAACCTGAATGTGGCTAAAAAATTGATCTAAAACAAAGGGACGCTCCTTGGCAAAACTATTTTTTACAAAGACATCAACCCGAGCAAACAGCGCGTAGATATAGAAAGCCATTCTGGTAGCACTGGATGAAACAGATTACCCCGCTACACCTGTTGCATCTGGCCAATGTGCATACTACTGCTGGCTGGCTGCACTGACATGAACATACACGCTACTGCTGCCATCCTTCATCAACATGATGATGTCATACGGCATAAAGCTATCACCTACTTCCATTCCCGGAGAACCCATTGGCATAGCGGGTACGGTGAGGCCAAGCGCGTCGGGATGTGACTCAGCTAAAAATTGCCTGATATACCTGGCAGGAATATGGCCCTCAAACACAAAGCCCTGTTCTGAAACGGCCGTATGGCAGGAATAATGTTCAGGCTTAATGCCATAGCGTTTTTTTATGCCTGTTAAATCATCATAATTCTCTGCAGCAGACACGATATTGTTCTGTTCCAGATGCGATATCCATTTTTTACAGCAACCGCAACTGGGTGTTTTGTATATCGTTAATGTGATTGCTGGCAAAACACTGTCGGTAACCGGCGCTGAAACCTGCACTACTTTATCTACTGCTGGATCTACTGCAGGTTCGGTGCAAGCCACCAATAACAGCGGCACCAACAGCATTAGCGAAGTAATTTTGATTGTCATCCGTAGTCTCCTTTGCTGGTCGCTGTTATCGCGACCAATGTATATGCACAATGCGCCAGCCTTTTTCATTCTTCACCAGTACCAATGTTTCTTTACCAGTGTAATCAATCACTTTTCCTTTATATTCGCCGGACATTTTTGTTCTGCTTACCGAATACGCGACATCACCTTGCACGACGGTATGATGTTCAATTACCTCTCCTTTGACCGCGGCCAGAAATTTCATATCCGACAACATATGATGACTGGCATATTCATCGGCAGAGCGCTCTACACCGCCACCTTCAATAATCAGGACATTGTCTGCCAAGCTTGAACGGGCAACGGCAGCATTGCCTTGCTGCAAGGCTTTGTGGAAAGTTTTTACGACCTGCGCAGCGGCGGACGTTTCGCCTGTAAACATCTCAGTAGCGTTCGGTTTTTCAGTGCCATGTGCGACAACGATAACCGGCAGCATAAGTAGAGAAAACAGGGATGCCACAGTTAACGCATTTAAGTTTTTGAATAACATGCCATATATCCTTTTATTCTATAAATTTCAGTTGGATGGTTAGCCCGTCGGCCCTACCACAGTGGTAAAAACTGTGGTTGTTGTTAGCACCAACACGGCCAGTAGCGTCTCGACCATTATAGATCTTCGCAGCGTGTCGCTGTTGTGATGCCGTGCCAGGTCTTTTACCAGTTTAAATTTATGCCAAGCTGCCAGTAACAACATGCAACTGACTAACATCAGTTTAAACAACATGAACCGACCATAGTCGGTGGTAAATAATGCGTTAAGGGAACCAATTAACTGCAGCAGCAATAGCAGACCACAGCTCAGCAGCACTATTACGATTACAACTGCAACGCGACCAAATCTCTCCATCAGCGTCAACAGAGACGATATAGCCATCAAATCGCAACTTTTCTTAAGCGGCCACAATGCACCAACCCAGGCTGCAATCGCCAGCACGTGCAAAAGCAATATTGCTTGTACCCAACCGGCAAGCGGCGCTGTGTGACCGGTAAGGATAAAACTACCTGCCAGAGATACAATGCCGCTGACAGCGAGAATCCAGGCAACAATCCAGGCGACAATGGTATCCTTTCCCCAACCCGACCACAGCAGTGCTGCGAACAGCAGTGCTGCAAAGCCACTAAACCGTATTACAGTTTGACTCCCTATGGCAGACTGCCAGACAATGTTTAGCATTATCGTGTCCATCATCGCCGCAGGTCCGCTTTCTGCCATAGCACCTGCCTGCAACGGCAATTGTAGTAGTGCTAAAATCATCCCTGCAGCAGACCAGTTGATCAACCAGCGGTTAAGCCAAAACTGAAAACGGTTAGAGCCATATTGGTCGAAGGTGCTCCGAAGCGGCAAGAGGGTAAAAAGCAGCACCGCGCCGATCCCACTAACCACTGCACTATAGCTAAGCAGTTTTAACAACATTAGAAATAGCGCCCAAACATCAACCATCTTCGTTACCTTATTTTAATGCTGATGTGAATGTGGCGAAGCTTCTGCGGTCGCAGATGCACTCGGGCCATGCAGCATAAAAGTGAAGTCGCCACTCATTTTGTGGCCATCGGCACCCAGTGCTATCCAGCTTACCTGGTAGTTACCGCTTTGTAGCACAGGTAACGCCCAGCTAAATTGCTCAGATGCCGACGCTGATGGCGTAAATCCAAATTCAACACTGGTGTTATCCGCGTCGGTCAAACTTATTTTTGTAAGGCGAACCGGGCCGCTAAAGTTCAGGATCAATGTATCTGGTGTCTGCGTCAGCATGGCCTTATCAGCTGGCACCGTTTGTGTAAGATGGACATGTGCCAGCACCTGGCCGGCGAAAAAAAGTGCCACCAGCGGCAGCAGTAATTTAACTATTTTCATCTTCGTTTCCTTATTAATTAAAACCAAAACCGTAAACCGGCAACTAGCGCCGTTTCTTCAGTTGCTTCACTATACAAACGGGCGAGATCGGCTGTATTACCATACTTATTACTCCATTCTATACCGGCGTAGGGTGCCAATTGGCGGGAAAATTCATAGCGCATACGCAAACCGACGTTTGAAGACGTCAATCCTTTACCGATAGCGTTTACCGCGTCACCTTTACCGTAAGCAGCTACTTCTGCCCGCGCTTGCAATACCAGGCGTTGGGTCAACAACACTTCATATTCTGCTTCAGCGGCCAGTGCAGTACGCCCATTACTACCAACGTAAGCGGTGATATCCAGCTCAAACCAGTATGGTGCCAGCCCTTGAATGCCAAATGCCAGCCATTGCCGACTTTCACCCTCAGCATTGTGATCGAACCGTACACCAAGCTGGCGATCCCAGTATGCTGCAACTGCATGTCCCCACAACAAATCGGTCTGACTTTCTTCCAGTATACCCTCGCTAACATGCCCTTCAGATTTCACTACCAGTTTATCGTAGGTGGTGCCGTACCAGGCTTGCATATCGAACACCACTGCATCGGTGTCAATATCGTACTCCAGCCGGTCCCCCACAATTGACCACATTGGATGCTCAACAGCATGTTTTAAATGCAGGGAGTCTGCCATGCCGTAGGGGCCGTCTGTCAGGGTGTAACCACTGGAATAAGCATGTGGATCGCGCGCATCCGCCGGCGCCTTACCGCCCTGCATCTGCATATCGCCGTGATCCATGCTGCTATGATCCATCTT
This sequence comes from Arsukibacterium sp., assembly GCF_033721375.1. Lineage (GTDB taxonomy): Bacteria > Pseudomonadota > Gammaproteobacteria > Enterobacterales > Alteromonadaceae > Alishewanella. The sequence continues at coordinate 187,828 of NZ_JAWWAP010000003.1, read as the reverse complement.
GCTGTGATCTACACCACTGTTATCCTGCGTTTCATGCTGATGTGGTTGCGCTTCAGTCGCTGTTTGTGCGGCCAGGCCGCCACTTAACAGCAATAATGTGCTGGTGAACAATAAAGCCGGCAGCTTGGTTGTCGCAATTGGTTTCTTCATGCCACCACCACTTCTCTGAACATGCCTGCATCCATATGGAACAGTAAATGACAATGCCAGGCCCAGCGGCCTACATCATGGGGCGTGGTTAAAAAACTAATACGCTGTGCCGGCTGAACCGGTATGGTATGACGCCTAACCAGCACTTCACCGCTGTCATTTTCCAGGTCGCTCCACATACCGTGCAGATGCATCGGGTGGGTCATCATCGTGTCGTTCTGCAAAATAACCCGGATGCGCTGGTTAAGCTTCATATGCACCGGGGTACTTTTACTGAACTCTAAACCGTCAATTGACCAGCTATAACGCTCCATATTGCCGGTAAGGTGTAACTCTATTTCTGCTTCCGGGCCACCCTTTTCGATAATGCCGTCCAATGAATGTAAATCGGCCAGCGTTAATGCCTGCCGTCCGGTATTTCGCAAACCAATACCTGGATCGTCCAGATTGGTTCTGGGCATGTCCACCCGCATATCGACCGACGGGCCGTATTCGGTGCTGGCGTGGCGCACTGTTTTGCTGGGCACAGCAAATGGTGTTGGCCTGGCATGCTGACTGTGATCCATTGCCATGTCACCGTGCATACTATGATCCACCGCGGCACTGCCAGTCGCCATAGCGCCTGCCTGCATCGCGTTGTGGTCCATCGCGTTGCTGCCTGCCATATCACCCATCATGTCGGCCATGGTTAGCCACTCCACCGGATCTAACGCCGGCACAGGCGCATTTAGGCCAGCCGCTACTGCCAGCGTTCCTCGGGCGTAACCGCTTCGGTCCATACTTTGAGCGAAAATGGTATAGGCATCGGTTTGCGGCGTGACGATAACATCGTAGGTTTCACCTGGACCAAAGCGGAATTCGTCTACCGTTACCGGATGCACATTTTGTCCATCGGCCTGCACCACGGTCATTTTCAGTTCGGGAATACGCACGTCAAAAAAGGTATTGCTAGAGCCATTAATAAAACGTAAGCGCACTTTTTCGCCTCGCTGAAACAAGCCGCGCCAGTTGGCCAGTGGTGTGCTGCCATTCATTAAATAAGTTAAGGTTGCCGCAGACAAATCGGCCAGGTCAGTGGGGTTCATCCGCATCTGTTGCCACATTTTGCGTTTCGCTAAGGCCGCTTCTAAACCTTTAGCCGACATATCGCGAAAAAAGTCCCGTACTGTTGGCTGATTAAAATTATACACATCACTTTGCACTTTTAGTTTGCCAAACACCTGCCTCGGATCATCGTCGGTCCAATCTGACAGCTGCACCACATATTCGCGATCGGCAGTAATAATATCTTGCGCTCTGGGCTCAATGATCAGCGCACCATACATGCCTGTCATTTCCTGAAAACCACTGTGAGAGTGATACCAGTAGGTGCCGCTCTGCTGCAACCTAAAGCGATAAACAAAGGTTTCACCGGGCATAATGCCCCTGAAACTCATGCCGGGCACACCGTCCATCTGGTAAGGTAAAATAATGCCGTGCCAGTGAATAGAACTGGGTACTGACAAGGTGTTGGTCACTTTTATCGTGACCTCATCCCCCTCACGCAGGCGTAACGTTGGGGCGGGAATGGAACCATTAATCGTCGTTGCTGTTCGCACTACCCCCGTAAAGTTAACCAGGGCTTCGCCAATGGTCAGCTCAATAACCTTGCCGCTTAACTCTGACGCATAGCCGGTGAAAGCATTATCTCTGAAGCGGCTACCCGCATGCACAATATGCGGAAAGGTAGCCAATACACCGCCCGCAGCCAGCCCCTGGACGAAACGGCGACGCGACACTGACCGCGGCATCGATAACTTGTTGCTGCCCATTGCTATCCCTCAATACGTTGTAATTTATTGCAGTCTAGTGATTAAAGCTGTCAGCAGCATGACTCAAACATGACAAAGTTGTAATCTTGTCGTCATCTTGCTGTATGCCTACCAGCGCCATACTTCTGGCAGAGCCAACGCCAAAGGAAAAAAGATGCGTTTACTGATTGTTGAAGATGAACTGAAAACCGGTGACTATCTCAAGCAAGGTCTGACTGAAGCCGGCTTTCAGGTATCGCTGGTCAGAAATGGCCTGGATGGTCATCATCTGGCGATGACAGAAGCCTTCGATCTGATCATTCTCGATGTGATGCTACCCGACGTCAGCGGCCTGCGCATCGTGCAGGCACTGCGTGAGCGCGATAACCGCACGCCGGTGCTGTTTTTATCGGCCCGCGACAGCGTAGATGACCGGGTGAAGGGGCTTGAGCTGGGTGCCGATGATTACCTAATCAAGCCATTTGCCTTTTCTGAAGTACTGGCCTGGGTGCGTACCCTGCTGCGACGCGGACAAAACATCAGCGCTGCTGAACTGTTGCAGGTCGCCGATTTGCAGTTAGATATCGCCAAACGCAAAGTGGTGCGCAGCGGCACAAAAATAACGCTCAGTCATAAAGAGTTTTGTTTACTGGAGCTACTGATGCGCCGCCGGGGTGAAGTTTTGCCGCGATCGCTTATCGCATCGCAGGTATGGGATATGAATTTTGACAGCGATACCAATGTTATCGATGTGGCTATCCGGCGCCTAAGGGCAAAAGTAGATGACAGCTTTACGCCTAAACTGATCCATACTGTGCGCGGGATGGGTTATAAACTGGATGAAGAGCAAGATAATGAATAACAGCCGTCAACGCCCGCTGTCTCTTACGCTACGCGTGGTGCTTTTTGTCACTTTGACCATTTCAATTTGCCTGTTTTTTGTCAGACAGATGCTGATAAGCTCGGTTGAGCATCATTTTATTCAACAGGATGCGGATGAGCTGGCAGTTATCGTGCGTTCTGTCGAAGAAATACTGCACCGTGCCGCAACTCAGCAACAACTGAGCGCAACGTCACTGTCGTTGGCGGTTGCCGGGCATCATGGCGTGTTTTATCAAATTATGGATGAACACAACGCGCTGATTTATCGCAATGCCGATTTTGATTTAACTCAGCTGTCAAGCCTCTCAGTCGCAGCCGACCATTTTGATGATGCGCAGATTTTCAACTGGAGGCTGGCAGAAAAAACATATCGCGGTGTAGTAGTGAAACTTACTTCCGCAGCCGCAAACTACCAGGTTATTGCCGCCATTGATACCAGCTTTCACTTGCAGTTTTTGCAGCAATTGCAAAGAAGCCTTGGTTTTATTTTATTTGGCTCATGCATACTCACTCTGCTGGCCGCCTGGCTGGCGGTGCATCAGGGCCTGGGACCTCTCAGAGGCTTGACTGAGCAGATGCGCGATATTCAAACCAATAAACTCGACATCCGGCTCAACCCTAATACAGTACCTGCGGAATTAGAGCATATGGTGCAGTCATTCAACCATATGCTGCACCGGCTGGAAGAAGGCTTTACCAAGCTGTCGCATTTTAGTGCCGACATTGCGCATGAGCTGCGCACTCCACTAACCAATATCATTACCCAAACCCAGGTTAGTTTATCCAAGCCACGTACGCTGCAGGAATACCAGAATGTGTTGTTTTCAAATCTGGAAGAACAAGAACGATTAAACAAAATGATTAGCGACATGTTGTGGTTGGCGAAAAGTCAGAATGGGCTGATCACACTGCAAAAGCAGCCGCTAAATCTTGCGGACGAAATTAACGCGATTTTTGACTTTTTCGAAGCATTAGCTGAAGAGTCCGGCGTTAAGTTACAATTTTCCGGCGCGGCAATTATGGTACAGGCTGACCGCACGTTACTGCGCCATGCGTTAACCAATCTGCTGTCGAATGCATTAAGGTATACCGCAAAGGGCCAAAGCATTACCGTAACAACGGCGTTGGCTGCACCTGACTCGGTTACTATCTGTGTCGAAAATCCTGGACTACCCATTCCACCAAAACATTTACCCTTTTTATTTGAACGTTTTTATCGAGCTGACCAATCAAGACAACGCCATAGTGAAGGTGCGGGTTTAGGTTTGGCTATTACTAAAGCCATTGTTGAGGCGCATGAAGGTCATATCGCTGTCGAATCAGATCAGCAGAGCACCCGCTTTATGGTCAGGCTGAAAACAGCGTGACCACTGCCTAAACAATCGTCTGAGATAGACATCCCAGCACATTTTATGTTTTACCTAACCGGACTTATCACAGGCGCTGTTGCGTTAGTAAACCCACTGTTAAGCAGTAACTGAATTGAATCACCTATAGTCTCTAGGCTACAGGGCGCGATGCGTATATTTTAACACCACAAGATCAGATGAGGTAAGAGCAACAACGACTCAATTTAATGAGACGTCAGACTCATGGTGGCAATAATTAATTCATCATCCCATATCGGCATATCAACGTAAGAAAACAGGGCTTCTATCAGTTCGTTAAAGCCTGTATCCGGATTGTAATGCTGGACTGTATATATACACGTCAAGGTGAACAGCTTGTTCTTTTTGTGGTTGATTCTGGTCACCGGTGTCGTTCGTATATAATGAACTCCATATTGCTCAGAATATCGGATACCATAGGCGTATTGGAAAGGTAGCTCCGGATCTTTAACCAGAAAATACTCTAGTAAAATACCAGCATACCGTCTATTTATTATTCGTTTTGTCATAGCTAATCGAGCACATATTGCGATAAAACTTGATGGATAACAGGCCGAAACAAGATCTGTGTTTGTTGGCAAATTTGGTCGACACTTAGTCCGGCTTCATAGAGGTAAAAGACTGAAGCACGCTTCAGCACATGAATATGTAGCGCATCTCTTCCGACCTCCTGACAAGCCTTTGGCCAACATTCTTTGCTGAGCCAGCAATGGTTTATTTTCAACTTTTTGCCAAAAGGTGCGCCAAAAACATAGCGGCTACTACCCGATTTTTTTCGCAGTTGAAAGAGAAGACGTCTAGCATAAGGGTCGATATATACCTCCCGCCCAGACAAAAAAAACGTTGTATCCTTTATGCTATAGTGTTTCCATTCAAGCTCTAACAGCTCTTTTGAAGATAGCCCCGTATAATATTGCAATAAAAAAACCTCGCGATATTTTGATGGCACGTTATCGACTATTTGCAATATGTCTCTGTGACATAATGGCCTGGCATATTGTCCACCGTCGTCTGTTAGCACTAGTTTGAATGGCCTGGGAAATACATAGACTAGCGAAGCTTGATCTAAGACCGTGAAAACAAACTCCATCGCTGCAATGTAATTTGGTTTTGTAATTCCCTTTATAGTCTTGAGCATTTCTTTCAGTTTGAGGATGTTGTAACCCAGAATTTCATCAACCCGTTGCTCCCCCAAACATCCCATAATGCAAATCATTAAAATCTGCCCTAATTCATCTGAACTACCTTGAAACTCATTCATTAGGAAATGCCTGAAAGTAGGTAGTCCTCGCCAACCTGGCGACAGAAATTTTGATTTTAATGCATTGATATAAAATACATTTTTACTGTAAGGAAAGTATTTTGCATAGTCAAAAACACCCGATTTCACTTCTTGATGTATTTTTTTTAAGGTAGTCTGCAAATACGTCCTGTGTTTCGGTGTATCTAAAAATTTTGTTTGCTCAGATAAGTGGCACCCCATGATTTTTAGACGTAATACCAAATTACCTTCTGTATCACGGACAATAGGCTTCATTTAATACCTCCATTAAGAACGATGCGCTTTTGGTGAAAAACCGGTTATGATTAAAAACAGGCAACCCCCGGAGGACAGATGTTCAGGTACCATTTAATGGCGTTAGTCGAAAAAAAATCATTTGATGATGGGCAACGCGTTACGATTAACGAGATTTCCGAGGCAACGGGGATACACCGAGCGACCCTATCAAAAATGATTAATACCCCTGGCTGTAATGTGACGCTAGATACCATTGATCGCCTCTGTAAATTTTTCGAGGTTCCGGTCGAACACCTTATCGAGCACGTTCCCGACAAGTAAAGCCCACAGACAGCCTCAGTCAGGCCAACAATCCAAAGTCCGCTGCAGATGGTGTAGCAACAGACTTTTCACTTCTTTCGCTGGCAAATCCGCCAGAAAAGAATTGTGATGTGACGTCCCCGAAAGCCAGTTCAGAAGGGCGTCAGCATTACTCTTCTCATTGCCATTTCCGATGGCAACTATAAGGTTATGGCTGTGAGGATTGATCTGAAGTGACGCTAGCAAATAATCTCGCACGTTATGTAAACGCCTCTGTTGTGATTTATGCTCGTACATTGATTGTAAAAACGTATTCGCCGAGATGCTCATCATAGAATTCTCCTGTATGAAACTCTGACCATCCCTGGCGGACATAGAAATCCCTTCTTCAGCGCTTACTTAACCATTTTTAGTTAGCCCACTTAAATGTAGACTTAAATATACCAATGTCAAATATAGTCGACATTTTATTTTATGTGTACCTTTACTAGGCGTTAGAATGCGTGAGTAACACTGGGCAGTTTTCCTCACTTTCCAGAACATTGACTGATTAAAGAATGGAGCTGAACGACGGTTTTGTAGAGTACTTCGATTAATGCTAGGGGTTGCGAATTACCCATAAAATCACTGTAATACATGCAACATCGGCTAAAGCTGGCCAGAAGCTTAGTCAATGAAGTCGCCAAGGAAACAATAAAAACATCGGTAAGGTTGGCGCCATATACCAGAAAATATACCAGGCGTGGTTGGCAATTTTTTTCCAGCGGTTACTTTTCGGTATACTGCCAGATCATCGCAATAACCGTGACCAGCGGTAGCGCGACAATAAATGCTCCGAGAATATCACTGCGTTTTGCTAACTCTAAGGCCGCAACCTCTGTAGCCGCCGTTACCAGATACTTAATAATTAACCAGCTCATATTTACCCAACATTATATAAAAACCGATTGCCTGTCGGTTTTTAGTGTGCCATGATTACGCTCAATGTGGTAAGAGAAATGTATTATGCAGTTAGGTGAATTAGAAAAACAGGTTTTGCACTATTTGTGGAATGCTGCTGAATCTGATGCCAAGCAAGTACATGCCGTGCTTGGGCAGTCGCGCGGAAACTCACTCAATACCATTCAAAGCACACTCGATCGGTTGTTTAAAAAAGGATTGCTCGGTCGCACCAAACAAGGTCATGCTTATTGTTATAGCGCCAAAGTAGACCGTGAGGCCTTGATAGCTAAACTTATCACCAACGTAACCAGCGACTTTGTTACCGAGGGCGAACATAGCCTGATTGCGGCTTTTAATTCAGCCTCTGCCAACCTGAATGATGCTCAGCTGGATCAGTTACAGACATTGATAGAAGCCCAGCGTAAGCTGCGCAGAGGGGGCTAAGCATTATGCTGGTTGGGGATTTGGCGATAGTACTGAATTTGCTCAGTATTGCCGTGTTGGCTTTTGCTATCAGCGTTGTCCTGCTCTGTATCAGTTTCCGTGCGATATTAAACCGCTTAGCGCATTTTACTTTCGGCCTGCGTAAAGCCATCTTATGGGCATTGGTAAGTGCTCCCTGGTGGATTGCCGCCGGTTGTGTCGCTGTGCTGTGGCCAGGTCAGCCAGACATATTTGCCGCAACCTGGCTAAGTGGATTGGCGCACTGGCATCATGTCGATCTGTTTAGTTTTACCAGTTGGCACGCTATTACCTTGTTTTCAGCGGTGGCCTATGCAACGTGGTCGATAGCGCGTAACGTGTTTTATCGTCGCAAACAAGCCAGCGCGATGGCAGCGTTGCTCAGCTTGTCTGACATCAAGCCAGCAACAACTACAGCGCAGTGTCGGTACTATTCGTTAGCGTTGTCTGTTCCTACTGCCTTTACCGCTGGTCTTATCCGCCCCAGAATTTTTGTAACCACAGCACTGCAGCAGCAGGTTAATCCGCAACAACTTGATATTATCGTCAGGCATGAAATGGCGCATGTAACTGCCAGAGATCCATTGTTTAAGACCGTCTTCGCCGCTGTTGCCTGTTTTTACCCTGCGGGAACAGCACGTAGTCTGATCACGCAATTTACTTTGCTGACTGAGCAGATAGCCGACCGCGCGGCCACAGATGCTTATGATAATCTTGATGTTGCCCAAACGCTTATTGATGTCGCCCGTTTGCAACGCAATCTGAATTTTGGCAATAAAAGTGCGCATTGCGATGGCGTAGCCAGTTATTTTGGTAATGACCAAACCAGTGTGCGGGTACAGTATCTGATTAACCCTGCATTATCGACATCGCGGTCGGCAATCGTTTTGGCTTTGCTGCTGTTTAGCTGTTCGCCCCTGCTGGTGGCGTCAACGGTGGATAGCCTGCATCACTTTATTGAAACCTTTATTACCCATTAAATAAGGACCGGGAATGACAGTTATGCTGTTTAAACGCAAAATCAAAAAACCGATTGGCTATCGGTTTTGTGCGGTGCTAATAGGGATAAGTTTATCTCTGTCAGCCGTTGCGCAAGAGCCCGCAGCACGCCCCCAGGTTATCAGCCTGGCAGATGCAATAACCCTGACCCTGGAAAATCACCCTGATTTAAAGACGCTGGTATCACAACAGCGTGTTTTGCAGGGTCGAATTGAGCAAGCGGGGGTTGGCGAGCAGCCACAGATCGACTTTATGGTTGAAGATGCGCTGGGGACAGGTGAGCACAGTGGGATTAACAGAATGCAGTCCACACTGACATTCTCCTGGCTACTACAGCAAGCGCAAATAGACAGCCGGGTTAGCGCGGTAAAAAGTGAGGCCGATACGCTGGCGTTGCAAAAGCACATTACCGCGCTTGATTTATCTGCGGAAGTAGCAAAACGCTTTATCGATATTCTGGTGAAACAACAGCGACTTAAGCTAAACCAGTTAGCATTGCAGCAAGCAAAAGATGTGGTGGCAGCCATTTCAAAACGGGCGCAAGCCGGGAAAAGCTCCGCTGTTGAAATACAGCTGGCAAAAGCAGAGCTGATCCGCCGTGAACTGGCGGTAGAGGATGTTGAGCATGAACTTAATGCCAGCCAATACCAGTTCGCTTCGCTTTGGGGCGCGCCGGGCACTCACTATCAGCTCACCGGCAATTTACTGAACATACCAGCAGTACCCCCGGTTGAAGAGCAATTGGCACGGTTGAAACAAAACCCACGTCTGCAACAATTCGGCAGTGCTCAGCGCATTGCGCAGTCGCAGATGGAGCTGGCAAGAATAGACGCTAAACCGCAATGGCAGTTTACCGCCGGGGTGCGTCGCTATGAAGCCAGTGATGACTTTGGTGTAGTTGCCGGTGTGTCCATTCCGTGGGGGGGCAGCAACCGTAATGCCGGCACGCTGGCAGCGTTGCAAGCCCGGCAGGATGTGTTGGCAAGCGAACAAACTGCCCTGATGCAAACCCTGGATGCTCAGCTGTATGTTTTGCTGCAGGAAATGGCGCATTCACAGCATGTTATTAATGCCATACAAACGGCGATTTTGCCCACCTTAGAACAGGCGCTGACAGAGGCAAGTAATGCCTTTGAGCGAGGGCAACTCAGTTACAACCAATACAGCGGGGTGCGCCGGGAATTGCTCAGTGCCCAGTCCCAACTGCTTGAGGCGTTTGAGAGTCTGCATTTGCAGCACATCGAAATTCAGCGCCTGACCGGTACTTCTATTTCTCAGTGAGACAAACTATGAACAATAACAGCACGTTTTCGTCAATCAGTCTGGCGCTATTACTGAATATCGGTATGGCCACCAGTGCTTTATTACCTGCAACAATAATGGCGGCATCGGCACCTGCTGCAGAGCAAGCCGAACCAGAAAAGGGCCCGCACGGGGGGCGGATGCTACGCGACGGTGAATTTGCGTTGGAGCTGGCAATTTTTGAAACCGGAGTACCGCCTGAATTTCGGGTGTGGGTTACTGATGACGGTAAAGCGGTCGACCCGGCAACAGTAGATTTGAATATCAAGTTAACCCGATTAGGCGATGGGGTGGACGATATCAACTTTGTGGCACAGGGGGAGTTACTGCGCGGCGATATGCAAATCTTCGAGCCGCATTCTTTTGTGGTGACGATCACAGCTCAACATCAGGGCAAATCATACCGTTGGCAATATGACAATTTTGAAGGCCGAACCACTATCGAACAAGCCGTGGCTGAGGCGATGGATATTCAAACCGACATAGCAGGCCCGGCTACCTTGCACCAGACGATCCCTGCCTATGGCACGCTGGCACTGCCAGCCGGTGCAGAGCGCACTATTGCGGCCCGGTTTGATGGTGAAATTACTAAGTTGCATGTGGCGCTTGGTGACACAGTGAAAACAGGCCAAACCTTATTAACAATCGAGAGCAATGAGAGTTTGCAGCCCTATCAGGTGAAAGCGCCGCTAGCAGGTGTTGTCACTCAACAGTTTGCCGGTAACGGAGAGCAAACCGCTGGTCGTGCTTTGCTGACGATTTCCGACCTCAGCCACTATGTGGCAAAACTGGCGGTATACCCTAAAGATTACCAAAAAGTCCGGCCCGGCTCCCCGGTTAGCTTAAAGGTAGAAGGCTCAGACAATACATACAGTGGCAGTATTGCCTTTGTAGAGCCACAGGTACGCGATGACCAGGCCCGTATTGTCTGGGTAATGCTACCCAATAGTCAGAATGAATTTACTGCCGGCAGTTTTGTCACTGCCCAGATTGAAGTGGCCACAATAGATGTGTCACTGGCGGTTAAACGCACCGGCTTGCAAGCGTTTCGGGATTTTACCGTGGTGTATGCCAAAGTCGGCGAGCAATACGAAGTTCGGATGCTGGAGCTGGGACGCAATGACGGCGAATGGATTGAAGTGCTCGGTGGCCTGAAACCGGGCACGGAGTACGTCAGCCAGAACAGTTTTATCTTAAAAGCCGACATTGAAAAGTCTGGCGCCTCTCACGACCACTAGGAGCGTAAATAATGTTGGAATCAATTTTACGCTTTTCAATCAAGCGAAAATTTCTGGTAATGGTGATGGTGTTGGCCGTAGCCGGATTAGGACTGTGGAACTTCACGAAGTTACCCATCGATGCGGTGCCCGATATTACCAACGTACAGGTAATGATTAACACTGAAGCGCCCGGTTATACCCCACTTGAAGTGGAGCAGCGGGTTACCTTCCCATTGGAAACCGCGTTGGCGGGTTTACCGGGCTTAACTTATACCCGCTCAGTATCACGCTATGGCTTGTCTCAGGTGGTTGCTATTTTTAGCGATGAAACTGATGTGTATTTTGCCCGGCAACTGGTGAATGAACGCTTATCGGCGGCCCGTGCGGAGCTGCCGACCGGCCTTGAACCGCAACTTGGGCCTATAGCGACGGGTTTAGGCGAAATTTTTATGTTTACTGTCGATGCTGCGCCTGGCGCAACGCATGCAGATGGCTCGCCCATTACGCCGATGGACTTGCGCACCGTACATGACTGGACCATCAGACCACAGCTGATGCGGGTGCCGGGCGTTGTTGAAGTGAACCCAATTGGCGGCTTTGAGCGCGAAATCCTGGTAGCCTTTAAACCTGAAAAACTGCTGGCGTTTGGTTTAACTCAGGCTGATGTCGTCGATGCCATTACTAATAACAATCAAAACCGTGGTGCCGGTTTTATCGAGCAAAATGGTGCACAGTGGCTGCTCAGAATGCCCGGCCAGGCCGAAGATATTGCGGTTATCGCTGATATTCCGCTGCGCTCTGACAACGGCGCGGCACTGACCATCAAAGATGTGGCAGATATCGAAAATGGTCAGGGGCTTAGAACCGGCGCAGCGACCCAAAATGGTCGTGAAGTGGTGATGAGCACTGTGTTTATGTTAATTGGCGAGAACAGCCGGACCGTGGCGTATGCGGTGGGCGAAAAACTAAAAGAAATCAACACGACTTTACCTGAAGGCGTGGTGGCTACTGCGGTATATGATCGCACTACGCTGGTGGATAAAACGTTAGTAACAGTACGAACCAATCTGTTGGAAGGTGCTATTTTGGTTATCGTGGTGTTATTTGTGCTGCTGGGTAACTTCCGCGCAGCATTTTTAACCGCCCTGGTTATCCCTTTTGCCATGCTAATGACTGTTACCGGTATGGTACAAACCGGTGTCAGTGCCAATTTGATGAGTTTGGGCGCACTGGACTTTGGTTTATTAGTCGATGGGGCAATTATTATCGTTGAAAACTGTTTACGCAGGCTAAGCCAGGCGGGAAGTAATCCTCTGCCTTTGAAAGCGCGCATGCAGCTGGTGTTTGACGCCACACGGGAAGTGATAAGACCGGCATTATTTGGCGTATTTATTATCACCGTGGTGTACTTGCCCATTTTTGCGCTGGAAGGGGTGGAAGGCAAGATGTTCCATCCGATGGCCATTACCGTGGTGATTGCGCTGCTAAGCGCCATGTTGCTGTCTGTCACCTTTGTGCCGGCAATGGTTGCTTTGTTATTTAAAAAGCCGGTAAAAGAAAAACACAGCCCACTTATCCGGGGCGCGGCGGCTTTGTATCGTCCCGCGTTAACCTGGGTGCTGAAAGGGCGCTGGCTGGTCGTTATTGCCTCCACAGCGTTGGTGGTGGTGTTTGGTTACCAGGCCAGCAACTTAGGCAGTGAGTTTGCCCCTAATCTGGATGAAGGCGATATTGCTATGCACGCGCTGCGGATCCCCGGCACTTCGCTAAGCCAGGCCATTGCACTACAGGAAACACTGGAAGATAAAATAAAACAGATGCCTGAGGTTGAGCGGGTGTTTGCCAAAATAGGCACCGCAAATGTGGCAACTGATGCCGTACCTCCCAGTGTGGCTGATAACTTTATTATCTTAAAACCCCGTGAGCAGTGGCCAAACCCTGATAAGCCCAAAGCACAGCTCGTTGAAGAACTTGCTGCTTTGGTGGAGCCCATTCCCGGTAACCGTTACGAGTTTTTACAGCCTATTCAGATGCGGTTTAATGAGCTTCTGGCCGGGGTGCGCTCTGAATTAGCCATTAAAGTGTTTGGCGATGATTTTGACAGTCTGGCCGCACTGGGAGAAGAGATAGGTTCTGCTATCGCACAGGTTGAGGGCATTGCCGATATTCAGGTTGAACAGCTTACCGGCTTACCGATGCTGAACCTGGTGCCGGATCGGCAAAAGTTAATGCAACATGGTATCAGTATGGCTGAGTTACAGTCTCAGGTTGCCACTGCAATGGGCGGCACTGTGGCCGGCAAGTTTTATCAGGGCGATGTTCGTTCAGACATCGTAGTGCGCCTGGGTGAGTCGCGACGACAGGATGTTGATGCGCTAAGTTATCTGCCCATTCATTTGCCGGATGGCCATTCGGTTCCGCTACAGGAGTTGGTTTCACTGGAGCTTGTCTCGGGGGCGAATCAGATTAACCGTGAAAATGGAAAACGTCGGGTGGTGGTTACCGCCAACGTACGCGGGCGTGACCTTGGCAGCTTCGTAGCTGATATTCAGCAAGCCGTAGCAGACAAAGTGGATATCCCGGCCGGTTATTGGCTGGAATACGGCGGGACTTATCAAAAACTGCAATCGGCTTCACAGCGTCTGAGTATCGTGGTGCCGGTTACTTTGCTGATGATAATCGGCTTGTTAATTCTGGCGCTGAGTTCGTTCAAAGACGCCATGATCATTTTTACCGGTGTGCCACTGGCCCTGACCGGGGGTATTGCTGCCTTATTGCTGCGTGATATTCCGTTTTCTATCTCGGCTGCGGTTGGCTTTATTGCCCTATCCGGTATAGCGATTTTAAATGGTCTGGTCATGGTGTCGTTTATCCGGGAACTGCGCAAAGAGGGCATGGGGCTTGAGCAAGCTATTTTTGATGGGGCTTTAACGCGGTTACGTCCGGTTTTAACCACGGCATTAGTGGCTTCGCTGGGCTTTGTTCCAATGGCGCTTAACACCGGTATCGGCTCTGAAGTGCAACGGCCACTTGCAACCGTGGTGATAGGAGGGATTATCTCGTCCACCTTACTCACATTGTTCGTTATTCCGGCGCTGTATCGCATTTTACATAAAGATAAGGAGTCACTGTTGACTGACGTTGACGTATTGGAGTCTGTAGATGCCAAATAAATTAATGCAAACGGGGTTATGGCTGTTAATCGGCGTGTTATCACTGCTTAGCATCGGCGCTTTTGCCCATGGTGTGGATGACAGCACCAGGGCATTTTTAGAGCAAAATCAGGGTGTACAATTCATCCCGTTTTTATATATCGGTGCCAAGCATATGATCACCGGCTATGACCATTTGTTGTTCTTAGTCGGGGTGATCTTCTTTTTGTACCGCAGTAAGGACGTTTTACTCTATGTAACCATGTTTACGCTGGGCCACAGTATCACGTTGTTGTTCGGTGTCCTTAACGATATTCAGGTCAATGCGTATTTGATTGACGCCATTATCGGCCTATCCGTTATCTATAAAGGTTTCGACAATCTGGGCGGTTTTAAGCGCTGTTTTAATTGGCAACCGGACACGCGCGCAGCGGTACTGATCTTTGGTTTGTTTCATGGTTTTGGTCTGGCCACCAAGTTGCAGGAGTTTCAACTGCCACAGGAAGGACTGTTAACTAATTTAATTGCCTTTAACATCGGGGTGGAACTGGGCCAATTTGCGGCGTTAGCGTTAATTCTGCTCGTCATTAATGCCTGGCGAAAAGTGCCGTCATTTCGGCGCTTTTCTACCCTTACTAACACCGCCTTAATGAGTGCCGGCGTCATGCTGATGGGCTATCAGTTGACGGGTTACTTCATCAATTAATTTACTGAACAACATTACTTAATTTACTGAACAATGAAGAGAACACTATGCAACATACGGTAAGCACTAAAACCTTGATTAAAGCCAGCGTAACGGCGGCAGTTGTCGCTGTCATTGCACTGGTAACGTTAATTCTTCCTGCCGAGTACAACATTGACCCGACAGGTATTGGCAAACAGCTGGGCCTGACCAGTATCGCACAGGCGGCAAACGCTGAACCTGCTGCAGTACAGGCATTAGCAAAGGGCAGTGCTGAGTTTCAAACGATTGAAATCATAGTGCCGGCAGGTCGCGGCGTTGAGTACAAATTTGCCATGCCACAATACGCCAAAATGACTTTCGAATGGCTGACCGATGGCGAGCCTTTGTACTACGACCTGCATGGCGAGCCCGAAGGCGATACCACCGGATACTTTGAGAGCTACACCATCGCCACCAATAGTGAGGTTAAAGGCAGTTTTACCGCGCCTTTCGCAGGCTCACATGGCTGGTACTGGAAAAACAAGTCGGATAAACCGGTTGCGGTACAACTAATGGTAAAAGGCCAGTATGACGTCATTGGTCTAAAGCAATAATTCAACCTACATAACTTGGAGATTCAAATGAAAAAGTTAGTTTCAGCAGCTGCGCTGTGCTGCATATTAATCAGCGGCGGCGCATTGGCTCATGCCGATCACGGAATCATTAGCAGCCAACAGGCTGTGGCTATCGCGGTGAAGTCGGTGCAGCAGATGACGTTTAAAGATTTTGGTTTTGCTGTCGGCAAACTGGATACGTCATGGAAAGAGCTGGAAGCAAAGCAATTCTCGGTTGTTAGCATTGAAGAAGGCTTTTACATAGTGAGCGCAGTTAATAGCAGCAAAGCTGAACAGGTCTTTTTTAAAATTGCCAACAACGGCCAGGTATTAGATGTAAAGCCCGTTAATGAATTTTAGTTATCCGCTAAAGCTAAAGGCACTGTTAGTTCGCTAGCAGTGTCATTGCAAAGGTTATTTACTAATGCTTCCAAGTTTGGTTTACATTTTTAGCTGTTGTTAGCTGTTGTTAGCTGTTCTAAAGCATAGTGAACACCGATGCACAGTGCTTTGACAAGCCGAGGGACAAACTAATTGATG
The DNA here is from genome assembly GCF_033721375.1 of Arsukibacterium sp. Taxonomy (GTDB): domain Bacteria; phylum Pseudomonadota; class Gammaproteobacteria; order Enterobacterales; family Alteromonadaceae; genus Alishewanella. Next base: position 171,901 of record NZ_JAWWAP010000003.1, on the reverse strand, counting down.
AAAGAAGTTGGTACAAATTTAACTAGCCAATTTAAATTTAGCGCACATAATCAAGTCAAAAAAAGTGTTTCAGTCTAATTTTTTGAGGAAACACAATTTGGTAACGTTGCCTTTCTGACTAAGTTTATGACGTTTCAACATTCAACTTGCTTGGTTTTATTGTGTCGTAAAATTACTGACAGACCCTCCCAATGTAATAGGATTATAAGTCAACAGCTCTGCAACCTGTTTTTGATGAATGTAATTGTGCTCTGATACTCGCTTAAAAGGCGATTGAAATCGTTATTTTTATAACGCTTTTGCCTTATTGCCGTTTTTAGTCTTTGGATTTCTTCGGGCGGTATTGTGTTGACAACTATCCCTTCAACATCAATACATACTCTATCAATTGCATCGATGAAGTCCTCATCCCGTTTTTCTAGTAGCGCTGTTTCGACACATATAGCGGCTTTATATAACTTCAACCTGTTTACGCTCTTATAGAGCGGAATATTTAATTGAAGCGCACGTTTAGACTGCGCAAGCAAGATTAGATACTCAATAACAAACTCCAGATCAGAGACATTGATTTTTGTAGAAGTTTGTTTAACCACATAAACCCCTTTGCCGTTATAAATATAACGGTAAAGATAGTATATTTCCCGATATTTGCAATGTTGTTTTCAACTTTCTCTTTTTGCGCTTTTCTATTGCTTGTCACAGCCACGGAAAGTACTCGGATAGTCTTCTTATATATGACCTGGTGGTAATAGTATCCGCAAAGCAATCGACCGTTTTCTTTACACTCACCGCCGGCCGCCAAATCAAATCACTCTAACCACAAAATGTGTAAATAAATTCTGTAAAGAAATCTATGTAAAGGTCAGGTACCTTTTCTATGCATTTGAGCTAGAATCCAAGGGATTAGTCGGTTGTCAGAGGTGTGCGATGATTGTTGGTTATGCCCGGGTGAGTACCCAGGACCAGTCTCTTGATCTGCAGAACGATGCGTTGAGAGCGGCAGACTGTGAGGAAATTTTCAGTGAGAAGATTACCGGTAAGCAAAGAGAACGGCCTGAATTGCAAAACTGCCTGCGGATGCTTCGTAAGGGTGATGTGTTGGTTGTTTGGAAACTGGACCGCCTGGCGCGTTCACTGAAAGACCTGGTTGAACTTATTTCTGAACTGGATTCAAAACAAGTTGGTTTTCGCTCAATTACTGAAGCTATCGATACCACCACCGCCGGTGGCAAGTTGGTGTTTCACATATTTGGCGCCTTGGCCGAGTTTGAACACAATCTTATCCGCGAACGCACACTTGCCGGTTTGGCTGCTGCCAGAGCGAGAGGACGCAAGGGTGGGCGCAAACCCTCAATGACTTCTTCCGATGTTCAGAAAGCTGCGGCAATGTTGTTGGATCCTAAAATAACGAAGACAGAAGTGGCAAAGCATTTCAGAGTAAGCAGGGTCACATTAAACAACTCACTCCGGACGTTATTGTGTGCTGAAAATTGAATAGGCGTTTGGGGACTATCTTTCTAAGGGTATTTAAAAATACAAAAGTCCCACTTGGGGACTTTTGATGTATCTTTACATTCTAGAGGTACACCGCAAAACCAGGGTTCGGCAGCTCCTCGAGGCTTACGTTCTAGAGGTACACCATAAAACAAACGTTCGATGGCTCCTCGAAGCTCGACGTGCAAATCTACAGTAGTCTTTCGTGATTTGCAAGCTCGAACTATTAATTGAGTGTACTAGAGGTTATACTTAATTCAAGTAACTAATTACATTAATTAAAAATTAGAACGCCTTTTTGCGTGAGACATTTGGGACAGTTATGAATTTTGAAGAAATTTTAGCCGCCGTTTCTGCCCCACGTTTGACATATTACTCACAGTACCTTAATTGCAACACAAACCCGAGCAAAGTTGGGGCATACTACTCTTTTTTGGAGCTTTCCGGTAAGTTTTTTCCTCTTATTCAGTTGATTGAAGTAAGTTTAAGAAATTCGATACATCAAATAGCCGCTACGCATTACAAGAACGCTCGATGGTATGAGGTGCACCCCACCTCAGAAAAATCTAAGTTATTAGTTTCTAACGCAATTCAAAAAGCACGAAGTGAGTTAAATTCAGTCCCCACTCCTGACGATATAGTGAGTAGATTAACGCTAGGATTCTGGGTGTACATGCTTGATTCTGAGTATCGAGATACAAAATCACCGTGCTATTTATGGACCCCTGAAAATAAAAAGAAAGTGTTTTCAAATGCTAGAAATGCTTGGGGAGCTGAGCTATCAATCAAGGCGATTTTCGAAGAGTTTCAGCAAGTTTTAAATTTGCGTAATAGGCTTTTTCATCATGAACCTATATGGAAAAAGCATGGTTGTAACTCTCTGGATATCGCCGTAAATAACGTAATGAAAAATTATGATTTTTTACTCAAAATTCTTGCTTTCATTTCACCTGCCAAGATAAAGCTTCTCACTGCAATGAAGACGCCTGAGAATTTTAAGAGCGAATGTACTATCGCCAGAGTAAATGCAATAATCCAAGAACTAGTTGGATTAGAAGTGCCAAAAGAGTTGGCAACTGAAGCTACCGTTTAACATGTGTTCTTACTTGAACTGTGAAAATGAGGTTCATTTCAATCTACGATGAGATACAAATTCTCATAATGGCAAGAGTAGAATGGCCAGATTTTCCTTTTACCGTGTACAAACTTAACACAATTAAAACTCCACTCTTCAGGATCAGAACCAATCACAACCATTACTGGGTGAGTACATCGCGCTTCAGTCGACAAGGCAATATTTAATAGCGTTTTTTCATCTTTTCGGCTTAAAGAAGGGGAACCGTTTGGGTGAGAGTGCCAATCACCTAAATAAGTCGTTTTGCCGTTGCTCAAGATAAACAGGCGTTCAATTTCTGCAAGCTGATAATCCTGATCCGGTTCGAAACTGTATCTACCTCTTTTAGCATCTGGGCCGGCATCAATAAGATCAGTCACGACAACATCGCCGTTGTCAGCAAAATAACCGAAGAAAGTACCTCCAGTTTCTAGTGGAGCATACTTCTCGATGTCTGTGATGATTTCATCTATGAAATGGCGACTTATCCAGAGGTTAGCCATGGCTATAATTAAAACCTTTCCAAGTTGGAGCTATTGGCCTTCCATCTGCCCATTGTTCCATAATGTAAACATCATCCTCAAATTGCCCATATGTGTCACCTTGCAACATTGAAACTGCAATTCGGCTTGCCATGTTTGACACATTATCGAGGTCGAACCCAGCGCCAGTGAATGTGGGATGAAAGCATCCTTTGGGTTGCACAAAACCTGATGGTTCTGTTGAAATAACATCCTCGGCGTGTTCTTCATTAAATCGAAACCACACATCATGTGTATAAGCACCAGGAGAGCGTCCTACGATACCACCCCACGCACCGTTAGTCGCACTACACCATACAAAATCGGTTGCCTGTTCATTACACAGACCAGAAAAATATTGATTAATATTTAACATTGCAGTGCAATCAATAATCAGGTCTGACTCTTTAATGATTTCTTGCTGTAAAAATTCGTGCTCACCTACGATAGAACCATCCTGGAGTTTGAAGGGCGCATTCGTACCAATTTCAATCTGATACTCTCTGATTTTCATGCCGACGAAATTTGAATTCAGTATGTTGGCTAACGCCTGTACCTTTGTTGCGCCAACCAAAGAGAGCCCGTTAATCCATCGAGAGAGGTTGCCAAGTTGGAGGTGGTCTTTATCGATAATTATCAGCTTTTTAATACCGGCTCTGGCAAGCTGAAACGCGACTTGTGAGCCAAGTGCACCAAGACCGATTAATGTAACTGTCTTATCAGCTAAACCCAAAAGCCTGGGGGTTCTCGCATATAATTGATCTGGGTGGAGGTAGTCAGTCCGGACAATACTACTTTTTCTATAATCTCTTCTATTTTTACGCCATTTACGGCGCACAAGAAATAGCCAGCTAGACTGGATATTTCCCCGAGAGGTTTCTTCGTCAAAACATACACCAATAATATCTGCTTCGACTTTCCCAAATTGAGAAAAAGATGGTAATGCGAGCTCCGGGAATTCACTGATCACTTGGCTCAATATCCCATCGGGGTCTACTGCACTTAACGGCTTTGACAACTTGACCCATCGTACAGGATGCCTAGTAGGAAATCTTTTGTGGTATTCCGTTTCATCCTCAAATACCAATTTACCTTTTTCATCAGATGCAGCTTTAAAGCAACCGGTAAAACACTCCGCATCACTTTCTTTAAACAGTTTGGTGCCTTTTACAAAGCTAATCTGCAGGTACCCTTTACCGCGATTTGGAAGATTTTCTGTATTTGTCGTTATGACAATGATCGAGCGAGGCTCCACATCCAACTGCCCACTGGGTTGATAACCCTCAAACTTATCTTCGTACTCTGAAATTACAGTTGGAGATTTATGTATCTCGTAGACTTGGGTAACTTGAGTTTGAAGCAGCCCAGCCAGGGTATCCCTCGCAATATTCCAATCGTTGTTTTTATCAGCGAACGTACAAATCGTTTTTCCCAAAGGTTCTAAGTGCCTTCCCGGGGGGAAGTTATGACTCGATATGAGTGGCGGAAAATATGGATAAGCCGAAGGATAGATGCATGTAAAATCAAGATCATCGCCATCAATGCGATACTTGACTTTAACAACAAGCTCGCCTTGACCCTTGGCGTGTTCGTCCACTTCGTACTGAGCGCCAATAGCTGCAAGACGATCAAGTTCGTCTTGCAGAATCTCTGGCTTATCTATAAACCAGACCATTATTTACCCCACTGGCCGTGAAGGCGGTTTTGGTGTTTCACCGGGCCGGCCCGGCGGGTTATCAGGTCGGTTACCTGGATTGTCTGGTCTTCCAGGTGGGTGATCTGGGCGATTGCCTGGGTTGTCAGGTTTGCTCATACAAGACTCCTTAATTTAATCAAAAAATCAGCTGCCTCAGAATTAAGTCGCTGAACAGGTAACTGTATACAGTTATTTAATTTCCGGCATACCGGAATTGAGTTTATATTCACACCGTTATATGCTATTGTCAATACATATTTTCCGGTATACCGAACTTAGTTCAGGAGATTGAAGTGGCAAACCAGTTGGGGAGTAAACTTAATAAACTCAGAAAAGAAAAGGGGTTTACATTAGAGTCTTTAGCAAAAGCCGCCAATGTAAGTAAAAGCTACTTGTGGGAGCTTGAGAACCGTGAAGTTAACAACCCCTCTGCGCAACGATTAGCGGCCATAGCTGATCAATTAGGTGTAACGGCCGATTTTTTCCTTGATGATGATACGAGTCATCCAGAAGAAAAGCATCTGGATGACGCTTTTTTTAGAGGATACAAAAGCCTTGGTTCACAAGAAAAAGAGCAGTTACGTAAAATCTTAGATGCATTTAAAAAGAGTTAAGCCTCAACTCGCGGTTTCCAGCAATCAAGATATTTTGGTAAAAGTAACAATGTGATAGTGCAATCGTACTGCTCAGAAAAGATCTTCATTTCGGTTAAATCAGCATCACTATCGGCATATTCAAACCATTTTTTGGCAGAGATCCCTCTGCCAATTCTATCCTCTGGCTCGTTGCTCAGCGATGCCAATGTTCCTTGTGGGATTTCTATAGTATTGCTCTTGGTCTTAAAATAGGCCCCGCTTTTTTTAGCGGCATTGCTTGAGCTCGCCCAATCCATATACCCATCTTTAGAGATAATTAAGACGGCCTTTTCTTCGGTATAACTCAGCCATTTTAATACTGCCGCTGTCAGTGAAACCTGATATCGCTCAGCGCAATTGCTAAACACATCAAAGTTAACATCGCCATTTAACTGCTCTCTAAAGTCATCTATGGGCATCAATAGATGCGATGCAAACTTATCGGCCTCTGCTTCGATATTTTTCCCGCCATCCCATTCAAGCATGTCTTCCTTACTGCATAAAAACTGCTCTTGTCGGTCTCGATGCAGCATGTAATGGCCTAACTCGTGCGCTTTTGTAAATCGGATGCGCCCATTTGAGGATAAGGTATCGTTATAGGCAATCATCCATTTCGATACATCGTCATTCGCTGCCAACATCCCCTCGAATCCTAGCAAACTGATAGGCGTAAGCTCTGTTATTGGGTCCTTCCATTTAAACAACTCAGCCGCCCCTTTTGCCATTGCATCGACATCAATTGGGAATCGGTCCACGCCATGAATTTCCTGCAACAGCATTGATGCTCTGTGGAGCAAGTTCGCTGCTTTGGGGGGGGCGAGATCTGTCGGTTTCAACTAATTCATCTCCTATGAACGCATTTATCCTGCCATAAAAATCTTCGAATGGAGCAAGAATATCAAACTCGACAGAGTATTCCGCTCCTCAGAAATTACTCATTTGGTTACTCACTGTATCTAATTTGGATCCAATGTAAACCTACAAAACACTTTTTGATCAAAGAATAATGATGTATTTTCAACTATCACTCGATTGAAAGGTGAGCTGTAAGTTTTTCAGCTATAGACTCAAGCATGCTTTAAGGAGGCATACAATTTGTCAAAGTTAGAAGCTCTTATCGATAACGCACAAGCGTATGCCGAAATGCATGCAAAACGTTGCTCTGAACTGGTTTCAAATGATGGCCTCGCAGCTGCTTTAAAATACTGTCAGGAGCAAGGGATAGAGCCTCCACAGTGTTCGCTTACAGCTGACTCTAGAAATGCCAAAATGCTCAGAGATAAAGCGACCAGAATGCTCTGTGAAACCAAATGGTGGAAACGGCGATTAGGCAATAAAGCAGGACGTGATTTTGAACATCGACAGATAATAGAAGGAAGAGTGACGAACATAATTTCGGATGAATCGTTGGAATACTATTTATCTAAAAAACGTCGATAGTATTCAGAGCGCCAGAAGGTCGAGTATGGTATTTAGAGATTTAAAAGGGAAGAAACTCACTCTGTTTGAGATGTGGCAACCATTTCGGCAATCAATATTACACCGTCACAAATTTTATGTCGAACAGGCTCGCGTTCGATTATTTTCGCAGTTCGACAATATTCAAGAGGATGCTTTTGAAGCTTCGGAGGAGTGGTTAGAGGCTCAGTCACGTCATTTCGATCCCGATAGACATGACCCAGCAGATTTATGTGAGCGCGCCAATAACATACAAATTGAGTTTTACCAGTTACTTGTCGATATACATGAAAGGACGCGCCTTAGCGTGGTTGCTGGTATTTATCATGAATGGGAAAAGCAATTCCGGCAATGGACTCATGATGAAATAAGACGTTGGTATCGCGGTGACAATGTACTGTCAAAGATATGGTCAGTCGACGTTGGAAAACTCGCAGAGCTCTTCGCCTGTCTTGGATGGAATTTTAAAAATGAAAGCTACTTTCCGAAGTTGAATGCATGTCGTTTGGTGGTCAATGTGTTTAAGCATGGTGACGGCAGCTCACTCAATAAACTTAAGCAAGATTATCCAGACTATCTGTTTAATCCATTGCAAAAGTTTGATGATATGTTCTCCGGTATAAATCATCTCGACCACACGGCATTAAAGGTTAGCGATGAGCATATCCGGGAATTTTCCGACGCGATAGCTGAGTTCTGGAAGGATGTACCCGAGAAAATAGTCGACTTACCTACAGCTTCGTTACCAAACTGGTTTAAGGATGCAGTTAAAAGTGATAAAAATGCCAACAACAACGAGGCTAATGTGAATCTATGAGATTGGGGCAGGTCCACCTTATTAAGAACTGCAACAAACAAAGGTATCAGATTATATCTCACCTATTGGTGAACCAAGATTTTGTTCTGCTCAAATCAAACGCCTTTGCACCATATCCAAGCGAGATGATTTTTTCAGGTAAGAACTCGTCAAATTTATCTACTCTTTTCTCCAGTACACTATCTGCAAGCTCTGCTGCGTTTGGAAGTGCATTCATCGATAGGGATCGCAATGAAGCCGCTACATCGCTTAAAGACGTTTTGCTGACCTCTATAACCCCTGCGTATGCACCCGCTTCGTATCCATTCATAATGAGTAGGGCAGCTATCGTGTTGACGACTTTGTCACCATGCCATGTAAAAATGTATACATCATTACCGTGTTGAAGCAACGAATTCTGTCGTAGTTCTGCCTCGTTAAAAAATGCCACGCTCTCTCTAAATAGTTCTTTTGCGTCGGCATCAGCAAAGTCTATTTTTTGGTCAGCAACAGCAATTCGGTAATCGCCCTCACTTAAAATTCTAAACATTTCCTGGCGCACCACGTCATGCACTGACATACCACTACCGCCAAATTTCGGAGGCTTCCCCCCTTTGGCGTGTTCAACATAAATCGTCTTTTTGTCGCTATCGATATCTTTGACTATCCACCTTTTTCCGCCAAAAATTATGTGTTGGCCAACGAGTACCAAAGAGTCGATAGGCAACGTACCAAGCGTTTTGCTACCACTGACAATCCTGAATTCTTCAGGGGTTTTGAACACGGCATAGAATGAGTAATGCCCGGTTATTCGTTCGCCTAATACGCCTAAAACTAACTCTCCACTGCCAAGCTGAGTAATTAATTCTGAGCTACCCATGTGCAGCAGAACCGCCTTGTAGTCGGCTGCAGAAACATTTTGGAAAGGCCCTTCTTTGCAGAGCAGGTTATACAACTGATCGGCTCTAATACCCCCCCACTGTGCAATAACTGCGAGGATCTGATGTAAGAGTGTAGAAAAGTGATAAAGGGAAGTATCTGCCGGTTCGTACCATTTACTGCTAATCAATAGCCTGATCATTGCAAATGACTGTATTAGCTCTAAACGAAGTTTATCAACAACACTCGAATCTTTAGTCAGTTCGTCTTCTGCAATCAACATTCGCAGAATAGAGGGGCCTCCACGGCGGCCAGAACGCCCCATTCTTTGGCGAAGACTTGAAACAGAGTGAGGGGCAGTAACCTGGACAACCGAATTAACTTTTCCAATATCAATACCGAGTTCCAAAGTCATGGTGCATACCGCGGTTGTTGGATATTGCTCTTGCTGAAGACGCTTTTCGAGGCTTTCCCTTAGTTCTTTAGACAGTGAACCATGGTGAGGAAAAAACTCATTAGGTACATGTTGTTGGTCACACATGTCGCTTAACGTTGCCGCGATGCTCTCCGTTCTATTGCGGCTGTTGGCAAAGACAAGGTGGTTTCCACCGCGGCAAAATTTAAAGAGATCCTGACAAATTTTGTATTCAGCATCGATGGGTTCTTTGACGTCTACCTGAGCAGGATTAATGTAGCCTTTGACCTGGACTTTAAGTGTCGATACAGAGTTTGAGTCTCTGATAATTTTGCATGGTAACGATTGATTAGGTCGCAAAGCCAAAGGGACTTTCTCTATCTCACCAAGCGTAGCACTTAACGCCACCCTTGGAATGGGGGACTTTAATCGTCCTAGAAGATGTTCAAGTCTATGTAGTAGCGAGAGCAAATGGTGTCCACGTTCTGAGCCTAAAAAGGCATGGAACTCGTCAATGACAACGTATTTTAGATGAGAAAAAGCCGACTTAACCCAGCCGGCATCACGAATGAGTAGTGACTCAAGTGACTCCGGCGTGATTAAGACAATGCCAGCAGGAGAGGTTTTCAACTTATTTTTTTTGCTCTGAGGGCTATCTCCATGCCATGGCGTAACCGGCATATCAAGTAAGTCTGATAGGCTTTCCAAGCGCCGGTCTTGGTCATTTATTAGAGCTTTAAGGGGACTGATATAGAGAATACCAACCCCTTCCTGTTGTTCTGCAATAGCACTTATTGCCGGGAGAAAAAACGCCTCGGTCTTCCCTGCGGCAGTTGATGCACTGATTAAAACATCCATTTTAGCAGATAAAATTGGCTCTATAGCAAGACTTTGGATCTCTCTGAGTCCAGACCAACCTTGCTGAAAAATCCAACGCTGAACTCTGATGTTCAGCTTCTCGTGCTCGTCTCTCATAGCTTAAAGTCGGCCAGATCATCCTCGGTATCTTCGATATCAAGCTCTACATCGGAAGGTTTTTCTTCTTCAATAGCCACAGAAGCGACCAGATTATTCCAGGCAATATTCGGATTCTGATCGATAACCGCCAGCATGTCTAGGAATGCCTTAATGGTGTTTCTGGGCGTTCTAAAGTATGCATCGCCGATAGTTTGGCTACAGTGTTTTAGAAACGCCTTTAACGACTCATCAGGAACAAGATACTTACTTTCATCACCTTCAGCGTAAACATGACGCAAGTTTTTCAGCAGGATGTAGAGCTCTTCCGGCGTTAAACTCGCAAGATGTAATGCAGGGGAGGAGTAATCGATAACACCTGCTTGTTTAGCAAAGGTGTTGCCAGCAAGCCTTGATTGCAAAGCTTCATAGCTATACAGACCTTTCCTGGGATCGAGAAGGAACTCAGGTGTGCCGCCAAGCAAGAAACCCAAGTGCTCTGCTGTACCTTGGAGACAGTCATTAAGAATTCGCAATATTTGTTCGTAATTTGACGTTCTGGCTGTAGTGTTATTCAACTTATAAAGGTTAACCAGCTCATCAAGGTTTACCAATAGACCCTGATAGCCGGCTTGGCGTACAAACAGACTCATTAGCTTAAGTGAGTCATAAAATGATGCGTCCGATATGATGGTTCTTACACCAAGGTCGTTGCGAGCATCGGTTTTAGTGGAGTATTCCGCGCGTAACCATTTAATGGCGTTTGCTTTAAGCTCTTCGTTATCAGCTTCATGCGCATTCCAATAGGCCTCAATAACCTTAGCAAAGTCATATCCACCAACAAGCTCAGAAAGTGATGATAGCTTTTCATGAATAACAGCGTTGATGCTTTTACTGCTGCTGTCTGCCTCCATCCGGGCTTCTGTGATAAATTTTTCAACAACACTCGTCAGCGCATTGCCATCCGGCTTATTACGAGTGGACATGTTACGCATCAGCTCTGAATAAAGGTTTCTTGCCTGACCAGCCGAGGCGTGGATCCGCCTGTCAGGTGACAAGTCGGCGTTGACAGTTACCAGCTTTCTTTCTAACGCAATTGCTCTTACTACACTCAAGAAGAATGTTTTCCCAGAGCCATACTCACCGATAATAAGCCTGAAGGCGGAGCCACCGTCTGAGATCCGCTCAATATCTTGGATCATGGCTTTAAGTTCATTCACCCGGCCAACTTGAATATGTTGGATCCCAACCTTGGGTGTTACGCCAGATTTCAGAGACTGGATAATTGCATCTCTTTCCTTAGCTCGAATTTTCTTAGCAATCATCATTTACCCCTTTAACTCTTCAACAATTTCGAGATCAATATAAATATCTCCATCGTCATCCAGCACCGGTGCATCGACTTTTTCGTATGCCCAATCATTAATCGTTTCGATAGCACCATCAATCATCAGTTTTAGCTTGCTGCAAAGCTCGTGAACGTCATTACGAGACCATACGGCCTTAGTTATGAGCTGGTCAAACAAGGCTTTGTGAGTCATATCCAGACTACCTTCCTGAGTAGCTAATTGGCTTATTTGTTCGGTGTCAGGCTCATCATCCAGCGCAAAAATATTTGCCAACATCAACTTGGCATCACTGGTATCACTCTCGTGCATTGCCAAAATGTCTTCATCCAGTTGGAATATCTCTTTGCTTTGGTCAACGCCTGATCTCGCAGATGATTTTGATTTCCAAGTAGTTGTCACATTGTGAATGTCACTTGCGACAAGTGATTTATCAAGTCCCAAAGAGGTATAAAGCTTTTCAATTTGCTTGATTTCGGATGCATCTACCTTGCCGTCAGCAAGGGCAATGGAAATGATGAACTTCTTCAGAAACTCAATTTGAGTAGCGTTTAATAACTCTATTCTTGTACTCAATCCTACGGTGTTAGCGGGACTATTTAGCCGCCATGTTAGGTAAGCAGATAAAGAGTTTTTTTCCGCTGGCGACAATTTATCATCATGCTCAATGAGCTTACGTAGAGTTTGTTCCTCATCATGATCAACAATGTCGTCAATAGTTGCCACCATTGCGCCTAGTCTTAAGGCGAGCATTACCTGATGATAAGCTGGGCTGGGCTCAAAAAACTCTCCATGGCCAGGCGAGAACAAGACGATATTTCCGTCTGCTTTGAATTTGGTGAGATGAAAACGTTGGTCGGGTGCAATTCCTATATCTGCTTTAGCCGCGAGATTAGTCAATAGTTCAATCTCTTTTTTATTAATGGCCTTCGGCAACGGCGTTCCTGTATGAGACCAAAACTCCTGAACGGTTGTCAGTCCCTTATTATTCTGGATCAGTTGTACAGCCCATAGCTTGAATGATTCGATAATAGGGGAGTTTGATTCATTTGCTAACTCTTTAGACAATAGCATTAATGCTGCAATATCGTTCTTAGAGGTATCTGCTTTACCTAAATAACGACTGTAACTGTTCAGTTCTTCTGTGCACTGCTCTGCAATGGGAATGAGTTTGTTAATTGGTGCTTTTAAAAGACTTGGGTCCGGTAAATCGTGTTTATTGATTTCAATACTGTGAATGCCATTATTCGCAGGATGGTAAGACAGCGATAGCTTGGTTTTATTTGGCTTAACCAACATGCCATTGCCGAATTTTTTAGTAAACCTTATATTGAACAACTTTCTGAATTCGTCTTCACATCGACGTGCAGGCGTTTTCAAAGAATACTCGAATGTGTTTTTTAGCCAGTCTAGTGCCAAGTCTGCGTCAACAGGCTGACCGCTTGCTATCGTAGTGGCAAGTTTTACTTTAAATGAAAGCCCATTGCTGGTTTCCGGTATTTCCTTCGCCCTGTGCTCAAGCAGATGGGGTCTTATCAAAGCCATTAACTCGAGGAAATTTGCCGAATACCCTCTAAAAGAACGGTTTGTACTGAACACTTTATTAAGACGTAGCACCTCCTCAAATATGGTAAGGAACTCTTGATCTGAAATCAGATTATTTGCTCGGTTTTCAATAATCCGTCTCTCGAATCCATAAAAGTAAATAAATACATATCCAATCGGAGTAGTTGGGTCAGAACGATAAGATGCTAAGAAGTCGAGATATGCTCCTCTACAACCTTTTGAAATGGATGCATAGCTTGGCCAGTATCCTAGCGTGTCATCGGTATATAAATGTGATCCGACGTTCGTAGAACTTACTAAAGCAGGTCGTTTTTCATCGACCAAAGAGGGCTCTATTCCGAACTCGGAGAGGGAGTTCATAACTCCGCCGAAATAAAAAAGTCCTTTTTCTATTGTTCTTCCCTTAACAGTCAGTTGTTCATTCTCATCAAGCCAGCGGCCCTTTTGTTTGTTAGACGATTTTTCGCTTTCTCTACCAAAACTTGTGTGAATAGTAAAAGTTGCAAAGTCATCATTATCACTGTGGGAAACTGTCGTAGAGCGAGTGCTAGTTGGGTAGCTGCTATGAGTATCTAATTTGGCTGTCCTATTAGTAGCAGAGCGATTAGTTGAGTTAGGTGTAGGTTTTGCTGATATGATTTTGTAAAGGAAATAAATGACTATAGCCCCTATAACGAATTCCATTTTCTTGTCCTTATGACCGCTGGGAGTATTCACTTTGTAGCTTTATTAGAGCCTGTTTTTTTCCTAAAATAAACACTTTAACAACTTTCATTTTCAATTAGACGTTGGTAGATCTGGTAAAAGTTGATCTAACCAATTAAGACAATAGTTCATTAAAGTAGTAAATAGCCGTTCATATTGTTAATCTTATTAAAGACTGCTAAAGGGTATTCAGCATATTTTTGAACATAAAACGAGTCTGCTACGGTGTTCAAAAAAGCAGATTTTCACATTCGCTCAGTGGAAAGTAATGCAGTCAGTACCTCAGTTGCTTTCTAAAAGCGAGCTGTTTTGTTGTTGGATGAAGTACCCTAAACACTCCATTGAAGACCGTTTTTTTAGTGACTGTGAGTGAGTTTTAAGTCAATATACTACAAGTACAGTATATGTTTGCTTGGTTTTATTGTGCAGTAAAATCATGGGAAAGGCCGACGTTTGAAACATAAAATGTAGAGTCGAGCCACGCAGGGTGTATTTGAAATGGGTAAATGTAAAGTCGTTGAGGGCTTTTAAGCAGGTCTTTACATTTTGAACGTATCAGGATGGGGTAATCGATTAGTATGTTGATTTACATAGATAACTGTCTTTACATTCTAGTAAGTGTAATAGTCCCGTTCTGATAACGAAACCTGATAAAAAGCCTGCTTAGTCAGGCTTTTTACTTTAGTTTGGCGGTTCTCTAAGCGGGTTCTCTAGGCGGATAGTGCTGGCATGCGAATTCTTCACAGCTCTGACTGGCATTTAGGCCAGCATTTTATTGGTAAAAGCCGCGCCGCCGAGCATGCGGCTTTTTTGCGCTGGCTGGTGGCGCAGGTAGATGAGCTGAACATTGATGCGCTGATTGTCGCCGGTGATGTTTTCGATACTGCTACCCCACCCAGTTACGCCCGCGAGTTATATAACCAGTTTATTGTTGATTTGCAGCCAACGGGCTGCCAGCTGGTTATTTTAGGGGGTAATCATGACTCGCCGGCAGTACTGGCTGAAAGCAAACAGCTGCTGGCCAGGCTGAATACCAGCGTAATACCGACGGTGCCCGCTGAGTTATCCGAACAGTTAATCGTATTAAAAAATAACAGTGACCAGCCAGGCTGTTTGCTGGCCGCAGTGCCGTTTTTACGCTCGCGTGATGTACTGCAAAGCCAGGCGGGCCAGAGCGGTCAGCAAAAGCAGCAGCAGCTGCAGCAGGCTATTGCTGAGCACTATCAGCAGTTATTTAAACTGGCACAGCAGTACAATCAGCAACATCAGCAGCAGTTACCGATAATGATGACCGGCCATTTGACCACTGTTGGAGTCAGCCAGTCCGAGTCGGTACGCGATATTTATATTGGTACCTTAGAAGCCTTTTCAGCCAGTGCTTTTCCGCCTGCCGACTATATTGCGCTCGGTCATATTCATCAGGCGCAGCAGTTGAACAGCAGCACCGATATCCGCTACAGCGGCTCGCCGATAGCGCTGAGTTTTGATGAAGCGCGCCAGCAAAAGCAGCTGTGGTTAATTGAATTTGATGGTAGTGATAAAACTGTCAGCAGTATTGTTGTCCCGTGCTTTCAGGCGCTGGCCAGTATAAAAACCGATTTAGCCCGCTTACCGGCGATGCTTAAGCCGCTTTTGGCCAGCATCACCGGTGACGAACGGCTATGGCTGGAAGTGGTAATCAGCAGCAGCGATGGTTATTTAACTGATTTGCAGCCGAGGGTGGAGAAATTGCTGAGCGAGCTGCCGGTAGAGCTGTTAAGGCTGCGCCGCGAACGCACCAGCAGCGGAGCCAGCCTGGCGCAACTTGAGCAAACCAGCCTGGCAGAGCTGTCGCCGGCTGAGGTCTGGCAGGCCCGGCTGGCTGATGAAGTATTAACCGCAGAGCAGCAGCAACAACTGACAGCGTTGCATCAGCAGGTGGTTGCCAAAGTGCTGGACCAGACGCAGCCCGTGGCTGAGGGCAATAAGGAAAGCGGCGAATGAAAATTCTGGCGGTAAGGCTGCAAAACCTTAATTCGCTGCGCGGAGAATGGATCATTGATTTTCGGCTGCCGCCGTTTGACAGCGCCAGTTTATTTGCCATAGTCGGCCCGACCGGCGCCGGTAAAACCACTATCCTCGATGCCATTTGTCTGGCGCTGTATCATCAGACCCCCCGCTTAAAAACCTCGCCCACCAGCAACGAGCTGATGAGCCGGCATAGCAGCGACTGTCTGGCTGAAGTCGAGTTTGAGGTGGCAGGTCTGGGCTACCGGGCATTCTGGAGTCAGCGCCGGGCCCGTGGTCAGGCAGAGGGAAATTTACAGCCGGCGAAAGTCGAGTTGGCGCGGCTCGATGGCACTATTCTGGCCGAAAAAACCAATGAAAAGCTAAAACTGATTACGGAGCTGACCGGCCTGGATTTTGGCCGCTTTACCAAATCGATGCTGCTGGCGCAGGGCAGTTTTGCGGCTTTTTTAAATGCTGACGCCAATGAGCGGGCCGAATTACTGGAAGAGCTGACCGGCACCGACATTTACGGCCGCATTTCAGAACAGGTATTCAGTGATGCGCGTGAGCAGAAAACGGCGCTGGAACTGCTGCAGGCTAAAGCATCGGCAACCGAGCTGCTCTCTGCAGAGCAGCAGCAGGCACTAACGGCTGAACTGGCAGCAGTAAAAGCGCAGCTCAGTGAGCAGCAACATGCGATAAATCAGCAACGGCAACTGCTGCAATGGCGCCAGCAGCTGACTGCCGCTGAACAGGCACTTACGCACAGCAGACAGGAAGTTACAGAGCTCAAAGCAGAGCACGCCAGACAACAACCGCGGCTGGCCCGGCTGCAATACCATCAGCCGGCCAGTAAACTGGCACCGCTTTATCAGGCTGTACAACAGACAACGCAGCGCAAGCAGGACTTGCAGAGCAATCAGCAGCAGCTGCAGCAAAACCTGCAGGCAGGCCATACTGAGCAAGGTGTGCTGCTGTGGCAGGGCTGGCAAACTCTGCAGGCCGAACAGCAACGGGCGAAACAACAACAAAATAAACTCAGCGAGCAGCAGCAGACATTGCAGCAACAACAGCAGCAACTGGCAAACGAGCTACAGCAGCAAACTGATACCCATAAATCTTTACAGCAACAACTGGCAAAGCTGGCCAGCGGTGCTGATGTTGCAACATTGCGCCGGCAGCAACAACAACTACGCGACCGGCTGTATCAGTTACAACAGGCCGGGCACTTGCTGGCGCAGCAACTTAAGTGGCAACAGCAACAGACAGATTTGCAACAGCAGCTTGGCAGCAAACAACAGCAACTGGCACCGTTGAGCGAGCAGCTGAGTACGTTACGCCACCGCTTTAAAAGCCTGACTGAACGAATCAGCGATAAAAAGCAGCTGCTTGCGCAACAACAGCTGATTATGCAGCTATCGGAGCACAGAGCCAATTTGCAGCCACAGCAGCCTTGCCCGCTTTGCGGTAGCACAGAGCACCCTGCGGTCAGTGAATATCAGCAGCTGGATAGTTCGGCTACTGCCAAACAGCTTGCGGCAACAGAAGCAGAACTGACTGAGGTGCAACGTGCCGGCGAAGCAGCGCGTACCCGCCAGGCAGAGCTGATGACGGCAACAGAGCAATTGCAGCAGCAGGCAGTGCGGCAACAGACTGAGCTGGATGAACTCAATAGTCAGTTACAGCCGCTGCTGCAGGACCTGACTGAGCTATCAGCCTCAGCAGGCAACACTGAAATAAATGAACATTTAAAGCAACTGCAGCAGCAACTGACGGCTAACGAGCAGCAGTTAAGCCAGCTGGAACAGTTGCAACAGCAGTTGCAGCAACTGACAACTGAGCAGCAGCAAACCGAGCGTAAGCAAACTGAAGCAGCCCATCAGCTGGCGTTACTGGCCCGGCAACAACAAAGCCTGACTGAACAACAGCAGGCCCGCAGCAGCGAGCTGAACAATTGGCAGCAGCAATGGCAGGCGCTGCAACAAGCTGCACCGACAGCTGCAGCTGCAGCTGCCTCTGCTGATCTGGCGGCGCTGACCAGCCAGTTACAACAACTTCAGCAACAATTGCAGCACTATGCCGGACAGCAGCAGCAATTACAGCGCCAGCTGGAGCAGGCCACCGTCGAACAGCAGCAGGCCAGTAAGCAATGGCAACAGGCGATTGCTGCCAGTACTTTTAACGATGAAGCTGCTTTTCTCAGCGCCTTACTCAGTGATGCTGAGCTGACTGAGCTCAGCGCTCTGCAACAACAACTGCAACAAGCTGAGATTGCCGCTAACCGGCTATTGGCCGACAGGCAGCAACGTGTTGATGAACTGGCCGCACAGCAACTGTGCAGTGAAGCTCAGCCCCAATTAGAGCAACAGTTGCAGCAGCTGGAGCAGCAGGTACAGCAGCTTACCGAGCAGCAGGGCCGGCTGCAGCATCAGCTAAGCAGTGATCAGCAGCGCCGGACGGCCCGCCAGAGCTTGCTGGCAGAGATCGAGGCTGCAGAGCAGC
Organism: Arsukibacterium sp.; assembly: GCF_033721375.1. GTDB lineage: Bacteria > Pseudomonadota > Gammaproteobacteria > Enterobacterales > Alteromonadaceae > Alishewanella. The sequence continues at coordinate 153,831 of NZ_JAWWAP010000003.1, read as the reverse complement.
AACTTGCGCTGTGGCAGCGGCTGAGCAGCCTGATTGGTTCGGCTGACGGTGCTAAATACCGCCGTTTTGCTCAGGGCCTGACGCTGCAGCAGTTAGTCATCCTGGCCAACCGTCAATTGCAGCTGCTACATAATCGTTATCAGCTGGCACGACACCCGACTGCAGAGCTCGAGCTGCAGGTGCTGGACACCTGGCAGGCTGATGCTGCCCGCGATACCAAAACCTTATCCGGTGGCGAGAGCTTTCTGGTAAGCCTGGCACTGGCGTTAGCCTTGTCAGATTTAGTCAGTAATAAAACCAGTATTGATTCGCTGTTTCTGGATGAAGGCTTTGGTACGCTGGACGCCGATACCCTGGAAAGTGCACTGGCTGTGCTGGATCAGCTTAATGCCAGCGGTAAAATGATAGGGATTATCAGCCATGTCGAGGCGTTAAAACAGCGGGTGCCGGTACAAATAAGGCTGGAGAAGCAACAGGGGCTCGGTTACAGCCAAATCCGGATCAGTCGTTAGCCGCTTCGTCAGCGGCGCGTTGCTGTTGCAGTAAGGCGGCAAATTCGGCTGCCGGCACCGGTTTACTGAAATAGTAGCCCTGGTAGTAATCACAATTTTGCTGACGCAAAAAGGCCAGCTGCTCTGCTGTTTCCACCCCTTCAGCCAGCACTTTAAAGCGCAGGTTATGGGCCAGATCGATGATGGCTTTGGCAATGCTCTGATCATCTTCTGCCTGCGGCAGGTTTTCAATGAAGCGCCGGTCAATTTTCAGCACGTCCAGTGGCAGCCGTTTTAAATAGGCCAGTGACGAGTAACCGGTACCAAAATCATCGATTGCCAGCTTAATACCCAGCGCCCGCAAAGCCATAATGGTTCTGATTACCACATCTTCGTCACCCATTAACGCATTTTCGGTGACTTCCAGTTCCAGACAGGCCGGGTCAAACCCCGTTTCCTGCAAAATGGCCGTTATTTTCTGCTGCAAATCGCCTTTATTAAATTGCTGTGCTGAAACGTTGATTGCCAGATTGATATTTGCCAGGCCCTCCAGCTGCCAGGCTTTGCCCTGACGGCAGGCCTGTTGCAAAACAAACTGGCCAATAGGATGGATAAGACCGCTGGCTTCGGCCAGCGGGATAAAGCTGTCCGGACTTATCATGCCATCAACAGGATCAAGCCAGCGTAGTAATACTTCAGCACCAATAATCCGGCCGCTGCTGATCTCCAGCTGCGGCTGATAGTAACAGGTTAAGTGGTTCTGTTTCATGGCACTGCGTAAGCGCTGCTCCAGCACCAGCCGTGCCCTGGCCTGCATTGTCAGGCTGTCAGAGTAAAAACTGTAGGTATTCCGGCCATCGGCTTTAGCCCGGTACAAGGCGGCATCAGCGCCCTGCAATAACGCTTCTGCACTGTCGGCATGAATGGGGTAAATGCAAATACCGATTGATGCAGCCACGTTAACATCGGCTTGCTGTCCCAACGTAAAGGGGGCATGCAATTGCTGCAGAATTTTATCTGCCACTCTGGCGGCGTCTTCCGGCTGTGCCAGTTGCTCAACCAGAAATACAAATTCATCACCGCCGAGCCGGGCCAGGGTATCGGTTTCGCGGCAACACAGATTCAGCCGCTCGGTAACCTGCAGCAGCAGGCTGTCGCCGGTTTGATGGCCAAAACTGTCGTTAATATCTTTAAAATGATCTAAATCCAGAATCATTACCGCCAGAAATTGCTGATTGCGCTTTGCCAGCTTAACTGCACTGGCTAAGCGGTTACTGAAATGCTGCCGGTTGGGTAACTGCGTTAATGAATCGAATTCAGCTAAAAAGGCCAGCTCTTTCGCCTGGCGTTTACGCTCTGTTAAATCAATGTCGATACAGAAAATCTGCGGTGGTTTGTCTGGCAGTTTTACCACGGCATGATTAGAGAATACACTAATCAGGGAGCCATCTTTGCGCTTTAACGTCAGCTCTTCTGCGGCGATGGGCTCTGCGTGTTCGGCCATATAGGTTATGGCCTGGCGTACTTCAGAATGCGCTTCTTCGGGGATAATTAATTCCAGCAAGCTGCGGCCCAGAGCTTCTTCTTTGCTGTACCCATAAATCAGCTCGCTGGCGCGGTTCCAGTATATGGTAGTGCCATCCTGATCATAGCCCTGCACTGAAATTTGTGGTGCATTGTCCAGTAAGGTTCTGAAGCGTAATTCACTTTCCAGCAGTTGGCGTTCTGCCAGTTTCTGTGCTGAGATATCCTGAACTACCGCAATAAAATAGGGCGTGTCGCTTTGGGTCTCAGGTGCTTTGGCCACCGCCAGTTTTACCCAGATGCTATCGCCTGCTTTGTTAAAGTAGCGTTTTTCTAAGGTGTAGCTGCTGGTTATGTCCTGTGCCAGCTGATTAAACTGGTGCTGATCCTGATCTAAATCTTCCGGATGAGTTATCTGCTGAAACGACATGCTGAGCATTTCAGCCTGGCTGTAGCCGAGCATAGCCGCGAAATGCTGGTTTACCTGTAAAAACTTGCCATCCGGGCCGGCATGAGCAATGCCGGCAGCAGCGTGGTCAAAGGTCAGGCTGAACGCTTGTTCACTTGCCTGCAATGATGCGGTCAGGCGCTGATGCTGGCGTAACAGCAACCACGCCAGTAATCCGGTCAACGCAACATAAAATATTCCTTTGTAGGTTTGATAACGGAAAAGTTGTTCTGAATTGTCTGTTAGCATAAACAGCAGTTGATCGCTGAACAATATCCAGATCACGCCAAGCAGAACATACATCAGCACACCCATAATTGGGTACAGACGCAGCATTCTGGCGGAGCGTTTGTGTTTCATCGTTTACATCTCTGCTGCAAATAGTGTGGCGCAGTTAATGGGCGGTTAGGAAATTAAGCATAGTTTAAAAATTAAAATTAAAAAACTTATTTGATTAAATTCTCATTAAATAATAATGCCTTAGCCGGGGAAGCCGGCTAAGGCGCGATAAGACTAAAAAGAATAGACCAGGGTAAGCGAGGTTTGGGTGTCAGTGTTTTCTTTATTTGGCTGCACATCAGAATCGTTCTGCACCAGAAAGGCAGCTTTCATTTGCATGGCACCATTTATTTTCGCCGTCACTGAGGTTTCGGCAATGGTACGGGTATTGTCTTCACCGTACTCTACACTCAGGGTCTGACTAAAAGCTGCCGATTCACTGATTTGCCAGTTGAAGGCCGCTGCGCCACGGACAATAAGCCCGCTTTCTGACTCACCGGTCGCCCGTTTACCACTGAAATAACCCGGACCTATTTCTACATCCAGATGTTGTGTTTCAGCGTCATAAATCCGGGTACCATAACCTACAGCTACCGTATTATATTTTTCAAAGGCACCAAATTTATCGCTGGTATGCGAGCCAATGATAAATAAATTATCGTGTTCGGTATCCAGTTTATAGGCACCTTTGGCCGAAATAAGATAACGCTCGGCAGAGCGTTCGGTTACGGTATTACCGTCAGCATCGGTTTTTTCATCCTCTTTAAAATAAGCACTGACGATATACTGATTGCTCCATTGCTCCAGTTCCTGCCGGGCATCAATTTTACCGGTAATTGACGTGCCGACAGTATTCCCTGACGTGGTTATGGCGCCTAATTCAGCTGAGGTTTGCCACACTTTATCGTCATCGTTGCCGGCTTCCTGCGCACTGAGGGCGCTGCTGACAGCCAGGCTGCCCAGCGCCAGTACAGTGAAAAGCTTCATGCTTACTCCTTATTTTCAGTTTGCTCTTTAATTAAATGCACGTCCATTTGCGGGAATGGGATACCGATGCCTTTCTCGTCAAAGATCAGTTTCACTTTTTCCAGGGTATCCCAGTAAACACCCCAGTAATCGGCTGAGTTTACCCAGGGCCGGACATTTAAATTAACAGAAGAGTCGGCCAGCGCTGCTACTTTAATGCTGAATTCCGGGTCGGCCAGCACCCTCTCGTCATTTTGCAGAATTTCTTCTAATGTTTTTTTCGCCAGTAATAAGTCTGAATCGTAGCTGATACCAATCACCAGATCGACCCGGCGGATAGGTTCGGCAGAGTAGTTGGTGATAGGGTTGCTGGTGATTTGGGCGTTTGGCACGATAACCCGCTTGTTGTCCGGGGTTTTCATTTGTGTCTGGAAAATCTCTATTTTTTCGACCGTGCCGCTGACACCACCGCCCTCGATAAAGTCGCCGGCTTTAAAGGGCCGGAACAAAATAATCAGAATGCCAGAGGCAAAATTGGCTAATGACCCCTGCAATGCCAGGCCAATAGCCAGACCGGCAGCACCCAGAATGGCGATAAAGGCGGTTGTTTGCACTCCCAGTTGCGACAAGGCCATCAGAATAGTGGCAATAAGAATTATGGCATAAACAATACTGACCAGAAACGCGACCACGGCTTTATCAACAGAGCGGGCAAGCAGACCGCGTTCCAGCAACCGTGAGACTCCTTTGGCGACAATCCGGCCAATATAGAAAATAACAATAGCGGCTACCAGTTGCAGTAGATAGCCCAGTACGACCTCGTGATTTTCCTGATAAAATGTCGTTATCTCTTCCATTACCCATTCCTTATTAAAACGTAATATCAGCGCAAGTTTAGCAATCTTAGTCCGGTGATGGTACGCCAGTGCATGCTTTAAGTAAAAAAACTTGGTTGGCGCAGCAATTTTAGCTAAAATATCCCGCATACACTGCGGTGACTGTAGCTCAGTTGGTAGAGCCCCGGATTGTGATTCCGGTTGTCGTGGGTTCGAGCCCCATCAGTCACCCCACTCTGCTTCTGCTTGCCGGGATCGCCTGGTACAACAGTCACAGGCTTGACCCTGTTACGTCTGCCCTCTATTGTTAAGATCACTTGCAACAAAAACCCATACTGAAATGGATTTAGCGTCCCTGCAACAGCAACTTCAATGTCCGGATCTGGCACCGGTAGAAAGCTGGCAACCCAAGTTCTGTGGCGATTTACCGTTGTTAATCACTGCCGACGGTCGCTGGTTATATCAGGGCAGTGAAATACGCCGTCAGCCTATGGTACGGTTATTTGCGTCTGTGCTTATTTGCCAGCAGCAACAATATTATCTGCAAACACCGGTCGAAAAAGTACGGATCGAAGTTGAAGACGCGCCTTTTCTGGTGGTTGCCAGTCAATGGCAGAATACAGTAAACGGGCCCCTGCTGACCCTTACCACAAATATTGGTGACGCAGTCAGTGTTACGCCGCAGTATCCGCTGCGCTTAAAACAGTTTGAGCGGCAACAGTTACCCTATTTGCAATTATGGCGGGGCTTGTCTGCCCGTTTAAACCGCAATACCTATTACCAGCTGATTGAGCAGTGCAGCGAAGTTTACTGTGATGGCGCCAGTCATTATCAGCTGAAAAGCGCAGGCTACCCATTTACGCTGGGCGTACTGGCCTGATCTGGCAGTTCAACGTACAAAATATGGGCTGTATCGCAGCGTTGTTGCTAAGCGCTTAACAGCAGGTGCACAGTATGAAAATCACTAAAAGGAAACCCTACTATGCGTCAAGCTGTACTGTCCGTCGCCATTTGTCTGAGTATCAACGCTAGTGCTGTCAGTGCCGCAACACTGATCCACGCCGGTAAGCTGATTGATGTTGAAGCTGGTAAAGTGTTGACCGAATACACCATTACTGTTGATGGCGATAAAATCTCATCGCTGGCAGCCGGTTTTCGCCAGCCAGCAGCTGGCGACATCCTGATTGATCTGTCACAGCATACTGTGCTGCCGGGCTTAATGGATATGCACACCCACTTTTATACTCAGTTCAGCCCCACTGTCTATAGCGAAGGCCAGCGCATGAACGAAGCTGACTTTGCGCTTCGCGGTGCAGTTTTCGCAGAGAAAACCTTACTGACCGGTTTTACCACTGTGCGTGAGCTTGGTGATCAGCACCATATCAGTGTGGCGTTGCGTAAGGCTATTGCTCAGGGCTATGTGGATGGGCCAAGAATATATGCGGCAGGTAAGTCTATTGCCACCACTGGCGGTCATGCAGACCCGACCAATGGTGTGGCGTTTAATCAGATGGGCAACCCTGGCCCGAAAGAAGGCGTGATCAACGGCGCTGATGATGCGCGCAAAGCAGTGCGGCAACGTTATAAAGAAGGCTCTGATTTAATTAAGATTACTGCAACCGGTGGTGTACTCAGCGTGGCCAAAAGTGGCAGCAATCCGCAATTTACCGATGCCGAGCTGGTAGCTGTGGTGGAGACAGCGAAAGATTACGATATGAAAGTCGCGGTACATGCTCACGGCAAAGAGGGGATGGAGCGGGCCATCAAAGCCGGCGTCGATTCTATTGAACATGGCACCTTTATGGATGAACAAACCTTTGCTTTGATGCGCAAGCATGGCACCTATTATGTTCCTACCATCAGTGCCGGTAAATGGGCGGCAGAAAAAGCGGCCATTAACGGTTTCTTTCCCGAGTTGGTGCGACCCAAAGCAGCCAGTATTGGTGGTTTAATTCAGCAAACTTTTGGTAAGGCTTATCAGGCCGGGGTGAAAATTGCCTTTGGTACTGATGCCGGCGTGTTTCCGCATGGTGAGAACTGGCGGGAGTTTATTTATATGACAGAAGCGGGTATGCCGGCAATGGCCGCTATTCAGTCTGCCACGATTGAGGGCGCGAAGTTACTGGGTGCAGAAGCAGAGTTAGGCAGCATCAGTAAAGGTAAAATTGCTGATATTATTGCCGTGCCCGGCGATCCGCTGCAGAACATCGGGCTGATGGGCGAAGTGAGTTTTGTCATGAAAGCCGGTAAGGTTTACAAGCAGTAATATTGCGACGCAGCTAAGCTGGCTACTCTGCTGTCAGCATTACGCCAGCGTAGGTACACAATTACTTAAGCTGGCTTAAAACGCTGCAATAATTTACTGGTCTCGGCCATTATTTGCGCTGCTAAATCCTGTTCAGCCTGCAACCGCTGCTTATCCTGCGCTGCCGTTGCTTGCTTACTTTGCTGTTTTCTGGCCTGATGCGTGGGCATGTCTTTAATTACCTGATACATCTGAAATATACCCGGGTAATCTGTGGCCAGCGGCCCCTGCTGTTGTTCTGGCAGCCGGTTCAGTAACACCCACACCCGCAATGCACCCTCCGACAGCTCACACTGGCCGGCGTCCACCGCCTTACAGATAGTATAAATGCTTTGTTCAACATAAAGTTGATTCTGTAACTGCTGCTGTTGCTGCTTCTGGGCCTGCTGTGACTGTTGCTTTTTCTGTTGTTGCAGTAACCACAACAGCTTACCGGCATAGAATGCCAGGCCCGCAATAATCAGCAGTGCTAAACTAACCAGCGTTATTATCCAGGGGTTTTGCATTAATCCTCATCACCTAAAATAGACTTACGCCAGTCAATACGCTCGAACTGGGCCAGCGGATCGTCTTCTTCTGCAGCGCCAGTTGGTTCTGCCAACCCAAGTTGCTCCAGCAGTTGCTCAAGTCTGGCGGTTTTGGCGTTAAAATACTTAGCGTCTTTTCCGGTCAGCACTTCATTATTTTCAACCCGCTCCAGCAACTGTTGCAACAGCGTGTCGTTTTCAATCATTGCCAGTTCTTCAGCTGCACTCAAGCCAGGCACCACGGCTTTAGTTAATCTGGCTTTTGGTTGCATATCAGGCTTTAATTGCGGGGCGACAGCCGGTTCAGCGACCAGTGCTATCGGTTTTTTACTGCCGGTTCTGGGGTCTTTCGGCCCACTGTGTCCCGTTTGCTGCTCTGCCTTGTATTCAACAATGGCGTTACGGCTGCCGGATTTTTTGCCCGCGCCTTTTTTCTTGGTTTCTTCTTTGGGCTGGCGCAGTTTGCGAGCTTCTGCTGCAGGCATATGGCGTTGGCCATTGTTGCCGGTACTACGACTTTTCTTTTGACGCGTCATAACAGGATACCTGTAAAAAAGGGCGCGTATTTTAACCAGTTTTCTGCAGGATCACCACATCATTCGTCACAAAGTCGGCGCTCATTTTGTGCCGGGCAGCCAGCCAACCGAACGTGTCCTGATGAAAAAAGCTGACATGCGTCGGGTCATTTTTGTAGTGCCAGTGACGAAACGCCGCTAAATCGGTATAGCGCTTGGTCATTATTGCCAGCAAACCAGCCGGTTTAAGCAGCTGCAGCCAGAGTTGCCACTCGTGTTGTGGATTAACAAAATGTTCAATCGCCTCGCTGCAACAGATAAAATCGTATTGTTGCTGCAATGCCGCCGGATTATCAGCAAAGTATGGATCCCATACCTGCATCTGTTGACCGGCCTCTGTCAGCATGCTGGCTAGTAACGGACCCGGTCCACAGCCAAAATCAAGACCACTATAGCCAGCAGAATGGCCAGCAGATGAGCCAGCGCCGGCTAACCGGGCAAGTAACGGCTCGCTTAGTCTGCTGAGGAATTGCCGGTAACCAGCGTCATTCAGATCATTGTTGTGCAACAGGTACTGGGCATATTCGGCCTGGCTGCTAAGCAGACAGGTTCTGTCGGCAAAGACCAGAGCGCAAACATCGCAGCGGAAGTAGCAGCGCTGCTTATCCTGATGATAAAAATCGGTAGTGGGGGCCTGGCAAAGTGGACAGGGTGAAAGCGCAGACATTGCCTTAGGTGACCTCAGAGAAGCAGCAGATTCTGACATGGGGTTATTGTAAAAAACAAAAGGGCGATAAGATAGCCTTATCGCCCCGTATACTTGTGTCTAGGTGGACACTTCTCTCAATTTCGCTAAATCATCCTGATGCGTTTACAACGACCCTGTTAATACAAGTTCCATATATTGTTGCTTATCTTCCCTGTATAATATTTTCTTCTTCACGACCATCCTGGTACTTTATTACTCATCCATGGGCGTTTTGCAACGCTATGCACCTTCCTGATGCCAAATAGAGTGTACCGATACCGGCACTTACTTCCTTGCCGCTTGCGCAGTTCCCTGTTGTTATTTGTTACTAAACGTAACTGGGTTTAATTTACTCTGATCTGAGCAGATGACAAGCCTTTGCTGAAAAAAAATGCAATTTTACTGGCTGCATATTCAGTTTTACTATTTAAATCAGTTGGTTATTTTTCAGTGGCAATATCAGAAAAGTTCAATATTTTTTTCGATTTGGCAGATTGCTTACAGCTTTGTAAGAAATATCTCACAGAAAGGGGGGAGTGACGGGGCAGTAGCCCCGTCAACAGCGGAGAAATCAGTGCAGACCGCCTAAATACTGTGACAGCACTTCAATATCTTCATCGGTCAGTTTTCTGGCAATGTCACCCATCATACCATTCATGTCGTTGGCACGGGTGCCGGCACGAAATTCTAACAGGGTTGCTTTCAGATAAGAGGCATGCTGGCTGGAAATTTTGGGAAAGCCCGCCAGACTGGTGCCAACGCCACGGGGGCCATGACATGCAATACAAGCAGCAATACCCCGAGCTTCATCACCACCCCGGTATAACTGCTGGCCTTTGGCAATCACATCTTCAGGAGTGGTGCCGTTGCTCATACTTTGCGAAGCAAAATAGGCTGCCAGATCTTTCATATCCTGATCTGATAGTGGCGCGACCATCCCAAACATGATTGGATTGTTGCGGCCTTCTTTGCCTCCTGTTGCCATACCCAGCTTATAGTCCGTTAACTGTTTATACAGGTACTCAGCATGCTGGCCGGCAATTTTTGGATAAATATCTACCATGCTGTTGCCATCTGTGCCATGACAGGCTACACAGGTGGTCGATTTAGCTTTGCCTGCTTCAGCATCACCGTCAAAGGCATGAGCTGTACCGATTAAACCGATTAACAGCGTCAGTGGAAGTACGAGTTTTTTCATTTTATATCCGTCTCTGTCCGCATTAAACCGCCAGCAAACTGGCAACCAAGTAAGTTTATAAGAATTAGTGCAGCCATTTTACACGAAACTGCCCAAAGTAAAATCCCATCTGCGTTGCAAAAGCTTCTTCCGATCCGCCAGATCCGTTACAATGGCCCAAATTTAACCGCCGGAGCAGGCAGTGTACAAAGCAAAATTCAATTATCAACAAGCTACTTTTTTAACCAGCGCACCGGATATTAAGGCATTACCAGCCGACACCGGTATTGAAGTTGCTTTTGCCGGTCGGTCCAATGCAGGAAAATCCAGTGCATTAAATACGCTGACCCGGCAAAATAGTTTAGCCCGTACCAGTAAAACCCCGGGCCGGACTCAGCTTATTAATACCTTTGTCTTTGCCGAGAACAAAAGACTGATTGATTTACCAGGCTACGGTTTTGCCAAAGTGCCACTGGCGGTAAAGGAAAAGTGGCAAAAATCACTGTCGCAATATCTGGAACAGCGGCAAAGTTTGCAGGGGTTGGTGGTGCTGATGGATATTCGCCATCCACTGAAAGATTTAGATCAGCAGCTGGTACACTGGGCGGTTCAAAGTGAGTTACCGGTACTTATTCTGCTGACCAAGGCCGATAAGCTCTCACCCGGCCCCCGCAAAAAAACCTTACTGGAAGTGCGGGAAGCCGCGTTGGCGTTTATGGGAGATGTGACGGTACACATGTTCAGTTCGTTAACTAAAATTGGCATGACTGAATTTGAACAGACGCTGGATAACTGGTTCAGCGCTGACAGTAATGCAAATTCGCCAGGGTAAAAACGTCAGCTATAAAAAAACCGACACTGCAAAGTGTCGGTTATAGCAATCGGGGAGAAGCTAATAATTCAAATCAACAGGGTGTCTTATCGCTAAGACGGCGCCATTATACAATAAATTCTGCCTGTTTAAAGTATTTGCTCTAAAAAATATTGTTTAATTTCACTTCAAGCCGGGCTAGTTCAGCTGTACTGGCGGTTTTCAGATAAAAAAACGCCCCGCTGTAAAACAGCGGGGCGGCTAAATAAGCCTACTTTCTATAGCCTGCCATGCTGGCGTGGCGCTGAAAGATAGAACATCTTACCTCTGTACCCTACCCGACAAATTTTAACCACTCAGCCGGCAATTGCAAGTTTTTATGTAATAAAACTACAAAAAAATAAAAATTAAGCCTGTTTAGTTTGTTTCTGTAATTAAATTACCATGCAGACATGCTACTTTCACTAATGAGCCTGATCCCAATTATCGCCGCTGCCTGCTTCAGCCAGTAATGGCACCTTTAAACTGGCGGCACTTTCCATAATACTGACTAATTCAGTTTGCACTGCAGCTAAATCAGCGGCGGGTACTTCAAATACCAGTTCATCGTGGACCTGCATAATCATTTTCAGATCATTATTTGGCTGGCTAGCTAGCCAGTTGTCCACTTTGATCATCGCCATTTTAATAATGTCGGCAGCAGTGCCCTGCATCGGAGCATTAATTGCTGCACGTTCAGCGGCTTTCTGCCGGCCCATATTGCGGGCATTAATATCGGGTAGATAAAGCCGGCGGCCGAACAAAGTCTCAACATAGCCCAGCTCATGCGCCTGTTTACGGGTATCTTCCATATAGCGCAGTACGCCCGGGAACCGATCAAAATAGCGGTTAACGTAATTTTGTGCGTCGCTGCGACTAATGCCCAGCTGTTTGGCCAGACCAAAAGCCGACATGCCATAAATAAGGCCGAAGTTTACCGCTTTTGCCTGACGCCGTTGTTCGCTGCTGACATCGCTGAGCCCGACCCCAAATACTTCAGCGGCAGTGGCTTTGTGCACATCTAAACCTTTGGCAAAAGCTTCGAGTAACGCGTTATCACCCGATAAATGCGCCATAATCCTTAATTCAATTTGCGAATAGTCGATCGCCAGAATTTTTTTACCCTCAGGTGCGATAAAAGCCTGGCGAATGCGCCGGCCCTCTTCACTGCGAATGGGAATATTCTGCAGGTTCGGCTCAGTTGAGCTCAAGCGGCCGGTGGCAGCTATCGCCTGATGATAAGAAGTATGCACCCGGCCGGTTGCCGGATTAATCACTTTTGGCAGTTTATCGGTATAGGTTGATTTTAATTTGCTTAAGCCACGGTGCTCGGTAATAAGTTTGGGGAAGTCATATTCCAGCGCCAGTTCTGCTAAAACGTCTTCGGCAGTAGACGGCGTGCCGCCCGGCGTCTTTTTAAGTACCGGCAAGCCCATCTGATTAAACAGTATTTCCTGCAACTGTTTGGGCGACGCCATATTAAATGTCTGACCCGCCTGCTGATATGCCTGCTCAGCCAGCTCATCAATTCGCTTTGCCAGCTGCTGACTTTGCCGCTCCAGCACTTTGCTGTCAATCAGCACACCATTGCGTTCGATTTTACTCAGCACAGACAGCAAAGGCACTTCTATTTCTGTAAGTACTTTGGCCAGACCTGGCTCGGCTGCAATTTTCGGCCACAGTGTCTGATGTAATTGCAAGGTAACATCGGCATCTTCCGCTGCATAAGGCGCAGCCTGTTCCAGCGCTATCTGATTAAAACTCAGTTGCTTGGCGCCTTTGCCGGCGATATCTTCAAAGCTGATATTACTATGGCCCAGATATTTAAGTGCCAGGCTGTCCATATCATGCCGGCTGGCCACAGAATTAAATACATAGGATTCGAGCATGGTATCGAACCGGATACCTTGCAGGATAATATCGTAGCGGGCCAGTACGCTGCGATCGTATTTCAGGTTCTGACCTACTTTCGCCTTGTTGTTATTCTGCAGCCAGGGTGTCAGGGCAGCCAGCACATCTTCACGGTTCAGTTGCTCAGGTGCGCCGACATAATCATGCGCCAGTGGCAGATACCAGGCCTGACCGGGGGCAATGGCAAACGACATGCCGACCAGCTCTGCCTGCATATAGTCCAGGCTGGTGGTTTCGGTATCGAATGCGGTCAGCTCGGCGTTATCCAGCAACTGCAGCAGTTCTGTAAAGTCTTTCTGGTTCAGAATAGTTTTATATTGACTGCGATCCAGCGTTGGCGTCACGGTTGCAGGCACTTCTGCGTCAGCATTATTCTGATCATCTGCCTGTGTCTGTTCGGCGGTGGTCAGCAGCTCGGGTGCCTTCTGCTGCAGAATTTCTGCCAGCCAGCGTTTAAACTCGCAATGGCGGTATAACTCAGCCAGTTGCTGTTGGTCTGCCGGCTGAATTGCCAGATCATCCAGCTGACAATTCAGTTCCACATCGGTTTTAATCGTCGCCAGCTGATACGATAATTCCAGTTGTGCTTTGTGCTCAGAGAGCTTGGCAGCCATAGTTTTGGCTCCACGGAAATTCAGCTCTGCGACTTTATCCAGCTGCTGGTAAATGTTTTCAATCGAACCCAGCCCCTGCAGCAGCGCTGCGGCCGTTTTTTCACCAACACCAGGCAGGCCCGGAATGTTGTCGACTTTATCACCCATCAGCGCCAGATAGTCGATGATGGCTTCCGGTCCTACGCCGAATTTGCTGACGACAGAGTCAGGATCGAGCAGGGTGTTAGTCATCGTGTTGATCAATGTAACGTGACCATCTACCAGCTGGGCCATATCTTTATCACCGGTAGAAATCAGGGTGTGCCGACCGGCGCTGCTAGCCTGACGAGCCAGGGTACCAATAACATCATCAGCTTCCACGCCACTGATGCACAGCAACGGTAAGCCCATGGCCCGCACGATCTGATGAATGGGCTCAATCTGGCTGCGTAAATCATCAGGCATTGCCGGCCGGTGTGCTTTATATTCACTGAACATATCGTTGCGAAACGTCGGGCCTTTGGCATCAAATACTACCGCCATATGGCTGGGGCTGTACTGCCGCAACAGGCTTTTCAGCATATTGATTACCCCGTAAATAGCACCAGTGGCTTCTCCCCGTGAATTAGTTAAATGTGGTGGTGAATGGTAAGCGCGGAATAAATAAGACGAACCATCTACTAATATCAGTGGATTTTTCGGGATGTAAACCATAGCTAAGCTGTCCTGCAGAAATTTGCTATAGCATGCCACAGCCGACGGATGACAGCCACAATTGTGGTACCCGGTACTTCGAAGATTTTAACGAATAAGCTGTGGATAACTTTGTGTAAAACTAATAGAAGACAGCCACGCATTTAAATAAATGATGGGTATCTGTATTGGCTAACTGCATGATTTGTAATGTAAACGAGGGGGAATCGCGAACGCCCTTGTTATTATTATTTTTACATCCATTTTGTGGAAAAACTTTCTACAGGGTCGGGGGAAGGATGACAACCTGGTCATTCCCTGACTGAGTAGGTCGATTAGACTACCACAAACCGGACTATTGCATAGCAGTTGTTTTAAATAATTTTGCTATTAAAAGTGGCTTGTTAAAGAAGCTAAAAGCATAAACCAGAGCAGGCAGGGCTTAGCGGGCTGTTAGCTAATTCAGGTGCAGCTGATCCTGGCTGAAGCCGGAACCGTAATCAGCAAAAACAGAGTTGCTTAATAAAACAGCAGGTCAGATCGACATTGCAGTCTTTTAATTGCGACAGCTTGCAGGCTATAATGGCAGCAATATCATTCTGTCTTGAGCTATGGGAAACTTTTAATGAAGAAACTAACTTTTGCGCTGGCGTCGTTACTGCTTGCGGTTGGTGCAACTGCCAGTACAGATAATAACGAAGAATTAGCTAAGCGTATCGCGCCGGTAGGACAGATATATATTGCCGGTCAGCAAGCCGAAGTTGCTGCTGAAGCCAGTGGCCCGCGTTCTGGTGAGCAAGTTTACAAAGGTGCCTGTATTGCCTGTCATGGTACGGGTGCACTTGATGCGCCGAAACCCGGTACAGATAGCTGGAAACCACGGATCGCTCAGGGCTTTGATGTTATGCTGAAGCACTCGATTGAAGGCTTCAACAATATGCCGGCAATGGGGACTTGCGCTACCTGTAGCGAAGACGAAATTGCTGCGGCCATCCGTTTTATGATTGATGGCGTTTAATAATCAGCGACGTTGCCAGAACAAAAGCCGTGCTTTGCACGGCTTTTGTTTTTAAAAAAGGCACCCAAGATAGTGTGTTTAACGTCCGATCACTTCCATGTGGCGAAACTTTGTGCATAATAAAGATTATTCCTACGCCAGCAGAAGCAGAGCAGAATTAAGTTGAAGCTAAACGGATCACAACTCCAACTAGTAAAAGCCAAGGCCCGCCGGCTGACCACCCTGATTGGTCGTTACCGGCAAGCTTATACCATTCAGGGCGCGTTGTTAAAATTGTCTGAACTGGCCAGCACCATCAGTGATATGCGGGAGTTTTACCCGGCTATCCATAAGATGGTGTCGGAGTTACTGCATGCCGAAAATTTTTATGTGGTGTTGTACGACACCAGTACAGAGCAGTACCAGCTGCAATACTTTTCTGATGAGAAAGATCAGCAATATATTAAACAGGTGCCTTCTACCGCGTTCTCCAGCGGTCTGACCGGCTACGTCACTAAAACCGGTAAGCCGTTGCTATGTGACAAAGATCAGTTTGATGCAATGGTAGCTAATGGTGATATCCGGGCCCAGGGTTCAGAATGTACCCACTGGATGGGCATTCCACTATGGCGGGATTCACAGTTAATTGGTGTGATGGCCATTCAGACTTACGACAGTGACTATCGCTATGGTGATGAAGAACTGGCGATGTTCCTCAGTATTGGCGGCCATACTGTTACCGCGCTGGATCGGGTAAAAAGCCGGGAGTTGCTTGAGCTCACCGTGCAGGAACGCACCCAGCAACTGCAGTTAATTAATCAGTCGTTACAAAAAGAGATTAAAGAGCGGACCAATGCCGAACGGCTGCAGGCCGCGTTGTACGAAATATCTGAGCTGACCGCCAGTAGCCGGGATATGCAAAGCTTTTATAAAGCGGTGCACAAGGTACTGTCAGGCCTGATGTCAGCCGATAACTGTTATATCGCCCTGCTTAATAGCGATCAGACCAAGCTGACCTTTCCATTTTATCTGGATCAGTATTCGCCGCCGGCCCGGGAGCGGCCTATCAGTCGTGGCTTTACCGAATATGTAATTCGTTGTGCTGAAGCGCGGTTAATTAATACTGATGCTGCCGAGCAACTGGCGGCAGAGGGTGAAATTCGTCGCGGGATGGCTGATCCGCTGCAACGCGCGCGATTGTCTTCATGCTGGTTAGGCGCGCCATTGCTGATAGATCAGCGGGTGATCGGCGTCATTGCCGTACAGTCATACGATAATGCTTATGACTATACCGAGCAGGAACTGAGTATATTACGTTTTGTTTCCCAGCATATTGGCGTCGCTATTCAGCGCAAGCTGGCCGCAGAGAAGCAAAAGCAGCATCAGGAAGAGCTTGAGCGCAAGGTGTTTGAAAGCACCCGCGAGCTGCGGCAGACCAATTTATTTCTGCGGTTACAGGTAGAAGAGCGTAAAAAAGCCGAGCAAAAGTTGTTTTACGAAGCCAACCACGATTTGCTAACCGGCCTGGCTAACCGGCAGATGTTTCTGGAACAGCTTAAGCGCCAGTTTGCCATTTATAAGCGTCAGCCAGATATTGGTATGGCCTTGCTGTTTCTGGATTTAGACCGTTTCAAACTGATTAACGATACGCTGGGCCATCATATTGGCGACGCTTTTCTGATTGAAACCAGTAAACGAATATTAAGTGCGGTACGTGAGCACGATCTGGCAGCCCGGCTTGGCGGCGATGAATTTGTGGTGCTGCTGCAGAACCTGCAGGGCGAACATGACGCAGAAGATGTGGCCCAGCGGATTATAGAAAAGGTCCGTGAGCCTTATTACCTGGAAGGCCAGCAGGTAAATTCCGGTGTCAGTGTTGGCATCGCGCTGATGCAGGCCGATTACAGTAACGGTGAGCAATTGTTACGGGACGCCGATGCCGCTATGTACCATGCCAAGGCGCTGGGGCGGGGTCGTTATGCCATCTTCCAGGACAAAATGCGCGACCAGATGCTGCGGGCACTCGGCGCCGAGTAGGTTAGTCAGTCTTTTTTCAGCATCTGGCGCAGCCGCTCCAGATGGGCCTGGCCGGTTTGCTGGCGTTGCTGCTCGGTTTTCACCGGCGCTGCCTGTTGCCACTCCAGATCGTCCTGCGGTAATTCATGTAAAAAGCGGCTGGGTTCCGGCCGTATTACTTCACCATACTGGCGGCGTTCTTTGGCGTAAGTGAATATCAGTTCACGCTGGGCCCGGGTAACCCCGACATACGCCAACCGTCGTTCTTCTTCCACGTTATCTTCATCAATACTGCTTTGATGCGGTAATAAGCCCTCTTCCATACCCACCATAAACACATAGGGAAACTCGAGACCCTTTGAGGCATGCAAGGTTAACAACTGCACCTGATCGGCGTTATCTTCCTGCTGCTGGCGCTCCATCATATCACGCAGGGTCAAGCGGGTTACCACTTCTGGCAGGGTCATGGCTTCATGCTCGTCATCACCCTCCAGCATGGTGCTGATCCAGCGATACAGCTCGTTGACATTTTTCAGCGCCATTTCAGCTGCTTTCGGGCTGTTACTGGTTTCAAACAACCAGGCTTCATAGTGGCTCTGCCGGATTAAATCGCGCACTGCTTCAGCCGGGTCGGCCCGTTTGGCATTATCGGCTACCTGGTTTATCCAGTTGGCAAACTGCTGCACCGCCTGCTGGGCCCGGGCTGATAAGTGCATGGACAATTCGATATCGCAGCAGGCTTCGAACAGGCTGATATTTTTGCTGTTAGCCAGATTACCCACCTGCTGCAAGGTCGCTGCGCCAATTTCACGGCGGGGCACATTGATGATCCGCAGCAAAGCATTGTCGTCATCCTGGTTTACCAGCAGTCGCAGATAAGCCATCACGTCTTTAATTTCACTGCGGGCAAAAAACGAGGTGCCGCCGGAAATTTTATATGGGATCCGGTTGGTCATCAGTGCTTTTTCAAATACCCGGGCCTGATGGTTACCGCGATACAGCAGAGCATAATCACGGTATTCGCTGCGGTTAATAAAGCGGTGCGAAATAATCTCGGCCACCACTTTTTCAGCTTCGTCTTCTTCGTGCTTGCAGGGCAGTACTCTGAGCGGCACACCATAACTGTTCTGACTGAATAGCTTTTTTTCAAATTCATGCGGATTATTGGCGATCAGAATATTGGCCGCTTTTAAAATCCGCTCGGCCGAGCGGTAATTCTGCTCCAGCTTAATCACATTTAAATTCGGAAAATCAGTTTTCAGCAACACCAGGTTTTGCGGCCGGGCGCCGCGCCAGGAATAAATGGACTGGTCATCGTCGCCGACCACGGTAAAACGCTGGCGTTCACCTACCAGTGCCTTAACCAGCTCATACTGGCTGGTATTGGTATCCTGGTATTCATCGACCAGCAAATACTGGATCTTCTGCTGCCATTTTTGCCTGACTTCATTATTGTGCTGAAACAGCAACGTCGGGATCAGAATAAGATCATCGAAATCCAGCGCGTTATAGGCTTTTAACTGGTCGCTGTATTGCTGATAGTAATTGGCAAAGCTGATACTTTGCGGGTCGCTCGCGCGCTGGATCGCCAGCGCCGGCAGGGTTAAATCATTTTTCCAGCCGGATATTTTACTCTGCAGCGCTTTTAATAAGTCTTTATCACCCTGAAACTCGTTGGCGGTCAGCTCTTTTAACAACGCCATACTGTCCTGATCGTCAAACAGGCTGAAACTGGGTTTATAGCCGATATGGCGGTACTCTTTTTTAATAATTTCCAGGCCAAGGGTATGAAAAGTAGAAATTGTCAGGCCGCGGGTTGCGGTTTTCGGCAGCTGCGCCTGAATACGCTCACGCATTTCCCGCGCCGCTTTGTTGGTAAAGGTAACAGCAGCGATATGGCGGGCAGGTAGCTGACATTGCTGAATTAAATAAGCAATTTTATTGATAATGACCCGGGTTTTACCACTGCCCGCACCGGCCAGCACCAGACAGGGGCCGGCAATATACGTTACTGCGGCATTTTGTTGCGAATTTAACTGCATAACCTATACCTTATTCCGGGGCCGGCATTGTAACCAAAATAAGCGGCAAATAGCATTCGCGTTCTGAATTTATCTCCGTAGAATAGACGTATTACTATGCCAGACCGGGTAACAGGAGACGATTATGTTAGATCCCAAAAAAATTGAAGATATTGCTAAGCAAATTGGCAATGCGCTGCCACCGCAAATAAAGCAGTTTGCCGATGATACTGAGGCCAAAGTGAAGCAGGTACTGCAGCAAAAGCTGGCTAACCTGGATTTTGTCAGTCGTGAAGAATTTGATGTACAGCGCCAGGTATTGTTACGCACCCGGCAAAAGGTTGAACAACTTGAGCAGCAGGTCGCGGCTTTACTGGCACAAAATGTGACTACTGACTCACAAACCGATCTGCCGACAGCCGATCAGCAGTAAGCTGTAATACCCGGCAACACTACTTTGCATTGATGCCGGGAGATACGATAACTGCCTGCTTAATCATAATGGCAAATTAAATAGCAAGGCTTCACTATCTGCTGTGGCCATTAGCTGCAGGTCGGTTTGGTCACTGACCATGACACCGTCACCCGGATTGACAGTAAAGTTATCTACCTTTAATTCTCCGCTGATTAAATGCAGATAAAGTTTGCGTCCCGCTGCAGGGTAGTTAAGTTGCTCGTCAGCACTGATACTTACGCGCAGTAAGTGCGCTTGCTGTTTCAGCATTAAGCTGCCATCACGGCCATCAGGTGAGGCAATCAGAGTTAATCCTGGTTTACTGGCAAAATGCTGCTGCTGATAACCCGGCGCACCACCCTGCCGATCGGGCATAATCCAGATTTGTAAAAAGCGCAGGTCTTCCGTCTGGCTGGCGTTATATTCAGAATGGTACACGCCGCTGCCGGCACTCATTAACTGAAACTCACCGGCCGGCAGGATTTTTTCATTGCCGGCGGAATCTTGATGGACGATAGCGCCCTGCAGCACCACGGTAATAATTTCCATATCGCGGTGGCCGTGGCTATCAAAGCCAGCGCCGGGGGCCACCCAGTCATCGTTAATAACTCGTAGCGCTGAAAAACCCATATGTGCCGGGTCGTAATAGCTGCCAAAGGAAAAGCTGTGGCGGCTTTTCAACCAGCCAAATTCAGCTTTGCCGCGTTCATCGGCTTTGCGTAGGGTAATCATTGTGTTCTCCATATTACTAAACAGCCTGTATTAAAAAACTTGGCCACTTATTACGGTGTAAAGGCAGGGTGGCGGCCATACTGACTTCACCGGCTTCAAGGATCACATCCCTGTGCCCCTTCAGCCTGCGCAGCATCCCTGCTGCTGTTACGTCAACACGCCCGCCACCATGCGGTCAGGTTCTGCGTATGTTATTGCCTCATCCATTAACGATTCAGTTTGCCGGCCAGTAATTTATCAACAGACAATTTGCCTGCACCGCTAAACAGCAGTGAGACACTGGCCGCCAATAGCGCTAAACCAAATTCGTAACCGTTGTTGGCCATAAACAGGCCGTTTGCAAAATGCACTGCAAAAATCGCGACCAGCATCGCTATTGATAAAGCTGCTGCGGCCGGCCGGGTTAATAAGCCGATGATTAATGCCAGGCCGCCAAAAAACTCAGCAGCACCGGCTAAAAATGCCATCAGCATGCCCGGGCTTAAGCCAATACTGTCCATCCAGCCGGCGGTGCCTTCAAGGCCATAGCCGCCAAACCAGCCAAACAGTTTCTGAGCGCCGTGCGCAGCAAATATCACACCTACCGGCACACGTAATGCCAATGCCGACCAGCCCGCATCAGTAGAAGTCAGTTTCGCAATTAATGTTTTCATAAGTCACCTGTCAAAATATTTAATGGTTCTATAAAGAGTTTATGGTTATCAGACCGCTTACAACCTGTCGATGTGTTAAAGATAGCGCTATACTGGCTTTTACAAAAGCGGAGCTTTTCGCACTATTAGTTCAAATAATTTGAATTAATATGCCATGGGCGGCCGCGGGCTGCCTTTCCGACCTCAATGGCTTAACGCAGGCAAATTACAAGATGCAGCAATTGATTAATTTAGATGCCTTGCGGGCACTCGACGCAATTGACCGTAAAGGTAGCTTTGCGGCCGCGGCCGAAGCATTGTACAAAGTACCGTCGGCGCTCAGTTACACTATGTCTCAGCTGGAACAAAACCTTGGCGTGAGCTTATTTGACCGCAGTAAGCAAAAAGCCCGCTTAACCCCGGCCGGTCAGTTGCTGTTGCAGCAGGGCCGCGAGTTACTTAAAGCTGCCGATCAACTGCAAAAAGCCGTGCAGCAACTGGATAGTGGCTGGGAAGCGGAGCTTACCCTGGCACTGGACAGTGTGGTGCCGGCCGAGCCGGTTTTTGCCCTGATAAGCCAGTTTTTGCAACTGGGCAAACTGACCCGGGTGGCTTTGCGGCAGGAAGTAATGGCCGGTGGCTGGGAAGCGCTGAATACCGGCCGGGCCGATATTGCTATTGGGCTGCCAGCTACCCAGCATACCAGCGCTTATCAGTTGCAGTTATTGGGCGAAGTGGAGTTTGTGTTTGCCGTGGCGCCGCACCACCGGCTGGCTCAACTGGATAAAGTGTTGACCCTGGCCGATGTGCAGCAGGAAACAGCAATAATCGTCGCTGATTCAGCCATCGACAGCCAAAAACTATCCAGTGGCCTGTTCGACAGCCGTCAGCAAGTGGTGGTCGCCAACCTGGCACAGAAAATTACTGCCCAGCAACAGGGCCTGGGGGTCGGCTTCTTGCCACGCCATCTGGTACAACAGCAGTTAGCCCGCGGCGAGCTCATTGCCAAGCAGCACACCATTCCGCGCGACAGCGCTAAGTTATACCTGGCCTGGCATAAGCAACAGCAAGGCAATGCGCTTAGCTGGTTTTGCCAGCAGCTGTGCAGCTACCCATGGCAGCAGGTGTTTAGCGTTAACTGACAAACTAACTTAGAACGGAGCATACTGGCAAAACATAATCGCGCTATTAAAAAAGCACTTTTAATTGTCAGTGAAAACGAAATGTTTCAGAAACACTTGAGCGAAAGGTGAGTTTTCAACCTGAGCTTTATCAAGCGGGTTACCCCACCACATCCCTTCACTATTCGCCAGAATAATAAAAGTTAAGTTACGTCCGGGGATTTTCAGATAAAGCGCTGAGAAACCCGCATCTTCATCCCAGCCACCATGCCAGATTAATTTTTCTCCATTGTAATGCTGTACATACCAGCCAAAAGCGTAAGGCAGTGCCGTGCCATCCGGTGCTTTAGCCGGTTCAAATACTGTTTGCATTACAGCGGTAGAAGCAATAGCACCGGTATCAAACGCAATATCAAACCGGGCTAAATCGTTGACTGTAGAGACAATACCAGCGCCGCCGGCAAAGTGACGATCGGGACGCAAGAGCTTGGCATAGCGGCCATCAGAGTATTGGTAGCCTTGCGCCATATCGAAGAATACGCTGGCTTTTTCTGACTGCCACTGGCCTGCAGTGGTACGCTCCATTGCAGCGGGGCCCAGAATATATTTTTGCATCAACTGCGCCATAACATTATGGCCTTGCTCTGCGGCATTTACCGGATTGCCATGCAAATACTCCAGATAGCGGGACAGGCGTGAATACATGATGGGGTTATACAGAAAGGCAGTGCCGGGCTGACCATTAACGTTATGGTTTAGTACGTTACGGATACTGATTTTTTCATTACAACGGAGATCCTGACCAAATATGATAGTTGACTGTGCTAACCAGCCACAAAAATTCTGCCAGCCCGGCATGTCATTTATCGGCTTGTCCAGGTTAACAATGTCCTGCTCAGCTAACTTCAGAAAAAGCAAAGCCAGCAAAGGCTTGGTAACCGAGGCGATCCAAAATGGTGTATCGGCTGTGGCTTTGCGATAAGAATTGCCATCACCGGTATCAAAATGCGAGCTTCCAAAGCCATCAGACCAGCGTAACTGTTGATCAGCCACAATTGCCACGGCAAGACCGGGAATATGTTTTTGCTGACGTAAAGCATCCAGTGCCTTAGAAAAATCAGCAAGTTGTTCATTGCTAATGCTGTTGACAGGCTGATTTGGCGGTGTAGCAAAAGCAGGTTTAGCGACAATTAAATCAGTTAAACCCAGCACACAGAGTAGCGTAACAGTGCCGACAATGCCTGCTTTGTTCATTTTCAGAAAGGGGATGGCCAGTGGATAGCGGCAGCCTTTGTTATGCAGTACTGCAACAATATTACTAAGCATCACGATAACTGCATAAGGCAACACGGCCAGAAAGAACAGGAAACCAAAACCTTCAATGGTCAGCAGCGCAATGAAAGCAAGTATAAACATCAGGGTCATGGTAAGTTGAAAGTTAATGACCGCCCGGCCATGTTGTTCATATACCGGGTTATCTTCGCGCTTATGGATCCAGAGAAACAGCGGTAGCAAAATATTCATAAAAGGCAGCACAAAACCAAGAAAGGGTGCGCTATGCATCAGCAACAGCCATTTCTGCTGAATGGCTTCATTGCCAGGATTATCCAGCTGCAATAAATCATCTACTTCGATTTCCAGCGCCGCAGCTAACATTTTAACGGTTTTCAGATGCGGCGTAACTTCAGCTTTTTCCAGCCGTTGAATGGTGCGAACCGTGACTCTGGTTTTTTCAGCCAACTGCTCCTGCGATAGCCCTTTTAATTTGCGCTGATATATCAGCGTCTCTGCAATTGATTGTTTTTTCATAGTTTTCTCATTAGTCTTGTTTGAGCGAAAATGAGGTTAAAATCTAACAATTAAAGCCCGACATTGTTACGACATCTGACTGTCATGTTGCTGTCATTTGTCATTTAGTGCTGATGAATGAAAGGAAAAACCCACTTAACAGCGCGGTTGCCAATATTAAGCAACAGATCCATTTTGTACAGTGGTAAGGGGCAACGAGCAATAATGCAGTAAATTCAACTGGTGGCGAAAAGCTGCACAATTAGTATCTGTGCAGCTGCGCTGGCGTCACTTAAGGCCGTGTGTGGTCTTCGTCACGCATTGGTTCGGCTGCATGCTCTGCAGAGGGGTGGCGTTCGCCGCGGTCTGTCGTCGCTGAGTCTGTACTGGCAGCGTGGTCGGCTTCCTCCGGGTAGTTGGGTTTATGGTCCTCTACCCATTGCTCATCCTGACGCGGGTCCAGTTGGGCAAGTGAAGCACCCGACGCTGCCGGTACGGCAACAAATACACTTAACTGCTCATTGGCAATCCGCTCTGCGGTTAAGGCATAACCACCTAGTAGCAGTGCAGCTAACGCTAGCACGGTAAAAAACAGGCTGCCTGATAGTCCCAATACGGCGCCGAGGATTAATGGCGCTAAAAATGAGCCGATACCATAGGCAAACAGCAAACTACGACTGATTTCTACTAAGTCTTTGCCGTGATCCAGCCGGTCATTAGCGCGGGCGACACTTAGCGGGTAAATACTGAATAAGCTGGTGCCGAGTAAAAAACCCAGCAGATAAAACAACCAGGTCTGGCTGGCGAACAAGGCAAGCAGCAGGCAAATAGCAAAGCTGAATAAGCCGGCCCAGGCCAGTAATTTGCGCCGGCCGTAGCGATCAGACAGGGTACCGACCGGCCACTGGGCCAGCAGGCCGCCCAATATTGAAATAGCCATAAAGGATGCTACTACCGATTGCTCGCCATAAGTATTCAGCACAAATACCGGCACCATGGTGTAAAAGCCGCCGACAAAAAAGCCGCCAATGACACTGCCGACCAGCGCCAGCGGTGCAATATGCAGTACTTTCGGTAAACTGTAGCGCTCAAAAGGCTGTAACTGCGGTTGGCTGATCCGGGTAATGGCCACTAAAAACAATGCAGCCAATACCAGTACCGATCCCAGTACAAATACCAGATGCGAACTGATGTCCATGCCTAAAATCAGCTGACCAACGGCGGTGGCCAGAAAAAACACCACCGTATATACCGCCAGCACCCGGCCGCGGTCCTCTGAGCTGCTTTTTTCATTCAGCCAGCTTTCCAGCACAATTAACAGCGCATAAAAGGCAAAGCCGGACAGCAGACGTAAGCCAGCCCAAAACCACGGTTGGTAATGTAAAGTGTGGCCCAGAAAAGCAATAACCATGACGGCAGAAAAAGCTGAAAAACTGCGGGCGTGGCCAACCGATACGATTAACTTCTGGCTGAAGACAGCCGCCAGTAAGGCTCCCAGAAAAAACGCCGAGTTAATAATACCAATCACCAGCTCTGACAGCCCGGCTTGTTTTAAATACAGACCGATGTAAGTCATCAGCATGCCGTAGCCGGTAGCCAGAAAGGCAATGGAAATAAATAACGACGAAATGGGCAGTAACGCTTGCTTTAAAAACACAGCTTTCTCATTTTTAACAATCAATGACTTAAACATAGTGTTTCGTCACGTGTCAGGCAAGTTGCTGAGATATGCATTGGTATTTTAGAAGAATAGGTGTCCGTTTATTTGCAGGGCTTTCAGTGCCCTGGTAATGCGCTACACTGAAATATAATATTAGCAATGGTTTAATTTATGCGCGCTGTTTTACAGCTGTTAACCGGTATATTGCTGACGACACCCGCTTTTGGTAAGGCAACCCAGATTATTATCGCCGGTGATAACTGGTGCCCTATTAACTGCAGTGCCAGCGCTACAGACAAAGGTTATATGATCGATGTCGCCAGTCAGGCATTAGCAATGGCTGGGTATGAGCTGGTTTATCAGGAAATGCCATGGGCCCGGGCAATTGCTCTGGCCCGACGTGGCGCTATTCATGGCATAGTGGGGGCGTTTAAAGGTGATGCCCCGGATTTTTACTTTCCCGCTAATGCCATTCTTAACATCAGCCCGAACCACTTGTTTACGTTAAAAGACAGCAGTTGGCGCTATAGCGGCCCTGCTTCGTGGGGTAATGTCAGACTTGGTACCATTATCGGCTACGACTATGGCGAAGAGCTTAATAACTACCTCATTACAGTAACTCCGCCTTTAACCCACGAGGTAAAGCAATTGTCAGGCGATGATGCAGTAAAGCGGAGCATTGAGTTTTTGCTGAAGCGGCGCACCGATGTGCTGGTAGAGTCGGCGCCGGTATTGTGGTACCACGCCAACCAGCTGGGAGTAGCCGACCAACTGCAGGAAGCGGGGGTAATCAGCGCCCCCGAACCCTGTTTTATTGCATTCTCGCCAAGCCGTCCGGAGTCGGCGCAACTTAGCCATGCTCTGGATGCCGGTATAACCTTAATGAAACAACAGAACGCTCTGCTACCCATCGCCAAACGTTATGGCCTTAGCAGCGCACTGGCCCCGGTTGTGCCACTGCCGGATTAAACGACTACTAGTCTTGTGGTTGCTAAATCAGCACGCCGCGCAAAAAAATATCAAATCGCCACATTTAAAGACTGAGCACGTTGATTCAGGTGTCCACCTGAATCAACATCACCAAGTGATGCTCATATAGTTTACTGATCACTGTCATCGAAGATTTGCTCAATCGCCAAACCAAACACTCTAGCTGCCTTAAACGCCAGCGGTAAACTGGGATCAAATTTGCCCGTTTCTATCGCATTGATGGTCTGGCGGGAAACATCCAATGCTTTTGCCAGATCAGATTGGGTCCAGTTGCGTTCTGCCCGCAATACTTTTAACCGGTTTTTCATTGGTATTTCCGGGAATTAACAACCAAACTGATAAAGTATGAGATACCCATTACAAACAGAATGTTAGATGGGCTGGGTGTCGATTCAAGTAACCGCGCAGGTTCCAACAGGCCGTAAACAGCACCGAATACCATACTTACTCCCAGTGATATCGCCATAGCGTTAAGGTGCAATTGGCGCTGCAGTTCATCTAAGCCGTCCAGATATTTTTTATTGGCAATAATCATCAAATAACCAAAAACAACATTAACAGCAATAATACAAAGGCTGATGGTCACATTAAAGTCCCAGATAAATTTGGGGCCAAAAGCAAACAAGGCCAACGATAATAACCATCCCAGAGTCCATACAAATAATGATTTTTTAGACGCTTTATAGCGCTGCGCCAATGTAGTAGATGCCATGTCGTTCATAAAAACTCCTGGTAAAATTCATTTAACTAAAAGTAAAGCTTGCTTGACATATGAAGGGTAGAGCAAACGGCTTGGCATGTCAAGTGTGCTTGTCATTATGTAAAGCGTTATAGATATTGCTGAGTTAGGTCAAAATAGCAGGTTGCATCTTTCCTACCGCAATGCCAGTTCAGCTGCACTGCGGGCGTGAATGCGGGTGGTGTCAAACAGCGGTACTGCTGCATCCTGCTGCGATACCAATAGCGAGATTTCAGTGCAGCCGAGAATAATAGCCTCGGCACCCTGGTCGATAAGCTGGCCAATGAACTGGCGATACTGTGCTCGTGACTCTGGCAGCACCTTGCCCAGACACAGCTCGTTATAAATTATCTGGTGAACCTGCTCGCGCGCTGCTGCATTGGGCACAAGCACGTTCAGGCCATGCTGCTCTGTTAGCCGGTCTTTGTAAAATGGCTGTTCCATGGTGAATTTAGTGCCTAACAGGCCCACGCTTTTATAGCCTGCAGCTTTTACCGCCGTGGCGGTGGCATCGGCAATATGCAGTAGTGGCAGTGTTGTCGCATCCTCAATAGCCCCTGCAACTTTATGCATGGTGTTGGTACAAAGCACAATAAAGTCGGCACCGGCGGCTTCAAGGCTTTTGGCGGCCTCTGCCAGCAACTGGCCGGCAGCCTGCCAGTCACCAGCGCGTTGCATCTGCTCAATGTCGGCAAAATTAACGCTGTATAAAACAACTTTAGCCGAGTGCAGGCCACCAAGCTGCTGTTTCACCGTTTCATTTATTATGCGGTAGTAAGGAATAGTTGACTCCCAACTCATTCCGCCCAGCAAGCCAATTGTTTTCATGGTAGTTACCTTAAAAATAGGATAGCCAGCACCTAAACGATGTTAAATTGTAAATTGGCTGATAGTCAACTAATGCTGATTTTTAATTAACAATATATTTATCTTTTGGTATCTCTGAATTATCCTTATGGTTTCAAAAAGCAAAGGAATAAGTCATGGTAAAGGTACATATCTGGTTAAGGGATGAACAACATATTGGCCACGCGGCTCTTACAATAAGAGATGTTTACGTTAGCTTCTGGCCCGATGGCGATGCTGGCAAAAAAGACTTAAAAATAAAAACCAGCCACCCAGGTTCTTATGTCGAGACGTTGGCACAAGATATCATCAATGAGGGAGGTCGCAAGCCCATCACAGTTGATATAGCCAACCTGAATGAGGTTGCGATGCTGCACTATGTAAACTATTTACAAAATAACGTACCGCGCTATCAACTTGCCCGACATAATTGTTCGCATTTAGTTGTAGATATACTGCAAAAAGGCGCCAGTAAAAAGCCAACATTTAAACCTAACGCTGCAGAGTATGCTAAAGTCGGTCGCATATTGGGTTACGGTATATGGACTCCGGCGAACGTAATGCGCTATGCAAACGAACTGAAATCAGCATGAAGATTATCTACCACGAAAATTACAATATTGATGTCGGCATTTTTAAATTCCTGCATCCGTTTGATGGTTGCAAATTTCGTAAGGTGCGCGCTGCGCTTAACGATGAGAATGTTATAGCACCTGACGCTGCTATTTCGGAATCTGCCATTCTTGAGTCGGTAAATGAACTGCTAAAAATACAGCTGAAAGATAAAGCGGCATTATGCCGGGCGCTGGAAATTCCTAAAATTCCGTTTTTGTCATTTTCGTGGCTGGACAGTCATATCCTTGGGCCTATGCGTTGGGGCGTTGCTGGCACATTAGCGGCCAGTCAATTAGCATTGACAGGCACCGATGCCTGGAATCTGGCTGGTGGCTATCATCATGCCAGCCCACATAAGATGGAAGGTTTTTGTATATATAACGATATTGGCATCAGCTATCAGCAGTTGTTGGCAAGTGGCAAGCTAACAGCTACCGACCGAATTCTGATTATTGATATCGATGCTCATCATGGTAACGGCAATGCCCGCACCTTTGACGACAACAGTAACGTCACCCTGCTCGATGTATATAACCAGGATATTTACCCCAATACACCGGTCAGCCGGCAGCGGGTCGATATCCCGGTACCTTTGCCCTCTGGCACCGGCGCCGAGTTATATTTGAATAAACTAAGCGGCGCACTGGAGCTGCTTAAAGGTGGCTATAAGCTGGCCTTTGTCGTAGCAGGTACCGATGTTCTGGCAACCGATCCGCTGGGCGGCTTAAAGCTGAACATTACAGATGTCGCACAAAGCCATAAGCTGGTGTATCAGCGCTTAAAAGCTTTGAATATTCCAACGGTATTTTTAGGCGGTGGCGGTTATGGCAAAGATAGCGCCGCAGCAATTATATCGGGAATTAAAGCGATAACTGGCGACTAAAAATAATGACCAACTTTTAAAATTATCACTTGTAACAATGGGAGCCGGAGATGATTGAGTATCAGGAACAACTCGGTATGATTTATGGCGTATTCAGCCTTATGCTGATAATCGGCATGCCGGTGTTAATTAACCGTTTATTGAATATTAGCTATCCCAAAGCCATTTTTATGCTACTCGCCAGTTGTCTGATTTTTATGGCGGTTGATCAATTAATTCACAGTCTGGTTTTTGACATTACCATTCAGATTGACCCGTTAAATAATGCAATTGCGATGCTGGTGCCGATTTACGCTTTTGCAATTGCTTTAGTAGTAGATGTTATCGCGATGTCGTGGCAAAAGATTAGCAGACAGAAGGCTGCCAAAACTTAGTCAGTGTCTAATGTCGTGTTAGTTTTTAACGCAGCGATTAAAAAGCCAGCATTACGCTGGCTTTGATTTGCTTGCTTAGTTTAGTCTGCCATCAGCAAATGCAGCAACTGGTCATACAGCTGGCGCTCTTGCTTTGCTTCTTCGCCGTCGCTTTGCATCAGCTCTCTGGCGGTGTCCAGCGCTTGCTGTTTATTAAACTGCAACGCCGGTTTCAGATTGGTTAGATATCCTTCGACCTGATTGCTGCTGATCGCCTGCCGTACATCGGCTAACGCCTGATTCTGGACGGCGGTAATGCTGTTAACGCCTTGCCAATCCAGTTGATCGCCAATTTCGTCCAGCAGTTCCTGTTCATTCAGCCGTATTTTGCCGTCAATCCGGTACATTAAAATGGCCAGCTTGAGCAGCGCTTCATTAAAATCCTGTTGAGTTGCCATACATTACTCCTTTGGTCGTGGCCTTATTTAGCGCCTGGCCGGGCTATTTTCAGTATTTCAGTTAAGCCGGCAACAGCGCCTCCAATATTGGCCAGTTCGGCTGGTACTATCATGGTGTTATTGGCTTTTGCCAGGTTACCGAACTCTTTAACATATTGCTCGGCTACCCGCAGGCTTACTGCTTCTGACCCACCCGGGTGGTTAATGGCCTCAGCTATCTGGCGGATACCTTCTGCGGTGGCGATCGCCACTAGTTCGATTTCCCGGGCGCGACCTTCTGCTTCATTAATTTGGCGCATCTTGTCACCTTCCGACAGGTTAATCACTTCCTGCTTCTGGCCCTCTGACACGTTAATCATCGCCTGACGTTCACCTTCCGATTTAGCAATGGCGGCGCGGCGTTCCCGCTCGGCGCGCATTTGCTGCTCTAACGCATCTTTAATGCTAAGTGGTAACTCAATATCAGAAATTTCATAACGCAGCACTTTAATACCCCATGGCGAAGCCGCTTCATCCAGCGCTTTTACCACTTCTTCGTTTATTTTAGCCCGCTCTTCAAAAGTTTTATCTAAATCAGTCTGGCCGATGACAGAGCGCATCGTGGTTTGTGCCAATTGCGAGGCCGCATAACGGTAGTCATTAATGCCGTAACTGGCTTTGTGCGGGTCGACAACCTGTAAATACAGCACGCCATTAATGCCAACCTGAATGTTGTCTTTGGTAACACAGGTCTGGCGTTCTACATCGATCACTTCCTCTTTTAAGCTATGGGTGTAGGCCACTTTGTCGATAAACGGAATAAGAATATGAAAGCCCGAGTCGAGAGTGCGCGAGTATTTGCCCAGCCGCTCAATTACAAAGTTTGATTTTTGCGGCACCACCCGGGCGGTTTTGATAATGGTGATAACTACCGCGACGGCAAAGCCCAGCGTCAGTATCGTTTCGATATTTATTTGTTCCATCTTAGGTTTTCCCTTTTACACTGCCAATTAAACTGGTTGTTGAGCCGATACAATTAAATGAATGCCTTCATTGGCAATTACCCAGGCCACTTCACCTGCTTTTAACGGTTCGCTGGAGCGGGCGTCCCATTGCACGCCGTTTAATACCACCCGGCCGGCGCCCTGGGTAAAATCATTGAGTACAATAACCCGGTTGCCAATGTCGTCTTTCAGCCGGCTCGGCTGCTCGCCACTGTCGGCGACATAGCCAGTAAACCAGCGTTTAAAATGGCCACGGGCCAGCAGTAATAAGGCCAGGCTGACAATGCCGAAAATAAGGTATTGCATGGTGGCGGTTTCTATCCAGCCAAGCTGCAATAAGATGCCAACGACAATAGCACCAATACCCAGAAAAACGGCAACAATACTGGTTGCCAGCAATTCTGACAGAATTAACAGCACGCCAACGATGATCCAAATCATTGCGACACTCATAGCTTTATCCTGTATAAGAAATTGAGCCACAAACAGTAACTGATGTTAGATAAAAGGGTCAATCAATTTAATAGCTTGCTGCCGTTTCATTTGTAATAAACTATAACGGTGGCAAGGGTTCAGAATTAACAAAAGAAGCAGGGCTATGGCCGAGCGTAAAATATACGAATTACTGGTGAATGAGGAAGACGCCCGGGCTTGCCGGGATATTCCGGACAGTGCCTGTACCCGGGTACCGAAAAATTTTGTGCTGGTGCTGCTTAGCCAGTTGCTGTTAAGCCTGGGAGACTTACTGACCAGCCCGAAAACCGTACTTACCTGGCTGATGAATGTGGTTGGAGCGCCGGCGGCAATGGTAGCCTGGCTGGTACCGATTCGGGAATCGGGTTCAATGTTACCGCAACTGCTGATCGGTGCCTGGGTGCGACGCTACGCCATTCGTAAAACCTTCTGGATTGCCGGCAGCATTGTTCAGGGTAGTTGCGTACTGGCAATGGCGCTTGCCGTTAGCTACTGGCAGGGCGCAGCGGCTGGTCTGGCCATTATTGGCTTACTACTGCTGTTTAGTCTGGGCCGTGGCCTCTGTTCGGTCGCGATGAAAGATGTAAAAGGCAAAACCGTACCTAAAGGCCAGCGCGGTCAGCTCACCGGCATTGCCGGCACGGCGTCCGGTGTTCTTACCTTATTGGTGTCGCTGTGGTTACTGCGGGAAGAGCCGGACAATCTGGTTGTTTATGTTGTGTTGCTGGTGGCTGCGGCAATGCTTTGGCTAAGTG
Organism: Arsukibacterium sp.; assembly: GCF_033721375.1. Lineage (GTDB taxonomy): Bacteria > Pseudomonadota > Gammaproteobacteria > Enterobacterales > Alteromonadaceae > Alishewanella. Next base: position 121,451 of record NZ_JAWWAP010000003.1, on the reverse strand, counting down.
CTGCTGTTATTTTCAGTCAGGTGCAGGAGCAGCCCGGCGAGACTGACGGCGGGGCCAATGCGCTGCAGCGTGCCTGGCAAAACCTGGGTTTACTGCAGACCGATAGGCAGTTTCGCCAGTTTGTTATTTGTCGCGGCTTACTGCTGGGGTCGGCGCTGGTATCGCCCTTTCTGGTGCTGCTGGCCCAGCAACAGCATGGCAATGGCCAGACTCTGGCCTGGTTTTTAATTTGCACCAGTTTAGCCAGTGCTGTCAGCGCAGTATTCTGGGGCAGGCTGGCTGATCGCAGCAGCCGCCAGGTGATGATTATTGCCGCAACGCTGGCGCTTGGCGGTTGTGCCGTGCTGGCGGTAGTGCAAATGGTTATTGGCGAGCTGCCACTGTATGGTTATCTGCTGTTGTTTTTACTGTTAAGCGTTGGCCATGCCGGTGTGCGGGTGGGCCGCAAAACCTATTTGCTCGACATGGCATCAGGCAATCAGCGCACCGACTATGTGTCGGTCAGCAATACGATTATTGGTGTGTTGTTATTAGTGGTGGGCGGCATCAGCAGCCTGCTTGCCTGGTGGTCTTTGCTGGCCGTGCTATGGTTTTTCGCCGCCAGTTGCCTGGCGGGTTTGCTGTATGCAGTAAAACTGCCTGAAGCCTGATATCAGGATAATACTGTTGCCGCTTTTTTGCGGGCAAACAGCTGCTGCTCCAGGCTTTTGCCTTTGCTTAGCTGTTTGTACTGCCAGCCATTAGCGGCCAGACATTGCAGCAGCCGGATATCAAAGTCATCTACCACCTGTGGCTGATAGCTCACCTGATACTCCTGGTTACGGCCGGCTGTCACCTCTTTTACCCCGGCCAATTGGCGCAGTTGCTGGCATACTTCATCCGAATCAGCCGTAGCGGCTCCATTGCCGGTTGCCAGCTGCAGGCTTAAATGGGCGGTGCTTTCATTCGGCTGGGCACGATGCTGCTGCAACTGACCATCCTGCAGGTACAACACCTTGTTGCAAAGCCGCTCCAGCTCAAAAATATTATGTGAGCTGATTAAAAAACTGGCGTGCTGGCTTAAATCGCTGATAAGTTCCCGGATATGCAAGGCATTGGCTGGATCCAGCCCGGCAGTCGGTTCGTCCAGTAAAATAAGGGCCGGCGAGCCGATAAAAGCCTGCGCCATACAAGCCCGTTTGCGCATACCATGGCTAAGTGCGCCAGCTTTGGTGTGGTAATGTCCGGCCAAATCAACCAGCGCCAGCACCCGCTCGGTTTCTGCCCGGGCTGCCCTTGCAGTTAAGCCCTGCAGTTTGCCATAAAAGCTTAGTTGCTCGCCAATACTGAAGGCCGGGTCGAGCTGAGCGTCTTGTGGCAGTGCTGTTACTTTACCAAATAAAGCCTGACTACCCGGCTGCTCACCCAGTAACTGCATGCTGCCACTATCGGCTTTCAGGTAACCACACAGCAAACTGAATAAGGTAGTTTTACCGGCACCGTTCTGGCCAATCAACGCTACTGTTTCGCCTTTATTTACTTCAAAGCTGATATTGTTCAGTACTTTATGCCGGCCATAGCTTTTAACCAGCTGGTCTACTTTGATAACAGGATTAGTCATTACAGTGCTCTCCGGCTTAAAATTTGCTGGGCAATTAGCAGTAAAATGGCAGTCTGGGCTAATGGTAAGGCGGCCAGTTGCAGACTTTGCCAGCCCTGGGCCGGAATAAGCTGCCATATTTGCGCACCCGGCATGTATTTCAGTAAAAATGCGGCGTCGGGCTGATGATAAATAAGCCAGCTAAGCAAACCAAATATCACGCCCAGACTAACGATGGCTAAACTGAGTGCCAGCCGTGATGAGCGGGCCCAGGCAGAGAATACCGTCATCAGGGCGGTAAATGGCATTAACACAATCAGCAAATGGCAGCTGATCAACAGCGCAGCTTCAATAGCCTGCCAGCTGATGCTGCCCTGGCGCACCGCGCTGATAATCAGCGTTGCGCTAAGGGATAACAGAATTAAACACAGCTGCACTACCAACTGGCCACAGAAGCGGCCAAGCACAATAGCGGTGCGGCTGCTGCGCAGGCTGATAAAGCGCAAAGTGCCGCGGGCTGCATCGCCCGATAACTGGTTGGCGGTAAACGCCAGACATAAGATTGGCAGTAAAATCAGACTCAGCATCCAGTACAGGGTCAGCTCCGGCGCCGGCCAGTTCAGCAGTTGGTGCAGGCCCAGCATGCCAAAAGCCGCTGTTAATGATTTCTGAAAATTCGGTTCCTGCAAAATTTCGCTGGCCGGGGCAATAGCGTACCGCAACAGGAAAAACCAGACCACCGCAGTGGCTGCCAGGGTCATCAGGCCACGGCGGGTTAGCCACAGCCGCGATAGTTCGACCTGGCTGAACAGTCCGATCTGACGTAGTAACATCATCGACATAAACACTTCCTTTTATTATTTGTTCTGTTGTTCTATCCGTGATTTTGCACAAAGAGTGCCATGTTTTTAATTGTTATATTTCATGATGTTAAGGTTTTCTCGCTGAATTATTAGCGCTGCTGTTGGTAATATCAGCCGATAAAGTAGTTGTTTTCACCACTTTATCGGCTGCAAAACAGTAAGCTGATTAATTGTGCTTAAACTGCTGATCCAGCAGCTGAATAAAGCTTAGAATGGTTTCACTGACCTGAGCATAAAAGTCCGGGTCGACTTTCTCAGCGGTATCCCGCACCGAGTGATAGTCGTCATGATCGGCCACGCCAAAATAAATAAAGGGCACCTGCTGCTGATAAAAGACGCCGTGATCTGAGCTTAAGGTCCAGTCCTGAGTATTGCCTGCCCGGTACCAGGGGCGGTCGTGACCGGCAATGATTTTTACGGCACTTTGCTGCTGCAGGGTATGTAACAGCGGGCTCAGCCAGGGTTGCTGGTAGCTGCCTACGGCAAACAGCAACTGATCTGTGTCACGGCTGAGCATATCCATATTAACGTTAAAGGCCAGTTGCTCTGGTTGTAACAGCTGGTGTTTAAATAACGCCACAGCGCCCTGTAAGCCGCCTTCCTCCGCATCCAGCGCGACAAACAGCAGCGGATGGTCAAGCGGGTGTTCGCTGAAATAACGGGCCAGGCCAAGCAGGGTGGCAACGCCGGAGGCATTATCGTCGGCGCCGGCAAATACCTCACCGTTTTCCACGCCCAGATGGTCATAATGGGCAGTCAGCACAATAGGTTTTAACTGAGGGTTTAAACCGGGCAGCAGTCCCAGCACATTAGCGGCATTTTCCGCGGCCGGCACCGTGGCGGTTTTGCCCCTTAACCAGCGGCTGAATACAAAGTGTTGTTTTACATGAAAAGGCTGTAAATAGCCGTCAGTACCGGCAGGCTGCAAGCCAATTTCGGCAAACTGCCGGGCCAGCCAGTTACGGGCTTCTATACCGCCACGGCTGCCCGGCTTGCGGCCCTGCCGATCCGGGTGAGCCAGCCAGTTCAGATCGGCCAGCAGCTGCTGATGATCTAACCGCTGCTGTGCTGCAGCCGGTTTTGCCGCTGCCTGTAACTGCGCCAGCCGGGCACTCTCCTGCCCGGTTAACTGCTGTTGCCAGGCCGGCCAGGCCAGGGTATACAGCAAAATAGCGGCAATAACTAAGGCGGCGCCCGCCAGATACAGCCTTTTAGTAACCGACATTCACATTCCTTACTGCTTAAATAATTGGCGCACAGCTTAGCAAATTACTGCCGGAAGCCGCTGAAAAAAATCACTCTGACCCATTTTAATTTGCGGTTGGTTAAACCGGGCTGCTCAGGTAGGAAAGGCCTGCAGCAGCAGGTTCAGTTGCGGATGTAACAGCTCGCGCTGGGTGGTGATAATGTAAAAGTTTTCGTATATCTGCGGCAGGGTCAGGTATTTATGCAGCCGGCCGCTGAGTAACTCGTCTTTTACCACCACTTCCGGAATAACCGCCAGGGCGCCACTATCGCGGGCCAGTAAGCGCAGCATCGCCATGTCATCAGCTTCAGCAACAATACCGGGTTGCAACTGATACTGTGCTGCCAGGGCATCAAAGGCGGTACGCACCGGGCTTTGCACCGGAGGCAGCACCCAGCGCTGACCTTTGTATTCGCTTAAATTTTCAGCGAGTTGCTTGCCCGGCGGGCCAATTACCGCGACAGGTTGCCTGGCCAGCAACCGGCATTGCCATAGCTGACTATCGTTACCCTGCACAGCAATATTGCTTAGTGCCAGATCCAGCTGATGTTGGGCCAGCGCATTTAACAGCATGGTCTGATCCATCGACAGCAAACTGTAGCGTGCATTGTTCGTGCTCAGTAGTGGTGTAATAAAGCTTTCAATAAAGTTGCGTGACATGGTCGACAAAGTGCCAATCCGGATCGGACTATGCTGAGGTTGCATCCCCTGTAATAGCAGCTGTTCAAGCTCGGCACCGCGACTGAAAATATCTTCGGCATACTTCAACGTCTGGTAGCCGCTATCGGTTAATACCAGCCTGCGGTTTTCGCGCCGGAATAGCTGCACCTGCATGCTTTGCTCTAGCTGCTTAATTTGCGATGACAGTGCAGATTGTGAAATATGCAGTCGCTGTGCAGTTTCAGTCAGATTGGTGCCCCTGGCAACCTGCCAGAAATAATACAGATGATGATAGTTTAACCGGCTCATGGTTCTCTTTTAGTGAACGATTTCTGATTTATTATGTATTTTACTAATGCTAATTCAGTGTAGACAATAGCGCCAGTTAATTAAATTAAAAAGGTGAGCGATGGACTCGTTACTGACAATAAATGCACTGAAGCTGGTTTTACTGGCCCTGGTAGCGCTGCTGGCCGTGGTGATCTGGCGTTACAGCGCAACCGCCCTGGCAGGTGAGCGAGACAAACTGCGTTTTATGCGGGCACTGGCCCTGACGTTGACTGCCACCGTTTTTACTCTGTTAAGTAATCACCTGCTGTTGTTCTGGCTCGGCTGGTGCTGGATTAGCCTGAGTTTACAGCAGTTGTTGTTGTTTTATCCTGAACGTCCGCGCGCCCGGCTTGCTGCTCATAAAAAGGCCTTGAGTGCCCGGGCAGGTGAAATTTTGCTGGCACTGGCTTTTACGCTGCTTTATCTCGAGTTCGGCACGGCGGATATCAGCAGTATTACCAGTCAGGCTAGTATCCAACAAAGTATTGGTCTGTATGCTCATATCGCCACCGTGCTGCTGGTACTGGTGGCGTTAATTAAATGCGCTCAGCTGCCGCTGCATGGTTGGCTGATCCAGATAGTGGAAGCACCGACGCCGGTGTCGGCATTGCTGCATGCCGGTATCATTAATCTGGGCGGCATTTTGTTGCTGCTGTTCTCGCCTTTACTGAAACTAAGTGCACCCGCAGCCACGCTGTTACTGGTCACCGCACTTACCAGTACCGTGCTGGCAGCACTGATAATGACGACGCGAATTAGTATTAAGGTGCGTCTGGCATGGTCGACAATCGCCCAGATGGGCCTGATGCTGGTGGAAATTGCCCTTGGTTTATACACGCTGGCGTTGCTGCATCTGTTAGCGCACTCCTGTTATAAGGCATATGCCTTTCTGCACAGTGGCAATGCCGTCAACCATTACCTGGCAGCACAGCTGGCCGAGCAAACCGAACCGGATGTCAGACACTGGCTACTGGCATTGCTGATGACATCGGGCCTGGTGCTGCTGACCCACCAGATACAGCCGCTGTCTGGTTTAAGCAGTGCCGTATTACTGGTGCTGGCTGTTACGGTGCTGTTGATGCCGTCGCTGGCGCGTGCTGACAGTCGCCGGCCATGGCGGGTTATGCTGGCAATGGCGTATGGCATTGGCTTGCTGGCACTGTATAGCAGTGGCAAGTTTATATTGCAAAGTATTGCCCCAACCACATCGGTGCTCTCACCACTTGCTGATCTGTTTACCAGTCTGGTGTTCGCCGGGTTGTTCGTGATGGCTGTATTGCTGCGTTATCACAGCCGGCAGCGTTTCGTTAACCGGGTGTTTATCTGGTTAAACGCCGGCGGTTATCTCGATGAGTGGGCCACCAGGTGTACGCTGAAAATCTGGCCTTATCAGAACAAAACGGCTGATATTGCCAGCAACCTGTCACAAGCGGAGAGCCTGAAATGAGTGCAGTCAGTATGTTAGCGCAGCAAGCCGGTAGTAATTTACAAGCTCTGGTTGAGAAAGCAGCCAGTCAGATAGCGCCGGCGTGGCCGCTTGATCAGATGATCGCTGTCAACCCCTGGTGGCCGAAACGGCAACAGCATTTTGCCACAGTATGCGCTGAGCAGCAGCTGCTTGCCGGCACCAGTTGCCTGATGACGGCTAACTGGTTTCTGACACAATGGCAGCAGCAGATACAGCCTGAACATTTGCACCAGGCATTGCAGGAAGCGGAACTGAAAATGACCGTGGATGAGGCGGTGGCTGTTCTGGTACAACAGCAGGATTTACGGCACTGGCAGTCATTGGCGCAACTGTTATCTGAGCAGACGCTCACCCAGGGTACGTTACCCTGGCCGCAACTAATCCAGCAGCAACTCAGCCAGTTTATGGGTTTGTATTATCAGTATCCGGAGCGCTTCAGTGTTGAAGCCGGGGCTGAGCAGCATACCTATCAAAGCTGGCTTACTGTGGTTCGTCAGGATAAAGGCTTAAAAGTACTGACCGGCATTGATTTAACCTCGTTGTTCGCAACATTACCCGCTGAGCCATCTGAACTGTTGTTGCAGCTGGACCCCTGGCTGGATAGCTGGTGTCAGGATGAGCAGGCAAAGCAGGCATACTTTGAGAACCTGCTGCAAAGCCTTTCCGGCTGGGCGGGCTGGCAGGCATGGCTCGACTGGCAACAGCAGCTGAACAAGCAGCAGAGTCACAATGCCGTCTGTCAGTTACTGTATATGCTGCTGGGTTGGGACTGGGTATTATGGCAGCACAGCACGCGCCACAGTGGCGCTCATCAGCATATCGTTAACATGTTAAAATTGCAGAGCAGACAGTATAACGCCATGCTGCTTAACACGCAGGCCTTACAGAGTATGCGCCAGGTTTGGCAGCGAGCGCTGGAATTAAGTGTTCAGCTGCCGTTATTCCGCCAGCTGCAGCAGGCAGCCCGCCAACCTGTTGCCAGAATAACCCGGCTGACGCTGCAGGCCGCATTTTGTATTGATGTTCGTTCAGAACCATTCCGCCGGGTGCTGGAACAGCAGGATGATACTATCCAAACACTGGGATTTGCCGGTTTTTTCGGCCTGCCGATTGCTTATAAAGCGGCTGACAGTAAGCTAAGCAGACCTCAGCTGCCCGGCCTGCTTGCGCCGGTACTCGAAGTCAGCCAAATCCGGCCTGAAAAGGCGACGTTACCACGCCAGCCTGCACTGGGCTGGAAACAGAGTTTTGATTTAGCGTCATCCAGCCTGGGAATGGTGGAGGCCGCCGGCCCCACTAAACTACTTAGTTTGCTAAAGCGGGCGTTTTTCCGCACCAAAGCGCCGCACGCCATAAATCAGTATCTGGATGATGGTCAGTGGCAACTCAGTCGCGGGATGCAACCACTCAGTGTCGCTGAACAAGCACAACTGGCTGCGGCGATCTTGTCAGCTATGGGCCTGGCCACTACGCTGGCGCCAACGGTGTTGCTGGTAGGTCATGGCAGTGATACCTGTAATAACCCGCAAGCGGCGGCGCTCGATTGCGGTGCCTGCGGCGGACAGACCGGCGAAGTTAATGTAAGGGTGCTGGCGCAAATTCTGAATAACAATGAGGTACGTACTGAGCTTAACAGCCGGCATAAAGTAAGAATTCCTGATGACACCCGCTTTTATGCGGCGATGCATCATACCACTACCGATGTTTTGCAGGTGTTTCAGCCACCCGCCGACGCTGCATGGCCGCAGTGGTTAGCTGAAGCTGGCGTCCAAGCCAGACAGCAAAGGTCAAGACAATTTGCTGAGGCTCCACATGGCACCTCCGCATTGGACCGGTTTTTTAAGCGGCGTAGCCGCGACTGGGCTCAGCTTCGACCAGAATGGGGCCTGGCCAATAACGCGGCCTTTATCATCGCGCCCCGTACCCTGACTAAAAGCCTCAACTTACAGGGGCGCTGTTTTTTACATGACTATAATACTGAGCACGATGGTGATTTCAGCCTGCTGCATACCATTATGACCGCGCCGATGGTGGTCACTAACTGGATCAATATGCAATATTACGCTTCGGTGGTCGCACCCGATAAATATGGCAGTGGCAATAAGCTGCTGCACAATGTTGTGGCCGGTCATATCGGTGTATTTGAAGGCAATGGTGGTGATTTACGTACGGGTTTAAGCTGGCAGTCGGTGCATGATGGCAAGCAGTTACGACATCAACCTGTGCGGCTTAGTGTGGTGATTGCCGCACCAAAAAATGCCATCGCTAATGTTATCAGACAGTCAGCTGACGTTGCGGCGCTGGTGAATAATCAATGGTTATGGCTGTATCAGCTGGATCCGGATGGCACCATGCATCAATGGCACCATGTTGGCTGGCACAAGGTAACTGCATGAGCCAGGCGGTAGCTATGCTGACCCGGCACGACAAAGCACGGCTGCTTGCCCCGGCATTCAGGCGTTTCGGTTGGCAGTTGCTACCAGTCTGACCAGAGAGCGCCAGGCCCGCTGTTAACGCTGTAGAATTTGATTGCTATCACTATTGTTTCCCGGTAATTTTCTTGTTGTGTACTAACAATTATGTTATCAACAAGAAAGGGAGACTTCATGAGCGAGCGTAACGATTTGCAGGGATTGGGCGGTTGGTTAATTCTGGTAGGCATAGGTATTACCCTTTCGCCTTTTATCATGTTGTTTCAGGTTGTGCCGTTGTACTTCGAAATTTTTACCAGTGGCAGTTTTGAAGCGCTTACCACTGAAAGTTCTGCCTCCTATATCCCTTTATGGGGCGCGCTGTTGATGAGCGAGATTGTTTACAACGCCTGTCTTGTGCTACTTGGGTTTTACGTAATGTTTTTGTTTTACACCAAGCATTACCTTTTCCCACGTTTTTACATTGCCATGGTGGTTATCGTATTTATTTTTACCATCATTAATGCCTGGATGGTGACGTTGGTAATAGAAGACACAGAAATGTTTGACCCGGAAACAACCAGCGCGCTGATACGAACAGTTTTTGTGGCACTAATCTGGATCCCTTACATGCTGATATCTGAGCGGGTAAAGCAGACTTTTGTTCGAGGGGCCATTCAGCAGCCTGCCAATGCATTGTCTGTTTAATTTTAAGCTAAGCATATTTGTTTCGTAGAAATAAAAAAAGCGCAGGCAAAGCCCCTGCGCTAAAGGTTGTGGTTGGGAGTTACCGGGTTAACGGCTAATGCTTACTGTGTTGTCGCCGTTTTTAAATAAATCGTATTGTTGCATCGCCGGGATTTGCTGTTGGATCCGGGTTTCCAGGGTGTCGAGTTTGGTAACCTGACTGCAGATGGCTTCGCCACGCTGTTCTAAGGCAGCGGCTTTGATGTCCATCTTCGCTTCCAGATTTTCACCAAATTTTTCCATTTTCTGGCCAAAGGCTTCCATCCGCTGTTCGAAGCTGCCCTCTCCGCTGGTCATCGCTTTACCTACCAGCATCATAATATTGCCCATAGACTGGCTGACGGCTTCTTCAATCGCCTGTTCAAACTCGGGACCGAATGCCTGATCAATGTTTTCAAGCCGGCTGCCATACAGGTAGGTATTGTCACCGTCCTGCACTACAACCTGGTTGGCGGCATCACTGATTTTAGCTAACGCCTTTTGCATCGCCGGATACTCGTCCAGTGTTTTACCGGTCAGCTCGCTAACCACTGTGGTCAGGGCTTCGCTGGCCATAATAAGGGCGTCTTCAACTAAGGCTATGGTGTCAGTGGTCTGGCTGCGAATGCCGGCCTGATAGTCGCGCAGCAGTAAGCGGGTTTCGTTATTTACCATAACCGCCTTGTTGTTGAGCGTTAACTGACCATCCTTGTCAATTTGCCATAAGGTAGCGCCGTTATCCTGCAGCATGACACTACTACTGTTAATGACTAAGTCATTCTCAAATTCAATATTACAATGGGTATTCTGATGTGCCATGGCATTCAGACTGAAAGTGCCAAGGACGACGGCGCTGGCCAGAAGTGAGCGTTTCATAGTAGTTATCCTTTTTTAGGTTCTTAATGACAATTTGTTAAGGCAAGGCTGATGCCAGTTTTTATGTTGTTGTTTATAAACAGGTAAATCAAAAAGAAGCGCACCACAGATTTTTCAGGTTAGCGTGTTTGGCTATTTTTTAGCGAAATTCTCAGCCACCAGCGATTGGCAGACCAACACAGACAGCGCCACTACCTGTCTGTTTCTGGTCGGTAAATGTGCTTTTAATTACTATTTGGAATAACGCAGAGAGATCCATTCTTTTACCGGCATACGTTTGGACGGCTAAAATGACCCTATAAAGTTTATACAGGTGTTTTTATGCTTTTATCTTCATTAGTGGCGCAGGCCAGCCCGTTATCAGAACAGCAGGTGCAGCAATTACAGGGGCTGGTCAGTCAGCTGAACCCGATTCAGCAAGCCTGGGTCAGTGGGTATCTGGCGGCCAGTGCCCAACTTGCCGGCGGTCAGGCTGTAGCGCCTGCCACAGCGGCCGCAAGCAGCGCGACACTGACCATAGTGTATGGCTCGCAAACCGGTAATGCCCGCCATGTGGCAGAAGCACTGGCCAGTTTGGCCAAGGCGAAGAACATTGCCGCCAAGGTGGTGGATTTAGCCGATTATAAAAGCAGCCAGCTGAAAAATGAGCAGTATCTGATTATTGTCACCTCGACTTACGGTGAGGGTGAGCCACCGGAGAATGCGGTCAGTTTCTATAACTTTTTATTCAGTAAAAAAGCACCGAAAGTACCGCAATTGAAGTTCGCCGTGCTGGGCCTGGGCGATACCAGTTATGAGTTTTTCTGTAAAACGGCTGCCGATTTTGATGAGCGGCTGGCCGAATTAGGCGCGCAGCGCTTGCAGGCGCGGGCTGATCTGGACGTGGATTACGACGCTGCGGCAACCAGCTGGAACAACGCGTTAATCAGTGTGGTAGAGCCGGAGTTTGCCAGTGCGCCTTCAGCCCAGGTGATCAACTGGCCGGGTCAGGCGCCAACAGCAGCGGCAAGCCAGTACAACAAACAGCAGCCCTTTGCCGCTGAGTTATATACTAACCAGAAAATTACCGGCCGTGACTCAGCCAAAGATGTCCGCCATATTGAAATTTCACTGGAAGGTTCTGGCTTAACGTATTTGCCGGGCGATGCGCTGGGCGTCTATTTTGAAAACGATCCTGCCATAGTGGCAGAGTTACTAAGCCTGACCGGGCTGGAAGGGGCCGCGCAGGTCAACCTGGCTAATCAGAGTTTAAGCCTGACTGACGCCCTGACCGGCCAGCTGGAATTAACCCAGTCTTACCCGGCGTTTGTCGAGAAATACGCTGCTGCCAGTGGCAATGCTGCTTTGTCGCAACTGGCTGCCGATAAAACCGCCTTGCGCTCTTATCTGACCGACCGGCAGATTATCGATATTGTCCGTGATTACCCGGTAACCACAACTGCCATCAGCGCCCAGCAGTTAGTCGATGCGCTGCGTAAGCAACAGCCGCGCTTATATTCTATCGCCTCCTCCCAGGCGGAAGTTGAGGAAGAAGTGCACTTAACCGTGGCTGTGGTGCGTTACGATGCCTTTGGTCAGCCGCATTATGGCGGTGCTTCGGGTTATCTGGCCGAACGCCTGGCTGAAGGCGATAAGGTGCGGGTATTTGTCGAGCAGAATAACAATTTCCGCTTACCGGCCGATGACGACACGCCGGTGCTGATGATTGGCCCTGGTACCGGTATTGCTCCGTTCCGCGCCTTTTTGCAGGAGCGTGATGCCCGCGGCGCCACTGGCAAAAACTGGTTGTTTTTTGGCAATCCGCATTTTACCCAGGACTTTTTATATCAGACTGAGTTGCAGGGCTATTTAAAACAAGGCCTGCTCAGCAGGCTGGACGTGGCATTCAGCCGCGACAGCGCTCAGAAAGTCTATGTGCAGGATAAACTGCGCAAACATGCGGCAGAGGTTTATCAGTGGCTGGAACAGGGTGCCCATGTCTATATTTGTGGTGATGCTAACCGGATGGCGAAAGACGTCCATCAGGCGCTGCTGGAAATAATACAGCAACAGGGTGGCAAAACTGCCGAACAGGCCCAGCAATATTTAGATGAATTACGGGTAGCCAAGCGTTACCAGAAGGATGTGTACTAATGAGCCAATATCCGATTAAACCCGAGCTGCAGGTCAGCGGCAAATTATCTGACAACGAGCGGTTAAAGGCCGAAAGTAAGCAGCTGCGCGGCACCATTGAGCAGGATTTAAGCGACGAAATCACCGGTGGCTTTACCGGCGATAACTTTATGCTGGTGCGTTTTCATGGCATGTATCAGCAGGATGACCGCGATATCCGGGCTGAACGGGCAGCGCAGAAGCTGGAACCGTTGCACAATGTCATGTTGCGGGCGCGGATGCCCGGCGGCATTATTACGCCAAAGCAGTGGCTGGCAATCGATCAGTTCGCTGCTGATAAAACCCTGTATGGCAGTATCCGCTTAACCACCCGCCAAACGTTTCAGTTTCATGGGGTGTTAAAACCGCATATTAAGCCAATGCATCAGTTTTTAAACAGCATCGGTATCGACTCGATTGCCACTGCCGGCGATGTTAACCGCAACGTGCTGTGTACCTCTAACCCGGTGGAATCAGAGCTGCATCAGCAGGCCTATCAGTGGGCGGTGAAGATAAGCGAGCACTTACTGCCGAAAACCCGCGCCTATGCGGAAATCTGGCTGGATGAAGAAAAAGTCGAAACCACCGAAACCGAACCGGTGCTGGGTGAGAACTATTTGCCCCGCAAGTTTAAAACCACGGTGGTGATACCACCACATAACGACATTGATGTGCATGCCAATGACCTTAACTTTGTGGCCATTGCCGAGAACGGCAAGCTGACTGGTTTTAATGTGCTGGTCGGCGGCGGGCTGGCGATGACCTTTGGCGATAACTCTACCTACCCGCGTAAAGCAGAAGTGCTGGGCTTTATCAGCCTGGAGCATACGTTAAAAGTGGCCGAGCATGTGGTCACAGTGCAGCGCGATTATGGTGACAGGGTTAATCGCAAAAATGCCAAAACCAAATACACCATCGACCGGATTGGCGTAGATACCTTTAAAGCCGAAGTGGAACAGCGGGTTGGCGTGCCTTTTGCGCCAGCTAAACCGTTTGAATTTACCACCCGTGGCGATCGCTTTGGTTGGGTAGCGGGCATTGATGGTAAACACCATTTAACCTTATTTATTGAAAATGGCCGGGTGCTGGATTTCCCCGGTAAACCGCTGAAAACCGGTCTGGCAGCCATTGCCAGCGTGCATCAGGGGGATTTCCGGATGACCGCCAATCAGAACCTGATTGTTGCCGGGGTGCCGCCAGAGCAAAAAGCGTTAATTGAGCAACTGGCCCGCGAGCATGGCTTAATTGATGATGGCCATAGCGAGCAGCGTAAAAATTCAATGGCTTGTGTGTCATTTCCCACCTGTCCGCTGGCGATGGCAGAAGCTGAGCGTTACTTACCTGAACTGGTAACGAAAGTAGAAGCCTTGCTGAGCAAACACAAGGTTGATGACGACCATATTGTGCTGCGGGTAACCGGCTGCCCGAATGGTTGCGGCCGTGCCATGCTGGCCGAAGTAGGTCTGGTGGGCCGGGCACCGGGTAAATACAACGTCTATCTGGGTGGCAATAAAATTGGTACCCGCATTCCGAAGCTGTATTTAGATAATGTCGGCGAAACGCAAATCCTCGACGAGCTGGATAAGTTAATCGGCAGCTGGGCGCAACAGCGTAATAGCGGCGAATGTTTTGGTGATTTTGTTATCCGCAGCGGCGTGGTGGCAGAAGTGAAAGTGTCAAAGACCGACTTTCATGCCTGATCGAAGCGGCCAACAGCTAAACGATTTGACTATTGCAGAACGAAATTGCAGAACAAGATTGCAGGAATATCAATGGCAGCTAACAGCATGATTGACAGTATAACAGCCGATTACCGGCAGATACTGCAACAGGACAGCGCAACCCAGCAGGCCTGGCTGGCAGAAATTAATCATCTGCTAAGCCCGATGAGCGCAAGCGAGCGGGTGCGTTGGGCGCTTAACAACCTGCCGGCGCAGCCGATGCTCAGCTCCAGCTTTGGCATCCAGGCGGCGGTGATGCTGCATCTGGTGACCGTGCAGCGGCCGGATATACCAGTAGTGCTGACCGATACCGGTTATTTATTTCCGGAAACCTATCAGTTTATTGATCAGTTAACCGGGCAGCTCGGTCTGAATTTGCAGGTATATCGCGCTGCCTTATCGGCCAACTGGCAGCTGGCGCGCTATGGCGAGCAGTGGCTAACCGCCGAAGGAACCAAACAATACAATCAGCTGAATAAAGTCGAGCCAATGCAACGGGCACTGCGCGAGCTGAAGGTGGGTAGCTGGTTTACCGGCTTACGCCGCAGCCAGAGCAGTACCCGTGCTGATAAAGCTATTGTCGAAATCAGTCGTGGCGTTGTTAAAATTCAGCCGATTATCGACTGGAGCAATAAAGACGTCTTTTACTACTTAAAACAGCATAACCTGCCGTACCACCCGCTATGGGAGCAGGGTTATTTATCGGTCGGTGACACCCATTCCACTGTGAAATTTGAGCCTGGTATGAGTGAAGAAGACACCCGCTTTAACGGCTTTGGCCGCGAGTGCGGCCTGCATATGGATGGCGACGGCATCTGATTGCTGCGGGTTGCAAAGCTGGCTTAACGGGGCATAATAACGCCAGCTGACATTACTGCTGCACCGGCAGTGTCTCTCGTTAATCACGTCAAACAGGGAATGGGTTGATACATGTGGGAATTTGACTTTAATGCGTTCCAGAACTGGCTGGAGCAGCACCCCGAAACCAAATTATGGCTTAGTCTCGGCTTGCTATTACTGGTTGCCTGGCTAAGCAATTTCATTGTAAAAAAAGTGCTGATCCGCGGTATTTTCCGCGCTTTGCGGGCCAGTGTCTATGGCCAGCATCAGGTTATTCAGCATTCTGCTTTTATCGCCAGGCTGGCCAACATTGTACCGGCGCTGATTATTTCCAAAGGCATTACCTTAATCGACGGCGTGTCTGAAACCGTCACCACCATTGTGGTCAATGTCTGTAATGCCTTTATTGTACTTACTATTGCCCTGGCGATCGCCAATATCCTGACCCTGGTCAATGCTATTTATGAACAGGGCCCGGACGCTAAAACCAAGCCAATTAAGGGTTATGTGCAGGTATTAAAAATAGTGGTGTTTACAATCGCCCTTATTTTAATGATTGCCGCGCTGGTAGATCGCTCGCCGCTTATTCTGTTATCCGGCCTTGGCGCGATGGCCGCCGTGTTAATGCTGATTTTTCAGGACACCATTTTATCGTTAGTGGCCAGCGTCCAGATCTCCTCCAATGATGTGATTCGGGTCGGTGACTGGGTAGAAATGCCGCAGCTGAATGCCGACGGCGACGTCATTGATATCGCCCTGCATACGGTAAAAGTACAGAACTGGGATAAAACCATCACCACTATCCCCACCCGGCGCTTTATGACCGATGCCTTTAAAAACTGGCGGGGCATGCAGCAGTCGGGCGGGCGGCGGATTAAGCGCAGCCTGATGCTGGATCAGCAAAGCGTCCATTTTCTGGATGCAGACGAGCGCAAGCATCTAACCCGTTTCAGTTTGCTGCAGGATTATCTGGCGGAAAAACAAAAGGAAATTGATAGCTGGAACAGTGAACTGGCTGAGCGGGGCCAGGAGCCGGTAAATACCCGGCGTATTACCAACATAGGAACTTTTCGCGCCTATGTGCAACGTTATCTGGCCAGCCACCCCGGGGTGCATCAGCACATGACGTTAATGGCCCGTCAGCTGGCGCCTGGTGCAGACGGTTTACCGCTGGAAATCTACTGCTTTACCAATACCACGGCCTGGCTGGCGTATGAAGGTATTCAGTCTGATATCTTCGATCACTTACTGGCCATTTTGCCGGAATTTGGTTTGCGGGTGTATCAGCACCCAAGTGGCATGGATATCCGCGCCATTCAGCTGGGCCGTCAGGACGATTAATACCCGGCATAAAATAGCCGTTTAACATGCCAGGGCGCTTGAGAAATCAGCGCCTTGTCCTCATCTAAAGGGCTGTGCTGCCACGTAGTTAACGCGCTAACCCAAAATAGTAGCAATGGCTCTGGCTTCTAATCTATAAAAGCGATGATATTGATTAATTTAATTCGTTTTAAAAAATTAAGATGACTGGCTAAGATAGCTGGCATTGAGAACGCGGAAATTTACCAACCTATTTATTAACCGAAGGGAGCAAGACAATGTCTTCAATTATCAATACTAAAATTAAGCCATTCAAAGCCACTGCATTTCATCAGGGCAAATTTGTACCGGTAACCGAGCAGGATATTCTGGGCAAATGGGCAGTAGTATGTTTTTACCCGGCTGACTTTACGTTCGTCTGCCCGACTGAATTAGGCGATTTAGCTGATTTCTACGCGAAGTTCCAGGAAATCGGTGTTGAAGTATACTCAGTATCAACTGACACTCACTTCACCCACAAAGCGTGGCACGATGCGTCTGAAACCATCAAGAAAATCAACTACCCGATGATAGGCGACCCGACTGGTGCCATTACCCGTAACTTCGGCGTAATGATTGAAGAAGATGGCCTGGCACTGCGTGGTACTTTCGTAATCAACCCGGAAGGCGAAATCAAAGTTGCTGAAATTCACGACTTAGGTATCGGCCGCTCTGCTGGTGAATTGTTCCGTAAAGTACAGGCTGCTCAGTACGTTGCTAACCATGACGGCGAAGTTTGTCCGGCTAAATGGACTCCGGGTGAAGCGACTTTAGCGCCATCACTGGACCTGGTTGGTAAAATCTAAGCAGTGCAATATCTGCAGTTATCTGCAGTGAGAACCGATTACAGCCCCTCCTAAGAAGCTGTAATCAGCTTCTCTCTGCCAGACTACGGTTTGGTATCCGGGCAGGCAATGCCTGCCCGGACTATCCCGGATTAAATGCTTACAGCCTGTAAACTCAGGCTGAGGCTTTGTTACGCTGATTTTTTATCGTCTTAATTTTTCTGGAGTTTTTATGTTAGATACTAACCTGAAGCAAACGCTTAAAACTTATTTGCAGAACCTGAAAACAGAAGTTGAGCTGGTGGTATCTTTAGACGATAGCGCCAAAGCCACTGAAGTAGAACAACTGGCTAATGATATAGCCGGTTTATCAGATTTAGTATCGTTGCGTCGCGACGATGCTGCTATGGACCGCAAACCCGCAATGCTGGTGCGCTCGGTAGCCAAAGATACTCACATTACCTTTGCCGGTGTGCCGCTGGGTCATGAATTTACCTCGTTAGTGCTGGCTCTGCTGCACTCAGGTGGCCACCCGATAAAGGTGGAAGCCGATACCATCGAACAAATTCGCCAGTTACCCGGTAAGTTTGAATTTGAAACCTATATTTCACTAAGCTGCCAGACCTGTCCGGAAGTTGTGCAGGCGCTGAATATTATGGCCGCTACTAACCCGAACATTACCAACGTGATGATTGATGGTGCGATGTTCCAGGACGAAGTCAGCGAGCGCAATGTGATGGCGGTGCCATCGGTATTTTTAAACGGCGAGTTATTTTCGCAGGGTGCGATTACCCTGGAGAAAATTATCCAGAAAATTGACGTTAATGCTGAAAAACGCCAGGCCGAGGCGCTGAAAAGTAAAGCGGAGTTCGATGTATTAGTCGTCGGCGGTGGCCCGGCTGGTGCTTCTGCTGCCGTGTATGCCGCGCGGAAAGGTTTGAACACCGGTATTCTGGCCGAGCGTTTTGGTGGTCAGGTGGCTGACACCGTCGGTATTGAAAACTTTATCTCGGTAAAATACACCGAAGGCCCGAAGCTGGTAAATGCATTGGAAGCCCATGTCCGTGAATACGACGTGGATATTATGAATAACCAGCGCGCGGTTAAGCTGAGCAAAACCGACAAGGTTGAGCTGGAGCTGGCAAACGGCGCGATGTTACGCAGTAAAACCTTAATTCTGGCACCGGGTGCGCGCTGGAGAGAAATGAATGTACCGGGCGAGCAGCAATATCGCGGTAAAGGTGTGGCGTACTGTCCGCACTGTGATGGACCGCTGTTTAAAGGCAAAAAAGTGGCCGTTATCGGTGGGGGTAACTCGGGCATTGAAGCGGCTATCGACTTAGCCGGTATTGTTGAGCACGTTACCGTACTGGAATTTGCCGCCACGCTGCGGGCCGATGCGGTACTGGTGAAAAAAGCCAATTCAATGGGCAACATTACCATTATTACTGAAGCGCAAAGCACCGAAGTGACCGGTGACGGTAACCGGGTAAACGGTATTAATTATACCGACCGCAAAACCGGTGAGTCGCATCATGTTGAGCTGGCGGGTATTTTTGTCCAGATTGGTCTGGTACCTAATACCGAATGGTTGCGCGGCGCGCTGGAGCTGTCGCCACGCGGTGAGATTATTGTCGACGAGCGCGGCCAGACCTCAATACCAGGCGTTTTTGCTGCCGGTGACGCCACTACCGTGCCTTACAAGCAGATTATTATCGCCATGGGCGCTGGTGCCAATGCCTCGCTGGGTGCGTTTGATTATCTGATCCGCCATTAATATCTGAGCCGGCCTCAACAGCCGGCATTGGCAACACTTTCGCAAAACGGGATACCTCTCTCATCCCTCTTTGGCGGTAACTTCGGTTACCGCTTTTTTTATTGGCAATTTTTTATTCATAATTTTTTTATTCATAATAGTGTTAAGACTGTTGCCGAAGCGGATGGTCGGCCGGCACGCCAAGCTGATCCAGCATGTTGTGGTTAATGCTTTTGGCTCGCAGCGGCGGGATCACCAGAGTGGTGATCTGGTTAAGGGTGGCCTGCGGTAATTCGGCTAAGCTGACTTGCTCGGCCCGGTGCTGCCAGATCGGTAAGTCGGCGGCTTCGTATAAAATAACCTGATGATCCGGCCGGTACCATTGCTGCAGGTGCTGTACCAGTATTTCAATATAACGGCGGTCGCTTGCCAGTTTTGCCAGGCTGAAATCACCGGCTATCGCCACCTGCCATAGCAGCAAATAAGCACTGACATCGACACTATGCTGATAAAACAAAAACTGACTGGCTTCAAATTGCTGACAGCCTTCTGCCATTGGGTCTATGCCCAAGTCGGCATATAGACAGGCATCGGCGCCAATCCCGGCTGCCATTTTTGCGTGGTAGCCCAGCGCTTTTAACTGGCGTATTGCTTCGTGTGGCGGCCAGCTGGCAATGCCCGGGTGGCCATAGCAGGCCCACACCACATTTTTACCGGCGGTGACTGCCGCGATAACGGCATCCAGCATTGCCTGATAGCTTTTAAGTCGGGACTGACCGGTTTGATAAAAAGGCTGCAAATCGACTAAGTTGGGGTTTATCTGCTGCAAAAAACCAGCAAGATAGTGGCTGTTGCTGTGAAAAAACACCATATCAGCCGCCGCCAGTTGCTCGCGCGCCAGTATTGTCAGCTGGCTGCCCAGGGTGATCCCCAGACCAAGGCACAGCAAGTTACCGTGGTTTTGCTCAGACACCCTTGTTACCCTGGCTGCTACTGCTATCAGCCGGCTTATACACCACAATCCGGTTACGACCACCGGTTTTGGCTTGATACAGTGCATCATCAGCTTGTTTTAATAAACTATCAAAATCGGCAGTGCTGCTGGCGGCCACCCCAAAACTGGCGGTTATCTGAATTTGCTGGTCGTCAAATGGAATAACCAACTGCTCCAGGCTTTGCCGGCACTGCTCGGCGATCTCTTCGGCATCGGCTAAGCCACAGCCTGGTAAAAACAGCGCAAATTCTTCGCCGCCAATCCGCGCTAAAATATCCTGCTGACGAATTTGTGTCTGACAACATTGGGCAATAGCACTTAGCACCTTGTCACCAGCGGCATGGCCATGTTTGTCATTAATTTGTTTAAATAAATCGATATCAAATATTAGCAGGCTGCATTCACCCCGTTGCCGTCGGTTTGCCATCTGTTTACTAACTGTTTCACTAAAATAGCGGCGGTTAAATAAGCGCGTTAAAAAGTCGGTGGTGGCCAGCCTGTTTAATGCCACCCGCTTGCTGTTTAATACATAAATAACCAGCAGCAATAACGCCAGCAAAGCAACAGCAAACAGCAGGGCTTTTAGCTTTTGCTCTTGTTGCAACTTGCTTTCCAGTTGCAACAGCTCATTTTCGCTCTTTAATAACGCCAGTTTATTTTCGCTTGCCATAAAATCAGCCTGTGCCAGGTGGTAGGCTACGCTGCGCTTTTTAAATTCATCGATATAACTATTCTGAGCTGCAGCATGTTTGCGGTAGGCAGTCACAGCAGCTGAGGTATCACCTTTTTCCTGATACGTTTGGGCTAACAACAGCATCGCTTTATTGGCGGTTTGTGTGTCGTTTAAGGCTATTGTCTGTTGATAAACTTTTTCAAGCAACGCTTCTGCGGCTGCATAGTTTTGCAGATAAAGCTCTGCTGAACCCAGAAAAAACTCAGCCTGGATAACTGAATACAGATAACCTGTTTTTTTGAGTTCAGGTAAAACCGACTGCATATCACTTTTAACCTGCGCCGGAACCTTTGTTACATCTATTTCAGCAATGTAGAGACTAATAGTGTTCAAAAGTAACGGCTCGTTAGCAGTCAGGCAGGCTTGCCGGGCGTTGCTAACGGCATCATCTGTATACGTTTGGGTTAGGTTAATTGTGGCTCGCAGTTGTAGTACATAGCCAACACAATAACTGCGGGGTGTACTGGCAATGTCGACGATATTTGACGCATATTCCAACGCCTTGTCGTATACATTGGCACTGATATGTAACTGGGTTGCAACGGTATACAGGCTGACCTGAAGTGACTCGTTATTCAGCGAAATACCGGCCTTTAACGCCGTAAACAGAAAAGAATAAGCTTTACTGAAATCCTTTCTGTGCTCATATACCGTTGCCAGCAGCAAGTTCGCTTTCAGCCTGATTTCCGGGTATTCACTGGCTGCGATTTTTGTGGCCCAGCTGATGGCCTCGTCTTGTTTACTCTGAAATGCATAGATATACGCTTTAAGAAAGTTGAACTGCTGTTGCTGGTAGGCACTGAGGGCGTGATAGTTTGATTCCAGTTGGGCAACGATCTCAACGGTTTGGCCTGGTGCCTGAGTTCGCAATGCTTCAGCCTGGTCCAGTTGCTCTTGAAACGAATCTGCTGCACAGACAACAGAAAACACCGCCAACAACAATATCAGCGGGATATATAGCAAACTCGTTCTTTGCAAGGTGCGTTACTTGGCTGGGAAAATAAAAGTAACAGGCAGTACAGGGTGACCGGTTAACTGTTCTACTTTAGTTTTGTCGCCCGCAAGTACTGCTTCCACCTCATGGTTTTGCAGACCGTATTTTTGCATAGTGGCTGCGGGGTCGTTGCGGTAATCCTGCTGTAAGCTTGGGTTGCTGGCTAAATCGTTAATAAACTGGCTAAGAGTCGACATAGTAAATCCCTTAAAATGCTGCGCTTGTTATTATTGTCTGAATATTACCACCCTTCTATGACAGAAGTGGCTGCTAATGCTGATTATCTGCTCAACTAATGTAATGGAAATAGCAGCGGCTAACAACTGCGCCTTTTTAAAAACGAAGCATAAAAGCGTGCCTGTTAATTCCGTTTGGTTATATCTGAGCGTGATAAGCTATTTTGCGATTAACCCGCCCGGCGCTATGCTTAGCGTTACATTATGCTGATCGTTTCAGCCTGCGGAGCTGCTGTGCAATATCTTCCTTTATTCGTTAAATTAACCGATAAGCCGGTGTTAATTGTCGGCGGCGGTTCGGTGGCGCTGCGTAAAGCCGGCACCCTGCTAAGTGCCGGCGCTAAGCTTTATGTGGTATCGCCTGAGTTTGCTCCGGAATTTATTGAATGGCAACAGCAGGGTAAAGCCGAGCTTATTTGCGGTTATTTCAGCCCGGAGTTATTAGACGGCAAGTTGCTGGTCATTGCCGCCACTGATAACGACAAGGTGAATGGCGCGGTGTATGACGCAGCAACAGCGCGCAATATGCTGGTAAATACCGTGGATGATCAGCCCAAATGCGGTTTTATTTTCCCGTCTATTATTGACCGTAACCCGATCATTATTGCCATCTCCAGTTTTGGTACCGCACCTGTGCTGGCGCGGCGCCTGCGCGAAAAGCTGGAAACCTTATTACCACAGCATTTAGGGCCACTGGCGCAGCTGGTGGGCCGCTTTCGCGATCAGGTAAAGGCCAAAATAAAGGGCTTTGCTGCCCGTCGTCAGTTTTGGGAAAAGGTATTTAACTCCGATGTGGTGCGCGATGTGCAGGCTAATCAGCTGCCGCAGGCCGAACAACGGCTTACTGAGCTACTGGCTGAGCCGCAGCAACTGGCCGGTGAAGTGTATGTGGTGGGGGCCGGCCCGGGCGACCCGGAACTGCTCACGTTAAAAGCGCTGCAGTTAATGCAGCAAGCCGATGTGGTGGTATACGACTATCTGGTGTCGCCGGAAATTATGCAGTTAGTGCGTCGCGATGCCGAGCTGATTTGTGTTGGTAAAAAAGCCGGCGCGCACTCGGTGGCACAACAGGATACCAATCAGATTCTGATTGATTTAGCCCTGGCCGGTAAGAAAATCTGCCGCTTAAAAGGCGGCGACCCCTTTATTTTTGGCCGCGGCGGCGAGGAAATTCAGGCGTTGCTGGCCCATAATATTGCCTTTCAGGTGGTACCGGGCGTTACTGCCGCTGCCGGTTGCGCCGCTTATGCCGGGATCCCACTGACTCATCGCGATCATGCGCAAAGCGTGCAGTTTGTTACCGGCCATTGTCGTAAAGACGGCAGTGAGCCTGACTGGCAGAGTATGAGCACCCCTAACCAGACGGTAGTGATTTATATGGGGCTGATGAAAGCGGCCCATATTCAGCAGCAACTGATAAGCGCCGGACGTGCGGCAACCACCCCGGTAGCGATTATTGAAAACGGTACCCGGTTGGAGCAGCGGATTATTACCACTGAGCTGGGTGAGCTGGCCGCGCAGATTGACAACGAGCAGGTAAAATCGCCGGCGCTGCTGATTATTGGTGAAGTGGTCAGTTTACAGCAGCAGCTGCACTGGTTTGGCGCCCGGCCGCAAACGGCAGTTTTTGCCCAGCCGCTAACCCGGCTGCGCTAATTCTGGTAAGCTGGCCAGACTGATTTTTCGCTATTATTTTCTGACAACCTTCAGGGACGACCCTATGACAGCAACCTTATTGCCGGCCATAATTCAGATTGCCGAACAGGCCGGTGCGGCCATTTTAGCTATTTACGGCCGTGATCAGGCCGATTTTAATATCAGCGCCAAAAGCGATGACTCACCGTTAACTGCAGCCGATTTAGCGGCCCATAAACTGATCGTGGCTGAGTTGATAAAGTTAACCCCCGATTTACCCATTTTGTCTGAAGAAGCGGCCGATATCAGCTGGGATATCCGGAAAAGCTGGCAGCGTTACTGGCTGGTCGACCCGCTGGATGGCACCAAAGAGTTTATTAAACGCAATGGCGAATTTACCGTGAATATTGCGCTGATAGATAACGGTGAGCCGGTATTAGGTGTGGTGCATGCACCGGTGCTGGCCAAAACTTATTATGCCGCCAAAGGGGAAGGTGCTTTTTTAAAGCACGCCGGAAATGTCAGGCTAATAAAGGTAAACCAGGCCCGCCCCGATCAATTAGTTAAAGTAGTGGGCAGTCGTAGCCACCCCAGCCCCGATTTAGCCGGCTATCTGGCCCAGTTTAATCAGCATGAAATGGTGCCGGTTGGCAGCTCGCTGAAGTTTTGTCTGGTGGCCGATGGCACCGCCGATGTCTATCCGCGCTTTGGCCCCACCATGGCCTGGGACACCGGCGCTGGCCATATTGTTGCTACCGAGGCCGGCGCTACCGTCAGTTTCGATGGTATCAGCAGCAAGGTATATCAGCGCGAGCAGCTGCTTAATCCGAATTTTATGGTGTCGGCACTCGTCCCGGCAACAGGCGACTAATTTTTGCCGGTAGGGTACACTAGTCAGCTTATTTACAGGTGGCTAGTGTTATGCGTTTAGATAAATATATATGTGATTGTACCGGCCTGACCCGCAGCCAGGCCGGCAAAGTTATCCGCCAGAAACTGGTGACGATTAACGGCGAGCTGGTTAAACAGGCAGCGTTGCAGGTTAACAGTGGCGATAAGGTGGTAATGGATGGCCAGCCGCTGGCGATCATTGGCCTGCGTTATCTGATACTGCATAAACCAGCCGGTTTTCTCTGCGCCAATGATGACCCGGATCACCCAATCGTATTCAGTTTACTGGATGAGCCTTTAGTTGAGCGGCTGCACACCGTCGGCCGGCTTGATTTAGACACCACGGGCCTGCTACTGCTGACCGATGACGGTAAGTGGTCGCACCGGATAAGCTCACCAAAACATCATATTGCCAAAACCTACCGGGTATGGACGGCCGACCCAATCGGCGCTGATGCGGCCAGCCAGTTTGCTGAGGGCGTAATGCTGCGTGGTGAAAAAGACCCGACCTTGCCGGCTGAGCTGGAAATCGTTGCCGAGTGCGAAGCCCTGCTGACCATTCATGAAGGCCGTTATCATCAGGTTAAACGGATGTTTGCCGCAATTGGCAATAAAGTAGAGCAACTGCACCGCGAAAAAATCGGCGGCCTGCAGCTACCGGCAGATTTAGCCGAGGGTGAGTACCGGGCTTTGACAGCCGATGAATTAGCGCTGCTACAGGGATAAAGTGATGCGCCGGCTGATAGCATGCCTGATGTTTTTAAGTGTAAGCGCATTTTTAAGTGTGGCCACAGTAGCGCAGGACCACGACTGGCAGCTTTATAAAGCGGAAAGCGGAGTCAGGGTAGAGTATCGCCGTAAAACAGCCAACTTACTGGAGATAAAAGCCCAAACTGAAGTTAATGCTGACACAGGTGCTTTTATCCATTTACTGGAAGATACCGGCAATATCGATAAATGGGTCCCCAATGCCGATAAAGCTGAACTGCTCAGTCACCCTGATCCGGCAACCTATATCGTCCATACTTTCTTTAAAGCCCCCTGGCCGGTTTCAGACCGCGATATGGTAACCCGCTCGGTCTGGACAACAGACGAAAAGAGCGGTGAGCTGATACTGGATGTGCAGGATCTTGGTGATAAGTATCCAGATGTAGCAGGCTATATCCGGATGCAACGGGTGCAGGCACGCTGGACCTTAACCCCGCAAGCTGATGGCAAACTGCTTATCCGCTATCAGGGCCAGGCCGACCCGGCCGGCAGTTTACCGAATTTTATTGCTGATAAGGTGGCATTGAAATCGTTATTCAAGACCTTTAAGGCGTTGCCACGGGTATTGCAGAATTATCAGCAAAGCCATCCGGCGGTGGCTGACACTACCAGTACCAACCCAGTGCCAGACCAACTTCGGTTGCGCTATTATCCCGGCTAACAGCGATGCGGATGTCCGAATTCTGAGTCAGTGCTAATCTGCTATTTAATTTAGTTAAATGGTCGGTGCGGCCATCACTGTAAAATCTTTGCTCCAGCTCCAATCTCGCGGAAAGTCGCTCGGTGGTGTACCAGGTTGCAATAAGCTTAGTGGCAAGGTAGCTATCGTTGTCGTTAAGTGATTTTCCAAGGTAACCGCCACCGATAAAGCCGCTGATATTCAGTCTGGGAATTGCCTCAACGCCATAGCCAATGCCGCTATTCACTTTAACCGCCGCACAGCTGACACAGCCGATTTTACTTTGCGCGGCACCAACATCAAGGTACCAGGAGTAATTGCGGTCTCCGGGCAGTCCTGTCAGGTTAGCTCTGATACTTTCAATTTTTAACAGTGATAAATCTTTCAGAAATAACCTGTTGTCTGTGAAGCCTAAAACCAGCTCTCCCATACTCAAAGCAGAGAAGCTGACATGACCTTCCTCCGCATCAAGCGCATCATAATAAGCGGGACGTAACTGAAGCAGACCGTAAGTTGCGGTCTCAGAGTTACCCATAATTTGCACTGAAGAATAGCTTGGCTTTCTGCCAAGATGCGGTTGCGCCGCTGAACTAAATTTATCTGCGCCAGGGCCCGGTGGCAGCTGGTAACGTAATAAAACAGCTTGTTTGTATCGTATATTGTTCTCGTCATTCGTGCCGGCGGCTTCTTTACGCAAAAACTGATAGTAGTCAATCAGGGTATCGACTATTTCATGTTGTTCGGCAATAACAAAAGCGGACAGATCAATATTTTTGATATGGTCAGGCTTATTTACCAGGTTATGTAACATGGCTCTTTGCGGTTTATTTAAAAAAGAAAATCGTTGATATAACCGGCTTTGTCTGGAGGGATGATACGTAATTGTATGCACCAACGGCTTACCATTGTAATTGACGGCCGACAGGTTTTGCATTATCGACTGAGGTGTCATCCACAGGCGCTTGTTTGCTGCAAGTTTGGTCGTTAATACCAGTTGCAGCAACTCGCCCATATGAAAGGCACAATTGCGGTTAAAAAAGTAATACTGGTAATCAGCATCAAGCAATTCCCAAAGATGACCAAGCAATAAGTTTATATCTTGCTGCTCCAGCGCCAGCTCATACTCCCATAAGTCACGTAATTCCGACTCGCGGTAGTTACCTGCATGGTAGAAATATTTCTGCCGGGTAAACGAAGCATCGTATTGACCGACAATGCCTTTAATAACGTAAAGCGCCATATTCTCATCGACAGGAACATCGGCACCAAAATTAATAGCGGTATCCTGCAACGCCTTATGATCAGAATCAGACTGGCTGGCATTTAGTTTAAGCAATAAATGTCCATAGTATGATGCCGGATTTGCTAAAAAACCGCTGGCGAATATTACACTTACTGAACGGATACTTTGTTTTTCGTTAAACTGGTTAAATTGCGGACAACTTAATTGTTCAATATTGAAATCACTCAGATCAAGTTGCTGCTTCAGCCATTGATAACGGGCTGGGAAACGACACTGAGCATGCACATCAGGTGTTGCAGGGTCGACGGGTATTGCAAAGGCGGTAAGTGTTGCTGACAACTCTGCCAAAGGATCAGTCGCGCCCTGTGCAGACAAAAAGAAATGGTCTGACTGGATGTAGCTTTCGCCATTGTCGTTATAAACCAGCAATTTTTGCCAGGTTGATGACAATGCAATATTTTGCAGTTCAGATGAGTTAAGTTGAGTACTCGCCTGAGCATAAAAACCAAACAGCAACATGCTGCAACAAACAAGCAATCGATTCATGGGTAGGCTCGAGACAGAATAGGAAGCGTACTTCCTATTCTGCTAACACATTAAGCAGAGGTAACAGCACTGATTACAGTGGTGTAAAAACGCTGAGATTTTTCGCGCTTATCAGCAGCAAGGTATGAATCTTCAGCAATATGCTGGCTCATTTCTGTGCGCAGATTAGCAATGATTTTGGTTTGTTGCTCAGGGGTGACTTCAAGAATATTCAATAATGCTGATAAATGTTCACCTTCGCCGCGAGCCGTCTCTTCAATCAGACTGTCGTACGAGTTCAGGATAAACGCTGCAGCGTCAACATTTTTGCCTGAGCAGGTTTCAGGGCTGGCGGTAGCAGAAGTTACAGCCGTGGTACCAATATCCCAGATGACGTTTGACGTTACGGCCAGGACTTTATGCTCTGGAAATAAAGCAGCACCAATACCACAATCTGAAAATGGATTAGGGCCTGAACCAGGAGCTTTATCAGCATAAGCCGACGCACACAAAGCCATAGACACAGTTAGTGCTGCAATAGCGCTATATTTCATTTCAATTCCTTTGGTTTATTATTATGTAAAATTCCGCCTCGCCTAATCGAGGCGCGTAATATATACCGTTTCCATATTGGTAAATCCAGCTTTTAAAGGAAAATATTATTCGTCTAAGCAGACAATTGTTTCTAAGGTCATAGCGAACTAAACCGAAGTACGCTGCATGCATACTTGCTTTTTTAAGTTGTCGTTTTGAACTATGCTCAACAAGTGCTAAATCAGCACCTTACTGTTAAGGGATTACTATGAATTTTATCGCTTTTTTAATTATTGGTGCGCTGGCGGGCTGGATTGCCGGCAATATTATGAAAGGTAAAGGCTTTGGTTTGTTAGGCAATATGCTGGTGGGTATTGTCGGTGCTTTTGTTGGTGGCTTTCTGTTTGGTTTACTGGGCCTGGCGTCGTTTGGCTTTATTGGCTCGCTGGTTACCGCTACCGTCGGGGCGATAGTGCTGATTTATGTAGTGAGTTTAATTAAAAAAAGTTAGCTACAGCTTTTAACTGCCAGCAGAACTAGATTAGCGCAGCGAGTCCATCAGCGCTGATCGTTACAACGCCCGCTCTGGCTCGCCACAGCAATTAGCGTGGGCTTCCTGCCCACGCCCTTACAGGCCAGCTGAGCTGTTCAAATTCGTTCCAAACGAATTTGTCGCCCTTTTGCCTACGGCAGGGCTCAGACACTCTGTGGCGCCCAGTTCGGGGTTCTAACGCGCGCTGATTAAGATTCAGAACAAATCCAGTGATTCACCTTGCTCTGGCAGATCCTGGTCTTTTCTTGTTTTAGCATTCAGCCTGGCCCGGCGCTGACTTAGCAGTTTCAGAATATGCGCCCGCTCGGCAGCGGGCTTCTGATGCCAGTTAAAGCGTTCGTCCCGCGAGCGCAGGCAACCCAGGCAATAACCCCGGTTATTGCTCTGACACACCCCGATGCAGGGGTTAGGGATGTCGAATAGCTCTAGCTGATCCATAGTGCTACCGCGCTGGCTGCTGAATATGTTTAGTGTACGTTGTGCCAGGCCAACGGTGCAAATATCGAACGGTTGAAGGTTTAACGAACCGGTTTACACACGCCGACACGCCGTAAATACATCCCTGTAGGCTCGTTTCCGCCCGTCCGGGGCTTCAACGGTCGGCTTAGCGTAAGCCGATTCTCAATTCAATATAATGAAAATTTGTTCAATTTCTTTAGCAAATGACAAAAATCGGTTGACTTCAGACTGATAGACGGCTATTTGTAATAGGCATTAGCGCTAAAATAGTAGCGCCCAAAATAAAAACGAATTCAACCAAGTAAATAAGTAAGAATCAAATTATGCGTTTAGCTGCTGTTCTGAACATTATTGTCCTCGTGGTCGTGGTGATTATTAATCTCCGCGGGGGCGGTGTTTTGGAAAAATAAAGTAGCTTAAGGCGAAATCCACCAAAACCCCCGCTCCGCAAGGACCGGGGGTTTTGTCGTTTCAGGGCATGTGAAAAATAACGGGTAGCAAGAGGTTTAGGATGAATGGCGCAGAGTTGGTATTAAAAGTGTTGCAGCAGCAGGGGGTGGATACCATTTTTGGTTATCCCGGCGGCGCTATTATGCCTATTTACGATGCAATTTATGCCAGCCCGGTAAAACACTACCTGTGCCGGCACGAACAGGGTGGTGCGTTTTCGGCGATCGGCTATGCCCGCAGCTCAGGTAAGGTTGGGGTATGTCTGGCCACCTCTGGCCCCGGTGCCACTAACTTAATTACCTCGCTGGCCGATGCCATGCTGGATTCGGTGCCGCTGGTAGCTATTACCGGCCAGGTGTCGCAGGCAGTAATGGGTACTGATGCGTTCCAGGAAATCGATGTACTGGGTTTAAGTTTAAGCGTTACCAAACACAGCTTTATGGTGCGCAGCGCCGACGAGCTGGCAGCCACGTTAAACGAGGCCTTTGCTATTGCCCGCTCCGGCCGTCCCGGCCCGGTACTGGTTGATATCCCGAAAGATGTGCAATTAGCCGCTGCTGCTGAACCGATTGATGCTGCCACGCCACAAAACCGCGCGCTGAATACCTCTTTAGCGCAAAGTGCCCGGGCCCGCCAGTTAATTGCCAATGCCAGCAAGCCGATGGCTTATATCGGCGGTGGTGTGCATATGGCCGGTGCGATGCCGCAGCTGCAGGAGTTTTTAGCCCAAAGTCCGATGCCGTCTGTTACTACATTAAAAGGCATGGGCTCGGTAGCGAAAGACAACCCTTATTACTTAGGTATGCTGGGCATGCATGGCACCCAGGCGGCGAATCTTGCAGTACAGCAATGCGACTTATTAGTGTGTTTAGGCGCCCGTTTTGATGATCGGGTAACCGGCAACCTGCAAAAATTTGCGCCTAACGCCAAAGTAATCCACGTCGATATCGACCCGGCCGAAATTAACAAAGTACGTTTTGCTGAGGTGTCGTTTCTGGGTGATATGCGGCAAATTCTGCCGGCGATTGCCAGCAGCACCGATTGCAGCGACTGGTTAGCCCATTGCAGCAGCTTAAAGCTGCAGCACGGCTGGCGCTATGATCACCCGGGCGAGCGTATTTATGCGCCGCTGATGTTAAAACAGTTAAGCGAGCGGATGCCGGACAACAGCGTAGTATGTTGCGACGTTGGCCAGCACCAGATGTGGGTGGCGCAGCATATGCGCTTTAGTCACCCGCGTAACCATTTATCCAGCGGTGGCCTGGGCACCATGGGCTTTGGCCTGCCAGCCGCCATTGGTGCCAAACTTGCCCGGCCACAGGATACGGTCATCGCCGTATCAGGCGATGGCTCATTTATGATGAACGTGCAGGAACTGGGCACCATTAAGCGCTTCCGGCTGCCGGTGAAAATCGTCATTGTCGATAACCAGCGCCTGGGCATGGTTAAACAATGGCAACAGCTGTTTTTCGATGAGCGTTACAGCGAAACCGACTTATCAGACAACCCGGATTTTGTGGCACTGGCCGCTGCCTTTGCCATACCCGGCCACTGCATTACCCGCAAAGATGAAGTAGAAAGCGCACTGGAAGCCATGTTTACCTGGCCCGGCCCCTATTTACTGCATGTAAGAATTGATGAAAAAGATAACGTCTGGCCATTAGTACCGCCGGGTGCCGCGAATGAAGATATGATCATGGAGAGCAACTGATGAACCATACCCTGAATATCACTGCCAATAATGAAGCCAGCGTAGTTGAACGTTTATTACAGGTAGCCCGCTATCGCGGCTATCAGCTGGCCGGCCTGGAGCTGACCCCACTGGCAGAGAAGGCCGGCTTGTCGATCACCTTAACGGTTAGCAGCGACAAGCCGATTCATTTACTGACCAGTCAGTTGCATAAACTGTATGACGTGCGCGATTTACAGCTGGCCAGTGCCGACATTGCGGCGCTGCGCGCCTGAGCTATTACCAGACTAATTATTAATAACGGAGTACCTGATGCCAAAGTTAAGATCCGCCACTGTTACTGAAGGCCGCAATATGGCAGGCGCCCGTGCGCTGTGGCGTGCCACCGGCGTAAAAGATACCGATTTTGGCAAGCCGATTATTGCTGTGGTGAACTCGTTCTGTGAGTTTGTGCCAGGCCATGTGCACCTGCGTGATTTAGGCAAGCTGGTGGCAAAAAGTATAGAAGAAGCCGGTGGTATCGCTAAAGAATTCAACACCATAGCGGTAGACGATGGCATCGCGATGGGACATGGCGGCATGTTGTACAGCCTGCCGTCGCGCGAGCTGATAGCCGACTCGGTCGAGTATATGGTCAATGCCCACTGCGCTGATGCGATGGTGTGTATTTCTAACTGCGACAAAATTACCCCGGGCATGTTGATGGCCGCCATGCGCTTAAACGTGCCGGCGATTTTTATCTCGGGCGGGCCGATGGAAGCCGGCAAAACCAAATTATCAGATCAGATCATCAAGCTGGATTTAGTCGACGCCATGGTGTCGGCGGCCGATCCTAAGGTGTCTGACAGTGACAGTGAACAGATTGAGCGTAGTGCCTGTCCGACTTGCGGTAGCTGCTCAGGAATGTTTACGGCTAATTCAATGAACTGTCTGGTGGAAGCGTTAGGTTTAGGCCAGCCGGGGAATGGCTCGTTACTGGCCACTCATGCTGATCGTAAAGAGCTGTTTGTCCAGGCCGGTTTCAGAATTATGGATCTGTGCAACCGCTGGTACAAAAACGATGATGCCAGCGCCTTACCGCGCAGTATCGGCAATAAAACGGCCTTTGAAAATGCCATGATGCTGGATATCGCGATGGGCGGCTCCACCAATACGGTACTGCATTTACTGGCCGCGGCGATTGAAGCAGAAGTTGATTTTACCATGGCCGATATCGACCGTTTATCGCGCATTGTACCGCACTTATGCAAAGTGGCGCCTTCAACCCAGAAATACCATATGGAAGATGTCCATCGGGCCGGTGGCGTTATCGGCATTTTAGCCGAGCTGAACCGTGCCGGCTTATTAAACCCCAATACGCCGCATGTGGCCGGCAGTTCGCTGGCGGCAGTGCTGGAACAATGGGATTTAAAAACCAGCCCGTCAAAACAGGTGCAGGATTTTTACGCCGCCGGTCCGGCGGGTATCCGCACGACTCAGGCGTTTTCGCAAAACTGCCGCTATCCGTCGGTGGATGACGACCGGGTAGACGGTTGTATTCGCAGTAAAGAGCATGCTTATTCGCAAGACGGTGGCCTGGCAGTGCTGTTTGGTAACCTGGCGCCGCAGGGTTGCATTGTCAAAACCGCCGGGGTAGAGCCGGAGAATCTGGTATTTACCGGCCGCGCCCGGGTGTTTGAAAGCCAGGATGATGCAGTAGAAGCCATTTTAAAGGGCAAAGTTGTGGCTGGCGATGCGGTGATTATTCGCTATGAAGGCCCGAAAGGTGGCCCGGGTATGCAGGAAATGCTGTACCCGACCAGTTATTTAAAATCGATGGGCCTGGGTAAAGCCTGCGCTTTAATCACTGACGGCCGGTTCTCTGGCGGCACCTCGGGCTTGTCGATAGGCCACGTATCACCGGAAGCGGCCAGTGGCGGCGCTATCGCGCTGGTGCAGGAGGGCGACACAATAGAAATTGATATTCCCCAGCGCAAAATCGGTATCGCGATTAGTGATGAAGAGCTGGCAAAGCGCCATGCCGAGATGGATGCGAAAGGTAAGCAAGGCTGGAAGCCACAGAACCGGCAGCGGGTGGTGAGCAACGCCTTAAAAGCCTATGCGTTGTTGGCCAGTAGTGCTGATAAAGGCGCAGTGCGGGATTTGTCTAAGTTAGAAGAGTAGATGCGGGATCTGAGTAAGCAGGCTTCGACCACAAACTGCACACAAGGACGCCGTGAATACATCCTTGTAGACTCCTCTCCAGCATCCTTGCTGGAGACGCCTTGTTTAGCAGTTTATGGTCTTCGCTAGTGATTTAAGTGATCTGGATGGTACGAGCAAAAGCATTTAGCGAAGGGACAAGGTGTACTTTCGTAGCAGCGGCAGGGATGCCGCGCAGGCTGAAAGGGCACAGGGATGTGATCCTTGAAGACGGCGAAGAAAGTATTTCCTTGTCGCTGAGTTTAAATATGAGTTGAAGGCTACAACAGGTAACAACACGCGGGGACGTTGTAAATACGTCCATGTAATATTACAAGCTCCCTCCATGGAGCTTGCCCTGGCGGGCTGCTGGCGCAGTTCAAATTCGTTCCTGACGAATTTGTCTCTCCAGCATCCTTGCTGGAGACGCCCCGCTTAGTTGTAACCTGTCTTCGCTTGAAACTTAAGTGTGTCGGTTGGCACAAGCAAAAAATATAGCAGTGGAGCAACAATGAATAACCTGGCAATTGTCCAACCAGAGCAGACAGATAGCGAAGTAATGCAGCAGTACCTGCGCGAGATTCTGCTGTCGCCGGTATACCAGGCCGCCGTTGAAACGCCACTGGACCCGATGCCGAAATTAAGCCAGCGCCTGGGCCATAACGTGCTGCTAAAGCGCGAAGATAAGCAGCCGGTGTATTCGTTTAAACTGCGAGGCGCTTTCCATAAACTGCACAAAGTAAAATTGCAAAGCCCCGATGCCAGCGTGGTATGTGCCTCAGCCGGTAACCATGCTCAGGGCGTGGCGTTATCTGCCAGCAAGCTGCAGCTAAAGGCCACTATTGTGATGCCGATCACCACCCCGGAAATAAAAATTGCCGCAGTAAAAGCATTGGGCGGCAATGTCGTGCTGCACGGCACGGCCTTTGATGAAGCCAACAGCTATGCCATTAAACTGGCCAATACCGAAGGCGCTATTTATATTCCGCCGTTTGACGATAGCGATGTTATCGCCGGCCAGGGCACAGTAGCCAAAGAGCTGTTAAGTCAGCACAATCAGCTTAACGCGGTGTTTATTCCGGTTGGCGGTGGCGGATTAATGGCCGGCATGGCGGTGTATATTAAAGCCATTCAGCCCAATGTGCGGGTAATAGGGGTAGAGCCTGAAGATGCGGCCTGTTTAAAAGCGGCGATGGCGGCCGGAACGCCGGTAACATTAGAACGGGTAGGCTTATTTGCCGATGGTGTGGCGGTAAAGCGGATTGGTACTGAAAATTTTAATCTGGCCAAGCGCTTTTGCGATGAAGTAGTTACCGTATCCAGCGATGAAATTTGCGCGGCAATTAAAGATATTTTCGACGATTTGCGCGCCGTGGCCGAACCTGCCGGTGCGCTGGCGCTGGCGGGATTGAAAAAATACAGCCAGCAGTTAACTAACAGCACTTTAGCTAAACCGCAGCAGTTTGCGGCAGTGTTAAGTGGCGCCAATTTAAATTTTGATACGCTGCGTTATGTATCAGAGCGCTGCGAGCTGGGCGAGAAAAAAGAAGCGGTATTTGCTGTGACTATTCCGGAAGAAAAAGGCAGTTTCCGCCGTTTCTGCCAGACCCTGGGCGGCCGGGCCATTACTGAATTTAATTACCGTTATGCCAGCGATAATAAAGCCCATATTTTTGTTGGCATTAAACTACGCCATGGCCAGCAGGAGCTGGATACCGTGACCAGGTTGCTGAGCGACGCCGGCTATGATTATCAGGATTTGTCCGACGACGAACTGGCCAAGCTGCATGTCCGGCATATGGTCGGCGGCATGCCACCACGCCAGCTAACCGAGCAGGTGTATCAGTTTAATTTCCCGGAATACCCCGGTGCCTTAATGAATTTCCTAAACACCCTTGGCGAACACTGGAACATTACCCTGTTTCACTACCGCAACCACGGTGCCGCCACCGGCGATGTACTGGCCGGTTTTGAAGTGGCGCAGCACAGTGATATCGCCGGCCATTTAGATAAACTGGGTTATCAGTATCAACAGGTCAGCAATAATCGCAGTTATCAGACGTTTTTAACGGCGGGCTAATTAGAAAAACGGTAAATGTTTTAACAAGAGAAGGATACGTAATTTAAATCACAACGGTGCTTTTTATTGCTTTTCACCTGTATCCGGCTAACAATTACCGAGTTAACGGAGATATACCTATGCCAAGCCCGCTTAAAAAAGATGATGCGCACAAACTGATAGACCAACTCCCTGCTGATGCTACCTGGGACGATTTAATGGAAAAGATATACGTGCGTCAGGCGATAGAGAATGGCCTGCGCGACAGCGAGCAAGGTAAGTTGCAGACTGTGCAGGAAATCCGGCAGAAATATGGTTTAGCTGAGTGAATTAGCTAAGTGAAAGTACTCTGGTCTGCCAATGCCGCAGAACATCTTGATGCTATTTTTAACTACATAGCTTCAGATTCAATTGTTTACGCTCTTAAAACAGTTGATGCCATAACCCGTCGTTCTGAACAAATAGCACAACACCCTTTGTCTGGCAGAGTCGTGCCTGAGTACAATCAAGTTCAAATTCGTGAAGTGCTCTATCGGGATTACCGGATTATTTATTACATTAAGCCTGAACAAATTGAAGTATTAGCAGTGATCAAAAGCAGAATGCTGATAGCTGATAGCTGATATCGAATAACCATCCCCTTGAACGCAAAGAGCGTAATTCCAAAGTTGAGAATATAGCTAACTTACTCCAGATTTTGTCACGGCCAACAGCTAACCCATCATTAGCATTATCACTATTACTATTCTGCCGCCAACGCCTGCAACAACGCCTGATGAAAACGCTCGGGGGCCTGAATATGAGGCGAATGGCCTAAATCGGCAAAGCGGATCAGGTTGGCGTTCGGAATGGCCGCGGCGGCTGCCGGGCCCAGTTTGGCATAGTTGCCTAATTTTGGCTGCAGTTCTTTTGGGGCGGCATCTTTACCGATAGCGGTGTTGTCCTGATCGCCAATCAACAATATTACCGGCATTTTAAGTTGCGGGAATTCGTAAACTACCGGCTGGGTAAAAATCATATCGGCGGTAAGGGCTGAATTCCAGGCGACTTGTTCGCGGCCTTCGCCGCGGAACATACCAGCCTGCATTTGCACCCAGGGCTCAAATTCATCACGCCATTGGCCGGCATAATAGGTATTGCGCTGGTAGTTGCGAATGCCGTTGGCAGTGGTATTTAGCGCCCGCTGATACCACTCATCAATGGTTCGATACGGTACACCAAGCGCTTTCCAGTCTTCCAGACCGATCGGGTTCACCATCACCAGCCTGGTTGTACTATCTGGGTATTGCAGGGCAAACCGGGTAGCCAGCATGCCACCCATGGAGTGGCCCATTACCGTTACATCAGCAATTTGCAGCTTATCCAGCAATGCCCTGGTATTGGCGGCTAACTGATGAAAGCTGAACTGGTACTGCCTGGGCTTAGCTGACTTGCAAAAGCCAATTTGATCCGGGGCAATAACCCGATAGCCTGCCTCGCTAAGTGTTTTAATACTGCCCTGCCAGGTGGCGGCGCAGAAGTTCTTGCCGTGCATTAACACCATGGTGTGGCCATTAGCAGTACCTGCCTTGGCTGGCACGTCCAGATAGGCCATTTCCAGCTGTTGTTGCTGACTATTAACGGCAAAGTATTTTACCGGATAAGGATAAGCAAAGCGTTCCAGCCGCGGGCCATACACAGGCTGCCCGTTCGTCTCTGGCTCAGCGCCGTTAACCGGCCAGGCGCTGATAAATACTAAAACGGTAAAACTTAATAATAAGCTGCAGTTTTTCAAACCAAACTCCTGTTAATCAGCCCTGTTGAAACGGGCATACCAGCTATCTACCATAGTTCAAATTTCTGACCTCTTCTGTCGGCAACGGACACAACGCCGATAGTAAGCGGTGAACTGTTGCTAAAGATGGGTATGTCGTTGCTGTTGTAATGCCTGATGCGGCAGATTTAACGCTAAAGTTCAGTGCTGTAAGCTGCCCACCAACAAATGAAATAAAAGGGCGTAGTTCAATCTGAAAGATTGCGCAAGTTTTGCTTTTGATAAATTGCTTAAAAATTCAGCATATGTTAGATTTATGCAACTTTTATGAACGCGTAGTGTGAGCCAAATGGAACGGGATCCAGTACTAAGCAAAGAAGAGCGCGGATATATTGCGGAATTATTTGAAGGCGATATCGCCATTGCTCCTGCGGAACCGGGCGGTGTTAGTCATACTATTTCAGTCACCACAGAAGTGCCAGAGCTGATAGCCCCATTGCTTGGTCAGGCCAAGCTTACCCTGCTGGCCGAAGTAGGCAACTATAAGTTATGGTTTCCACTGGAGATGACCCTGGATGAATCTGGCCAGTTTAACCCGGTTCTGGGTATTCCTGAGGTGGTTGAATATGTTGGCAAGCAGCGCAGCTGGCGTTCAACCGAATTGGATGGACTAAATATACGCTGTGAGGGACTGTCAGGTAAGGTCGAGTTGCTTTCGTTGTCCAGCACTGGCATGGCATTAAAATTAAACTCGGTTGATAGTGTGGAACAAATGAGCCGCCATCCCGAATTGACTTTACAACTGCCAGATGGCCAGTTGCTACAGTTAGGAATGGAACCCGTCAGACTGCACAACCAGACTTTAGCTGCAAAAATTACTACCACCAAACCTAATAGTGATGCGCTGCGACGTTTTTTATTCCAGCGCCACAGACAGCGTCATCCTTACCTTTATCGACATCTGAAAAACTAAGCTGCTGCGGCCCTGCAGGCTTGAACCTGCCACAATGGCATGATACATAACGGCTATCTTAACCAAAACATACTTTTATTATGTGGACTATTGCTGTGGCGTCGGCTAATCCGGCCAAAATTAATGCGGTGAAACAGTGTTTTCAAAGCAACTTTCCCAAGCAAGATATTAAGGTAACAGGTTTTGCAGTACCTTCGGGTGTGGCAGAGCAGCCGCTAACCAGTGCTGAAACCTTACTCGGTGCACAGAACCGCTTGCAGGCACTGAAACTGCAAACCGCTGCTGATTATTATGTGGCGATAGAAGCAGGTCTGGATATTGATATGACCTTCGCCTGGATGCTGATTGAGCATAACGGCAAGCTTGGCAAAGCGCGATCGGCCAGCCTGATGCTGCCCCCGGCAGCGCTGCATCTGCTGGCAGAGGGCATGCAGCTGGGTGATGCGATGGACCAGCTGTTTGGTACCACCAATATTAAACAAGCCGGCGGGGCAATTGGCCTGCTGACCCATAATCAGTTAAGCCGGGCCAGCGTGTATCAGCAAGCGCTGACTCTGGCGCTGATCCCGTTTTTAAACCCACAGCGCTTTTAAACTGCTACCGGTTCAGGCTGGCAGCGATCTGCCAGGCGGCGTTTTTCCAGATAAGCGTACAGCTGTTCGGTAAAAAAACCGTGCATTAAAAAGCGCTGGCCTAAATTCCAGGGCCCGACCAAATAATGCGGGTATTTGTTATAGGCCATTTCGGCCAGTTTTGGCTCGCCGATTAAGTCGCCAATCCGGATGGCAATAGATTGATCGAGGTTAAAGCCATTAATCGCATCACGGTATTGTTCACGGGTTAACAATAAACAGAATAAACACATAAACAAAGCATGGGCACTTTCAAAATCAAGCCACTGGCTGCGTTTTTCGGTTAGCTGAAACTGTTCCATATCAACAGGTTGCCAGTGCTGCCAGTTAAGTTCCTCCGGTTTTAGCGGCTGCGCCGGATGGTGCCAGCTGCCAAGGTCACCAAATAAGCGGAACAGCTCCTGATCATGCTCGACAAAGCTGGCTTGCTGCATCTCGGCGATGTTTTTCGGATACAGCTTTACCGGCGTAAAGTCGCCAGTCGGGCTGTTGGCAGCCAGAAAATTTAATACATTCGATTCAGTGGCATAGTGGCGCAGGATCAATAAGTTGGCCTCGCGGCTGACAAAATGAGTACAGAACCAGCAAATCAGTTTTTGTAAGGCATTATGGGCGCTGAATTGCGGTAACGGCAGCCGTTTAAAAAACCAGATAAGATGCAGCAAA
The DNA here is from genome assembly GCF_033721375.1 of Arsukibacterium sp. Taxonomy (GTDB): domain Bacteria; phylum Pseudomonadota; class Gammaproteobacteria; order Enterobacterales; family Alteromonadaceae; genus Alishewanella. The sequence goes on along the minus strand of NZ_JAWWAP010000003.1, from coordinate 82,032 downwards.
ATAGCAAAAATAAACTGCAGTAGTGGCCGCACCCCCCAGCGCAGAGGGTTTTGTAAGTCTTTCAGCCATAAATCCAGCGCCGCCTGCTCAATCGGCAACGAATTATCGTTGGCAATGGCCTTAAGGTAAGCGCTGGGCTCAGATTTTCGGCTAGTACTCATTATCAACCTCTTCCAGTTGCAGGCAATACAGCCTGGCAGTAACCCGGGCGGTGCGCACTATTGCCGCAAGTTGGGCCTGGCTTTGACATAGCCGGTCGAGCAGCTGATACAACTTTTGCAGATGATCATCATCATTAGCGCCATGGTAGCGCATAAAACGGGTAAAGCTGCCATCACCGCCGGTTGCTTTGTCTATCTGTGCTGCCCAGTCATTGGCCATTTTCTGGCCTAAACCTTCAATTATCCACATCGCGCCGACTAAATCGACCGGGTTGTTCTGGCTGGCCCGGTACATTAAAAAACCATGTAATGCTTCGGTACCAATATTCCGTGCGGCGGTTTGAATATCTGCCAGGGTGCCACCGGCAGCAACATAGTCTTGCTCCAGCATTTCATAATCACGGTGCTCTTCGCGGGCATGACCGATAATGACTGAGCGCACATCGCTGTAGTCGCGGTCAAAACTGGAGGCGCAGCGACTGATCCAGCGCGAGCCTTCAATTACCTGCTGACGCCAGTTTAGTAGCAGCTGACAATAATCGGCTTTGCTGAACTGGCCCCGCTCCAGGCGCTGCAACAACGGTACCCGGCCGAGCTGGCGTTCAAACTCAAACCAGACCCGCATTAACGCCTGTAAACATTGTTGGCCCTGCGGGCTTAATATTTGCTCAGTCATTCAGGCTTCCACCACAGTCAGTTGCATATAAGCATTATTAAAGCGGCCACTTTCCGGCACCATACATAAAATCGTATCGCCGCTCTGGTATTGCCGGGTGCGACGAAACTCGTCCAGCATAATAAAGATAGAGGCGCAGCCGGTATTACCCCGGTCATACAGGTTGCTGTACCACTTGTGTTCGGCAATACCAACCCCGGCGCGCTGCATCATATCGAAAATTTTGCCGCGAAAATAATGCGACGAATAATGACACAATACATGGTCGACTTTGTCTGGTTGCACCCGACCCTCACTGATTAAGCGCAAATAGCCATCGACCCCCAGCTTAACGATATTTTCCAGCAGTCGCACATCCTGCCGGATCAGCAAGGCACCGGCTGCTTCGGCCTCGGCATAGGTGGCATAATCCTGCCAACTGCGGCTATCGCTGCTGTCGCCGGGGTAGCCGACACTCATACAAACCGGGTAGGCATCGGCATGAGAAAAACTGCGGATCCAATCCACCCGGAAACAGCGGCCGCGGGCTTGGGTTTCCAGCAATACGGCGCCGGCGCCGTCAGACAACATCCAGCGTAAAAACTCAGCGTTAAAATCCAGTTCACTGCCGGCAGCTTCATAGCGGCTGGCTTTAAATAAGCGCGAGGTTAATTCGCTGGCCACCACTAAGGCGTTAGTCTGTTCACCAGCTAACAGATTGGTATAGGCGGCTTTTAACGCCATCATGCTGCTGGAGCAAATGCCATGGCTGCTGTGCAGTTCTATATCGCTCAGGCCAAGCTCTGCCTGCAGCATCGAACCAAAACCGGGCAACACCACATCGCCCTGACTGGTGGCGGCGCTCAGCATTTTTATCTGTCGTTTACCGAGAAAGCTGGTGCTTAAACAATGCTCTGCCGCTTTCGCTGCCATGCCGGCATTAGAAATAGTGGTGTTATGGTTGGCATCTATAGCGTAGTGGCGGGTTTTAATGCCGTTTGACTGCAAAATACGCCGCTTTAAACGACTGGGTTTGCCGTGCACTAAACCCAGCAGTGGCTCAATCTGATCATTACTTATCGGCGGCCCCGGTAAAAAGTGACCGCTACTGGTAATAAACACGCTCATAGTTTTACCTGCGGATGCTTTAACGCAGTAAATAAACAGCGCAGGTTTTCTTCCAGATACGGCAGTACACAGACCACCGCCATAAAGCCCAGATAATAAGGCAGGTAAGTATCACCGCCATGGGCATAGGGCATTCGTTGCAGGTAAAACTCACCCTGCCAGTCAAAGCTTATCAGCTTAATAAATACCGGGTAATTAATGACGATGATTAACAACAACATATACATTGGCAAGGTAGCCAGATAGTTGTGCGCATGCATTTCCCATACGCTGATATGGCGTTTGGGGGCAGCGTAATGCACGTCATAATGCGCCACCGCTTCATGCGCCAGCCAGGCGCCGATACAAATCAGCATAATCAGTACATTAACCTGAAACAGCAGGCATAACAGAATAGGCACCGCCATCTGAATACCCATTAATGAGTGAATAAGCGATTCGCGCAGGCCAGAAGTGTACTCAATGCGGGTAGCACGGTGGCAGCACCAGTCAATAAAACCGGCAATGCCCCACAGCGGTAAAAACACATACAGCATAAGCTGAATTAATAACTGACTGGTTTGCAACACCGCACTCCTGTTGGCGCTAATACTGCCGGTTACTATATCTGAAGGTTAATGGTTTGTAGATTATTATCTGTCACCTGTGGTTACCGGTCCTGTTATTCCCAGCGGCCTGCCAGCGGGCCAGGAAATACAAGGCTGTACCTAACAACACAAATAGTGCGGTGGCCAGCACTGACGATAAACTCACTTGCAATGCCAGCCAGACGCAGGACGCCAGGCCCAGCAGCGGAATGGTATAGCCCAGCGGCAACACAAAGCTGTCGCTGGCAGCCAGTTTTGGCCGCAGCACCGGCACGGCGGCGCAGGTAAGGCCATACAACAATAACCGCGACACCACCGTCGCCGCTGCCAGCCATAAAAATGAGCCATATAAGGTTAACAGCAGCGCCAGCACCCCAAAAAATATAATGGAATTGGCCGGCGTTAAAAAGCGTGGCTGTACCCTGGCAAACCAGCGCGGCAGGCTGCCATCTTCGGCCAACGCAAAGCTGGCGCGCGGGGTGGAGAATATGGCGCCGAGTAAGTTAGCGGCCACCGACGCCACCACGCCGAGCATCAGTATTATGGCGCCGACCGGGCCAAATAAACTGGCGGCCACATCCAATAGCGGGCTGCTGGAGTCGGCAATCGCCGGCACAGCGGCCACACTTACCAGCTGAATGCCGACATATAGCAAGGTTACCAGCAGCAAGCCCAGGATCAGCGCCCGTGGCATATCACGCGCCGGGTTTTTCGCTTCACCGGCGGGCACCACCACCGATTCAAAGCCGACAAAGGCGTAAATCAGCAGTAAAGTCGCGGCGCCGATGTCATAGGGGCTGCTGAACACATTGGCCGGATTAAAGGTTGGCAATATCTGACCGCCCAAATAAGCTGCGCCGGCCACCACCAGTAACAGCAATACCGCAAATTTAATCACAGTTAACAGTGCTAATGAGCGCATCGCGCGCACTGAGTCGATAACATTAAGCAGGGTCAGGCAGCTGATAATGAGACTAAGCAGAATGCTGCGGTTAATACCGGCTGTGGCTGCCGGCCAGAAATAGCCGATACTGTCGACCAGCAATACTGTGTTGGCAGCAAAAGAGACCAGCCGGGCAATGTAATACAGCCAGCCGGCCTGAAAACCAATAAAAGGGCCGAATGCGGCTGTGCCATAACGCACCGGGCCGCCACTACCGCGAAAATAACTGGCCAGCTCGGCCATGCACAACAGAATAGGTAAAATCAGTAAGGCACAAAACAGATAAATCAGCGGGCTGTATTCGCCGGCCAATTTTGCCGCACCACCTGGCAAGCCGAAAATGCCGGCACCAATTAAGCCATTTACCACCAGCAGCCACAGGCCGAATAAGCCGAGGTGACGGGGCAGGGTATCGCCAGCGACAGCAGTTTTCAGATCAGGCATAGCAGTTATCCAATGTGGGTAAGCCCTTACTATAAAGTGAATAAACCCCTGCTGCACGGTTTTGTTCACTATGCGCGCCAGCGCACCGATAAGCCCGACTCTGGCAGCTGTACTATACTCAATATTCTGGACTCAATATTCTGGACTTAGTATCCCGGCAATGTTGCTAAGGCTAATTCTTTACCAGTTACTAACGGAGGTATTATGGAATATTTTACTAACGGAAACATAAATCAGGATGCCGTTCGCCGTGGCTTAAAAACTGCCAGAGGCAGTTTGCACAACGCAATCGATAATGTGTCAGACAGAGCAGCGCCCGCGTTCAGAAGAATGTCTGGCAGAGCATCAAATGCTGTTGACAGAATGGCAGATGGCGCTCACCTGGCTGCTGATGCTATATCGCATAAAGGCGAGCAGCTGCATAATCTGCAACAGCAGCTGGTTTCCAGCAGCCGCAGCACAATAAGAAACCGGCCTTTACTGGCGGTAGGTGTTGCAGTGGCAGGCGGTATACTTTTAAGTTGGTGGTTAAGTCGTCGTCAGCAACGGCAGCAGGAACAGTACCCAGATGAGCAATAGTAATGGCATTGGATGTCGTGAAACAGGCCGCAATAATGCGGCCTGTTTTAATAACCTCACAGTTTATTACAAATACTGCTTTAAAAAGGCCAGATAGGCTTTTTGTGCTTTTATTCTGTTGCTCTTTTTCAAAAAGCCGTGGCCTTCATCATCAAATAACACATATTCTACCGGCACATTATTAGCGCGAATAGCGGCAACCATTTCATCGCTTTCTACCTGCAGTACCCGCGGGTCGTTAGCGCCTTGCACCACCAGCACCGGCTTTTGCACTTTATCGCCGTGAAATACCGGGGATATCCGGCGAAGCCGTTCACCATCTACCGCCGGATCGCCGAGCTCCGCATACAGACTTTCACGAAACGCTTCCCACCATGGTGGAATGCTTTCCAGGGTGCGGACCCAGTTAGTCACGCCGAAGATATTGATGCCGACTTCAAATTCGTCGGTAAAGGCCATTGCCGCCATCGTCAGGTAACCGCCGTAGCTGCCACCAATTACACCTATGCGGTCAGCTGCTACCCAATCGAGGTTTTGCAGATATTTTTTGCCATACACAATATCCTGTAAGTCATCTTCGCCATGGCGTAAGTCGTCCAGATGATAAAAGGTTTTGCCATAGCCAGAAGAGCCCCGGTTATTGACTGATAACACCGCATAACCATGGTTAACCAGATGCTGGATCATCGGGCTGTAACCGGTACGTGACTGGCCGCCCGGGCCACCGTGGATCCAGATTAGTGCAGGTACTTTAGCGTTGGGGTTGGCCTGATGCGGTTTATACAACAAGGCCGGTATGGTCAGATCATCAAAGCTGTTAAAGCGTACTACCTCGCTTTGCACCAGATGTTGCTCGTTAATACTGCTGTCCAGGGCCTGTGTTAACCGCTTGGCCTCTGGGCTGCCCAGTTGCCAGACATATAAATTAGATGGGCTGTTATCGGCATTTAAATAAAAGCTCATGTATTTACTGTCGTCAGAAAAGCTGACGCCGCGTAAGTCACCCGCCGGCAGGCCGGGCAGCTGCAAGGCTTTATCATTTTTTAGATCGGTAATACTGATAACGGTTGACGCATCGGCATTAATGCCTTGCACCCGGTAGCGTTTGTCGTCGCTGAAATAAATAAAACTGATATCCCAGTCAGCGGTACTGTACGCCGTGGTTGCACCGCTTTGCAGGTTGTAGCTGTAGGCCGCGACAAATTCGCTTTTACCGTCAGCGCCGAACAGCAACGAGGTGCTGTCAGGGGTGAAACCATAAATCTGATGCGAAATATTACCCTGATGCTCAGTAATTAATGCCGGGCTGGGTGTGTCGCTGCTCAGGTCAACCAGAAACAGATTATTGTCGGCGTTATTGCGCTCTTTGCTCAGCGCCAGATAGCGGCCGTCTTTGCTGACATCGCTGATACTATAACCATCGTCATTCTGATATACCAGCTTGCGGCCGTAGTCTGAATTGTTGTAATGATAAAGATCGAAAAAACGCGGATCGCGCTCATTGGTGGCAATGTAAAAACTGCCATCGTTGTGCCAGCCGGCAAAATAAGCCTTCAGCTTATCACCGGGAGTCAGATCGCGCACAGTGCCGTCGACTTCACGCAGATAAACATGATTTAGCTCATTGCCGCCCTGATCAGCGGTATACAGCAGCCGGTCATCATTGGGAAACCAGCTGACCGGAAAGGCCGGGTCGGTGGTGGACTGGGTTAACGGCTGCCAGTTGCTGCCATCCATACTGACCCGGTACAGGTTAAATACCCCGCTTTCATCAGAGGCAACCAGCATCGCGCTGGCATCGTGATTAATATCATTGCCAAAATAGGTTTTGGTAGCAAAAAATTGCTCTGCGCTATACTGCGGCACATTAACTGGCTTGCTCTGAGACGAGCTGTTCAGGTCGGCTGGTGCCGCTGGGTCAACGTTATTGTTGCAGCCGGTTAACAGCAAACCGCTCAGCAGTAACGCCAGTGGATAAGTGAGGCGTGCTAACATATATTTTCCTTGTTAATTTTAATAAAGGCCATCACGACTGCCTCACTGTGATGTGTTAAACCACTTTTTTATCGTTTATTGCTTTCTTAAATCAACTTTACTGAACCCACATTATTGTATTGACTGTATTGAGCCAGCTTGCTGCTAGCCTAAAAATTTTTTCACATACCAGCAGCTGGCGTGAATAGTGAAATTCTGAGCTCTGGCCCAGGCCAGGCCATGGCGCACCAGTTTTTCCGCCAGGCCTTTACCGCGTAACTCAGGCGGCACAAAGGTATGGGTAAAATTAATGGTATTGCCGGCCAGCTGATAATCCAGTTGTGCCTGCTCGCCATCGCCGGCCAGCACAAAACGCTGGTTCCAAGCCTGATGGATGATTTCGTCAGTTGTCATCTTATCACTCCTCCAGCCAGGGCGTTTGCGGCAGCAAATTTAAATGGCTGACATAGCGTGCCAGATTAAAACTTTGCTGATGCTCTATCACATCAACCATTTCCGGCGCCAACGCACAGGCGATCAGTGCAATAGCATCCTCATAGCTGTTACCCGTCATGCGCAGGCGCATCAGGGTTGCTTTTACTTCAGTGGGGTAGTTGTCGGCCAACTGGTTTTCAACCACTTCAAATAACATGGCCTGATCAAGCTGTTCGTCCTGCATGCCGTTCCCTTTTATCTGTTCGTCAGCGCAGTAAAACTGTTGCTGCATCATTAATATGCTTAGGCTAAGCTAGCCACCAACAAATAACAATAAGCAGTGTAGACTATGCAAGCTCAGCAACAAGGATGGCGTGGCCGGTTTCAGGCATTAGGCCCGGGCATTTTAATGGCGACAGCGGCTATCGGCGGCTCGCATCTGGTGGCTTCTACTCAGGCTGGCGCTTTATTTGGCTGGCAGCTTATCTGGCTGATTTTATTAGTTAATATCTTAAAGTATCCGTTTTTTCGGTTCGGGGTTCAGTATACTCTGGAACAAAACGAGAGTTTATTACAAGGCTATCAACGCAAGGGTAAGGCCTATTTTTATAGTTTTATTGGCTTAAATATTATCGCCGCCGTGGTTAACACCGCCGGAGTGTTACTGCTAACAGCCAGTCTGCTGCATTATGCCCTGCCATGGCCGGTGGCCGTACCGCTGTTATGTGCCTTTATTCTGGTACTATGCCTGGCAATTTTACTGCTGGGCCATTACCGGGCGCTGGATAAAGTGGCCAAGCTGATCATGTTGTTGCTGACGGTAACGACGGTAGCTGCAGCCATTATTGCCGCTGCTAATGGCGCAAATGCGCCGGCTGACTTTGTCGGGCCGTCGCCGTGGCAGCTGGTGACCCTTGGCTTTCTGGTAGCATTAATGGGTTGGATGCCGGCACCAATTGAAATTTCTGCGATAAGCTCATTGTGGCTTAAAGCCAAGCTGCGTCAGCAAAAGATAAGTCGCCAGCAAGGGTTATTTGACTTTAATCTGGGCTACTGGCTAACCGCAGCACTGGCGCTGGTGTTTGTCAGTCTCGGTGCTTTGGTGCAATACGGTTCAGAGCAGGATATCGCGCTGGCCGGTGCGGCTTTTGCCCAGCAGCTGATTGGCATGTACGCCACAACCATTGGTGACTGGGCAAGGCCGCTGGTGGCACTTGTTGCGTTTTTATGTATGTTTGGTACTACTATTACCGTGTTGGACGGCTACGCCCGTACCTTAAATGAATCTTTTATTTTGCTTGGCTGGCAACAGCCTGCTAACCATCACAGTCTGAACATCTGGTTACTGGTTCAGGCCGCCAGTGGTATGGCGCTGATTTTGTTTTTCAGTGCTGCGCTTGGGCCGTTACTGACCTTTGCCATGACCCTGGCATTTTTAACCACGCCGGTATTTGCCTGGCTTAATTACAGCTTGATGGCTGGTAAAGGTGTTAACAGTTTAAGCTTGCCGCTGAAATTACTAAGCTGGGCAGGCCTGATTTATCTGACAGGCTTTGCCCTGTTGTTTTTGGCCTGGTTTGGGGGCTTTTTATAACCTACTTACAACGCCAGGGTTTTCTCGCCGCGGGCAATACCCGACACACCGCTGCGCACCACTTCTAATATAGCAGTGCCGGCTAATGCCTGAATAAATGCATCCAGTTTATCGCTGGTACCGACTAACTGCACCGTGTAAGTTGTAGCCGTAACATCAATGATCTGGCCGCGGAAAATATCAGCACAGCGTTTTACTTCATCGCGCGCCGCGCCGCTGGCTTTTACTTTTACCAGCATCAGCTCGCGCTCCAGATGCGGCGCATCGTTTAAGTCGGTCAGTTTGACCACTTCAATCAACTTGTGCAGCTGCTTGGTAATTTGCTCTATCACCTGATCATTACCATGGGTGACCAGGGTTAGGCGCGATAAGGTAGCATCTTCAGTAGGCGCCACAGTCAATGAATCAATGTTGTAACCACGCTGAGCAAATAAGCCAACTAAACGGGCCAGCGCACCTGATTCGTTCTCCAGCAATACAGAAATAATATGGCGCATGGTTAGGTCCTCTCTGTCTTGCTTAAAAACATGTCATTCATCGAGCCACCCGGGATCTGCATCGGATAAACGTGCTCTTTCGGGTCAATATGAATATCGAGAAACACCAGCTTGTCTTTCAGAGCAAAGGCCCGCTCCAGCGCCGGAATAAGCTGTTCTGGTTCAGTTACCCGGATGCCGACATGGCCGTAGGCTTCAGCCAGTTTGACAAAGTCGGGCAGGGAATCCATATACGAGCTGGCATAACGTGACTCATAATTCATATCCTGCCACTGCTTAACCATGCCTAAATAACCGTTGTTCAGGTTGATGATCTTTACCCCCAAGCCATACTGCTTGCAGGTCGATAATTCCTGAATATTCATCTGAATAGAGCCTTCGCCGGTCACACACACCACATCGGCGTCGGGATAATTCAGTTTCACCCCCATTGCTGCCGGCAGACCAAAGCCCATGGTGCCAAGGCCGCCGGAGTTAATCCAGCGGTTGGGTTTATTAAAGCCATAGTACTGGGCAGCAAACATCTGGTGCTGGCCAACATCACTGCAGACATAAGCATTACCCTGGGTAATTTTACTCACCTGCTCAATAACATATTGCGGTTTCAGTAACGGGGCAGCATTGTCGTAGCGGCCACCATGTACGGCGCGCCACTCATCAATTTGCTGCCACCATTGTTTCATCGCGCTGGCGTCCAACTTCTTTTTCTTTTGCTTTAGCAGCTCCAGCATTTCAGTCAGCACCGGCTGCACCAGGCCGACAATCGGAATATGGGCATTGATGGTTTTACTGATGCTGGCCGGGTCGATATCAATATGGATAATAGTGGCATCGGGACAGAATTTTTTGGTGTTGTTGGTCACCCGATCGTCAAAGCGGGCGCCGACAGCCAGAATAAGATCGGCATGATGCATGGTCTGGTTGGCTTCATAGCTGCCATGCATACCCAGCATACCGATAAATTGCTTATCGCTGGCCGGGTAGCAGCCCAGCCCCATCAGGGTATTGGTCACCGGCAAATTCAGCAGCTGCGCCAGTTCGGTCAGCTCAACCGAGGCGCCACCCATTATTACCCCGCCACCGGCATACAAAATCGGTTTTTTCGCCGCCAGCAGCGCGGTAATCGCCTTTTTAATCTGGCCGCTATGGCCTTTTAGTTTTGGCTGATAGGAGCGCAGTTTTACTTCACTCGGGTAATGATAAGCAAAGGTCTGACTGGGGATGGTCATATCTTTCGGGATATCAATCACCACCGGCCCGGGCCGGCCGCTCTGGGCTATATAAAAGGCTTTTTTAATAATGGCCGGGATATCTTCCGGTCGGCGAACCGACATATTGTGCTTACAAATCGGCCGTGAAATACCGAGCATATCGGTTTCCTGAAACGCATCGTCACCAATTAAATGGCTCATTACCTGGCCGGTCAGCACCACCATTGGGATCGAATCCATGTAAGCGGTGGCAATACCGGTAACTGCGTTAGTGGCGCCGGGGCCCGAGGTAACCAGCACCACCCCGGCTTTGCCACTGGCCCGGGCATAGGCATCGGCCATATGGGTTGCCGCCTGCTCGTGGCGTACCAACACATGTTTTACTTTGGTTTGCTGAAACAGGGCATCATAAATATGCAGTACAGCGCCACCAGGATAGCCATATAGATACTCTACCCCTTCATCGGCCAGCGCCCGGATAACCATAGCGGCACCCGATAACATCTCGCTTTGTTTTGTTTGGCTTGTCATGGTGTTGTCTCATAGTTTTTTATAGCAAAAGCGCACGGCCAACGCTGTGTAACCAGCATCGACTCGATAATCTGCAATACGCGTATGGTACTGCCTGTTTGCTACGTGGACGGGTTGTAAACTATGGCGCTCTTATTGTTGCTTCTTATGAAGTCGTATTATCTGAACGCTCTGATAATTTACGGGATGTCAGCGCCAATGTCGATGGTTTTTTTGGATTTGCCGCCGGCCACCGCTACCTTGTAAAATAGCAGCTGCGGCCACATAGTAATGCCATTACGGCGAAAATAGTAATGCCATTACGGCGAAATACAGGACCTCGTTATGCAAAGCCCCATTGTAGATGTCACCCTTCAGAATGCCCGCGAAATACTGGAGCAATCGAAAAACCAGCTGGTAGTGTTTCAGTTTCATTCTGCCCGCAGTGAGGGCTGCCAGCAGCTGACCCCGGTGTTACAGGCGATAGTGCAGCGTTACCCGCAGCATCTGCTACTGGCCCGGGTAGATTGTGACCAGCAGCAGGATTTAGCCATGCAGTTTGGGGTGCAGTCGCTCCCTACGGTAATGCTGATTAAAGATGGCCGGCCGGTCGATGGCTTTGCCGGTGTTGAAACCGAACAAGCAATTATGGCGCGCCTGCAGCCTTATCTGCCTAAACCGGAAGATGAGCTGATTGCCAGGGCAGAGCAGTTTCTGGCTGAACAAAACCCGGCTGAAGCGTACCCGTTGTTTAAACAGGCTGTCGATATCGCGCCAGAGCGAGCTGAGCTGAAAGTCTGGCTGGCCGACACTGCAATCAGCCTGGGCCAGTTGCCACAGGCGCAGTCTTTACTGGCAGAAATAAAACTGGCTGATCAAGACAGCGTTTATAAAGCGGTACTGGCAAAACTGGAACTGGCACTGGAAGCAGCCGATACCCCGGAAATCCGGGCACTGGAGCAAAAACTGGCTGCCAGCCCTGATGACAACAGCATTAAAGAACAGTTAGCCGTGCAGTATCAGGCAGCGCAGCGCAGTGAAGAGGCGCTGGCATTGTTGCTGGGTATCTTGCGGCAGGACTTAAACTACGGTGACAGCAAAAAACTGTTTCTGGATATTCTGGCAGCCTTGCCTAAGGGTGATGCCGTCGCCAGTCAGTACCGGCGTAAACTGTATAGTTTGTTGTATTAATGCCAGGTAACGCTGCGCTGCAGCAGGCATTTGACAGCTGCAGTGCGCTATTGACCCAATATAAGGCGTACTGGCAGCTGGTGCCTTTTGCCTGCCAGCAACTGCCCTGGGATAACCCGGCGCTGGCAGAGAAATTACTGAGCCTGCCAGAGCAGCAACTGGCGGCGATTGACCAGAGCCCGCTATTACAGCAACAGCACTTTACCGCCTTTTTCGATGATTTGTTTAAGCTCGATAGTTACCTTACCCCAGCCGACAACGGTTTGCCGGCCAGCGAGCTAAAACCGGTACCGTTCTGGTTGGCTAATGGCATTGGCGGGCGTAAGCTGCAGCAGATTGATGCATTTGCCCGTCGGCTGCCGGCAAGCACGCTGCCAATGCTGGAATGGTGTGCCGGTAAAGGCCATCTGGGCCGGTTGCTGGCCTGGCAGTTGCAGCGACCGGTAACCAGTATTGAATGGCAGCAGCAACTGTGTGCCGATGGCAGTGCGCTGGCCAGCCAGTTTCAGATCCCGCAACGTTTTGTTCATGCTGACGTGCTGACCGCTGAGGGCAGCGCTGTGCTGGCACCGCAGCAGCAAGTGCTGGCGCTACATGCCTGTGGTCAGCTGCATATTAAGTTACTGCAACAAGCGGTAGCGACCGGTTGCCAGCAATTGAATATTGTACCCTGCTGTTATCATTTAATTCCGGATGAGCATTATCAGCCGTTATCGACGCTTGGCCAGCAACATGATTTAGTGCTGAGCCAGCATGATTTAAAACTGGCGGTGCAGGGTCAGGTAACCGCCGGCGCCCGGATTGAAAAACTGCGGCATACCGAAGTGCAATGGCGTCTGGCCTATCAGGCGCTGCGCGCTGATCTTACCGGTGAGACTGACTACCGACCGTTGTCGTCCGTTGCCAAGCACTGGTTCAGTGGCGACTTTGCGGAATTTGGCCGCTGGGCGGCGGAGCAGCATCAGCTGCCGCTGCCAGCAGTACCAGACTGGCAGCATTATTTGCAGCAAGGGGCAGCGCATGCCGCGCTGGTGCGGCGGATTGAACTGGTCAGGCATTTGTTCCGGCGGCCACTGGAACTGTGGCTGATGCTGGATCGGGCATTATTTTTAGAACAGTATGGCTATCAGGTTACACTGGCTGCATTTTGTGACTATCAGGTTACACCGCGCAACCTGCTGTTGCAGGCTGAACGACATTAAAGCTGCGGTCCTGCCCGGCAGGCCAGTTGCTGTTCGGTAGCAGTTAGCTGCTCCTGCTGGTAAAACGCCTGAATATGCTGATCTTTGGCCTGCCAGCGCTGATTTAACCACAATTGAAAGCGCTCACGAAACGCCGGATCATTAAAATAATCGCCAATCACCTGCTCATCAACTGCCAGTACATCGGCTTTAATAACAATCCGTTTCAGCCGGCCCATCAGCATATCCAGCGCAACGTGTTGCTGGTTATCGGGGTAAATTAAGGTTAAATCCAGAATAGCATTAAACTGCTCGCCCATGCTGGCCAGGGTAAAGGCAATGCCACCGGCTTTGGGGGGGAGCAGGTACTGAAACGGACTTTTCCTGGCCAGGCGCTTTTGTTCGGTACAGCGGCTGCCCTCAACGAAATTAATAATGGTAGTAGGCACTGTTAAAAATTTGGCGCAGGATTTACGGGTAGTCGCAATGTCTTTACCTTTTAAATGCGGGTTCTTCGCCAGCGTTGCCGCACTGTAGCGCTTCATATAGGGCATATCGAGTGCCCAGCAACCAGTGCCTAAAAAAGGTATCCACTTTAGCTGATCTTTTAAGAAAAACTTTGGCTCAGGAATAAGCTTATGAGCAAAACCACTGACTACCGGAATATCCAGCCAGCTTTTGTGGTTGGCTATCAGCAGGTACCAGCTTTCCCGGTCCAGCGTTTGCTCGCCACTGATTTGCCAGTCAACATCATTAAATACGTTAATCAGGCCGGTATTGACAATGGTCCAGCCACGGAAGCAACTGCGACCGGCCATTGCCAGCACTCTGTGCGCGCCTTTAAACGGCAGGAGCAATTTAAAAATGCCAATGGGCGTAACGACAATACCCCAGAACGCCAGATTCAGCGCAAAGCAACTGAAGCTGATCGGTAACAGTAACCAACCGGGTAAAAAACTTAACATCAGGCTACTCCTTTTTGCGCTAATGCGGCCAACTCCTGATCTTTCTGTTGCCACAACTGATTTACCCACTGCTGAAAGTGCTGGCGGTAAATCGGGTCGTTATAGTCGCCAATCAAATCGCTGGTGATCGGTAATACATTAATGTTGACTGTTATATCACGAACTTTGCCGGAAATATAATCCCAGAAACTGGGGATCCCCTGCGGATAATAGATGGTGACATCCAGCATTTTATGTAGCTGATTGCCCATCGCGCCCAGTACAAATGCCACGCCACCGGCTTTCGGTTTTAACAGCCGGTTGAACGGTGATTGCTGCTGCTGATGCTTGTGTCTGGTGAAGCGGGTACCTTCGACAAAATTCATGATAGTGGACGGTTTAAACTGAAATTTCTGACAAGCCCGGCGGGTGGTTTCAATGTCTTTGCCCTGCAAATGCGGGTTTTTCAGCAGAAAATTTTTGCTGTAGCGCTTCATAAACGGAAAATCGAGCGCCCACCAGCAGATGCCGAGCAGTGGCACGTATAACAGTTCTTTTTTCAGGAAAAATTTAATAAACGGAATTTTGCGGTTAAAAATGTTCTGCAATACCAGGATATCAGCCCAGGACTGATGGTTAGCCAGGATCAGGTACCAGTCTTTGCGGGATAATTGTTCCAGCCCCTGCACGTTCCAGCGGATCCGGGTAAACAGAGCAGTAGTGAAATTATTGACACTAATCCAGGCCACGGCGCAGGCGTCCAGCAGGTAGGTCATCCAGCTTTGCCAGCGTTTAACAGGGGGCAGCTTCAGCACGGCCAGCAAGACTACCGGTACAAACCAGAACAGGGTATTAAAAAAATACAGTAATACCGACAACACGCCAACCAAGGGCTTGGGAAGAAAAGATAACATAGCACACCTGATTTTTCAGAGCTGCCGTTACCGGCAACAGAAATAAGCCTGAGACAAACAGAGCAGCTTAATGCTGCTCTGTACTCGTCCGATCAGTGGCTATTCTAGCCTAATCTTCGAAATAGGTATAACCATAAACGCCGGATTTAAGCTCATCCAGCAACGCGTCTTTCTGTTCAGCGCTCATATCAAGCTTCGCCAGCTGCTTACTGTATGACATCAGCAGTTTTGTGGCATCAAACTGCACATAACGCAGCACGTCGGCCACCGTGTCACCTTTGATAATGTTGGTCAGCTTATAACCACCGTCATCGGTCAGTTCAACATGCACAGAGTCGGTGTCGCCAAACAGGTTATGCAAATCACCGAGGATTTCCTGATAGGCACCGACCATAAACATGCCAAGTAAATACTGCTCGTCTTCTTTGTATACCGGCAGTGGCAGGCTCGACTCGATCCCGTTACCGTCGGCATAACTCTTCAGCTGGCCGTCAGAGTCACAGGTGATATCCTGAATAATCGCCCGGTGATCCAGTGGCTCCAGCATTCGTTCCAGCGGCATTACCGGAAACAGCTGGTCAATACCCCAGGCGTCGGGCATCGACTGAAACAAGGAAAAGTTAACGAATAATTTATCGGCCAGTTTTTCGTTCAGTTCGTCATGGATTGCCCGGTGCGAGCGCGCCGATAAATCCAGATTAGCCCGCACTTTATTAATGGTGGCAAAGTAAATTTGTTCCAGCAACGACCAGTCCTGCAGCGTCAGTAAGCCATGCACGTACTGAGCATGGGCATCAGTAAAGTAGTGAATCGCATCATGATAGGCTTCAACTGCCGAACGTGGCGTAACGTTCTGGTAGGCTTCCCATAAACCTAAAATCACAGTGGGCGCATCTTCGCTTGGCTCGGGCAGGTTCACCAGGCCCGGCGCCCGCTCAATATCAATAGCATCAGTAACCAGTACCGCATGGTGAGCTGTCATCGCCCGGCCCGATTCGGTAATAATATTCGGGTGCGGTAAGTCGTACTCGTCACACACTTCTTTTAAGCCATTTACCACATTGCGGGCATATTCCATCATGGTGTAATTCATTGAACAGGCTGAACGCGATTTAGAGCCTTCATAATCAACCCCTAAACCACCGCCCACGTCGACAGTAGTAATCGGCACGCCCAGGGTGCGCAGCTCAGCGTAATGACGGGCGCACTCGCGGATAGCATTATGAATATCGCGGATATTGGCAATTTGTGAGCCGATATGAAAGTGTACCAACTGCAGTAAATCCAACTTGCCGGCAGCACGCAGCACCTCAATAGCCTGCAGTACCTGAGTAGCCGTTAAACCAAATTTACCTTTTTCACCGCCGGTATTCTGCCACTTGCCTTTACCGACCGAGTTTAAGCGGATCCGGATACCGATGCGCGGTGCCGCGCCTAAATTATCAATTTCCCGCAGCAGGGTTTTCAGCTCAGATAACTTTTCCACTACCACATAAACCGTGTGGCCCATCATCTGGCCAATGGTCGCCAGTCGTAAAAATTCACTGTCTTTATAGCCGTTACAGACAATCTGCAGTGGCTTTTCGGTCACACCCAGAATGGCCATCAGTTCAGGCTTACTGCCGGCCTCCAGACCCACTTTACCGCTTTCATGGCTGATTAAACGCTTAACCACAGAAAACTGCTGGTTAACTTTTATCGGGTACACAGCGGTATACTGGCCCTGATAATCTTTTTCGGCCTTGGCATTTCGAAACGACTTGATCAGGGTATCAACCCGGTGCTGCAATATATCGGTAAAACGCACCAGTACCGGCAGAGTCAGCCCTTCTTCTTTGAAGCGGTTGGTCAGCTCAGGAAAGCTGATCCCCGCTTTGCTGTGATCCTGATCCGGATAGGCAATTAAGTTGCCATCCTGGTTCACATCAAAGTAGCCTTCACTCCACACGGCAACGTTATAAATAGAACGTGCTTTTTCAATACCCCAATCAGCCATTACGATTCCTTAAAAATTTCTCTGTCAGATAGTGTAAAGCCTATGCCGGTAAGCTGCAGCAAAAAACGATAAAAATTTGTTTGTTGCCGCCCATACAGGCAAAATACGCGGTCTATACGTTTAAGGGGGATTAAGATGTCAGTATTTGATGACAAAAAGTGGCTGACCGAAGTTTTTGCCGACAGCGGCAGTGTGTTTGGTCTGGCTATTACCAAAAAACTGGATGAAGTGCAGTCGCCATTCCAGAAAATTGCGATGTATGAAACCAGCCATTTTGGTAATTTAATGGTGATTGACGATGTGATCATGCTCAGCAGCCGCGATAACTTTTTGTATCATGAAATGCTGAGCCATCCGGTATTGTTTACCCACCCTGATCCGAAAAATGTGGTGATCATCGGTGGCGGCGATTGCGGTACCCTGCGTGAAGTATTAAAGCACCCTGGGGTGGAAACGGTAACCCAGATCGATATTGACGAGCAGGTCACCCGGATGGCAGAAAAATACTTTCCGGAGCTGTGTGCATCGAATAATGACCCGCGGGCAACCCTGCAGTTTGCCGATGGTATTAAGTTTATGCGTGAAGCAGCGGCCGGCTCGGTCGATGTAATTATTGTCGACTCGACCGACCCTATTGGCCCGGGCGAAGGCTTATTTAACCGGGCGTTTTATGCCAGCTGTCTGCAGGCACTGCGCTCAGGGGGTATTCTGGTGCAACAGAGTGAATCGCCGCTAATTCATATGCCGTTGCTATCAGCAATGCGTCAGGCCATGAGTGATGCGGGCTTCGCTGCGCTACAGACCCTAAATTTCCCGCAAATGGTCTATCCGTCAGGCTGGTGGACCTGCACCTTAGCCCGCAAAGATGCCGCTTTTAATGGCTTTCGGGAAGCCGATGCCCAACAGGCTCCTTTTGCCACGGAATATTACAATGTGGACATTCATAAAGCCGCTGGCGCCTTGCCAAACTTTATGAAAAAAGCTCTGCAAACCAACTAAATTAGACTTTGAAGTAGACTAAACGACTTAACACCAGCTGAAGGCAAAAAATAAATAACAAACAAGGCTTGCTTAATTGGCAAGCCTTTTGTACATTTATTGCTCATAAAAAGGGTGAAGTAATATGAGATACTTGTCGTTATTATTTTTTGGGGCGTTTTCAGCGCAGGCGACGGTGTATAAATGTGAAACAAATGGCGTGGTTGAATTCAGCCAGTTTCCATGTGCCAAGGATGCTGAAGCAGTTGATATGCGGCCGGTTGGTACCGCCCTGGTTGGTACACCAGGAGAGTTCCGGCAACAGGTCGATGCGGTAAAACGCAAAACTCGTTTTGTTGAATTTCAGATTGCTAAACTTGAACAGGAAAAAGCCCTGTTACTCGAAGAGCTTAAAGCAGAGCAGTATAAGCTCAGACGTAGTTTCCCCCGGGCAGAAGAAGTTGCCGCTATTGCCCAGAAGATTGAACGTACCGAACAACGTTTTGCTGAGCGCATCAGTGCCGAACGCGCTACCCTGCGTGGTTTGCAAGCACAAGTGGTAACGCTGGAGCGACAGTACGCTCAGGCAACAAATTAGCAGTATTGCTTACTGATACCCGCTGTTTAAAAAGGGTTGTTGTTAACAAAAAGGCTCCGCATCGCGGGGCTTTTTTTGTATTTAACGTTTTGTATTGCTCCGGTAACGCCCTTCACATTTAATTTATGTTTCTCAGTGTTAATTCTATGTTTTTTATGCTAAACCATGTTTGCTATTTAGGCTGTTGAACGCAACACAAATAACAATAAGGAAGCATATGAACACGTTATTTAAATATTCACTTTGTGCGCTGGCAGTAAACGCTCTGGTTTATAGCGAAACAACTGCAGCTCAGCAGAGCGCTGAGCAAGCTGATTCACAACAGGTTGAACGAATTGAAGTTACCGGTTCCCGCATTAAACGTAATGATCTGGAAGGCGCCGCCCCTATTTCGGTAATCAGCCGGGACGAAATTGCCAAATCAGGCTTTGCCAATTTACAGCAGTTGCTGGAAAGAACGCCGGTTGCTGGTACCGGTACCTTTTCTACCCGGGGCAACAATCAGGATTCAACCGCTAATGGTGGTGCCGCCATCAGTTTGCGCGGCTTTGGTTCTGATGCCACTTTGGTCCTAATCAATGGCCGCAGAGTGGCTATCAGTGCTTTTGCAGAGAATATTGCCAATTCGTTTGTCGATATTAACAGTATTCCGGTAGCCGCTATTGAGCGGATTGAAATTTTGAAAGATGGCGCGTCAGCTGTGTATGGTTCAGATGCGGTGGCCGGTGTTGTTAATATTATTTTGCGCAAAAACTTTGATGGCGCCGAACTCAGTGTCAGCCATGGTGGCACGACGGGGCCGTCATATGATGAAACATCAGCCAGTCTGGTCTGGGGCACGGAAACAGATGATGCCAATGCCACCCTTATTCTGGATTATTTCAAAAATACCGTGATCACCGGGGCTGAAATGGGTCGGTTTGGCACGGCAAATCAGGAGCCCTATGGCGGCCTGGATTTACGCTCGTCGCGGGGCTTTCCCGGCAACTTTATTGTCAATGGCGAAACCCGGATTGATCCGGGTTGCCCGGCAGATCAGGCATTTGGTCAAACCTGTGTATTTGACTACGGCCCCTTTGGTATGGTGGTACCGGCTGCAGAGCGGGTTGGTGCTATTTTTCAGGGCAGCCAGCAATTTACTACGGGCTTGCAGGGCTATGTCGAGCTGGCAGTGCAACATAACCGTTCGCAGGCGTCAGGTGCGGCCACACCGCTGGACGGTGATGCCGGTTTAACGGTGCCTGCGTCTCATCCGAATAATCCGTTTGGTGAAGATATCGCCATAAACCGTTTCCGGACGGTTGATGCCGGGCCACGGGTCTGGGATATAGAATCTGACTCATTGCGGCTGGTAGTGGGGCTGCGCGGTCAGTTACAAAACTGGGACTGGGATGTTTCAGCTCAGAAAGGCCGCAGTGAGTCTATGCAAACGGGCAGTAAGCAACAAGGCTGGGTGCGCACCGATTTTTTGCAGGAACAAATAAATCTGGGCAATTATAATCCGTTTGGTGGTGTGTATAACTCAGCGGAAGTGATTGATGCGATAACCACCTCATTGGTTCGCCGCGGTGAGTCGCATATTACCGCTTACGATGCCAGTATCAGTGGTGAGGCCTTTGCGCTCGGTGATCAGATGGTGTCATTAGCTGCCGGGGTGGAGTATCGGGAAGAAGATGCATTCGACCAGCCGGATGATCAATTTCAGCGTGGGCTGATTTTCGGTACAGAGTCGGTGTCGGCTCAGGCCGAACGAGATCAATATGCCGCCTATGTTGAATTTTTGGTACCTGTCTCTGACTATCTGGAGTTTACTGTTGCGGGGCGGTACGATCATTACAGTGACTTTGGTTCTACCACCAATCCACAACTGGCGATGAAATGGCGACCGCTGGAGAACTTTACCTTACGGGCATCTTTTGGTCAGGGCTTCCGGGCGCCATCACTGGCACAGATTGGTCTGGGGCCATCGCAGGAATCGGTATTTTTTACCGATACCTTTCGCTGTCCAACCGCTGATCCAGCTAACCCGGCCTGTGCTGCCACCGACTACACCATCGTTTTTGTTGGTAGCGAGGGGCTGAAACCTGAAGAGTCAGAGACCTTCAATATTGGCGCAGTATGGCAGGTGAGTGATGAGTTTGATGTGTCGGTCGATATCTGGAGTATCACCCAGGACAATAAAATTGATAAAAATGATTTTCAGAATGTGTATAACGCCGAATGTAATAACCAGAACAGCACGGTTTGTGTACGCTTAGATCCGTTGCCGGGACAAACACTGGGTGAATTGTCCAGGTTGTTTAACAGCTATGTTAACGTTAGCTCGCAGGAAGCGACCGGTCTGGATCTGTCCACATCTTACCGCCTGGCGTTACAGGATATGGGGCAGGTAAGGTTTAATCTCGACTGGTCCTATATCAGTAAGTTTGAGAAAGATGGTATTGACTATGCTGGCGAGTATAACTACCCGCAGCACCGCTGGTTGGCAGCAGCAGACTGGAGCCATGGTGACTGGGGTGTGGTAACCAGCCTGAGTTATATTGGTGAATTTGAAGATTATGCTGCGCCAAGTGACGTAGAAAATACCTCGACCCGGTCAATCAGTGCCCAAATGCTGTTAGATGTGCAACTTCGCTACAGCCTGAATGATAAGACGCAACTGGTGCTGGGTATGAACAACGCCCTGGATGAGGATCCACCGTTCGCTATTGGTGATGGCGATGCCGATTTATATGGTTATGCGTCGCGGGTGCACAACCCACGTGGTCAGTTTGTTTATGGCAAAGTGAGCTATCGCTTTTAATTGCCGGCATTAACAGCCACACCAAACTAAAACAGCGCCCTCTGGCGCTGTTTTCTTTTTACTTACTATCAGTAACCGTTATTCAACTATTGGTTCAATATGAATTTCTACCCGGCGGTTCTGGGCCCGGTTAGCATCTGACGTGTTAGGTACTGCCGGGTAATTCGGACCATAACCCTGAGTTTCCAGCCGGATCGGCTGAACATTCTGCGCTACTAAATAGTTTTTTACGGCGTCAGCCCGGGCCATCGACAGATTCATATTGTACTGATAAGGACCGGTATCATCGGTATGACCAGCAATAACCAGCATGGTTTTTTCATACTGACGCAGTACTTTGGCAATATCATTAAAAACGGGATACAAATTAGCTTTGATATCTGAACGGTTAATATCAAACGTCAGCTGGGCCGGAATATCCAGTTTTAATATATCGCCATCGCGGATAACCTTTACTCCCGAGCCACTAAGCTCTTCGCGGAGCTCTTTTTCCTGCTTGTCCATATAACTACCCACTGCTGCACCGGCCAGCGCGCCAACCGCTGCGCCAATTACCAGGCGCTTGTCTTTATGGTTGCCGGTCGCTTTGCCGGCAATGGCACCGGCTACTGCACCAATAGCTGCTCCTCTGGTGGCATTCGACTGGTTTGCACAGCCGGCTAACACCAGACTGGCGGCAAGGGTAGTAACGGCAAAAGACATCAATTTCATAGCAAAGCTCCTTAGAATTATTAAGAGAGCTTAACACTGTTCTCTGAATTGCTGCTGAACTTCATTTATTACTTAATTGTGTGTGTTTTGTTTACGAATACAGCAAGAAGTATTATGTAGACTTAATGTAAATAGAATTCCCTTTGGCCGGTTTTTTGGGTAAGGTAAGCAGGATTTGGGTAGCAAGAATGGCTGCCTGCTGTTTAGGGACAACCAGGACAAATTGAAATGATAACTATAATTCGTTGTTTTTGCTTGATATTGGTTTTGGGGTTGACGACGGAAGTTGATGCCAGCGTATTTAAATGCACTGCAGCAGATGGCAGTGTGGTATTTCAGGGCTCACCCTGTGTTACCGGTGACGAAGAAGCACAGATTAACATGTTGTTCGGTGAGCGCGAAGCGCGCGATCCCTTGCCTTTACTGGCTGGCAGCTGGTGCGAACTGGGTACGTCCAAGGTGCTGGACGGTACGGTTTATCGCGATGAAACGTTAAGTAAAACCTGGGTATTTGCTGAAAATAAGATGACTCAGCACATTCAGCAGGGACAGCGCCAGGATACGTTTAACTATAATATCCGCCAACAAACGGGCAACTTTGTCATTGACCATCCGGCATTTGGCAGTGGTCAGGTAAGCTGGCATGTGCGCCGGCATACTGAAAATGAATTAGTTATCGCTGCCTATGGCAATTTTACCCATCTGACGGCCGGAGAGTGTAACGTGGCTATGGTGCGCAACTAACAAGCGTAATTAAATAGTTATAGACATATAGACGCCTGAATCGTAAGCTGCTGCCATCATTCAGCGGGAGTGTGTTATGGCTTTTGCGTCCTGGCGTCGAATCGTTATTAAAGTAGGTAGTGCCTTAATTGCGCCTGCTGCACATGGCTGTTCCACCCGTTATCTGTTAACCATCGCTCGTTTTATTGCCGAATGCCGTCTGGCAGGCAAAGAAGTCGTGCTGGTCTCTTCCGGCAGTGTCGCTGCCGGGCGCAATGCCATCATTGCCAAGCAGCAGCCGTTGCCAATTAACATTAAACAGGCCATGGCCGCGGTTGGCCAGAGCCGGATGATGGCTTGCTGGAGCCAGCTGTTCGACTTCGATTGCGCCCAAATTTTACTGACCCACGACGACCTGCAACATCGCCGCCGCTATCTGAATATCGATAATACTCTGCGCACACTACTGGCTAATCGGGTGCTGCCTATCGTTAATGAAAACGACTCAGTGGCAACGGCAGAGCTGAAGCTGGGAGATAACGATAACCTGGCGGCATTGGTGGCAATAGTGGTGGATGCCGATGTATTGCTGATTTGTTCAGACATTGATGGTTTGTACACTGCCAACCCCAGACTGGTGCCGGATGCCCGGCATATCAGCGAAGTAGCGGCAATAACCCCTGCTATTTACAGCATGGCCGGCGGCAGCCATCATGCCATTGGCACCGGCGGCATGCTGACTAAAATTCAGGCAGCAGAAAAAGCAACCAAGGCGGGTATTGATACCCTGATAATAAATGGTCAGGATCCGGGCAGTTTTGAGCGGTTGCTGGCTGGCACTTCGGCCGGTACCCGTTTTGTCCGGCAACAAGACCGGCTGAGCGCCAAAAAACACTGGTTATTGAATACGCTGAAGCAGCAAGGTGTAGTGGAAATTGACACCGGTGCCTGTACTGCTTTACAACAGAAAGGTGCGTCGTTACTTGCCAGTGGTATTGTCAGCTGCACTGGCAGCTTTGACAAAGGCGATGCCCTGCTGATCACCGGGCCGCAGCAGCAGCCTCTGGCAAAAGGGATCAGTCAGTACAGCTCACAGGAACTGAGCCTGATAAAAGGCCTGCATAGTAAAGATATCGCTGCGGTGCTCGGCTGTTGTCCCAGTGAAGAGGTTGTACACCGGAATGATTTGGTATTGCTCTGCTAGGCGTTTAGGTTAAGCTGCAAAATCAGCTTATCCGGGTAAGACCACAGCAAAGGAGCCGTTTATGAAGCTGGCGATTGTAGGTGGAGGCATTAATGGCTTATCCAGTGCCTGGCAATTAGCGCTGGCAGGCCATCAGGTTACCCTGTTTGAACGCGATACCTTGATGGCGGCAACCAGCAGTGCATCTTCTAAATTACTGCACGGTGGTTTACGTTATCTGGAGCAGGGCGAATTCAGGCTGGTACGGGAAGCATTGCAGGAGCGGCGCTGGTGGCTGAAAAAAGCACCGCAGCTGACCCGGCGCCTGCCGATATTGTATCCTGTTTACCGTGATTCACGCCGGCCCCGCTGGCAACTGAAAATTGGCCTCTGGTTATACGACAGTTTTGCCGGGCGTAAGGGTATTGGCCGGCATCGCTGGCTGACTGCCGGCCAGACGCTGCGCTGCTCGCCTCATTTAAAAGCGGAAGGTTTAACCGGTTCCTATCTGTTTTTTGATGGCCAGATGGACGATCGTAAACTTGGCTTGTGGATGGCCGCGCAATGCAGCAAAGCCGGCGTACAGCTGGCAGAGCATAGCCCGGTTTTAAAGGTCAGCACCGATGCCCGGATTCTGCTGGCCAGCGGTTGGCAGCAGTATGACCGGGTTATTAATGTGGCGGGGCCCTGGAGCCAGCAGCTGCTGGCACAATCAGGCCTTAAGCAGCAACCGCTCGATCTGGTGCGTGGCAGTCATTTACTGTTGCCACCAATAGGCCGTTACGGCCATATGCTGGAAGTGCCGGCTGAAGCACGCATCGTTTTCGTGCTGCCCTATCAGGGCAATACCCTGCTTGGTACCACCGAGGTTCGTCAGCAACTGGATGAGCCCATCAAATGCTCGGCGGACGAACGGGACTATTTACTGGCTACCTATAACCACTACTTTCAACCGGCGGTTCAGTACAACAGCGTGCTGGCTGACTTTGCCGGTGTGCGGCCGTTACTTGGTGGCAGCGAAAATGCCAGTAAAGCCAGCCGGGAATATCAGCTGAACTGGCAGGGACAGCTGCTGACTGTTTCCGGCGGTAAATGGACTACCGCCCGCGCATTGGCCAGCCAGGTTCGGCAAGCTGTTTCTGAAAGTATTACAAAGTAATTTTGCGATTTTTGTTGTGATAAAAGCTCGCATTGTCATCTGAATTCAGTATGATTTCTGCCATGGAAATAGCCATTAAGGGGTTGGCATGGTTTCGTCTTTTAACAAGATGACAGTTAAACAGCAATTTGTGCTGGTATTGGTTTTACTGATATTACTCAGTTCAGTACTGAGCGGCGTACTCGCGTATCGGCAGGCGAAACAGCTGGTGGTAAACCGGATGCTGCAGCATGAAATGCCTGCAGTGGTGCGTCAGATTAGCCAGAGTCTGGAAGGCCAGGTAAGCCAGATGACCACGGCAACCCGCCAGCTGGCTGAAAACCCATATATTTTGCAATGGGCCGATCAAGGGTTTCCCAGCCAGCAAGAGCCTCTGCTGTTGCAGCAGATCCGCAATGTTAAAAATCAGCTTGGACTGGACGCCGCATCATGGGCAGACCGGCAAACCGGCCGCTACTGGAATCAGGAAGGTTTTCTGCGGGTGCTGAATCAGCAGCAAGATGGCTGGTTTTTTGCGTTCAGAGACTCTGCAGCAGCCACCAACGTCAGCTTGTTTACTGAGCCTGGTGGCAAGGTAAGAATGTTTGTTAATTATCAGCAGGTAAATGGTCGCGGCTTATCGGGTATAGCGGTATCGCTGCAACAAATGGTCGATTATCTCAGAGGAGTGCGGATTGCCGATACTGGCCTGGCTTATCTGGCCGACGGCGACGGTAATATTGTCATTCACCCCGACACCAGCCTGATTGGCCAGCAAACCATGACGCAGCTGTACGGCAGTAATGTCACCCGGCAATTGGCAGCGGGCAGCGCCTTACGCACCCAGATTACCGACAATTTATTGCTGGTTAGTGTGCCGGTGCAGGGTACGGTCTGGTCTGTGGTGGCGCAGGTACCGCTGGCTGAAGTACTGGCTCCGGTGCGGCAATTGCGTAATACCTTGTTGTTAACGGGCTTGGCGGCCACCCTGATTGCGGCTTTGCTGGCCTGGTTACTGGCCAGTTCTTTAACCCGCCGTTTGCATTCTGTGGCAGAAACCCTGCAAAACATTGGCGAGGGCGAAGGGGATTTACGGCAACGCTTACCGGCAGATGGCGCCCTGGAAGTCAGACAGATAGGTAGCGGCTTTAATAATTTTGTCGAAAAAATTCATGGTCTGATTACCCGGTTACATCAGCAAAGCGAACAATTACAGCAGTCCGCTACTCAGGTAGATGACAGTGCCAGCCAGAACCGTGATCTGGCGCAGGAGCAGCGTGACAAGCTAGGCGGTATTGCCACAGCAATTGAAGAGTTATCTAACACAATAAGCGCCGTGGCGGGCAATGCCGCAAAAGCAGCAGATACCGCCGAACACACTAATCAGAACGCCAGCCGGGGGCTTGCCGTTATCAGTAACACCAGCCAGAGCCTGCAAAAATTAACCGCTGAGGTTGATCATATAGCGGCTGTCGTCACCACGCTTGCTAAAAACAGCGATAAAATCGGCGGCATTCTTAATGTTATTCGTGCTATTTCCGAGCAAACCAATCTGCTGGCGTTAAATGCGGCAATCGAAGCCGCGCGGGCGGGTGAGCATGGACGTGGCTTCGCTGTTGTTGCCGATGAAGTGCGGCAACTTGCGCAACGTGCCGCCAGCGCTACCGATGAAATTCAGCAGATGATTAATCAGTTACAAACAGAATCGCAGCAGGCGGTGGGGGCCGCTGAGCAGGGAAAACAACAAGCCAGCGAGAGTGCTCAGGCTATGCTGCAGGCCACGGCAGAGTTACAACATATTGTCGACGGTATTCGTGAGCTGGACCAGCTGAACCGGCAGGTAGCGACCGCGACAGATGAGCAGGCGGCAGTGGTACAACATCTGGGGCACAGTGTGCACAATGTGGCCCAGCTGGTCGATGACAGCACGGCTTCCGCCACTAAACTGGCGGACTTCAGCGTAAAATTGCGCCAGTTATCCGGTGAATTAAACCGGCTGATAGACCGGTTTATTGTTTAGCAGCTGGCGGTGGCGGCGTTACAGGGTTATCGCCAGGATCTTTGAGCGACGCTGATAATTATACAGCTGCTTTTTCTGGCTGGGTAAATCATCAACGGTAACCAGCTCAAAGCCCTGCTCTAAAAACCAGTGAATGCTGCGGGTGGTCAGGGCAAACACTTTGTCATAGCGACGCTGGCGGGCCTGCTGAATAATATGTTTTAACAGCAGGTAACCCCGGTCGGCATCCCGGTAGTCGGGATGCACGGCTAAACAGGCAAATTCACCGACGTTTTCATCAACAAACGGATAAAGCGCGGCACAGCCAATCACCAGGCCATCGCGCTCTATTAAGGTAAAGTAGTCAATTTCCATTTCCAGTTGCTCGCGCGAGCGGCGCACCAGCAAGCCCTGCTGCTCCAGCGGCCGGATTAAATCCAGAATGCCGCCAATATCCCGTATTGTCGCCCGGCGCAGCTTTTCAGCCGACTCGGTGACAATCTGCGTACCGATACCGTCGCGGGAAAATAACTCCTGCAACAAGGCACCGTCTTCATCATAACTGACCAAATGGCAGCGTGGTACGCCGCCACGGGTGGCTGTGATAGCTGCATGTAAAAACGCCAGGGTTCCCGGGCAGGCGCTATTATTCTGTGCCAGAGCCTGCAGCGTTGTTTCCGCTTCATTTGGCATTAGCTCGGCAATAATATCGCCGTCTTCATCCGTTATACCGCCCACCTCACTGAAACCAATCATTTTATCGGCCTTCAGTTTGATCGCCACCTGGGTAGCAATATCTTCGGCAGTCAGGTTAAAGCTTTCACCGGTTACTGACGCCGCAATCGGGCCCATCAGCACAATGCCGTTGTTATCCAGCTGGCGGCGGATACCGGTAACATCAATCCGCCGCACTTTGCCACTGTGATGATAATCAATGCCTTCATCGACACCCAGTGGCTGGGCAATGACGAAATTGCCACTTACTACGTTTATTTGCGCGCCTTGCATCGGGGTATTGCTTAAACTCATTGATAAGCGGGCGGTAATATCCAGCTGCAGTGCGCCGGCTACCTGCTTAATCAGTTTAAACGAGTCATCATCGGTTACCCGTACCCGGTTATGATACGTCGGTTCCAGCCCGGCAAGTCCCAGCGCCTGATTAATCTGTGGCCTGGCGCCATATACCAGCACAATTTTAATGCCAAGGCTGTTTAACAGAGCAATATCATTAATAATACTGCGAAAACCAGTTTGAGTAATGGCTTCGCCGCCTAGCATAACCACAAAGGTTTTGCCGCGGTGAGCATTAACATAGGGGGCAGACTGGCGAAAACCGGAGACAAGTTCAGTAGTGCGCACGGGTAAGGGGCTTCCTTCTTGCTGAAAATTAACAATCTACAGTATAAAGATGGCAGTAAGCTGACAATTTGCCAACCTTCACTGCCGTAAAATCGGCATTCTAGGTCTAAAGTGGTTTTATATCCACTTTTTAAGCATATTTATTCTTCGGTAGGTCGGTGTGCAGTTGCTGCTGGCGATTAGTTATAAAAATGGATGAATTTTAAGCCAACTCCGGTTAAGCCGGAGCATCGGATGAGCAACCAACCTTCCGACAGAAAACTGCCGAATGTGAATCGTATTCTAAGCGGCAGGCTGCATCGTCAGTCGAGGATAATATGCGGTAAAAACCGCGAGCTGTCTTTGGTGATCAGGCTGTTGTCTTCCCGGATACAGATGCCGGCAGCACTGTCGCCGACTACCCAGCTACCAATCAGTGTATAGTTATTGCCGAATTTTGGCAGTGGCGCTAGTGCCTGGCGAATATAGCCGCTGTCGGTGTAGGGGCCGTCTTCAGATAAGCGCTGGCCGCTGCTGGTGACCAGTTCAATATTGGCGCCTTCGCGCGAGAACAGGGGCTTTTTAACCCAACCCGGCTCTACCTGCTGGCTGTCGGCAAAAAACGCCGGCAATAAATTGGGGTGGCCCTGATACTTTTGCCACAGTAGCGGCAAAATACCTTTATTTGATAGCAGCAGCTTCCAGCTGGGCTCCAGCCATTGGGTTTTGCTGGTAAGAATACTGCCGGCAAACTCTTCCTGCAGCATAAACTCCCACGGATACAGCTTAAACAAGCCATTGATGGCAAAGCCATCCATATCCACCAGCTGGCCTTCAATATCGCCCAGCTGCTCCAGCTGAATATAACGGCAGTTCAGACCTGCCTGCAGCGCAATATCCATCAGGTAATCGACCGTGCCTTTATCTTCAATGCTTTCGGTTACGCTGCTGAAGTAAAACGGCTGCGCCAGCGGTAACTGGGCAAAAGCCTGCTCCAGTTTATCCTGCAATGAATTAAATTGATCGCTACCCTGCGGCAGCTGGCCCCGCATCAGCTGATCTTCCAGCCAGACCCACTGGAAAAACCCGGTTTCAAATAACGATGTGGGGGTGTCGTAATTCAGCTCCAGCAGTTTGGCCGGGCGCTGGCCATCGTAGCTGAAGTCCATCCGGCCGTATAAATGCGGCTCACCACTGCGCCAGCTGGCGGCGATATAGTCCCAGAACCGCTGAGGAATAGCCAGTTGCTGCAGCAGCTGCTCACTGGCCAGAATATCTGGCACCAGATCCAGCGCCATCTGATGCAACTCTTCAGTAGGTGCTTCCAGGTCCTGCTCAATCTGTTGCAGGCTGAACTGATAATAAGCGCTTTCATCCCAGTAGGGTTCATTATCGATAGTATGAAACTCAAACCCCACGCTGCTGGCAAAGTCCTGCCAGCCCGGGCGGGGTGATATGCTATGCCGTTTCAATGCTATCAGCCTCCGTAACTGCGGTTGGCGCTGCGCTGCGCTGCCTGGGCACCAAAACCGCCACGCCGGGCCAGCGTTGCTGGTTTAGGCTGCACTGCCGACGGCCGGATACTGGTGCTGCCCGGTTGGCTGGCTACCGCAGTGTTGGTGGCGGTGCGGAAAGTATTACGATCGTCACGCGATTTATACAGCGGCTGAGTGGGCACAGTGTTGCGCCCAGTTGCTGCCGCCGTTTGCTGACCGGTCTGGCCGGCGGCTGGCGCTAAGCCGCCACGGTTCAGCATCTGGCCGGCCATAAAGCCCATCATCATCGGCATAAAAAAGCTGCCCTGCTGATGTTGCTCAGGTGCGGTTTCACACTGGCCGGCACCAAAGTCGGCTTCGCACTCCTGCTTATTAGCATAGCGCGGCGCCACTTTCGGGTGTAATTGCGCTGCTTCGGCAAAAGCCGCCTGGCATTGTGCCGGCGGGTTATAAAAGGCCGCGCATTCTTCCGGGGTACTGAACACCTGTGCTTCAACCTGCTTTTCTGCGCAACCGTTTAAAGCCAGACCGGTTGCCGGTAACATAAAAATCAACGCGGCTTTCTGGCTGCGTTTGGTTTGGCGTAATGTCATATGCGGCTCCTTAATAGCTCATGCAGGCGGCATTTAATATGCCGACAGTAATAGAGCAACCGGCAGAATAAATACCGGCTGCCAGTTCGCCCTGCGTAATACGCTGCGGTAACTGTTTCAGGGCAGCGCTGCTTAACAGAAAGGTCAGCACCTGAACCACCAGTGCCACTGCGCCCCAGATGGCGCAGTCAAGTAATGACATCGAATGGGTAATAGCGCTGGCAAGCGGCCAGGCAAAGCCCACCAGGGCACCGCCAAACGCTATGGCTGCAGCCGGGTTATCGGCGCGGATAAGCGTGAATTCATCATGTGGTGTTACCCAGGTATAGAGCCGGATAAACAGCAGCAGCAAAATCACTGCCAGCAGGAAGTAAGCTAAAAAAGAGGGAATACCCGCCAGCGAGGTTAACGCGGTGTTTAACATAGTGCTGTTTGTCATCAAAAAATCCTGCGATTAAATGCCAGCACTGATCCTGCTTAAAATGCCGGCGTAATTCAAGTAAAACCGCTTAAGCAATCGTAGTTTGCCTTTTGTCGCAGCCTGACAGCGGGCTAACCTGCCGTGCTTTACAACCAAAGCAGAGCTTTTACACTCGGGTTATATTTAAATCAAAAAGCAGCAATCATCCAGGGAACCTCTATGAATAGAATATCCACGTTAGCGTTAGGCGTCGCGTTGTCGCTCGGCCTGACCGCCTGCAGCAGTCAGCCGGTTGTCAGTAATAGCGCGCAGCAATCCGCCACATCATCTGCCGCAACATCGACCCAACAAGCTGAACAACCGTTAGGCTCTGGCATCAACCCGGCCAATATGGACACCAGTGTTGCCCCACAGCAGGACTTTTTCCGTTATGTTAACGGTAATTGGCTTACCAGCACCGATATACCGGCTGACAAAGCCCGCTGGGGTAGTTTTGATGAACTGCGGGAAAATGCTGAAAAGCAGGTACTGGCCATTATTCAGGAGCTGGCAGCCAGCCAGCACGCAACAGGGTCTGATAGCCAGAAAATGGCTGATTTATACCGCTCTTATCTGGACGAAGCACGAATTAATGCGCTGGGCCTTTCGCCGTTAAGCAGTGAGATCAGCCGGATAGAGCAGCTGCAAAGTGCTGCCGAGTTAAGCCAGTATTGGGGTGAAAATCAGCGCTATCGCTTCGGTACCCCTCTGGCGGTCTATGTTGGACAGGATCAGCGCCAGTCTGATCAGTACATCACCGGCGCCAGCCAGGCCGGCCTGGGCATGCCCGACCGTGATTACTATTTAAAAGACGATGAACGCAGCAAGGTATTGCTGGCACAATATGGCAGCTTTATTGAGCAGTTATGGCAACTGGCGGGCTGGGACAATGCAGAGCAGGCTGCCAAAAACATTCTGGCGATTGAAACCAAACTGGCCGAAGCCCAGTGGAGCCGCATTCAGAACCGGGATCGCAATGCCACCTATAATAAATTAAGCAAAGCCGAGCTGGCTGAACTGGCGCCCGGCTTCGACTGGCTAAGGTTTCTGGCCGCCGCAGAACTGGGCGACATCGAACATATTGTGGTGCGCCAGCCCAGCTATTTTAAAGCCTTTGCCAGCATTCAGGCCGAGGTGCCGCTGGCCCAGTGGCAGCAATATCTGAAATTTCATTTATTACGCGCTAATGCCAATAACCTGAGTGAGCCTTTTGTTAACGCCAGCTTCGATTTTTACGGCCGTATTTTAAGTGGCCTGCAGGAGCAGCGCAGCCGCGAAAAACGCGCGGTCAGCACTGTCGAAAGCAACCTGGGCTTTATGGTTGGTAAAGAGTATGTCCAGCGCCATTTCCAGCCTGAAGCCAAAGCGCGGATGGACGAAATGATTGAAAACCTGCGGGTTGCCTTTAAAGAGGCCATCGACGATCTGGAATGGATGAGCCCGGCCACTAAAGTGGAAGCCCAAGCCAAGCTGGCCAAGTTTAATACTAAAATTGGTTATCCGGATGTCTGGCGCGATTACGAATGCGTAACGATTGCCGCTGATGATTTAATTGGTAACCTGCGCCGCAGTGCCGACTGTGAATACCAGCGGATGGTAAATCGGCTGGGCCAGCCGGTAAACCGCGATGAATGGGGCATGACGCCGCAAACCGTTAATGCCTATTACAGCTCAACGATGAACGAAATTGTGTTCCCTGCCGCCATCTTACAGCCGCCATTCTTTAATGTAGAGGCAGACGATGCGGTGAACTATGGTGCTATTGGCGGGGTTATCGGCCATGAGTTTACCCATGGTTTTGATGATCAGGGCCGCCGCTCTGATGGCGAGGGTAACCTGCGCGACTGGTGGGTACCTGAAGATGAAAGCCAGTTCCGGGCGCGGGCGCAGCGGATGATTGACCAGTACAGCAACTTTAACCCGATTGACGATTTACGCCTGCAGGGTGCGTTGGGGCTGGGTGAAAATATCGCCGATTTAGGCGGCTTAACGGTATCTTACCGCGCTTATCAGAAAGCGACCGCAGGTCAGCCGGACGTGACGATTGATGGCTTTACCCCGGAGCAACGGTTCTTTATGGGCTGGGCTCAGGTCTGGCGGATTAAATTCCGGGATGAAGCGCTGCGTCAGCAGGTTATTACCGGGCCACATTCGCCGGGTATGTACCGGGTACTGGGGGTGCTGTCGAATATGCCGGAGTTTTACCAGGCGTTTGATGTTAAACCCGGTGATGCGATGTACCGTGAAGAAGATGTCCGGGTGAAAATCTGGTAAGGCAGGGTTGCCCTGAAGCGCAGGCAGCTTGCACAAGCCTGCGCCTTTTATTTTTAAAAGGATTAAATCAGTGAAAAAACTTTTAGTGATACCTTTAAGCCTGATGCTGCTGTTGTTATGCAGCCAGTTAAGCGCGGCAGCGGTTGATACCGGTTATCGCGAGCCTGCTCCTGAAGTCACTGCTATTGTCGACGCGGCACCGTCTCCCGGTGCCAGCTTAAGCCCTGACGGCAGCACGCTGCTAAGCCTGCAGTTTCCGGCGCTGCCCAGTCTGGCCGATTTAGCGGCACCTGAGCACCGGCTGGCCGGAGTACGGTTAAACCCGGCGAACAATGGCCCCAGTCAGCCACGCTATATTGCCGGTGTTACCCTGATTGATATTGCCAGCGGTAACAGCCGGCAAATTAAAGGTCTGCCGGCAAATTTAAAGGTGATAACGGCTGAGTGGTCGCCTGACAGCCGCTACATTGCTGTAGTGCAACTGGATGACAACGCCAGCAGCCTGTGGCGGATAGATACTAAAAATGCCACGGCCAAACGCTGGGGTAAACTGCAGCCCAATGCCGTGCAGGGCGCCCGGCTGGAGTGGGCGGCTAACAGCGACGCAGTCTATTTACTGGCGGTATCTGAAAAGCGGCCGGCAACCCCTGTCGCGCCGAAAGTACCCGCCGGCCCGGTGGTTACTGAAGCCCGGGGCCGCACGGCACCGGCCCGTACCTATCAGGATTTATTAGAAGATGCCCATGATGAGGCGCTGTTCAGCCATTACTTCAGCAGCCAGCTGGTTAAAATTACCCTGAAAAATAAGCTGACAACCATTGGGAAACCGGCGCTGATCCGCAGCTTCAGCCTGTCACCGGACAACCAGCATATTCTGGTAAGCCGGATAGTACCGCCATTCTCGTATGCGGTACCCATCTACCGGTTTGCCACCAACACCGAGGTATGGAACCTGCGGGGCGAAGTCAGCTATCTGGTTGCTAAGCAACCGGTAGCCGATAACCTGCCTATCGCTTTTGATGCGGTGGTTACCGGGCCGCGCAGCGTCAGCTGGCGTAACGATGCCCCGGCAACCTTGAACTGGGCTCAGGCTGCAGACGGTGGCGATCCTGCAAATGAAGCCGAGGTACGCGATCAGTTATGGCAACTGGCCGCACCTTTTAACAGCGAACCGGTGAAACTACTGGATATGGCATTCCGCTTTCGCGATTTACTGGCTGCCAATGCCGGCACCGCTTTGGTATACGAAGGCTGGTGGCAGGAGCGGCAGGAAAAAGTCTGGTTAATCAGTCCGGATGGCAGTGCCAAGCCGCGTTTATTATGGCAGCGCTCTACTGAAGACCGCTACGGCGACCCGGGCCGGCCGTTAATGACCACAGCCGACAATGGCCAGCGCTTATTGCGGCTGGAACAGGGCCATATTTACCTGACAGCAGTGGGTGCATCAGAGCAAGGCAACCGGCCTTTTATTGATAAGTACCACCTGGCAAGCGGCGACAGTGAGCGGCTGTGGCGCTCAGAAGCACCGTATTATGAATACCCGATTACCCTGCTGCCCAGCGGTAAATTACTGACTCAGCGCGAAGCACCGACTGAGCCGGCTGATTTTTATCTGCGCGATTTGCAAAGCGGTGAGCTGACCGCACTAACCGATACCCCACACCCGATGCCGCATACGCTGGGCATCAGCCGTGAGCTGATTAACTACCAGCGCGCAGACGGCGTGCCAATGTCAGCGAACCTGATTTTACCGGCGGGCTACGATGCCAAACGTGACGGCCCCTTGCCGACGGTGATCTGGGCTTATCCGCGTGAATTCCGCAATGCGGCGGCCGCCGGACAGGTATCAGATTCACCTTACCGGTTTAACCGGGTAAGTTACTGGACCCCGCAGTTCCTGGCGACCCAGGGCTATGCGGTGCTGGATAACGCCACTATGCCAATTGTTGGTGAAGGCGAGGTAGAGCCAAACGATAACTTTATTGCCCAGCTGGTGCTGAACGCCGAAGCGGCGATTTCAGCCGGGGTAAGCCGTGGCGTTACCGATCCTGAGCGGGTCGCCATTGGTGGTCACTCTTACGGCGCCTTTATGACAGCCAACCTGCTGGCGCATACCAACTTATTTAAAGCCGGTATTGCCAGAAGCGGCGCCTATAACCGCAGCTTAACGCCGTTTGGTTTTCAGCGTGAACAGCGGACGTTGTGGGACGACCCGGACTTATATCTGGCGATGTCACCGTTTTTCCATGCGGACAAGCTGAAAACACCATTGTTGATGATCCATGGCACCGATGACAATAACTCCGGCACCTTCCCAATGCAGAGCGAGCGCTTATATCAGGCCGTTAAAGGCCATGGTGGCACCGTTCGGTTAGTGATGTTGCCGCTGGAATCACACGGCTACCGCGCCCGCGAATCGGTCCTGCATATGCTGTGGGAAACCCAGCAATGGCTGGATGAGTTTGTCAAAAACGCCGGGTCTGCCAAGGCGCAGTAACATAAATTAGTGCTGTACCAGCAACAACCCAAGGGCTGCCATCGCAGCCCTTTTTATTTAAGGTAATAGCATCACAAAAATGTATTGATTTTTAGAAGCTTGCAGCGTAACTTCAAATTTTTTACAAAAGATAGAATGTAATTTACACCGCGTGAAAGCATGGGCGTTACAAACTACTAAATTGTTATAAACCAGAAGGAGATTTGGTTTGGATTTTATTTATGCAAAATATTTCGCTTTGCTATTTATCGTATTCATATTGATCATGGGCGTGGTGTCTTACTACCTTGGCCGTCGTAAAACGCAAACGCCAGTGCTAACAGGTTTGCTTGGTGTGGTGCTTTCAATCATTCCACCGTTTGGTCTGCTATATCTGGTGGTATTAGTGCTGAAAAAAGATGTAGTTTTAACTTCTGCGGCAGTAAGTGGGTAAAGTGGTTTATAACAAAGCCAGGCACGGCGACGTTTTTTGCGCTGCGGCTTCGCCTTCACTACAAAGCCGCACGTACTGGCGGGCGTTATAAATCAAGGACGGTAATGCGATATTTTTTTGCACTTATCTTTTGCTTTAATTTCGGTGCTTTCGCCTGTGGTAAGGAAGACATTCCATTTGTAGCGTTTGCTATTAACGAAATCGACTCACCAGAAGGCTACCTCACTTTCAATATTTTATCGCCAGTAATGAAAGGTGATTTTTATTTAAACGGCATTACAGCTGTCGTTGAAAATGAATTTATAGTGGCTTTGGATATCAAAAAAGACAAAGAATACAAAGGCGATTATTACTCTTCTTATTTGAGTATCGCCGAAAAACACGTTGAAAAAGTTAAAGTTATTATGGCGTACAATGCTACAGTTTTGGATCGGTCTGTTTATGCATTCTGTTTAAATTCAGCGGAGTATGCTCTAAAAGATCTGTTATCCGTGGAGCCTGTGGAAAAAGCTCCACCGCCACCTCCGGGTTCTTCGGTAGAGGAGGGTAATTGATGTACTACAAACGCCATCAAAGCGCCGCTTCGCAGCTGGACTCGCAACAAGCTGCTCGCGTGTATGGCCGGCGTTAAGCGATATCATGAATCGATGAAGAACATAGCAATTGCGATTGTCAGCGCCGCGCTCGTTGTAGCAATCTGCACGTTTCTAATGGGCCTGGCTGAGCAATACCGAAATTGGGAAGTTAGTGCCCTGGTTGCTGCGGTCGCAGCAACAGTTTCAATCATTGCTTTAATTGTTGTAGCGTTGCCGCTGCATTACGCCTTATCCCGCACCGGTAAGGTGGGTGCGGTCTGGTATGTTGTCCCGGGTATTCTAGTTGGGGCTGGGTTTGTGCCAGGCCTTAAGCCATTCGGTCAGGACGCTGTATCAGGGTTAATTTTGCAAAGTCTATGGTGTGGTTTACTCGGTGCCATTGGTGCAGCAACGTTCTGGTTTTTTGCGGTCCGGAGGCCGCGCTTAACAAAGCAAAGCATTCAGACGGTATAAAGCGTCTCTCTGCTTCGCTAAAGCCACGCTTAAAGCAGCAGTATTATACATTCTGGAGAGTTTAGTTTGAGTTCTTTAAAGCCACCAAAAAGTATTTTCTTCGCTGCGGCATGGATGTCTCTGTCAGTTTTTGTTGCTTTAGCAGGCTATGTGGCGCTTTTTGATAAAGCTCCGTTTGCCATGTTTGGGCTATTCACTCTGTCAATTTTGCTTTTTGTTGTGGGGCTGCAGCGTACAGAACGCTTTTATGTTAACCAGGGTATTTTTAATAGCCGGATTCGGATTCTCGGTTTTGCAGCAGCTTTGTGCGGCATTGGTACTGTTTTTTATGCAGCAACCGTATAAATGTATAAGAAACGGCAGCACAACGCGCCGTTGGCACTTGACTCACAGCAAGCTGCTCGCGTGAGTAGCGGCCGTTATCCCTATGAATAGAATCACAGTAATTCTCACTGTAGTTGCTCTCTTCGGTTGCACTGACAGCGGATACATAGCCAGCAAAACGAGTGAAGAGATTTACTCTGAACTCAAGGCTAATAACTTTGAAACTTTAGAGTTGTCCAGGTTGGGTGGTGATAATTGGACCAAAGTGTGCTTTTTAGGGCCATACAACGAAATGTCAGAAAAGGCTCTAGGTTTCAACTGGCAAGTATCGGAATATACTGATGTGCTTAAATCGGATGGTCATAATGTCATTGTGTTCGCCACCGAGTCGAAAGTAGTTGAATATGTAATCCATTCTCGCAGTACAGGTGATTTTTGGCAGTTGTCAGGTGAGTGCTTCAGCCGTGAAAACTCGGATTTAGTAAAAGGCTCAGGCGGAGACTTTGTCCGTCCAAAGGCATAACGGGCGAATGCACCAGACAAATTTACGCCGTCACCTTTTGTGCAAGAATACGCACGAAGGCCGTCATCATAAATTGCTCGGTGGGCCGGGCATTATGTGTTTTCAGAGGTATTATTTTAATGTCAAACGTCTTAAATGTGGTTAAGTTACGGAACGCCAAATCGGATTTCAAAATGCTGGTTGTGTTGGCATTTTGCCTCGTTGCCATATCATTTTTTGCAATTGGTTTTGTGTATGCCCAAGCCCCAGAAATTGATATTTTAGTTAAGCTTCTGGTAATCATGGGTACTGTTAATATTGCTATGGTTTTATACGTAATTAGAAAATTCAATGCTATATCAAATATATAGCAATGCTTATAACTTGCAGCCTTCGGTCGCTGGGACGCCAAACTCACTGGCGCGTTTTTGTTGCCCGTGTGCTTTGCATTAGGTAATCTCAGATGTTTTCTCCTTATTTCCTGACTGAACAAGATTTTGGAATGTATCCTGAAGTCGATGTGCGGACAGATGAGCATGGTGGTATTGCTCTAAGGCTTGTGTTTAATTCGCGGGTCTTAGAAGTATTATTCAGTGAGATTATCGCATTTAATTGCATTGAGGAAAGCATTTACGAATTGTCACTAATACCAGGTATGCCAACAGATGTTGAATTTGCACATCAAGAAAATGGAGCAACAAAAACACCAGTCTGGAAATCTTCTGTTAATTTCAGGCGCGGTTATTATGGTCATCTCGATTCGTATTGTGCGGATGCACCGTTAGAATCTTATTTAATTTTTGGTGCCGATTACGTGGTATTGGTTGAGTCAATCGGTTCGGTAGATGTTAAGTTTGCAACTTAATCACCTAACAAACCGCATCGTTCGGGGCCGGCGATACTTTCCCAATAAAGTAGACGCTTATCACAAGTTACCATGCCAACTAGTAAAAGCCTTCTCCAGGCAAAGCTGTGCTGGCCATTGAGGCTTTAGCCATTTAAGAGGATTTAGCATGAGGTTTTGGATCATATTAGTTGTTTTGTTGCTGGCGGCTTGTAGTACAACTCAGCAAGAAACACAGGCGAGAAAGGAAGCTAACCAAGAATTACCTGATTCAAAAAAGGTGTATTTTTTTCAACATCGTCTTTTGCCAGAGTGGACATTCACTTCTGATGGTAATTTCTTTAACGATCTTCTTCAGAGTGATCTTACAAAGTTGAGGGCGGCCGCAACAAAAATAGTCTCAAAAGACTATGCGGAAATGATCAAAACAGAGGTGGTTGATAACCAAGCTGCTGTTTTAATTACATTCCCTCAGCCAAAAAACATGGCTGATTGTTTTTACATTCTAATCGTGAAAAAGAATGATGATTTCGCGTTCTATACATATGAAAAAACAATGAGCTTTGAACAAAACGACCCCGTTAAGGGCATAGTTGGAATATGGTCAAAAGAAGGTAGTCATGGGAATCTAGGCCCAAGAACCTATACATCATCCTCAGATTTCATCCAGGATGTTCTTAGTAACAGTGGCTAATAATGCGCTGTTGTCGCCACTATCGTGGCTGGGACGGCTGAGTATGAGCGCAAATGCGCATAACCAAGTGTCTACTTTTTATGGGTAAGAGCAGTAATTATGTATGTTGGCGAAGCTGGAGATCTATTTGGCGAGTGGACAGTCTTTTTCAAAATGAAGGACTCTGTAAGAAAAGTAGAAATTCCATTGGAAACTTCATTTAGGCTGGTTAAAAGTAAGGCTAGCAAGTCAATATAGCCAACCGCGAACGCGTCGGCTGACTGAAGCGTTACATGCATTAGGAAATACAGTGCCAAGCCAAAAAGAAATATGTAGCAGGTACGATGTAATACCTTTTCCCTCGAAAGAGAGTGAAAAGCTGGGCATTGCAATCGAAACTATTGGCAAGCTCCCAATTAATGGGTTCCGGCACAACCCTGAGAAAGGAACCTGTGGTTGGTACATTTGGTGCGGCGAAGAAATGTCTG
Source organism: Arsukibacterium sp. (assembly GCF_033721375.1). Classification (GTDB taxonomy): domain Bacteria; phylum Pseudomonadota; class Gammaproteobacteria; order Enterobacterales; family Alteromonadaceae; genus Alishewanella. The sequence continues at coordinate 41,984 of NZ_JAWWAP010000003.1, read as the reverse complement.
ACGATACGGATTTTTTCAAGCCATTGCATGTTGGCCACATAGCGGAATATCTACCTGAAATTGAGCAGTATTTATCATTGCCACCAGGTTATCGGTTTTTGATTGCTGGCGAGTACGAAGATGTTTGGCATGATCCACAGCTCAGCAGCATTTAACAAGGCCAAGCCTACTTCGTGGTTGGACCCCGGCACGCTCGGCCGGTGTTGGCAGTATTAGGCAAATAGGAGATAAATTGGAAGATTCATGGAAGCCTAAAGGCTGGCTAAGTATTTTTTACGGTTTGGTAATACAGCCCTTTGCATTTTTGTATGTTAACAAAGCCAAGTTGTTTTGGTTTTACTTAATTTTAGTTATATTTTTTTCATTGCTTGATACCAAGTTGCAGGCTATTGCTGATACCGAGTCTTGGCATCATCATCTTTATTTTACCTGGTTGTTTTTAGTCATTTGTCCTCTTCATGCTTATCTTATTTGTCGGGGGTACGATAAAGGTCAGCACAGGGAGTGGTACGCTGGTTGGTGGGCTACGTTACTATGTTTTCTCATGTTTTTTGCATTCTTATCTTTAGGCAGAACGTTTGTATATGAGCCATTTTCTATCCCCGCAAAGTCAATGAGTCCCACCTTAAATCCGGGTGATCAGGTTATAGTTAGTAAAAGTGGATTTGGAAACTATAGATATTTTGGCTTACAAATAGTCAAAAAAGCACCATCTAAAACACCGAAAAGAGGTGATTTGATTGTGTTCCAATATCCACAGAATCCTCAAATCGATTTTGTCAAAAGGGTTATAGGGCTACCAGGCGATACTGTTATATACCGCAGCAAAAGTATCTTTATTAAACCTTCTTGCAAGGTTGAATCGGCAAATTGTCCCGGTTTTACAGAGGTAATGAAAGAATACAAATTCACTGACTCGGAAGCTGGTTCAGAGCATGAGTATTATAACGAGTCGCTAGATACTGATACATACGATATTAAGCTGAACAGTAGTCAGCAAGACTTATTCGAACACTACTTTTATCAAGTTGGCACTCAGCCAGGTGAATGGTTAGTGCCCGATAAGCACTATTTCGTATTAGGTGACAATAGAGATAATAGCCTAGATAGTCGTTACTGGAGGTTTGTGCCTGAGAGCAATATCATTGGTAAAATAGCGTATGCTTGGTAATTCGCCTAAAAAACGCTGTTACTGGGACAAGTTTTTCGCTGCGTTCCAAACAAGCCCGAGCTGCGGCCGTTAGTTATTAAGGACAATTATGAGAACCCTCCAACTTCTAGGTTTTTCGCTTGCCATTGCAGGGATAATTTTAAGCTACGTGTTGCTAGCTCCTGTTGACGGTGAAACATCAGGAGCCTCCTCAGGAGCTGCAGGTCTGGGCATTATGTTTATGGCGTTACCTATGCTTGGTTGGTCTGCGCTGATGTTAGTACCTTCTTCAATAGCATTGTTTAACCACGAAATACGAAAGCGTACTTATTTCAGAGGAAATTTTTGGTTAAACCTTTGGAAAGTTAATCTGGTTATTTCCTTGGTATATATTGCCGTTGCCATTTATTTTGCTTATTTATGGCTTAAAGTCAGCATTGGCAACTAACCAGCGCAGTAACAATCGGCACTGCCTGAACTTCAATCACTAACCCCGTACCTTTTGCCTTTGTTACCAATTTTAATTGCTGTGGTTTTGCCGTTGTTTTGGTTCCGCTCCTATTACGCTGCTCTGAATAAGTACGCAAAGAGCAGGCAGAAAGTTAAAAAGTCAGCTGCGCATGAGGATACGAAAGTTAACCAAAATATTGAACGGTACGTAGAAGCTCAGAAATTAAAGAAACAGCAGGCGAAATGGTGGCAGTTTTGGATTTAATCTCTCCGGTGTCATCGTTTGCCGTCCCAAAAATCTTACCATTAAGTTGTTGCTTAACTGAGCGCCATAGGCTAAATTCAATTTGTTTACAAAATCCATAATCTTATTTACATCAAGTCTGGTGTAAAGAGTATAAATGGCTGTAGCAAACCCAGATACCAGAACCGGAGCCTGAAAAATGCTTAAATTATCTGCCAGTTTATTACTTTGTTTATTAATGATCGGTTGTGCTGCAAAGTCTTCTCATCAATTAACCGGTCAGGCCCGGGCTGCCATTTCACCGGCAGAGGTTATGGTGTTCAGCGAAGCTCCGCAGCAGTATTCAGAAATTGCTATTGTCACCGCGACCAGCGGTGGCTCTTTAAGTCCCGGAAATAAAGAGAAAACGGCAGACGTGTTAAATTGGTTAAAAGCTGAAGCGGCTGCGCTGGGCGCAAATGGCATTATTTTAACCAGCCTGGAAGAAGACGTTGAAATGGATCGGGTGCCAACCACAAACGGCACTCAAAGCAGCATCAATAACGTGACTAAGTTTTACCAGACAGCACGAGCACTGGCTGTTTATATTGATTAGTGTTGGTCAGCTAATTTTTCTTTAATAGTTGAGACTGTAGCAAAAGCATATGTTGTCACAAAGCAATTCATAATAATGATCTTAACTACTAAGGATTGTAGCGACAGAAGTACTTTCTAAACCCTCCCAAAGTCAATAATTAAAACTGCTCTTCAGGCCGCACTAGCGGCTTGTCTGCTGTTAACCGGCAAGTTAACTAATGGGATAAAAAGCCCTTTTGCAATAACTTGACCGTAAGCAAAATAATTATTAGAATCGCGCAAAAAATGTGCAGCTAGGGTTGGGATTTACTATGTCAAGCATTAGGCTCAAAGCATTAGCTATGGCACTGACTTTAGTTTGCACAGCAGGCAAAGCCGCACCGGCAGCTCAGCCGGAAACACTAGCCAGCGGGCAAGTTATATTTGCCAACTTGGACACGACAACCCCGAAGATGCCGGACGGTAGTCCATATGCTTGCTATGCTCTTCATACAATGGCAGGCGATCGCGTTTCAGTCAGCCTTAACTCTTCCGCTTTTGATCCCGCGTTAATAATTGCACGCGGCGCACTCTGCTCAGCATCCGCCTTACAATTTGAAAATGATAATTTTGAAACTGGAAACCTTAATGCTCACATTGAATTTACAGCAGCAGGCGGCCGCTACCTGATCCTCGCAAGAAGCACTCGTGCTGATGCTGTTGGTTCCTATTCTCTGAGTGTGCAAGGCGGCCAGACAGTTTTCGATGAAGCGAGTACTGCATCTTCAGACAAAGAACTGGAACGGCAACGTATCATGGAGCGCGAAGTAGCAAAACGGAAACAGCAGCTCGCAGCTATAGAAGCAAAACGTTTGCTCCAACAAGCAGAAGAGGCGCGTAATAATGCGGCTATTGCTGCGTGGGAAGCGGAAGAAGAACGACGCTGGGCGGCTGAAGAAACCAATGATTTCAACGGTGCTGCAGAAAAACAGCCTACGCAAAATATGATGGCTGGCATTCTTAACGGTTTGGCAAGCGGTTGGAACGAAGAGACGCAGAAACAAACGGCAATGGCAGCGCAGTTTGATGAAACACGTCAAATGATTGCGCAGCTGAAGGCTGAGGAGGCCGCTCGCCAGGAGCGGGAAGCCAGAGCTGCGCAGATTGATGCCGCTGCTCGTAAAGCGCAATTCCGATTGCAGCAAGCAAACGAAACTGCAAGGCGAGCACAAGCCAATGCCGAAGCTGCCGCTCAACGCAGCCGAGAGATCGAGCTTGCTTCCAGCTCAGCAGCTCAGGCATCTCCAAAAACCAGTTCATTTACCAATACCGCGACAGCACAGGCTGCCAAGTCTTCCGCTGCTTCAACTGATACTGACGCTAATCGCTGTGTAACAGCACCAGAAGTTCGTTTAAATGCTGCTTTTGAAGGAAATACATCTGCTAGTGTTATGAATGGTTGTGGCCAGTTGGTGGATATCCGTATTTGTTTAAAACGAACAGGTGGCTGGAACTGTGGGGTTGCTCCTGGCGTCGCACCACAGGAGCGTGGCGTTCATAGTTCTTTCCATGCGACCGGAGAAGTATTTGTTGATGCAAAAATCAAAGGCAGCCCACGAAGATTTGCTGATCCTGCTAATTAAATTAAAATTTATGACGCCGCTATTGAATAATGTGATGAAAGCATAAGCATTGTCCGGTATAGCTGCAGCGCTGTTAATTAATCAAAACGTTGGAACTATCAATGGACAATAAGTTAATCGTAAAAAGTGTTTCTATTTTGCTCTGTGTCGGGGCACTTTTATCAGGATGTACTAGTTTCGTTTCAGAATTCGGGTATGGTGAGGCTGCTACTCAGGGACGGCCATTGATACCAGGACAAACCCTGAATGGCACCATAACTCGTGCTGATTTTGCGTATCCTGGTACCATTGATCAGTTTCGCCCTAATGGTTTGCAGTATGTTTGTCATATTCTCGACACCACGAAGGGCAGCCATTGGGAAATTTCGTTGAAGGCAGATGGCGGTTCCCTGGCGATTGGGCGAGGCCCTACCTGTGTAGGCGCGCGGACATCAGGTTGGTACCAAACAGCTTCGGTGGAGGGGTTGTTAAATCCGACAGCCACATTGCGCTTTATTGCAAGTGGTGGCCAATACGCAGTGGCAGTTACAAGCTTGTATTATGGGCCGTTTGACATAACGGCAGTTGAAACACCTGCAAATTCTAACTATGCAACATTGCCGCCGGGTATGCGGCAACGTAAGGATCCTTCGTCTGGTACCGCATCGACTACAGAGCCAAACGCTGATGCAGGTGTCCGGCTTGCCGCTCAGATCTTTCGTGATTGCGATACTTGTCCCGAATTGGTCGTAGTACCTAAGGGTGCTTTTATGATGGGCTCACCAGACATGGAGGAGGGACGCACTCTTGATGAAGGCCCCAGACATAAAGTCACAATAAACCATGCATTTGCACTGGGCCGGTTTGAAGTGACTTTCGCTGAATATGATGCATGCATTGCCGATGGCGGGTGTGACACCGTCGCAGGAGCTGACGCTAACTGGGGCCGTGGTCGGCGGCCGGCTATAAATGTTAGTTATCAAAACGCACAGCATTACGTAGCTTGGCTTTCAGAGATAACAGGTGAAAAGTATTTTCTGCCTTCAGAATCTGAATGGGAGTACGCTGCCCGCGCAGGAACTGTCAGTCCATGGAATACCGGCAATGCAATTATTACAGCAGATGCTAACTTTCTTGAGACCTTTGGCAAAACTGTCCCCGTCGGCTCTTACCCTCCTAATGCGTTCAACCTGTACGATATGCATGGAAACGTATGGGAGTGGACTCAGGACTGCATGGATGCTGGTTATCTCGGCGCACCGCAAGATGGTTCTGTAGCTCCTGCCGGTGATTGTGGCAACAAACGTATTATACGCGGCGGAGCCTGGGACAGTATGCCAGATAAAATTCGTTCAGCGGCCCGACGGGTTACACCCAGCTATTCGATATCTGGTAACCTGGGATTTCGTGTAGCCCGAGCACTCTAGTTTTTAGCCCAGGTTTACCCGGTGGCAATATGAAAAGGATAAACAGCACAGGATTTGCTCTGCTCGGTGCCGGATTGGTAGCGATTAGTTACGGTCTGGCCCGCTTCGCTTTTGGCTTATTTGTGCCACCGATTCGTGCTGAGCTGGCGCTGACACCACAGACAATTGGTATCCTCGGTGCCTTGCCTTTACTGAGCTTTGTGCTGGCGACGCTGATCGCGCCTTTTGTGACCGAGCGGCTGGGTGCCCGCACCACCATCATGCTATCTGGTGGCTTTGCGGTTGCTGGCCTGCTGCTGATTAGCCTAGCCCGGGGGGCATGGTCGCTGGGGGTGGGGGTGATTGCCTGTGGTATCTGTACCGGTCTCATGATGCCCGCGCTGACTGCCGCCATGCAGCAACTGGTTAACCGTGCGGTGCATGGCCGGGTTAGTGCGGTAATGAACGCCGGTACCAGCTTAGGGGTAATGCTTGCAGCGCCGGCCATTGTTTTGCTGACCGGTGCCTGGCGGATGGCCTATCTGTGTTTTGCGTTGCTGGCTGCGGTTGCAGTAATAATCACCTGGTGGCGGATCCCTGCCATGTCGCGGCCTGCGCCTGCTGCACCGTCGGCTAAGCTTAGCAAGCTGCCATGGTGGCCGCTTGGCAGGCTGTCGCTGTTTGCGCTGGCGATGGGGTTTGTCTCCAGTGCTTACTGGATCTTCGCACCTGATCTGGTGGTCAGTTTAGGCTCGTTACCCGCGGGGGCAACCGGCTGGTTGTGGTTAGCCGTGGGGCTTGCTGGATTAAGTGGTGCTGCGGTGGCTGATCTGGCCGATCGCATTCACTCTGCGCTCACTCACGCCCTGATGTTTACCCTGCTGGCAGCCAGCCTGGCCTTACTTGCTGCCGGTTCTGGTCAGCTGCTGCCGTCGGTCGTTTCAGCCTTCATCTTTGGTCTGGCCTATATGAGCCTGACCGGGCTTTATCTGATGACTGCAGTCCGCCTGCTGCCAGGGCGGTTGTCAATGGGGCCGGTATTACCATTTATGGCCTGCGCGCTGGGACAGGCAGCGGGTTCGCCGGTAATAGGTAACCTGGTGAACAGCGTTGGCTACCAGCATGGTTTTGCGATTTTTTCCGCGGCCGCTATTGTGGTTGCGGCCTTATCCGCGCTGTATCCGCAAAATAATGGCCGTTAGCCGGTAGCTAACGGTTTGCCTGGCAGGGCCTGCCAATTAACTTATCCGGCGCTGCCCGGCCATGGCCAGGATCAGCTCGCGCACCTCGCTTTGCTGCAATGCCTGCTCAAATTCAACCGGTAACTTGCGCCGCCAGTTCGGGTATTCTGTGCTGGTGCCGGGTATATTTACCGGTGTGGCAACCAGCAGTAAGTCTTCCAGCTGATAAGCCATTAAACGGGCCGGGGTGGCAGCCAGATACAAATGGCTGTTTTGGACTAACTGCCGGGTATTACCCTGCTCCAGCTGCAACTCGTCAGATAACAGCTGCTTTTCATCTTTGCGCAACTGCTCCAGGTTGGCCGCAATTCGCGCGCTGGGGAATAAATCCAGCTGATGGCGCAGCGCTAAATCATGTTCGTTCCAGTAACCTACCAGCGTGGGCATATCGTGGGTGGTTACCGTGGCCAGTGACAATGCCGGATAGGTCTGGTCGCGGTGCTGATAACTGCCAGACTTTTGCTCCAGCATAAATACCCGGTACGACATTACCTGATATTTAGCCATTAACTGGCTGATTTCGGCCGGCACTGTGCCTAAATCTTCACCAATAACCACACAATGATTGCGCTGGCTTTCCAGCGCCATAATGGCAAATAAATCTTCAGCAGGCATGCTGATATAGCCGCCGGCTGTCGCATCGGCACCCGGTGGGCAACACCACAATCGCAGTAACGCCATAACATGATCGAGGCGCAGTGCGCCGGCATAGCGCATATTGGCGCGGATAAGCTGAATAAACGGCTGATAGGCTTTTTGGCGCAGGGTGTGCGGGTTATAGGCCAGCAGGCCCCAGTTCTGACCTTTCGGCGCCATAATATCCGGCGGTGCTCCGACACTGAGTTGCATCAGAAAATCTTCCGGCGCGCCCCAGCTTTCTGCACTGTTACTGTTGGCGCCAACCGCCACATCGCAGTACAGACCTATTGCCATGCCTTGTTGCTGACATTGCTGTTTTACCCCGGCCAGTTGCTGCTGCGCCAGCCATTGCAGATATAACTGCTGATTAATGGCATCCGCGTGCTCCTTAGCAAACTGCTGTACTGCCGGGCTATGCGGGTTCTGATACTCTGGCGGAAAATGCTGCCAGCACGCCATCTGCATATCGCGGGAAAACAACACCGCCTGCAATACCTGATAGCGGGCCAGATTTAGCAGGCTGGGGTCGCTTTGCTCAATAAATTGTTGAAACTGCTGCGCCCGCTCGCTGTTTCTCGCCAGGTGTTGCTGTTTAAAGTGCTGATACAGCACCGTTGCCATCTCTGCTTTCAGGCTGCTGACCGCGTGGTAGTCAACATCGGCAGCAGCACGACAGCGCGCCAGCCGGCTTTGAAATTGCTGGCTTTGCAGTAACTGCTGCGCCTTTTCGCATTCGGCAAATTCAGGGCTGTGTTCCAGCGCCACATAAAGAGTATTAAGCCATAACCGGCTGTTCGGGCTGTAAGGGCTGCAATCCTGCGGCAGCCCGGGATACAGCGCATGCAACGGGTTTAAACCGATAAAATCGTTTCCCAGCTCAGCTAGCGGTACCACCATATTTTTTAAATCGGCAAAGTCGCCAATGCCCCAGTTACGGCCGGAGCGCAGCGCATACAGTTGAATGGCCGGCCCCATTGTTTTATGCAGTACCGCGCTGTCCTGCAATTGAAAGCAGCGGTTTGGTGCAACAATAAGCTGTTGCTGGTAGCTCTGGTTGCCAGCCGGGATGTCTGTTTCAGTGGTGCCGGTTTCAGGCGTTAAGGTCAGTTGGTGGTAGCCGGGGCCCAGTTCTACGTCAATAGCCAGATTAACGGCCAGATACTCGGTGTCAGCAAATTGCTGCCGTTCGATAATATCGCTGGTAGCAATGTGCAGCTGACCGCGATAAGTCTGCTGTTGTTCGGTCTGCAGCTGCCATTGCCATTGGCTATGCGCAGTCGCTGCCGGCTGCTGGATCCGGACACAAAGAGCTTGCTCTTCTGACAGTACCTGCACCGGCGCGACTACTTCAGCCCAGGGTTGTTGTTGCAATTGCCGGATCTGACTGCTTATCGCGTCGCTGCTGCTTAAATCGTAACCCATGGCAGCCAGAATAGCCTGCTGATCCGCCAGCGCAATATGTTCAACATGCCCCTGGGCGTGCACATAGCTGTCCTGCAGGCCCGCTAATGCTGCGAGTTGCTTAATTGGTTCCATACATCACCTGTCGGCTGGCCGTGGGTTGCCCCGGATAAGAACGGCTGATTGTCGTGCTGCTGCGCTGGCGATAAATACCGGGCGGGCAGCCTTGCCAGCTTTTAAATGCTTTTTGAAAACTACTTTGTTCTTCAAAACCAAGCTGGGTAGCAATTTGTTGAATATTGAACGTATTGTCCTGCAAGTACTGCTGCGCCAGCTGATGACGACATTCAGTTACCAGCTGGCGAAAGCTGGTATTACTGCCTTGCAGATAGCGCTGCAGCGAGCGGCTGCTGATATTCAGGGCTTTGGCCAGCTCATTTAACCTGGGCACCTGGGGCAATTGCCGGCAAATCTGTTGCTTTAACAGCGCCAACTGGCTGTTGCGCTTGTTGTTGCCATCATTGTTTGTCAGGCGATAACGCCAGAAACCATGGCTTGCGATAGTCATAGTGCATTGCTCCAAATTGGCAGCAAAGCAAAATCCCGGCTTTGCCCATCGCTGCCATTAATTGGTGCAAGCATAAAACAACGTTGGACTATAGTTAAACATGCTGCATACGTATGCAGCGAAAATAGCCGGAACTGGCCAGTCATAAAAACGATGATCTCTGCGCTGGTTTGTTGCATAACGGCCAACAAACCGGCTGACTGCAAAGTGCGCTGGTGGCTTGATGGCTATGGCGTGCACTGCAATTGTGCGCAGAGTAACCGCTTTGCCCCGGTATTGTGCATTAAGCAGCTTATGAATACGTATTCATGTTGAGCTTAGGCCCGAATAAGTTTAATAAATGACCATAGTAAAAGTTGGTTAGTAAGTTTTCACCGCGTGCAAGCAGCCGGGAACGCTTTACTGCTGAACAATAACAACCTCACCGGGGATAAGGGTAATGAAAAACTTTAAACTGAATATGCTGACTGTCGCGCTGATTGCAGCCGGCGCCAGCACTGCCGCTGTTGCGCAGCAAACCACTGACGCCAGCGAGCAGGCAAAAGAAGACAACATCGAAGTCATTGCGGTTACCGGCTATCGCGGCAGCCTGCAAAAAGCCCAGGCCATTAAAATGAGCGAAAGCTCAGTGGTGGAAGTACTGTCAGCAGAAGATATCGGTAAGCTGCCAGACACCAGTATTGCTGAGTCACTGGCGCGTTTACCTGGCCTGGCCGGTGAGCGTCGTAACGGCCGTACCAGCGGCTTATCTGTTCGGGGTTTTAACGAAAACTACGTTGGCACCTCCCTAAACGGCCGTGAGCTGTTAGGTATGGGTGATAACCGTGGCGTTGAATACGATTTATACCCGTCAGAAATTGTCTCTACCGCTGTTGTATACAAAACGCCAGACGCAACGGTAATGGCGCAGGGCATTGGCGGTACTATCGATTTACAAACCGTCCGCCCGCTGACTGCCGAACCTACCCTGACCTTCAATGCCAATTTTGAACAAAATGGTACTTCTTCAGGTAACCCTGATTTTGATAACAATGGTCACCGCTTCTCAATTAACTTTGTTGATAAGTTTGTCGACGATACGCTGGGCGTCGCCGTAGTAGTATCGTCAATGGAAACGCCACGACAGGAGCAGCAGTTCCGCGGCTGGGGCTATGCCGATGTTAACCTGGGTAATCCGCGCCGGGCCACCGATCCGGTAGATGTACCGGCAGGCACTGTGGTGCTTGGCGGCCATGATTCTTTCACCCGTTCAGCGATGCTGGAGCGTGACTCGTTTGCTGTTATTGTCGAATATCAACCGACCGACAAACTGACAGTTAACTTTGACGCCCTGTATATCGACTTTGTCGAAAATGACGTACGTCGTGGTCTGGAAGAAGGCGGTGCTGAGTGGGGTACCGGTGATTACACCATTACCGGTGTTGAAAACGGTCTGGTCACCTCAGGTTACTACGATGGTTTTTATTCAGTAGTCCGTAACGATGCCCGTCGCCAGGAAGCGGATTTACTGACATTTGGCTTAAACCTGGAATATGAGCTGAGCGACGACTGGACAGCAGAACTGGATATGTCCAGCGGCAAAGTGGATAAAACCATTACTGACGTGGAAAGTTACTCAGGTGTCGGCCGCGCCGGTATTGATGGCCGGCCGCAGGCTGCCCGCAGCTGGACTATGACGCCAACCGGCGTAATGTACAGCGATCATCCAACTCTGCCATCAGTGGATTACACCGATGCCAGCCTGATGCGCTTAGCCGGACCGCAAGCCTGGGGTGGCGCTTTAAATCCCATTGAGCGCTTTCAGGGCGAGCCTGGTTTTGGCCCGGATACCGCTCAGGATGGTTTTGTTAACCAACCGGTATTTGAAGAAACCTTAGACAGCTTCCGGTTGCAATTTAACGGCTTTGTTAACTGGGGCATTATTACCGGCGTTGAAACCGGCGTGGCGTATCAGGAACGTTCGAAAACCAAAATTAACAATGGTGCTTTTTTAACCGCACCAAGCTGGCCGGGCGATGTCGCTATTCCTAATCCGCTGGGTGTGGCTGACTTAAGCTTTATCGGTATTGCAGGGGTGACTGCTTATGACAGCTTAGGCTTATATAACAGCGGTTACTATATTGAAACCGACGCAGCGCTGTTAGAAAACGGTCGTTTTGGTGACACCTACAAGATTGACGAAGAACTGACTACGTTGTTTGCTAAGTTCGACATGAATACCGAAGTCGCCGGCATGATGGTGCAGGGTAACTTTGGCGTGCAGGTGGTTAATGCCAAGCAAAGTGGTGAAGGTTTCAGTACCACTACCAATGCTCAGGGCTTCACCGTGGCAACCCCGGTAAGTGACAGCGACAGCTATACTGATATTCTGCCAACCTTAAACCTGAGTGTTGAAGTGGCCGATCGGCAGTATGTGCGTACCGCGCTGTCTAAAGTGATCAGCCGGCCGCGGATGGATAACCTGCGGCCTAATGCCCAGGTGACTTTCCAGTTTAATGACTCAAATATTCTGAGCGATGATCCGGCAAACAGCCCATGGGGTGGCAATGCCGGTAATACTCAGCTGAAACCGCTGGAAGCAAACCAGTTCGATTTAGCTTATGAGAATTACTATCACGACAATGGTTTCTTTGCCGCCAGCTTCTTCTTTAAAGATCTGAAAAACTGGCACCGTAATGAAACCGTGCTTGCCGATTTCTCTGATGTCTATATTCCGGGCTTCCACCAGTCGTCTGACGCCACAGGTAATCAGCCGCCGGCGTTATTTGTCGGTGGTATTTCGCAGGTAACTGATGGCTTACAGGGCTTTGTCCGTGGTTATGAGTTCCAGGCCAGTGTCCCGTTTGAAATTGTCCATGAAGCACTTTATGGCTTTGGTGTGGTTGCCAGCGCAACCTTTATGGATGGCAAGCTGGATGACGGCGGCCGGGTGCCGGGCTTATCAGAAGAAATTTACACCTTAACCGCTTATTACGAGTACAAGGGCTTTGAGTTCCGGATTTCCGGTACCAAGCGTGACGAGTTCTTAAGTGAAACCCGTGGCTTAAGTTTGTCACTGGCTACGGTGGAAGATCGCGGTGCAGAACTGTGGGATGCCCAGATTGGTTATGACTTCAGCGAATCCGGTGTTGATGCGCTGGACGGCCTGCGGGTAACCTTCCAGGTGCAGAATATCACTGATGAGCCAACCTTAAAAACCAATGGCGCAGATGTCCGCCAGGTTACTGAGTATCAGAGCTTCGGCACTAACTATATGTTAGGACTGAACTACACGTTCTGATAAATCTGCTAGGCTGAGCCTGTTGTATTAAAAACAGGCTGGCCACAGCACAGGTTCTCCCTGGTAAAAGCCCGGCCTGGTTTAAGGGCCGGGTTTTTTTTCGAGTAGATAATTATGAACAACGCAGTAAAAAAAATAGTGGTGTTAGGTGGCGGTACCGCCGGCTGGATGACGGCGGCTTTGCTGAAAAAAGTCTTAGCCGGTGCCATTGATATTCAGCTGGTGGAGTCGGAAGACATTGGCACCGTCGGCGTCGGCGAGGCGACGATCCCACCTATCAAGCTGTTTAACAATGTGATGGGTATTAACGAAGCCGAGTTTTTACGGGAAACCAAGGCCACCATTAAACTGGCGATTAAGTTTGATAACTGGCGGGTGCCGGGCGAAGGCTATTTTCATACCTTTGGCGCACCGGGCAAAAGCCTGGCATTTTGTCATTTTCATCATTTGTGGCTGCGGGCCCGCCAGCACGGCGATACCACCGATTTATGGCAATACGACTTAAACTACCTGTGTGCCATGGCCGGTAAGTTTGCGCCAATTAATGCCAAAGACAGCATCCTGGAACTACCCTATGCTTACCATTTTGATGCCGGTCTGTATGCCCGCTACCTGCGCAAACTCAGCGAAAAAATGGGGGTGGTGCGCCATGAAGGTAAAGTACAGCAGGTATTTCAGCACCCCAGCGGCGATATAAAATGCCTGGTGCTGGACGATGGCCGCGAGCTGAGCGGCGACTTATTTATTGATTGCTCCGGTTTTCGCGGTTTGCTTATTCAGGACAAACTGAATGCCGGCTACGACGACTGGAGCCATTTTTTACCTTGTGACCGCGCCGTAGCCGTGCCTTCTGAGCGCTTTGAAAAAACCGTGCCGTACACCCGTGCTATTGCTCACAGTGCGGGCTGGCAGTGGCGCATTCCGTTGCAGCATCGTAATGGCAATGGTCTGGTGTATAGCAGCGCCCACTATACTGATGAGCAGGCGGCGGATTTATTATTGGCTAACCTGGATCGTAAAGCGCTGGCCGATCCTAAATTTCTGCGCTTTAAAACCGGCCGTCGCCGCCAGCAATGGCAACGTAATGTGGTGGCGGTAGGCTTAAGTAGCGGCTTTTTAGAGCCGCTGGAATCAACCAGTATTCATCTTATTCAATCGGCTGTGGTGCGGCTTATTCAGTTATTTCCGCACAACGGTATTTGCCAGAGTGCGATTAACGAATACAACCGGCAATCCGAGCTGGAATATACCCAGATCCGCGACTTCCTGATTTTGCACTACCACGTTAACGAGCGCAGCGACAGCCAGTTCTGGCGTGATATGCAGCAATTAGCCATTCCCGACAGTTTACGCCAGAAAATGGCCATTTTCGCCGATAATGGCCAGCTTTTCCGTGATCAAAACGATTTGTTCCTGGAAAGTTCCTGGCTGCAGGTAATGTTAGGCCAGGGCATAGAGCCGAAAGATTACCACCCGATAGCCGGTAATTTCAGCCCGGAAAAACTGCGCGATATGCTGGCCAATATACAGGCGATTAAGCAAGAGCCGCTCAGTAAACTGCCGGACCATGATACCTATATTCAAACCATGATTAGCCGCAGCTAACCACAGAGGAATTATGCAATGAAATTTGGCACCAGATTATTGATCCTTGTTGTATTACTGCTTAGCGGCTGTGCTGGCAGCACGTCAGGCACTAACGGATCCGGCGACGTCGCCGCCAACAGCCCGGGGGTTACCATGACGGACAGTTCACTGCAACGTTACCAACCTGAGCCGTACGTTAAACTCAGTCACCCAAAGTGGAGTAAAGATGCGGTTATTTACCAGATAAATACCCGCCAGTTTACGCCAGAAGGTACTTTTGCCGCCGCCCAGCAGCAATTGCCACGGCTGAAAGCGCTGGGCGTGGATATTTTATGGTTAATGCCTATTCAGCCGATTGGCGAAGTGAACCGCAAAGGCAGCCTGGGCAGCCCGTATTCGATAAAAGATTACTACGGGGTTAACCCGGAGTTTGGCACTAAGCAGGATATCAAAGCCTTTATTGACGCCGCCCATCAGCAGGGTATGTACGTTATTCTGGACTGGGTGGCCAATCATACGGCCTGGGATAATCCACTGACACAGCTGCACCCCGACTGGTATATCCGCGACTGGAAAGGCGACTTCCGGCCAACCCCCTGGTGGGACTGGAGTGATATTATCGAGCTGGATTACAGCAAGCCCGGCCTGCGCCGATATATGACCGAGGCCATGAAGTACTGGGTACAGGAAATTGGCTTTGATGGCTTCAGAGCGGACGTTGCCGGCTTTGTGCCGCTTGATTTCTGGGAGAATGTCCGGGCAGAGCTGGAGACGGTAAAACCGGTATTTATGCTGGCCGAGTTTGAAGGCCGCGATTTTCATGCCGAAGCCTTCGATGCTACCTATGGCTGGACCTGGCATCAGGCGGTGCATGCTGTGGTTACCGGCCACGCCGACGTCAATAAGCTGTATGTTTACTATTCATGGAACGAGAAGTACTTTCCACAGCAGGTCATGCGCTTACTGGGTACCAGCAACCATGATCAGAACGCCTGGGAAGGTACCGAGTTTGAAATGTTCGGCGAAGCACTGCCGGCAGTAACGGTATTGTCTTTTGTCAGCGAAGGCATTCCAATGCTGTATAACGGCCAGGAAGCCGGCAATACCAAACGACTGGAATTCTTTGAAAAAGACCCGATTGTCTGGCGCGAACATGCCAATGGTGAGTTATATAAAAAGCTGATCCAGCTGAAAAAGGCGCAATCGGCGCTGTGGAATTCCAGCTGGGGTGCCCGGATGATCCCGGTGCATAACAGCAAGCCTGCACAGGTACTGAGCTTTGTTCGTCAGGATGACAACAGCAAGGTGTTTGCGGTATTTAACTTTTCAGATAAACCGCAGCAGGTAAGCTTTAAAGCCCACTTACACCATGGTAATTACCAGGAGTATTTTACTGCCAGCAATGCTGAATTTTCAGCTGATACTTCGCTGACACTGCCGGCATGGGGTTATAAGGTGTATATCAAACGCTGAGCCAATATTAATCTTTGTCAGATGGCAGCGTTTACAGTAGCACCTGGCTCAACGATTTGGTCAGCAATTAGCAAGAGTGGATACACCTCTTGTTAATCGCTGGCCTTTGCAAGTTCAGTCTGAATACTTGACGCTGTGCGCTTTAAATTTACCTGATTTTACAAAGCGATCTAACCATTTTGTAAATTTCACATTTGCTGCACTCTGCTCCTGATAAAACGGATGAGGCACGTCGGGTGTGGCAAAATCATCTGTCAGGATAGTGTGAATATTGCCGCTGCCAATATAGTACTGGTAGTTAGTTGTTGTTTCAGATAGCAAGGCTAAGGTCGCTTCCATTCTGGCGTTCCACTCGGCAAAGTATACATAGTCAGATTCGGTTATGCCCCACGAAACTGGATTACTGTTACCCAGATCATTTTGGTCCATTATTTTTAAAAACTGTACTTGTACCCAGTCGAATTGCGTCGTGTACTGCGCGAATCGACTTTGTGGGTAGGCTTCGCTCAATTTTGTGAAAATGTCAGAGTTAAAATCTAATGCGGAATATGTCGTTAATGCTTCACTAAACAGCAGCGGCAGGCTCGCCTCAACATTCCAGACCTTATCGTAATCAAGCACACTATCGATAAAACCCTGGGTTACAATAGCCTCAGAAGCATCGGCAAATAACGCGCTGTCTGCTTCAGGAAAGGCGGACTGTAAATAAGGAAAGTTCAAGGTTGCACCATAACCACCAGCACTTGAACCCGTTACCAATAACTTCTTAAGTTTATTCTGCTTTTTACCCTCTACATGGTTTATCAACCATTCTCTGACGGCCATAAAATTATCAAAACCACGGTGTTTAACGGTTACCGGAGCCCCCGGATAGCCGGTTATCGTGCCGTCTGCATCGGTATAAACAGTATCAATGGATCCAATGTGAATATCGCCGGTGCAATAAGGAATAAATACCTTACTCCAGTCTCTGAACGGGTTATCTTTTTCACTATCGTTAAAAATTCCGCCGGCGCCTATCGGCGAATTTTCGGCCAATATTGAAGGGTTATAAGCCGGGCGGGCGTCGGGCACACCTGCCAGAGCCAGTGATGCCACACAAGTGGCGTCGTTCCAGCAAGCACCACCACCATTAAAGTAGACTAACAGGTTTTTACTTTTGCCTTGTTTAAAGTAAAAGTGAAACGCGTTATCCAGAGGGGCGCCGTTATCCGAGTTTACCACTGTATCAAAAGCACAGCTGGGATTAATTATTTTGGTGATGCCCTGGTTATCGGTGATTTCCATTTGAGCAGCCACCGGGATCACTTGCCACTCAGTTGCGCCAGGTTTACCTTGCGCACCCGCTATTAAGGTGTTTAACGATAATACTGCTACAAGCCATAAAGTTTTTTTCATACCAGAGTCCATTTCAATATTAAGAATTGTAGGGCGTTATTGCCTGTGACAAAAAGATAGTTCAAATTTATGAATGCATGTATAACATCTGTTAAAAATATTGATATATACAGTGAAGCTAAAGGCTTCCACTGGGAATGACAGCTGTTGGTTGTGTAAGCTGTGGCAAACAGAAATAACCGGCAATTTTTACCGATAAAGTGAAGACATTATAAAACTGACAAAGCATATATTCGGCAATCAGCAGAGCATGCCTGCTTTTGCCAGTCTGGAACGAAGCTTGCTTCTTGTTGTGTAACGAAATAAGGGTGTCAGCCTTAAAAACGTGTAAAAGACAGCAATTAAGGAGCAACAAATGGCAATTATCAATTGGGCAACAGCAACGTATGAAGGTCTGGGCAAAGAGGGTAAAGGACATGTATCTACCCAGTCGGGGGCCTTAAAAGATCAGCCGTATGGTTTTAATACCCGCTTTGAAGATAAAGAAGGCACCAACCCCGAAGAGCAAATTGCGGCAGCACATGCCTCCTGCTTCACTATGGCTTTATCAATGGGCCTGGCCAAGCAGGGCTTCAGTAAAGGCACCCTGCAATCGAAAGCCAGTATTACGCTGGTGAAAGACGGTGATGGCTTTACTATCACCAAATCTGAAATTAAGTTAGACGCCAGAGTGCCGGGTATGCACGGCTCAGATTTTGAGAAAGCGGCGGTAGAAGCAAAGTTAAACTGTCCGATTTCCAAATTACTTAACTGCGATGTCACGTTGGATATTACCTCGTTTGAGGGATAACAAATAACGCCACATCGTCGTTACTCAGGCGACTGAGTGCGCTCAGCAATTCAGTTTGCATTGATTGCCTGAGCGAATTCGGGGTTAGTATTTTTTATGGGTGAAAATCAATCGGCTGATTATGAAAAGGGCAGCTTAAGTCTGACTGGTGCGGTGTCAATGGGCACTGGCGTGATGATCGGCGCCGGCATTTTTGCGCTAACCGGTCAGATTGCCGATTTGGCTGGCAGCTGGTTTCCGTTGGCGTTTGTCGTAGCAGCGGTTATAGCCAGCTTCAGTGCCTATTCGTATGTAAAGCTCGCCAATGCCTATCCCTCGGCAGGCGGTATTGCCATGTTTTTGAAGAAAGCATATGGCCGCTCACTGATGACGGGGGCGCTTGCACTGCTGATGTATTTTTCGATGATTATCAACGAAAGTCTGGTGGCCCGGACCTTTGGTACTTACTCCTTACAGCTGTTCGACGCTAAAGATATGCAGTGGTTAATTCCGGCGCTGGGTGTTGGGCTGTTAATTTTTGCTTTTTTTATCAATGTGCTGAGCAATAAGTTTATTCAGTCGCTGTCATTTGTTACTGCATTTATCAAAATTGCCGGGCTGGCTGTGCTGGCCATTGGTGGACTCTGGGCTTCCGGTCTGAGCTTTGAAAGTATTTCTACAGTGCCGCAACAAACCGACGCAGCAAGTTTTCTGGGGGCGGTCGCGCTGGGTATCCTGGGCTATAAGGGGTTTACCACTATCACCAACAGCGGAAGCGAGATCAATGATCCCCATAAAAATGTGGGGCGGGCGATCATTATCTCGATTTTGATCTGCACAGTGCTGTATGTTCTGGTATCGCTGGCAGTAGGCGCCAACCTTTCTATCAGCGAAATTGTAAACGCCAAAGATTACTCACTGGCTGAGGCGTCGCGCCCGGCATTTGGTAAGTACGGGCTTTGGTTTACCGTAGGTTTTGCCATCATCGCCACCGTGTCAGGGGTAATTGCCAGTGTTTTCGCCGTATCGCGCATGCTGGCGATGCTAACGGAAATGCAGCTGGTGCCGCATCGTCATTTTAAGCTGCCAGGTGATATTCAAAAGCATACACTAATCTATACGGTAGTGATTGCCATATTGCTAACCATCTTTTTTGATCTGAGTCGGATTGCCTCACTTGGCGCGATTTTCTACATTATTATGGATATTGGTATTCATTGGGGCGTGTTCAGACATTTACGCAAAGACGTTGCGGCAAATGCGGCAATCCTTATCTCGGCTATGGTACTTGACGTGATTGTGCTGGCAGCTTTTCTGTGGGTTAAGCTTCAGTCAGACATGCTGGTGATCTGGGCTTCGCTAATTGGTCTGGCCGCCATTTTTATTGGGGAAAAATATTTTCTGAAATTGCATAAAAAAGATGATGATGATCCGCATTATACGTAAAACTATTGTTACTGATCCTGCTGTCCGGGCTGGTGGTGTAAGCAGCGAACAGCAGCGTTAATAGGCCGCGGCTAATTTTGTTTTAAGGTGGCGTTCTGCCATAAATTCTGGTGCGCCGGCTCGGTGAAAAACTGCTCTGGCTGCCAGCAGCGTGGTAGTAATTTACGCAGATAGCGAGCTTCACCATCCTGATACAACGCATTAAGCAACGCCTTTAAACGGTGCTCGGGTAGCACTTCCAGCCGTTCCCGGGCGACTTTAAAATACAGGTTGTAATCAGTTTGCAGGCTGATGTCTATGCCGGTGTTACGGTACTGCTGCTGACGGCTGACTACCCGGCAATTCGGTTGCTCTGGTTTTTGCGGGTACAAGCCGTTAACAATGGCAAATTCATAGCGGTCCTGCGGCTGATTATCGGCCGCGAGCGGAGTAAATACCACGCCATAACCCTGCGGAAACAGGCCGGTTATCCTCAGTAACTGATCAACCAGCAGGCCGTTATATTCATTACGGCGGGCCCCCTCGCGCATTAACAACGCGGCTTTGGGTAATAGCGCATAGTTAAAGCGCTGCCGGCCCGGCAACACAATAGAGGCATACACCTGCGGCACTTTTAGCAGGCTGCCAAACAGGGTTTTATCGGTCGGGTCTAACTGCAGCAGCTGACTAAGCCAGTGCAAGCGTTGCTGCTGGGCGGCAAAGTACTGTTCCCGCTCTGCTTTATTGTTGCCTTTGTATGGCGCGATGCCAAACCCCTGCTCCAGCAGCGCCAGACTGGCGTCACTGCTTATTTTCAGCAGCCGGCTGCGCTCATCAATATTTAATGGTCTGCCAGAATCGAACTGGGCTAACTCGCCCTGAATAATCCCCAGCGCATCCGGGTGCAGTAAACCGATATCCTGCAACAGTATTGCCATGACAATCGGCAACTGCACATGCTGGCGGTACGGGCAATCATCCGGCGCCTGACGGTTACGCAGTTGATAATGGCTGACCAGTGCCGGCTCATCCAGCAACTGCTGCGCCAGTAAATGATCAAGCAGCCGCAGACTCAGCACGGCCCGGTAAAGTGGTTTATACGCAAACTGCACCCGTTCGCGTTGGCGTTTAGCGGTGGGCACCATAATTTGCAGACAACCGAGCAAGCGGGCACTGAACGCCAGCGTTTCACTGTTGCTTTCCCCCTCTGACAGCTGCAGCAGTTGCTCGGCCAGCAGTTGTAAATCAGCCCAGCGCATCAATCGGCCTTTCTCGTCCTGATACTGCAACTCACTGTAGTGTTGCCGCGCATGCTGGCGCTCAGCCTGACTGGCGCTGGCAGTTTGTTGCAGATGCTGCCAGCGCTGCTCAGCCTTGCAAAGCTCAGCCTGCTGTTGGCGATAACTGGCAAAAAACGCTTTGCTGCGCTGATAAAAACAGCTGGCGTCGCCGGAGTACAACACATCCAGCAAACGTTCCAGCCGGTACACCATTACCGAGCTCTTCGCCGCTTTTTTCACCTGACGGTTTCCTTATTGCTGAGCAAGTAGCCAACGCCTTCTACTGGCTACCATAGCCTGAGTTTGCGCGAATGAAAAGTCAGCAACCGGTTGCACCATTTTGGTTACCAGCGAATGACTACTGCGCCATTTTAGCGCTTGTGAATACGTATTCATATTGCCAGTTGCCCCAAATAGGTTAATAACTAACCTCACAACAATTATGGTTGCAACATTTCGTGCCCGAGTCGGCTGGTCCGTATCGCATGGAAAGCGCATCCAACAATAAAAACAAAACGGGGACGAAAGTATGAATAAGTTTAAGCTTAGTCTGCTTAGCCTTGCTGTCAGTACAGCAGGGCTAAGTTCGTTGGTGGCTGCACAGCAACAGCCACCAGCGGAAGAGCCGGCTGCAGAAGAGCAACAGGTGGAAGTGATTCAGGTGCGCGGTTTTGCCAGCAGTCTGTTTCGTTCACTGGACACCAAACGCTTTGGTGATGTGGTATCTGAAACCATCTCAGCCGATGATCTGGGGGCCTTGCCTGATGTGTCGATAGCCGATGCCTTAACCCGCTTACCCGGTATTTCTGCGGTACGGACCGGTGGTCAGGCAGCTGAAATTAACATTCGGGGTATGTCTGGTGGTTTTGTGTTTTCCACCTTAAACGGCCGCGAGCAGGTATCAACCAGCGGTAAGCGTAATATTGAGTTTGATCAGTATCCGTCAGAGCTGATTAACTCGGCGGCGGTGTATAAATCACCGAAGGCGTCGCTGATTGAAGGCGGTGTGGCTGGTACGGTGGAGTTGAAAACCACCAGCGTGCTGCTGAACGAAAAAGATCACAGCTTTAACGTTAATCTGCGCGGTATGTTTAACGACCGGGCCGATGAAGTACCAGATGGCCAGGATTTTGGCCACCGCTTTAGTTTTTCATATCAGGGTAAGTTTCTGGATAACACCTTAGGCTTAGCCCTGGGTTATGCCCGGTTGTATCAACCCAGTGTTGCCACCCAGTTTATCGGTCTGGCCTACAATGGCCAGAAAGATGTCGCCGGTGATGAGCAGAACGAATTTATCAGCGAAGGCTTTGAAATTCAGCATTTAGGCGGTGAAGAAACCCGCAACGGCTATCTGGGCTCTATTGAATGGCAACCCCATGATGCCTTTAGTTTAAAAGCCGATGCCTTTATTTCCCAGTTTGATAAAGAGTCCTTTGCCCGCGGTTTCCGGGTTAAGTTTGGTGGTGACGCCGCTGCTGTCGGTAATCCGGTATTAAACAACCGCTCAGTAATAGGCGGCACCTTTAACCGGACCTCGCAGAGTTTCACCCGGGTTGAAATTGTTAATGATGATAATCGTGACTACGACGAAGTAAAAAGCTTCGGTGTCGCTGCGGACTGGGATATTAACGACCGCACTAATCTGGTGTTCGATGTATCGCACTCTACCGCCAGCAGCGATTTCAGAAACGGCCTGCTATGGGCGCTGGTAGCTGAAGATGCGAACGCGGCCGTGCCGCAGCTGGATACCAATGTCTCGATCTCTTACTTACTGAACGGCATGGACTTGCCCAGTATTGGCTTTAACCAGGCCGATGCATTCTCTGATATTGACCGGGTTATGGTCAGTAAATATGGCATATACCCCTTTGTAAACAGCGATGAAGTCAGTGCGGTAAAACTGGACCTGAGCTATGACCTGGATCTACCCATCATTCGCTCATTTGAGGTAGGGGTGCGGTATTCAGAGCGCACCTATAGTAACGATCGTTCCGTATTTGAATATGGCAGTGATGGCGCCTTTTTAAATTCGCAGCCGCCGTTGCAGTTAACAGCAGACATGGCAAAAGTAGTCGATTTTAAAGGTGACTTTGCTAATTACCCCAGTTATCTGGCGATTGACCTGGATAAAGCGCTAGCAGCCTGGTTCCCGCAGGGTATACCACAACCGGTACAAACCTGGGGTGCAGGTAATGTTGGGGTGATTAACCGCGACCCAACCTCAAATGTCGATACCAGCTGGTCGGTACTGCAAAGTGGCGAAGTATATGAAGATGTAATGGCGGCCTATCTGATGGCCAATCTGGATACTGAAATTTTTGATTTGCCGCTGAGCGGTAATGTCGGGGTACGCCGGGTAACCACTGATCAGTCGGCGACCGATTTAACCGATGTTGGCGGTGATCCGCTGCGCGGTGCCCAGAATATTACCGACGATGCCGGCCTGGTAAATAACCAGTATGCCCCGGGCATCCTTGGTGAGAAATACACGCACTACCTGCCCAGCATCAACTTAAACTTAAGCCTGACCGACAATACCCAACTGCGTTTTGCAGCAGCTAAAGTGATTTCACGGCCACCGATCAACCGGTTGGCGTCAAACACCTCTATTAATATCAGCGATGATGGTGAGATTAGCGGCTCAAGCTCTAACAGCCCGTTCCTGCGGCCGTTTGAAGCCAACCAGTACGACTTGTCTTACGAGTACTATTTTGGCAGTGGCGCTGTGGTAGCTGCGCTATTTTATAAAGATATTCAGAACTTTATAAACGATTTTACCATTCAGGAATTTGATTTCGCCGGCGCAGGTTTTGCGGTGCCCGAGGTTATTGTCAATGAAGATGGCGTACCCCGGGCGACGTTTAATGGCGCCTTTTCCACTGCGGTAAACAACGACCGTGGTGGTTATATCCGTGGCCTGGAGCTGGCCTACACCCATGTGTTCGATTTCCTGCCGGATTTATGGTCAGGCCTGGGCGTCAGCGGCAGTTACTCTTATACCGAAAGTGAAGTTGAGCTGATCAACACCCTCGGTGGGGAAGCGATTACCACCACCTTTGAAGGCCTGTCAAAAAATGTCTTTAACGGCACCCTGTTCTGGGAACATGACGGCGTGGAGGCTCGGGTAAATGCGCGCTACCGTTCACCCTTTGTCTCAAGCCAGGTCGGTATAGATGAGCAGATTACCAATTTCGACAGTGAGTTAGTGGTTGATATGCAATTTGGTTACATGTTTAACGACAACCTGAAGCTGTTGTTCCAGGTCAATAACCTGACCGACGAGCCGACCAAGAGTTATTTTGGCCAGAAGGCACAAACCGGTACCTTGCAGTTTTTTGGCAGGCAGTATTTTGTCGGCGCCGTGTACTCGTTTTAACCCAGCATAGCGCCACGCTGCAGGCTGGGCCTGGTGTGGCGGGAAGCAGAATAATCTGGAGTAACTGAATAATGTTTAACCAAACGATGTTTAATATAAAAAGTCTGCTCAGACTCAGTACGCTGGCTGTCACAGTAAGTGTATTGGCCGCCTGTGGCGACTCGACCGAACCCGGCGAAGTATTATTAACCTGTAATGTGCCGCAAATACCTAACGCCAGCGGCAGTGCCTGTATTGATCCACCCCCGATCTCCTGCCCGACCGGTACCTTTCCTGATGCTAATAATGAAAGCTGCGTCAGTGGTCGCGACCCGAATGCGCCGGATCCGGTGGTATTTGCCGGTGAAAATCAGGCAGTATTGTTTTATAACCGGCCGCAGGACGATGCCTATGACGGTTACCGGCTGCATACCTGGAATAATGAAGCCTGTGATGCTTATGCCACATCATCAATTGCTCCGGCCTGGGCTAATGGCTTAGTGCATGACGGCGTTGACCCGAATTACGGTGCGTACTGGGTGCTTGATTTAAAACCCGGTTATGCCGGCACAGCCGAAGCCTGCGGTAATTTTATTATTCACATTGGCACCGACGACGCCGGTAAAGACCCTGGCCCGGATATGAAAATGCCATTGTCGCAGGACGACCCTGACTTTGCCCGGATGAACTGGGTATTCTCCGGTGTTAATGGCGTGTTTGAGTTCCCGATTTTGTCCTTGGGTGTCAGCATTCAGGGCGCCGCTGGTCACTGGTTAGATACCAATACCTTTATCTGGAATGCCACTGCGGCCGACACCGCGCCGGTGGTAAAACTGTTTTATGCGGCAGATGCTGATCTGGCAGTCAATAACAATGACCAGCTGGAAGGCAGCAGCATTGAGCTGACACCGTTTATGCTTAGCGACGAGCAAAAAGCGCTGGTACCACATATGGCTGATGCCGCCGCCTTTAGTGCAGACTTTACCGCTGACGAAGCAAAAGCCATGGCAAAAAACCAGTTGGCACTGGCCGCTTATAACAGTGAAGGTGAACTGGTTGCCGCCAGTTATGTGCAGGTCGCCAAAGTACTGGATGCCTTGTATGCCACAGGTGATAACAGTGCACTGAGTGCTGATTTAGGCGTGCACTATGCCGACGGCAATATCACCGCTGCAGTATGGGGCCCGACTGCCCGCAGCATGACCTTAAAAGTGTATAACAGCGATAAAACCGTAGCCGCCAGCCATCCGATGAGCCTGGATGGGCAAACCGGTGTCTGGTCATATACCGGTGCCAGCAGTGCACTGGACCGTAAATTCTACCGCTATGAAGTGACGGTTTATCATCCGTTAACCCGGGCAGTGGAAACCATTGAAAGCACCGACCCCTATTCAGTCAGTGTGTCGACCAATGGCCGCTACAGCCAGTTTGTTAACCTGGCTGATGCTGACCTGGCCCCTGAAGGCTGGAGTGAGCGCACTGTGCCGGTGGTAGCGAATCCGGAAGATATCGTCATTTACGAAGGGCATGTCCGTGATTTCAGTATTCGTGATAGCAGTACCAGTGCTGCAAATCGCGGTAAGTACCTGGCGTTTACTGAGATGGAGTCTGCCCCGGTAAGCCACCTGAAAAAACTGGCCGACAATGGTTTAACCCATTTCCATGTGTTGCCATTAAATGATCAGGCCAATATTGAAGAGCGGGCTAACCGCCGGATTAACTTAACCGACACGGTCGCTCAGCTGTGCGCGTTAAATGCCGATGCACCGGTTTGTGGTGTCGAAAGTGCCAGCGCCACCCTGCAATCGCTGCTGGAAGGCTACCTGCCCTACAGTGATGATGCCCAGGCACTGGTTGAGTCTATCCGCCGGATTGACGGCTTTAACTGGGGTTATGACCCGCATCACTTTATTGCCGTTGAAGGCAGCTATGCCTCTGATCCGGAAGGTGCAGTACGGATTAAAGAAGTGCGCGCCATGGTTAAAGCGTTAAACGATATTGGCCTGCGGGTAGCGCTGGACGTGGTATATAACCATACCAGCAGCTCAGGCCTGTTCGACAACTCCGTATTCGATAAGCTGGTGCCAGGTTATTATCACCGTTATAACGAAGTCAGCGGCACTATTGAGCGCTCAACCTGCTGTGAAAACACCGCCACCGAGCACAAAATGTTCGATAAGTTTATTAAAGACTCACTGGTTATTTTAGCCCGCGACTTTGGCTTTAACGATTTCCGCTTCGACATTATGGGTCACCATCCGAAAGACAACCTGCTGGCCGCGCGCGAAGCAGTGCGAGCAGTGGATGCCAACGCTTACTTCTACGGCGAAGGCTGGAATTTTGGTGAAGTAGCAAACAACCGCTTATTTACTCAGGCCAAGCAGCAGGATATGGCCGGTACTGAAGTGGGCACCTTTAATGACCGGATCCGGGAAGGTGTGCGCAGCGCCGCTATTTTCAGCGGCGTTAATAACGATGGTAACCTGGCGGAACAGGATATTATCCGGATTAGTTTAGCCGGTACCTTAAAAGATTATATCCTGAAAAATTACCGGGATATTACCGGCCCTGCCTCCAGCGCTAACTGGAATGGTCAGGCAGCAGGTTATGCGGAAGATCCGGCCGACATTATCAACTATGTATCAAAACATGATAATGAAACGCTGTGGGATATCCTGCAAAGCCGCTTGCCGCAGACATTAAGTGTGTCTGAGCGGGTGCGGGCGCAGAATATGGCGATTGCCATACCATTAATGAGCCAGGGCATTCCATTCCTGCAAATGGGCGGAGACTTTCTGCGCTCTAAATCAATGGATCGCGACAGCTATGACTCGGGCGACTGGTTCAATCTGGTTGATTTCACCATGCAAACCAACAACTGGGCAGTGGGTTTACCACTGGCTGAGAAAAATCGTGATAACTGGGACAGTATTGCCACGTTATTCCTGAACCCGCAAACTCAGGTCAGCGGCACTGATATTATGTTTGCCTCTGATGTGTTTGCTGAGTTTCTGGCGATTCGTAGTGGCAGCCCGTTATTCCGCTTAACCACCGGTCAGGATGTCCTGGACCGGGTAGGCTTCCATAACATTGGCAGCAACCAGACCCAGGGCGTTATCGTGATGTCAATTGACGATGGCACCGGCCTGACTGATTTAGACCCGATGCATGACGCCCTGGTAGTGATGATTAACGGCAGCGCGCAGGAGCAGTCGCATACTGTACCTACCGCAGCCGGTTTTGACTTACACCCAATGCAGCAGGCGTCTGTTGACACTAATGTCACCACAGCCAGTTTCAACGCGGGTACCGATGAAGGCACCTTTACTGTGCCGGCCTATAGCATGGCGGTGTTTGTTAAAGCGCAAATGGGCGAGCAAGGCCCCGGCTTAGCCGCTGATGCCACCCTGGGTGCGCCGGATATTCCACCATACGAAGCAACGACGGTATTTGTTCGCGGTGGTATGAATGGCTGGGGTGAGGCTGATGCCTTTAACTATGATGGTGCTGGTATTTACAGTGCAACGCTGAATATCGACGCCGGTAGCTATGAGTTTAAAGTTGCCTCGGGTGACTGGGCCACCGTTAACCTGGGTGCTGGTGCTGCTGGCAATCAGGTGGCAGTGGATACCCCGATTGTGATTGAGCCAAGCAATGACAACCTGCGGATTGATATTGCCAGTACTTCATCTTATGTATTCACCTTAAACGCAGCTAACCCGGCAGCGCCGACGCTGACTGTCAGCGAATATGTACCTTACGGCTCAACCACGGTATTCCTGCGCGGCGGTATGAATGACTGGGGCGAAGCCGATGCCTTTGAATATATGGGCTCAAACCTGTACAGCGTGGATATCAGTATCACTGCCGGTAGCTACGAGTTCAAAGTGGCTTCCAGTGACTGGGCTACAGTAAATATGGGCGCAGGGCCAGACGGCGCCGCGGTAAGTGAGGGCACGCCGCTGCGTATTCAGGGCAGCAATGACAACCTGAATATGACGTTTGCAGAAGATGCGGTTTATAACTTCCTGCTAGATGCCACACTAACTGAAACGCCGGAACTGACGGTGACCAAGCAATAATTTGGTAACTTAATTAAAAAAGCTGCAGCCCGTCTGCAGCTTTTTTGTTTATAGTGAATGTGAACACTACCCAGGAAGAATGTACAAATGAGCTCAATGGACATTGCTGCAGAGAACCGCTTTAAAGTGCTGATTTACACCTTAATTGCGCTTGATTTTATTTTTGCTTTTATATCATTGCAGTGGTCGTACTTCGGCCATGATAGGGTTTTGAACTGGGTTGGAGAGGGGGCACTATTCCCGCTTAACTACTACTTTATATATTCATATGCCGCTTATTTTATTACCTTGGTAATATATTTAGGGTTATACAATTATAAAAAATGGGCACGGCCGGCATTACTTTGGTTGTGGTTGTTCGATTCAGTTATTACGCCATTCTCCGGAATTTATGTGTTTTCAGGTTTTGAAATGATGATATTTAAAATCACATTAATTCTGACTGGTTTGCTGATTGGTTTAGTCTATTTCTCTGAACTGACGAAGAATTTTGGCAGATAGGACGTGTGCTGTTATTAGTACTGTCAGCTACAAGTACTGGAGGTGTTAGTATGCGGAATATTGGCATAGTTATTTTAATTCTCGGGCTAGGAACTCTCGTTAAATTCAATGCTCCTGCAATTATTAACTATATTCCTGATTATTTCAGCGCGATAATATTTTTTGCAGTTTTAATCTATTCCTTTATCAGCTTTATTAAGTTTGTCGTAAAGAAAAAGGCTGAAAGTGATAAGCAATAAATAGTTTAAGGAATAGTGACCTGTAAAGCTGGTCTATACTAATGCAGATTTCACTGTAAGAGGAAGATCTGAATGAAGTTGCTATGGGCAGGTATGGCGCTGAGCGCCGCGGTATTTTCGGTTGCCGCTGACGATATTGTGCAGCAGGGCCAGAATATGCATTGTCAGCTGGGTGATGCAGTGCGGATAATTAAAGTGGTGTACCCACAAGGGGGGTTATTGCCCTGTGAAGTACATTACACCAAAGATGGCGCCACCAGTGTGTTATGGCAGGCCAGCAATGAAGCCGGCTATTGCGAGCAGCGTGCCGCTGACTTTGTTGATAAACAACGCGGTTGGGGCTTTGAATGTGTCGCTATGCCAGCGGTTGGCAATGTGGTATCAGACACTGATCCTATTGAATAGCACCAGCTTATAATGCCAACCTAAATTGCCAGAGCTGCTGCCAGCTGTTGCATTTGTTGCAGCACTTGCGCAGGAGCCTCTGGCGCAAGTCTGGCCCGTTGCAAATAACCTTTCGCCTCGGCACTGCGGCCGGCTTTTAGTAATATTTGAGCTGCCTGTATATTGGCATTGGCGTCGTGTGGCAGCGCATCGGCAATTATTTTTAAGGTTTTTAGCAACATATCACCATCGCCCTGTTGGTGATAATACTGAGCATTG
The DNA here is from genome assembly GCF_033721375.1 of Arsukibacterium sp. GTDB lineage: Bacteria > Pseudomonadota > Gammaproteobacteria > Enterobacterales > Alteromonadaceae > Alishewanella. The sequence continues at coordinate 12,656 of NZ_JAWWAP010000003.1, read as the reverse complement.
CGGTTTTGCAGGCTTAGCCAGTCCAGTTTGCCTTCAACATAAGCCTGGCCCCATTGCTGCTGCAAGGTTTGCGCTGGTGGCAGCTGCACGGTTTGTGGTTCAGGCCGGAACGGGTAATCAGCTTTAAGCTGCAGTATGCGCAAATACCCGGCATGCTCTTCTGCCGGGGTAATGGGTCGCTCCTGCCAGGCCACGTTTGCCGGTACAAGAGTTGCAGGTACAAGAGTTGCAGGAACAAGAGTCGTAGCCACCGGCTTTTGCCAGCTACCCAGCGTCTGCTTCCGGGCCAGCGCCTTATAAAAACTATCGGCCAGTAAAAAATAACCCTGCACATTCGGATGCACATGCTCCAGCAGCAGGCTGTTACCGGTTATACCCTGTGGCGAATTGGCAATAAAGGCGGCTTCGCTGTCAACCAGAGTGGCGTTGTAACGCCCGGCCAATTGCCTGATTTGCTGGTTAATGGCTTCAGGGGCCCGAAAACGCAGTAAGTCATGCTCTTTTGCCAGCAAAAATTGCTGCTTTGCCTGCTCTGCCTCGCCCCGCTGCTGGTAATGCCGGCCTAACTGATAATGAAGCTCTGCGGAGTTGGCAGCTGTCGCTGCAGTGGTCAGGGCCTGTAACAACTCTGCATAAGTGGCTGTATCCGGGCTGGTCTGCGCCAGTTGCGCCAGTTGTTGCCGGGTTGCCGCCGGTACCGGCTTGCTGTTAAAAGGTGGCTGATCGGCTAAATTACTTACCAGGGTGCTGATATACACCGGTATGCCGGCGCGCTGATACTTCGCCAGCAGCCGGCTCAGATTGCTGTCAAACTGCTTTAGGCCAGCCTCAAACTGAGCTGAACCGAGGGCAATGTCCTTATCTCTTGCGACTTTGGCCATAAAAGTGCGGCTGTTGTGCTCTGTTTCGTCAAGCAGCGGGTTCATTTGCTGATACAGCTGTTCGATAAGTTGAAAGCTATGCAGTTTTCTAAGGCTGATTAGCAGCCGGGTAATGGCCGGACTCTGGCTGGCCAGATAATGTGAGCCCACGCCCAGTAAGCCCAGGTATTCGTTATGGCCGGCATAAATCAGCACCGCATCGGGTTTAACGGCAATAATTTCATCGGCCAGATCCAGCAGGGTGTAGCTATTTACTGCGGCCAGCGCGGTATTGACCACTTCTACCCGTTGTCCGGTAAAAGTGCGGCTTAACCGTTGTTCCAGCATCGCTGCCAGTGACGCGCCAGCGCCATAGGGGTAACCTGCCGCCGTTGAGCCGCCCTGTACCACCAGCCGGATGCCATTGGCGGGCTTTGCTGCCAGCAAAAAAGCCGGCTCCATTTTTACTGTTGGCAGGCTGCTGGTGCTGGCAAAGTAGCGTTTAACAATATCTGCTTCAGTTACCAGATACGCCGGATTGGCCGGGTTTACTTTAAATAATGGCCAGTCGCCCCCGGCGCCACTTGCCCGTACTGCGAGTTCTGCCAGCAGTAACACCAGCAGGGGTAATATCAGGGCAATAGCCCGGAACAACCAAATCCGCATCGCGCTAATCTCCGGTTGTCAGTTGTTGCTGCAGCTGCCGTTGCTGGCGCAGGGCCACCGGGTGGTCCGGCTGGCGCGCCAGAATTTTATCAACCTGCTCCAGTGCCTGCTGCAGTTGCTGCTGATAATAATAACTGCGGGCCAGCATTAAGCGATAGTCAGTATTGTCAGGGGCTAGCGCCACTGCCAGACGTTGATAACGGCTGGCCAGCGCCAGCTGTTGACTATCGAAATACAGCTGGCCGGCGACAAAGGCCAGATGGCTTTCAGTCGGCAATGCATCGGCCAGTAATCCGGCGACTTTGGCGGCATCGCTAATCCGGCCCTGTTGCTGATACAGAGTCACCAGCCGCTGACTGGCCTCAAGCCAGCTTAAACCGTTACTGCGCGCGCGGGCCAGCTCAGTATAGGGGTTATTGCTGAGCGCAAAGCTAACCTGCTGGGGCGATGCCACAAACGGATAATCAGCTGTCAGCTGGCGCACTTTAAACTCTGCCAGGGCCAGGTCAACCTCGGTTAGCGGGATATCGGCCAGTGCCTGGCCGGGCGTTATAGCGTCACTTTCAGCCTGGTTCAGCCCCAGTTGCTGCTGCACCGCCGGCAAAAATGCTTCAGCCAGCCAGAAGTAACCCAGCTGATTCGGGTGCAGGTGCTCCAGCATCAGTTGCTTGCCAATAATGCCATCCAGGCTTTGCCGGCGCAGCAAGGCTTCAGCATCCACCAACGGCAGATTAAAATCGCTACTTAGCCTGGCGAGTGTGGTGTTAATGGCCAGCGGAGCCCGAAAACGCAGTAAATCATGCTCGCGGGCGAGCTGATAATGGGCCAGGGCCTGATTGGCCTCGCCATCTTGCTGGTAAAGCCCTGCCAGTTGAAAGTGCCAGCTGGCGACATCGGCTTGTGTTGCCAGCGCCTGTTGCAGCTGCGCTTTATCCGGGTTAACCAGTGCCGGCTGGGCTGATACAAAGGGTGGCTGATCTGCCTCATTGCTGGCAATTGTACTTAACAACACCGGAATGCCGGCCGCCTGATATTTGCTAAGCAACAGGCCCATATTGGCATCAAACTGAGCAATGCCTGCGTCAAACAGCGCTGTGCCCTGACGAATTTCAGTATGACGGGCAATTTGCGCCATCATGGTACGGTCAGCCTGAAAGCTTGCCGGTTTACTGAAGCTGGCATATAAACCCTGCAACGCCTGAAACAACGCCAGCTTACGCAGCTTTAAATACAACAGTTTAGTGCCGTGGCTGTATTGCCCGGCAAAGGCTGAGCCTACCCCCATAATCCCTAAATATTCGTTATGGCCGGCATATACCAGCACCAGATCAGGCGTAAGCGCAATGACTTCATCACTGATATCCAGCAGGGTATAGGAGTTTATTGCCGCCATAGCCAGGTTAATAACTTCAATATTCTGTTCGGGATACAATCGTTTTAAGCGTTGTTGCAACATGGCCGCCGGCGCGCCCCAGCGACCATAAGGAAAGCCGGCAGCTGAAGAGCCGCCAATAAACACAATACGTTGCTGGCCGGCGGTTTTTTCTGCCAGAAAATACTGGGTATCGGGGCTGACTTGCGGCGCCTGTTGCGGGGTAGCGACGTAGCGGTTAATCAGGGCCGGGTTGGCTTGGACATAGCCTGGCATTGTTGCCACCGGCACCACTAACGGATAACGCTGATACAGGCTGGTCTGGCGTAGCAGCAGTTCTGCCAGCAACAACAGCGCCAGCGGAATCATCAGCGCAATAGTATAAAACAGCACTTTACGGCTGCGCATTATTTTGCCGGCTGTTACAGCGGGTTTATCGGTCATTGGCTGGGTTATTCAAGACAGAATAAAATGACGGTACCCGATGTTAATTCGCTCAGCAAGTTTTGGCGCATTTGAACTACCGGCAATTGTCAATTAAGGTTACTTTAGAGAAGTGTCTGATAAAAGGTAGTGCTGCGACAGCCGGCTTATGCAATATATTCTGGGAATTTCCTGTTTTTACCATGACAGTGCCGCCTGCTTACTGGCCGATGGCGTTATTGTCGCCGCGGCCCAGCAGGAACGGTTCAGCCGGATTAAACACGATCCGGCATTCCCGGCTGATGCTATCCGTTATTGTCTGGCCGAGGCCGGTATTACCCTGAGCGATTTAAGTGCAGTGGTGTTTTATGATAAGCCGCTGTTAAAGTTTGAACGCCTGCTGGAAACCTATCTGGCCCACGTACCCCGGGGCTTTCGCTCTTTTCTGGCCGCTATGCCCGTATGGCTGAAGGAGAAACTGTATTTAAAAACGGTGCTGCGCCGCGAGCTGCGCGCCCTGGCCGGACTGGATAATAAAACGACATTGCCAAAATTGCTGTTTAGTCAGCATCATCAGGCCCATGCCGCTTCGGCGTTCTATCCCAGCCCCTATCAGCAGGCGGCAGTTATTTGTCTGGACGGTGTCGGCGAATGGGCCACCTCTACTATCTGGCACGGTAAAGATAATCACTTAACGCCATTGTTTGAACTGCAATTTCCGCACTCACTGGGTTTGCTGTATTCGGCCTTTACTTATTATTGCGGTTTTAAGGTTAATTCCGGCGAGTATAAACTGATGGGGCTGGCACCTTATGGCGAGCCACGCTTTGTTGAAACCATTTACCGCGAGTTGATTGACGTTAAAGCAGACGGCAGTTTTTCCCTGAATATGGCCTATTTCGATTATCCGGTTGGCTCCCGAATGACCAACCGCAAATTTGAACAGCTATTTGGCGCGCCGCCGCTTAACCCGGACGAAGCCCCTGGCCAGCTGTATCTGGATATAGCCTGTTCAGTGCAGCAGGTTACCGAAGAGATTGTGCTAAAAATAGCCCGCCATGCCCATAGTTTAACCGGCGAATCTAAACTCTGCCTGGCCGGTGGCGTAGCGCTAAATTGTGTTGCCAATGGCCGCTTGCTGCGACAGGGGCCTTTTACTGATATCTGGATCCAGCCTGCAGCAGGCGATGCCGGCGGTGCCTTAGGCGCAGCAATGCTGGCCTGGCATCAGTATTATCAGCAACCACGCCTGGCCGACGAGCAGCATGACCAGATGCAGGGTAGTTACCTGGGGCCGGCTTACAGCGATGATGAGATATGCCGTTTGCTGGACAGTGAGCAAATACCCTATCAGCAGTTAACCGATGATATGCTGTATCACAGCACCGCCGGCTTGCTGGCGGCCGGTCAGGTGGTGGGCTGGTTTCAGGGGCGGATGGAGTTTGGCCCAAGGGCGCTGGGTAATCGCTCTATTCTGGGCGATGCCAGAAGTACCAGCATGCAAAGCATTCTGAATTTAAAAATTAAACAGCGCGAGTCGTTCCGGCCCTTTGCCCCGGCAGTAATGGCAGAGCATGCCAGTGAGTATTTTGACCTCAGCACAGCCAGCCCTTATATGCTGCTGGTAGCAAAAGTGAACCCTGAGTTATGTATCAGCCTGCCGCCGGAAACGCGCGGCTTAGCGCAGCTGGCGCAGCCACGCTCCAGCCTGCCGGCCATTACTCACATTGATTACAGCGCCCGGGTGCAAACAGTCAGTAAAAAGACCAACCCGGGGTTTTACCATTTGCTGCAAACCTTTAACGAGCTGACAGCTACACCGATGCTAATTAACACCTCGTTTAATGTCCGCGGTGAGCCACCGGTTTGTAGTCCGGCTGACGCCCTGCAGGGGTTTCTGGCTACCGATATGGACTATCTGGTGTTGGGTAACTGTTTAATCAGTAAAGCTGAGCAGCAGCCGGCGCAGCTGGCAGCGGCAAGGCTGCGTAGTTTTATTGCCGATTAGCATCGTTGCATGCCGGCATGTATTTAAAGGAAGTAAGATGCAGTTATTAGTCAAAACCGATCGCGCCGGGCTGCGCACCTTTGGCTGGCAAATGGCCGTCGCTGTGCCGCTGTTATTTTCCCTGCTGTTACCCTGGTTATTTGGTTGGTTGGCTGCTGGCCAGATACCGCTGTGGCCGCTACTGCTGTCGGCGGTATTTTTAGCGCTGGCTGGTCTGTGGCCAACCGGCTTATATTATCCGTACCGGGTCTGGATGGCCTTTGCCCGGGTAATGGCCTGGATTAACACGCGGCTGCTGCTCGGCCTGGTATTCTACCTGCTGCTAATGCCGCTGGGCCTGGTGCTGCGTCTTTGTGGCAAATTGCAGTACAACGTTAAACCAAAGGACGACAGCTACTGGCTGGCGCCCGATAAAATACCCACTGCCAAAGATTTAGAGGATCCGTTTTAATGCAGGAATTTTTAACTGATTTATGGGCTTTTTTACGGGTTCGCAAAAAAATCTGGTTGCTGCCAATTATTCTGGTGTTAGCGCTACTCGGCGCCCTGGTAGTGGTTAGCCAGCAATCGGCATTAGCGGGCTTTATTTATACCCTGTTCTGATTAATACCCGAAACGCAGCATCATTGGCTAATCGACAGCAAATACTGTAAGCTGCACGCCCTTCAAAATGAGGGCCACTGCAGCTGCGGCAGATTTTTCTCGCAGCCTTTATTGCGGGATAACGCATGCAATTTACCGATTTAAATTTATCGAATGACATTTTAAAAGCTATTAGTGACAAGGGTTACACCACGCCATCGCCGATCCAGGCTCAGGCCATTCCGGCCGTACTGTCCGGTAAAGATCTTATGGCTGCCGCCCAGACCGGCACCGGCAAAACCGCGGGCTTTACCCTGCCGTTACTGCAAATGCTGAGCGAAGGCAGTAACCAGGGCCGCAAAGTACAGGCTAATCAGGTTCGGGCGCTTATTTTAACCCCAACCCGCGAACTGGCAGCACAAATTGCCGAAAGCGTTAAAGTATATGGTAAGTACCTGCCGCTGCGCTCAGCTGTGGTATTTGGCGGCGTTAGCATAAACCCGCAACTGATGGCACTGCGCAAAGGCGTCGATATTCTGATCGCCACCCCGGGCCGCTTACTGGATTTATACCAGCAAAATGCCATGCGCTTTACCCAGCTGGAAGTACTGGTGCTGGATGAAGCCGATCGGATGCTGGATATGGGCTTTATCCGCGACATTAAAAAAATTCTGGCCCTGCTGCCGGCCAAGCGGCAAAACCTGTTGTTCTCGGCCACCTTCTCCAATGAAATTCGCACCCTGGCCAAAGGCCTGCTGCACAACCCGGTAGAAGTGACGGTAACACCGCCAAACAGCACCGTTGAAAAAATTGAGCAGTGGATCTACCCGGTTGATAAAAACCAGAAAGCGGCGGCATTAATTGCGCTGGCTAAACAGCATAACTGGCGCCAGGTGCTGGTATTTACCCGTACCAAACATGGTGCCAATAAACTGAGTTTACAGCTGGAAAAAGCTGGCATCAGCGCGCTAGCGATTCATGGTAATAAAAGCCAGAACGCCCGCACCAAAGCGCTGGCCGAGTTTAAAGCCGGCACGATCCGGGTGCTGGTTGCGACTGATATTGCTGCCCGTGGTCTGGATATCGATATGCTGCCACAGGTAGTCAACTTCGATTTACCGCATGTGGCCGAAGATTATGTGCACCGGATTGGCCGCACCGGCCGCGCCGGTAAGTCTGGCCAGGCGATATCGCTGGTCTGTGCGGATGAGAGTAAAGAGCTGGCCGGCATAGAGCGCTTAACCAAACAACAAATTCCACGCCAGGTGATTAGCGGCTTTGAACCGGTGCAGCAGTTACCTGACAGCAACCCAAACAGCAAGCCTTACCGGCCGAAAAAACCAAAAACTGAGCATCGTGACGGCCGGCGCTCGCCGCGTAGCTAGTAGCATAAAAACTGGTCACATGGATGTGGCTAGTTGATTTTCCCGCCTCACGCTACATATCAAAAAATAAAGCTATGTTTTTCAGAATGTAAACTCATACTAACGGGAAGTTGCCTTTGAAAAGTGCAATCTAATTGACGATAAGCCTCGTTTAACTGTTTTTTATTGCTGAATACAGACTGAATAAATCTTGCTTTTGTTAACAATTTCGGTTGAAATGTGCGCTTACTTTTCTGGATGAGCCAGTTATGCAGTCGGAATTCCACTTTATTTCTGGTTTACCCCGTTCAGGTTCAACCCTTCTTGCCGGTATTCTTCGCCAAAACCCACGTTTTCATGCTGCAATGAGCAGTCCGGTAGCAGGTTTAGTTAATGGTGCACTCGAGCAGATGGGTGCTGCCAGCGAATCGTACTCCTTTTTTGATGAAGCAAAACGTAAGCGCATTTGTCGCGCCTTATTCGATGCCTATTATGCCGATAAACCGCAACCGGTTATTTTTGACACTAATCGCAATTGGACAGCCAGGTTGCATCAGCTTGTAGAGCTGGTTGACGATTTTAAAGTGATTTGCTGCGTACGTAATCCGGCATGGATTATGGACAGTTTTGAAGTTATTTACCGTAAAAACCCGTTTGATTACAGCCGGATGTTTAACGCCGCTAACCGACAAACGGTTTATAGCCGTTGTGAGTCATTAATTAATACCGGTGGTGCGGTAGGTGCTGCCTGGACCGCATTAAAAGAAGCCTATTATGGTGAATATTCCGACCGGTTGCTATTGGTGGATTATGATCTGCTATGCCAACACCCGGCGCGTACGCTGGAACTTATATATCAATTTCTTGGCGAAACACCGTTTAAACATAACTTTGAACAGGTAGATTACGAAGAAAGCGAATTTGATCAAAAGTTAGGCATTAAAGGGCTGCATACGGTGAGAAAAAAAGTTGATTTCAAACAACGCCGCAGCATTTTGCCGCCCGATTTATTTGTGAAATATCAGGATATGGATTTCTGGCAGGATCAGTCTGGCACAGCCGCCAACATTATTGCCGGCAAAAAAACCACTAAGATCGCAAACACTAAGACAGAAGAAAAATAACCGTAAAGCATTCTTGCATGACGCTATCGGACTGAATCGAGATCCCTAGAACCTCGAAACACCTGGCGAATGCGACACACTAGTTAAGGCAGTAAATATGAAAAAATCACTTTTAAGCGGAATGTTCTTAGCAGTGTTGCCACTTAGCGCTTTTGGTCAAAGCAGCCTCTCTACTACAGGCAGTTATGGATATGTTGGTAACAGAAATAGCAAAAGTACGGCTATTACTTCCAGTCTAGGTAAAGCTGACCGAACATCATCTATCATGCCGCAGCAAGTTACGGATGATATTGAATTAAATCAGGGCACCTTGATTTCCGAATTGGTGATTATTGATCAAGCCGTACCTGATCAGGTCGCGTTTTCCCACCTTATTCGGCCTGGCATTCAAGTACATTATATTGAAAGCCATGCAGATGGTATTGAGCAATTACGGGCTATTTTAGCCGGTTATAAAAACTTACGCGCAATACACTTAGTGTCTCATGCTGAAGACGGCGAAATCATCTTGGGCAATAGCCGACTGAACGCTGATCGCCTAAAACAAGATATAGCCATTTATACAAATTTAAATGGTGCTATGGAGGTTGATGCAGATTTATTATTGTACGGTTGCAACCTTGCATCTGGAGAAAAAGGTGAAGAATTTCTTTCTCTTATTCAAAACAATAGCCATATAGACATTGCTGCATCAAACGATATTACGGGAAATGTAAATAATAACGCAGATTGGGAATTGGAGATCGTTAAAGGACACATTGAAACTGACATCCCATTTAATAGTAGAGCCTTACTTGACTTTTCTTCGACCCTTGGCTCTTACACACCTCAAAACTTTTGTACGTATGCAGGACCAGTTTCATCACTAAACTCCAGTGATGGCAACTACACTATTTCCACATCACCATCTAATTTTTTCTGTGGACAATTTGGGCAAGTTGGTTATTCAAATCCAATGCCAGCTACGCATAATATAACTGTAACCGGCAATTCGAGTGATTTTAAACTTAGCCAATTAAGAATTGGCGGAGGTAGCTGTCCGATAAACGAACTACGGGTTTACAATAATAATGTACTTGTCGGTTCATCGTTGACAAATTCACCAGTTGGATATCAAACAGACATAAATGTCTCAGGCATTTCTGGAATATCGATCGACAAATTTGTAGTTACATTGAAAAACTGTCTTGGGTCATCCGGCATTAGTTCATTTACTACCGCAGTACCAAACACAGCACCCACCGATATAACGTTAAGCAGTAGCACAGTAAATCAAAGCGCTGGCAGTAATGCAATTGTTGGTAATTTGTCGTCGACGGATGCTGAAGGTGGACCTTTTACTTACAGTTTAGTGTCTGGCACAGGTTCAACAAATAATTCAAGCTTTAATATTAGTGGCTCAAACCTTAGGGCAAACAACGCATCCTCAATGGCAGCAGGCACCTATAGTGTGCGGATACGCACTGCTGACAGCGGCAGTGCTTCATATGCTGAAGCATTTAGTATAACTGTCGCAGATAACATCGCACCTACTGTTGCTTCCGTTACCGTGCCAGCCAACGCGACCTATACAGCAGGCCAAAATTTAGACTTTACCGTAAATACCTCTGAAAACGTCACGGTAAATACTGGCGGCGGTACACCGCAAATAGCCATTACCATCGGTTCGATAACCCGCCAGGCAGTTTATGTTAGCGGTAGCGGCTCGTCGGCAATATTGTTTCGCTACACCGTGCAAGCCGGAGATAACGACACTAATGGTATTGCTATTGGCACCTTAGCAGCAAATGGTGGCACTTTGCGTGACGCAGCTGGCAACAATGTGAACACCACGCTGAATTCTGTTGGTTCATCCTCTTCTGTATTGGTAGATGCCTTGGCGCCTGGCACACCTTCAGTCCCTGATCTCAGTGCTGTCTCAGATACTGGCGTTTCTAATACGGATAACATCACCTCTGACGCGACGCCAACCTTTACCGGCACGGCAGAAGCAAGCTCAACGGTAACAGTTATTTCTTCAGTGTCAGGTACGCTAGGCACCACCACAGCCGATGGCTCTGGCAATTGGTCATTTACCGCAGCTGGAATGAGCGCCGGTGCTCACTTTATTACTGCAACCGCGACAGATGCATCGGCTAATACCAGTGTCGCCTCGTCAGGTTTAAGTATCACTATTGATACCAGTTCTGCCGCTGTAACGAGTATTGCACCAACTGGTTCACCTGCGGCATCAGATACCAGTGTCAGCTTTGCCGTAAACTTCAATGAAACGGTCGTCAATATTTCCACCGATGATTTTGCCTTGGCAACGTCTGGCACAACAGGAACTATTGCCAGCGTATCAGCAAGTTCTGGCACCAGCGTGCTTGTTACGGTAAGCGGTATTACGGGTAATGGTTCCATCAAGCTTAATCTCAATGGCGCCAGCAATATTTCTGATATTGCAGGTAATGTTGGGCCTGCTGCTTATAGCAGCGGTTCTTCCCATACGGTTGCAGTCCCTACGCCACCAGATGCACCTACCATTGGTACAGCTACCGCGGGTGATGCCCAGGCCAGCGTAACGTTCACAGCGCCGGCTGACAATGGTGGTTCAGCCGTTACCGGCTATACGGCGACAGCCTTTCCCGGTGGGGCTACTGCGTCTGGTGCGGCATCACCTTTAACCGTCACAGGCTTAACTAATGGCACGGCCTATACCTTTACGGTAACTGCGACCAATTCTGTCGGTACAGGTGTAGCTTCTGCTACGTCAGCTGCGGTTACCCCAAATGGAGTCCCCACTATAGGTGGAATACCTGTTGAAAATGTTAATCAAGGCAGTGCTTACAGCTTCACGCCAACCGCGGCAGACTCACCGGGTGACACCTTAACCTTTAGCATTATTAATAAACCGACGTGGGCAGCATTTGATAGCAGCAGCGGTACACTTAGCGGTACCCCTGCTAACAGCGACGTCGGTGTAACATCATCGATCGTTATCAGCGTATCCGACGGTAGTTTAGGGGCGAGTCTGGCGGCATTTAATTTAACAGTAGTCAATGTTAACGATGCACCGACTATTACGGCAACGCCCCCGCTTACCGTCAACCAAGGCGTGTTTTATGATTACACCCCTGTTGCGTCAGATATTGATCCAGGTACTACGCTGGGATTTGATGCAGTAAATTTACCAGGCTGGTTAACCGTCGATACGTCAAGCGGTCGTATATTTGGTACGCCGCAACAAAGTGATGTCGGCGTTTACCCTTTTGAAATTTTTATTCGCGTCAGTGATGGTATCGAACAAGTTTGGTCTTCACCTTTTATTATCAGTGTTGTGAATGTTAACGACGCCCCGACCATCAGTGGCTCGCCTGTGCTGACCGTGGCGCAAGATAGCGCTTATACTTTCACGCCTACCGCGGCGGATGTAGATGCTGATACTACGTTGACGTTCAGCATCGCCAACAAGCCAAGCTGGGCCAGCTTTAATACCGCAACCGGTGCGTTAACCGGCACGCCGGGCAACAGTGAAGTTGGTGTGACTTCAGGTATTGTGATTAGCGTATCCGATGGCAGTTTAAGCGCGGCGCTGCCGGCGTTTAACTTAAGTGTGACCAACACCAACGATGCACCAACGATCAGTGGTTCACCTGCCGTGACTGTGGCGCAAGATGCGGCTTACAACTTTGAACCTGCCGCAGCCGATGTGGATGCCGGCACGACGCTGACGTTCAGCATCGTTAACAAACCTGTGTGGGCCAGCTTTAATACCGCAACCGGTGTGTTAACCGGTACGCCGGGTAACAGCGATGTTGGTGTAACGAATGGTATTGTGATTAATGTGTCAGATGGCAATTTAAGCGCAGCGCTGCCGGCGTTTAACTTAAGTGTGACTAACACCAACGATGCGCCGACCATCAGTGGCTCGCCTGTGCTGACCGTGGCGCAAGATAGCGCTTATACTTTCACGCCGACCGCAGCCGATGTGGATGCGGACACGACACTGACCTTCAGCATTGTCAATAAACCGAGTTGGGCCAGCTTTAATACCGCAACCGGTGCGTTAACCGGCACGCCGGGCAATGAGCATGTGGGTGTCACCTCTGCAATCGTGATCAGCGTGTCAGATGGCAGTTTAAATGCAGCACTGCCGGCATTTAACTTGAGTGTGACCAACACTAACGATGCGCCGACCATCAGTGGTTCGCCTGTGCTGACCGTGGCGCAAGATAGCGCTTATACTTTCACGCCTACCGCGGCGGATGTAGATGC
>NZ_JAWWAP010000002.1:0-453065 GCF_033721375.1 Arsukibacterium sp. | reverse complement strand
CGCAACCGACATTCGTCGATCATTGCCTGGCGTAACGGGGTCATGATGATTCTCCGGTTCTGTTGGGAACATTCCCGGAGTAAGTGTGGTTCAATAATAGGTGGTTGCTAAGGCTCCGCGCAGCGGCTTAGTTCAACGCTTCTTGGGAGTAAAGATCCGTGTTTAAACACGGACTCGTGCGTCTTTGTAAATTTGATGTTGATGACATTATATCTGTTGTCGCTTGTTTACAATGATTTATGGCTACTTACAGTTTTAATAGTTGTGACAATTACGGAAATATCGGTCTGATAGCTTCAGACGACATTTAATCGGTGTGCTTGACCGCCAGCATATGCATAATCAGCTGGATTATGGTGTGTTTCTGACACGCCTTTGACTCAGCGATTAGCAGGGTTAGTGCAGCAAGGCCGGTATCGGTAATGCATGGTTGCCCCTGACGGTTCAGTAACCGCTGGTTACGCTTTAGAAAATCAACAAACAAAAACGCCGCACTTCGTTTATTACCGTCGGTAAAAGGATAATCTTTGATGATAAAGTACAGCAGGTGAGCAGCTTTACTTTCGACAGTGGGATAGGCCGGCTCGCCAAAAACCTGTTGTTGCAGCGCTGCAAATATGACTGCCAGGCCGTTGCCACGTTCGTTGGCAAAATCTTCATCGGCTTCGCCTTTGGCGATTAAGCTGGCTTTTAGTGTCGCTAATGCCTTGCGGGCTGCTGGTAGTGAAGGCAGCTCACCGCCAGGTTGCGCAGGTGGGTCGTGCCATAACACTCTGTCATATTGCCGTAACCATAAAAACGTATCTGCATAGTGGCTGTAAATATCAATTTCATCAGTGGCGGCAGCTTGCTGTTGGCCATATGCTGCTAAGTCGATATTAGTTCGCTGACGCATTACTCCTCCGCGGTTTGCTTTACAGTAAGGTTATTGGCATGCCGCCAGGCCGTTGACACGTTCGTTGGCAATTTTGTTAATTTTACAAAACCGGGTAGATATTACAGACAAATCTGGCCGGCTTTTCTCTGCAACCAACTGTTTATTACTGTCAATTTTGTTGCTCGTTCATCGCCTCTGGCACGGTATCAAATATTTTGCCGCAGGCAGTACCTGCGCTACGGATCCGGTCAAATAAGCCCTGGCCCAGCAACGATAAACCGCCGGTGGCAATAGCGGCGCCAATAGTGCCGCCCGCTTTTAACAGACCAGAGGGATCAGCCACCGGCTGCGGCTGGCCGAGGGTACCGCCAATCCGGACAACGGACGCCAGATTACTTAGACTGATCCCCAGGCCGTCCCGTGGGGTCGGTACAAAATCAATCCGCAGGCTCTCATCACGCAGATTGATGGTACCGCCACCGCGGATTTTTATTTTGCTGGTTTCAATCACCAACTGATCGGGGCTGGTTAACACACCTTTCTCCGCTTTGAAATACATTGCCGCGCATTCGAGCTCGGTAGTCGGGTCGCGGTTGGCAAACGGATTGATTAAGTTAATGGTCCGCAGCAGAAGATCTGAGCCAATCACTTCAAATAAGTTATTGCGGATAGTGGCACCCTGGATCTCCAGCGCCATTTCGCCATTCAGACTGGCTGCTAATTGCTGCGGAGTATTACCCTCAGCCCGCAGTTCCAGCAGTAAATCAGTGGCACCGCCATCAATTAAACCGGTGTCTTGCTGGCCCAAATCAGCCGGTGTCAGCTGTGCTACCAGTAAGCGGCCGTCAACACTGCCACCTGCTTCAGTCTTCGTCACTGAGGCATGACCCCGTACTTTACCCTGGGATAAATTGGCATCAAACGGCTCGATGGTTAGCGTGCCATCGCTTAGCGTCAGCTGGGTTGTAACCTCCCTGAACACGGTCTGATTAAAGCGCAGCACGTCCAGGGTCAGACCGATATCTGCCCTGGCTGCGTTAAGCCAGCTCCAGCTGAGCGGTTCATCCTTGATAATGTCACCGCTGTCCTTGTCAACGTTCTCACCGCTGCCTTCCAGCATCTGGGCCGAAGTGGTCGCAAAATTATTTAAATCCAGCTCTGACGAGCGGAAACTGCCGCTGACAGCAAGCGGAGTCTGGCTGCGATCAACAGTGGCATTGCCCTCTATAACGTTATCTTTAATGGCAAGCGTAAAGGGATCAAACTGCAGAACGGACTGCTCACGGCTTAAATCCACATTAATTGCCAGCGGCAGAAAGGTATCCCATCTGGCGGTGCTTAAACCGTTTACTGCGGCAAAGCTTGCTATCTCAGCAGACAGTTTACCCCGGGTAAGTGTGACATCATTTGGTGTTATAGCTGTCGTAACCTCGCCGCTGATATCAGTCGTATTAAAGGTGACGCTCAAAGGCCAGCCACCGGATGGCTGTGGCTTAAAGCCAAGTTTTATCCTGGCCGATAACGGACTTACAAACTGCCAGCGGGTTGAGGTGTCAGCGGCATTTTTCTCTGGCTGAGAGCTGTCTGGCGAAGTGCTGTCTGGCGAAGTGCTGTCTGGCTGACTGTTATCTGGTTGACTGTCATCGGGTAGACTGTTAGCTGATGCTTGCATAGCGGTGGCAGCCAGACTGCCGATTTCAGCAGTCATCAGCATGGCTTCTGCTTCACTATTGATATCAAGCAGCATATCCCGTGCCTGATACTGCTGATAAAGCACCTCATCCAGCCTGACCGCAGCGGCGACTGTCCACTGCTCAGCCCAATGCATCAACTGCGCAGGATCCCAGCCGCTATTGCTGTTGGCGGGTTGTTTATTGCTGTTACTGGCAAATAACGCTAATAGCGGGTCGAGCGCCAGCTTTTCTGAGCTGAGCTCTGCTTCAATGCTGCGGTTTTCGCTGTTAAAGGTGCCAGAGGCGGCTACTGAGCTGGCGCCAAATTGCACAGACAGTTGCTGCAGCGTATAGCTTGCCCCGGTGCTGCTGGCCTTACCATCCAGACTAATATTATGGCCGGCAACAGAGCCTGTCGTCTCAAGGCGCCACTTTGTAGGTTCAGGTGCCTGCAGGTTGCCTGTCAGCTTTATCGGCGAAAACGGCCTCAGATCCTGATTAAGCAGCTTGCCTAAGGTTGTCAGATCAGCGCTTTGCACGCTGAAGCTGGCTTTGCCCGGGGTAATGCCATCACTGCCGATAGTGCCGTCTAGCGTGATATCACTGCCAAAAACTGACGCTGTAAAGTCGACATCCCGGGCCTTGCCCGAACGGGGTAGCGCCAGGGTACCTGATGCACTAAGCGGCTGGTCGCGATAATTTGCTGCCAGTTTTACCTGTAAATGCTCTTCCGGCTGTTTAATCAGTTGCAGCTTTGAAACCGTTAAGGTTATTTCTTCATCATCGGTGATACGACTGAAATCCAGCTCAGCGATATCAAGCTGCGAGAAGCGAAATAGCGGTGAAGGCCCGCTATTTTCGGCCGTGCGCGCTGCGCTTTTGCCCTCTGGGCCGTTGGCGCTGGCCGGGTTTTGCGCCTGCGGCCGGCTCCAGTTTGTTGAACCATCGTCAAGATCCGCCACCTGCAGCTTAATGCCCGAAGCCGAGGCCTGCCACCAGGTTGGTGCCGCAGTAAAGTACTTGCCCGCATCAATCTTTAGTTCCAGTTGTGCTACCGCCAGCAGCTGCTGGTTTTCAGCAATGTCAGGATTGCGCAGCCGCAGATCAGTGGCCGCCAGCCGCGGCGGAAACAGGTCTGCCTGTAGCGTATCGACGTTCAACTGATAACCTGTAGCAGCGTTTAGCTGTGCTTGCAGTAAACCCAGGTAAGATTTGGGCGCGACCAGTAATACCGCAAGGGCGACAGCGATTGCCACTGCCAGGCCAAGGATAATCCAGCCAGTAATTTTTAGTGCACGCATAAGAGGACTCCATGCTTATCTTAAGCTTTCTGAAATTTATGCAATAACTATTCCTGTCGACCCGCAGGTTGCCTGAGTGAGCATGGCAAGCAGGCTGCTGATTGTCGTTCAGGCCGATCCCGGCTAAACTCTGCTACTGGTGCAACAGATGTGTATTCTATTAACAGACTGATTAGTAATGAAAAAACTCTCCAAAGTGCAACTTAAACAACAGGCGGCCGTGCTTAGCGCGGTGACAGCATTAGAGCAACAGGCGCAGGCAGAACTGCCGGCTGTGGTGCAGTGCTGGTTTAGTCTGGAATATGAAGCCTTTCCCGGCTCATTGCTGGTGCGGCTGCAGTTTGCAGACGAAGCCGGGCTTGCGGCCACGCAGCCGCAGTTGTTAACCTGGCAAAAGCGACTTAGTGGTTTACTGCTGAAAAAGGGTATCGTGCTAAAAGATATGCGTAAGCATCTGGTATTTACCCTGAACAGCCCTGATGAATAGCCAACCTTGACGACTAATCCTGCCAAACGGATGAACCAAACTATGAAGTATTACCTTGGCGCGTATGCCGCATCACCGAACCACAGCGGCTGGAACCCGCAGCTTGAAAGCGCTTTTTACAACGAATTAAAAGCCTTACCGAATATAAAAGGGTTGGAGCATCCGTTTTTAGGCAGCTTGCATCAACATGACGATAACTGGTTTTTAGCCAATATCGATAGCCAGTGGGATTATGTGTTTACCTGTATTCCCGGCATTATGAATGCACTGGGCCAGAACCCTAAGTTTGGCATTGCCTCCGAAGATGAAGCCGGGCGGGCAGCAGCGCTGAGCTTTATGCAACAAGCCTGTGCTGCCATCGGTAAACTGAATAGTCATCTGAGCCGGCAGGCGGTTCGCGCTATTATGATCCAGACCGCACCGGCCCGGCATAAGGCGCCATCGTCCAAAGCGGCACTTTTGGCCTCGCTGCAAACGATGCTGCAGTGGGACTGGCAGGGCGCAAAGATTGTTATTGAGCACTGTGATGCTTATGTCGACAGCCACGCCCCATCAAAAGGCTTTTTAGCGCTGACTGACGAGCTGGACGTGTTGGGAACAGTGAATGCCAGCTTAGCCGCAGATCTGCAACTGGGCATGGTCATTAACTGGGGCCGTTCGGTGTTTGAAACCCGTAACGCAGAGGGCGCAGTGCAGCATATTCACTCAGCACAAGCGGCCGGGGTATTAACTGGCGTGATGTTTTCCGGCGTGTCCGACAAAGACAGCGCCTATGGTGCCTGGCGTGACAGCCACCAGCCACCACAGCAAAGTGAGCGGGTTAAACATGGCGAGCCGGGCAGCTGGATGACCGAGCAGGCGATGCACGACTGTCTGGCCGCCTGCGATACACCCGAAGCTTTATTAGTACTGGGCGCGAAAATCGGTATCCGGCCGCTGGATGCCACCATTGAGCAGCGTATCGGCACTGTTCGCGATACGCTGGCAATACTGGACCGCTTTTTACCAGCAGGCTAAATCTTAGTCCGATGAGTAGAACAGGTTTACCCTAAGCCGACCGTTGAAGCCCTGTACGGGCGGATAAATGCGTAAGGAACGCATTTAAACAGCCTTGCTGGCCCGTAGGGTAAACTTCATGGATGAAGTTTATAAACGAGCCCCCATGGATGGGTTTACGGCGTGTCGGCGTGGGTAATCCTGTTTTACGTTCATCAACACTTGCTCGCTTTAGCTTCTTATTTACTTGGCGTGCGGTATTTCTCATACCAGGCCAGCATATATTCCACTTTCTCAATCATCCGGCTTGGCGTATTGGAAATGCCATGCGGCGAGCCGGGGATCCTAACCAGCGCAGTATCTACCCGGCGGATCTGCAGCGCCTGATAAAATTGCTCTGACTCAGATATCGGCGTGCGGCGGTCCTGCTCACCGGTGATAATAATGGTTGGCGTTTGCACATTACCTACCAGACTCAGCGGCGAACGCTGCCAGTAGTGCTCAACATGCTCCCAGGGTACGCCGGGGAACTGATGAAAGGTCTGATACAGGTAGCTGTCGCCGGTCAGTACTTTACTCAGCCAGTTAATCACCGGCTTAACCACGGCAGCTGCTTTAAAGCGGTTAGTTAAACCAATAGCATAAGCCGCGGCAATACCGCCGGCCGAGCCGCCGCCGATAAACAGGTTGTTTTCGTCAATAAAGCCCAGTTCCAGCATGGCATTTACCCCGCTGTCGTGGTCGGCATAATCTTCCGGCGAGCTGTATTTATTCTGCAGCAATAACGCAAAGCGCTCGCCATAAGACGAACTGCCACGGTGGTTATCATAAAACACCACATAACCTTCTTTGGCATAGCGCTGCATTTCTGCACTCCACTGCGCGCCATACGCCAGGTGCGGGCCGCCATGAATTTCCAGTAACAGCGGGTATTTTTTCGATGGCTCAAAATCCGGCGGCGTCATATACCAGCCCTGAATCTGCTCGCCATCAAACGATGATTTATAAGTAATCTCATGCACCTGTGCCAGCTTTTTATGGCCGAGCAAGTCTTCGTTCAGCGCAGTTAATACCGTGCTTTTCCCTTTTTGCAGCACGGCAACATCGCTTGGCCGCTGGCTGGTACCGTGGGTGTAGGCAATAATACCGTTGTCAGACACCGAGTAGCTGCCGCTTAAATACGGCTGTGGTTGCGATACCCCACCTAAACTGGCGGTCAACTCGGTCAGTTTGCCTTTGTAGCTTAACGTGGCCAGTTTGCGCTGGCCCCGATCATCATATTGCACCACAAAGCTCTGGTTACTGAGCCAGTTCGCTGCGGCAATACTGCGATCAAAGTCGGCAGCGATATCATTGATATTGTTGCTGCTCAGGTTCAGTACTTTTAATTTGCTGTTGCTATAGGGAACTAAGGCATTGCTGTTCCATAAAAAGGCCAGTTGCTTACCGTCAGGCGAGAATACCGGGGCAGATTCGTCACCGGCCATCGTGGTCAGCGCGCTCAGCTTATTGCTGGCTAAATCGAGCCGGTACAGGTTACTGTCCCGTGGCTGGTATTCCCACTCCGGGTCTAAATTGGCCGAGAACAACAGGGCTTTACTATCCGGGCTGAAGGTTAAATCGCTGCCATGATGAAAATCGCCTGAGGTCAGCTGGCGGGCACTGCCGCCCGTTGCCGGCAGCACAAAAATCTGGCGGAACTGTGGTTTTAAAAATCCCTGACCATCGGCCTGGTAACGTGCCCTGTCAAGCACGACTGCTGACTCTGACCACTTAGCGCCTTCCGGCTTTTTGACCTTTTTTACCCGCTTTTTCACATCGGCTTCACTGGCTGCCACATTCATGGTAAACGCCAGCTGAGTGCCATCCGGTGACCAGCTGAGGTTGGCCGGGCTTTGCGGTAAACGTGATAACTGAGCGGTTTTGTTCTCGGCCAGATAGTGCAGATGAATTTGGCGGCTGCCGCTGACATTGCTGATAAAGGCCAGTTTTTTACCATCGGGGGACCAGCGCGGCTGGCTGTAGTTAAAATTGTCAGCAAACATTGGTAGCTGTTTGCCGGTTTTGACATCCAGCAACCACAAACTGTTACGGGTGCTGTCGGTCATAATATCGTTGCTGGCCCGCACATAGACAATCTGGCTGCCGTCCGGCGATATTTGCACCTCGCTGGCGTACTCCAGCGCAAAAATATCTTCAGCTTCAAAATATTGGCTGGTAGTGGTGCTGGCCACAGCCGGCACGGTATAAAGCAGGGCGCTGCTGAGCAGCGCGCCGGCAATAAGTTTAATCGCTAATGGGGTATGTTTCACGGGCATCGTCTCATTGTAAAAACCTTAACGGCTAAGCTACCTGTTTTGCCGTTAAGGTTCAAATATGCCGCGACCAGCTGGTAGTTTTTAGCGCCTGGCGCAACCTGGGGCAGACTGATCATCGACAACTTAAGTTGTCGCTTTGCCAATGCCGGCTAAATACCGCTCTATTTTTGTTTCAGGCATTCATCACTCTGATTTTTTATTAAGCAGTTGCTGAAGTATTGCTGCTGCGTCCTTAAAAGCCAGTATCGATATACGTTCGGCTAAGGCCGCTGCCAGCTTTGGATCAAGTTTAACTAATTCGTATTGGATCTTTTTGAATAAAATAGTTGCAGCCATATTGGCGTTATTAAGATGGCGCAGCAGGGTCTGCATGTTTTCCAGCAGCTGCTCACTATTGATGATTGGTGGTGTAACAGCTGATGGCCCGTTGATAACTTCAAATTGCAACAGTGCAGCCAGTTGCTGCAGGCTAAGCTGACAGGTTTCAATTAATAGTTGGTTTGACAGTTTGCCCGTTGCGGCAGCCTTAGCGGATTGTTGCTCAAACTGAGCCGCAATATCAGCCATGTTATTAAATCCGACCGTTGCGGCCGCGCTTTTCAGGCTATGACAGAGTAAATGCAAATTCAGATCGGGTTCGGCTGCCGTTAGCGAATCCATCGCAGACTCAATATCTTGTTGCAGTTGCCGGGCTAGTTTGAAATATAGTGCCAAATTGCCGCCCAGCCGCTGCAAAGCACTAGTGATCCCAATATTATTTTTGGTGCAATATGCCAGCAACGGCGCATCTACCAGCGGTTTGCCGGTGTTTGATTGTTGCACTGCCAGTGCTTTATGCTGGCAATAATGGCAAACCTTATCAATAACTTCCTGTAATGAGAATGGCTTAGCAATATGATCATTCATCCCTGCTGCAAGACATGCTGCTTTGTCAGACGGCAGCGCGTTTGCAGTCATAGCAATTATAGGAACTTGTTTTAACGTGGTATTACGCCGGATCCGGCGGGTCGTTTCATAGCCATCAATTTGCGGCATCTGAATGTCCATCAGAATAACATCAAAAACTGCATCAGGATTTGCCAGTATTTCCAGCGCCCGCTCGCCACTTTCTGCCGGGGTGATGGTGGCACCTTCAGCCTGCAACAATTCAATCGCCACAAGTTGGTTGGTTAAATTATCTTCCACCAACAGAATTTGCAGACCATGTAAGGGTTGTTTTATCAATTGCGGGTTTTTAATATCAGTCTTTTCTAACGTGCCATGCGCTATGGTTTGCACAGTTTGCAGCATGACGTCAGGAGTAACCGGTTTAATTAAAAAACCATCCAGCAGATCGCTGCTGAAATTCTGATGTTTAGTCAATAGTTCGCGCCCGTGGGCAGTCACCATAACAATAATGGGCGCAAAAGGCAGATCAGGGGTGTTTCGAACCACCTCGGCGAAGGTTACCCCATCCATTGCCGGCATTTTATAGTCGACTAACAACAAGGTATAGGGCGAATTTTCGCTCAGAGCCATGTTCAACATGGGTAAAGCCTGAGCGCCACTGTGGGCACAGTCAGCAGTCCAGCCCAACATAGTACACATTTCCTGCAGGATCTCCCTGGCACTGGCATTGTCATCAACGATCAACACATGAAAATCACTTACCGCATTATTCTTCGTTGGGGTGATCAGCTGCTCACTTATTTGCTTTAACGGCATACTAAATGAAAACTTGCTACCGGCGCCGAAACTACTCTGAACCTGTATGGTGCCGCCCATCAGATTTACTAACCGTTTACTGATCGCCAGACCAAGCCCGGTGCCACCAAACCGGCGACTGATAGAGGATTCGGCCTGATGAAAACCACTGAAAATGACAGCTTGCTGCTGTTCGGTCATACCAATGCCGGTATCCCGAACCTGGACATTCAACACAATATTGTCAGAGACGGTAAGAGTCACGCCAATAGTAACAACAACTTCACCTTGCTCAGTAAACTTTATAGCATTGCCGATAATATTCAGCAGTACCTGCTTAATCCGCAGGCTATCGCCACTGAGCTGGTCGGGCACATCTGCAGCAATCCGATAAAGCACTTCAATATCTTTATCCTGGGTAGCGGATGATAAAATGATACCCACATCCTGCATCAGGGTAGCCAGGCTGAACGGGTGATTATCGAGTTCCAGATTACCCGATTCCACTTTGGAAAAGTCCAGTATATCGTTCAGCAATGACAACAATGATTGCGCTGCCCGGTGAGTTTTATCGACATAGTCTGCCTGGCGGTTATCAAGATCGGTTTTCTGGGTGAGTTGCAGCAGCCCGAGAATTGCATTCATCGGCGTGCGTATTTCATGGCTCATATTTGCCAGAAAGTCGGATTTAGCTTTATTTGCGCTGTCAGCCAGTTCTTTGGCTGTGGCAAGCTCCTGCTCCCGACGCATTTGCTCGGTTAAGTCATACGCGATACCCAGATAGCCAAAGATATCACCTTCGGTATTTACCAGGCTGCTCACATTTAAACGCACCGCGATATGTTCGCCGGATTTGGTCACATAGGTCCAGCGATTTACGTCATTTTCGCCCAGCCTGGCTTTTGCAACAAAGGTTTCAAAGCCTACAGCCACATCAGTAGCTAATTCCTGACTCAGTTTAGCTGCGCGTTGCTCAATTTCATGTTCAAGATGAAAAGCAGCCGGTGTCTTTTTGCCAATCATCTCTGCAGCGCTGAAACCTAACAGTTGTTCCGCAGCAGGGTTAAACAAGGTAATTACACCATCTGCATCGGTGGCGATTATGGCGTAACCGGCACTTTGTAAAATGGTGCGTTGTAATGCATTCACTTGGCTGATTTCAGCAGTACGGCGGGCAACTTCAGATTCAAGTTCAGTATTTGCTTGTTGTAACGATGCTTCTTTTAACGCCGATAATTCAGCTTTGTGCAATGCCATTTGTTTGCGACGTATTAAAAGTAATTGCAGGATAAATACGATAAGCGCAATTAAAAAGGTTAAGCCCAGGATCTCCCAGTACAAAATATGGTAAGAAGGCAACGCCAGCGCAGTGATAAACTGTGCCGTGGGTGCCAGGTTTAAGCGCCATTGTCTGCCAAACAGGTTGAGCTTAGCCTGTTGTTGATGTTGAATTAGTGCCGCGGCTGTTTCACCCCGCTGATAGAAGTTGATATTCTGATCATCTGTAATATCACTGATCGTTAAAACAATATCCGGGCCCAGACCAGTAAAGCTGCTAAGTACTTCGTCAATCAGCAATGCTGCATAACTCCAGCCAAAAATGTGGTTAAGCCGCTCCTGCTCGGTCGTTGGCGCGGGACTGATGTTATAAACAGGAAGAAGGATCAAAAAACCCTGCTGGCTCTTTTGCTCTGCCTGTACCAGGGTAATGGGCGCAGTTAACTGAACGGCATTGTTGCGTGCAGCACTAAGTGCAGCATTGCGCCGCATAGCTTCAGAGCCGATATCCAGCCCGATAGCCTCTCTATTATGGTGCTCCGGCTCAATATATTGAATCACCAGCAGACTGGTGCTGTGCGGGGCCAGTTGACGGATGGTAAACGTTTTATCCGGCCGCTCATTTTTTGCAGCATTGACAAAATCAGTCAGGTTTTCCTGCGAAACGTAGCGTATAAAACCAAAACCGCGTGCCCCCGGGAATTCCAGCGGATAATTTCTGGTATCGGTATATTCCTGCAGCAGAGAGTAGCTAAATTTTTCCGGGGATGATGCCATCACTGCGCCACGAGTACCGCGTAAGCCATACTGGTAAAGGGTAACTTTTTCTCTTACTCCTTCACTAATCTGATTCAAGCGTGACTGCACGGCCAATTCTATTCGCTGCTGTTGTTGCACTTTCTCTTTATCAACGGCCCGCTCTGCGACAAAGGAGCCAAGTAGCAGCAAACTGACCGGCAGCCACAGTGAAAATAAAAACTGTTTAACTTTTGTCTTCTTTTGATGCTCTTCTAATAACATTTATTTCCCCAGAGTGGCGGTTGGCAAAGAATCTTGCAATAGCCTGGCAGCAGCGACGCGACCAGATAAACAAACCGGCTTGTGCCGGGAGCAGTTGTTTAAGCCCAGCTTTGCGTGGTGTAAAACAACAGATTTTGCACGTTATCAGACAGCACCAATGCCTGTCGGGCTAATTTGTCTGCCGCCATCGTGCCGAAACTACCCCAAACCTTATGCCCTAATTACCGGGCCCTGCCGTCTCAATGTTAATTAAATTTAATTAGATGCAAAACCTTGTGTCATTTGTGTTATATATTGGCACATCAAAAACCATTGACTAAGCTATTACTGAAATCGGTAATATTACAGGACGTAACCTCAATGGAGACAGCTGCCAGTACCACGCCCACCCTGCTAATCGTAGACGATAAGCCAGCTAACATTGCCCTGCTTAGTGATATGCTGGAAGGGCTGGCTGATATTTACTTTGTTGATGATAGCACCCAGGCATTTAGCAAAGCATTGGTACTGCAACCGGACATTATCCTGCTTGATATCGAAATGCCTGGCATCAGTGGTTTTGAGGTATGCAAGTTGCTAAAAAATAACCCTCTTACTTCTGGCATTTCGGTCATTTTTATTTCAGCGCATACTGAAGCGGAAGTCGAATTTAATTCGTTGGCGTACGGCGCCATCGATTTTATTGGCCGGCCTTTTAACCGCGCAATCTGCCGTTTACGGGTGCAAAACCACTTATTGTTGCAGCAACAGGCGAAAGCGTTGCTTGAAAGTAAGCAGCACCTTTATGCTGAAAAACAACGCTTACAGGTAACGTTAAATAGTATCGGTGATGCCGTGATTGCCACTGATACCGACGCTGTTATCACCTTTATGAACCCAATTGCTGAGCGGATGACAGGTTGGCACCAGGCTGATGCCATGGGTAAGCCAATCAATGAAGTCATGTTGCTGCGCGACGCGGAAACTAAACAGCCGTCGTTAAACCCGATTATTCTGGCGCTAAAAGAGCAGCGCAATGTTGCTATGGCACTGGATTGTGAGTTGGTGCATTGCAATACGTTGCAATCTACAGCGGTAGAGGATTCTGCTGCACCCATATTTGATCTGGATGGCAAAATGCTCGGAGCCATCATCGTGTTTCATGATGTCGGCGAAGCAAAAGCGCTGGCTACCAAAATGAGCTTTCTGGCTAACCATGACCCGCTAACCGGTTTACCTAACCGGATCCTGCTACATGACAGACTGGAGCAGGCCTGCTGCCTGGCGACGATGATAGAGCGCAAAGTGGGCCTGATCCTGATTGATGTTGATCAGTTCAAATTCCTGAATGATTCTCTTGGGCATCAATCCGGCGATGAGTTGCTGCAGCTGCTGGTTAAAAGATTACAATCGATCCTTGAACCTGAACATACCCTGGCAAGAATAGGGGGTGATGAGTTTGTGCTGATTTATCCTGACATAGTGCAAGTCGAACAAATTAGTAATCTGGCGCAAAACATAGCCCGCATATCCAGGCAACCGTATGAATTAAATAATAAAAAATACACTATGTCGTTAAGCATGGGTATTAGTCTTTATCCAACTGATTCCAGCGATGCCGAAACCCTGCTGCGCCATGCAGACGTGGCACTGTTCAAAGCTAAGCAAGAGGGACGTAACCGCTACTGTTTTTTTTCTGACGAGCTGGGCCAGCGGATGTTGCAACGCCATCAGCAGGAACAAAGCTTACGTGAAGCCATTGCGGAAGAACGGCTGGAAGTGCACTTTCAGCCAAAAGTCTCGCTCGCTGACGGTAGCATTATCGGTGCCGAAGCATTGGTAAGGATCCGTAACCAGAATGGCACGTTAATGTCTCCTGCAGAATTTATCCCGCTGGCTGAAGAAACCGGTCTGATTATCCCGCTGGGTAAAACCGTTTTAATTAAAGCCTGTCAGCAAAGTGCCCGCTGGCAACACGCAGGAATTACCATACCGGTATCAGTCAATATTGCCG
The DNA here is from genome assembly GCF_033721375.1 of Arsukibacterium sp. Taxonomy (GTDB): domain Bacteria; phylum Pseudomonadota; class Gammaproteobacteria; order Enterobacterales; family Alteromonadaceae; genus Alishewanella. The sequence continues at coordinate 439,439 of NZ_JAWWAP010000002.1, read as the reverse complement.
CCGCGCAGTTCACCGATCCCGGTTTATTGGGATTAATCGAGCACTTATTGCAGGAATACAGGCTGGCGCCCGAGCTGCTGGAACTGGAAGTCACTGAAACAGCACTGATTGACAACCCCGGCCAAACCGCAAAAACCTTAAGTCAGTTTCGGGCGTTGGGCATTAGCATCGCGATCGATGATTTTGGCACCGGTTATTCCAGCCTGGCCTATCTTAAGCAATTTAAAGTGGACGTGCTGAAAATTGATATGTCATTTGTCAAAGACATGTTAGCTGATAAAAACGACTATGCCATTGTGAAAACTATAATTTTGCTGGGGCAATCGATGCAGATAGCGCTGGTGGCGGAGGGTGTTGAAACTGCCGAACACCAGGCCGCTTTATTGGCATTAGGGTGTTGTTATGGTCAGGGCTATTATTACAGCAAGCCGCTACCGGCTGATAATTTTATGTGCTATTTGCAGGCTGGCAAGGCATCTGATTAAGCCTGCCAGCCTGCCGTTTTTTCGCGCCGCTGGTTCTTTACGTGCCCGCCGGAGCTTAGGCGCTAACGCTGTCAAATAATTGCAAAAAGGTCGGTGTCTGTCGAATGTGCAGCGGCAGATGCAAGCGCCTTGCAATATCCTGAGCGCTGATGACGCCGCGGATAAGATGCGATTCCCTGTCTACCACCACACAATGTTGTTCGCCACTTGATTGCAGGGTATTTAATACATCGGCAATAGTGCAATGCTGCAACTGTTGCCAGGCCAGTGCTTTAATCCGTTGCCGGGGCAGCATTAAATCGGCGACTTTAATATCGCGCCGGCTGTCGCCCAGCGCTACCCGGCGCATAATAGCCTGATCGGATAATTGTTCCAGATGGATAATGCCGCTTAGTTCGCCCTGCTCATCCACCACCAGTTTCAGCTTACAACGTTCCAGCTGCATTAAGGCCAGCACATCACTGGCTGCCAGATTTTCACTGATCATATCGGGTGTACTGTGTTTAAAGTCTGTCACCAGTTGTAACGCCGGAGAGGTTAATCTGGCCGGATCAAACTGGCCTGGCTGGACTAAATGGTCAATAGGTTCTACTGCAAATAAGGCTAAAGTTTTCATGGTCTTCCTCGCTGCCAGCATGCAGAGGCCGTGCTGGCGAATAAAAAGTTTTAATAGGGCATAAATGCCACAAACGTTTTAGGCTAGGGAAGCTGACGGTGGTGCCCGCACCGGATGGGCGGCTTTGGGTTGGGGCAGGGCTATTGCCCCAGGCAGGCTGCTAACAGCAAGATTGAACAACAGTGGTGCGTTGGTGTTGCTTAGTTGTAGGCTGTTATCGTTATCATCACCGCTGTCCTGTTCACTGATCAGGCTGGCCTGACCGGTTAACGGGCTTACTGCCAGTAACTGGCTATCGGCTAGCGGGGTTAAATGCGGCGCATGAGCACTGGCCACCTGCGGGGTGACCAGCAGGCACAGGTAAAACATGAAGGCAACAGCACTAAACCAACGCATCATCAGGTTACTTTTAATTTCCGTTATTGACTGGCAATTACGCCAACGCATCTGCCGGAAGGCAGTTGCCGTTGGGTTTAGCTGATAATGAGCCTGGCTGCTGATATTGGCAAGAGGCAGGACAAAATATAATGGCGCCTTGCGACCAGCTGCCATTGGTGCAGGTCAGAAAGGGTTTTACCAGTATGGTTGTTATAAACAGGGCTTAGCCAGCCTGATTACCGCCAGCCAGATTAGCTGCCAGCCTGCGGGCACGAATGAAACCAACCAGATTACTGAGCAAAAATGCCAGCTCCATCAGCACTGCTACCGGTGAGCCCACCAGAATATTGTGAATAATCCAGCAGCTGGCGCCCATGGCCATACATAACCGTACCCGGCCAAGCCGGGTTTGAAAACTGCCGTAGGTACCCAGCATGGCGGCGGCATAAGGCAGTAAATTCAGCGGACTGCTGTAGCTGGCCAGCAGAATAAAGGTGGCGCCTGCCATAAACAGCAGCATCCAGTGCCGGCGCGGCTGAATGGCGGCCACCAGAAAGCGGATAGCCGTCAAGCCAACAAATAAGGCGGCTTCATACTGACCCAGCAAAGCAAAATGGCTGGCATTCAGCAATGCGGAAATAAACCAGAATTTCAGCATGGCGCTGCGCTGCTGCTGCCAGAACGCGAAGATGCCGCTGGCAAATGCAACCGCAGCAAGCAACTGAGACGCCAAAAAAAATACACTGAGTTCTGACAAAATATTCCCGGCAGCAGATAAATAACGGTTGCTATCATACGCCATTGGCCGTCGCCTTGCCTGACAGCATCGGTATAACATATAACTGCACGCGGTTCGTTATTGGTATAAAGTCAGTAAATAAATCAGCAGGCAGCTGGCTGTCTGCCTGTTTTCTGATAGTCTTGCAGTAATAGCGCCAACTAAGGATTAAGCATGAAAGCAGTAGGTTATCAGCACTCACTGGCTATCAACGACCCGGCTGCGTTACTGGATATAGAGTTACCGCAACCGGTTGCGTCGGGCCGCGATGTGCTGGTAAAAGTGGCTGCGGTTTCAGTTAACCCGGTCGATACCAAAATCCGTAAAAAGCTGACACCCCCCGCAGGTGAATATAAGGTACTGGGCTGGGATGCAGCCGGCGAAGTGGTTGGCTGTGGCGATGAGGTCAGCATGTTTAAGCCAGGCGACAAGGTTTATTACGCCGGCGCACTCAATCGCAGTGGCTCTAATGCGGAGTATCAGTTAGTTGATGAACGGCTGGTGGCACTGATGCCGGCGAATTTAAGTTATACCGAAGCGGCTGCGTTGCCACTTACCGCGATCACTGCCTGGGAATTGTTGTTTGACCGGCTGGAGTTAAACCAGCCCAGCCTGAAATATCCACGGCCAATGCTACTGATCACCGGTGCGGCTGGCGGCGTTGGCTCGGTGCTGGTGCAACTGGCACGCAAACTGACCAGCGTCTGTATTGTGGCGACTGCATCGCGGCCGGAAAGCCAGGCCTGGGTCAAAGCACTGGGCGCGCATTATGTGGTGGACCACAGCAAGCCGTTACAACCGCAACTGGCAGAGCTTGGTATCGACTCGGTCAGCCATGTCGCCAGTTTAACCCATACTGAGCAGCACTACCCTGAGCTGGTACAATTGCTGGCACCCCAGGGCAAACTGGCACTGATTGACGACCCGGTCGGCGGGCTTGATATTATGCCGCTAAAGCAAAAAAGCATTTCGCTGCACTGGGAATTTATGTTTACCCGCTCGCTGTTTGCCACGGCTGATATGCATTTGCAGCATCAGCTGTTAACCGATTTAAGCCGGCTGATAGAGCAGGGCCAGCTCAAAACTACCTTGCAACAAACGCTTGGGGTGATTAATGCCGCTAATTTGCGTCAGGCCCATGCGTTACTGGAAAGTGGTAAAGCCATTGGTAAAGTGGTGCTGGCCGGTTTTTAGCCGGCCCGGCTTAACTCAGATCTCAGAGACCATTATCAGGCAATTTGCAGCTCATCATGCTCAAAGCTGTAGCTGGCTTTAAATAACACCTGCTCTAACGCCAGTTGCAATGCGGTATTAATAGGGTAATGCCTGTTGCCGAGTTGATAATCCAACTCATTAATCTGCTCTTTACTGTGCATCATCAGTGGCGGTGGCGAGCTTTGCAACATAATCAGACCCTGCTGATATTTTAGCGGGTTATCTGTTTTAATGGTTTTGCAGACCGACAGTGACGTCTGGCCGGTTTTATCACGATAACCCGCTGCGCCAAACATCCGGCAAATACTGGGACGTTGCTGGTACACACTGCATTGGCCCTGTTTGCCATCAAATGACAACTTCTGATAGAAAAAACAGCCCTGAGGCTCAGTTAACTGGCCGAGTTGGTCAAGTGTTTGTTCGGCTTTGCCCTGGTCAAACAGGTGCAATGCCAGCGGCAACATTTCCAGTACCGTTGCCTCAATAGTCGGTGCCAGACAGCACTCACCACAGCCACTGCGGCATTGTAAGCCCAGGCGTTGCTGATAGTTGCTGTAGGTTTCCGCTATTTCGCCATACACAGCCTCAACACGACGCGATAATTCACGCAGCCGTTGCATACAGACTCCGAACGAAATACATAAAGGGTTTGCTTAATAAAGAAACGACGGATTGTCGCGGCGCCATTCTACGCTGAGCCGGATCAGCTCAGCAAGGGGGCGCTGCAAATATAATCAAGAGTTTACCGGTTTGTTGTACCTCGTCAGCTAGCAAACAGTCAACTGACATGTGTAGGCTCAGTAAACAGGTGGATCCGGTTCTGACCTTTCTCTCTGGCACTGGCGGCCGCGGCGGCTGCCTGCATTAAAAAGCTGGCACTGTCCTGCCGGCTGTTATCAATCACCCGGATCCCAATGTTAATGCTGATGCTGTAGTGTTGCTGCTGCCAGTTGAAGTCGAACCCTTTGACCTGATCAATCAAGCGATAGGCAATAACCAGCGCCTCATTGGCATTTTTGCCGGGTGACAATAACCCAAACTGATCTTTTTCCAGCCGGGCCAGCATATCGGCCGGGGCTAAATTCTGTGCCAGATGCTGGCCAAGTTGTTTTAACAGGCTGTCGCCGGCGCTATGGCCCAGCCGGGTATTAATATCATTAAACTGAGCAACATCAATAAACAGCAGGCTACTGTTTCGTTTGGCGCCCTGATACAGACTGCGGGTAAGTTGCTGCAGTAAATAATGGCGGTTATACAGGCCGGTAATGGCATCATGGTTTGCCTGATAACTCAGCTGCTCGTAGGCCAGCTTTTGCTTGCTGATGTCAATCACCGAGCCATGAATAAAGGCTGGCTCGGTTGCTGTTGCCGGCACCAGCCTGGCAGATAACAGTGCCCAGAACGGACTGCGATCGGCCCGCAATCCGCGGATTTCTGCCTGTTGCTGGCCAAACTTATGTAGCTGAGTAATAAAATCCTGCCGATCACTGGGATTGGCGTAAAAACGGGCCATGCCGTGGCCACCGACATCCTGGCGCAACTCACTGATTTGCCGATAGCCTAGGATCTGTAATAACGCCAGATTGGCATCCAGCAGCTTGCCTTCGGCATTGCCAACAAACAGGCCTTCTGCTGCCTGATGAAACAATGTTTTATATTTTGCCAGTTCCCGCATTGATTCGTGGTCTGTGGTCAGTTCAGCATGAATATGATCGAGGCTGAAGTGGATCACCGTCATACACAGTAAGATCAGCAGGAGGGTTAAATAATGCCATTCCAGTAGCTGCTTAAAATAGCCCAGTTGTGCCATCGTCAGAATCGCCGCACTTAACAGCAGGAAAAAGCAGGCAAGGGCCAGCGAGCGCGCACTTTTCTGACCCGCCACCGCATAGTGCAGCGTAAGCAGAATATTGCTGCTTATCACCACAATAATACTGCCCAGCAGCAGCCAGAAGCGCCATTCACCGCCGATAAGCAATGGGCTGAACAGCAGGCTCAAGGCCAGTAAATTATTAAAAATGTGGACCTTATGCCACATAAACGACAGTGGTTGCTCCAGCCTGGCGCGGATAAACAGGTTTAGGCACAGCAGGGATAAACCGGCAAAAATGTAAAGCACCGCCAGGTTAATCGCCGGGTTATCCGGCCATAATAACGGAAAGGCCAGGCCGTTCAGAATGGCCAGTACCATGGCAAAACAGGCGAAGAACAACCCCTGATACAAGCGCTGGCGCTGGCGCAGCTGATTAAACATGATAAAACTGTGCAGGGACAGCATCAGCAGAATACCGCTGAGTACGCCATCAAATATCGCGTTGCCTTGCTGCACGCTGATAAAAGCGTTCGGTTGCCACAGGGTCATGTCACTGGGGATAATGGCGGCATCTTCTACCCGCAGGTACAAATCAAACTCCTGCTCCGGGTTAAAGTGCAATTCGGTAATATAGCCCCGGTACGGCAGCGCCCGCTCCGAAAAGGGGTAGTCATTACCGGTGCGGTTCAGCAGTTCAATATCTTTACTGGCCCGATCAACCTGATATACCTCAAGCTTATCCACCATCGGGAAATTGTATTCCAGTAACCATGTTGCCTGTTGTTTACTGGCATTGCGTAGCCGGGCTTTAAACCAGACCGGTTTATGATCGCTTACCAGGATCCGTTTATCGCCCTGTACTGCCTGAAAGCTATGGTTGTAAGCCGGATCAGCCAGAATGTCATCCAGGGTCAGATTGTCATCAGCATTCAGATAGTACAGGTATTGCAGGCCGGCTTTGCTGCTGGTATCAACGCTAAGCCGGTTAGTTTCGGTTTGGGAGGCGGCCAGCGGCCAGCTGCATAGCCACAGCAGCAAGACATACAACCAGGGTTTTACTGGCACCACTGATGCTCTCCATTGGCAGGCAAACATGCGAAAACAGCCGCAATGTTAGCACAATATGGTCAACTACGGCACAACGATATCTGCAGCTTAACTTAATTAATTACGTTTTAGCTATACAAAAATAACATCAGGGCTTAGCCATGGCTGGCCAGATAATCGCTTATTTCGGTAATAAACTCGCTGCCGTAGCGGCTCAGTTTGGTATTGCCCACTCCGGACACCGCCAGCATGCTACTGTTATCCGTTGGCAGGCGCTGGCACATATCAATCAGGGTCGCATCACTGAATACGACAAAAGGCGGCACATCGTCGCGCTCGGCCAGCTGTTTACGCAAGGTGCGCAAGCGGCCGAACAAGGCCCGGTCATATTTCTGATTGCCCAGTTTAGCGGTTACTTTCTGGCTGCTTTGTAAGCGCGGTACAGCCAGTTGTAAGCTGGTTTCACCGCGCAGCAACGGCCTTGCTGCCGGCAGTAACTGCAGTACAGAATTTCGGGTTATATCCTGCTGCAGATAACCAAAATGCACCAACTGGCGCAAGACACTGAGCCAGTAATCGTGGCTGTGATCTTTGCCCAGGCCCCAGGTGCTGAGGGTGTCATGGCCCAGTTCACGGATTTTCTGGTTCTGACTGCCGCGCAGTACTTCAATAACATGGGCCATGCCATAGCTTTGCTCTACCCGGTACACACATGACAATGCCTTCCGGGCCAGTTCAGTGGCATCAAACTGCTGCGGCGGGTTCAGACAGATATCACAGTTACCACAGCGCTGCTGTCTCGCTTCACCAAAATAATTAAGTAATACCAGCCGGCGGCACGTTTGCGCCTCAGCAAAGGCTGCCATCGCCTGAAAGCGTTGCCAGGCCACTGCTGCCCGGGCCGGGTTTTCTTCTGCTTCCAGCCAGCGTTTCATCCGGGTAATGTCTGCCGGGTCAAATAGCATCAGCGCTTCGGCCGGCACGCCATCGCGGCCGGCGCGGCCGGTCTCCTGATAATAGGCCTCGATGGTGCGCGGCAGCTCAAAGTGGATAACAAAACGGATATTGGATTTATTGACCCCCATGCCAAAGGCGACGGTGGCAACGATGATCTGAATATCATCCCGTTTAAAATCATCCTGCACCCGGCCACGTTGTTCACTGTCATGGCCGGCATGATAAGCAGCCACCTTAAAACCGCGTTCAGACAGCTGACCGCTCAGCTCATCCACTTTACGTCTGGAGCTGCAATAAATAATGCCGGCGCTGCCTTCCTGCTCTTTTAAATAGCTGACAACCTGTTCCAGCGGCCGGAATTTCTCCTGCACCGTATAGCGGATATTGGGCCGGTCGAAACTGCCGGTATAAATGCAGGGGTTGTGCAAGGTCAGCTGCTGGACAATATCCTGACGGGTGGCGATATCGGCAGTGGCCGTCAGGGCCATCAGCGGCACGGCCGGGAAACGCTGTTTTAATAGTGCCAGCGCCATATAGTCGGGCCGAAAATCATGGCCCCACTGTGAAATACAGTGCGCTTCATCAATCGCGAACAGGCTGACGCCGACATCGCTTAGCCGGTCTAAAAAGGCTGGCTGTAATAACCGCTCCGGCGCGACATACAACAGTTTTAACTCGCCGCGGCGCAGGCGGGCGAATACTTCAAGTACCGCCTCGCGGCTCAGGCTACTGTTAACAAACTCGGCCGCTATACCGTTAGCTTTAAGGGCATCGACCTGATCTTTCATCAGCGACATCAGCGGTGATACCACTATGGTTACTTGTGGCAAGTGCAGCGCTGGCAACTGATAACACAGCGATTTACCGCCTCCTGTCGGCAGCAGCACAAAGCTGTCGCGGCCATGTAAGGCGGCGGCAATAACTTCGGCCTGGCCATCCCGAAAGGCACTGTAACCGAAAGCTTGTTTAAGAGTGGCTAATAACTGTTCTGACACGCGCCGTTTAAACCCTGAAAAAAAACAGCAGCTATTGTATGCGTTACGCTTGTTAATTTATAGCTTTGCTGCCGGTCGATTTTCAAACCCGGATCATTTGTGGTCAGACCAATTTAATCGGCTTGTTCAATTCAGAAATTTTTTGAGCTCATACTCTAATAAAAAATTCATTTTGCCTTTGCTGTGAATCTCTGCTTTATTTACTTGTTACCGTAAAAATGCTAACGTAGCGCCACTTTTTAATATTGGTAAGACCAATTTACCTTGTGGCGCTGAGCATTCGAATGACAATGGTATTAAACAGGATTTTACTTACCCATTATGGCTGATTTAAAGATAAAGCCGGCAAAGCTGTCTGATCAGATAGTAACCCAACTGGAGCATCTGCTACTGGAAGGCAGTTTTGCGGCCGGCCAGAAGCTGCCGTCAGAGCGGGAGCTGGCAGAACGGTTTGCGGTATCCCGGCCGTCTTTGCGTGAGGCCATTCAAAAACTGGAAGCGAAGGGCTTAGTCAGCCGGCGCCAGGGGGGCGGCACCTTCGTTTGCGATAATCTGGTTAAGGATTTAACCGACCCATTGTTTAGCCTGATGGCGCAATATCCGGATTCTCAGTTTGACTTTCTGGAGTTTCGGCACGCGCTGGAAGGCATTTGTGCTTACTATGCTGCGTTACGCGGTACGGAAAGTGATCATAAAAAAATCAAAAACTTATATGAAGAAATTTGCCTGAACCAGCAGTTTCAGGATGCCGAGGCAGAAGCTAAAGCTGTTAGTCAGTTTTACCTGGCGGTGGCCGAAGCGTCACACAATGTGGTGTTACTGCATCTGGTTAGAAGTTTAACGCCGTTAACTGAGCAGAACATTCGGTTAAATCTGGCGGCGCTACAGCAGCGGGATGGTATAGCCGAAAAATTAAATGATCACCGGCGCCGGCTGATGCAGGCGGTCATTAGCCGCCAGCCTGAGCTGGCCCGGCAGGCCAGCAATGGCCATTTAGCCTTTATTGAAGAAGCACTGTTGGACCTGGACAAGGAGCGCTCACGTATCGAGCGCTCGTTGCGTCGTTCACAGCAGGGTTAATACTTATAAATTTGATGCGCCTGTGGGCGTGAATAACCAAAGGAAACCTCGATATGTCTGAAGTCAGTAAGAATGACATCGACGCTCTGGAAACAAAAGAGTGGCTGGAAGCGCTGGAGTCAGTGGTGCGCACCGAAGGTGTTGAGCGGGCGCAGTTCCTGCTTGAGCAAGTGTTAGAGCAGGCACGCTTAGAAGGCGTGGACATGCCAACCGGTGTTACCACCAACTACATTAACACCATCCCGCCACAGCAGGAACCGGCGTACCCCGGCGATGTTAATCTGGAACGACGTATCCGCTCGGTTATTCGCTGGAACGCCATTATGATTGTGCTGCGCGGCTCGAAAAAAGAGCTGGAGCTGGGTGGCCATATGGCTTCTTATCAGTCATCTGCAGCCTTTTATGAGACGTGCTTTAACCACTTTTTCCGCGCACCGAATGAAAAAGACGGTGGCGATTTAGTTTATTATCAGGGCCATATTTCACCGGGTATTTATGCCCGAGCCTTTGTTGAAGGCCGCTTAACTGCTGAGCAACTGGACGGTTTCCGTCAGGAAGTCGATGGCAATGGCTTATCCAGCTATCCACACCCGAAACTGATGCCTGAGTTCTGGCAATTCCCGACCGTATCGATGGGTTTAGGCCCGATAGCGGCGATTTACCAGGCGCGCTTTTTAAAGTACTTAAATGGCCGCGAGTTAAAAGACACAACCGAGCAGCGGGTATACGCCTTTTTAGGCGATGGTGAGATGGACGAGCCGGAATCTCGCGGTGCTATCAGCTTTGCCGCCCGCGAAAAACTGAACAACCTGTGTTTTTTAGTTAACTGCAACCTGCAGCGCCTTGATGGCCCGGTTATGGGTAACGGTAAGATTATTCAGGAGCTGGAAGGCTTATTCCGTGGCGCCGGCTGGAATGTGATTAAAGTAGTATGGGGCCGCGGCTGGGATAAACTGCTGGCCAAAGATACTACCGGCAAGCTGTTGCAGTTAATGAATGAAACGGTTGACGGTGACTACCAGACTTATAAAGCCAATGACGGCGCCTTTGTCCGTAAGCATTTCTTTGGCCGGTACCCGGAAACAGCGGCACTGGTTGCCGATATGACCGACGAGGAAATTTTCGCCTTAAAACGTGGCGGCCATGAACCGTCCAAGTTGTTTGCAGCCTTTAAAGCGGCGCAAAACTGCACCGACAAGCCTACCGTTATTTTAGCCAAAACCGTTAAAGGTTATGGTATGGGCGAGGCCGCCGAAGGTAAGAATATTGCCCACCAGGTTAAGAAAATGGACATGACTCACGTGCTGCAACTGCGCACGCGCCTGGGCCTGGAAGACTATATCAGTGAAGATGCGGTAGCAGATTTACCCTACATTGAGCTGCCGAAAGACTCGCCGGAGCTGCAATACCTGCATGACCGTCGCAAAGCGCTGCATGGTTACACCCCGGTGCGCTTACCAAACTTTACTAAACCATTAACCCTGCCAGAGCTGGACGCGTTTGACTCGTTATTAACTGAGCAGAAACGCGAAATTTCCACCACCATGGGTTACACCCGGATCCTGAATATTCTGTTAAAAGACGAGCATATCGGTAAGCAAATTGTGCCCATTATTGCTGACGAAGCGCGTACTTTCGGGATGGAAGGTCTGTTCCGGCAGATTGGTATTTACAACCCCGGCGGCCAGACCTACACCCCGGAAGATCGCTCGGTGGTGTCGTACTACAAAGAAGATGTCGGTGGCCAGGTGTTACAGGAAGGTATTAACGAGCTCGGTGCCATGTCGTCCTGGGTAGCGGCTGCCACGTCGTACAGCACCAACGATTTACCGATGATCCCGTTCTACATTTATTACTCAATGTTTGGCTTCCAGCGGGTGGGTGATATGGCCTGGATGGCCGGCGATCAGCAAGCCCGCGGTTTCCTGTTGGGCGCGACGGCTGGCCGTACCACGTTAAACGGTGAAGGCCTGCAACACGAAGACGGCCACAGCCATGTGCTGGCCAGCACGGTACCTAACTGTATTTCGTATGACCCGACTTATGTCTACGAGCTGGCGGTGATTATGCAGGACGGTATTCGCCGGATGTATGGCCCGGATCAGGAAAACATTTACTACTACATCACGGTAATGAATGAGAATTACCACCACCCGGCCATGCCAAAAGGCGCCGAGGAGGGTATTCGCCGCGGTATTTACAAGCTGGAGTCGTATAACGGCGATCGCGGCAAAGTACAGTTGCTGGGCTCAGGCACCATCTTTAATGAAGTGCGTAAAGCCGCTGAAATTCTCAGTAAAGATTATGGTGTAGCGTCTGACGTTTACTCGGTTACCTCGTTTAACGAGCTGGCCCGCGATGGCCAGGACATTGAGCGTTACAATATGCTTAACCCGGACGCCAAAGAGAAAACAGCTTATGTCGCGACGGTAATGGGCAAGGCACCGGCCATTGCGGCTACCGACTATATGAAAAACTACGCCGACCAGATCCGGGCCTTTATCCCGGCGGTATCTTACAAAGTACTGGGTACCGATGGTTATGGCCGCTCTGACAGCCGGGAAAACCTGCGTCGTCATTTTGAAGTCAACGCCGGTTATATTGTGGTAGCGGCGTTAAGCGAACTGGTAAAACAGGGCGAGCTGAAAAAAGCGGTGGTAAGCGAGGCCATTAAGAAATTTGGCATTGATGCAACCAAAACCAATCCGCTGTACGCGTAAGGGGATAACGTATGTCGATTGAAATTAAGGTACCGGATATTGGTGCAGACGAGGTTGAAGTTACCGAAATCCTGGTCAAGGTTGGCGATAAGGTAAAGCCTGAGCAATCTTTAATTAATGTTGAAGGCGACAAAGCCGCCATGGAAATACCGTCGCCCGAAGGCGGTGTGGTAAAAGAAATTAAAGTAAAAACCGGCGATAAAATTGCGACCGGCAGCCTGATTATGGTGTTTGAAGGTGACAGCGAAGGCAAGCCTGCTTCTGACAGTGAAGATGATGGCAAAGATAGTGCTGCCAAAGCCGATGACAAAAAATCAGATGATAAAAAGTCAGAAGATAAAAAATCAGCAGATAAAAAGTCAGATAACAAAAAATCAGCCAGCAGCGCCAGCAAAAATGTCGAGGTTCCCGATATTGGTGGTGACCCGGTAGAAGTAACCGAAATTCTGGTTAAGGTGGGCGACAGCGTTAAAGCTGATCAATCACTGCTTAGCGTTGAGGGCGACAAAGCCAGTATGGAAGTGCCGGCACCGTTCGATGGTAAGGTAAAAGAAATTAAAGTCAGTGTTGGCGACAAAGTGGAAACCGGCAGCCTGATTATGGTGTTTGAAACCGCGGCTGATGACACTGATAGCGATACCAGTTCTGAAAACAACGCCAGCGAAGACACCAGCAAGGACGACAAAAAAGACGACAGCAAAAGCGACACTAAAGCCAGTGAGCAGAGTGCAGCCAAAGCTGACAACAAAGAATCCACAGATAAAGCGGATAAAGGTGACGGCTTTGTTGAAAACAAAGCTTATGCTCACGCCTCACCGGTTATCCGCCGCTTAGCCCGTGAGTTTGGCATTAACCTGGCCAACGTAAAAGGCACGGGTCGTAAAGGCCGGGTAGTGAAAGAAGATGTGCAAAACTATGTGAAACAGCTGGTAAAACAGGCTGAAAGCGGTGCATCGGCTGCCGGTTCTGGTGCAGCAAGCAGCATGGGTTTCGACCTTATTGCCTGGCCAAAAGTCGACTTTGCCAAGTTTGGCGAGGTGGAAAGCAAGCCGTTATCGCGTATTCAAAAGCTGTCGGGTAATAACCTGCACCGTAACTGGGTACGTATTCCGCATGTTACCCAGTTTGACGAAGCCGATATCAGTAATCTCGAGGACTTCCGCAAAGAGCAGAACAGCCTGGCTGAGAAAAAGAAAACCGGCGTCAAGTACACCCCGCTGGTATTTATTATGAAAGCGGTGGCCAAGGCACTGGAGGACTACCCCACTTTCTGCAGTTCACTGTCTGAAGATGGCCAGAGCCTGATAATGAAAAAATATATCCATTTGGGTATCGCAGTCGATACGCCAAATGGCCTGGTGGTGCCGGTGGTTCGTGATGTCAATAAAAAGGGCATTACCGAGCTTTCGCGCGAGCTGATGGAAATATCCGGCAAAGCGCGTGATGGCAAGCTTAGCTCGGCTGATATGCAGGGCGGCTGCTTTACTATCTCCAGTTTAGGTGGCATTGGCGGCACAGCGTTTACGCCAATTGTTAATGCGCCGGAAGTGGCCATTTTAGGTGTCTCAAAATCAGAGATTAAACCGAAATGGAACGGTAAAGAGTTTGAACCTAAGTTAATGGTGCCGTTGTCGGTATCGTACGACCATAGGGTAATTGACGGTGCCTTAGCCGCACGCTTTACGGCGACGTTAGCCAGCTATCTGGCCGATATCCGGCAAATTATTATGTAAAACCGGCTTACGCCAGCAAAAACTGGCGTAATTTTGCATTGCCAGTGCAATCTTAGGTTACAGAGCGGCGGCTCTGATGTTAAAATTCCGCCACTTTTTTCGCCTGATGGCCGTACCCTACAAAGTAATGCTGTCAGAACACCGGGAAAACCGGACAATTATGAAGGTAATACGATGAGCAACGATATTAAAACTCAGTTAGTAGTCGTGGGCGCAGGCCCTGGCGGTTATTCTGCAGCCTTTCGTGCAGCAGATTTAGGTTTAGAGGTTACCCTGGTTGAAGCACGCAGCACCTTAGGTGGTGTTTGTTTAAACGTCGGTTGTATTCCGTCTAAAGCCTTATTACACGTTGCCAAAGTGATTGACGATGCCCGTGATATGGCTTCACATGGTGTATCTTTTGGCGAACCAAAAATCGATTTAGACAAAATCCGCAGCTGGAAAGACAAAGTCGTTGGTCAGTTAACCAATGGCCTGGGCGGCATGGCGAAAATGCGTAAAGTGAAGGTAGTTAACGGTTTCGGTAAATTTACCGGTGCTAACACCTTACAGGTTGGTGATACCAAAATTACCTTTGAACACGCCATTATCGCTGCCGGTTCAGAGCCGGTAGCCCTGCCGTTTATTCCAAAAGATGACGACCGGGTAATTGATTCTACCGGCGCGCTGGAATTAAAAGACATTCCGGGCGAAATGCTGGTATTAGGTGGCGGTATTATCGGCCTGGAAATGGGCACTGTATACCGTGCGCTGGGTTCTAAAGTATCGGTAGTGGAATTTGCCGATCAGTTAGTCCCAGCCGCGGATGCCGATCTGGTTAAAGCCTACACCAAGTACAACAGCAAAAACTTCAACATTATGCTGTCGACCAAGGTTACCGCAGTTGAAGCCAAGAAAGACGGTTTATACGTCACCTTCGAAGGCAAAAACGCGCCAGAAAAAGCGGTACGTTACGACAAAATTCTGGTTGCAGTTGGCCGTAAGCCAAACGGCAATCTGTTAGATGCCACCAAAGCCGGTGTTGAGGTAGACGAGCGCGGCTTTATCAATGTTGATAAGCAACTACGTACTAACGTGAAGCACATTCACGCTATTGGTGACGTTATCGGCCAGCCGATGTTAGCGCACAAAGCCGTCCACGAAGGCCATGTAGCGGCTGAAGTGATCTCTGGCATGAAGCACTACTTCGACCCACGCTGCATTCCATCAGTAGCGTACACCGACCCGGAAATGGCCTGGACCGGCATTACCGAGAAAGAAGCGAAAGAGCAGGGCTTAAAAGTAGAAACCGCTACCTTCCCATGGGCAGCATCAGGCCGTGCTATCGCCTCAGCCCGGACTGAAGGTTTCACCAAGCTGATCTTCGACAAAGAAACTCACCGCATTTTAGGTGGCGCCATTGTCGGTATTAACGCCGGTGAAATGCTGGGCGAAATTTGCTTAGCAGTAGAAATGGGTGCCGACGCCGAAGATATCGCGTTAACCATCCACGCTCACCCAACCCTGAACGAGTCTATCGGCTTAGCCGCCGAAATGTACGAAGGCTCAATCACTGATTTACCAAACCCGAAAGCCAAGAAAAAGTAATTTTTCTGAGTTGAGTGTTTAAGACAAAGGCCGCAAATGCGGCCTTTGTTGTTTAAGTGCTTCGTATTGCGTCGATCGTTAATTAACGACAAAGTAAATTAAAAAATTCACAAATAAACTTAATTGTGAATTTTGTGTTTTATTAAGTTTGCATGCTATAGTTCGGTTTTTTTCCAGCAAAGGACGCTTACTATGCAAACAAGACCAAACTTCAGCGCCGCCGCCCGCGCATTCAGACAAGTTTACGATGATGTAGGCAAAACAGTTTCTGGCGTAGGCACATTAATTGGTGGCCGGGTTGACCACAATATTAACAATATAACTCCTGCCCAGGGCCAGTTCCGTAATGCGTGCGCAATTCGCATGAGTTACGTTCTGAATAAAACCGGGGTCAAAGTTCCTTTTATAGCAGGGCAAACTGTTTCCGGCGGAAAAGGCGACTGGTATATTTTTCGTGTTCGCACAATGATCACTCATTTGCGCGAGATATTTGGCGAGCCAGATGTGGAAATTGCGAATCCTACCGCTTCGCAATTTGCCGATGAAAAAGGGATCCTGGTATTCGATGTTGAAGGCTGGTCTGATGCATCTGGCCACGCCACCATTTGGAATGGTGTTGGCTGCTCTGACAAATGTTATTTTTCTCTGGCAAAAAAGGCATACTTATGGCGCTTAGAAGACTAGTTTTAGCTCTTGTTGCAGGTGTATTGACTGCTTGTACTGCCCAGGCCGATATGGCGTTTAAGCAGCAAAGCGAAATAAAACTGTTTCAGCATTATGCCCAGGCAAGTTGTTTAGCTACGGCTTTCACAGACGGTGACATTCACCAGCAGGCTGTTAGTGCATTAAACGGTTACCGCGAGTTTGGTGCTATGCCGCTGGAGGCTTATCAGGAACTGGCAGAGCCAATACAGCAGTGGTTAAAGAAAGACTACGCCACCCAGGCAGGCAAGCAAAATAAACTGATGAAGTGTATCGACTTTGCCGAGTCTGAGTTGGTTACAAAAATCTATCATGGCTATTCGGTCAAACCAAAAGCTTAGTAAATGCATATTTGAATTTAGATAAGACGAAGGCCGCAAATGTGGCCTTTATTATTTCTGCCCGCCTTGCAATCTATAGTGCTATCTACCATACTGGCCTTGTGCATATTTTAATACATGGTTATGTACATAATTAAGTATTTTTTTCTCTGAGGTGAGTTTTGGCGTCACATGCAATTTTGGCGGAAAAGGCGGTTTCGGTATCTGAAGCCCGCAAAAACTTAAGCCAGTATTTTATCGATGAGCCCGTGGCTGTATTATCGAATAACAAGCCTACCGGCTATATGCTAAGTGCTAAGTTATATGAAAAAATGCTGCGTATTATCGAGGCATCCGGCGCTGCAGAGCCTGGTTTGTTTCGCCCAGGTGCAGCACGGCTGAAAGAGATTAGCCGGATCAGCGAAAAACTGCTGTTAAAGGCTGATACCGCCAAGTTGAGCGAATTCAACGAGTGATCCGGGTATTTACCAGCAAGATCCTTGATGAAACGCTAACGCCAGTTTGCTGCGGGGCTTGATATGGTGGCCGATAGCAGAAAAGTACTGGGTAAGCTGCATATGCAGCAGTTTGATGCTTAATCAGCAGAGTCGGCGATTAATTCTGAACCATTAGAGCAATAACCCACCCTTAGTTTTCTTGTCAGAGGTTTAATGTAAGGCTGGTCTAATTGCCAGGAATAGGATTTTAAGCGCTAATATTGTTATCACCATTTGTGGGAGTGGAACCATTCTGCCTCGCATTATATGTACTTCGCAGCCCGTCAATATGCTCATTTAGCTTAGGTGGTACGGGTTGTCTCATTGGGTCGAGTATAAAATCGACGCCTTCTCGGCGAGCCAACTTAGCCGCGGGCACAAAATCAGAGTCTCCGGCAATAAGGATAATTTGGTTAACTTGCTGCTTTAACGTCAGGGTAGTGATATCAATACCAATACGCATATCTACGCCTTTTTGACGCGTACTGATAGCAACCTCTGACTCCAATAGAGGATTCGTTGCTAAGTTTCGCTGGCCTTTTAATATCGACTGGGCAACCAACGGTTTTATCACCCATTCTGAAGCTTTCGACAGTTCGCCAAGCCGCAAAGCTAGTTTGCGTTTTTTCAGCAGTCGCTGATGTAGTTCAAGTCGAAATTTAGCTTCGTCAGATTTTGAAAAATCAATTGCAAGACGAGAAACCGGGTTGTGCATCTTCTTTTCAAGTGGGGCGCAGTCATAGAAAAATATGCGATAAAGTGAACGTTCAGCTCTTTCGCCATCTTTTAAATGCAGCAGGGCACAGCGAACCGCTAAGTCGGCTATGCGTTGGGCGTTAAAATAGTTATGGGGCTCAAAATGGCGGATCCGTTTAATAAAAAACGCGCCATCGATCAGTATGGCTGTAGACATTTCCGATAGCCTTAAATATAAAAACCCCGAGGCTCGGCAAGCATCTAGATAGTTGATGCAAGCTTACTGCTCAGGGTTGAATACTCGTAATGCTAGCAACTGAAGTTTGATCCGTCAACAAAGGTTTTCTTGGTAGCGGAAGTTGGGCCAGTAAGAACCGGATCCGGCCGTTGATAGCCTGTTATTTCTGTTGTGTACGAAGTTAAGCAGACACTGTGGCCGTGCTGTTACTCATACTGCCAGCATTCAAAAACCAATTGGCCTGATGGATAAGGCTCTGCTTTATCAGCATAATGTAGTAGCTCCAGCCTGGCGTGGTGTTTACCGCTGCCGGGGCTAAAGAAGGATGCACTATAGGCTCTTACCGGTGCGGCCGGAGCGGGCGGTTGTATTTGCAGGTAGAAATCTAAAATAACTGGCTGGTCGGTAATGTCAGTGCGGTTAACGCCGATGATAAAAGTATAGTTATTTTTGCTAAATAACGGCTTGGCTGAAGCATCAGCAGCACTTAGCTTGACGGTTTTATCCTGAATATCTTCCAGGGAAAACCCAGGATAATCCAGCGGGATCAGGCTGCAGTTCAGTTCAAGTTTGCCATCACTGGCCTGTGTGGTAGTAGCCAAAAAGAAAAGAAATGGGGCGATCAGGATTCTGGGCATAGTGCTAAGTCTTTGCTGTAGAAGGTAAAAGAGGTGCGAGTTTGATGTACTACTAATTCACATGCTTGATAACCTTGCTGGTTTAACGTTGAGAGTACCATCTGATTAACAACAAAACCGATGGCGACCAACATCACCACAAAAACAATAAAAAACCTGCTTTGCATTTTCCGGAATTTTGCTTGATGGGCACCGTTTGCAAAGCGCGTTTCAGCGATGCTCATCAAATGCAGAATTGGTAGTATAAGCGGCAGTAATAAAAATGCGCTACCACTTTGCATCTCAACTAAAGCCGATTGCGCTATGGCTGTATATTGTTGCTGAACACGCCAAAAGAAGAATATGGCAAAGGCAATTGCCATTGCCTCGAACAGCACCACTAAGGTTGCTTTTAGTGCTGAACGCATCATTTATCTGAACTGCATACGGCGAACCGCATCATTAATAAAATTGCGTTCAAAAGTCACAATCTGGCGTGCCAACTCTCCGATGGTGCGTTGTTTCGCTTTTTCCATGGCGTTTACCAGTGCGTCTGTCACGCCAAAGGTTCTATCTAAATATTCAAGTGTCACTGCAGTGGCGATACCAAAGCCTACCGCTGCGATGATGGGCCCTGCAGCGATGGTTGTGATGGTGCCGGCTACCATGGCTGCGCCAGAAGCAATAAGTGTACTCAGGCCAATTTTTACCAAATCTGTCGCAATGGTACCGACTAGCCTCATTAGCGTACTCTGTTCTGTGATGAGGAATTGCAGCACTGTCATCGGTACTGCAATAAAAATACTGAGTCTGGCACCCTTTGCCATAGCGTTGCCGACTCTTTTGTGACCAATGGCTAAATCAACAACTTTCGGATTACTGGTCAGATACCGGGTACCAGTAAGCTTTTCTCGCAGACCAGGGTAACCTTTTAAAACAACATAGCTCTGATTATTAACTTCTTTGATAACAGCTTTACCGGTAAGGCCCAACTCATCGATTATTTGGCTTGCCAGGCGCACATCGCTAAGTTGAGAAGCAATGCCAGCGGTAAATCGGGCATTATCCATATTGGTATGAGAACTTAACGTTGTAGCAAACTCAGCAAACTGCTCCATCGAAAGTATATGAAGCTCTTTACGCTCGCTGTTCATTCTGCTGATGTCTATATTATTGTCCGCCATGGTGATTTCCTTTAATGAACAAAACGAATGCAAATTATCACAAAATTAACTTGATGTTAAACATTTGGTGTTATTTATGTAGGGACAGAAGTTGTGAGATACATATTGGGTAGGCGAATTCTGCCTGGCCGTAGAAAGGCTAAGTCGCCAATCCGCCAAATTCAAAAGTCATGACAAAGTAATTTTTTTTAAAAGTAAGTAGAGTAAATAAAGGCCGCAGCGCGGCCTTATAAGTTCTGAATGTTAATGCTTTATCGCTTATTTAACGAGTTTGCATGCATTTACAGATTTCTGACCTTTAGCTTCGTCAACCAGGTGTAGCTTTGACCTGGCAGCAAAGGCACCCATTTTTACTTCCTGCCAGACGTAGTAGTTAGTACCGGCATTTGCCGTCAGCGTTAACTCTGCGTCATTTTCAGTTTTAGATAAAATAGTATGTTCGCCTGGTTCAACTTCGCGCAGAATATATGATTTTGCGACGGTGTCGCCCACAGACATGCCATTTAGTAATACTGGCATTTTTACAGCTGCGCCCATAGTCTCATCGCGATAAATATAAATTTTCGCTTTGTCTGGAACAGTTGTAAATTGCTTTGCCTGACTATCCATTTCAGGCGTTGCCATTGGAACACTGGCGCAACCGGTTAAAATAATCGACGCTAGCAACGTTGCAGCAAGAACAAGTTTTTTGATCATAAAATCATCCTAATTGTTTATTATTTTGTCTTTCCTGATGCTGTTCAATCTGCCAGTGTATAGCGCATGCTTTTACAAAAACTTAATTGAAAGCGATTGCTAGATTAGCTTTTAGAATTAACTTATTCAATATATTTGTAGCATAATAAAATGCTTTATTTTTATTACTTTAACAGTGAGATCTGTTTGTTGTTCACTTTTTTAATATCGGTCAGATAACAATTAAAGTGGCGGTTCAAACAAGTGGCGGGTGGATTCCATTTGCTGATGGAGTATTCTCAGCACAAAGATACCGTGCTCGCGTCTACGGTAAAAATGGCGTGCCGTTGGTGATCATGGCGCCTAACATTCTCTCCAATCTCTGGATAGACCGGGCCCATTAGTGGTGAATTGGCCAGCAGAACTAATACTTTCTCCAGGTCTTTGGTATAGGCATCATTCCACTGAACCCTAAGGGTCAGATCCAATTGTTACTGTATTTGTACTGAACTGCGGCAATAACCGGCATTTTTGTCGCTCTGGTGACTCAGCACAGTCGGCACGCGCCAGTTCAATGCAATGCTTTGGGGTATTGGTATAAACCATTACCTTATCGTGCAACCACTGGCGTGATTGCAACTCACATTCGTTATAACCCTGCGCTTGCAGGTAACTGGCCGAAGGGAAGTGAATAAGTTGCGGCAAAATTACCGCCAGGCCCAGCCCGATAAAAAATACCTGACTTGCTCGCCTGTTTTGTCTTGGCGTTACCGTTTTTCCCTGCAATTTGCGCCCGCCAAAGTACAACAACATGCTGCCAATTAGTGCGGCTCCGAAACAATAAAAAGCACCTTTGTTTATCGTTACTGCGGCGGCATCAGTAAGCAGCCCATTTAGTAAAACCAGAAGGTAGTACCCAAAGTAGCCAAACCCAAAGGCAGTTAGTAGCGCAAACACTCCCAGACCAATGGCAAGTTGCCATGGGGCCAGTTCGTTCTCATCTTTGTGCATTAATACAGCCTTGGCGATAGAAAGCGATCTAATTGATGTTTCGCGGCATCAATAATAATTCTTCGTGCAGAGTCAACAACGTAGTCAAGCACTGGCTTTGCAGCACGAGAAGCCGCTTGCGATGCTCTGTTCTGTATATCCCGGCGCAATTGTTGAGCGTAATTCTGTGATCTTTCAGAAAGCTCTTCTAATCCTCTGACAACTTTATCCGATATACCAAAATGTTCATCTAAATAGTTAAGAGCTGGAGTTAATGCCAAGCCTACCAGCACCACAGCCGCTATAGGGCCAACCGCAATCCCTATGGCTGCACCTACTGCAATTGCCCCCCAGGCTACACCCGCGGTAATCGCGACTTTTACAACATCGACAGCTAAGTAGCCAATCAACTGAGTTAATGTGGCCTCATCGCGCAAAAAGAAATCGGCGATTCGGTAAGCCCCAACCAAAACAACGGTAAGAATTCCACCTGATCTGACAGCAGCTTGTGCAGCATGTTTACCTAAACCTAAGGCCATTACCTGAGTATTGTTTGCCAGATAGCGGGTGCCGGTCAGAATTCTGCGTAATCCGGCATGGCCTTTGAGAATGATATAAGACTTACCATTGTATGATTTAACGTAGGCCTGCCCTAGGCCACCTAATGCATAACCGAGCTGGGCCAGTTTGGTCATATCACCACCTAAGGCAAGATAGTTGGCCCCGAATTCAATGCTACCTTTAATTTGCTCCCAAAGCGTTTTTGCTTCGGGATTCCCTCTAGCTGCCTGACTATTGACAATTTCGTCCATCATTTCCGGGGAAATAACACAAACCTCGTGTTGGTTTTCTTGAATCACCTGTTGCATACAGCGTTTTTGTTGATCCGTAAGCATAAAAATTCCTTATGATAGGTGCAGATTCTTTCGATGGATTCTATACATCACGCTTTATTTGTTCAAATTAAATTTACATAAAAATTACTTGGTCGATTGGGTCGTACTTTAGAATCGGGGGCCTAAAATCGGGGTCAGATAACAATTAAATTAAAAGTGCGGGGGGAGTTAGGTGCTGCCAAACTGCTACTTAGCTAAACCGCACCTGCTGCAAATGCGGGTTAGCCGTTGTTACTTGCAGCAGCGTTATCTGATCCAGCAGCACCAGCTGCTCAGTATCGTTTTGCCGGATCACCAGGCATTCCTGCCGGTTGTCGTTATAGCGGGTAGTGACAGCAGTGCCGGTTAGCTCGGTACCCGAGCTTAGCGTCAGCTTTAACGGGTAATGGTACAGGCAGACTATTTCAATATAGTCGTGTAAATCGCAATTAAGCATAATGCCTCCGCTTAACCTGATGACACATTATTATTAAGGAATTTTCGCCTTTTTGGCCGGAAACGCTGCCAGAGCAGCACTATGCCACTTAAGGTAAACAGCAGGGCGCTGGCTGAAAATGCAATAAGCCACGGGCTGTTAAAGTTACTGCGATCCTGATAATCCATAATATGCAGCATCCAGAAAAAATCGAACCAGCGCCAGTTGTTGGTACGTATTCTGAGCACGGCACCGGTGGCCGGATCCAGATAAAAACGGCTGTTATCGCTGTCGGCAAATTGCAGTTGCCACAGCGGTGCGGTCAGCTGTTGCACTTCCTGTGGTAGCTGCTGCAACAAGCGGGCAGTTTGCAGCTCACCCTTGCCCTGATACTGCGCCTGGGCCAGTTGCCGAATATCCTGCTCGGTCAGAACGGTCAAAGTTTTGCCACTTGCTGCGCTATAGCGATAAAGCTGGCCGCCATCATTAACCAGATAGACCGGTAGCGCAGTAAGCTGATTATGTTGCCAGCTAAGACGCTGGCTCAGGCTAAAGCTGGCTTCTTTGCTATGGCGCTGCAACACCTGTTGCGGGCTGACTGTTGCCTGCTGCCAGGGTGTGCTGACAACCCGGCGTAAATGTTCGCCCCGCACCTGTTCGATCGGCAAAATAGCCATAACCAGACCACTTAAAAACCACAGCGCGATCTGAACCACCAGAATAAGCCCCAACCAGTTGTGCAGGCTGCGGAAAAATTTCGCCATTTTTTGTTATTCTTTATTATCTGATAAGTTATCAGAACAGAAAATCAGTACCGCTGTAAAGCAGCAATTGCTGCGGCAAAGTGCCGAATTTTGATTTGGAAAAAAACTTACCAGCAGAATATTGCCTATGCTGTTATCTGCAATTGTTGACGCCATGGGCCGGGAAACCAAGGAACTCGTATTTTATGTTAAAGAGTAAAGCATTGTCAGCCGAGACCTGGCTGGACCGGCTGGATCGTTCTTCTTATGCTCTACCGCTACTGTTTTTGTTGTCGATGGCTGAAACTCTGATAATACCGATACCGATTGAAACCATCCTGATCCCGTGGATGCTAAGCCATCCGGGCCGACGCTGGATTATTGCCACCGTGGCACTGGCCGGCAACCTTACCGCTGCCGCGGGTGGATACTGGTTGGGTGTGCTGGCCATGGAGCAGTGGGGCGATACGCTGGTTGGGCTGTTTGGTGGTGCAGAGGCCTTTGACAGCTTCAGCAGCGAAATTGAAAACAACGGCTTCAGTGCCATTCTGGCTGTGGGTATCAGCCCCACACCATTACAAATAGCTATGTTAGCCGCCGGTGCAACCGGTTATTCGTTCCTGCTGTTTTTGCTGGCTGTCGGTATTTCGCGTTCCACCCGCTATTATGGTCTGGCATTACTGGTACATTTTGCCGGCGACAAAGCGATGAAGTTGTGGCAGCGCTATTCTAAACAAATTGGCGCTATGTTATTTGTCCTGGCAATTGGCTGGTTATGGTTTCAGTTCAGATAATTAGCCATAATCACCAGATAATAGTGTTTTTGCACCAATCTGAAATTTAATTAAATTTTAAGTTATTGAATTTAAGCGCTTTTAATTTAGGCATTTAACTTGCTACAGTCTTGCCGGCTATTTCAATCAATAACAAACAAAAAAGGACACAATATGAAAACCGGTATACTAAGTGTGGCAGCTGCCTTGCTGCTAAGTGGCTGTATAGTTTATGTTGGCAATGGCCATGCAGACGACAGGCTGCATGAAGAGCGTAATCTTAGCCTTAGTGCTGAAAATCTTAACCAGCTGGTGGCAGATACCGGCGCCGGCAAGCTGGACATAATCGGCGAAGAAGGGCGCGAGCTTATCGAGTTGCAAGCCAGTATTTATTATTACGACAGTGAGGATATTCGCTTGTCGCTGATTCGCCGCGGCAATGATGCAGTGCTGGAAGCCGGTTTTGCCAGCAGTTCTTACAATGGTAACAGCCCCTATATTGATGTTGTGGTAAAAGTTCCGGCCCGGCTGGCACTTACCCTGGATGATGGCTCGGGAGATGCCGACATCCGCGGCTTACAGGGCGATTTGAATATTGAAGATGGCTCAGGTGCGCTGCGGATTAGTGGTGGTAATAATGCCAAAGTGGTTGATGGTTCCGGTGAGCTTTATATCAGCCAGTTACAGGGTAATTTAGTACTTGAAGACGGCTCGGGCGATGCCGATATCCGTCAGGTTAAAGGCAACGTCACGGTGGAAGATGGTTCGGGCGATCTGATGATCAGTGACATTGGCGGCGTGGTGACGGTTGATGATGGCTCAGGTGATATTAATGTCAACGGTGCCGGTGGCCTGACGATTCTGGATAGTGGCTCGGGTGGTTTAAAAATAAACGCCATCAACGGCCCGGTAAAAATTAACGACTAAGCCCAGGGCGTGTTGGCACAAGTGGCTATTATACCTAAAGCCTTTGTGCCACCGCGCTGATATTACCTTTATAACCGATAGCCAAACCGCGCTGGTTAAAAACAGCTATTGCTGCATTATCATTCCCTTGCTAGCATCAGTTAACAATTATTACGAGACATGTTATGCACTGGGTGCGATATTTATTACCTTTGCTGTTACTGATTGCTGTGCAGGCCGTTGGCCAGCAACGATATTCAGAGGGGGCCTGTATTTTGCTGGACCAGCAGGTTCAGCGTTTTAGTCACATGCCGCAAAGCAGCAGTTATCGCAATGCCAAAAGCGAATATGATAAGCACTGCAACAAGCCCAGCCGGCCTGTGCCGCCAAAACCTGCCCCCCAGCAAGCTGAACCCGTGGTGGTTAAGCCAGCTGAGCCTGAGCCGCAGCAGCAAATTACCCCGGCAGAGATTACTCAGCCAACGCCGGTAGAGTCTGCAAATACTGCCGCCGACCCGGCACAGCCTGAAACAAGCCCGCCAGCAGTGACCGTTGCTTCACCTGCTGTAGTTGCTGAACAATTGCTGCAGGCAGAACCTGAAGAAGATAAACCAGCAGAACCGGAACCCGCAGTGGCTGAACCAAATACCCTGGCGGAGCCCATGTTGCCGGTGCCGGTTGTTATTCCAACAGACGACAGGGGACTGCCGGCTGACTGGTGGCGGCCTGCTAATTTAATAAACCTGGTGTTAGCCAACCTGCCTCTGATCATTGCCAATATTTTCGCTTTTTTACTGGCTGTTTTTTTAGTGACGAATTGGCTTGGTCTTAACTTACCGGGCTTTAAAGGTATTTTTGCTGAGTATAAATTAAACCGGCTGCTGCGCTGGCGTCTGGCCCGTGGCTATCGCCATTTTCGCAAGCTGAAATTACTCACCGCCAAAGAAGAACTGGTGGTGGTTGATCACCTGGTGCTTAGCCCGTTTGGTATTTTTGTGATTATGGTTAAAGGCTACCGTGGCAGCATTTTTGGTGACGTAGCCGAGGCCAATTGGCTACGGCAGTATTTTGGCAATAAAAAGCAGTTTATGAATCCGCTGCATCAGAACTTTAAGCATGTTGAAGCGATAAAACATCACTTAGAACTGCAAGGCACGCCGTTAGCCCAACACGTGCATTCGGTTATTGCCTTTAGCCGGCTTGCCCAGTTTAAAACCGAGATGCCGGCCAATGTAACTTACCTCGATACGGCACCGGCCTACCTGAAAAAGTTCGAAGAGCCCTGTTTTGATGACGATCAGCTGAATCGGTTTGCCGCGTTACTGCGCCAGGCCAGTACCGCCAATTAAGGTGTCAGGCCTGGCTGTTCCAGTAAGGTCAGATATAAGCGTAAATCCAGCTCCAGCTGATGATAAGCGGGCTCCATATGCAGGCACAGCTTATAAAAGGCTTTGTTGTGATCTTTTTCCCGCAGGTGGGCCAGTTCGTGTACCACCACCATTTGCAATAGCGGCAGTGGCAGTTGCTTCAGCAGCGCTGCCACCCGTATTTCATTTTTACTCTTTAATTTGCCACCCTGCACCCGGCTAATTTGGGTGTGGGTACCCAGTGCGTTATTAATCACATGAATTTTCGGGTCAAACACTACCTTGCTTACCGGCTCACTGCTTTTCAGCCATTGCCGTTTTAATGCCATAGTAAGCTCGTACAAGGCTTTATCGGTTTGCACCGGATGACTCTGTTCCGGGTAGCGTTGTTGTAATACCGTACCCAGCTTGTTGTCAGACAGCAGCTGACGCACCTGCTGTTGCAAGCTATCAGAATAATGACGAAGGTAGAGCAGGTCTTGCATGCTTAATGCTCGGCTGATATTAATGTTGGTTGTGTGCCATGCGGCCAGGGCACGCAGATTTCCTGTGCAAGCTTATGACAGAGCTTATCGTCGGTCAGGTAAGGGTGCTCGCCGGTATAGGGGTTACGATAACGATCAGTGTTGAGGTCTGCCGCGCTGTTTGCATGCACCATGGCATGAAGTAACTGTAATTGCAGATCCATTTCAAGTTTATTCGTCAATATTGGAATAAAACGAGGTGTCGCTGTATAAGCCAGTAATGATCCAACAATATTACGGTAATTGTAAAGCACGTGACGCCATGGCTGCGAGGCTAATTTTGCTTTTTTATTAAACGCTTTTATTTGCTCCTCAGACTTTTCTACGGCTGCAAGTAACGCCATTGGGGCAATATCTTCGCTTAGCATTTTTGTTTGGTAAAATTTCGCCATGATATTAACGGTCATATTCGGTTTATAACTAAAATTGTTGTTATTTTGTGCCTGCAGTGCGTTTTGAATAGCATTTATCTGATCCGCAAATTCATACCGCCAAACATTATTCATTAAACGTTCTGTATTTGATAACGGCGAGAGAGCAGTATCGAAAACCGCCCATTCTGTGAAGCCGGCATGTTGTAATTTTACAAGCAATGGCTGATATAAAGATTCGGTATGAATAATTGGCAAAACATGCAGGATCATTTCTCCGCTGCTGTGCATTAATGAGCGCTCAATGGTCAGTAATACAGTCAATTTGGCGGCGGCTTTATCCAGCTTATTGTCAGTAATTAAGTAATAGATTTCATTGGCAGCCAGCCGATACAGCCTGATTAGTTCCTCAATTTCGGGTTGGGTGATAAAAGTGTCTACATTTGTAAAGTTATCGAAGTTAACCAGCTGGTAGAATGCAGTGAGGCTGGCCTGATATTGTTGAATAACTAACTCAGTTTCCTGGCGCTGAACAAGCATCAGTTGCTGACAATCGGCCGTTGCTAATTCACAGCTTAAAGTTGCTAAGTCTAAAGTCTTTAAACCCGGTAAACCCGGGTAGTGCAGCGGGCTGCTTTGATACGTTTTGTCCTGCACCGCCTGCTGATAACGTTGTAAGGCGTTTGCATAATCGGCCCCGGTCTGGTTTAAGCCTAGCAAATAGATAATCGCGTTATTTTCTAAATCAGGCTGCTGCTCAGTAAGCTTTAACCATGCTTGAGCCTCTGGTAGCAACGGATCATCCCGGAATAACTGATACGAAAAATACAGTAGCAACACAACCAGCATCGCAATTACTAATCGCTGCATTTTTGTCCTAATGAGTTATTGGCAAAATAAAACCAACATTAGCATAGCCGGAGTTAAGCTTATAACCATTACGTCATAATCAGCAGCGTGCTGCTGGCTCTGGCGGCTGACCGTCAATCAGGCAAGCGCTGAAACGTCGCTTTGGTATTGGAAGCCATAAAGTAGCTTTGCCATTGCTGCAGCGGCAACTTGTATTGCACGGTTTGATCTTTATAGCTCACGGTGGTGAGACCGTCGGGTTGCCAGTCCAGGTGAATTAACACCGCTTCGCCGGGTTTGATATCACTGGCCAGCGCTTTACGAAAGGGTTTATAGCCCGGCATGATATATTCGATCATCAGCAAGGCGCTGTCGGCATCTTTGGGCTGCAGCAACGATACCCGCAGGTAGTCGTTGTCCGGATCGCCAATCTGCACGTTGGCATAGGCGGTGACAGTGTTATCGTCTGCCGCAATCGGGGTTAGTGACATATTAAAGCTAACGCTGGCCGGTGCCATTTCCAGCGGCAGCGGGTACAGGCCAAATTGTCCCGGTGGTACATTAAGTGCCAGGATGCCGGGCTTTATCTTGCCCGCGTTGTCGGCAAGCAGGCCGGGCGCCGGTGACATACTATGGTCGGGCGTCTCGCTTATCCGGTAGAGCGTGGCAATGCTGCCATCTTCTGTTCTGAGGCTAAGCTGAGTTTCGCTCTGGCTAAGCACTTTATTGCAGAGATTCTGATCGTCAGGGGTATAGGGCCGTTCGGTAACGATATCGAATGATTTATAGATCAGATTGAGACATAACTGATCGCTATGCTGGCGCCAGTAACCGGTAGCAATATATAGCAAATCATCATTAACCCCATAACCATACACTTCGCCGTTAGCAAAATATGACACATAGCTGCTACAGGTTTTACCGGCATCTGTGGATTGGCACCATTTGCCCGGCTTGGCGGCGGCGAAGGGGGGGAACAACACGACTATTGACGACAATATCAGTGCAAAACAAAAGGTATACTTCATCATTACCTCTACTACGTTAAATCTACTACGCTACAGCTACTGTGTTAAAGCTACTGCGCCTTCACAATAATCAGCAATCGTACGAAAAGCAACCGGTTATTTATTGCTCGCGGCGGCTGGTTTAAGCTGTAATGCAGGGGTAATGTTGCAGGCTGGCGACGGTATTGTGTGCCAGAATCTCATTTGTTCTTGTTTATGCTCATGTTACTGTATTTGCTTTATGGTGCAGCGGCCACAGTAACGTTGTCGCCTGACCTGACAAATTGTCACAACCAGCAGGTAATTTTTTTTCACCAGCCTGATTAAACTTTTTCTGGCAGGCGTTAGTTTTTTGCAGAATATGGAGATCCTATGCACACTGCCACTCTGTTGCTAATCATGTTAAGTGCCGGCCTGGCCAGTCAATGGCTAGCCTGGCGTATCCGGATCCCCGCAATTGTTATCTTAATTGCCACCGGCCTTATTCTGGGGCCGGTTACCGGCGTGATTGAACTGGCCATGTCGCAAACTGAACTGACCGAGCTGATAGGCATGGGCGTAGCAATTATTCTGTTTGAAGGCGGCATGGACCTGAAACTGGGCGAATTTCGCCGGGTGGGCCATGGTATTGGTCGTTTAACCGTAGTGGCACCACCGTTAGCCTGGATTTTCGGCGCAGTCGCAGCACACTATGTTGCCGGCCTGAGCTGGCCGGTGTCGTGGGTGCTGGGGGCAATTTTAGTAGTAACCGGCCCGACTGTTATTCTGCCCCTGTTGCAACAGGCCCGGCTTAATCGCGAGTCTTCTTCTCTGCTGAAGTGGGAGGGCATCGTTAACGACCCGGTTGGCGTATTGCTGGCGGTACTGACTTTTCAGTACTTTACTCTGGCTGGCAGCAACTGGTCACAGGTTGTCACCGGCCTGGGTACTGCAATTGCCGTAGCGGCGGTGCTGGGTGGCGCTGGTGGCTGGCTGACAGGTTGGCTGTACCGGCGCGGCGCCGTACCGGCGAATTTAAAGGCGCCGTTGCTAATGGTGTGGGTGCTGGCAGCTTACTGGCTGAGTAACCAGTTTCAGCATGAGGCTGGTTTGCTGACGGTGACCGTGATGGGCCTGGTGATTGGCAATATGAAACTGGTTGAACGTGACCCGCTGCGCCGGTTTAAAGAAAACCTGACAGTAGTACTGCTCTCGGTATTGTTTATTGTTATTCCGTCACAACTGAACATTGAGCAACTGGATCTTCTGAACTGGCGGGTGGTTGCTTTTGTGCTGGCGTTACTGGTGCTGGTGCGGCCACTAAGCATCCTGCTGGCCACCCTGGGGGCGCCGATGCGGCGCAACGATAAAATGCTGTTAGCCTGGATAGCGCCCCGCGGCATAGTAGCGGCGGCTACCGCTGGTATTTTCGGGCCGGCACTGGTCGACGCCGGTTATCCGGACGCTGAAGCGCTGCTGCCGATTGTGTTTCTGATTATTATCGTCACGGTCCTGGCTCATGGCCTTACCCTGGCACCGTTGGCGCAGAAAATGTCGCTTGCCGCAAAAGAAGAAAACGGCCTGCTGATTGTTGGCGCATCGCCGTGGACTCTGGCATTGGCGCAGACGTTAAAAAAGCTGAAAGTAGATGTTGTGGTCGCCGATGGCTCTTATCAGCGACTAAAGCCAGTCAGGATGAATGGCATTAAGATTTATTATGGTGAGATTTTATCTGAACATGCAGAGCATGAGCTGGAAGATGAACATCTGAGTTTTCTGTTAGTGGCCACCGACAATTATTACTATAATGCGCTGGTCTGTAAGGCACAGGGTCATGAGTTCGGCCATCATCGTACCTTTCAGCTGGCACCGCATCAGGAATCAGATATGCGGCATAAACGGCTGACTCTGCAACAACGCGGCTATTTTTCCTTCGAAGCGACCACCGATTACTATAGCCTGCAGCAACGACTGACAGAAGGCTGGACCATCCAGACTACCCGCCTGACCAAAGATTTCGATTTAGACCGCTTACAGGGCCGGTTAGGGAAACCGGGAAAAGACTGGATTTTACTTGGTTGTGTGTCTGCCGGAGGCGAGTTAAAAATTTACTCTTGTGAGCAGCGCTTTAAACCAAGCCTCGGCTGGACCCTGGTGTATTTTGCCGACGAGAGTAAAGCGCTGACTGCCGACAGCCCCGCGGTGGCAACTGAGGCTGCCGCTGAATGAACAGCTATTGCCAGCCACTACGGTGTTGCCAATGAAAAATAGCGCTGATTTAACTGCACTGCTGCAACATTTATTAACCGAGTGCCGGCCACTTTATCATCAGGGTAAAGTGGCCAATTATATTCCGGCCCTGGCGCAGGTAGCAACCGATCAGGCGGCAGTGGCAATTGCCACCCTGGATGGTCAGGTGCACAGTGCCGGTGACGCCAGGCAGAATTTTTCGTTGCAGAGCATCTCGAAAATTTTCGGGCTGGTGATGGCAATGAACCGGCTGGACGATGAGCTGTGGCAGCGGGTTAATATGGAGCCCTCCGGACAGCCATTTAATTCAATCGTGCAGCTGGAATGGGAGCAGGGCATTCCGCGTAATCCGGTGATTAATGCCGGTGCTATTCTGGTTTCGGATGTACTGGTCAGTCATTACTCGGCCAGCAAAACCGCTTTTTTAACGTTTTTACGCCGGTTGACCGGTGAAGAAAATATTTATGCTGATCAGCAGGTGTATCTGTCAGAGCTGGAGCATGGTAACCGCAACGCGGCACTGGCTTATCTGATGAAAAGCTTTGGCAATATTGAAGCTGACGTGCCGTTGGTGCTGGAGCATTACTTTCATCAGTGTGCTACCGCAATTAACTGTCAGCAGCTGGCGCAAAGCCTGCTTTTTCTGGCCAATCGCGGAGTACAGCCGCATAGCAACGAGCAAATTTGCAGCCGGCGCGATGCGCACCGGGTTAATGCCATTTTATCCACCAGTGGTATGTATGATCAGTCTGGCGAGTTTGCCTTTAAAGTCGGTTTACCAGCCAAAAGCGGGGTCGGCGGCGCTATCGTTGCAATAGTGCCGCAGTTTGGGGTTATCACGGCCTGGAGCCCACCGCTGAACCGGTTTGGTAATTCGGTGGTTGCTATGCAACTTATCAGCAAGCTGGCAGACGAGCTGGGGCTGTCGCTCTTTTAACCAGGGCCAGCTGCTCAGCGCTTGTACTGGGTAGGGCAATAAGCACGGCTGATATCCGGGTGGCGTAATTTAAGGTGTTTACTGCTACGGCCGCTGACCCGGGTTCGCCACAACCGGAACGAGCCGGGTTTTAACTCGCGCCGCATCAGTTTTATTACGTCCGGCTCGCCTAAACCATATAACCGGGCAATGGCTTCAAATGGCGTGCGATCTTCCCAGGCCATTTCAATGATTCGCGATAAATCTGCCGCGCTGAAAGTGTCGTTCATAATGCTGTATCCTGGTTGCTTTGGATAAACTGATCACCCAATAAGCCTGCCCCTAAATGCCCAACCTTAACGTAAATAAGTGCGCCTTCTGCTTTAGTAAAAGGCGTATGCTGGCTGTAGCGGGGGCTGCGCAGCCAGCTGCCTGCCGGGTATTGTCCAGACTCATCACAAAACAACCCCTCAAGCACCAGTATTTCCTCGCCACCAACATGAATGTGCCGGTTAAATTGGGTGTCCGGCGCCCAGCGTACCAGTGCAGTACTGACGCCATCGTGCTCATGTAACGGTAAAACGGATAACCCCGGCACTAAACCTGCCCGCCATGGTTGCTGGCGTGTATCAATAACCAGTTGTTGGGTATCAGTAGCGGCAAACTGCCACAGTTTGACCAGTAAGGTACAACCCTGTTCAGAAAAGGGCTGATGGGATGTTCCGGGCGGGTTACGTAAATAGGTCCCGGCCGGATAATCACCATGTTCGTCACTGAACACACCATCCAGCACCAGGATTTCCTCGCCGCCATTATGGGTATGGCTACTATAGCCACTGCCGGCAGCATAGCGCACGATGCTGGTAGCCCGGGCCACTTCGCCGCCTGCCCGGTCCAGCATCATCCGGCTGACGCCGGCCAGAGGGGACGCTACAAACTGATATTGCTGAGGTAGTATTACCGCACGCTTACTGAAGTCACTGTTTAGCTGCATCGCTAACTAACCTTAACCAAAATGGCAAAAACACAATTTATTGCCATCGGCATCTTTAACATAAGCGCCGTAAAATTTGCCGGCGATGCGCTGACCCGGTGCGCCGTCGCAACTGGCACCAAGGGCAATTGCTTTCTGATACAGCGCGTCTACCTGCTGTTTTGAGCCAGGCTGAAACGACACCATATTACCATTACCCGGGGTAGCAGGTTCTTTGTTAAACGGCTCACAAATTGCCAGCATCGGCTGGGCCATACTTTTGCCGAAAAAGGCAATCCGGCCCATGTCCAGCAGCGCCTTGGCGCCAAACTCTGCCAATAACTCGTTATAAAAAGCTTTGGCGGCGGTTAAATTATTTACACCCAGGGTAACGTAACTGATCATTGGCAAGTCTCCGGTAGCTTAAGATTATTGATTCAACGTGCAGTATACGTAAATAGCCAGCTTTTGGCGCAGTGGGCTGTCGGCTTATTTCTGATGGCGATCACTGACGCCAAATATATTTTTAACTATTTTCCCCAAAAAGCATATTCCTGCCCCTATTTTGGGATTTACTGTTGGAAAATAATAAGCATTGCTTCTACAGTTGGGGCTAATGTCAAAAAACTACTGATTTAGCATGTAAGTTTTATGTCTTACTTGCTAATAAAAGGGTAACGCACAGTATGGATACTTTTCAGTTAAGCCAGCTGCAGGATGCTATTGTCCATTCAGCAGTGGATGTCATCATTGTCATTGATCAGCGCGGCTTAATCTGTTTTTTTTCACCGTCGGCCGAAACATTATTTGGTTATAAAGCGGAAGAGTGCATCGGCCAGAATGTACACATGCTGATGCCTGAACCGTTTCACAGTGAACATGATGGTTATCTGAAAAATTACGTTCGTGATAAAAGACCGGCAAAAATTATTGGTATAGGCCGCGATGTTACAGGCAAGCGAAAAGATAACTCGGTATTTCCGATGCATCTTTCGGTCGGAGAGGCAAAAGTTAACGGCAAACCGTATTTTGTCGGCATTTGTCATGACTTATCTGCCTATCAGGCCAGTGTAAAGGCCCACTTAAATTTGCAGTCAGTACAGGATGCGCTGTTAGAGGCGGCGGTTGACGGCATTATTTCTATTGATGAATGGGGGGTGGTGCAGAGTTTTAATCGCGGCGCTGAACAGTTGTTCGGTTATAACAAGCAGGAGGTTATTGGCAATAATGTCAGCATGCTGATGACAAAGCAGCACCAAGATCAGCATGATAGTTTTATTCACAATTATAAAACGACCGGCAAAGCCAAAATTATTGGTATTGGCCGCGATGTGCAGGCTAAGCGCAAAGATGGCACCGTATTTCCTATGCATTTGTCGGTAGGTGAATCGGTTACCGAGCAGGGGCGGATTTTTGTTGGCGTATGCCATGATCTGTCAGAGTTTAAAGCGGTACTGCAGCGGCTGATAACGGCTGAGCAACGCTATCGCGATATTGTCCAAAACCAGAAAGAATTTATTTGCCGGTTAAGTAAAAATTCACGGCTCACTTTTGTTAATAATGCCTTCAGCCGGCAATTGAACCAGCAATTATTTCAGATGCTGGGTATCTCCATTTTTGAGTTTATTCATGCTGATGAAAGACACAATGTTGAGGCGTTACTGGCACAATTACGGCAAGGCGGACAGCAACAAACTGTCTCGCTATCGGTGCGAATGCTTGGCGCTGATAATGCCGTGCACTGGGTTGACTGGACCTTCAGCAGTCTTGCCGGCCAGTCTGAGTCCGGCGATGAGATCCAGGGCGTGGGTATTGATATTACCGAGCAGGTAAAAGCAAAAAATCATGCGAAATTTCTGACCAGCTTTGACGCGCTAACGGGCTTACTGAATAAAGAAGGCTTAATGGAGCAGTTCAGCCGACGGTCTGATCCAAACGAGCTTTGTGCGGTGTTGTTTATAGATTGCCATCGCTTCAGGTTGATCAATGAAAAATACGGTTATGAATGCGGCGATTTAATGCTGATTGAGGCGGCCCACCGGCTGAAAAATCTGTTACCGGCAGGTGCCCTGGCCTGCCGGCCTGGCGCAGATGATTTTATCGTATTACTGCCGTTAGCAGAACGCAGCGATTTACTGCCCTTTGTGTACCAGTTGATTGAACAATGTACCGAGCCCTACTGGCTGGCCCAGGAAAAAATAGCGCCATCAATCTGTGTCGGTATCAGTATTTGTCCGGATGATTCGAGTCAGTTTCCGGCGTTGATCCAGCAGGCTGAATCTGCAATGTTTGATGCCAAACAGCAGGGTTTGCCGTTGCGGATGTATCATGAAGATATTCACAGCGCACTGACCCGCAGACTGGAAATAGAGCAGGGCTTAAGACGAGCACTGGAACACAATTTACTGAATGTGGTAATGCAACCTAAGTACAGTTTAAATAATGGCAAAACCACTGGCTACGAAGCGTTAGTGCGCTGGCACGACGCTAACCTGGGTACTGTGGCGCCGGATGTGTTTGTGGCAGTGGCAGAAGCGGTAAATCTGGGAAAACAACTGGACCGCTGGGTTATTGATACCGTGTTGCAGCAGCTAAGCCTTTGGCAACAAGCCGGTTTGCAACCGCAACCCGTTGCAGTAAATATTACCAGCAAGCATTTTTCGGATCCGCAGCTTTACCATCACATTATGGCAAAACTGCAGCAGTTGCAGCTGGACCCGTCGGGCTTACAATTGGAAATTACCGAAGGGGTGGCAATGGATAAGTCGCCAACCACTTTGAATAACCTGAACGCTTTTCGCAGCGCCGGAATTAAAATTGCTATTGATGATTTTGGTACAGGTTACTCCTCGCTATCGTATCTGACGTCGTTACCCATTGATTTTATTAAAATTGACAAAACCTTCGTCCAGGCGCTGGAAAGTGATCACAACCTTAGCCTGGTAAAAGCAATGTTAGCCATGGCCAAAGCAATTACGGTACCGGTGATCGCTGAGGGGATTGAAACCGAGGCCCAGCAACAACTGCTGGCGTCGCTCGGCTGTGAATTTGGCCAGGGCTTTTTATATGCCAAACCCACTGCCCTGGCAGAAATAGAGCAGCAGTTACGTGCTGGCCACTAATTCAGTTGTTTTATAATCAACACATCACAGGGCGTATGCCGGCTTAAATAGTGCGCCGTATCGCCAAACAGCATTGAGCTGATGCTATTCAGGTGGCTGTTACCAATAATGGCCAGCTGGCACTGATAATTCTGCACTGCTTTGGGGATTTCATCGTCGGGCAGGCCTTCGCTCAGATGCACCGTATCAGCGGCTAACTGATGCGCTGTCAGGTAAGGCGACAGCTTAGCAGTGTGCTGCTGCTGAATATCGGGCAGCGGCGCAAAACCATGATTGCTGTCGTATGGCAGGCTCATACTGTAATCGTCAGCCTGATAGCAATTCAGCACATGCAATTGCTTGCTGTGCTGCTGCACCAGCTGCTCGCCAATTG
The DNA here is from genome assembly GCF_033721375.1 of Arsukibacterium sp. Taxonomy (GTDB): domain Bacteria; phylum Pseudomonadota; class Gammaproteobacteria; order Enterobacterales; family Alteromonadaceae; genus Alishewanella. The sequence continues at coordinate 402,652 of NZ_JAWWAP010000002.1, read as the reverse complement.
ACAGGATGGTATCGTTTAATTGATGTTGCTGACGGGCGCTGCCATCAACATCCAGGCAGGCAAGAATACTCAGCTCTGTGGCTGCTGTCGATGGTTTGACCAGCCAGACCGGCAGCTCACAGCTGCTGATCAGATAATGCTCTATATCCGGGATAAGCCAGGACAACATGCTGCGCTTCGGTTGCTGCTGTTTAATAATCAGGCTGATACTCTGCTGCTGCAGCAACTGGTCAATGGCTTGCCGGGCGGGTTGTTGCCAGTCGATGATGATCTTACTGGCGCCACGCTCTGCCGGTAGCCTTGCCTCGCTGATTTGCTGGAGCAATTGCCGGCGGTAATGCGCCGCTTGCTGCGCAAGATCAGGCTGCGGCTGCTTTTTATACCATGAACAGAACAATGTCAGTTTGCTCTGGTGCTGCTTTGCCAGGCTGATTGCTCTGGTAAGTACCTGTTCGTCATCAGCCTGATTTTGCAGTACAACCAGTAAGTGCCTAAATGTATGTTTCATAAAATTATCCGGTTTATCTGTCCGTTATTGCCATCATGACAATGCGTCAGCCATACCGCTTAACTGGGCTGTTATAGTAGTAAGCGGATTTGGTCGGATAAAAAGACAACAGAAACAAAAAAATTAAAACAGGTGCTACATTGCCTGCGTTAACCAGGCTTTTGCCAGCTTAGTGTTACGTTCGATGGTTTTGCCGGATACACCATATAAATCACCAATCTGGGCCGGGCTTAAACCGGCAAAGAATTGCAAATCGAGGATATCGGCTTTTTGCTGGTCAAATTCGGCCAGTGCTTCCATTGCATTGTGCAGGCCGATAATACTGCTGCTGTCAGCGACTCCCAGCGCATCATCTGTCAGGGTAACCTGCAGAAAGCCATCGCCGCGCTTGGCAGCATTGCGGGCCCTGGCATGGTCCACCAGAATACGGCGCATAATATTGCCGGCCAGCCGGAAAAAATGTAACCGGTCCTGATATTCTACATCTGCCTGCATCAGGCTGATAAAGGCCTCATTGACCAGGGCTGTTGCCTGCAATGTATGGTTTGGCCGCTCCTGCCGCATATATTTAGCCGCCAGCTGATGCAGCTTATCCTGCACCAGCATGCTCAGTTGCTGCTCTGCGTCTAAATCGCCTTCCCGCCATTGACCAAGCAGGGTAGTAAGGTCGGTTTGTTCCTTAACGTTAGACATCAGGTGATTTTCAACTAGGCTGTTATGGGACTATCAGTATAGACCCATTTTAACTAATGTAGAAAAGCCGGGGGTTAACACTAATGGACAAGCTGCTGTGGCAGAAAGTTGAGCAACTGTATTATCAGGCACTGGAGTTGCCTGCTGCCGGGCGCGAAACTTTTATTAGACAGCAGAGCAATGGTGATGCCGGGCTTTACCAGGCGCTGCAGCGCTTGCTGGCCAGTGAAGGCCAGACTCTGCAGCTGCAGGATATGCTGGCTGCCGAGGCCGCCAAGCTGGTTGCCAGCCAGCAGGATTTAACCGGCGATACCCTGGGCCGGTACCAGTTAGTGCGCCAGCTTGGCCGTGGCGGCATGGGTACCGTTTATCTGGCAGAGCGGGCCGATCAGCAGTTTGAAAAGCAGGTGGCGGTTAAGGTTATTGGTACGACGTTGGTTAATCCGGTGTTATTGCACGCTTTTAAAACAGAGCGCCAGATCTTAGCTGATCTGGAGCATCCGGCCATTTCCCGGCTGCTGGATGGTGGTACCACCGGTGATGGTATGCCTTATTTGGTGATGGAGTATGTTAAAGGTGAGCCGATAGACCAGTATTGCGCGGCGCGGCTGTTATCGTTAACGGCAAGGCTGCAACTGTTTGTTAAAGTGGCTGCTGCAGTCGCTTTTGCCCATCAGAAAATGGTGGTGCACTGCGATCTTAAACCATCCAATATTCTGATTGATCAGTATGGCGAACCAAAGTTACTGGATTTCGGCATTGCCCGCTTGCTGAACCGGGCTACCAGCATGGAGACAGCCAGGACACATGGCCAGCTTGGCTTAACATTGGATTATGCCAGTCCGGAGCAACAGCAGGGCAAGCCAGTGTCTGCCCTGAGCGATGTATATGCGCTGGGGCGGGTATTGCAGAAATTACTGCCAACAGACAACAGCGACATCAACTGCATTATTCAGCGGGCGTTGCAGCCTGAACCGGCCGGGCGCTATCAGTCTGTTGCTGCGCTGGCCGATGATATAAAACGCTTACTGGGCAAACGGCCGCTGCGGGCGCGGCCAGACAGCTGGTGGTATCGCAGCCGGATGTTTGTCCGGCGCAATACGGCCAGCAGTGCCCTGGCTGCGGTGATACTTTGTGGTATTACTGCGTTTAGCGCCGCGTTCTGGCAACAGGCACAACTGGTAAAGCAGGAGCGGGACAGTGCCCGGCTGCAGCGCGATAAAGCAATGGCTATTACCGAATTTGTGACCGGGATGCTCGGCAAAGTTGACCCCAGCGAAGCACAGGGCACTGAACCAAAAGTGCGGGATGTACTGGATGAAGCCAGCAACCAGCTGGCAACGCAAAGCGACCATGCGCTGAGCGGGCAACCTGAAGTCGCTGCGGCCATTCACCGGATCATCGGCCGTACCTATCATTCCCTCGGGCTGTTGCCTGCCGCCCGGCAACATCTGGAACAAGCCAGCCAACTGGCGTTGCAGCATAACTTTACGGGCACCGAGCTGTACTGGCAAATTCTGACCAACCTGTCTTACATCTATAAGGATCAGTTTAAGACTGACAAGGTGCTCGACCTGAACTATCAGGCATTGCAACTGGCTGAACAGCTGTATGGCAGGGACCATAAAATAACCCTGGGCTCAATTGGTAATCTGGCCGCCGCGTATATGGACGCCGGCGAGCTGGAAAAGGCAGAGCAAATGTGGCTGCGGCTATATCAGGACAGGATCAAAGTGTTGGGTGAAGAGCATCAGGATATTATTAATTCGCTGGCCAACCTTGGCGTGATTAATCATTGGCTGGGCCGGTATCAGCAGGCCGAGCACTACTACAAAAGCTGTTTTGAGATGGCAAAGCGTCAGTTGGGCCAGCGCCACCCGACCACCTTAACCTGCATGAGCACGCTGGGCTCGGTTTATGAAAGTTCCGGCCAGTACGCCGAGGCTGCGCCGATAATCACTGAACATATTGAACTGGCAACTGAGGTATTAGGTGCCTTGCATCCGGCGACGCTACGCTCCAAACATAATCTGGCCGATAGCTACCGGGGCCTGGAGCGCTATGCTGAGGCCGATACACTATTCAGAGAGGTATTGGCGCAGCGCAGCGACGTGCTGGGCAGTGACAATATTGAAACCCTGCAAAGCCAGATGAAGTTAGCAAGAGTGTTACGGCTGCAGCAACAGTTTATTGAAGCCGAACAGCTGGTGCTGGATGCGTATAGCAAACAACAAACTCAATTAGGCGAGGCGCATCCGACAACGCTGATCACGGCACAAATTCTGGCCGATACTTATCTGGCACAGCAAAAAGCGGCTGCGGCGCTGCAATTATATCAACAGATTGTTGCGCTGCGAGGTGACGAAAACCATGATCATCCTGATGTTATCGATACCTGGGCCGGTATGGCCAGAGCGTATTTGTTGCAGGGTAAACCACAGCAGGCTGGCGAAGCGCTGCAACAGGCTGATAGCATCGCGACGCGGCATCCGGAGAAAACAAGCGCTAATTTGCAGCAGGCGACGCTGGCGTTGCAGCAGTATGATGCCGCGCGTTAGCATCAACGTTATCTTAAAATGTCGCTATTGAGTTTTCGGCAGCGTCAGTAAAGTATAAATCAGCCATTTTGCGGTGCTTGCGGCAACAGGATCAACACATCAAGGCCAAGCTGATTGTTAGCACTGAACGAAATACTGCCGCTATGCAGCTCAATAATATGTTTCACAATAGATAACCCCAGGCCGGCCCCCTCAATTTGCTGATGCTGCTGATGCCGGTAAAACCGGTTGCCGAGCCGGCTGGTCTCTGCCTTGGTACTACCGCTGTTTATAATGTTAATCATAATTTGTTGCTGTTTGTTGCGACTGGTCTGAACTTTCACGGTACCATCAGCTGGCGAATACTTAGCGGCGTTATCCAGCACATTGCGCATTACACTTTGCAGTAGCGTGTCGTCACCATATATCTGACAACTATCATCAAGCTCCAGTTGCCAGTTTACTTTATCCAGCAATTTCATCGGCAGTTGCGACAGACTGTGATGTAGCAGCGAGCTCACTGGTATTGCTGTGCAGTCGGGCTGTTGCAGATGATCGAGCCTGGCAATCGACAGCAACTGATTAATCAGATGCGACATCCGTTTGCTGCCTTCTGTAATGGCATTTACTGCTTCAGTTACTTCAGCCGGATCACTGGCGCTGCTCAGATTTTGCGCATGCAGTTGTAAAATACTCAGCGGCGTGCGTAATTCATGCGAGGCGTCAGCAATAAAGCGTTTTTCCTGCTGTAAGTAGCGACGGATCCGTTGCAGTAACCTGTTTATTGCGCTTTGGATGGGTTGCAGTTCCAACGGCAGCGCAAGTTGTATTTCATGCAGTTGTTCCGGGGTTTTGTCAGCGACCTGCTGTTGCAGCAGCTGCAGCGGTCGTAATACCAGTCTAATCACCAGATAAATTAACAGGCTAAGGGGCAGCATCATAAACAGAATAGGCCTGACCTGAGCCTGGGCAATATGCGCGCCCAGCTCTTCGCGGATATCTTCGCGCTGGGCAGTGAATATCCACAAATCCTGCTCGGGCACAAAATAGCTAAAGGTCACCCACAGGGTGTTATGCTCGGTGATCTCGTGATAGCCGGCCTGTCGTTGCGGGGTCGGGAATTGCAACGCATTCTCCGATAGCATAATCAGTTTATCGCCCTGCTGGGCCTGAAAAGCAATTTTGCCCTCATACTTATGGCCATCGAGCAGCCTCTCCTGCTGGGCGCTTAATGTTTCACCCATTTCAGTAATATGTGGCACCGCGATAACCAGCGGTTCAGTATTGGTTTGCGGAATAGGGTTGCTGCTTAGCAACAGACTGATTAACTTAGCACTGCGGGCCAGTTCGGCATCGTAAATTTCATCCAGTTCGTGCAATGCATCGTGGTAGGCGATCCAGGCATTTAAGCTTAAAGTGCCAAGCATCAGTAAATTAATACCCAACAGCAGATAAAATTTAATACTATTAAACGCCATACTGGCTTACCAGCATATAGCCAACGCCACGCACTGTTTTAATCACATCGGCTGAGAGCTTTTTACGTAAATTGTGAATATGGACCTCGATAGCATTACTTTCATTATCACCATCCCAACCGTAGCTGAGTTCTTCCAGTTGCTGGCGCGATAAAATCCGGTCGGGTTTTAGCATAAATTCTTTTAGCAGCATAAATTCGCGTCGGGTCAGCGTGACATCATGCTGCTGAAACTGGCATTGGTGGTTCTGCAAATTCAGGCTGATGCCGGCCAGGTGCAGCCTGTCGTCGGTGCGCTGTTGCTGACGACGGCATAATACTCTGATCCGTGCTTCAAGTTCTAACACATCAATGGGTTTGACCAGATAGTCATCGGCACCACTGTTTAATGCTGCAAGCTTGGTTTCCAGCTGGCTTTGGGCGGTCAGCACCAAAATGGGTATGGTAATTGCCGCCTGCCGTAACTGAGCAATGATCTCCAGCGCAAAGCCATCAGGCAGCCCTAAATCGAGGATTATCAGCGCAAAATTATTGTCCTTTGCTGCCAGCATCGCCTGTTTACCTGTAGTGCAGTGTTCAGGCTGATATCCCATGCGTTTCAGGCGGGTAATCATACCCTGGGCCAGCAACTCATCATCTTCTACCAGTAAAATGCGCATGTCAGTTTTCCGTTTGAACAATGCTTAGTAAAGTTTATTTTAATCAGCTTAAGCTTTTCTTAAGACCACAACTACATTTATAAAAGAAGATAACAAAAGTTTGTATTGTGCACTAAAGCGCAGAAGGGTTGACTATGATCCACAAAGAAATGCACCGTTCAAACCGGATTGGCTGGTTGCGGGCAGCCGTATTGGGGGCGAACGATGGCATTGTTTCAACTGCCAGCCTGATTATCGGAGTGGCGGCCGCCAGTCCATCGCATGCCAGTATCATGCTCGCCGGCGTTGCTGGTCTGGTTGCAGGAGCGATGTCGATGGCCGCAGGTGAATATGTTTCGGTCAGCTCGCAGGCGGATACTGAACAGGCTGATCTTGAGCTGGAGCGGCAATCATTAGCACTTAATCCGCAGGGTGAACAAAATGAACTGGCTGAAATTTATCAGAAAAGAGGTGTGGCGCCTGAGCTGGCGCAGATGGTTGCCGCGCAGCTAATGGCGCATGATGCATTGGGTGCTCATGCCCGTGACGAAATTGGTATTTCTGCGACGGGCAAAGCCCGGCCTGTCCAGGCGGCGCTCTCGTCTGCAGCGACTTTTACTATTGGCGCTGCACTGCCATTACTGGTTGCCTGGTTTTTGCCCGGCGCATATCTGATTTACGCAGTCGCCTTACTCTCACTATGTTTTCTCGCTGTTCTGGGAGCACTAGCTGCCCGGACAGGGGGTGCTCCTGTTACCAGAGGTGCAGCAAGAGTGACATTCTGGGGAGCGCTGGCAATGGCCTTAACCGCGCTGGTGGGCAGTATTTTTGGAGTTGCGGTCTGAGTCAGTATTTCGATGCTCTCTACCGCTCTGGTTTTCTCTATCCTTCTCAACCCTTATCTATCCCTCATTGTTTTTCATCGCATAGCTTCGCTTAAGGTTTGCTTAAGCAAACACCGTTAGCCTCAATGCAAACGAATCGGAGGTGCTATGCGGTTTTGGAAAATGGGTGGCTTGCTGATGGGATGTTTGCTCAGTTATCTGACAGCCGGCAGCGTTGCGGCGACAGAGCTCAGCGAGTTGCCAGGTAGCCCGGTAAGCAGCATGCAGCAGCTAAAAGGTCAGGTAGTACTGGTTGATTTCTGGGCCTCATGGTGTGCGCCCTGCCGCAAGTCCTTTCCCTGGTTAAATACAATCCAGCAGCGTTATGGCAGTGATGGCCTGCTGGTGCTGGCGGTCAATGAAGACAGTGAACGCAATGAAGCCAGCCGCTTTTTACAGCAGGTGCCGGCGCAGTTTGCCGTGTTGTACGACAACAATGGTGCTGTAGCAGAGCAATTTCAGCTGCCCGGTATGCCCAGTAGCTTCCTGATTGATAAAAAAGGCCAGATCCGTTATCGCCATATTGGTTTTAAACAAGCTGATATTGCTGGTTATGAAGCAATAATCCGCCAGTTACTGGCTGAGGAGTATGTAGAATGAAACTGAAAAAAAAGCTAAGTGCCAGCGTGGTCATATTGCTGCTTAGCCAGCTGACTGCATGCAGCAGCCTGGGAGTAAAGCCATGGCAGCGGGATACCCTGGCAAAAGAAGAGATGGCGCTGAACAGTGCGCCGTTAGACAACCGGTTAGATGATCATATTTACTTCAGCAAAGAAGGCAGCAGTGGCGGCCGCAGCTTTGCCGGTGGAGGTTGCGGATGCAATTAAAACAACTGGCAAATATCAGCGTGGCGCTGGCTGCGGCCAGTTGTGCTGCACTGGGCCAACAAGCCGAGGCGGGCACCCTACTGGATGGCTGGCAGTTTAACAGTGCCATTTTGTTGTATAACGAAACTGACCGGGTTAGCGCCGGCGAGGGCATTCTAACCGCGCGGGGTGATTTTGGTGACGATAAATATCTGAATCTCGGCCTGGTGGTAGATGCCCTTACCGGAGCGTCTGCCACCGGCGCGGTAGCACAACCTTACGTGCAAAGTTTTACCCGGCCATCAGGTCGCGGAAGCTACGATGTCGCACCAGGTGTAACACCACTGGATGATACCTTTCATGATACCCGGGTGCAGCTGGACGCCAGCTGGGAGCAGCCGATAGCAGCAAATTGGCGGGTTAGCGGCGGTGGCCATTTATCAAAAGAGTATGATTATTTATCAATGGGACTGAATGGTTCTGTGGCTCGTGATTTTAACCAGAGAAACACCACAGTATCGCTGGGTATGGGCTACAGCCACGACACAATTTCACCGGAAGGTGGCATTGCAAAAGCTTTGGCACCTATGTTGTTGCGCAGTGATTTTGCCAATGACAGCAGTTATCAGGCTGCTTTCGATGCCACCCGGGACCGCGCCGATGACACCAAAGATACACTTGATGTGTTGTTGGGGCTGACCCAGGTTATTAACCGCGACTGGTTAATGCAGTTTAACTATTCATTCAGCCTGGCCGATGGCTATATGACTGACCCGTTTAAGTTGGTTAGCGTGGTAAATGCCAATGGTGAAGTACAACAAAATCTGTATGAAAGCCGGCCAGACCAGCGCACTAAGCACAGTTTATACTGGCAAAATAAACTGCATGTTCGCGGCAGCTACCTGGATGCGTCATACCGCTATATGTGGGATGACTGGGAACTGACATCGCACACGGCGGATCTAAAGTGGCGGTTGCCAATAGCCGACAGCTGGTACGTTGAGCCACAGTTCCGTTATTATCAGCAAACTGCGGCTGAATTTTATCAGCCGTTTATATTGCAGGCTGAACCGGTGCCGCAGTATGTCAGTGCCGATTACCGTATTGGTAAAATGAATACCTATACCGTGGGGGCAAAATTTGGCACTAAGCTGGCCGCGGGCAATGAGCTGTCATTCCGGATAGCACTGTACCAGCAGAACCCGCAAAATGATGGGGTTACTGCCCCGGGCGTATTGGCCGATATTGATCTGTATGAGAAGGTGACCGCAGTCATGGCCCAGATAAGTTATTCTTTCTAAGAAGCAAATGGCAGGAAGATACGATGGTCGATATCACAGTTAATGCCGGCAAAAACTGTGCTGTTGGCCAGTTCCGGGCAATGGCCAGCCCATGTGAAATATTGCTGGAGGTACAGGACATGACCTTGTGCCGGCAGCTAACCCAACTTGCCGCCGCTGAAGCGGAGCGCATTGAGCAAAAGTACAGCCGTTATCGCAGTAGCAGTGTATTAAGCCAGCTAAACCGCAATGCTGGCAGCTGGCAGACCCTGGATGCGGAGACAGGACAGCTGTTAGCGTTTGCCGACAGCTGTTATCAGTTAAGTGATGGCTTGTTTGACATCAGTAGCGGTATTTTACGCCGGATCTGGCAGTTTGATGGCTCCGCCAAACTGGCTGACCAGGCGGAAATAGATGCTTTATTGCCATATATCGGCTGGCATCAGGTTATCCGGGATAACAACCGAATTTGGCTGCCCGCAGGTATGGAGCTGGATCTGGGCGGCATTGCGAAAGAATATGCCGTAGATAAAGTGCTGCAACTGCTGCGCCAGCAGTTTAATCAAAATAACGTTCCCAGCCTGGTGGTTAATTTTGGTGGTGATATGCGCTGCAGCCAGCCAAGACAGGACGGCAGTGCATGGCGTATAGGCATTGAAAACCCCACCTTGGCAGATCAGGCGATATCTGCCGTTGGTTTAAGTAACGGCGCCCTTGCAACCAGTGGGGACAGCCGGCGTTTTTTACTGAAAGACGGCGTGCGTTACAGCCATATTGTTAATCCGAAAACCGGCTGGCCCGTTAGCAACGCACCACGTTCAGTAACAGTAGCGGCTCCAAACTGTTTGCTGGCTGGCATGCTGGCGACCACTGCATTATTGCAAGGTGCTGCCGCTGAGGAATTTTTACAGGCCCAAAAACTACAATACTGGCTGGTGCATTAACCGTGTTTGCCGGCGGACCAGCCGTCTGCTGCCAGCAGCGCGTCGCCGGACGCTTTGGCGCCTTCTTCCAGGGTGGTAGCCATCGAATCATTCCAGCGGTTTAAATAACCAAACAGCGCAATAACGCCCATAATTTCAACAATTTCACCGCTATCCCAGTGCTGGTGCATCGCCGCCTGCACAGCGTCATCGACTGCATTAGGTACCTGCGAGGCGGCAATGGCCAGCTCCAGGGCAGCACGCTCGGCCTGATTAAACGCCGGATGGCTGCGAAACTGCCAGATATTGGCCAGTTGCTCATCCGGCGCACCATAACGCTCTGCCGCCCGGATAGTATGGGCCTGACAATAGCGACAGCCAGTAGCGTGGCTCGATACGTAGGCAATCAGCCGCTTCAGCGCCGAAGTCACCCGGCCTTTATTTTCCATTACCGCCATATTCAGCTGAATAAAGGCTTTGGCAATTGCCGGGCGATGGCTCATGGTCAACACACTGTTCGGGCAAAACCCCAGGGTTTCATTAAAAAATGTCGCCAGTTCAGCCACATCAGGGTTGGCATCAGCAGCAAGCGGTGGCACAAATGCCATAGTTATCTCCTGAGTAAAAAATGATCTGGTGATTACTGTAGCATTTATTGCCTGTGTTGAGCGCTACTGATTAGCGCTTAGCCGGAATTGATAAGCGTGGCGCGCGAGTGGCTGATCTGTTCCGGTTTGATAGGTATCAACCTGCACCAGGCCATCGCTGTACACATGAAACACCCGGTACATAGCGGTGTGCTTAGTTTCATCCGGTATTTTGGTGCGCTCCAGCGCCGGGATATGCAGATAGTGCACCTTACCCAGTTGCTTTGAATGCTGCACCCGGTCCATATCCATATGTAAATCTCCGGAAATTACCGCAGCCAGATTCGGCTGGGCGATGACATCCGCAAAACCGGGGTGCTGAATGCCTTTTTCGGCGTTCTCAGGATAGACACCGGCCTGGGCGCCGTGTACGACCAGCAGCACCGGTTTGGGATGCAGCTGGCTGATTTGCTGTTGCATCCAGTCTATACCGCTGTCAGCAAAATCGCGGCCATGATCCGGCGATGCCAGCACCAGAGCTACGGTGTCAAATTCCAGCACATAACTTGCTGCATCTATGCTGATTTTCCCCTGGTTCCACAGGTTGGCATATTGCAGGAACCGATCTACTGTGCTGCCGTGCTCTTCGTTGCCCATAATCGGATAAAACGGCAGGGTAAGTTGCTGTAGTACCGGTGTGACGTTTTTGTATTGCACCAGGGTTCCCTTGTGGGCAATGTCGCCGACCCCAACTACAAATTTAAGCTGTAACGGCCCGCTTAATTTGTTTACATCTGCCACCGCAGCTGCCACGTTTGGAAAGTAGGGTTCTGGTTTGGGCTCGGCATCACCCAGCACGGCAAAACTCAGCACCTTGCCGCCAACTGCTGGCTCAGCGGTGGCTTGGGCAGCAGCACTTACACTGACAGCTGCTGCGAATATTGTACTGAGCAGTGCCAGGTGCAGCCGTTGCCAGTTGCAGGTTTTAACAGGTTTCATAAGGTTCCTTTTTACTATTGAGGTTAATTGAAGTTCAGTAAGCCTTTAACATCACTTGGCAGCAGGCCGGTCCAGCGCTTAAAAGCCCGCCGGAAATTGTGTTCATCGGAATAGCCCAGCTGTTGTGCCAGCTGCCGGTTGGAGTACCGGCCCTGCTGCAGCAGCCTTCTGGCCTGATCACGGCGGATCTGATCCAGCAGCCTGGCAAAGTTAGTCTGGTGCAGGCTAAGCTGGCGTTTCAGGCTATTGCCGGTCATGCCCAGCGCCCCGGCAGCCTGTTCCAGGGTTAACAGTTGCGGCAGCGCCCGCTGCTGTAAGCGGCATACCTGCTCCAGCAAGCCGCGTTGTCTGGGCAGCACCCGGTTTAACTGCAGACAGCTGCGCCGCGCTGCCCGAAAGCGCTCGGCATTTGCATCGGCAAATGGCTGTTGCCACAGCGGCAGCGGAATGCTGATACTGTTGCACGGCTGGCTGAAACTGATCTGGCAGCCCCAATGCAGCTGATATTGCAGCTGCTGGCCATTGCAGGGCGCCTGCAATTGCACCCGGATGCCGCTGCTGGTCGCCAGTTGCTGGCGAATGAGTGCCAGTACCAGTGAAAAAACCAGGATAATCATAAACGGCTGCTGGTTGTTAAGGCCGGCAGCCGGCTGTAGCTCCAGCGTGATGGTTTGCTGGGATGGCTGCAGGTACACCGTGGGATAAACCGCCGGAAACAACTGATGGCGGAAGTAACACAGCTGGGACAGCGCCTGACGCAGGTTTGCGGCAGCCTGTAAACTCTGGCACAGCGAAATATAACGGCTGTTAACAATAGCGCTGCCAAGTAAAAATGGCAGCTCAGGACTGTTCAGCTGCTGACAGTTCTGCAGCAATTTCAGCCAGTCGTTGTGATGCAGCCGGCCATGTGGTTTATGTAAATCCTGCTCAAAAATGCCCGTGCCGGTTAGCAACTTGCTAAGCGACGCACCACGGCGCTGGGCCAGTGCCAGCAATTCACTGCTACCATGTTGCAGCAGCAATATTTTGTCCTGATAACCAAAGCTGCGCTGCTGCATCAGGCGGCACTGAAACTAAAGGCCGCGGTTTTTCTGGCCTGTTCTAGCGCCTGCCCGGCCGCTTTAAATGCAGCCTGGGCGTTATGCTGGCTGACAGCCAGTGCAACAACAGTTGCGGCCGGGCCGTCAGAGCCGACTGCCAACTGCGGCAACTGCTGGCGCAAGTGCTGGGCCATTATTTGTGCCTGTGGCTCGGCCGTGTCGGGCAGCAAGGCAATAAAACGGTCGCCGGCATAGCGGCAAACCAAATCGCTGTGTCGCAACTGGTTGCTGAGTAATTCACTTAACTGGCTAAGATAACTATCGCCGGCTGCTATGCCGTGGTGGCGGTTAAACTGACTGAAATTATCAATATCGACAACCAGCAGGCTCAGGTTTTTTTGCAGGCTGTGATGAAGCTCGATTTCCCTTTGCAATACAGCCTGCAGGTAAGCAGCACCATATAGCTGGGTTAACGGGTCGATAAGCTGATGCTGGCGTAAAAATAACTCACGGCCCTGCAGCTGGCGGTTAATCGCCCGTTGCTCACGGTGCCAGCCCACTAAACCATAAGTCAGGATTAACATGCCAACCGGTGCCGGCAATGACTCCAGCCAGCTCATTAACCGTATCTGATCCGGATAGCGGATAAACTCATCCAGTAAGTCAAGAAAGTAAGAAAACACCAGCAGCAGGCTGCCGTAATACAGCCATTCAGTTACCCGTCCCGCCGGCCGGCTGCTGATAATCAGCCCCAGCCAGCCGCAGGCCACCAGTAAGGTGGTGCCTTCGCCCAGCATATCTAACCAGTCGAACTGCAAGCCCGCTTTAACGTTGCCACTGTGCAGCGCCAGCAGCAGACCACTGACCAGTAGCAGCAAGCTGCACAGCAATTTATATCGGTGTTGTTGCCACATGATTTTAATGTTCCGGCAAATAATTACCAGTTTGCGGTGCAGGCATGACACTGATATGACAAATTGCGCCACTTCGCCGCCACTGCTGTCCGCTGCAGACCCGGGTCCGCAGCGGACAGCCAGGGTTAGTTAACGCCGCTATTTTGTCACAGAGCAACGGCACACTGGGTTGCATTCGTTATTCCTGTTTTTTGCAACCTGAGAGCCTGTTATGAAGCTGAATTACCGTCGTACCTTACTGGCATCTGCCATTACCCTGGCCTGTGGCAGCTTAGCCACACCATTACTGGCAGACACTGCCACCGATGATATTGAACATATTGAAGTACGGGGCCAGTTTGGCGCGTTAAGTAAAGCCCTGAACCGCCAGCGCAATGCGGCCGGTATTGTTACCGTCGCCAGTACTGACGAAATGGGCCAGTTTCCGGACAGTAATGTCAGTGAGGCGCTGCAACGCTTAGCGGGCCTTTCAGTTGAGCGTGATCAGGGCGAAGGCCGCTTTATCCGGGTGCGTGGTCTGGCACCGGATTACAATGCGGTAACCTATAATGGCACCTCACTGGCTGCACCGGAAGCCGGACGGCGGGCGGTGGCTCTGGATGTGATCCCGTCTGACTTACTGGAATCGGTCGAGGTTAACAAAACCCTGACCCCGGATATGCCGGCCGGCTCACTGGGTGGCACGGTGGAAATTAAAAGCCTGTCGGCTTTTGACCGCAATAATGATTTTTATTCGTTTACCGCAGAAGCGGGCTACAACGAGCAACAAGCTAAAACCAGCCCTAAAGTGTCTGGGGTATTCAGTAAAATACTGGATGCCGGTGGCGAAACAGACAGCCTGGGAATTGCCATCGCTGCCAGTTTTGCCGAGCGAAAATTTGGCTCCGAAAACGTGGAAACCGGTGGCAGCTGGGACTTTGCAGAAGGTTTGGAAGAGTTCGAGCTGCGCGACTACACCATCAGCCGCGAGCGGCTTGGTCTGGCCCTGAATCTGGATTACCGGCCAGGCAGCAATAATGAATATTATCTGCGCAGCCTTTATAGCCGCTTCAGTGACGACGAACAACGCCAGGGGCTGGTGGTCGAATTTGCTGATCCGCAACAGCCCGGCGCCAGTGGTGAAGCTGAGCTGCTGCGATCATTAAAACAACGTAAAGAGACGCAGAGCATTGCAGCTCTGGTGCTCGGTACCCGCCAGGTTACCGGTAGCTGGGAATGGCAACTGGAAGCCGGGGCCAGCAAGGCTGATGAAGATACACCGTTTAATATCGGCGCGGCCGACTTTGAGCAGGTTTTTGAAGATGCAGTTGGTTTTAGCGGCAGCCGTATTCTGCGGCTGACTGCGCCGGCCGATGCGTATCTGGCCGACGGCTATGAGCTAAAAGAAGTGGAAATGGGTGATACCTATACCAAAGAGACCGAGCGTAATATTAAGTTTGATCTCAGCCGCGAAATGCTGCGCGGCGACAACAGCCTGCAAATGAAAGCCGGGGTTAAATTCAGTCAGCGGGAAAAAACAGCGGCCGAAGATGTCTGGTTATTTGAAGATTTTGCCGAGCAGGGTGTCACAGCACTAACTATGAGTGATTATGCCGGTGGCATGGTGGACTACAGTCTGAGTAACCTGGGGCCGGCGGTGAGTAGCGCCGCTATCTATCAGCTGGTTGCCGGTCTTAACCGTGCTGATTTTGTCGACGAGGTCGAATCACAAATTAACGATTATCAGGTAGATGAAGATATCAGCGCCGGCTATGTTATGGCGCAGTGGCAGTTTGCAAACTGGCAGCTGGTTGGCGGAGTGCGGTATGAGCATGAGCAGCGCGATGCCGTCGGCACCCGTTATGATGACAGCACCGGCCAGTTCAGTGCCAACCGGCAAAGCAGCAGCGAAGGCTATTGGCTGCCTGCGCTGGTTGGGCGCTATAACCTGGCAGAGAACAGCATAGTGCGGGCGGCGTTCAGCACCGGCCTGGTGCGGCCGAACTTCGAACAGCTGGCGCCGGCCTTTATTCTGGAACGTGACGATGATGAGCTGGAAGCCGCATTCGGTAACCCGGACTTAAAAGCGCTGACGTCAAACAATTTTGATCTGGGCATCGAGCATTATGCCGATAAGCTTGGTGTGCTGTCGGCTATGTTGTTCTATAAGCAGATTGACAACTTTATTTATGAAGCAGATTTAGCCGGGCGTGGTGACTATGCCGACTTCGCCACAGCGGAAACCTTTGTCAATGGCGGTAGCGCCGATCTCTATGGTCTGGAATTAAATGCAGCGCATCAGCTGACAGGTTTTGGCAACTGGCTGGACAATCTTTTGCTGTCGGCTAACCTGACGCTGACCGACTCGGCGGCCGATATTGAATGGTTTGATGACGGACAGCTACTGCAACGGGAAGTCGCATTGCCCAGTCAGTCAGATAAAACGGCGAACCTGAGCATTGGCTACGAAACAGCAAGCCTGAGCCTGCGTCTGGCCGCCAATTATAAATCGAAGTATCTGGCGGAAGTGGGCGACGTCAGTGACGCAGCCTATGACGTTTATGCTGATGATCATCTGCAGCTGGACTTCAGCAGTAAATGGACCTTCAGCCGCGGTATGCAGCTGTATTTTAATGTTATCAATTTAAATGACGAGCCGTACTACGCCTACACCGGCCGTAAGCCTTATAACTTCCAATACGAACAGTATGGTCGCACTGTGGTGCTGGGCGTGCAGATCACTAACTGGTAACGGGATCAGGTTATGCAATTTTCTAACAAAGTATTCAGCCAAAATGTACTGTGCCTGGCGGCTGGCCTAATGCTGGCAGGCTGCCAGTTAGGGCAGGCCGGATTAGCTGAGCAGGCATCTCAGCTGGAGATTAACGCCAGCCACTATACTGAAATTCAGCTGGCCGGCCAGCAGTACCAGCTGGCTACCACGCCGTCTCAGTTGCAGGTGTTTGCCGGCACCGCGCAACTGGCAACGGTAACGGGTAATTTCAGCCGGCTTGCGCTGCAGCCGGTTAATGAGCAAACGCTGCTGCTGGCGGCGATGGACGCCGACAGCAACAGTTTATACCTGTGGCGGCTTAGCCCATTGGCCAGCGAACCATTGCAGCTGGTGCACCAGCAGTTAATCAGTAGCCGGGTGGTGGATGATTTATGTTTTTATCAGAGCAGTGAGAACCAGCAACTGAGCCTGTTTTTACTGGGGGGGCGTGGCGGCGCCGATCAGTTGCTGTTACAGCAACAGCAGCAATGGCTGGCAGAGCCGCTGGTTATCCGCGAGTTAAATGTACCTTATGACAGCACGGCGTGCACAACTGACCCGGTTACTGGTGCCCTGTATATTGCCGAAGCTGACCGTGCTATCTGGCGTTATCAGGCCGAGCCGGAAGCCGATGAAGGCCGCAGTCTGGTGCAGGTAAATGCGCCTTTTGGCCAGCTACAGGGTGAAGTAAAGGCTTTGCAGTTATTAGCGGATGGCAGTTTGCTGGTTCTGGAAGAACAGCCGGGCCGGGTACTACATCTAAGCGACAGCGGCCAACTGCTGACCACCCTGCCGGTGCCGGTGCTGGCAGAAGCCAGCGGTCTGGCAGTCAATATACAAGCCGATAGTGCTACCTTATTTGTCAGCAGCGAAGATGCCGGGCCGGTGCAGCAGTTATTACTGACATTGCCGGCAGCGCCAGCGCGTAACAGCAGAGCACGTAATAGCAGAGCACCGATAGCACAGGTAATGCCAACCTTGCAGACTGAAGCCGCCAGCCAGCGTGGCGATGTGATTGACGATCCGGCGATGTGGCATCACCCGTCACAGCCTGAGCTGAGCCTTATTCTGGCTACCGATAAACGGGCAGGCTTAGATGTTTACAATATGCAGGGCCAGCGGCTGCAACAGCTCAGTGTTGGCCGCTTAAATAATGTTGATGTGCGCTATAACTTGCCGTGGCAGGGCCTGCCCCATGATATTGCTGTGGCCAGTTTACGCGATGATAATAGCCTGCAGTTGTTTGCTATTGCTCGTGATGGCGTGCTGCACAACGCCGGCAAGGTCGCGACGGCGATGACAGAAATCTACGGCTTATGTCTGTATCACAGTGAGACCAGCGGCCAGCACTATGTGTTTGTTAATGATAAGTCGGGCCTGATTGAGCAGTATCAGCTTAGCAGTGATGGCCGTCGCTGGCAGGGCGAGTTAGTCCGCTCGCTGCAGGTGCCTGGCCAGCCGGAAGGGTGTGTGGCCGATGATAAACGCGGCATTCTATTTGTGGGTGAGGAAGATCAGGCGATCTGGCGCTTTGCCGCCGAAGCGGATGCCGCTGCAATGGGCGAAGCTATTCTGCAGGTGGATGGTGAACGGCTGGTTGATGATATTGAAGGGCTGGCGTTAGCGGAACATAGCGGCAGCAGTTATCTGGTGGTATCAAGTCAGGGCAATGACAGTTACCTGATTTATGATGCCGCGCCGCCTTATGCTGAGCGTTTGCGCTTCAGAGTGACCACCAACCCAAAGCTTCAGATCGATGGCGCCTCTGAAACCGATGGCCTGGAGCTGACCACCCGTTCACTCGGCCCCGGCTTTGAACAGGGCGCGTTGATTGTGCAGGATGGCCGCAACCGCATGCCGGAGCAGGGGCAGAACCTGAAACTGGTGCCATGGCAATCTCTGCTTCAACAGCTGAAATAGCCTGTCAGGTTACTGCCTGAAAGGCCCTGCCCGGATAACGGGCGGGGCCTGTTGATTAGTGCCGGACCTTGCGGTGCAGTTTCTCACCCAGCACCAGCATACAGGGCGTTAAAAACAGGGTAAGCAGGGTAGCGAACGTTAACCCTCCGGCAATCGCGCTCGACAGCTGAGTCCACCATTGGGTGGACGGCGCGCCAAAGCCCAGACTGGGCTCCAGCAGGTTTACATTAACCGCCAGTACCATTGGCATTAATCCCAGCACTGTCGTCACCGACGTTAACAGCACCGGTCGTAAACGCAGGCAACCGGTTTCCAGCGCGGCTTCCATCGCAGACATACCGCTCTGGCGCAGCTGATTAAAGGTATCGATTAATACGATATTGTTATTTACCACAATACCGGCCAGGCCAATAATGCCCATACCCACCATAACGATGCCAAAGCTCTGGCCGTTAACCAGCAGGCCCAGCAGTACGCCGGCAGTTGAAAACACTATTGCAGATAACACCAGCAAGCTCTGATACCAGCTGTTAAATTGCACCAGTAAAATCATCAGCATTAAAAAGATTGCCGTAGCAAAGGCGCCCATTAAAAAGGTCATCGCTTCCTGCTGATCAGCACTTTCGCCGGCGGTTTTCACCTTAACATTGTCCGGCAGCTTCAGATCGCTGGCCAGTAATGCCTGTAAGCGCTCACTTACCTGGGCACCTTCGGCTAAATCACTTTTAATCGTAATCGCCCGGTTGCCATCAATCCGCTTAATGACACTGGTTTTCGGCGCTGGCACCAGTTCAACAAAGTTACTCAGTGGTACCTGGCCACGCGGTGTCTGAATAGTCAGCCGGCCCAGCTGATCCAGTGAGCGCCAGTACTGCGGAAACCGGACCCGGATATCGACTTCATCACTGGCATATTCCGGCCGGTATTTGGCCAGTAATAAACCATTACTGACCATTTGCACTGCATTACCGACTGTCAGCACATCTGCGCCAAAGCGGGCAGCGGCAGACCGGTCAACCTCTATCCGCCATTCAATGCCAGGCAGGCTGCGGTCGTCTTCAATATCGACAAAACCGTCCATCTGCTCCATCTGACGGATAATCTGCTCCACCGCCTGCTCGGTTGCTGCTGCTTCACTGCTGCTAACCTGCAACTCTATTGGCTTGCCGGCAGCGGGCCCTTCCTGTTGCTGGCGAAACTCGAGAATAATGCCGGGAATATCGTTGGTAAGCTCACGCATATCATCCAGAATGGCGGCGGCTTTGCGCCGTTGATGCCAGTCGATAAACTGAAATTGCAAGGTGCCGACCACATCAGGCGCCAGTTCACCACTGCTTGCAGCCAGCGAACGGGCATACAGTGCTTTAACCTCCGCCAGGCCCAGCAGCCGCTGTTCTACATCTTTTAGCAGCGCATCTTTTTCATAAATAGACATATCGCCACGGGCCCGTACCCAGACCTGGGCCGATTCCGGCTCGACATCGGGAAAGAATTCCAGACCATGATTATATTTGCCATAGGCAACAAAAATCAGCGCCATAGCCCCCAGCAACCCGGCCAGGGTCAGGCCGGGGTGGCGCAGCAGCCGGCTTAATAAATTGCGGTAGGCTTTGCCAGCCCGACTGGCTTCCATGCTGTGCGGGGCAGGCCGGGCGCGGCTGATGCCGCCCATTACCGGCAGGAAAATCAGCGCCATAAATAACGATGCCAGCAAACAGAGGATCACCGTTGCCGGCAGGTATTTCATAAACTGGCCGACGACGCCCGGCCAGAACAACAACGGCATAAATACCACCACGGTGGTGGCGGTTGAGGCAATAATAGGCCAGGCCATCCTGCCGGCGGCATTGGCCCAGGCTTCTTTTGGCTGCTGGCCCTCAGCCAGGTTGCGATCGGCCAGTTCACTGACCACCACAGCGCCGTCAACTAACATGCCGGCCACCAGAATAAGCGCAAATAGCACGATGATATTCAGGGTATAACCCAGCGCGAAAATCATCAGAATGCCGGCAAAAAAAGCGCCGGGAATGGTAATGCCAACCAGCAAAGCAGAGCGCACGCCCATGGTGGCAACAATTAAGATCAGCACCAGCACTACTGCCGTCAACACGTTGTTCAGTAAGTCAGACAGCATATTTCTGACTTCTTTTGACTGGTCCATAATGTAGTTAATTTGCATGCCGTCCGGAAACTGACTGCTGGCCTGTTCTATTAATGCTTTGGTTTGCTCGATGGTGGAAATAATGTTGGCGCCGGCGCGTTTTTTTACTTCCAGCACTACCGCGGGTTGGCCGTTAATCCGGGCAAAACCAAGCGGGTCTTTAAAACTGCGGCTGATGGTAGCCACATCGCCAAAGGTAATAACCGTATCGCCATCGACTTTAATCGGCATTGATAGCACGTCTTCCAGGTTTTCAATTACCCCGGGCACTTTCATCGCCAGCCGGCCGGCGCCGGTATCGAGGCTACCGGCAGCAACCAGCCGGTTATTGTTCGAAACCAGACTGAACAGTTGCTGGTAATCCAGGCCATAACCTTCCAGTACCTGCGGGTCGACCACTATTTCCAGCATATCTTCGCGATCGCCGCCAATATCAACTTCCAGCACTTCTGGTATCGCTTCAATATTTTCCTGTAACTGCCGGGCAATATAAACCAGCTGGCTTTCTGAAACGGGGCCGGATAAACCTACCGACAGCACCGGGAACAGCGCGACATTAATTTCGTTTACCGTGGGTTCGTCTGCTTCACTGGGCAGTTTGGCGCGGGCGGCATCCACTTTGACCCGGACATCCGCCAGTGCCTGATCAGCATCGAAACCGGCATCAAATTCCAGCATCACTGAGGCATGGCCTTCGCTGGAGGTTGAGGTCATTTTTTTGATGCCCTCAAGCGATCGCAGTTCGTGCTCCATCGGCCGCACCAATAAGCGCTCACCATCTTCCGGGCTGATACCATCAAGTGACATCGACACGTACATCATCGGGATCGCGACGTCGGGGTTCGCTTCTTTGGGTATGGTCTGATAAGCGGTAATGCCGGCAATAAACAAAAACAGTAGCAACATTAAACTGGCGCGGCTGCGATTTATCGCGGCCTGGATAATGGCATTCATGGTTTGGCCCCTGCCACCTGCACCTTATCACCCGGTTTCACAAAGCCGGCGCCCTGGGTAATAATTTGGGCCCGCTCAGGTAAGCCACTGACCCGGGCCCCTTCATTGTCAGCGCTGAGAATATCTACCGGGTAAAATTCAACCTGTTGCTGATCATTTACCAGGGAAACACCCAACTGCCCATCACTGTTGAGGCTAAGCAGCGCCGGTGAGATTAAATGCGCCTGAACTGGCGGCAACAGCACTTCTACCGTGGCACTGCCGCCGGCAATCCGCAACCGTTGCGGATTGGCAACAGTAACTTCAATATAAAAACTGCGGGTGGCGGTATCGGCAGCATAACTGATAAAACTCAGTTCACCGCTAAGCAGTCTGCCATCAAGTAACCGCAGGTTAACTTGTTGCCCCTGTTGCAGCGCTTTCACATGTTGTTGTGGGATCTGAGCGGTAACTTTCAGCTTATCAATTTGTACCAGTTGCAATAGCTCCGTGCCTACCTGCACTACATCACCTATTTCAACATGACGGCGGTCAATGACCCCGGCAAACGGGGCAACCGGTTCAATTTGCTGTAACGCCAGCCGGGCACGCTCAAGCTCTGCTTCGGCTTGTGCCAACTCGCTTTTTAAGCGGGTAAGTTCGGTTTCTGAAACAAATTGTGACTTACCCAGCGCCTGAGCACTGGCCAGCTCGTTTTGTCGCAAGGTCAGATTGGCTTTCGCTTGTTCTAATAGTGCGCTACGTCCTTCATCAGACAACTGTAGTAACTTATCGCCCTGCTCAACCTTGTCGCCCTGACTGACAAACAGTTGGCTTACCGTGCCGGCTTGCTGAGATTTAATACTGACCATGCGCCAGGGTAAAACCTGGCCCTGCGCTACCCGGGTAAGCTGATAGGGTTCTGCTTCAGACCAGCGGGCTTCAACCAAAGCAAGGGTTTGCTCCGGAACCTGTTGTTCGCCAGGAGGCTCAGTCTTAGCGGCGTAGTTATCACCACTGAGTAACCACAGTAGCAATGCAAGCGCTAAGATAACGGCAATAATAACAGGAGAGGCAGCGAGCTTTTTAAACATGGACAATCCTTGGCGGTAACGGTAAATGAGCAGCGAAGCAGCAGGGTTAAAATATACCTACATGGATGAATGTCAGCAAGTTAAGAACTGTAACCAAATATAGCCACCGGCCTTCTGCTTCTGGTTATTTATCGCTGGAACCCTTGTTTTTGGGCAAGCCAGACCAATTAAGTTCAGACTGATTAACCCTAACAAACAGGATTGAGCATGGCTAATTTATTCGACCCGCTAAAAATGGGCGATTTACTACTGCCAAACCGGATTATTATGGCGCCGTTAACCCGCTGCCGTGCTGATGCCGGCCGGGTACCTAATGAACTGATGGTTGAATATTACCGCCAACGCGCCAGTGCCGGACTGATAATAACCGAAGCGACGTCGGTATCACCGATGGGCGTGGGCTATCCCGATACACCGGGCATTTGGTCTGATGAACAGCTGGCCGGCTGGCAGAAAGTAACAGCGGCAGTGCATCAGGCTGGTGGCAGAATAATGCTGCAGTTATGGCATGTCGGCCGCATTTCTGACCCACATTACTTAGATGGCGCACTGCCGGTAGCGCCCAGTGCTATTGCAGCGAACGGCCACGTTAGTTTACTGCGGCCAAAGCAGGCGTTTGTTACTCCCAGAGCGCTGGCCACTGAGGAAATTGCCGGCATTATCGAGGCCTACCGGCTGGCTGCTGACAATGCCAAAAAAGCCGGCTTTGATGGTGTGGAAATTCATGGCGCTAACGGCTATTTGCTGGATCAGTTTCTGCAGGATGGCAGTAATCAGCGCAATGATAAATATGGTGGCAGTATTGAAAACCGCGCCCGTTTAATGCTGGAAGTCACTGATGCGGTAATCTCGGTTTGGGGCGCTGGCCGGGTTGGCATGCATCTGGCCCCCAGAGCGGATGCACACAGCATGGGCGATTCACAGCGGGCTGATACTTTTGGCTATGTGGCACAGCAGCTGGGCAACAGAAACATTGCCTTTATCTGTGCCCGTGAAGCCGAAGCTGATGACAGCTTAGGCCCGAAATTGAAACAGTTGTTTGGCGGTGTCTATATTGCCAACGAAAAGTTTGATAAAGACAGTGCTAACGCGATCATTGAGCGCGGTGATGCCGATGCGGTAGCTTTTGGTGTACCTTTTATCGCCAACCCCGATTTAGTCAGCCGTTTTAGCAAAGATGCTGAACTGAACCCAGCTAAACCAGAGCTGTTTTACGGCGGCGGTGCAGAGGGCTATACCGATTACCCTTGCCTGGACGCTGGCTAGTTATTCTCTATCGGCTATAGTTAGTGAGCAACAGGTGCATGGAGCTAACTTGTGATCACTGGCGTTTCCAGTACATTGATAACAAAACGGGTAGTTAAATTGCACTGCCTGTTTTTGTTTGGCTGCCTGTTATCTATGTTTTTTCAGCTGCATGCGCAAGCTCTGCGGGTAGCGATACCTGACGACGATTACCCTCCTTATTATTATGTGCTGGACAACAGCCTGACCGGTTTTTCAGTTGAAACGTTGCACGATATTGCCTCGGATCTTGCAATTCAGCTGGAGTTTCAGCGCCTGCCCTGGAGCAGGGTCGTCAACCATGTTGCAACAGGCAAAGCCGATGTGATCCCGGTATTTTACAAAACGCCGCTAAGAATGCAGCAATTTGAGTACAGCGACGAAAGCTACCTGGTTGATCCGATAGTGCTGTTGTGCGTTAATCCTTGTCCTTTTAAGTTCGACGGCACCTTAGCCAGTGTCGGTGATGAACCGGTAGCAACGGTGCGGCATTTCTCCTATGGTAGTTTGCTGGACGAAATGGAATTTGCCAGGGCAGATCTGGTGGAGTCTGATCATATGTTGTTTAAGATGTTACTGGCTAAACGGGTAAAGCTGATAATGGCGTCGGCTCATACTATCCGCCACTCCGCACTGTTGCAGCAGGCTGGAGACAAAGTTGTCATGTTGCAGCCAGCACTGGATTCTGTAGAAGTATTTTTTGCTTTTAGCAAAAAACATGGCATATCGGCTGCGCAGCGCGAACAATTTAACCAGGCACTGGTGAGATTTAAGCGCGGTGAGCGATATCAGCAGTTGCTAACAAAATATCAGCTGCAGCCGCGCTAACAAGTCCGCCAGCCAGCATCAGGCCTGATAAGCCCCGCCGTCTTTTGCGGTAAAGCATTTTTCACTCTGGCAACCTCTGCTAACCTGTTTACCGGTTAACATGCTGAACCATGGCTCGTTGCTTTGTTTAGCCTGCAGCTGAATATCATCAATACCGGCACAGTCGTTTTCACCATTACAGCCATGGCGGTTAAGTACCAGCTCGACATGGCGGCCGTCATTAACCAGCACCAGTGACTCCGGCGCTTCCCGGTGACCACTTAACGCGACAAACTGCGCCGGGTTCTGCAGGCCACTTTTGCTGCCATCGGCAAAAAATGCCAGCAGATGCTGGAAATACACCATGTAGCAGACCACATCTTTATGCGAGCCTTCGGCCAGCGGAAAGGTTTTATCCAGAAAGCCTTTTGAGTAATCCATGATTTGCTTCACATGGCGCTCGTTCAGCTGATTGATAACGCTAAGCTCGGTCGCCATCCAGGCAGTTTGGTTTGGCGTGTTTTGACTGTGGGTTGGGGCCAGTGTAGTCATGTTGTTATCCTCGTTTTTGTCGGGTCTTTTTTGCTATAAGTTGGTCAATACTCCGGTCCGCAACTCCTGCTGTGCTCACCACAGCAACTCGCTACCGCTTGCGCGTTCGCTCAGACACTCTGTGGTTGCGCCATCAGGATTCCGGACCTTCGTTCAGGTCGCGCAGTTTCAGAGCGCAGACCAGTTGCTATCGGTTAAAAACTAGTCTAGGCTAAAAATCAGCATAATTTCACAATAAAAATTTTACAGTGTGAATTTTACAAAATGAAAACCAACAAAAGCCTGCTCAGAAAGTCGCACTTCTTAGGAACTAAAATCAGAAACCTGAGAAAGCGCAATAACTTAACGATGGAAGACCTGTCTACCCGTTGTATCCGGGTAAATCCAGAGCAGGCGCCATCGGTGTCTTATCTGTCGATGATTGAACGCGGCAAACGTACGCCGGGTATTGAAATGCTGGGGGTAATAGCAGAGGTATTTCAAAAAGATATTGACTGGTTTTTAGATGGCGAAGATGAAGGGCAGGATTTAACCCCGCAAAAAGGCAGCCGCGGTGGCATCAGTGGCATGGCGCTGGAGCCGGGCTTTTTATTCTCGAATGATATTCTACAAATTGCCATTCCGGAAATGCTGTCGCAAACCGGCACCAGCGGTAAACAATTTGCCCAGCTGCTGATCCGGGCACATCAGGAGCATCATCAGAACCATTTTCCTGAACTGGAGCGGGCAGCAGAGGAGGTCGGCCAGAAACGGATGCCGTTGAGTGTCGATGAACTGCTGGCCATTGTTAAACAACTGGGCCTGAAAGTAAGCTGGTTTGACGAGCCACCGAAAGACATTCTGGATGAGCTTGGGGTATTGTCAAAAAACGTCTCAACCTCGTTTTTTACCCCACCCGCCACCTTGCATTTAAACCGCTTGCTGCAGCAATTTCCCACCCGCTTAAAGTACGAGCTGGCCGTACATATTGGCCACGCCGTGTTGCATAACAAAGATGGCGTCAAAAGCAGTATGACGGTAGGCGGCACCCATGATGATGAGCTGTCGCATTCAAGCGGGGTGCAACCGCAGGATATTTTGCATGCCTGGCGCGATTTTGAATCGAGCTTTTTTGCCGGTGCGCTGCTCTGCCCGAAGCTACCATTTCGCCAGTTACTGGACCGCCAGGGCTATGAAATCAACAGCCATCAGCAGGCCGGCGTATCCGCCTCGGTTGCGATGCGGCGGATGACCGCAGTATCGCCTTATACCCATTGGCACTATTTTGATGCTTATACCCCGGGCAAATTAAAAGCGGTGTATCGGGGGAATGGCATACCGCTGCCTTGGGGCAATATGCGCAAGGTGGAGGATCCGTGTCAGAACTGGGCAGTATTCCGGATGTTTGATGTTGATGGGGTTGGCAGCAGTGCCCAGTTGTCGTTACTGGATGTAAATGGTCAGCCGCGGATTTACTGCTGTGAGTCAACTAAAGTCAGCGATCTGGCCGGTAATAACCATGTACTGTGTGCCGGCATCGATCTTAATCCGGCGTTGCTGGCACAAGGGGTGGATGCTGATGCAATGGCCAGCGAGCTGAAACAGTTGTGTATTAACAGTGCCGGTGGTACCAGAGTGCCGAAAACGATTCAGACCTCGCTAACCAGTGTTGCCAATATTTTAAATATTAACTGGGTAGCCAGAAGTTTGCAGAAACCGGCCCAGTTAATTTGTGCCAGGGGTAACAGCTGCCCGCGCAGTCCGGGCTGTTATCAGTGTGCGTAGCGAATATATTCTGTTACAACTTGTCCGCCGCCGATATTTGGCTTTGCCTGATGACGGCGCTAAGATAGCGCCGATATTATAATTATAATCGTCACTAAACCAGTAACGGTAACAGTAACGACAACCGACTTTCATCCGCGTATTTCAGGAACATATAATGAAAAAACTCAGTATCATTGCTGCCGGCGTTGCCCTGGCGTTAGGTTTAACTGCGTGTAGTGAACCTGCCGCCACCAAAACCGGCGAGCCGGTTGTGGCTCAGGCTCAAGCCCCCCGGGTGTCCGGCGTAGACAGCCAGTATTTTGATCCGGCAGTAAAATTCAGTGAAGATTTCTTCCTGGCGGTAAATGGTAAGTGGCTGGCCCAGACTGATATTCCGGCAGACAAATCATCGTACGGTTCTTTTCATATTTTAAACGACAATTCACAGCAAGCGGTTAAAGCCATTATTGATGAAGTGTCTGCCCGTACTGATTTAAAAGAAGGCTCTGATGAGCAGAAATTAGGCCACTTTTATAACAGCTTTATGGATGAAGCGACCATAGAGAAACTAGGCTTAGCGCCACTACAGCCGCAACTGGATGCGATTAGCTCGCTGGAAAACAAAGCCCAGTTGCCTGACTTATTTGCCCGGTTACAACGCGATGGTATTGCTATCCCGTTTGGCTGGTTTATTAACAACGATGCGAAAAACTCTACTGAGTACGCTGTTTATCTGAGCCAGAGCGGCTTAGGATTGCCGGACCGGGACTACTACTTTAATGATGACGAAAAATCATTAAAGCTGATTGCCGATTATAAAGCTTATTTAACAGATATGTTCAGCCTGGCAGGCGATGCTGACCCCGCTGCTGCGGCTGAGCGGGTTTATGCTCTGGAAAAAGCCCTGGCTGAACACCACTGGACCCGGTTAGATAACCGCAATGCCGACAAAACCTATAATAAGGTCAGTGTCACTGAGTTGAACAATAGCATGGGCAGTTTCGACTGGGCCGCGTTTGCCAGTGGCGTAAAACTGGCTGAAGTCAGCGATATTATCGTGCGTCAGCCCAGCTATTTCGAAGGTTTTTCCAAGGTTGTCGACGCCACTGATTTACAAAGCTGGCAGGACTATCTTACGTTAAAAACCATCCATGGTTATGCCGATAAGCTCAGCAGCAACTTTGCTGATCGTCGGTTTGCATTTTATGGCACCACGTTAAGTGGTACTGAACAGCAACAGCCGCGCTGGAAGCGGGCAGTCGATGCCTCGGATCAGGTGCTGGGTGAGCTGACCGGTAAACTCTATGTTGAGCGCCATTTCAAACCTGAAGCGAAAGCGCGGATGGAAGAGCTGGTGGCAAATCTGATTAAAGCGTATGAGCTGTCGATCAACGAATTAGAATGGATGACCGAGGAAACTAAAGTTGCTGCTCAGGAAAAGCTGAGCAAGTTTACCCCGAAAATTGGTTACCCGGATAAGTGGAAAGACTACTCGGCGCTGGAAATTAAAGCTGATGATTTAGTCGGTAACTTTATCCGTGCCAGCCACTGGGGTTATGACCAGATGGTCGCCAAACTGGGCCAGCCAATCGACAGAAGCGAGTGGTTTATGACCCCGCAAACCGTTAATGCCTATTACAACCCGGTAAATAATGAAATTGTGTTCCCGGCAGCAATTCTGCAACCGCCGTTCTTTAATATGGATGCCGACGATGCGGTAAACTACGGTGGTATTGGCGGTGTTATCGGCCATGAAATTGGCCATGGCTTTGATGACCAGGGTGCCAAATACGATGGTGACGGTAACTTACGTAACTGGTGGACTGAGCAGGATAAAGGCCAGTTCCAGGCACGGGGTGCCAAACTGATTGGCCAGTACAATAAGTTTGAGCCATTGCCAGGTGTTAATGTTAACGGTGCAGTGGCACTGGGTGAAAACATCGGTGACTTAGGTGGTATGACGGTAGCCCTGAAAGCCTACAAATTATCGCTGGAAGGTAAAGACGCCCCGGTAATGGATGGTTATACCGGCGATCAGCGGTTCTTTATCAGCTGGGCTCAGGTATGGCGCACCAAGTTCCGTGAAGAAGCACTGCGTCGCCAGTTAAGCACCGGGCCACACTCGCCGGCGCATTACCGGGTAATTGGCGTACTGCCGAACATTCCTGAGTTTTACACGGCCTTTGATATTAAAGAAGGCGATGCGATGTATATCGCGCCAGAGCAGCGCGTTAAGATCTGGTAATGTGAAACCCTTAGAGTAATGAAAATCTGCTAGACTACACAGGCTGAGCACGCAACTGCTCAGCCTTTTTTGTATATGAGTGACCAATAGCCAAGCGATATGGCGCCGGTTACAATTCCCGCCCTGGCTCGCCACAGCAACTCACAAATGCTCGCGCATTTGCTCAGACACTCTGTGGCGCCCAGTTCGGGATTCTAACCTCTGCTATAGGCAACGCGCGACAAATTCGTCGGGAACGAATTTGAACAGCTTTGCTGGCTCGCGAAGGGCAGGATGCCCGAAGTATTTGCTGTGGCGAGCCAGAGCGGGCGTTGCAACCGGCATCTTTGCACTCAAATCGGCAGCAACACCGAGATGCTGAGGTCTGACCACTATAACAAAGAATATATAACATCCGGTTTCCCATTCATGCTACTTATACCCACTATAAGTGGCGTGGTTAACGGCCCGATGTCAATTTGGCCCGAATTTTCATATAATCGCGCCCATTCATTCTAAGAATGACGCCGCAGTAGCAAGACTGCCGGCAACGACCAAGAGGATCATACTGTGCTACAACAATATCGCGAACATGTGGCCGAGCGCGCTGCGCAAGGTATCCCGCCAAAACCGCTCAATGCCGAGCAGGTAGCCGCTTTAGTTGAACTATTAAAAAATCCGCCAAAAGGCGAAGAAGATACCTTAGTTGATTTACTGGTAAACCGGGTACCACCGGGCGTCGACGAAGCGGCCTACGTGAAAGCGGGCTTCTTAGCCGCTGTTTCCAAAGGTGAAACAAGCTGCAGCCTGATCAGTGCTGAGCGTGCGACCGAGCTGCTGGGTACCATGATGGGTGGCTATAACATCGAGCCGTTAATCAGCCTGCTGGACCACGAAAAGCTGGCCCCTATCGCGGCCAAAGCATTGTCACACACTCTGCTGATTTTCGATGCGTTTCACGATGTAACCGAAAAAGCCGATGCCGGTAATAAATATGCCAAGCAGGTAGTACAAAGCTGGGCTGATGCCGAGTGGTTTGAAAGTAAGCCAGCCCTGGCTGAAAAAATTACTGTTACCGTTTTTAAAGTGTCAGGTGAAACCAATACTGACGATTTATCGCCGGCGCCGGATGCCTGGTCACGGCCGGATATTCCATTGCACGCGTTAGCAATGCTGAAAAATGCCCGCGAAGGCATTACCCCGGATCAGCCAGGTACCGTTGGCCCGATTAAGCAGTTAGACGAGCTGAATAAAAAAGGCTTCCCACTGGCCTATGTCGGCGATGTAGTGGGTACCGGTTCATCACGTAAATCAGCCACTAACTCAGTACTGTGGTTTATGGGTGATGATATTCCCTATGTACCGAACAAGCGCGGTGGTGGTTTTGTGCTGGGCGGCAAAATTGCCCCTATCTTCTTTAACACCATGGAAGACTCAGGTGCCTTACCGATTGAAGTTGACGTTAACCAGCTTGAAATGGGCGATGTGATAGATATTCTGCCATTTGCAGGCAAAATTGTCCGTCATGGCAGCGATGAAGTACTGGCAGAATTCACCCTGGCCACCGATGTATTAATTGACGAAGTACGTGCCGGTGGCCGTATTCCGCTGATCATTGGCCGTGGTTTAACTGACCGCGCCCGTGAATTTTTAGGCGAAGGTCCGTCAGATAAATTCCGCCGGCCGTTACCTAAAACCGATTCTGGTAAAGGCTTTACCCTGGCTCAGAAGATGGTAGGTAAGGCGTGCGGTGTAACCGGTATCCGTCCGGGCACCTACTGTGAACCGAAAATGACTACCGTGGGCTCGCAGGATACCACCGGCCCGATGACCCGTGATGAGTTAAAAGACTTAGCCTGTTTAGGTTTCTCTGCCGATTTAACCATGCAGTCATTCTGTCACACCGCCGCTTATCCGAAGCCGGTTGACGTTGATACCCACCACACCCTGCCAGATTTTATTATGAACCGTGGCGGCGTAGCACTGCGTCCGGGCGATGGCATTATCCACAGCTGGTTAAACCGGATGCTGCTGCCTGATACTGTTGGTACCGGTGGCGACTCGCACACCCGTTTCCCGATTGGTATTTCGTTCCCGGCCGGTTCGGGTTTAGTGGCCTTTGCTGCAGCAACCGGTGTTATGCCACTGGATATGCCAGAGTCGGTGTTAGTGCGCTTTAAAGGTGAAATGCAGCCGGGTATTACCCTGCGCGACTTAGTGCACGCTATTCCGTACGTTGCTATCCAGAAAGGTTTGCTGACTGTTGATAAGAAAGGCAAGAAGAACATCTTCTCCGGCCGTATTCTGGAAATCGAAGGTTTACCAAACTTAACGGTAGAGCAGGCGTTTGAGTTATCTGATGCCTCTGCTGAGCGTTCAGCTGCAGGTTGTACGATCAAGCTGTCAGATGCCTCTATTGCCGAGTATCTGGAATCAAACATTGTAATGTTAAAGTGGATGATTTCTGAAGGTTACGGCGATGTACGCACTATCGAGCGGCGTATTCAGGCAATGCAGGCCTGGTTAAAAGATCCGCAGCTGATGTCAGCTGATGCTGATGCCGAATACACTGAAGTCATTGAAATTGACCTGGCCGATATTAAAGAGCCGGTACTGTGTGCACCTAACGATCCGGATGATGCACGTTTACTGTCTGAAGTGGCTGGCGACAAGATTGATGAAGTGTTTATCGGTTCCTGTATGACCAACATTGGCCACTTCCGTGCTGCAGGTAAGCTGCTGGATAAATACAAAGGCCAGCTGCCAACCCGCTTGTGGATAGCGCCGCCTACCAAGATGGATCAGGCGCAGTTAACCGAAGAAGGTTACTACAGCATTTTCGGTAAAGTCGGTGCCCGCACTGAAATGCCGGGCTGCTCACTGTGTATGGGTAACCAGGCACGGGTAGCTGAGAACTCAACGGTAGTTTCTACGTCTACCCGCAACTTCCCGAACCGTTTAGGTCAGGGCGCTAACGTGTACTTAGCATCGGCGGAACTGGCAGCAGTGGCGTCTATTATCGGTAAACTGCCGACAGTGGCTGAGTATCTGGAATACGCGAAGCAAATCGACGCTACCGCGGCCGATACCTACCGTTACCTGAACTTCCACCGCATGGAGCAATACACCAAAAAAGCAGATAACGTGATTATCCAGCAAGCGGTGTAATCAGCTCTGTTGTGCTAAAGGCCTGCCACTGCAGGCCTTTTTTCTGCTCGCTTATATACTATGAACAACTACAATTCTAGCTGAGACCGGCTGATAGATTATTTGCGTAGGCGTGCTTGCACCGCCCACTGGGCTCGCCACAGTAACTCGCTACCGCTTGGCGCGTCCGCTCAGACACCCTGTGTCGCCCCATTGGGGATACTAGCTCGCCAGGGTAAAACGCCGCAAATAACCATCAGCCTATTTCTTCGTACGGAAAGAAGTATGGAATACGATTTTATTTTTGATCGCACAACCCGCCAATTCAGCATCCGGCTTGCTGGCGAACTTGAGGTGTTAGGCCGGTTTTTGCTGGATGAATTTGGCCAGCAGGCAGATGCTTATACACCACTGGTGCAGCAGCTGAGTGGATTAAAGCCTCAGCAAAGCATGCAGTATCAGGGGCGGGAATTTTTGCTGGAAGTCGAAAATGGTGAAGTAACCCTGAGTCACAACAGTCTTTTTTACCAGAGTACCGATGAGCAGAGCGGCCAGTTACAAGCGCTGGCGGAAGATGACTTACAACTGGACCAGCAGGGGATGAGCAGCCAGTGTGGTCTGGATGATTTTCTGCTATTGCTGCGCCAGTGGCAGCAGTTTCTGGCAGATTAACGATTACTGCCAGCGGTCCTGGCGTTTGGTTCGGGTTTTAAAAGCCGCGGAAAATGCCCGCATTCTGGCTTTTAATAACTGTTCGCGACCGCTGTCATTCCGGCAATAAATCAAGTCACCCGGGCCCACATACATACTCCAATAGCGATAAAATATACTGGCCTGCTCTTTGGTCATCGCCAGACGTATTGGCACCGCGTGGTAGTCATCTCGTGTCATTCCAATGAAAGTGCCAGACCGTATTACCAGGTAGCGGGGGTTCTCTATCGGCCGGAGTATTTCATCCAGACAATCTGCGAATAATGATGACTCATAAAAAGTACCACCCTGCAGCGCCAAAAAGCTCATACCGTTTTCCAGTTCAGTCGCATGGACATTTAACCGCCGGAAGGGTGTGCTGATATGGCCGGTTTGACATAAGGCTGTGGTCAGCGCCATGCCAATTTGTTTAAGGCTGCCATCTGTGGGTAAATGCCGCAGCATAATTTTTATGCAGCGCACTGTGCTGGGCAGCAGGTAAATAATGCCCCCAATCAAACACACGGCAAACACTACTAACATCGCCGACAAGCCAGCCCGGGCGATGGAGAGGGAGGCAACTGTGCCTAAACTCAGCAACAAGGTAAATTGAGCCAGTAAATATTTAAAGGTTTTGATCGTATGGTACCAGCGAATGCCAGGGACCTTTTCGCTGCTGACGCCGGGGGTAACCTGTGCCTGATGATCTAATGTCAGCGCCTGCTGCCAACGTTGTTGCAGATTTGTCAGCTGTTGTAACCTGTTACGCATGGTCTGATTACTGGCTCGTACCAGGTCGGGCTGGCGATTACTATTAACCAGTTTGTTCAGTTCCGTGGCGTTAAGTCTGGCAAAACCACTTTCAATGGTGCTTTTGTGCTCAGATAAGCCGACAAAGGTATCAAAGCGACGGCTCAGGCTGTGTAAGTCCTGTAGGCCGAAAAAAGATTTACTGTCTACTGCCAGTAAGTGCCAGATGCTACTGGCTTTATCAGGTGATGTTTTATCCAAACGGATAGCGCGGCCCCGCATCTGATTGGTCAGCATAAAAGAACCTACCGAGCTTGCGAGGATCAGCGAATTGACCACCGGTGCATCCCAGCCTTCACCTAAGAGCGCCCTGGTACCAACTAGCAGCTGAATTTGGCCGCTGATTAACAGGCGGGTATATAAGTTGGTTAGTGCATTAAGCGGGCCGCTGAGCTTGCTATAACCTGGCGCCTCAGCAAAAAGACTGACACTTATTTTATCTTGGTTAAGCTCTGCACTGAGTTGTGTTACTAACGCTGTTGGCAGCAGGCTGAGCCTGCCAGTTAGCAAACCCATAGCGGGCGTGGCAGCTGGTGCCTGGCACAGGGCGCTAAACACCGGCCAGGCACCTAGCGACGCTTCGCCACTGGCAGCACCTGTGACCAGTTGCTCATCACGGATATAGTCAGTCAGGATCACTTGGCGAAGCTGTGTCCCCCGTAGTTGGTATTCAATCTGATGAATATGCACGCAGGCGTTAATTTTCATGGGATTAAGTGCCAGGGCGCGATCCAGCTGCGGGTGACTGGTCAACAGTAACTCGCGTTTGTGCAGCAGTTGGCTGGACGTGAGCTGGCGACTTAACTGGCCAAGATATTGCTGCTGTTGATTATCGGCGTCAAAATCCGCGGTAAACAGCAGGGCATTAAGCAGAATTTGCCAGTTTTTCCGGTCTAATTTAGGAATATCTTGCTGTTGAAAATCTAATATTTGCATTAAGCCTATCGGCAGCTGCTGCTGACGCGCTGCCATAAATGCCAGGATTGCTGCGGCCAGTTCGGGCGCTGCTAAAATATCCCGGGCACTGATCGTGTTGTTCAGCCACTTATGTTGCAGCACTAACTGGTTGAATTCTGCCTGTTTAAACAAGCTATCGCACAGTGCGACTACTTTGTTGTCATGTTCGGTAAAGCGTTGTTGCTCGCTTTGGCTGATGACTTCGGCCCAGATGTAATCCTGATGCGGGCATAAGGTACCGGCTTTAACCAGTTCCGGCACTGAGATTTCTTCGTCAACCGGGCCACAGAGTTGCTCGTAGCGCTGCCAGTTGTGATGCTGTGCATCGTAGGGCGGGGTAGCAGTCAGTGATACCAGAATCAGCTCCGGCATAGCACGACAGACGGTATCTAACGCCCGCCACCATTCTTTGGTTAAGTGATGTGCTTCATCCAAAATAACCACGCCGATTTGTTGCTGTTGCAACACTGAAATAAAACATTGGGTTGCGGTGCTATCAAGCGCATCTGGTTCTACTTCTGTTTGATTATTTACATCGGGATCTGCTTCAAGAGCTGCTGCAGTCTCTGCCGCTAACAGTCCAGTCAGTTGCCAATGCAATGCCTGATAGGTAATTGAAGTTAAGATTCCCGGCAAGCGGATATCGGTGCTGGTCCAGTCAGGCTGTTCATCAACGGGATCAGTCTGAAAATCGGCCAACCGTAACAACCATTGGTCTCGAATAACCCGGGTGGGTGACATCACCAGAGTCTTTTGCTGTAGCAGACGGAAGACTTCCAAACCAAGGCTGGTTTTACCGGCACCGGGTGCGGCAACAATGTGCAGACGCTTATCTGTTAAGTGGTCGTGAACAGCATCCAGCACCCTTTGCTGGTAAGGTCGCCAGGGGTAACGAAACGACAATTCTTTAAACGGCAAAATCTTACATCCTGTAAAAAATCGTGCGGTAGATAGTACATATTCTGGCTATTGAATTGCAATTAAACTCTGATTTACATAAAGCATCGGTGCCCAGGGCACTTGGTTTCATACTCGCAGTGGCAATAGCAAGGTAAAGCGGGTGCCTTCGCCGGGGGTGCTGCTGACTGTTACTGAGCCGCCCAGTTTCTGGGTGATAAGATTAAACACAATATGCAAGCCCAGCCCCGTGCCACCCTGATGGCGGTTAGTCGTAAAGAAAGGATCAAATATCCGCTCAATATGCTCGCTGCTGATGCCGGCGCCGTTGTCAGCAAAGCATATTTCTACCTGATCTTTTTGCTGGCGACAGTCAATTGTGATTTCGCCGCTGTCGCGATCTTTAAAACCATGCACAACCGCATTCTGGGCAAAGTTGGTTATGATCTGGCCAATAGTGCCGGGAAAGCTGTCCATCACAATATTATCCGGACAGTCCATTTGCAGCGTGATTTTTCTGTTGCGCCACATTAAACTCAGACTGTCGAGCAACTCATCCAGATATTTAGCCAGATTAAACTGCCGTTGATTATCTGCCGTAAGGTCAACAGATACCTGTTTAAAGTTGGCCACTAACTGAGCGGCGCGCTGCAGGTTATTATCAAGTAACAGCCCTGCCTGGACTAATTTACTCAGATAGTTATCCAGCTCCTGGCGGCGAATATTGCCGCTGGCCAGTTTCTGCTGCAGCAACTGACTTTCTTCGGTAACAACACTATTGGCCGTTAGTGCCACCCCTAATGGCGTGTTGACCTCATGGGCCACCCCTGCAACAAGTTGGCCTAACGCCGCCATTTTCTCGGTGCGAACCAGCTCTTTCACCGTTGATTCAAGCTGGATAAGGGTCTTTTCGGCTTTATCTTTTGATTCTTTCAGAGCCCGGGTACGATCATTTAAAGCTTCAGTACGTTGTTCAACCAGCCAGGCCATTTCCTCCTGCTGTTTACGCAGATGTTTTAACCGGAAAAGATGTGCGCCAAGCATTAAGCTAAGCAGGAGACTAACCAGCAAAATTCTCGCCAGCCAGGTCTCCCACCACAAAGGTAAGACCTTGATGTTCAGGATGGTTTCGTCACTCCAGCCAGACTCTGCCAGGCCGGCCCGCAGCCGGAATTGAAAGTTACCAGGTGGTAATCGCTCAAAGCTGGCACCACGTCCTGCCGCATTCTGAGTTACCCAGCCGGGGGTTACCGGATCAAGCCGGTATTGAAACTGTACCCGAGCAGTTTCAATAAACTCGCGGGTGGAGTAGTGGACACTAAAGCTACGACTATCGCTGGCGGGTATCGTCAAGTTGCTATCTGGCACCACGGTTTTCTGACCATTTACTTCAATTGCCAGGATAGCCGGCATGGCGATCGGGCCGGCCGAATAGCTCAGTACCTTTTCTGGCTGGAACAGAGTAAAGCCATCCATTCCTCCAAAAACAATGGTGCCATCAGCCATAACAGTGCTGGACGCATTAATATAATCGCGACGCAGCGTACCATGCTGATAACCAAAATTACGAAAGCGGTTTGTTGCAGGATTAAATACTGAAATGCCGTAAGCCGTACTTAGCCAGATATTGCCCGCATGATCGCGCTCCGCGCCTTTCAACTGGCCACTGGTTAAGCCCTCATTTTCTGCATACTGCCTGAAGCGGGCAGCGTCAGGCTTATCGAACGATGCTGGCAACAGTAATTCAAGTAAGCCGGTACCATTGGTTGCCAGCCAGTGGCGATTATCAGTACTTTGCAGATAAGCCATCGGGGCTGACGGCAGCGTTAGGGAAGTGTTGCTATCGCCTGACGCCAGCTTGTGTTCATATAACAGGCTGGCATCTGCTGTACTAAACCATGATAAACCCTGGTATGACCCGACCAGCATGACATTCGGCCCCACCGGCCGGATAAAAGTAATAGCGCGACTGAAGGTGTGCTGAGCGACAATGCGATGGCTCGCCTGATCTATTACCAGCAGACCTATCTGATCAATTGCCAGCCACAAGTGGTTATCTGAGCTCCAAAGCCGCCGAACCGGGCCAGGCGCTAATGAAGTGGGTAGCGATAGTTGCCGGTAATCACCGGTTGCCCGATTAACTGCAACGATACCCTGACCATGGCCAAACCATATTTCATCAGGCCGCTGCAGGGCGCTGAAAAAGGTTAAGCCTTTGCTATTATTGTCTGCCAGTTTGAAAGTTGCCGGAGCTAAATTCAGAGTAAACAGACCATCTGCAGTCCCCGCCCAAATGGTATTTTCATTGCTGGCCAGACTGATGGTAGCCGGGTTTCTGGCACTGTCCATCAGGGCCAGATCGTGACTGAGACTGACAAACAGGTTATTTGCCGGATGAAGGCGGGATGCCCCGCCGTTCCAGGTGCCAACCCAGATACTGCCATCTTTATCCTGCAGCAACGCGGCAACTTTACCATTGCCGAGGCTGGCCGGATTGTTGCGCTGATGGTGAAATGAAACCTGTTGCTGCCAGCGGCCGTCTTGCTGCACCAGACGACTTAAACCATGCTGGGTGCCTACCCAGATATCGCCGTCGCTATCCATGGCAATGCTACGAATTTCTTTGCTGCTTATACCATTGTTGTAGCTGGTAATTTCATGCTGGGTCCAGCTGTCAGCTCCGACTTGCCGCATCAGCAACCCTTCACGTTCTAATCCTACCCAGAGCCTGTCAGCTTTATCATGATACAACGTCATTACAGACGCTTCACGAAACGGAAAGTTTTTGTCAGGACTGAACTGCTGACTGTTCTGATCAAAACGGAGCAGGCCGCGCGGTGTGCCCAGCCATAGGTTACCTGCGGTATCGGCTGATAAAGCGGTAATATAGCGTTCAGTATCGCCAAACCACTTAACCTGGCGGGTGGCATCTTGCCATAGTGCCAGCCCCTGATTAGTGCCAATCCACAGCCGTTGTTGTTCGTCCAGATGCAGATCCAGTACCAGCGGTTCTGAACCATTGCTGGTTTTTGCCAGGCGTATGTTTTCAAAGGTGCCTGACAACGGATCAAAGTGGTTCAGGCCATTAAGGGTGCCGACCCAAAGCATGCCTTTTTTATCAACCAGTAACGAGGTAACGAAGTTATCACTTAGCGACTGACTGAGTTGTTCCTCGGGTCGAAACACTTTTACCGCAAAACCGTCATAGCGATTCAGACCACTTTGGGTGCCTATCCAGATATTGCCGGTATGGTCTTGTGCTAGTGAGGTGACCGTGCTCTGCGACAAGCCTTGTTCGATATCGATGCGGGCAAAGCGCGAGGCAGCCGGAACCTCTACCAATGAGGT
Organism: Arsukibacterium sp.; assembly: GCF_033721375.1. Lineage (GTDB taxonomy): Bacteria > Pseudomonadota > Gammaproteobacteria > Enterobacterales > Alteromonadaceae > Alishewanella. Next base: position 364,044 of record NZ_JAWWAP010000002.1, on the reverse strand, counting down.
TGCATAAAGTGGCAGGGATAACAGAGCCGGCAAGACAGGCAGTAATGAACAACATAGTCTGAAAACCAAGTACATAATAAAACCTTGGATGCTGAGGCAACGAATATCGTTTTTATCTGATGTTAAGCATAGTAGCAATTGGCAAGACGCAACAGCACGGTAGCGGCATTTTATTCTGCACAGCCAGCGGGAAAGGGTGCACCATTATGGGGCGGCATCAGTCGATTTGAGTAGCTGAAACAATCTAATGCATTGTAAAGTATGAAAAAAATAAAAGTGGCACAAGGTTTTCTTGTATTTGTTGCAATCGCAGAAGATTAGTACATAAGGAAACCATCATGAAGCTTGTTTGTGCCATCATCAAGCCGTTTAAACTGGACGATGTTCGCGAAGCTATTGCAGACATTGGGGTAGAAGGTTTAACGGTTACTGAAGTAAAAGGCTTCGGCCGTCAGAAAGGGCATACCGAATTATATCGCGGTGCCGAATATCAAGTCGACTTCCTGCCAAAAGTAAAACTGGAAATTGCAGTGCTGGACGACCAGGTTGATCGCCTGCTGGAAGCCATACAGCAAGCTGCTCATACCGGCCGGATCGGTGACGGTAAGATTTTTGTTTATGAGCTGGAACGTGCGGTTCGGATCCGTACCGGCGAAGCCGACGCTGAAGCGATTTAAGGAGCCCTGTCATGCAAGAACAAATTTATCACTTACAATATGCCATGGACACCTTCTACTTCCTGATTTGCGGAGTGTTGGTAATGTGGATGGCTGCTGGTTTTTCTATGCTGGAAGCCGGCCTGGTTCGTTCTAAAAATACGACCGAAATACTGACTAAAAACGTCGCACTGTATTCCATTGCCTGCATTATGTATCTGGTGTGTGGTTATGCGTTTATGTATGGCGGTGATTTTTTCCTCAGTAGCATTAACGCGGTCGATGTAGATGCCACGCTGAACAGTTTCGCTGAACGTGAAGACGGTTTTACCGGCGGTGCAGTTTACTCCGGTGCTTCAGACTTCTTCTTCCAGGTTGTATTTGTGGCTACTGCGATGTCGATTGTCTCCGGGGCGGTTGCTGAGCGAATGAAACTATGGGCATTCCTGGCGTTTGCAGTAGTTATGACTGGTTTTATCTATCCTGTTCATGGTTCATGGACCTGGGGCGCAGAGGGCATGTTTGGAATTAATCTGGATGACCAATTTGGATTCTCAGACTTTGCTGGCTCAGGCATTGTCCATATGGCCGGAGCGGCAGCGGCATTGGCCGGCGTGTTGTTGCTGGGCGCCCGGAAAGGTAAATATGGTAAAGACGGTAAAATCAACGCTATTCCGGGTGCGAATATGCCGCTGGCAACATTAGGTACTCTGGTGTTGTGGATGGGCTGGTTTGGCTTTAATGGGGGCTCTGTACTGAAGCTCGGTGATATTAGCAATGCGAATGCCGTTGCGGTGGTATTTCTTAATACTAACGCTGCCGCCGCTGCAGGTGCTGTTGCTGCGTTAATTTTGTCAGTCGTATTGTTCCGTAAGGCCGATTTAACCATGGCACTTAATGGTGCTCTGGCTGGCTTAGTCGCCATAACGGCTGAACCTTCAACTCCAACACCATTACAGGCCACTTTATTTGGTGCCATTGGTGGTTTGCTGGTGGTAGCGTCGATTATCGGTTTGGATAAACTGAAAATTGATGATCCGGTTGGTGCCATCTCTGTGCACGGTGTAGTGGGTTTATTCGGTCTGCTATTGGTGCCACTGACAAAAGAAGGAAGCACCTTCGTTGGCCAGCTAATTGGCGCTGCAGCGATTTTCTTCTGGGTGTTTATTACCAGTCTGGTGGTGTGGTATCTGTTGAAGCTGGTGATGGGTATCCGGGTTAGCGAGCAAGCTGAATATGAAGGTGTAGATGCTTCAGAGTGCGGTATTGAAGCCTATCCTGAGTTTGTCTCGTCGGTAAAGTAAGCAGCCCGGGGAGGGCCGGTGGGACTTCCCGGGAGCGGGTTGGCGATGCATTATCTTTAGTAACAGGTAGTGCCTCAGTCAGCTGAACCTAATCCACCAATCTACGTCTATCCTTGTCCTTTGTCTTATAGTCTGACGCCCCGTGGTATTTACCGCGGGGTTTTTTTCATCCTTCGTACTTGAAGCTACAGCTTTGTTGACTTCGCTCGCTCGGCCCAATCGCATAGCTGCACTATGCTAATGAGCACTCACTCACTTGTCACCTTACTTCAGCGTCAATTACTTCGGATATATGATTATTAGTGACTAGTGACTAGTGACTAGTGACTAGTGATTAGTGAGGGGAAATTTTCTTTAGGCCAGAAAAGCGAAAGGCCGCAAACTGCGCGGCCACTTTCGGTTCTGTTTCAGCTAATCCGTACTGTTACTCTTCCTGAGTCATTCTTCCCTGGCTCCATCCCGGAGTGTCCAACGGCTTCATGCCGGTCCTGCTGTCCTTAACTACTACTGCCTTGTAATAGCACACTCATCCTGAGCGGTCCTGGGTCATCCCTTTATTTTGCGCTTGTGAAGCAAGCAAAATGGCCATCCTGGCGCTGCTTCCTGCAATATCATCCTGATATTTTAAGCTCATTCCTGAGCGTGTCCTTTAATCTTCCTTGTGCTATCCTAGCTTTGATTTACTTCCTGTAAATCTTACTGACTTCCCGTCAGTTGTCATCCGTTGACATGGTTATTATGCAACGAAAGACGCTTGCAGGGTGGTCGGTTTCAGAAATAAACCTGCTGTAATAATATTGTAAAATGTCGCCATGTTTAAATAGTTTATTTAAAACAAGCATTTATAGGTTTGCATCGTTGGGTGCACTGCAGAAAATAGCGTTTAAACTTACCTTTTTGTGAGATATATCTCACACGGCGATCAGGTATTCGCCTCAGCAGCTGGCAAGAACACAAAAACACAGCAATAAAATTTGTAACAGTAATCGGGATTCAGGGAAGGGAATGGCAAGAGAACAACTAGGCATATGCGCTGAAGCTAATTTGCATGCCAGCTATTTGCTGTTTAATGCGCTGGAGGGGCAGGAAGCCCTATTGCGCCAAAAGCTGGCGCGGATACCGTTGTTGCTGGCCCGGCTGGCTGAGCATTTCTCTGAGACTCAACTGACCGGCGTGGTTGCGATAGGGGCTAACTACTGGGACAGTCTTTATCCTGGTGCCAGGCCCCGCGGGTTGCAGGCATTTCCTTTTGCTGCAAATGACAACCTGGCCCTGGCAGAAGTCTGGGCTGACTTATTAATAGTGGTGCGCTCTGACAGGCTTGATGTCAATTACATTGCCTGTCAGCAAATCTGTCAGCTGGTAAAACCGCATGTTGATTTACTGGAACAACTACAGGGTTTTCGCTATCTTGACGGTCGTGATTTAACAGGTTTTATCGACTCGCCACAAAATCCCAGAGGCAGCCGTAAGCGTAAGCTGGCGCTGATCGACCCGTCGAACCAGCCGGTATTTGCTGCTGGCAGCTATCTGCATTTGCAACGCTGGCATTATGATTTGCTGCATTGGCAGCAACTGGATATCAGCCAGCAGGAAGAAATAATGGGGATGAGCAAAATAGAGGGGAGTTTGTTGCAACCCCCCCGGTTGCTGGCAAACAGCCATGCCCTGAGCAGCCGGCTTGGCGAGGAAGCCAATCTGCCGCTGCTGCTGATGCAAAATATGCCTTTTGCTGAACAAAACAGCCACGGCCTTATCAGCGTAAGCTATGCCAGTGAGCCTGATAGTTTCAGCCTGCAGTTTGGATATCAGTTAGGCTATCAGACTGCCGGTCAGTTAAAAGAGCAGCAGCCAGCTAATCAGTACGATTTATTTTTTGACTATTGCCATGCCGATTTGTGTGCGGCATTTTTTGCTCCTTCACTCAGCTTTCTGGAAATGGCCTGCCGGCCTGACAATAAATCGTAAAGCCGCTATACCTTTTCAAACAGTTCTGTCACTTTGCCCAGGGTGAAGTTGATGTTTTTTACGCTGATCGGTGCAATAAAAATGGTGTCATCGCCGGCAATTGTACCGAGCACCCCTTCCGCTTTACCGACATAGTCAAGTAAGCGTGCTATCAGCTGAGCTGCTCCCGGGCTGGTGCGGATAATAATCATCACGTCATTATGTTCAATATCCAGTACCAACTGGCGCAGCGGGCTTTTGGTGGTGGGGACCCCTAATTCCGGGGGCAGGGTATAAACCATCTCCTGGCGGGCGTTACGGGTGCGCACCGCGCCATATTTACTGAGCATTCGTGAGACTTTTGACTGACTGACATTGTCAAACCCGTCCTTTTTCAGCGCATCGACAATTTCACTTTGCGAGCCGAAACTTTCTGTTTTCAGTAATGCTTTAAACGCCTGAATTAAGGCTTCCTGCTTTGATTGTTTGGTCATGATGGCTTTTTCTTGTTGTTGAACGCCAGCTAATAGTAACAAATTCGGCCAAGCAGTACAGTTTGTCAGGTAAACAAGCGTAAAATTCGCTAAAATGCGACGGTGTACCTTAGACTTTAGGCTTAAGCTGTTTGTAATTGTCGCGCCAGTTCAGTATTGTTGGCGCGTTTTATCTTACCCTGACATATGGAGAAAATCATGAAAGTTGCCGTATTAGGTGCTGCTGGCGGTATTGGCCAGGCATTGTCACTACTATTGAAATTAGATTTACCTGCGGGTACCGATCTTGCCTTATACGATCTGGCGCCTGTTACTCCGGGTGTAGCAGTTGATTTAAGCCATATCCCAACAGCCGTAACGGTAACCGGTTTTGGCAAAGAAGATTTAAACAAAGCGTTGGCGGGTGCTGACATTGTCATGATCCCTGCTGGTATGCCACGCAAACCAGGCATGGATCGTTCTGACTTGTTTAACATTAACGCCGGTGTCGTTAAAACCCTGGCCGAAGCCATAGTACAGCAGTGTCCCAAAGCGCTGGTTGGTGTTATTACTAACCCGGTCAATACCACTGTTGCTATTGCCGCTGATGTCTTTAAAAAGGCCGGTACTTTTGATGCCCGGCGTTTATTTGGTGTAACCACCTTAGATGTTATTCGTGCAGAAACCTTTGTTGGCGAATTAAAAGGTAAAAACCCGCAACAGGTAACAGTGCCGGTAATTGGCGGCCACAGCGGTACTACGATACTACCTTTGCTGTCTCAGGTTGAAGGTGTCAGCTTCAGCGATGAGGAAGTTTCTTCACTGACTCACCGCATTCAGAACGCGGGTACTGAAGTCGTTGAAGCCAAAGCCGGCGGTGGATCAGCGACCTTATCGATGGGCCAGGCTGCCGCCCGGTTCTGTATCTCATTGATCAAAGGTTTACAGGGCGAATCAGTAACTGAATATGCTTATGTGGAAGGTGATGGCGAGCATGCCCGTTTCTTTGCTCAGCCACTGGTGCTTGGCAAAAACGGTGTTGAAAAGTTATTGCCAATCGGCACGCTGAGCAGCTACGAGCAGCAAGCAATGAACGATATGCTGGGTACCCTGAAAGCGGATATTACCCTTGGCGAAGAGTTCGTTAAGAATAACTAAGCGCTGATTACAGTATATTTCACCTAGCAAAAAAGGCGCCTCAGGCGCCTTTTTTATTATTAACTGGTTGATGAAACGCTAGTGGCTCCGTGATACTGCCATCTCGGCAAGCGCTAATAAGGCTTGCTTGTAATCTGATTCCGGAATGCTATCAAGCGCCCGACGTGCTTTTTCGGCTTCCTGCTCTGCGATATTGCGGGTGTAACCAAAAGCATCGGTCTGCTGCATAGCCTGCAGGATTTCCGGCAGGTTGGCCATGCCATTGCCGTCGGTAATGGCACTGCGAATAAGCGCCTGCTGCACTGTATTACCATGCTTCAGGGCATGAATAAGAGGCAGGGTCGGCTTACCCTCAGCCAGATCATCTCCGATGTTTTTACCGAGCTCAGCCGCATCAGCCTGATAATCCAGTACATCATCTATTAACTGAAAAGCAGTACCCAAATGCATGCCGTACAACTTCATGCTGTTCACCACAGCTTCAGGTTGTTCGGCAATAATAGCGGCTAATTGCGTAGCAGCTTCAAACAACTTGGCCGTCTTGCAGTAAATGACCTGCATATAGTTTTGTTCGCTGGTGTCAGGGTCGTTAACGTTCATCAGCTGCAGTACTTCGCCCTCAGCAATCACGTTGGTGGCATCTGCCAGAATTTGCATAATGCGCATATCATCCAGTTGGACCATCATCTGGAAAGAACGGCTGTATAAAAAATCACCGACCAGTACACTGGCCTGATTGCCAAATACAGCATTAGCAGTTTGTTTGCCGCGGCGTAACGTTGATTCGTCCACGACATCATCATGCAATAAGGTTGAGGTATGAATAAACTCAATAATGGCAGCAACACTCAGGTGCTTACTGCCCTGGTAACCGAGCGCTCTGGCTGCCAATACTGCCAGCAGCGGGCGCAAGCGCTTACCACCGCTATTGACGATGTAAATACCCAGTTGGTTGATCAGCGCAACGTCTGATTTCAACTGAGAAAAGATATGCTGGTTTACTGCGGCCATATCAGCGTCGCTGAGCTGGCGTATGTCGTCAAGCGTCATGAAAAAACAACTGCTGAACCCACGGAATGGCGGCAATTCTACACTATAGTAGCCGCCAGCATAAAGAGAATATCGATCCTTTTCGCCAGCCGATGATCTTTTTTATAATTGTGCTTGCGGCTATCTTTGAAATTGCGTACAATTCGCGCCCTGTGATTTGAATTAAACACGCCCCTGATGCCTCTATCTAAAAAGTGAAGATAGTGCAGAGCGTAGGCGTGGCTTGTACGGAGTTAACTATGTACGCGGTTTTCCAAAGTGGTGGCAAACAACACCGTGTGACGGAAGGTCAAACGCTTCGTCTAGAAAAACTAGACTTAGAAACCGGCGCAACGATTGAATTTACCCCGCTGATGATCGCCAATGGCGAAGAAATCAGCATTGGTGCCCCTTTAGTTGAAGGTGGCAAGGTAGTAGCGGAAGTGGTCAATCATGGCCGTGGCGATAAGTTAAAAATCGTTAAATTCCGTCGTCGTAAACATTCACGTAAACAGATGGGTCACCGTCAGTGGTTTACTGAAGTTAAAATTACCAGCATCAGCGCGTAACAGGAGTATCGACACATGGCAAGTAAGAAAGGTGTAGGTAGCACTCGTAACGGTCGCGATTCAGAATCTAAACGGCTTGGTGTTAAGCGTTTTGGTGGTGAGTCGGTATTAGCTGGTAGCATCATCGTGCGTCAACGTGGTACTAAATTCCACGCTGGCAGCAATGTAGGCATCGGTAAAGACCACACTTTATTCGCTTTAACTGAAGGTAAAGTGAAGTTTGAAGTGAAAGGCGAGCACAACCGCAAATTCGTTAGCATCGTTAGCGAATAAGCAACATATACTGAAAAAACCCCGCCTGGTGCGGGGTTTTTTTATAAATTTTCTCCCGTCACAATGACATGGGTTATACTTAGCGGCTACGGCACGCGCCTATGTTTATACAGTGGATCAGGACACAGCACATGAAGTTTGTAGATGAAGCGATAATCCGGGTTGAAGCCGGCGATGGCGGTAACGGCATTATCAGTTTTTTACGCGAAAAATTTATCTCTAAAGGTGGCCCGAATGGGGGTGACGGAGGAGATGGTGGTGACGTGTACCTGGTTGCTGATGAAAACCTTAATACCCTGGTTGATTTTCAGTTTGAAAAGTATCACAGCGCTGAGCGCGGCCAGAATGGTGGCAGCGTCAATTGTACTGGTAAACGTGGCAGTGATTTAGAGCTGCGGGTACCGGTCGGCACCCGGGCCGTCGATGTCGATACCGATGAAATCATTGGCGACTTAACCACCAATGGTCAGAAGCTGATGGTGGCCAAAGGTGGCTGGCATGGCTTGGGCAATGCCCGCTTTGCCAGCAGTACTAACCGGGCACCGCGCAAGAAAACCAATGGTACCCCGGGCGAGATCCGTAATTTACGGCTTGAGCTGTTGTTACTTGCCGATGTTGGTTTGTTAGGTTTGCCTAATGCCGGCAAGTCTACCCTGATCCGTTCAGTGTCAGCAGCTAAACCGAAAGTTGCCGATTATCCGTTTACCACGCTGGTTCCCAATCTGGGTGTGGTGCGGGTTGAAGCGCACCGTTCTTTTGTAATTGCCGATATTCCCGGGCTGATTGAAGGCGCAGCCGAAGGGGCGGGCTTAGGTATTCAGTTCTTAAAGCATCTGGAACGTTGTCGTTTGTTGCTACACGTCATTGATGTCTTGCCAGCCGACGGCTCTGATCCGGCTGAGAATGCAAAAACCATTATTCAGGAGCTGCATAAATACAGCAGTAAACTGGCGGCTAAGCCACGCTGGCTGGTATTCAATAAGCTGGATTTAGTGCTGGATGACGAATTGGAGCAAACTATTGCCGATGTGACCCAAGCGCTTGCCTGGCAGGGCCCGGTATTCAAAATCTCTGCGGCAGGGCGCACTAACACTGAACGGTTAGCTGCAGAGATCCTGAATTATATTGAAGAATTACCTGCTGAGACGGTAGATACCGAGATCGCTGATCCGGTTCATTTCAAATGGGATGATTATCATGACGATGCGGCCAGCGAACTGGCAGACGATCTGGATGATGATGATGACTTTGATGATGACGATTATGACGTTGAAGTCATCTATCAGCGCTAAGGTGGGACATGAAAGTTGCGATGATAGCCGCCATGGCGAACAACCGGGTAATTGGTAAAGATAACCAGATGCCCTGGCATTTACCCGCAGACTTAAAGCATTTTAAAGCCGTTACCCTGGGCAAGCCGGTACTGATGGGGCGCAAAACCTTTCAGTCTATCGGCCGGCCTTTGCCCGGCAGGCGTAATCTGGTGATTAGCCGGACACTACCAGACGATCCTCAGGGTGTTGAGTGGTTTGCCAATGTAGAGCAGGCTCTGGCGGCAGTAGCTGACGATGCCGAAGTAATGGTGATAGGCGGTGGTGAGATATACCGGCAATGTCTGCCGCTTGCAGATACGTTATATCTGACCGAAATTGAACTGACAACGGACGGAGATGCTTATTTTCCCGATTATCAGGCTGCGGCCAACTGGCGGCTGGTTACTGAACAACAACATACAGCCGACGCGGTAAATCCCTACCCATATCGTTTTATTACATTACAACGTAATTAGAAGCTGTGAGGCATTTGCACAGGTTGTAACATGTTGCTAAGATGCTGGTTAACGATCCAGCTGAGGAGTAGTAAATGAGATTGGTTCCCACCTTATTATGCACAGCCGTGTTAACGGCAGCTGTTGTTGTATCGCCGATAGCGGTTGCTGACCAGCAGTTGGCGGCCTCTATGTGCGATTATGTTGCGGCTAATGACAGAAACCGTTTACGCAAGGTACTCAGTGATTACCGGCTGCGTTTACGTAATATCTATGATGGTGTTGTCTGTAATGGCGAACCTTTGATCCGCCATGCTTTTAAAAGTAATGCTCCGGATGTTGGTGAGTTTATCGTCAGGCAACTACCTGGCTCTCAGGTAGCTGATTCAGGTGATATTGCCTGGGCTGAGAGTAATGGTTTTGCAGATTCGCCGTTACTGGCCGCCTTGAAAGATCGGGCTGGCGCCGGCGATTAACTTTATTTACCAATAAAAAAATCCGCTGCTACAGCGGATTTTTTTTATTCGGTATATCTCAACCGGGCTTATACCCTGAACTGCTCCACTGATTGCCGGAGTTCCTCAGCTAACCTCGCTACCTCATGACTGGAGTCTGAAGTTTGCTCGGCGCCGGACGCAGTCTCTTCGGCAATGGCAACAATAGATTCCAGTAACTGGCTAATCTCATTCGACACCTGATTCTGCTCTCTGGCTGCACCGGAAATCTGTTCACTCATATCGTGTGCCAGATGCACTGCATGGGTAATTGAATCCAGGGCTGAGGTAGCAACTTCAGTTTGGGTTACACAGTTCTCGGCTTGTTTTTTGCCTTTATTCATCGCTTCAACCGCAGCCTGAGCACCGCTTTGCAGTACCTGAATCATCGCCTGGATTTCCTGGGTAGAGGCCTGAGTTTTGCTGGCCAGCGACCGCACTTCATCGGCAACTACCGCAAAACCACGTCCCTGCTCACCCGCACGGGCTGCTTCAATTGCTGCGTTCAGTGCCAGCAAATTGGTTTGCTCTGCTATACCCCGAATAACATCAAGTATGCTGCCGATAGAAGCACTGTCTTTATGCAACTTATTTATCACTACTGAAGCCTGATCAACCTCTTTCGACAGTTGAATAATCGTGCTCTTGTTATCCAGCGAAATGCCCTTAACCCGTTCTGCTTCTTTATCGGCATTTTTAATTTCTGCTAAGGCATCATTGGAGCTTTGCAGCACGCCCTGCGAGGTACTGCTCATTTCAGTTGTAGCTGTAGCTGCCTGGGTTACCTGTGATTTCTGTTCGCGAATTGCCTGAGTCGTCTGCACGGTAATGGCTGAGGTTTGCTCTGAAGCCGCAGCCAGTTGCGTTGAGCGGGAAATAATGCCCTGAATCAGCTTTTGCAGGTTGCTTACCACTATATTCACATTGCGGGCCAGCTCACCAAATTCATCTTTAGAAGACGCATCCAGTGTTTTGGTTAAATCACCTGACGCTACCACACCCAGCATACTATTCACTTCTGCCAGCGGTTTAACAATGCGTCTTACCGTGACGGTAGCAATGAATATCGAAAGCAGAATGGAAATTATAACCACAACGAATATCCAGCTGATGGCATTATCTACGCCTGTGGTGGCATTCTGTTCAATTTCACCGGCCGCAGTTCTGGTTAAATTGAGTAAGGTATCCAGCCGCTCCATGCCGGCCTGAGTCAGCTGATTAGCGGTGGCAAGTTGTGCTTCTGCATCTTTGATGCCGGCCAGTAACTGTACTTTCAGTGCCGGAATGCCGTCGCTACCTTCCAGGAAAGCCGATATCTGCTGTACTTTTTCGGCGATATCAGCGGTCAATGGTACTGCGTTACCGGCTTCCTGCTGAATAATTGCGACTTGATCCCGAAGTTCCTGTAACCGGAATGCAATTTCGTTGCTGACAGTAGCAACGGTAGTATCAGTTTCAGTGCGATTTAAATCGATAACATTATTAATCAGGGTATTTATGCCTGTCTCAATTTGGGTCGCTGCCTGATATGCCTTGGGGAAACGACGCTGTACATCCCGTACATCGGTAAAGTCGAGGATTAACGACGCCATATCATCAGCACTGAACTCAAGGTCACTGATCTTGCTGGCTATCGTGGTTCGCAGCCTTATATTGCTGTCCAGGCGGCGTTGCAAATTGGTACTGGCTTCAATAAAGCGGCTATAGGTTTCACTTACCTGTTCAGCGCCTGCTTTTAAGTCTGGGTGCTGCTCTATCACCTGGCGTAATGCATTAGCTGCTCTATCATAAATCGCTTTTTCTTCAGCAAAACGCTGATTGACTGCCGCCGTCCGCTCCAGGCTATCAGCATAAAAGCCCTGCAGGCTGGCGCGACTCATTGTTACAAACTCAGTTTTCATTGTTGCACTGTTTTCAAGTGCCGGAATGGAGACTTCATTCACTTCAGTGGTGGCGTTACTGATATTATTCAGACTGATATAAGCGGTAACACCAATAAACAGCAGTAACAGAGAAATGATGGCAAAACCACCCATAACCCGCAACGCTACAGTTAACTTCATAATAACTCCCACTTTAAGTGTTTTGTTTAAGCACCTTAGCTTAAGATTTCCCGCTTAACAAGACTCTGAACAGCAGTTTCGTTGCCCGGATATCAGGTTATTTATGTAATGCCGGCAACACTGTAACGTTGCTGGCGTTCAATACAATAGGCTGTCAGGCTGTTACCCCAGACGCAGCCAGTATCAAGGGCATGAATATCGCGGATCGGGCTATAGCCATTTAGCGCCGCCCAGTGGCCAAAAAACAGCTCTGGGTGGGGTTTGGTCCGCCAGAACTCGTACCAGGGTACCAGCGTATTTTGCTCTGCCGGGTTGCCTTTTTCCTGCAGACTTAATGAGCCATCTGGCAGGCAAAAGCGCATTCTGGTACAGGTATTAATGGTATAGCGCCACCGTTGTTGCTTGGTTTCAGCCTGATGCCACCGTGCTGGTGTGTCGCCGTACATAATAGCAAAAATTTGTTCCGGCTGATGTTTTAATTGTTGGCTGACCTCTGCAGCTGCTGCTTCGGCATCTTCCAATGTCCAGTCCGGCGACAGGCCAGCATGTACCATTAACTGTTGTTTATCGTTGCTCTGGTAGAGCAGTGGTTGATGTAACAGCCAGTCTACCAGCTCTGCCAGGTTAGCGGCTTGTTGTAACTGCTGCAGCTTATCATTGGCTTTGAGCTTGCTGTAGCCGAAATGGCTGGCCAGAAAATGCAGGTCATGATTACCCAGCACACATCTGGCACTGTCACCCAGTGATTTAATAAAATTCAAGGTCGACAGGGAGTCAGGCCCACGGGCAATTAAATCACCACAGAACCACAGCTGATCTGCAGCGGGCTTAAAATTAATGTGCTTTAGCAGGCGTTGCAGGGCATCATAGCAGCCTTGAACATCGCCAATAACATAGGTTGCCATTAGTTAAGAATGTTGGGCATTGCCAACCGGAATACCGGTATTGGGGCATTAAAGGGCTGTTTGTTGTCGCTGATCATTTCATAATGGCCCTGCATGGTTCCAACCGGCGTTTCCAGCACAGCACCGCTGGTATAACTGTAGCTTGCACCAGGGGCAAGTTCAGGTTGTTCGCCAACCACACCATCGCCATAGACTTCAGCTTGTTTGCCATTGGCATCGGTTATCAGCCAGTAACGCTTTAGCAATTTAACCTGATGCTCGCTATGATTTTCAATAGTGATGGTATAGGCAAACACAAAGCGGTTTTCGGCAGGCTCCGATTGCGCTCCCAGATAAAAATTGTCGACCTTAACCTGGATATCTAACGGTTCACTCATCTTTAGTTTCCTGCTCTGCTAACCACTGCGCTACCTTAATAAAACCATTAACCGGTAGTTGTTCAGGTCTGATTGTCGGATCAATACCCAGAGCACTTATCTGTTCTGCTGTAGCGAAATTGCTAAAACCATTGCGCAACGTTTTGCGCCTTTGGTTAAAGGCTTCCAAACATACCCTGTTTAATACGGCAGGATCAACTTTTGCGCGCTCTGCAATCGGATAGGGAAGTAACCTTACCACGGCGGAGTCAACTTTTGGCGCGGGGATAAAAGCGCCAGGTCCAACGTCAACCACGGGTATCGCCTGGCAGTAGTATTGGGTCATGACACTCAGCCGACCAAAGGCTTTACTGCCATGGCTTGCTGTCATGCGCTGAACCACTTCTTTTTGCAACATAAAATGCATGTTGTCGATATAATCTGCAAACTCAAACAAATGAAATAGCAATGGCGTGGAAATGTTGTAAGGCAAGTTACCAAAAATTTTCAGTTGCTGGCCGGGAGCCAGTAACGCGGCAAAGTCGAATTTCATTGCATCAGCCTGATACACAGTCAGCTTATCTGCCAGGGTCGGATGCTGGGTTAAACGTTCGGCCAGATCACGATCAAGCTCTACTACAATCAGCTTGCCAGCGGCTTCGGCAACAGGTTCAGTCAGGGCGCCAAGCCCCGGACCAATTTCCACCAGGACATCGGTGGGTTTAGGGGAGATGGCTTTTACTATCCGGCCAATAACATAGGGGTCATGTAAAAAGTTCTGGCCAAACCGTTTGCGGGCGCGATGGCCCTGATGAACATTATCAGTCATAGTTTAGTTCGCTTGTTGTGCCAGAGTGATTGCCTGATTTACCGCGTGGAATAAGCTGCCTGGGTCGGCTTTACCGCTGCCGGCCAGATCCAGCGCAGTACCATGGTCAACGGAAGTACGGATTAACGGTAAGCCCAGGCTGATATTAACTGACCGGCCAAAGCCTTTGTATTTAAGCACAGGTAACCCCTGGTCATGATACATGGCCAGTACCGCATCAGCATCATCCAGATACTTGGGTTGAAAAAGCGTGTCGGCTGGCAAAGGCCCCACCAAATCAATGCCCTCTGCCCGCAGTTCATCAAGCGTAGGGGTGATGATGTCCAGCTCTTCCCGGCCCAGATGGCCGTCTTCTCCGGCATGGGGGTTAAGACCACATACATATATGCGCGGTTTTTTAATGGCAAACTTGTGATGTAAATCATGGTGCAGAATCGTAATAACTTTCAGCAGCCGATCCCGGGTAATGGCTTTAGCAACATAGGCTAACGGGATGTGAGTAGTTGCCAGCGCAACACGCAAGCCCTCAGTAGCCAGCATCATAACCACATAAGGCGTATTGGACTGATGAGCAAAAAATTCAGTATGGCCACTGAACGGAATACCGGCTTTGTTAATAATGCCTTTATGAACCGGACCGGTGACAATCGCAGCAAACTTAGCTGCTATTGCATTTTCACCGGCAAATTGCAGGGTATCAACCACATACTGGCCATTTGCAACATTCAACTTACCCGTCTGAACGGGCTCTGCAAGCGCAAAGTCAGCAATGGTCAGAGTGCCGGCGCGCTGGGCTGTAGCCGGGGCCTGGTCATCGTAAGGCAACAACGAGAGCTCGATACCCAGCATTGCCGCCCGCTCAGCCAGTAAGCTTGCACTGCCGCAGACCACCAGCTCTACCGGCCAGTCTTGCCGGGCAAGCGCCACCACTAAATCAGGCCCAATACCGGCTGGTTCACCAGGAGTTATCGCAATGCGCAGGGTCATTTAACTCTCCGGTAATACGTCAATAAAGGCTTCATCACGAATTTCTTTCAGGAAATTGGCCGACTCTTCATTAAAACGACGGTTGTAAATCATCCGGTATACCTGCTCGCGTTTTTTATCAGCCGTGGCATCCACTACTCTTTTATCCAGCACCTGAGCAATATGCCAGCCATGTTCGGTACGGAAAGGATCGCTGATTTCATTAGGCTCAAGCCGCAATAAGGTATCCCGGAACGCCGGTACAAAAATTTGCGGCTCACTCCAGCCCAGCTCACCGCCGTTCATCTTTGAACCAGGGTCTTCTGAGTGAGTCTTGGCGAGTTCAGCAAAGTCTGCCTCGCCAGCCCGCAATTTGGTAGCAAATTCCTGCAGCGTGTTACGAGCGCGTTCTTCACTTAAAATAATGGACGGTTTTATCAGAATGTGACGAGACTTAACCTCTTGGATTTCAGCAACATTTTCGCCTCGGATATCAAAAATAGTTAAGATGTGAAAGCCGGCACCAGAGCGCATAGGGCCGATTAAATCACCTTTTTTCTTATCGCGAATACTTTCAGAAAATAAGGTTGGCATTTCATTGATATTCATAAAGCCAAGTTCACCACCTTCCAGCGCTTTTCCGCCAGAAGAGGAGGCGATAGCAATCCGTTTGAAGTCGCTACCGTTTTCAAGCAATTCCATCACTTTATCGGCACGCTCTTTGGCTGCGCTGATATCATCAGGGGTGGCCTGACTGGGAATAGCAATCAGAATATGACCCAGATTATATTCCTCACTGACGGCACCTTGCTCTTCCATCAGCTTTAGCAGACTGTCAACTTCCTGCGGGCTGATATAGATCCGGCGCTGCACACTGCCGCGGACGACTTCATTGGTTATAATTTCTTCTCTGAGTTTTTCGCGAAAACGCTGATAATCGCCTTCTTCTGCTTCAACCTGACGCCGGAATGCCTCAATACTGAGGTTTTCACCCTGAGCAATATTACGAATGGTATCGTCCAGCTGGGCATCACTGATTTGCAGGCCCATTCGCTCAGCTAATTGTAATTGCAGACTGGTTAAAATTAATCGCTCCAGTGCCTGAGTGCGCAGCGCCTGATCTGACGGTAAGGTTTGTCCCTGCTCTTCGGCATTACGCTTAACCCGGCTTACCACATCATCAATATCGCTTTGCAGCACAACGCTGTTATCAACGATAGCGGCAATCCGATCGATCTCTTTTTCCGCGGCTATATTTGAAAAACTTAAACAGCCAATAAAAGCCAGACAGATAACTTGCTGTAACTTCATAAATTCCTACACTAATTAGTTAGTAAATATGGCCGGCGATAGCCAAAAATGCCATTTGACAACATGTCCGATACGCCAAACCCGGCTTTATCGCCAAAACCTTTTAATACAAATTGCAGACTAAGCCCGCTGTCCAGCTCACCAAATTGCAGTGCATTGTCAATATTGGTATCGAGGTTTGCTACGATATAGCGCCGTGCTACCAGCCGGACAGCCCAGCAGCAGGACTCATATTGCACTCCAAAATTGGCGTCTATCATACGATGATTTGTTACATCACGATAGTAACTGGCGACAAGCTGCCAGTTTTTAGCCAGCGGCACAGTGCCCAGTACACCCAGTTGCTGAATTTCCAGACCTGAGACAGCACGACTGTATCGATGGTTCAATTGCAGCAGGGTATTCTCACTTCCCCGGTAATCCAGACTGGCATTACTTTTCACAATTTGCTGACCGTCAGTATCATACTGCGTGGCAGCGCTGAAAACCCATTTCCGGTACCAATGCCAAATCATTTCGGCGGCCAGCACAGAGTCAGTCGCGGTTTGATTGTCGGTCAGGTTATCCGCAGTCTCTACCGGGTCTTCCAGAAAAAAGATCTGGCCAAGACTGAAACGGAATAGTTCGTTGTCCACATTGTCATAAAAACGGGTAGTCCAGCCAACGGTTAACTGGTTAGCCTCGTTGATGCGGTCTATGCTTGAAAACCGATTTTGCCGGAACAAACCATGATAATCATCCTGCAGCCGGGTCGTGTCATACAGGCCAATGTTATTTTGTTGCCGATACGGAATATACAAATATTGAATTTGTGGTTCGAAGGTTTGTAATGCCGGTTCACCAAACCAGTCATACTCCCGCTCCAGATTTAATCTGCTGTACAGTCTTATTTTGGGCAGCGTTCGCTGCACAGTCTCGTCAACTTCTGCTGCTGCCAGATTGCTGTTCTGCTGATAATAGGTGTAGAGCATGCTGGCTTCGGCGGTAAACTCAAGTGCCGGCGTCACAAAGGGCAGGCGTAACGTCGGTTGCAAATGCAGTCTGTTAGCTGAACTAATCAGGGCACTATCGTTTTTAAAATGGGCATAACTTGCTTGCCAGACAAACTCCAGCGGACTGAATAACTGCATTGGCCTGGCCGAGCTGAGTTCAATATCAGGTAGCGCCTTATAGGCGTCGGCAAAGTTTCCCAGAATTTCAAAGCCCTGCAGTCTTATCGTGCTGTCAATATTGTCGCCGTAGTAAGCCAGGGTTGCTTCCCGGTACAACTGGGTATCACTTTGGTTGGTATAATCTGAGCCGAGCTCAGTCAGGTACGCATCGTCACTGACATCGGTAAAGTCAATATAGCCACGCCAGCGAGTCGTAAAATCTGAACGATGGCTCAGATGGCTAAGGTAACGACTACCAAAGTTTTCTGGCTTATCATTATCCGATCCCAGATATTCAAACTGCATAATACCCTGATGTTCAGTGGTCAGGTACCTGAACTCTGATTTAAGCTGGGTGCCCCGTTTACTCATATAGCGGGGGGTCAGGGTCAGATCGTAATTTTCAGCTAAATTGAGGTAATAGGGCAGCTCAACATCCAGCCCCAATAACTGAGAGCTGCCTATTTTAGGCAGTAGCAGGCCGCTTTTACGTTGCTCATTAACCGGAAAAGTCAGGTAGGGCAAGTACAGCACCGGAATGTCTTTAATTCTGAAAACTGCATTACTGGCAGAACCCCAGCCTTCACCTTCGTTAATTTTGATGTCACTGGCATGCAAGGCCCAGCTATTATCCTGAACAGGACAGGTGGTAAATAACGCCTTATCCAACCTTATTTGTGCCGGACTGGCTTGTAAACGTTCAGCATAACCGCGGCCAGCCTGGGCAATAAACTGATAGTGGGCGTTACTGATTGCCGCCGTGTTATCATTAGTATCAGCAATAAAAGAACTGGCAGAAACCTTTAAACTGCTGTCGAAATACTCTATACCGCCATCAGCAAAAAGACGTTGCTCGTTACGGCTGAAGCGGGCACTAGGCGCAGTTAGTAAGGTATCGCGATGAATTATTTCAACATTACCGTTAAACAGCGCCATCTGTTCGCCACGAAGATCAGCACTGTCAGAAATGATGCGGACGCTGTTGTCATCCGGATCCAGGTCACTTAATACAGCGGGCTGGGTTAATGGCTGATAACACATCGGTATTACAGGCTCATTCGCCTGCAGTTGACTACAGAGCAAGCCCGTGACAGTTATTCCAGTAAACCAAACTTTCATCCAGTATTCTCTGCCCCAGATTTATTATGTTTCTTTGATAAGATTAGCCCGCTATGATAAATCAATTTTAGATTTCCTGCTAATCCGATATAGTGCGGCTGTACTACGGTCACTGCCTTATTTCATTATGTTAGAACAGTCACTGCCGTGTAGTTCATTTTATGAGGGAAATACTTTGTGGGGTAAAATACTCGGTGCCTTGTTTGGTCTGGCATTACTCAGGCTGCCCGGGCTGTTTATCGGCCTGATCCTGGGGCACTGGTTCGATATAAAGATGGGCGCAAGTCTGGCACGGTTTCGGGGCATGTTTCATGAATCTGCTGACCAGCAGGGTCTGTTTATGTATACCACATTCGCCACTATGGGCCACATCGCAAAAGCAACTGGCGTAGTTACCCCGGCACACATTCGCCAGGCGCGGCATTTTATGCAGCAGTTGGGGCTGAATGAAGCACAACAACAGGAAGCACAAGCCGCTTTTCGCGATGGTAAAGCCAGCAACTTTCCGTTAATGGCTCAGTTGCAGGCTTTTTATCAGCAGTATGGTCGTCAGAATGACGTCATTCAGTATTTTATTGAAATTCAACTCGGCATAGCGAATGCTGACGGTGATATGAGTCGGGAGCAGTACGTATTGTTGCAGCAGGTAGCAATGCAGCTGTCAGTATCCCATTTGCAATTAGAGCAGTTGTTAGCTGCGTATCGGGCGCAGCAGCGGTTTAATCAGCGTGACAGCAGACGCCCGGCAGCAAATGCAATTCAGGATGCGTTTAAAGTGCTGGGTGTCAGTGCGGACTGCAATGAAAAGGAATTAAAACGGGCATACCGCAAACTGATGGCCCAGCATCATCCTGACAAGCTAATGGCAAAAGGTGTGCCTGCAGCAATGCTTGATGTGGCAAAAAGGCGGACCCAGGAAATTCAGGCGGCATATGAAGTGCTGAAAAACCGCCAGTAGGTTGCCGGCATTACAATCCAATACTCTGCAACCAGCCTGTTATTTCTTTCAGTACCCAGGCATGTTTGTCAGCATCATAAAAAGTCCCTGTTAGCTGACGCTGGCGGTATTGGGTTTTCAGGTTGCGCTCTGTCAATTGCTGTCTCAGTTTCAGGTTTGCGTTGGCAAAGCGGTTATCCTGACGGTGGATTATATCCAGGGTCGGTATCGATTGTGACGCTATCTCGCTTGCTAACTCCCGGTTTAACTGAACATCTGCCAGATAGGCACCTAACATAATAAATGCAGCAGGTGGCACCAGCTGTTCTGACGTATACAACCGGTTTAATAAAGCCGCATTACTGCCTTTTGCGATAACAATAATATTGCCCCCCTGCATTTCTGCCTGAACAAGGGTTGCAAGCATGTGCTCTGCAAGTTGTTGCTGGTAGTCAGTGGCATTTTGTTCAAGATTAAAATCTGCTGGCGGTGGTGCCATAATAGCCAGTGTGTGCCAACCATAGTCATTAAGTTGCTGGCGCAATGGATCCAGATAATCCGGACTGGCAGGATGTTCAGTCCAGTCCGGCACCAGAATGGCTGTGCCTTTGGTAAAGCTGGTAAGGGCTTCGCGCTGTAATACAGTAAAGCTACCGTTTGCGGTGCTTAACTCTATCAGTTCACTGGCTGGAATTTGGCGTTGCAAATCGCGCTGCCACAATTGCTGTTTGGAAGGCAATTGCTGAGCGGCAGCAGAAAACTGCAATACTAACGCGAGTACACTCCAGGTTATCCCTAAACGCCATGTACTGTTCAAATCTCACCTGCTTAACCGAACCTTTGCTATAGGCTGTTATCGGCCAAACCAGTCATTACGTTAGCAGTATCGCCACCATGAATATATTCCGGGAAAGTGTATAAAACTTTACCGTCGTGACTAAACTTCACATAGCTTTCGCCTTGCTCCAGTAATTGAACTGCAATAGCGGGCTGCATGATAAAACAAAAGGTGGTGGGCTTGAATTCGGCCAGGGCTTTTGCCATTTCCCGAAGTTGTTCGTTGACCGCCAGGCGCTGCGTTTCGTTCTCATCTGTACAGACGTGCGCTGACTGCAGTAAAGATACAGACTGTTCAGCCTGAACATTGAAGGTAATACAGGCTAATACTGTGGCAAATACACAGTAACGACCAATAGCTTGCATAGACATAAATACTTCCTCAAACGGCTTATAGTCGCCTAAAGCTAGCAGGAAGTTTGGTGAGCGGCAATAAAAAAAACCGCCAGAATTGGCGGTTTTTTGTTAAGCGTAAGAAAATTAACGTAATACAGGTTCTTTAACTTTCGCTGTTACTTTGGCTTCAATCCGCTGGTTAGCGGCATTCGCTTCCGCAGAGCTACCTTGCACGCGTAAGCGGGTTTCACCATACCCAACCGAGGTAATGCGAGAAGAATCAACACCTTCGTTGGTCAGAATATCTGCCACGGATTTTGCACGACGCTTTGATAACAGCATGTTGTAGTTATCGTTGCCAGGCATAGAGGCATGGCCTTCAATAACCACTTCTGATTCAGGGAACCGCTTCATGAACGCCGCTAACTGAATGATTTCTGAGCGCTGATCAGCAGAAACGGTTGCTGAGTCAAAGCCAAATTTAACTTCAACGTCAACATCACCCACCCGCTGCATTACTTCTTTAAATACGGTACAACCCTGAGGATCAACCTGATGATTGGCAGCAGTGTTAGGGCAGCGGTCATTGATATCATTTACACCATCATTATCGCTGTCAGCTGGCTTAGCCGGTTGCACCGGAGCAGGGGCCGGAGCAGGAGCAGGAGCAGGAGCCGGCGTTGGGGCTGGTGCAGCTTCAGCACCAAAAATCCAACTGGCGCCCAGCTTAATGCCAGCGTCATACCATGAGCCATTATTAATGCCTTCATAACGATTTGCTTCAGCAAATAACGCGACATCATTACGGACAAAGTGACGGTAGCCGACACCCAGATTCAGCGCATCTGAACTGAGATTGCCTTCAAAGTGCTTCCAGCCACCAACAATATAAAAATTGGTGTCAGCCAGATGATACATGGCGTCAACACCAAAACGATCAATGCCAATATCGCCGCCGGTCAGTGAATCCAGACGTTGTCTTGCGTATTCTAAGCGAACTCCCCAGGTTTGATTGACCCGGTAACCCAGTTCTGCACCGATACCAGGGCCATGTTCCACATTATCCCAGGCAGCCGACAACGATTTATTTTCGTGTGACCAGTAATACTCGCCAAATAATGAACCAAATACTTTGCGCTCTAATTCAGCAGCAGAGGGTGATTGGGCAAAAGCCTGTGAGCTTATAAACGGCAGGGCAGCCAGAACAGCAAGCGCGGTTATTTTAAGTTTCATCCATTTCTCCTTAGATTTATCCGGCATACCAGTAGCAAAATGTTTAGTGACTATGCTTACTGTTATGCAATCTTTATTAAAACCGTTTTGTTATTAATTCCGTCGATTAGTAAAAATAGTACAGTAGTTTGTTATTTAGCAACCTAACATGCTGAGTATCATAAGCCAGTTAACTGAATATGGGGTTAATAATTGTAAAAGAAAGTCAAAAAGAACAATTTATTGAAAAAGTCTTAATAATTCCGCTGGCAGGGTGGGTCAGAGATAATGTTTGAGCATGTAACTGTAAACGATCTGCAGCATGATATGTTGCAGCGTCCGCATAAAACTTGTCGCCAAGGATAGCATGGCCAATCATCTGCATATGGACCCGAAGTTGATGCGAGCGGCCGGTAACCGGTGTCAGCAGCAAGCGGCTGACATTATCAGAACGTTCCAATACATTGTAATGGGTTACCGACGCTTTGCCGTGCTGGTAACATACCATTTGTCTGGGGCGGTTGGGCCAGTCACAAATAAGCGGTAAACACACTGTACCCTGATCTGCTGCTACCCGGCCCCGGACTCTGGCAATATAGTGCTTTTGGGTCTGACGCAACTGAAACTGACGATTGAGCTGACGTTGCGCCTCCGCGTGCAATGCCAGTACCATTACACCAGAGGTTGCCATATCCAGCCGGTGAACAATCCGTGCTGTCGGCAGCACTAATTTCACTCTGTATTCCAGACAATCCCGGTGTTCAGCTGCTTTGCCTGGCACGGACAGCAAACCGCTTGGCTTATTGACTACCACGATATCATCGTCCTGGTAAATGATATCCAGATAGGGTGTCAGAGGTGGCTGGTACTGAAACAATGTCATATTAATCGTGACTCACCACAATAAGCCGGATGGCATCAAGTTTCAGGCGGGCTTTGTCTATGTACTCTGCCAGCTGCTGCTGTTTGCTGCCGATCATATCAATTTCCTGCTGGCGGATAAGCGGATTAATCTGCTTTAACGCAGTCAATCGTTGCTGATCATCTTGCAGTGCCTGTTGCATTTTTGCCTGCGCACTTTCTCGTATGCTCGTCAGTTGCGCCATAGCTGTCATTTCACTGCCGGCCAGTAACGGATGGATCAGGCTTTGCAGAGCGTTGACCAGTTTACTGGCTGTTTGCCGGCCAACCGGCTTCAGTTGGCGGTTAAAATTATCAAATGGAACCTTGGCTGCTAAATCTTTTCCCGTCTTATCTACCAGCAAACGGATTGGTGTTGCCGGCAAGTAACGGCCTATTTGCAACTTGGCAGGGGCACTCGCTTCTACAATGTAAATAAGTTCGACAAAATAGCTGCCAACTGGCAGGGCTTTATTCGGCAGCAGTGCCACCGCCGTATTGCCCAGATTATCATTCAGTAAAATATCCAGAGTGCCTGTGACCATAGGATGATCCCAGCTTAAAAACTGGATATCTTCCTGCGCCAGTGCTGTGGCGCGATCAAAGGTAACTGTTACACCTTCGTCTTCAAGCCCCGGATAAGCACAGCGTAAATGCTCTGCCGGCGTCAGCACTATGCTGGTGTCAGAACGATCTTCCTGGTTGACGCCCAACAGATCCCAGGCCTGGAACATCAACATCGGCAACTGAACGTCGGCATCGGTTTTTGCTATTCCGGCAGCCAGTTGCCGGGCTTGCTCTCCGCCAGCTGAGTTCAGCTCTAACAGCTTATCCCGTCCGTGTTCCAGTTGCTGCATTAGCTGTTGATGCTGTTGCTGGCTTTGCGCTATCAGTTGTGCCACTTTGGCATGGTCAGCTTGCAGTGGTGCCAGCAGGCTCAGTAGCTCTGGGCCGAACTGCTCATAAATGGTGCGTCCGGTCTGACAGGTTTTAGCAAAGGCATTCAGACCTTGCTGATACCAGTCCAGCAATACCTGCTGGGCACTACCTTGAAAATACGGGATATGTATCTGAATATCATGTTGCTGGCCAATCCGGTCCAGCCGGCCAATCCGTTGCTCGAGTAAATCCGGGTTCAGCGGCAGGTCAAACAACACCAGATGATGGGCAAACTGAAAGTTACGTCCCTCACTGCCAATTTCAGAGCAAATCAGTACCTGTGCACTGTAGTCTTCCTGCGCAAAATAGGCAGCGGCTTTATCACGTTCGACAATCGACATTCCTTCATGGAATACCGCCGCCCGGATACCTTCTTTTTGCCGCAATGCTTCTTCCACGGCCAGTGCCGTTGCCGCAGCCGCGCAGATAACCAGGAACTTTGCCGGTTTATGTTGTTTCAGCAGAGTCGTTAAATAATCGACCCGCGGGTCAAACTGCCACCACTGGCTACTGTTGCCTTCAAACGCCTGAAAAATCTGTTCCGGAAATAAATTGGCGTGTGCCAGTTCTGCAACCGGGCTGTTGCGATTGAGGCTGTGATAAACCTTCAGCGCGTTCTGATATTGCTCTGGCAACGCCAGGGCACAGGGCAGCGCCTCGCGGGCAGGGAAACCTTTAATACTGGCGCGGCTGTTCCGGAATAAAATCCGGCCGGTGCCATGGCGGTCCAGCAGTTTCGCCAGCAACTGCTGCCTGGCGCCGGCAGCAGTTGCTGGCTGGCGTAGCAGCGCCAGTTGCCGGCTAATGTCTTCTTCGCTGATCAGCTGTTGCAGGGTTGTCGCTAACTCGTCGCTCAGTACTGTGGTGTCGAGCAACCGGGCAGCGGTAGCTGCAATATGCTGAAACTGCTGCTGTTCTTCGATAAATGCCTGGTAGTCATAGAACCGGTCCGGGTCCAGTAAGCGCAATCGGGCAAAATGGCCTTGCTGACCTAACTGATCCGGCGTTGCGGTCAGCAATATCACCCCGGCCGTGTCCTGAGCCAGGCTTTCAATGCAGCGATATTCTTTACTGACATGTTCATCCGACCAGGCCAGATGATGCGCTTCGTCGACCACCAGCAGATCCCAGTCACTGCTTTGGGCCTGATCCAGCCACTTTTTATTGTTGCTGATAAATTCAAGGCTGCAAAGTACCAGCTGTGCGGTATCAAACGGGTTGCTGACATCCAGTTGCGATTGCTGGCAGCGCTCCTCATCAAAAATAGAAAAGTGCAGGTTAAACCGGCGCAGCATTTCCACCAGCCACTGATGTTGCAGCGATTCAGGTACCACAATTAACACCCGGCTGGCCAGGCCACAGAGCAGTTGCTGATGAATGATCAGGCCGGCTTCAATTGTCTTGCCCAGGCCCACCTCATCAGCCAGTAGTACCCTCGGGGCATGGCGGCTGGTGACGTCTGCAGCAATATGCAGCTGGTGAGGTATCAGGCTCATCCGTCCGCCCTGCAGGCCGCGCAACGGACTTTGCTGCAGCCGACTTTGCTGCTGCCAGGCCTGATAACGCAGGGTGAAGTTATCAAACCGATCAATCTGGCCAGCAAACAGGCGGTCCTGAGGCTTGTTAAAACTGATAAAGTGGTCGAGAAACGTTTCTTTAAGTTCAATCAGCTCGTCGGTGTCAGTGCGTTTACCTGCGTAAATCAGCGTGTTATGGGCAGTTTTTACCTCAGAGATAATTAAACTAAAACCCTCAGCACTTTTTATTTCATCGCCGATATTAAATATCACCCGGGTAAGGGGAGCTTCAGCCTGGGCATATTGCCGGGTTTCCCCGGAAGCCGGGAACAATACCGTTAACATCCGACCCTCGATCGCGACCAGGGTACCTAAACCCAGGTCAGATTCTGTATCGCTGATCCAGCGTTGTCCCAAAGCAAAATTCATATCGCAGTTACCATCATAAAATCGGGGCGCCATGGTACTAGTAAATGACTAAAACTGCATCTGCCGGCGGCGCTTTATTTTGTGTTTGCTTACTGTCATGTCTTTGTCACGCTAGTGTCGCAAAGTATTTAAACAGCAAATTAGATATTTAATTCAATAATTCAGCGCCGGATGGCGCAGTTGCACTATGCTTAGTTTAGCTACAGTAAGCTGACAACGACAACACGGATAACCGGTAACTATAGTCTCGTCTGAAGGAGCTGCGTATGGCGCGAAAAAAAAGCAAAGAAAAGAAAATCTATGTGTTAGACACCAATATTCTGTTGCATGAACCCTTCGCCTTTCTGAATTTTGAAGAACACGATGTTGTCATCCCGATGACGGTACTGGAAGAACTCGACCATATTAAAGATAGGAATAAAGACGTCAGCCGTGATGCCCGGGTAGCGATAAGGGCGCTGGAAGATGTACTCAGAGACGCCACGCCGGAGCAAATGCTGCAGGGCGTGGCTTTACCCCGCCAGCATGAAAACCTCAATAGCGGTCATTTATTTATCATTAATGATCATCATATTAAAGACGAAATCCCCGGTTTGCCGGGTGGCGAAAACGATCATTTAATAATTAATACCGCGCTGTTTCTGCAACGTGAAAAAGGCCCGGTAAAAGTTATTCTGGTTACCAAAGACATTAATATGCGCCTGAAAGCAAAAGGCGCCGGGCTGAAGCAGGTTGAAGACTACCGGACCGACCAGCTGATTGACGATGTGCGTTTTCTGTACAAAGGCTATTTTAAATTCAGTGGTGAGTTCTGGAGCCAGGTTGGCGAATGTCGCAGTGAAAATGAAGGCCGGGATACCGTACATTATGTCAGCCGTAAAATACTGCCCAATGCTTATATCAACGAATATCTGATTGATGAGGCCGAAACCTTTGCCGGACGGGTACTGGCAATGACTGAGCAGGAAATTAAAATTCTTGATTTCGGCTACGAACGGTTGATGCATCGCCATGCCTGGGGGATCCACCCGAAAAATATCTACCAGGCGATGGCAATGCAAGCCTTACTTGACCCGCAAATGGATCTGGTGATCCTGACAGGGCCTGCCGGCTGCGGTAAAACTCTGATTGCGCTGGCTGCTGCCCTGGAGCTGGTGATCGAAAAAGGCCAGTACGATAAAGTTATTGTCACCCGTAATACCCCTGAAATTGCTGAATCGATAGGTTTTTTACCCGGAACCGAAGAAGAAAAAATGGCGCCCTGGCTGGCTGCAATCACCGACTCATTAGAGGTATTACATAAAACAGACGAGCATCCTCATGCCAGCGTTAATTACATAATGGAAAAGGCCAATATTCAGTTTAAGTCGGTCAACTTTATGCGCGGCCGCAGTATCCAGAACGCGATTGTCATTCTGGATGAATGTCAGAATCTGAGCGCTGCCCAGTTGAAAACAATTATTACCCGTTGTGGTGAGGGGACTAAATTGATTTGCTCGGGCAACTTGTCACAGATTGACAGCAATTACCTGACAGCGGTCACATCGGGTTTAACCTATATTGTGGAGCGTTTTAAAAACTTTGAAGGCAGTACTACCATCAATCTGAATGGTGTGGTGCGCAGCCGTCTGGCCTCTTTTGCTGAGGCTAATTTGTAAATTGCCGGGGCGGGGGCAAAAAAGCCCCCGTCACTGTTTGCTTCTCAGCCGAAATGGTCTAGGATTTGCGAAACTAAAAAAACAGCACAATGCAAAGGAGTTGCATGTCCAGTCCCGCTTTAACTGTCTATAACAGAACGCTCAGATATTCTGTACTTATCATCGTAATGCTCAGTTTCGCTGCTGCCTTTATTCAGTTTTTACTGCAATTTAACAGTAACCTTAAACATAGCAAGCAACAGCTTGAAATGTTCACTCAGCAAATGGATGCTCAGATTAGCCCGGTATTGCAATTTGCCGGTGCCGTTGTAAACCGGGCCCAGCTTGGCGTGCAATTGGTTGTTGCCGGGGAGAGGCCGATACCCTTACTGTCGCTGACTACCGGCGACGTATTGCAGCAAGAATTGTCAGCCGATACTGCATCTCTTAATCAGGAGCTTCAGATGCTGCTGCAGCTACAACCTTATTTTGATATTGCGCCAGCCAGTATCAGCCCGTTAAAAGACTTGTACTACATCTCAGAGCAGGGCTATGCCTACAACGGACAACATAAATGGTCTGATTATGTCGTAGAGCAACTTGCCGACTGGCTGCAGCGCTATCAACGGCTGGACAATGGCTATGACCGCAATCCGGTTTTTTATAAAGATTTTATTCTGGAACAAGCCGCGATGAGTGTGCCTTTTTACGTTAACGAACGAAAAATTGGCAGATTTGTGCTGGCACTGGAACTGGCCCCGCTGCTGGCTAACCTGGAAAGGAACAACCCTGACCGTTACTTTTTATTGTTGGATCACGCTGGCAACATCGTAGCCAGTTCTAAATTTATTAATGGCGATAACCTTGAGCAATACCAGTTACAGATCCAAAGACTGGCAGATTTACCCTGGTCGCTGGCGCTGATTGATAAACGGGGTTCGGTATTCAGTGCCGGTTTTGCCAGTTTTATGCTGCACTGGTTTAGTTATGCCGGGGTACTACTGCTACTCGCCTGGCTGCTGGCCAGGCGCTACAAACGGAAAATTATGGGGCCGCTGCAGCGCTTGTCAATCCACATCGACCGACTGGCAAATGATCAGGCCGGCGTACGGCGTATACCTGACGGTTGGCAGGATCTGTTTGAAAAGGTAACCGAGCTTAAAACAGCTGATAAGCAAAAAACTGACTGATAACAAATGCTTGCTGCGACAATTCGACAGTACCAACAGGTGTTAATTCAGGCCCTGACGGATCAGCTATCAGATAAGCAGTGCCTTGCAGAGACACTGTCCGATCGTCTGCTTCAGCCGGTATTGCCAGCGCCAGTACCGTGCGCTGTGGTAAATATACCATTGCTTGTTTCACATCAGGTAAAAGGCTGCGGATCAGGGCTGCCAGCAACACCGTTTTACTGGCGCTGTCGCCCTGATGTTGTCGTAACAACTGCAATGGCGGGGTGTAACTGCGGCCATACTCGGCCTGTTCCGCAGGCTGTAGCGGGATCAGCTGGATCCAGCTTAGTAAAATATCGATCAGCTGCCGTTGACTGGTTATATCCAGCTGACTAACCAGAGTTTGGGCTAACGGCGTGATATCCGCCAGACTCTGTTCAATAATTCTAAGGTGATCAACGATAATCCGTTGCCGGTTATCCGGCATATATTGCAGCTGATAACCGTTATTGCTCAGGTATTGCTGCTGAAACTGCCGGCTGAATTGTTGTAACTGTTGCCGTAATTGCAGGCGCTGGGTATTCGCCTGCTCTGCCTGGGGTGATGCGTTGGGAAAAGCATGCAGTAACTGAAAGTTTTGCCAGTCCTGTGCGGGTCCGGCTACAACCCGGTACGGGCCAGCCTGCTGCGCCTGTTGCTGTAATTCCCGCCATAGATGTTGTTGCATAACTTCTGCTACATACGGCTTTACCAGATTGCTGTTGCGTATAATGCTGGCCACTGGCAGCGAAAACTGAAAACGAATGTCCTGCTCAGCGGCCCGGAACTGATAGCTGAACAGGCGCTGCTTATTGTCGGTTTGTTGTTGCATCACCAGGGTATCTGCGTGCAGCACCAGCGGTAACACTAACACCAGTAACAGAAACGTTTTCAATCAGTCTTGCTCCGGGCGTCGCAGAAACATCAAGCATAACGCCATCAGCCCCAGCATGCCAATACTGCCGGCTGATACTTCGACACTGCTGCTGGTCTGGATTTGGTCGCGTTGAAAATCTTCCAGCGCCAGGGCATCCAGCGCGCTTAAATCATAGCCGGATGCTTCAGCCAGCAAATAACCGGTGTGGGCATCGAACAGCCGGATGGTCAGCAGGTAGAAATTTGTCGGATAGTTATGTTGCAGGTCGGTTTCAATACCCAGCCAGTCGCTGCTGCTATCAGCAAAGAGCTCAAACACCGAACTGGTGTAATATATACGTTCACTGCCAAAATCAGGTGTCAGGCTCAGCTCTGCAAACACCTGCTGGTATGAATAATCCGTATCGGCATCAAACTCGACATATAACCGGTGAAAGTAGCCGTTATAGTTATCGTCTCTGCTCAGACTGATATCAATGCTATGGAACCAGACGTCTGACTGATAGCTCTGATTGACTGCCTGACTCTGCACTTTGACGGTTGGTATTACCTGTTGCTGCTGACTTCTTTGTTCAGTACTGACACTGTTGGCCCAGCTTAGTAACGGCAAAAAAAACAATACGCCAGCTGCTGTTCTGATGAGGGTTTTCATAAGCAGATCTCCTTGATATTTGATACTATTACAGGCTAAAGCGCTGAATTTCAGCTGAACTTGTTAGTAAAGGAATCGTAAAGGTATGAAGTTGTCACGCCGGATTGAGGTGCAGACTGCGGGCCAGGCAATTGCCATTTTAGCCGCTGCCATACCAGAACTGGCCAAAGGCCGGCTGAAAGACGCAATGAATAAAGGGGCGGTCCAGTTACTGGCCCGGCCGGTAAAGCGGTTACGCCGGGCCCAGTATGCGCTGCAAGCGGGCCAGGTGTTGCAGCTGCATTACGATGCAGATATTCTTAACCGTAGCTGTCCACCCGCCACTATGATCGCTGACTATCGTGCTTACAGTATCTGGTTCAAACCAGCAGGTATGTTGTCACAGGGCAATGAATGGGGCGATCATCTGAGTTTGCTGCGCTTCGCTGAACAACACTTTGGCAACAGGCCGGTATTTCTGCTGCACCGGTTAGATCGGGAGGCCAGCGGTCTGGTGCTTGTTGCTCATACCAAAACCGCCGCTGCCGCATTTAGCAAACTGATTGCAGCACAGCAACTGAGTAAAACCTATCTGATACAGATCAAGGGCAGACTGGCGCCGGATGTTATTGCTGCCGGTGAAATAACCCTGCCGCTTGATGGTAAAACCTGTTTAACCCGGTTTAAACAACGGCGATATGATCCGGCGACGGACACTAGTTGGCTGGATATTGACTTAGTCAGTGGTCGTAAGCATCAAATCCGCCGCCATTTTGCCGCAATCGGCCACCCGGTTATGGGCGACCCACGTTACGGCGAGCATAACAAAAACCAGAGTGGCCTGGCACTACAGGCCTGCGCCATTGCCTTTACTTGCCCATTGCAGCGTCATCAGCGGGCAATTGCGTTGCCAGCAGAGTTGCTACTGGCTGGCTTCAGTGGCTCCCATAACCAGGGTGCCACTTAAAGCCCCGGGCACTGCTTCCTGATTGACTGTCAGCTTAAGTGCGCCCAGCTGCAGGGCATTAATCATATCCAGCCGGATATTACTGCTGCGCCATTCACAGGGCCGCGGCTGCTCTGCACTCAGTTGTATATGCCAGCAGCGGGCATCATCGTCGAGTAAGCTGGCAAGTTTCCAGCCCAGCCAGAGCGCTTCACGAAGCGCTGCCAGATCAACTGCCTGCCAGCGAGGCCCCAGTAGCTGAGCGACATCCAGCTGCAAACTGATCAGCCGGCTTGTCGTGGTCAGCTGGGCCAGGGCCTGCTGAATGTCATGCTCCAGTTGCCGGATAACGTGGGTGACTTCTGTTGTACCGGCCCGGTAACCCAGCCATAATACATCACTGTTGATGCAATACGCCGCTAACTGCAGGTCGGGCAGATTGTGCAGCACAGTCTGTACCGGTCGGCTGAATGTGGCTTCTCCGACGTTTAGTTTAAGCTGCTGACTCTGTTCCAGGGCAATCGCGATTAAATGCAATGGCTGTTTGTTTCGGCCGTCCTGTTGCAACTTTTCACAAAAGCGGCTCCAACTTTGTGAAGGCAATAATGGCTGGTGTAGCGGTTGTCGTTGCCGCAAATGGTTGCGTTGCTGCCAGTACAAGTAAGCGATGAAAGCAAACAGCACGGCAAACACCAAAACAGTAACTTGCCAGTGCCGCAGTGTCGAGCGCATTGCCAGCTGCGCTGTCAGCAGTTCTGCTTCGCTATCCTGACGGGCATTACTCTGGCTTAAATTATTTTTCAGCTCATTCAGTTTTTCAGTGGTTGTTGCCGTTAGTTCGGTAAACTGTAACTTGCTGGCCTGCTGCTGCAACAGGTAAGCCTGTTGCCAGTTTTGTTGTTGCTCAGCAAGCCTGGCACTTAAATCGTAATAGCGGGCCTGCAGGTAATTTGCTGCGTCATCAATTGCCGGGCTGAGCTCGGCGACCAGCTGCTGACTTTGACCAAATTGCTGTTGTAAGAATAATAACTCTGCTAAGGCAAGCGCGCTTTCCTGCACATAGGTTTGAGCGCCAATCTGGCGGAACTGTTGCAGGGCGTCGTTGTAATACTCAGCTGCCTGCCGGTTATCGCCGCGCAGTTTGCTGGCCCGCCCCAGGCTTTGTTTAACAATGGCGGTGCGCATCACATTATTTATCTGCTTACTGATCGCCAGCGCCTGCAGCAGATGTTGCTCGGCCTGGGCAATGCCCTCCGGGTTTTCCAGATAACTTTCAGCAATATATACCAGGGCGTAGCTGTAACTGGATAAGTTATTCTGGCTCTGGTACAGCGCTGCAGCCTGTTGCAAATGCTCCAGTGCCAGCGCATGTTCGTCAATTTTGCGAAATGCCATTCCCAGCCGAAAGTAAATTGAGGCGCGGGCTTCGGTATCACCCAGTTTTTCAGCCAGGATCATGGCCTGCTGCATTTGCTGATGCGCCTGATTAAAGCGGTTATTTTGTAGTGCCAGCCGCCCCAGCATTAGCCGGGCGGCCAGTTCTTTCGCCGGGTCGGCCAGGCTGATGGCTAATTCCAGGCTCTGGCTGGCAAAATATTCGGCTTTTGCTAAATCGCCCAGCTGATTATGCGCCTGGGCGAAATTGGTCAGTACTTCACTCAATAATTGTTGCTCAGCTTTGCCGGTACTGCCTTGCAATAAGGTTTCGGCTTGTTCAAGAAAGCTGATGGCATTGGGAGTGTCGCGGAACAAAATACCATATACCTTGGCCCTGAGCAGGGCAACGTGGGCGTTTTGCTGGCTGGTCGCAGCCAGTTTGCTGGCTTGTTGCAGCGCCTGTAGTGCCGCATCTTTGTTGTCGGCACTAAGGTAAGCCTGAGCCAGTACCAGCCAGTCTGGATACTCCTGTGGTGCTGAACTGGCAAGTTGGCGGGTAATAACCTGTTCATGATTTTCAGCGGCATTTTGTAAACGTTCAGACAGCTCGTTTGCCAGCACTTGCTGGCTCATAAAAAGGCTGCAGAAAAACAGGCCGCAGAGCAATCTGGTGCTGCGCATTTGCATAATTTAGTAACGGCTCATTTTTTTCTGCCAGTGTAGCCCGAAACCCTGCAGCACGCTATAGCAGCCGCAGTGCTTTACCTGCTAAAAATGCGCTGATATTTTCAGCTAGTTGTTGTGCCATTCTGGCCCGCGCTGCAGGGCCTGCCCAGCCAATATGAGGCGTAAGCAGCAGGTTTGGCAGCGATTGTTGCAGCAGAATATGGTTGGCTGGTGGTGGCTCAGTGCTCAGTACATCCAGCCCGGCTGCCAGCCGGCCTGCTGTCAGTTCAGTTAACAGGGCGGTTTCATCTATCAGATCACCACGGGCCGTGTTAATTATAATGGCCCCGTCAGGTAGTAATTTCAGCCGCTCTGCATTTAGCAAGCGATACGTTGCTGTGCTTAGCGGGCAATGCAACGACAACACATCTGCCTGGCGTAATGCCTCCTCAAAAATGACTCTGTCTGGCCGGCAGTGTTGCTGGCCAGCGCGCTCACTGACGATTACCCGCATGCCAAAGGCGGCAGCCAGCCGTGCGGTAGCCTGACCCAGGGCACCATAACCCACCACGGCAAAGCACTTGCCTGCCAGCTCTGTTAAGCGGTGACTATGCAGACAAAAATGCGCGCTGCGGCTCCATTCACCGCCGGCCAGGGTCTGCTGATAATTGCTGATTTGATTGGTTAAGCCCAGTAGCAGCGCCATCGCGTGTTGGGGCACTGCAGTGTCGGCATAGCCTCTGACATTGCAAACCGCAATTCCTTTTGCCGCGGCGGCTGCAAGATCAATATTATTAACCCCGGTAGCCGCGACGCAAATCAGTTTAAGCCGGGGCAGACTCTGCAGGATGTCGCTGCTTAGCTGTACCTTATTGACGATGGCAATATCTGCCTGCAACAAGCGTTCTGCAACCTGTTCTCTGGCAGTGCTGGCATAGCATGTCAGCTGGCACTCAGGTAACTGCAGTGGCGTTAAATCGGTATCACCCATCGAACCGGCATCCAGAAAAACAATTTGGGTCATGCAATCCGTCATGCAATCCTCAGTACATTTGGTTATGATAGTCAGCTGTTAGGTGGAGGTATTATGTTTCCCGCAAAATTCCAGCCGGTTATTTTTGCTTTTATTATGTCAGGCTTTATGGCCTTTCTGATGTCCGGCATTCTGACGTTTATTAACCTTGGCTGGTTCAGCGACTTTGTAACAGCCTGGCTCAAGGCTTATTTGTATGCCCATGCCTGTGCTTTTCCACTGGTATTTGTATTTGCACCGCTAAGCAGGCGTCTTTCGGCCCGGCTGATTAAAACACCACAGCTCAGCGGTAACTGATATCGTTGTACATCGGCGCCAGTAATGCCAGCAGCGCGTTTTGATCGGCAATGCTGATTTGCTGACGCTGCATAACGTTTATTAAGCCGGCAACCAGGGCGTCATAATCGGCCAGGGTAATATTAAAACCAGTATGGCTTTCCTGCATAGTACTGCCGCTGTACTTACAGGGGCCGCCAGTTAAATCGCAGAGCTGTTCGGCCAGCATTGCCCTGAACCGGCCAATATCACTGTCAGCAAAATGATGAACTATCCGTTCATCATGTTCAATTTCGTACAGTAAGCCATCAACAATAGCGTCTATCCCCTGTTCAGCGCCCAGCCGCTGATACAGTGAAGGCTGGGTTGTATTGCTGCACCCCGGTAGCAGGAACAGCCAGACCCAGATTACTGCGCTGCGTATTACCATGTTGCCTCCAGAGCCAGATAGTAGCCGGTTTGTGAGCCCTGACCGGCAATGTTACCCAAATCAACGTAAGCTCCGGTCAGGCTGACATTTTTATTGATAAACCAGGCAATAAAAATATCCCGCCAGTGTTGCTCAGCAGCAAATGCCAGCTTATCGGGCTTTTGCTTATATTCGATACCCAGTGCCAGATTGTAGTTCAGCAGCACAGCTGCTGATCCTTCAAACACTAACTGGTAGTTGTTGTCAGTGACGCTGCCAAACCCCAGTAAGCCGGTCTGGTTGGCTTTAGTGGCGCGCACAGTACCGTTTAGCAGCAAGTTGCGGCCGGCTACCTGAGCAAACAGCACTTTACTGGCGGCCAGGTAAAAGTCGGTTCCATTCGCACTGGCTGCGCCAACGGCTTCAGGCAGCGCGAAATCAGCATTTCGCTTATGCTGCACTCCCAGGCTGATTTGCGGCATTGCGGTATACAGTAATTCCCCGGCCAGATGATACTTCACTGAGAAAATATCCTGCGATAAACTGCCACCAATTGATTCCAGCGCAAATCGCTGGCGGGCATAGGAAAACTCCCATCTGTTGTCGACGCTCAGCGCAATGCCACCGCTGTTCAGGCTGAAATCGTTTACCCCGACCCGGCTGGCAAAGGCGGTAGCCGACCACTCATCACTGCTGGCATAACCGTTGATTACTGCCCAGGGTACAATGCCACCTCCGGCATTACCTTCAATGGTGGTTGCGCCGCCGGTCGCGATAATTTTGCTGCCGGCAATTGCCAGCGGCGACAGGATAAAAAGGATGAGCATCAGCACGCGTAATGTCATTCAGAAAACTCCGCTGCCGGGTTGTTTGCTGTCGCGGCAAAGTTAGTCAGCCACTGGCTGAAATCAGCGGTTGCCAGTGGCTTGCTGAAAAAATAACCCTGCACAGTGTCACATCCCGATTCTTGTAAATAGCTTAATCCTGCCTGGTTCTCCAGCCCTTCTGCGGTTACTTTAAAGCCAAGGCCATGCGCCAGCTTCACTGTGGCATTAACGATAAGAGCATCATTACTGTTTGTTTCAATGTCTTTGACAAAGGCCCGGTCAATTTTAATTTCATTAACCGGCAGTTGCTTTAAATACGCCAGCGATGACTGGCCGGTGCCGAAATCATCTATTGCCAGATTAATTGCCATCGCTTTTAAGGTATTTAAGTTGGCGATAACTTTGCTGGTGTCCTGCATTACCGCACTTTCGGTAACTTCAAGCGCCAGGGCGGTTGCCGGCACCTGATATTGTGCCAGTAAGTTGCCGATTTGCACCGGCAGGCTCTGGTCCAGTAAATCAGCTGCTGACAAATTTACGGCGACCCGCAGGGTCGGATAATCCTGCTGCCAGGCTGCCAGTTGTTTTATCACTGTTTGCAGCATCCACTGGGTAATCATACTGATATTACCCGAGTGCTCGGCCGTGGCAATAAATTCTACCGGTGAAATAAAACCCAGTTGCGGATGCTGCCAGCGAATAAGGGCTTCGGCGCTGTGACATTGGCCGGATGCCAGCTCCACTTTGGGTTGATACACCACATACAGCTGGCCACTGCTAAGGGCTGCCGGTAAATCGCGGATAATGGTCAATTCCCGCTGATGGGTTTCATCCTGACCATGCTGATAAAAGGCGATGCCGCCACCGGCCTGGCTGGCATTTTCCTGAGCCAGATCGACCCGGCGCAAAGCCTCACTGGCAGATACCTGAGCCGGTTCAAACGGATAAATACCAATAGCTATTTTTAAGTTTATCAGCGAGTTTTGTATATTGTAAGCAGGCTGCAGGCTGTTGTATAAGTCAACCAGCTGTTGTTCGGTCAGGTTTTCGTTAAACAACATCAGAAACTCATCACCATTGAGACGGGCACAAAATGCCGCTGCCGGCTGATGGTGCCCCAGGCGTTGGGCCAGTAATTGCAACAAGGTGTCACCGTTGGCCAGGCCCAGCGTATCGTTAATATGTTTAAACTGAATAATGTTCAGTTGCAGTAAGGTACCGGGTTGGGCTGCTAAAATGGCGGGCAGCCGCTGTTCCACGGCATGCCGGTTTAACAAGCCAGTCAGGGCATCATGTTCTGCCTGCTGGCGTAGTTGCAGTTCCCGGGCGGCAATACTGTGTTGCATATTAACCAGGGTGCTGGTCAGCACACCGATTTCATCCTGACTGACCGGCGGTGGCACTGCCGCATTACCCTGGCCAATATCTCTGGCAAAACTACTGAGCAGACTTAACGGCTTGCTGATACTGCGGGCAAACATAAAAGCGGCAATCAGTGCTAACAGTAAACCAAAGGCAAAAATTTCGACCAGCTGCCCCCGCAATTGCTGGTAGCTGGCAAGCCAGCGGTCATCAGGCATATGCAGTAAGGCCCAGAGCTGCTTTTCACTATCGAGCGGTTTGCCACGGGTAATAAAACTAAACTCGTCGGCAAAGTGAGTTGTATCGGGGTAAGCCATTATATTGTCGAGCTGATCCAGTAGCTGCCGCTGTGTCTGTGCTGGTAAGGTGCTGGTTAGCTGCTGACCGGCGCGGTTATTCAGTTGGGTAAAACTGATATCCAGGCCGGTGATGCCTTTAATTTGTTCAGCCAGCGGCTCGTCGACCAGAAATCCCATGCCAACCCAGGCAATCAGCACCGGTGCTCGTACCGGTACCACTACCAGCTGGTAAGCCCGGCCATCAATCAACAGGATGTCAGTGACCGCATTGGAGCCAAGGGTCTCGGGAAGTAATTGGCGGATATCGCTGGCTTTTAAGCGGTCGCTGCTTGCCAGTAATTCGCCCTGCGGACTTAACAGCAAGGCAAGCTGAGCATCTATTCTGCTACCATGATTCTGCAGTACCGATTCAATGGTCGCTTGCTCCGCGGTGGCTATCGCCTGGCGAAAACCAAAGTCGGCAGCCAGCAAGCTGACACTGTTGGTTAACTGGGCCGCCCGGGCATCCAGCGCTTGCTGAAAAACTTTGCTGGCGACATCCAGCGACTGCTCAGCCTGTTGCATAGAATTGGCACGCATGGATTTTAACGTGGCATAGCCGGTCAGCAGCATCAGTAAACTGAGCAGCACCACCAGTAAGCTTATCCACTTGCTGCGCAACGACTTAAACATTCAGTATTTACCTGCTGCCAAAACCACGTTGCGGTGCCTGCGGTTTTTGCTGGGTTAGATCCACAGCCAGTGTGTAAGCTGCAGTTTGCACCGGCATTACAATATCGAGCGCAACAGGTTGCCGGGGCTCAAGCTGCCAGGGATGCCACAGAAAAAGCTGATAGCTGCCGGGGGCAATATCAGGCCATATCAGCTGGCCTGTCTGATCGCTTACTGCGACCAGACTGCTTTCAGCGACATAAATGTAGGCCTGCATATAATCATGAATATTGCAGCCAACTGCGATAATGCCCGGGGTATCAAAGGTGATTGGCGCCTCAGGTTTGTCGGCATACAACTGAATTTCAAATTGCTTAGCCGGTGAAAACGAATACACATGATGGCGGGTTTTATCGAGGTTGGGGAAATCTACTACGCTACCAGCCGGTATCGCACTGACAAAAGGCACAAAGGTTAACTGCTGCTGGGCTACCTGAATGCGCTGTGGTTTACGTTCAGGGTTGGTCAGCGAGCGCAATTCCACCACCGCATCAGCCAGCGGTTGCTGCTGTTGATTGCTGATATTAAGCGTTAAACTGGCCGCTTTCAGTTGGCTGGCATACAGGGTCATTGCCATAACCAGTACGCTGTTGATCAAAGCTAACTTCATCATACCTGCAAGCTTTTCGGGAAATGTAAATAACCATAGCAAGGTCTGGCCGCAGCGACAAACAGAATCGGTGAAAGCGGCAGATATAGTTATACCTGAGCTAAAACTTCAACAACCTTTTACATATTTACTAACAATTTGCCGTTAGCCGCTATCTGATAACAATGCTAATTTAGTCACAGAAACAGTCAGCAACGAGCAAAGTATGCAGTTAATTGTTACCGCAATTTGTAAAGACTACGGCACTATTGCCGCCGTACGTCAGGTAAGCTTTCAGATCAATTCAGGTGATATATTTGCCTTGCTTGGCCCTAATGGCGCCGGTAAGTCGTCTATTATCCGGATGCTGGTCGGCATGACCAAGCCCGACAGCGGCAGTATTCTGGTTAGTCATCAGGATGAGCATTACGACCATGTGCCAAGGCGGTTACTGGGCTATTTACCGGAAGACCGTGGCTTATATCCGGACAAAAGCATCGAAAAGAACCTGTTGTATCTGGCGCAATTACACGGTCTTAGCAAACAAAAAGCACTGCAGGAGATGGCGCACTGGCTGGAGGTGTTTGAGCTGTCAGATCGTCGTAATGAAGACTTAAAGCAATTGTCCAAGGGCAATCAGCAGAAAGTGCAGCTGATTGCTGCTGTATTACATCAGCCGGCACTGGTTATTCTGGACGAGCCATTCTCTGGTCTGGACCCGATTAATCAGGAAAAAGTGGTTACCTTTCTTAAAGCGCTCAAAGCCCGCGGCATGACTGTGATTTTAAGCGCCCACCAAATGGCGATGGTAGAAAAACTGGCAGATCATATGTTGCTGATGGCACAGGGCAAAGCGATCCTGGCCGGTACCCTGGCTGATATTAAGCAACAGGCTGGTCCGCAGCGCCAGATGGTGATCAGTTGTACCGGGCCGGTAGTCGCTGAACAGTTGCAGCAGTGGCTGCCAGAGCTGGAGATTGACGTACAAAGTACTACCCGCTTTGTGCTGAAGCTGACCGCAGCACAAAATGTATCTGCCATTTTGCAACAGCTGGTGAGCCAGATAGAACTGACCCAGGTAGAAATGCAAACCGCTGACTTACATCAGTTATATTTAACGGCGATGGCAGAGCATCAGCTGAGGGAACAAGCATGATTTCAAGACAAAGTATGATTGTTGCCAAGTGGGAGTTTTTGCGGTTTTTTAAATGGAAACAGCAGCTAATCTCTTATTTGCTGATGATGGCGGTAATGGCTGCCGTCGCCTTGTGGAGCTATTTTACTGATGAAAGCCGCAAAGTATACCGGATAGCAGTACCAGCTGAGTTCAGTATCAGTAATACAGAACAGTTCCAGTTTCAACGGCCGACTATTGCCCTTGACGAGCAACTTGCCCAGCTGAAAGCAGACGAAAGCTGGCACGGCGTGATTACCCTCAACACGACTGGATCTGATCAGCATAGCGTGGTGCTACACACCCTTGCCGCCAAAAAATGGCAACAGCAACTGGAAACTGAGCTGGCAGATTATTTTCGCCAGCAATACGCGACAAAGTTGCAGTTAACACCGGCACAATTGGCGCAGCTGCAACAACCACTGACCATTGACTACGCTTATCTGGATGAGAATTTTAAAGGTAAAGACACGCCGGAGAAAATGATTGCCCTCGGTGTGCTGATTTTACTGTTTATCGGCCTGAGTACCGCCTTTGGTCAGGTACTGCTGAGCATAACCGGTGAGAAACAGCAGCGGGTAACCGAGCAGCTTTACGCTATTGTCACGCCGCAGCAATGGATGGACGGCAAAGTACTGGGCCACAGTTTAAGTGCGATGAAAGCCATGCTGACCTCGGCACTGGTGATGCTGCTGGTGTTTATTGTAGTCAGTGTGGTGGTAAGAGAAGACGGTGTTAACCTTGGTTGGCTAAATTGGGGCGTGGTGGCCTGGTTGGTGCCGTTTGCGTTGCTGGGAGTATTGCTCAGCGCCTGTTTTATGGGGGCGATTGCTGCCTCAATTGACGACCCGAATACCAGTGGTAAGGGCGCGGTTATGATGATCACCTGGCTGCCAATGCTGTTTACCTATCTGGTTATTGACAGCCCGACCGGCACCGCCATGATGATATTAAGCTGGCTGCCGCTTACCTCTTTTGCCGCTATGCCGGTAAAAATGGCAATGGTTGATTTGCCCTGGTGGCAACCTGCGTTGTCATTGATATTGCTGGTGGCGGCGGTATGGTGGATGCGCCGGGTTGCCGGCCGGATTTTCCTGCGTGGCATGCAAATGTATGGCAAAGAACCCAGCTGGGGCCAGATTGTCGGCTGGGCGCTGAGTAATAAAGCAGATTAGTTGCGCTCTGTCAGTGCCTGTTCAATATTAATACCGACAATGATGGTGCCGATATGCTGTTGCTGGTGAAGTACCGGCATACTTAAGTGGGTTAAAAAACGCCGGCTGGATTGGTCATATTCCACCGGCCCCAGGTAAAAAGTCCGGGGTTGCTCAAAGATACTGAGGAATTTGGCCTCATCGCCCTGCCAGTAATCTGAAGTAGCCGCACTGATGGCAACATTTGCGCCCTGGTTGTCGGTGACAATAACTTCAGTGACAATGCCAGGGAAATTTTGCTGCCATTGGCCGAGCATTTTCGACAGCGTACTTGTCAGCATGGTATCGGCCAGCCCTGATTTTTGCTGATCCTGTTCGGTTATCCACAGCTCATCATGCTGCTGAATGAAACCGATGCTTTGCTGCAGATCATTACGGGCCTGGATCGCAGTAATCAGGGTAACCTGCTGGCGCAAGTCCGTTACTGCCGGTAGTAGCAAGTCAGTAATTTTCTGCTGTTCATTTTCGGGTAAGGCAAAAGGGCTGCTGGCGCACTGATGTACCTGCTGATTAAAACGATTTAAAAAATCTGGCTGACGCTGCAGGAAACTATTGGAAAAGTAAACCCCAAGCGCAACATAACGAAAGAAGCGTTGCTTAAATTGCTGCTCCGGCAGTTTCAGGCTTTCTCGCATCAGCGCAAAGTCTTCCTGATCTGCCAGAATCATATCGATACGCTGTAAAGCAAGCAGCTGAACAAGCTGGGCCAGAGTGTTAACTTCAACGTCCAGTTGGTAACCATTGGCGTTGAACCAATCAGCCTGGTGGCTGCCTAACACGGCACCAAAACGAATATTGGTGGCAACTTGCTGATGCTGGTTGTTGCGCGAAAACCAATACCAGTTCTCTAAAAATAACGGGGCCGACAAACTGGCATATTTGGCAATCTCCGGGTCTGGTACAGCGGTAAAGTAGCCATCGATTCGCTGTTGTTTAACCTCATGTTTAGCCCGGCGCCAGGGTAAATAATTCAGTTTATAACGCTGATGTTGTTGTTGCATTATGCATTGGATCTGATTGCTGGCCCGATCATTAACTTTTGTAACGTTGGTGCCAAGGGTAATGGGCGTCGCCATAGTTGTTAGCAAATTAACGGTTGTTAGCAAATTAACGGTCAGCCAAAAGTAACTCATATTACTGTCCTTGATGCAGATCATCGGTACAGTATAACTGCAAATTTTAGCGGTGCTCGCGACAAGGCGGCCCGGATGCTTTATTATTGTTCCCAATTATTTGGAGTGGTTATGTTTAATTCTTCGTTTCGTCAGCAGGCTGCGGCCTGGCAGCAACAATTTGCCCACCGTCAACGGGGTAACCTGCTGCAGCGCTTACTGGCCTGGATAGTACTGGGGATCATGCTGGTGGTAGCGGCTGCTATTTTGCTGTTTATGTTGTTGTTAAGCTGGCTGGTTATTCCCATCGTTATCTACCGCTACCGTAAAAAGATGCGCCGTTTTGCTGAGGCTGCCCGCCAGCACGCCGCACAAAACCAAACTCACGGTGGCCAGCAGCAACAGCAAACCTCAGGCCGCGACAACAGGGTCATTGAGGGCGAAGTATTGCATAAAGACGAGCGCTAGCACGACGGTGGTAAATTCAGGTATTACTTAGTTTACCGGCTGTGCGGCCAGTTTGCTCTGAATATAATCGCCGTGGCGGATAAACAACAAGTCAGCAATTTTTCTCAGCATCGCCTCTTCGTTGGGCTCCAGTTCACCATCAGCAAAGGCAACCTTCCATAATTGATCCAGTAACGCCAGCCTGTCAGCATAAGCCAGGTTTTTTAACTTGCTGGTAAAGCCATGCAGGCAGGTAGCATCCCCTGCCTGAGCCAGGGCCGCAGCAAATACCGGCTCAGCCTGCGCCGCCGTTAGGTTGAATTCTGTTTGCAGATACTGCATTACCACGTCGTGTTCCTGTCGCTCAGAGCTGAAATCAGCATGCGATAACTGCAACATCAGCACCACCGCCAGATATTGCTGCTCGCTCAGGCCGGCTTCACGCCATTGCTGATGCGCATTACCGCTGCCTTGCCAGTCTGAATTTGATTTTTCCAGTAAGTTTTTAAACAAATTAAACATAGTTACTCCGGTTGGGCGGTCAGCACCGCTTGATTTGGATAAGACGCAGCCCCATTCAAACAGTTCAGTCATTCTGACATCATTACTGCATACGTAGTTTAAGGATACCAAAAATTGCCAATCCTGATTGTGATACTGCTTGGTAGCCTGATTATCGGCTTTGTGCTGGGGCAGGAACCGTGGCGTCGTTTTCGACGCCGACAAGCTCAGGCGCGGCCTTTCCCGCAGCAATGGCGGGCTATTTTGCGGCAACGGGTGCCGTACTTCCGCGCCTTGCCAGCCGATTTGCAATTGCAGCTGAAGAAACATATTCAGGTATTTATCGCTGAAAAACAGTTTATTGGCTGTGACGGTGTGACGGTAACTGATGAAATGCGGGTTACTATCGCCGCTCAGGCCTGTTTGCTACTGCTAAACCGGCCTGACTATTATTATCCTAAGCTTGCGCAAATTTTAATTTATCCGGCAGCCTTTATTGTCCATGGCACAGCCCCGGATGCTGCAGGTGTGGTAGCCGAGCAACGGCGGGTGTTAAGTGGTGAGTCCTGGGGGCAGGGCAAGGTTGTACTGAGCTGGCAGGATGCTGTACAGGGCGCAGCGCAGCCACACGATGGCCGTAATGTGGTTATTCATGAGTTTGCCCACCAGCTCGATCAGGAAAAAGGTCAGGCCACCGGTGCGCCGCTGCTTAGTCGCAGCAGTGACTATCAGCAATGGTCAACCGTAATGCAACAGGCTTTTGGCCAGTTGCAGCAACAAACAGCGAGTGGCATCAGTGGTTTGCTTGATGGATATGGCGCAACTAATCCGGCTGAATTCTTTGCGGTGATCTCTGAAGTGTTCTTTGAGCAGCCGGAACAATTGCAGGCGCAACACCCGGCGCTTTATCAGCAATTAAGCCGGTTTTACCGGTTAAATCCGCTAAGCTGGCAATAAAAAAGTGATCTGATGCCGGCTTTGCGCCATACTCTGTAGCTTAACAAGAACCGTTCTTATTTAGCGAAGGATGCCTTATGCGAAGTTGGATAGTCGCTTGTTTTCCCCATCGAAGGGTACCGCTTTTCAAGCTTATGTTGCGGATCCCTGCGCTGGTGGCCCTCTTCTTATTAGTCGCCCCCTTGTTAACATTGCAGGCTCAGGCTCAGGATAATCAGCCAGTGCCAGTGCGTGTCGCCCTGCCTGCAGAGCAGAGTGTTGGCCAGCAACTGCGGCTGACCGGTACCCTTACTGCCCGCCAGCATGCCCGCTTATCAGCCCGCACCGATGGCTTAGTGTCGCGGGTAAGGGTTGATGCTGGCGATAACGTGAGCAAGGGCCAGGTGTTGCTGGAACTTGATCCGGCGCTGGCGACTGAGCAGTTAAAGCAGCTACAGGCCGCCAGTCAGGTAACAGCGGCCGACCTTACGGAAACAGCGCGGCTGGTGACAGAGGCCGAGCAGTTAACGTCACAAAAACTGTTTCCGCAAACTGAGCTGGAACTGCGCCAGGCCAATTATGCGCGGGCAAAAGCGTTGCATCAGCAAGCCCAGGCCGCTGTGGCGCAACAACAGGAAGTACTGGCGCGCCACAAACTGATTGCGCCTTTTGCCGGGGTAATTGCGACCAAAATGACTGATGCCGGTGAATGGGTAAGCCTGGGTACACCGGTACTGGAGCTGGTGGCGCTAAGCCCGCTGCATTTAGATGTGCAAATGCCGCAGGAACATTTTCAAACGCT
Organism: Arsukibacterium sp.; assembly: GCF_033721375.1. Lineage (GTDB taxonomy): Bacteria > Pseudomonadota > Gammaproteobacteria > Enterobacterales > Alteromonadaceae > Alishewanella. The sequence continues at coordinate 319,530 of NZ_JAWWAP010000002.1, read as the reverse complement.
GGATCAGTTGCAGCAAATCAAGGTGCAAAGCGATATGCAGCCTGGCACCGCACTGCAGGCCAGCATTATCGCAACCGTGCCGGTAATCGATGCCACCGCCCGCAGTTTTCTGGTGCGGTTGCAGTTACAACCGTCGGAGCAATTGCAATTGCTGCCCGGCACCTCGGCCAGCGCCACCTTTAATATGACGACCCGCAGTGAGCAAAGTGTTGTGGTGCCGGCCGATGCCATCTTGCGCCATCCTGATGGCAGTTTCAGTGTGTTTATTGTCCGGGATAACAAAGCTTACCGGCGTCTGGTAACACTGGGCCGGCGCAATGGCAAAGACGTGGAAGTCGAAGACGGTCTGACAGCAGACGAGGCGGTGGTGATCCGCGGTAATGAAACCCTGCGGGACGGCCAGCCGGTAACTGTTACCCGGGATCAGGACTAAGGAGCAGCTATGCTGGCAGCAGGAATTCGGCGCGGCACCATTTTAGCCGTCGTGGTATTAATTATTGCCGTGCTGGGCATTGCTGCCGCGATGCGGATCCCGGTGCAAATGATCCCGGACCTGGAAGTGCGCACGATCAGTGTGGTTACCGGCTGGCCGGGCGCAACACCGCAGGATATCGAAAAAGAAATTCTGATTGAGCAGGAACGCTATCTGCGTAATCTGCCTAACCTGAAGCGGATGATTTCATTAGCCGAAACCGGCTCGGCGACCATAGAGCTGGAGTTTCCTTTCGGGGTGGATATTAACGAAGCGCTGATCCGGGTCAGTAACGCCCTGAGCCAGGTTAATGCCTATCCTGAGAATGTCGATCAGCCCCGGCTGTTCAGTAGTTCTTTCTCCAGCAATGCCTTTATGTATTTCCGGTTAATGCCGCTGCCCGGTAACCCGCTGGGGCTGGATATGGACATGGTGCGTGATTACGCCGAAGACTATGTGCGGCCGCGGATGGAGCGGGTGCCCGGTGTCTCGGAGATTGGGGTCAGCGGCGGCGCACCCCGTCAGGTGCAAATTCTGATTGACCCGGCCCGGTTAGCCCAGCGCGGGATCAGTATGACTGAGGTACGCCAGGCGGTCCGCAATCGTAATACCGATGCGTCAGCCGGCGATATCGACAGCGGCAAACGCCGCTATTTACTGCGGATGGTCGGCCGTTTCGATGATCTGAGCGAGCTGGAAAACCTGATAATACTGCAGCGGGGCGACAGCCAGGTAAGGCTGAAAGATATTGCCGAAGTAAAGCTGGATCACTTCGAAGTGCGGGATATGTCCTATTCCGACGGTGAGCGTACCCTGAGTTTGTCTGTGCGCCGGGAAAGCGGCTCTAATGTCATTGATATTAAAAACGCCATGCTGCCGGAAGTGGAGCGGATAAATCAGGACATGCTGGCAGCCAACGGCTTACAGCTAAAGCTGGTGAGTGACGATGTGCGCTATGTGCAAAGCTCTATCCGTAATGTCTGGACCAACCTTGGTTTGGGCGCTTTACTGGCTACCATGGTCATGTATCTGTTTCTGCGCTCGTCCCGTGCCACCCTGGTGGCGGTGATGGGGGTGCCTGTCTGCACCATTGCCGCCTTTTTAGGTTTGTTGCTGTTTAACCGCACCATTAATGTTATTTCGCTGGCGGGTATCGCCTTTGCCATCGGCATGACAGTCGATAACACCATAGTGGTGCTGGAGAGCATTGAGCAGGCCAGGCGCAATGGTTTAAAGCGGCTTGAGGCGGCTATTAACGGCGTGCAGGAAGTGTGGCCGGCGGTACTGGCCTCTACCATGACCACAGTGCTGGTATTTGCCCCCATTTTATTTGTTGAGCAGGAAGCCGGACAGCTGTATTCCGATATCGCCATTGCGATTGCCTCGGCCATTATTGCCTCGATGCTGGTGGCGGTATTTGTAGTGCCGGCCGCCATTGCCCGGCTCGGTTTTGGCTCGGGGGCGGCATTAACTGCCAAGGACGATACTCCGGGCCGCTTACTGCGTGGCATCAGCAGCCTGGTCAGCAGTGCGAAAAGCCGCGTGCTGACCCTCGTTATCACCCTGGCGTTAACGGTCGGTGCTGGCTGGATCTTAATGCCGCCAGCCGAATATCTGCCGGAAGGCGAAGAGCCAAAAGCCTTTTCGCAAATGATAGCGCCACCGGGGTATAACCTGTCGGAAATGAGTATGATTGCCGACGAAATCCGGCTTATTCTGAATGATGCTGTAAATGCCGACCCTGAGCAATTCGACCAGGGTGAAAGCCGGATCCCTTCATTGCAGTATTATTCGCTGAGTGTCTCAGTCGGGCGGATCTGGGTACTGAGTGAACCGACCCGTGATGACGATATTGAGGCCATGATGAACGCCCTGACCACGCTGTTCCGGGAATATCCCGGGATGCGGGCCTTCTCAGCACGTGGTTCGATTATTTCCAGTAATGACGGTGGCACCCGGGCAGTCGCACTGGATATCTCCGGCCCTGAGCTGGCCGATTTATACCGCACCGCAGAAGCGGCCTATCTGGCCGCGCAACAGCTGTTTGATAATCCGCAGCTAAATTCCGACCCGTCGTCATTGTCGCTGGACCAGCCGTTAATTCAGATCCGGCCGCGCTGGTCGCGACTGGCCGAAGTAGGGTTTGACGCGAACGACTTTGGCTTTGCAGTAGCGGCGCTGAGCGACGGTGCCTTTGTTGATGAATTCTTTATGCTGGACGATAAGGTTGATATTTTTCTGTTCAGTGGTGCTGGCACCAACCAGACCCTGCAGCAGCTGGCGCAGGCGCCGGTGCAGACACCGCAGGGCGCGGTATTGCCGTTAAATGCGCTGGCAGATTTAGTTGAGGTTGCCGACAGCGCCAGTTTACGCCGGGTTGATGGCCGGCGTACGGTAACCTTATATATTATTCCGCCGCGCGATGTCGCGCTGGAAACAGCAGTGGCCCGGGTGCAGGACGAGCTGGTGCCGCAGTTGCAGCGGGCCGGTGAGGTAGCCACAGGGGTGAATCTGAGTATCACCGGCGCCGCTGATCAGTTAGAGGCGACCAAAGCTGCGCTGAGCGGTAACTTTGCTATAGCGCTGGTACTGATCTACCTGCTGCTGGTAGCTATTTTTACCCATTGGGGCTATCCGCTGTTTATTCTGGCGACGGTGCCACTGGGCCTTGCTGGCGGCCTGGTCGGGCTGGCTGTGATTAATGGCATTGGCGATTTGCTGCAGCTGGCCGGCTTGCCGGGCATTTCCCAGCCGTTTGATATGATAACCATGCTAGGCTTTCTTATTTTGCTTGGTACTGTGGTGAACAACCCGATCCTAATAGTCGATCAAAGCCGGAAAAATCTGCAGCAGGCCGATTGTAATGTCATTGAAGCGGTAACTGCGGCGGTAGCCACCCGTTTGCGGCCGATTTTAATGTCAACCACCACCACCATATTCGGCCTGGCGCCGCTGGTGTTTATTCCTGGGGCCGGTACTGAATTATATCGCGGGGTCGGCATTATTGTGCTTACCGGCTTATTATGTTCAACCATTATTGCCCTGACGTTTTTACCGGCTTTGCTGGTAACAGTAATGCAGTGGCAGCAGCGGCGGGCGGGGAATGCAAAGGCCGCCGGCGTAGCTGACGACGGCTGAAGTAATAACCGCTACGACATAAAAAAATATTTGATAAGCATTGCGCCCAGCATTACCGCCATTAGCGGATAAACCCAGCGGGCGTATTTGCTTAAATCCTGTTCTTCGGTTTTTTTGCCAAACTTTTCCAGTAAGGTAACCAGTACAAACAGGCTGATAAATAAAATAACCAGAATGGTCAATAAATTACCCATGCTAACATTGTCCTTTGTTATTAGCTGTAACATTGGCCAGCAGCTTACCATTGGCCGTATCTGTTCGCCAACTGCGCCGGCAGCATGCCAGGGTAACGGCCGGTACTTTATCTACGTATTTGTATAACTGAGTAACTCTATGGCGCAACCCGAACTCGACAGCGGTTATTATCTGCAGCACTTTAACGAGCTGCTGCAGTTTGTCAGCCAGCAATATCAGCCGGTGCTAACCCCGGACAGCCAGGCTTTTATCGATGACTTTAGCGCGCTTAGCGAAAGCGCACAGCAACTGCTGGTGCGGATGCTAAACCGCAAAGGCCAGGTATTTTGCGATGTCGAGCTTAACTACACCGAAATTGGTTCACCCGGGCCGGTGCTGGATGAACTGACTAGCCAGGGTTTTGTGGCACCGTTAAGTAACAGTGACTTAGCCGATTTCTGGCTGCGGTTAACCAAAGATACTTTGTGGCAGCTGCTGCAACTGGCAAAAGACCACTTGCCGCCTGCGCTGTGGGCGGAGTGTAGCGCGCTTCGGCCGGTTAAAAAGAGCCAGACCAAACCGCTGCTGCTGGGTGCTGCGCTGGCACTGCCGGCTGACTGGTTAGCACTTATCGATAAACTGGCGCAGCGCTATGTCGTGCTAAGGCGGCAGGATGCGCTGAATTATCTGTATTTTCTGTATTTCGGCCGGATTGAAGCCAATTTATCGCTGTTTACCCTGCGTGATTTAGGGATCAGACAAAGCGGCCAGTTTAAGCAGCAGTTTCAGCCACGGTTTACTGAAGCCAGCCAGGCGCAACTGGCCTTTCAACTGGCCAAAGCCAGGCCGGCAATCCATGAGCTTGGCAAGCAACTTAAAAAGCAACCCGAAATAGCACAAACCCTGTTAGAGGCGTGGTTTAGTCAGGTAAACGGCTGGCCAGAACACACGGATGAAGCACTGCAGTTAAAGCGCAGCGAGCATTGTTATCAGCTGGGTAAACTGGCCGAGCAGGCAAAACTGCCGCAGCTGGCCATTCGCTTTTATCAGCTGAGTAATGGCTTTCCGGCCAGCGAACGGCTGGTGCGTTTACTGATGCAGCAGCAACAAACCGACAACGCGCAAGCGCTACTGCAGCAATTACTGGCCGATCCCAGCTGTGATGAAGAATGGCTGTTTGCCGAAGATTTTTACCGGCGCAAGTTTAATGCACCGAAGGGAAATGAACGCCGCTCGCAGTTGAGCCAGTTATTGCACGATGCGCCAGAAATTGGAGTCGACGAGCTGTACCTGGGCCAGGCCGAGCAGGGCTTAATGGCCCATTATGCAGCTCAGGGCTACAGGGTATTTCATAGCGAAAATAACCTGTGGCTCGCCCTGTTTGGCCTGTGGTTCTGGCATGAGCTATTTGAACATCAGCACAGCGCACTGCACAACCCGTTTGAACGCCGGCCCCGCAACTTAACCAGCGGCGGGTTTTATCAGCAGTTCAGCAGCGAGATAGAGCAGAAACTGCAACAATTAACGGCGGCCAATGCTGCCAGCAGCATACTGGCAGCTATTACCGCCCACTATGGCAAAGCTAATAACCTGTTTTACTGGCATACCGAGTTAGCAGAGCAGCTAATGCCGCTAATCCAGTTTGCACCACAAAACGCCGACGGCAGCAGCGCGCTCTCGCCAATCCTGCGCGCCATGGCGCAGGATTTTAAGCGCCACTGCAGCGGTTACCCTGATTTACTGCTGATTAAAGATCAAACCATTCAGTTTATAGAAGTAAAAGCACCCGGCGATAAAATTCAGCGCCATCAGCTGGCCCGGTTAATGGCGTTACAACAGGCTGGCTTTAACGCCCGGATTGAAAAACTGCAATGGATAGTCGACCCCAACCGTGTTTATGTAGTGCTGGATGTCGAAACCACCGGTGGTAAGGCAGGTAACGACCGGGTAATTGAAATAGGCGCGGTAAAAGTGCAGGCCGGCGAGGTACTCGATACCTTTAGCACCTTAATTAACCCGCAGCGTTATATTCCGTCGTTTATTACCCGGCTAACCGGCATTAACAACGCCATGGTAGCCAATGCGCCGACTTTTGCCGATATTGCAGCGAAATTAACTGAATTTCTGCAAGGTGCCGTCTTTGTCGCCCATAATGCCAAGTTTGACTATGGCTTTATCCGGGCAGAATTCAACCGGCTGGAACTACCATTTGAAATGCCGCAGCTTTGTACCGTAGTTAATATGCGCCGCTACTACCCAGGGCTGCAATCTTACAGCCTGGGCAAGCTTTGCGAAGAGTTCGACATTAAACTTACCAACCACCACCGCGCGCTGGATGATGCCACCGCCACGGTGGAATTGTTAAAGCTGATTAATGCCAGGCGTTGTGTAACAGGTTAAATAGTCAGCTGGTAACTACAGCAACAAACTAACTTATTACCGCTTATTTTCTAGGCATTAATTCAAGCAAGGCGTGCACGCTTGCTTCAACCCCTGATTTTATAGAAGGTTCTGGTGAAATTTTAAATTGAGGACTATGGTGGCTAGCGACCGGTGCACCGCCTGCTTTTGCTCGCTCAAAGTCTTCACTAGGCGTGCCACCTACTGAGAAATACACACTGGGAATATACGGATCTGTGGTAAAGAAACCAAAATCCTCAGCTCCCATACCCGATTCCGCAGGCGGGATTAGCGCGTCCTCTCCCATTTTTTTTACGATAACCGCTTTCAGGCGTTGGGCTAAATTTCTGTCGTTAAATGTCGGGGGATAAGCTTCAGGACTCACGATAACTTCGGGCATTTTGTCGTCACTTAAACCCGCTGTTTTAGCAGTGCCTATGGCAACACGTTTTATCGCTGATAACAATTGCTCTCTGACCTGTGGGTTTAAACTTCTTACCGTTAATTGTAAATGTGCCCGTTCAGAAATAATGTTGTGTTTAGTGCCTGAATGAAAAGAGCCAACGGTAATCACCCCGGCGTCTCGAGGCGCTAATTCCCGGCTTATAATAGTTTGCAAATTAGCTACTATTTGAGCGCCAATAACAATGGGATCTTTGCCTTGATGAGGATAAGCGCCATGCGCACCCACTCCATGAACGATAATATCTACGGAATCAGACCCTGCGTAGGGAGAACCTTCATCGATAGTAATTTTACCCGCTACTGCATCAGCATCGACATGGAAAGCAAGGGCATAGTCAGGTTGGCCAAATTTCTGCCAAATTCCATCAGCCATCATGGCTGACGCACCCGGGCCTTTTTCTTCAGCAGGTTGACCGATTAACATTAAGGTACCAGACCATTGATCTTTAATCTTAGCCATATACCTTGCAGTTCCCACCAAACTGGTGATGTGCACGTCGTGGCCACACGCATGCATTACCCCAACTTCATTACCGTCCCAATCCGTCATTACGATTTGAGACGCATTTTTTAAGCCAGACAATTCTTTTACCGGTAAACCATCCATATCGGCGCGAAGCATAACCATCGGCCCGGGACCATTTTTCAATATTGCAACAATACCTGTGCCGCCAATTCCCTCTGTCACGGTAAATCCAGCAGCGCGGATTTCTTTAGCCAGACGTTTTGCAGTATTGTGTTCCATTAGTGACAATTCAGGATTGCGATGAAAGTGATCCCACAATGGAGCGAGATGCGCTTTATAGTCTTTTTCTATGCTATTCGAAATTTCTGAAGTAGAAGCCGCGCCTGGCCCGATGCTTAAAGTGCTAAGTAAGATAATAGTGCAAATTTTTTTCATGGCAGTGTGTCGTATAAATGGTTTCAGATATCAAACATACACCCATATCTCTTGAAAGTCTTTTCTGTTTGATTAACCTGAATACTTCCTCTAAACCTTTAGGTTCAGATCCACTTTTGGGTACATTTATCCGCGACGGCAAAATGGGCTTCGCTGTAAATTGGCTATTGAGATAAGACAGTGATGGAGTTCCAGTTGCTGTCGTTTTTGATTAAGTAAACTGTGCGATCTGCCAGGCGAAAACGTAAAGTGTTGCCGTTGCTGGCGACTTGCATATTTTTGTCAAACGGGGTTATTGCTACGATAGTGCCGTCAAATAATGCATCTGTAATATCGTTATCGGTAAAGCTGCCATCAGGCTGATACTGGCTAACAAACTGCAGCAAACCAGCAAAATTTCGGCTGCTTTTAATCTTGCTGACAATAATGTTTTCAATGTCTTTAGCGAAATCAGAGTAGATAACAGAAGCGCCGCCAAACAATGCTTCGTTGCTTGTGCAGAGCTCTGCGGGATCAGGTGTAGTAAACTCGTTTTCAGTAATATCAAAGGCAGCTACTGTTATGCTGTAAAGCATTAACGTTAATAATAAAAATATCTTCATAAACTGCCCACCTTTTTGGGTCTGGCAACCATCTTGGCTTCCACAGCGAAAATGGAGGAGGCGGTGAGATTACGCCTGATTAATGCTTAATCCACTAAAAAGCTATTAACCATGACCAAAAATTCTTGTTCCAACGCAAAGCTTTCTACCAGTGGCATCGTGCTATTTATTCCCAACTGAAACTGATAATGGATACCGGCGCTATTTAGCTGAAAGGTGCGCAGCAGTTGCCCTTTCGGGCTAATGCTTAACCGCAACATAGCGGGGCCGGCTTGGTGTTGTAGCATAACGGCGGTTGCACCTGTTTGGTTAAGCTCCGCAATATCCTGCTGTGATATGGCTTTACACTTGGGGCACTGTGCCTTAGTGATAATTAAAGTGGCATTGTGACGCGAGTAGCGCCATTCGCTGGTTTGGTGCGGCGCCTCGTACTGGCTGAATTCAGGATCACCCCAGGATGGTGCGACGATCAGGTTGGTTCTGTTTTCAGCCAGAACGTTAGCAGAAAAAGAAGCAAATAATGCCAGAAAAACAGAACTATTACGGGGCATTATTATTGTCATAGTTAAGGCTCTCTCTCAGTATGTGCACCGTTATTCGCACAAAAATTGTTTAGCTTTAAGGCCCTTTAAGTTTGCCTGTTTAAACTTGCAATGACTATAAAATGTAACTAATATTCACCCTAAATTAACAATATCTTTCAGGGATGAATAATGTCATTAGAAATTTGTATTACCACCAATCCGGTTACAAGAGAATTTATTCCTTGCCCGGCCGGCCACACCTTAGATGAAAAGTCTGTTCCGGCTGCACCTTTGCTGGCTGCAGGTACGCCTTATATCACCAAATCTGATAATGCGGTGGTTAATGATTCAGGTGCTTTACATTTTCTGGAAATGTTAAAGCAAATGCCTGCTACCGATCGCAGAAACATCGCCCGGCTCAATAAAGATTTTGGCACCGAAGTGGTAGATGCCCTGGCCGAGTTTTATCAGTTGCAGTTAAAGCCTGCTTTGCAATCGGTAAATAGTTTTACTCAAAATACCGCAATACCCTATGTGAAAAAGGAGATACCGGGATTCGCTGGTGCAGCTGCTACGGCACTCGACTCACGTTTGAAAAACTTTGCTTCATATATCAAAGATTATCAGCAGGCGTTGGAAAAATACCGTGCGGCCTACATCAATAAAGTAAAAGCAGCAGAAAAACGAGCATTGGCAAAAAAGGTTGCGGCGGCTCAGGCAGAGGTGAACAGGCATTTTCAGGGTGAGATTAAGCGTATTATGGCCACTAATGATGCCAAAACCGGCAATCGGGGTACGGTGTGGAGTAATCCGGAACGAGCAATGGGTTTAGCGCGTGGTAGCAAAACCGATGCAGCGATAAAACTGCAAAGCTACCATAACGTAAAACGCGTTCAGCAATTTCAGCGTGTTGCCAATATTGCGGGCAAGGGGCTTGTTGTTCTTGATGCCGGGCTGCGAGTAAATAAAGTTCAGGATACGTATAATCAAGGCGGCAATTGGCAAAAAGAACTGGCCAGAGAAATGACGGGCTTCGGACTTGGTGTGATTGCAGGATCTATTGTTGGTGGTCAGCTAACCACAACCTTAACGTTAATTCTTATCGCCACGCCGTATGGCTGGGTGATAGCTATTGGTGCTGGATTGATAGCAGGTTTAATATCAGCAAAATTTGTTGACGAAATTGGTAAAGACATTAGTGATGTTTTATGGCATTCCAGCACGGCGATAGGGCTTAAGTGATGCCCAGTGAGTTATTTAGTAATTTACTGCTAGTTGTCATTGTTCTGATATTTAATTTTTTAGCTGCAACCATGTGGTTTGCACGTGTTTCAGTAAAACACATTGATAGACAGCTCGCATTATCAGGTGTTGGTAAGCCGGTATGGGATGGTATTGGTATCAGAATCAGTATTTATGCGCTTGCGATCCTCTCAGAATGGTTTGCCAAAACGCCTTTAATAGCAGGCGCTGAGGTAAGAGCAATTGCCCGCAGGAAAGATTATTACCTTGCACTGTGGTTTGAATTGTCTTTCTTACTCTTTCTTGTTGCAGTATTTGTTATTTATCCATTTATACGTGATTAGTTTTGGTTTGATTGTGAATCAGATCAACATTGCGCTTATCTACGATGCTTTGGTCATTATTGCTATGGTTTCAGTTATTAGTACCCTGATTTCCATGTGGTGCTTTATCAGAGTTACAGTGAAATATTTTGATAAAGAATTAGCGCGTATGGGCAGAGACTGGGTTACGTCAGACTGGAGGGGCTCGCGAATTAGCACTTATGCGCTTGCAATTATTTGGCAGAGGGCGTCTATTTTCTATGAGATCCGCCATGAAGACGGTAGCGCTTTAGCCAGGCGAAGGGATTACATTCTGGCTGTATGGGTGCATTTATCATTCCTGGTTTTTATGATTGCAGGGATAATTCTTTATCCTGAGATGTCCGAATAAGTCAGTCATGGCGCTCCGTAACATTTAGGGGCAGCTCAAAATATTAGCAACAAAACTAAAGGATCGCATTTGAACCCGGAATTCTGGCAGGAAAAGTGGCAAAAAAGAGAAATTGCTTTTCATCAGGCTGCGGCTAATCCGTTGCTGGTACGCTGTTTCAAGCAACTGGCACTCGCGCCTGGCGCAAGGGTGTTTCTGCCCCTTTGCGGCAAGAGCCTTGATATTCACTGGCTATTGACGCAGGGGTATCAAGTCGTGGGTGCTGAATTAAGCGAAATGGCGGTGCAGGAACTGTTTGCTGAGCTGGGGCTAACACCCACCGTCAGCAGTATCGGCAAGTTGCAGCACTACCATGCTGCTGAGCTTGAGGTGTTTGTTGGCGATATTTTTGAATTGTCGCAAGCCACCTTAGGCCCGGTTGCTGCAATATACGACCGCGCTGCGCTGGTGGCGCTGCCGGCTGAGATGCGCCAGCGCTATGCAAAGCATCTAATTGAAATAAGCCAGTGCGCACCGCAACTGGTTATTTGCTTTGAGTATGATCAAGCGCTACTGGCAGGGCCGCCGTTCTCGGTTAATAGTGAAGAAATGCTTAACCTCTATAGCCATGCCTACCAACTTAACTGCCTGGCAGAACTCGAGGTGCCGGGCGGCTTAAAGAAAAAGTGTCAGGCCACCGAGCTTGCCTGGCTTTTAAGCCAACGATAAGGTTTTCGGCAGCTAAGAGCAGACAAAAGCTGTCAGAATACTCCGGGACTACTGCGCTTTTTCCTTAGTTAACCGCTTATCCAGCCGCTGGGTTACTGCTGCTGCGTAAACCTTACAACCATCGGTGTCTGTTAAGCCGTTGCTTTGTAGCCGGGTGCGCATATTACTGGCCGATGGGTGCGGCGTAAGCAATATCTGGCAATCAAGCGCTGCCAGTTTATCTAAGCCGGCCCGGTAGGCTTGTAAGTAACTTAGATGCTCGCTAAAACGATAACTGTCGCTGCTAACCGGCGATAAACTGTCGGCATACACCAACACCTGACATTGTTCGGCTTCACAACTGGTCCACTGCCAGCTTAAGGCGCCCGGAGTGTGTCCGGGGGTTGCCACCGGCATCAGGCTTAGCTTACCCAGGGTAACTACTTCGCCGGCGGTTACCAAACCATCGACTTTGACGGCCGGAAAAGGCTGGTGCATGCCGGCTTGCGGATCGGCGGCGGCCACCACGCCACTGGTTAACACCGGTGCGGCAGCGGCAGACGCCAGCAGCCTGGCACCGCTGAGTTGCTGCAACCGGGCTAAACCGGCAACATGGTCAAAATGCTCATGGCTTTGCAGTAGCAGTTTTATATCTGTTATTGCAAAGCCAAGCGTTTGGATATTGGCTGCAATCACCTCTGCGCCCGCTTCAGTGGCGCCGTCAATCAGAATATGGCCATCGGCGCTGGTGATCAGAATAGCGCTGATACCGCAAGTGCCGACATAGTAGCTGTTGCCGTAAATATGAAAGGGTGGCCCGGCTTTGTCCCACGTATCCCAGTCGGTGCAGCTGTTAACCCAGTCACTGGCTGCTGAGTTTGCTATCGTTGGGCTTGCTGTTGCGTAGCAAGTGGCAGCCACTGCAACACAACTTAAGGTACTGACCATACAAAAATGGCGAAAAATGTTATACAACGTCATATCGGCTGCCTTACAAAGTGGCGGGACAGCGCTAACCTTAAAGGGCGAAACCCGTTATGGCAATTATTATCAGTAAAGGGCCGTAGTTAATTTGCCTGATCGCAAATCTGGCGGGTATGCCCGGGCAGTCGATACCTTGTCAGTTACCAATGGAAAATTTAAGCAATGAAATACCTGACGAAACTAATAATAATACTGCCGTTGGCAAGTGGTCTCTGGTTTTTAATGACTATCATTTTAGCTGGCATTAATCAGCCGGGTTATCAGCACATGTCACAGTTTATAAGTGAACTTGGGGCAATTGATGCGGCCAATGGAAAAGTAGTCAATTTCGGCGGTTTTATTCCGGCAAGTGTTTTACTGGTGCTGTTTGTCGGAATAGCGATATGTTATTGCTCCCGGCGCAGAAAACAGCTGATAGGGCTGGTAGCAATTGCCGTTTATGCCATTACACTTGGCATTGCCGCTTTTTACCCGTGTGACGCCGGCTGTCGGCCAGAGAACCCCAGCTCATCTCAACTTATTCATAATTTTTCGGCTCTGCTGGGCTATGTAAGCGCAGTAGCCAGTGTTTTTATTTTAGCGACTTATCTGAAGCAAACCGGTAGCAGATTACTGGCCAATATGGGTTATGCGATAGGCGGGCTAGCCTTTGTCATGCTGATTATGCTTAACCCGGAATTTGCGTTTGTAGGAATAGCGCAAAGGGTATTCGAATTATCGATATACACATGGATAATTTTGTACTCATTTCATTTATCAGCACAAATACGCTGTAAGCATAGCGCTCAGGTACTTCCTGGATAGGCTATGTTCAAGGTTATTGGTCACTAAGGGGTGATTGCAGCATATAGCTGTAAGAAAATTAGAAAGGATAATGACATGGCTCTGCTTATTGGCTTTTTACTCGTTATGCTGCTTGGTGTAATCCACCACTTCTCTTTGCGTTGGCTTGACCTGTTAACGGGGACGGCTCGGGATAAGCCTAACCGAACGATTTTTCTCGTTTTCAATGGGCTATTAACGATCCATACCGCTGAGATTCTATTGTTCGCCGTCGCTTATCGCATACTACTAACCTTGGACTCGATGGGCGGTTTCACAGCATTCTATGACGGAAGCTGGGGAGATCTAATTTATTTCTCAGGCATTAATTTCGCGACGCTGGGCTATACCGAAATTGAAACGCACGGCCCGATTAGAATGATCAATATGATGCAGTCGCTCGGTGGCTTTATGGTACTGACGTGGTCAGCGACGTTTATTTACTCGGCTTGGGGCCGCGCATTCCGCGAATAGTCTGCGCTTTTGGTAATGCCAGAACACAATCGTTACTAGGGGAAACAGGCATTCTGAAAAACGGCAACCTTAGTGGGGTTAATTACCGTCTTCTATTTGTTAGGCGATAATTTCTTTCGCGCCAGCTATCTTGTCAGTCAGAGCCTGTTTAACCGTTTCTTCAGCGCTGCTGTCTATCTCGCTGGCGGCGTGAAGCGCTGCCATTACCGCATCCTGGGTTGTATGAACAGTATTACCCTCTGTCTGTTGTACTGCACTGATTGCCCCCTTTACAGCTGCAACTGCCACCAGACTACTGTTTTCGCCCAAAGCATTAGCGCTGAATATGGCTTGCTGCACGGCGCCGCTTACGGCTTCGGTTTCCAGAATACCTTCTGCCATAGCGCCTTGTACTGCGCCATCGACAATCCAGTTAATTACTTTAGTAAAAGCAACCCGGGTGTCAGCTATTCCTTCAATAGCACCTTTAACAATGGAAGCCGGCACTTCAATACCGCTAACCATTAAATCCCGGGTACCCTGAATGGTAGTGATAGCGGTATCTCTGACCGAGATAACAAATGCCGATGAAACTTCATTTTTTCCTGTCAGATTGCTGATAATGCCGTTTCTGACACCATTAACGATTAAACTCTGAGTCTTGACACTCATGGCTGACCTCGCTTATGAACAGTAAATAAACTTAAAAATATTTTACAGATAGCGGTATGTCAAATTGCCGCGTTCGATGGCAATGAACATTTTCAACTAAGATTAAGGACAATTTTGCGTTGGTTTAATCTGCTGCGAGCTGGCGATGCTGCTCAGTGAAGGTCTCGCTTAGCAGGGTGTTGTATGTCTTTAACAACTGTTGTTCCCGATAAGCAAAGGTTTGTAATATGGTGATCAGATTATCTGAATTGGCAATAATAGCTGCTGTTCCGCCCCGGTACAGTTCGGTATAGATAATCTGCCCGACACTTTTTGCCTGCTCCTGATAACTCTCCTGCTGTGCATAAACACGGGATAACACCAGCACTGAATCATAAGACATATTACTCAGCGCACCAATTTCAGCCGCCGAACTCCAGGCGGTATGGTGAACCTGTGCCGGGAAAATAAAACCACGGCTGAAATCACGAATACTCAGCTGAGCCGGATCATCAGCTACCTGCATAATCCGGCTGACTAAACCGCGGTGGTATTCCAACGAGTCAGCCACTGCCTGCCGGTTCGCCTCCAGCTCGCGCACAATTTCTGTCAGCGCAGTGTTAGCCTGGGCAATATCGGCCCGGTTCTGCCGCCATTCATTGGCGGCCAGCGCCAATACCACACCAAGCACAACAAATGCTGCCTCAAATAAAGCCGGCCCGATTAAATGGCGGAAGCGATTTTCACTCATGGTAATGTTGAGTCTCTGTAAGGTAAGACAATTTTCTGTGCTAAACAGTAGCGGGCTTTCACCCGCTTTTCAACTGGTTGCCGGTGCTGAACACCTTGGGCTGGAGCGTACTCAGGGCAGGCCCATGCAGTTAGCATAAAAGCTGACGCTGGCTGGCCAGTCTGAGAACACGCCGATTACCCCGACCTCTTGTGCCATTACGTGTAGTACTTCCAGCATATCACCGTCATTGTTAATAACCGGGTTGACGGTTTGATAATACCAGCCGCCGCCATTGGTTAACGGTCCGGATCGCTCAAAAGACCAGGCAATAATATCAAGTCCGGCATCTTTAGCATTGCGGGCATAAGCAGACGGCACAATGTTATTATCTGCGTCCAGCTCCAGCAAGGCCCACATCGGTGGCGCAACGATGTTAATTTCTTCGGCAGCATAACCTTGCAGTTCTGATGCTGAGGGCAGATCAAAAGGGGTATTCGCGTCATCCAGATAAACTGCCTGGCGACCAAAAGACGGCTCATTGGCCAGCCAGTACCGGATGTCAGCAATATTAAATGACTGCGGCCAGACGTCTTTGGCTCTGATGCCGGCGGCCCGATAGTCGTCAATAAGCTGCTGGGCATAGTCAGCCTGGCTGTAGGTACCCTGATAAGGCATTGGCACCTCGGCTGCTTTTAACTCCGGGGTAAATTTTACGCCCAGTTGTTTAAACAACGCTATGCTTTCGGCGTGGGTCAGTAAAGTGCCGGTGGTGGCATAAAGATCAGTACGCCAGGCCGGCGTGCCCTGCATATACTCTGCAACGCTGGTGGCTTCTGGATTAAAGACATCCATTTTACCCTTTAACATTTTAAATTCTGCTAAGGTTATGTCGCTGGTGCAGCATCTGGCGCTTGCGGGCGTGCCTGTGGCAGGGTCTGCCGGGGTAAACGGTTCGCTGCATTTCGCTGCCAGCTCAGGTATCGCCAGAATATTCGTCGTGGTGTGCAAATCGCATTGCGAATGGCGGCAGACCAGCTCTTTGTCCCGGGTAAAGGTGACATCACACTCCATGATACCGGCACCCATGCTGGCTGCGGCCTCATACGACTCTTTGGTATGCTCCGGAAATTGCAAAGGTGCGCCGCGATGACCAATAGAAAATAGGGTTTTTTTCAGCTTGCGGCCGGTATTGCAGCTCTGTAAGCGCTGTTTCAGCAGGCCGGAGTCCATATTATCAACCAGGTAAGCGGGGCGCGGCCCGAACTGCACAGCATACTTGTTGGGTACTTTAAGGGAAGGACTACTGATATTTGTCTGGTTGTCTTTCTGGCGGAGGACGGTGTTAGTATCGCCGAAGGCAAACACCGGGCTCAGCAATAGGGCCACGTGCAGGGTGGATATGCCAAGACCGCGCAAGATCTTTAAATTGAGCATAAAATTTTCCTTGATAGTTAGTTTAACAATAGCAGCATTAAGGAACGCATTTAACAGCCGATTCACGGCACGGCAGTGCTACCCTATTCAAGTGTTGTGAATTAAAAGTGTAAATCTAATGACGATATTGTGATCATCTTAGCTGCGCCGGCAGGTATGGATCTTTGTTTGTACAGTTCAGTCTGCGGTAGGCTTAAAACCTGTATGCTTGAACATTGCGAATGGCAGCGCCGTACAGCGGCTTTTTCTGGAATCTGACATCGGGTGGTAAAGAGTGAATGACCCAGGGTGAACGTGGTTTTGTAGGCTGGACATGGTTTGTGCTGTGGCGCGTCGTGCTGGGCATGGTGCTGTTGTTGCTGATCCTGCTGCTGACGTTGCGGTTTGTAGCGCCGCCCACCTCCTCTTTTATGCTGCAAAGCCCTTATCCGGTGCGCCAGCAGTGGGTAAGTATTGATACGCTGCCTGCACATGTGGCGCTGGCGATGGTGGCCTCTGAAGATCAACGTTTTCCTGAGCATTACGGTGTCGATTTTACTGCCATCAGTGATGCCCTCGAGCAGTCAGAACAGCGCGGCGGTTTGCGTGGTGCCAGCACAATCAGCCAGCAAACGGCAAAAAATCTGTTGCTGTGGCCCGGCCGCAGCCTGGTTCGAAAAGGCCTGGAAGCCGGGCTGGCCCTGAGTCTGGAAGTGATCTGGGGTAAAAAGCGGATCCTGGAAGTGTATTTAAATATCGCGGAGTTTGGCAAAGGTATTTATGGCGTGGAAGCAGCGAGCCTGCACTACTTTAATAAACCGGCCAGCAAGCTAACCAGAAATGAAGCGGCGCGGCTGGCCGTGCTGCTGCCGGGGCCGCGTAACCGTGATGCCCGTCAGTTAACCCCGTATCTGCGCGAGCGGGTGGCCTGGGTTGAACGGCAAATGCAACAACTCGGGCCAGGTTATTTGCAGCGGATACTGAATTAACTCCATTTATCGTTAGCGCCACCATCCTTAATTTGCCGTATCGGCCTTATTCACTATACTTTGCTTATTTAAGCAAAAAGATGCTAAATAATGAATAAATTGTTAGCCTTCCTGCTGTTGCTCTGTTGTTGTCATTTAACCGCAGCGACCAAACCCGATTTATTGCTGGCTGACGTGTATAACAGCAATATCGATGTGCAGCAGTACTGGGTCAGCGAAAAGCTGGATGGGGTGCGGGCCTTCTGGGATGGCGAACAGCTGATTAGCCGTGGCGGCAATGTTATTGCGGCGCCAGCCTGGTTTGTCGCCGGTTTCCCTAAGCAAAAATTAGACGGTGAATTATGGCTTGGCCGCAATAAGTTTGCCGACACCCTAAGTATTGTTAGCAAACAACAGCCGGTAGATAGCGAATGGCAACACATTCGTTATTACCTGTTTGAGTTGCCCGATGCTGCAGGTACTTTTACTGAGCGGATTAGCGAGATGCAACGCCTTAGCCAGCAATACAGCAGCCCTTATTTGCTGGTGGTGCCGCAGTTTCGTATCCATGATACAGCCACATTGCGGGCTAAACTTGGTGAGCTGGAACGTGCAGGTGCCGAGGGCCTGATGCTGCATCAACAAAATGCACTGTATAAAACCGGCAGAAGCCGCGACTTACTCAAACTAAAAACTTATCAGGATACGGAAGCGGAAGTCATTGGTTACCGGCCTGGCAAGGGTAAATACCGGGGTATGGCGGGCGCGCTAATTGTTAAAACGCCAGAGGGTAAAACCTTTGCCATTGGCAGCGGCCTAACCGATGCTATGCGCCAGACACCGCCGCCAATTGGTACTGTAGTGACTTACCGGTATAATGGTCTGACTAAGCATGGCTTGCC
This sequence comes from Arsukibacterium sp., assembly GCF_033721375.1. Taxonomy (GTDB): domain Bacteria; phylum Pseudomonadota; class Gammaproteobacteria; order Enterobacterales; family Alteromonadaceae; genus Alishewanella. The sequence goes on along the minus strand of NZ_JAWWAP010000002.1, from coordinate 301,285 downwards.
TCGTTTCGCACGTTTTTTAAGAGTGCAACAGGTTTATTAACCAGTTGATGGGTTACATCAGGCAATGGTGGGCCAGTTAAGATTGTCGGCAAACGAATGATAAATTTCGATATGACCCTCATCAATCGCTTGTTGCATCTGTGTCGCATTAACATCAGCGGCGTCCGACGGCAATGCAGTATGGTAGTCTTGTACGCCAACCCAGCCATTCCGTCCTGAGTATTTTGCGGCATACAGACAGAGATCGGCAAGGCGAAGTAATGCAGGCCAGGGCCGGGTAGTAGCCCCCACCGGCAGTGGGTAGCAAGCGTAACCCACTGAACAGGAAACAGTTAGCGAGTGCTGCGCATCCACTTCAAAAGGTGTGCTGTGCACCGATTCGACAAATCGCTCGGCAATTTGCCTGGCGTCTTCCCGTTCAATAAACCGCGCCACCGCAACAAATTCTTCACCACCCCAGCGTATCAAATAATCTGTTTGACGAAATACCTGCTGCATTCTGTGTTTCAGCTGCTTTAAAATCAAATCACCGATATTGTGGCCGTAGCTATCGTTCAGCGCTTTAAAGTTATCGAGATCGATCATAAATACCACCAAATCTGCCCCTTTTGGTCGGGCCGTTTTGCCTTCCTGCCAATCCTGTTGCATGCGCCGGCAATGTTCCAGATCGCTTTCAATATGATTTTCTAAAAATCGGCGGTTGTGAAGACCGGTGAGTTTGTCAGTAAGGCTAATAGTTTCTAGTTGCTGGTAAGCGAGGCTTAACTCATGATTTTTTTGATTCAGCTCATCTGTTCTGGCCGCAACCTGTTGGCTAAGGCGCTGATTCAGCCGTTTTTGAATTAGCCTGCGATACAGCGACAGCAACAGGATAAATGTTGCCACCAGACCCAGGATCCAAAAATTACGGGACCACCTTTGTCGCTCCAACAAAGCCTGTTGTAATATTTGCTGTTGTTGCAGCCGATCTATTCGGTGTTGCTGGCGAATAAATTCGGTCTGGGCCTGGATGGAAGCAATAGCAGACACCCGGTTATTGTTAAAAATATCATCTTCCAGTTTGTTTTGCTGTAGCAGAGCTGCGAGCGCTTCACGCACCCGGCCCTGTTGGATCAGTACGTTCACCCGCATTTGTTCAAGCTGCGCTTCATCTGCACGTTCATGGTTCTGGCGGGCACGACTAACGCCTGCTTCAATGTAAGTGAGTGCGTTGTCGTACTCACCTGTGGTGATGGCGAGCTCGGTGGCAAGCTTGTAAGCATCGACCAGCAAACTGTTGTAGTGGTGTAATGTGGCGCGGCTAATGACCCCTTCAATCAGCTTAGTAGCGTGCTGGTAATCCCCCTGATGCATGGCAAGTTTGGCAAGGTTGGTGCGTGCCCAGTCTAGATCGCGGGGTGCACTAATTTGTTCAAACAGGCTTAGTGCCTGCTGCAAATGCGCTGCTGCCTGCAGATAATCGCCCGATTCGCTGTAAATATACCCCAGTTTATTATGGCTATAGGCAATATCGCGCAGATTACCGTTCGCTTTATCCAGTTCCAGCGATTCTAGAAAATAGGTCAGGGCCTGGCTGTTATCTCCCAGCACGCGGTGAAGGTCACCAAGATTATAGATGGCACTGGCAATCCCGCCTTTATCGCCGGTTTGATAATGTAAGGAAAGTGACTGCTGATGTGCGTGCAATGCCTGTTCATACTGGCCCATTTTCTCCAACGTGGTGCCAAGGCTGTTATAACCAGAGGCAATGGCTGAGAGGTCGTTTAGCTGCTGATAATGCTGCATGGCCTGATACAGGTATTCCAGTGCTTTATGATACTCACTCTGATAACGAAATGTCAGGCCAAGTTGCTGCAACGCATTGGCCAGCAACAACGTCGCTGAACCATTCTGATATTGGCTGACCGCCTGCTCCAGATATTCTCTGGCTTGCGGGTAATTGTTGCGTTCCATTGCATTTCTGCCCAGCTGATAGTAGGCGTTACCCAGCTCAGACTGTTCAGCGTCTGCTGTTGTTGCGTTAAAATACTGCTGGGCAAGCTTATCTGCGCTATCCATATCCCCTTGTTGGCGGGCCTCTGTTATTGCCTGGCGCAACGCGTTTACCTCAACCGGACTGGCTGCAATGGGGGGGCAGATAACGCAAATTGCCAGGATCAGCGGGTAGAGCAAATGCATCAAACTAAAGTTTTCTTTAAAAGTGGCATAACTAGACGGCATATCAGACCGCTTTTGCCTGTAATTGCAGTTTGGTTAGCAAAGCGGGCAAATGCGCTATGGCTACGGCGGGCGACCAATAGTATCCCTGGCCCTCTTTGCAACCCAGAGCCAGCAGCTTTTCCATCACTGCGGCATGTTCAATACCTTCTGCTATGGTAGTTAAACCAAGACTGCCCGCCATCTGAATAATAGCCTGAACCAGAGGTGCATTTGCTTGCCACTGGGCATCAGTTGAAACAAACGAGCGGTCAATTTTTAAGGTGCTGGCGTTAAAACGCTGCAGATAACTCAGGTTAGAGTAACCCGTACCAAAATCGTCAATGGCAATGGTCACCCCCAATTGGCTTAAAGCATTAAGTTGTTGCAGAATATGATCGGTATTATCAACCAGCAAGGATTCAGTTAGCTCCAGCTCTAAGGCTTGTGCCGGTAGTGCTGCCTGCTGCAGTGCTTGCCGGACAATGCCTGGTAGCTGGCCATCTTTAAATTGTACGACCGACAGATTCACCGCAACACGTAAATGTTCAAAGCCCTGCTGACGCAGTTGCGCAATGTGCTGGCAGGCTTGGGCAATGACCCAGCTACCTAATTCATTAATTAAACCGCTGTTCTCGGCCAGTGGAATAAATTGATCCGGACCTATCATGCTGCCATCGGGCTGAGGCCAGCGCAACAGTGCTTCCACTGCGGTAATGCGACCACTGTTTAACGCAACCTGTGGCTGGTAATACAGCCTGAACTGCTGCTCAAGTAATGCCCGGCGCAACATTTGCAGTAGTTTAAATTTGTCGTCATTGGCTTTATCCAGACTATCATCAAAATAGTAATAAGTATTACGACCCTCTTCTTTTGCCCGGTACATGGCTATGTCAGCTTTGCGGCACAGTTGTTTAAAATCAGTGCCATCTGCCGGAGCACAGGCAATGCCAATTGAGGCCGACACGCTAACCTGAGTTTGCAAGATGTTAAATGCTGCGGTAATTTGGCTGATTAAGCTATCAGCTAGTTGTTCCAGCTGATGACTATCGGCGACATGGGGCGCCAGCACCAGAAACTCGTCTCCGCCAAAGCGGATCAGCGCCTGATCTTTGGTCAGAATTGCCCGCAGGCGTTGTGCAAGTTGTTTTAACAGGTCGTCGCCGGCGGCGTGTCCTAACGCATCATTTACCGGTTTAAAATTGTCCAGGTCTATAAACAGCAGGGCAAGTTGCTGTTGTTGCTGCAAAGAGGCAACTAACAACTGTTGAAACAGCGTTTCGCCATACAGCCGGTTTGCGAGATTGGTCAGGCTGTCATGATGAGCCAGATGCTGAATTTTTGCCTGACTTTGTTGCACTTTGGCATTTTCATGCTGCAGTGACAGCATCAGCCGTTTGATATCGCGCACCAAAATGTAGACGCTAAAGCCCGTTATGGTAAAAATAATCAGAATAAATACCAGGTGCGGCCAGCTTAAACTTGGCACATGCGGCGTAAGATAACTGGAAAGCGTCAGCCAGGTAAGAAAAATACACTGAGCAAAAATAAAAAACAGTACCGAGATAAACAGGCTGACGCTGCCCAGAATGGCGGCGAAAATTAGCACCCCGGGCAACCCCAGAACAGCCAGATCAAATAATCCGGCGCCGGTTAGCGCAAAGGCAAACAGCATGGCACTCATCGACCAGAGCAAAATACAGGCAGATACCCTGAGCTTATTTTTTAAGGCAAAAACTAATGCCAAAAGCAGACAACCGATACCAGCCGCGAATATAAAGAAAGTAATACCATTGGCCACGGTTAACGCAATCGTTAAGCCGCTCGCCGATATCGCAGCGATTTGCATTAACCTGCGCCGTCGAACCTGACTGTAACTCTCATTCTGTTCGAATATCTGCTGCATAATTCCTTTCAGGTTAAAGGGTGGGAATTGCCACACAGCCTCACTGTGCTGCATGGTTTACTTTAACGTCTAACTTTATAATCACCAACAATTATGTTAAGAGGCCAGTAAAGGGTGCTATTTACTTACCTCAATTCTTGTATTGTATTAATTATTTGTTATAGGGGGATGCGTGCGACGCTCATTACTTGTTATTGTAGTAGCAAACCTTGGCTTTTTCTGTGGTGCTGATGAACTTCATGTGTCCGCCGCTTATTCTACTGATCAACTTAGAGGAGTCAGAGCAGGTTACAGAGTAACAAATATCCCGGTTGAACTACCAGAATGGACTGGCTCACCAGCCCTGCACATTGAAGCGGCCCTGAACCACTGGCAAAATTCTAACAATACATCCGACAATATAACCGCTTTTACTATTAGCCCCGTTTTGTCCTGGCTGGTTGCAGGGACTAAGCGCCCGTTATTTGTAGAAGTAGGTATTGGCGGAAGTTTCTTTGACACAACCCGATTGGCTAACCGCCATTTATCAACCCATTTTCAGTTTGAAGACCGGTTGTCGCTTTCCTGGCAATATAGCCGCAATTCTGAAGCAAGCATTACGTTGGGATATACTCACTACTCAAATGCTGATTTTAAGCTGCCTAATGACGGCCTGGACTTTTACTGGTTAAGTTGGGCGAAACCATTTTAACTAACCAGCGGCAAAGCTGCCCGGTTTTTAACAGGCAGCTAAGGGTTGTATGCTAACTGATTTAAGGATTTTATGCTCACTACAGCAAAAGCCGGCTTGATTGCCGCACTGACGATGCTGCTCGGTGGCTGCGCCAGCAACGGCTTAGACCGCTTGGCACTGCAGGGGCCAGAGCTGCATCCGGCACTGAGCACACACCTGCTCGACAAAGATACGACTCGCCATATTCCGCATGATGTATTGCAGCATAATCCGCAGTACTCAACAGATCCTGAATTTGTTAACGCGGTGGTCCGTAGCGGGTCGCAGGGTAACCTAACCGCGAGCGGCATCCGCTCAGCCTTGTATGCGCTATACGATGCACAAAATAATTTGGGACTTTATGGACTGGAAGCAGAATCTGCGGCAGATGCTGACCGGATTGAGCAGGCGCTGCGAAGTATCTGGGCCGATAATGTCAGCCTTGAGCGGGCCCGGGTCTACCGAGAAGACCGGCTGCTGGTTGTGGTCTGGACCGATGGGGTAGCTACAGAGGTTTGGGACGCGGTGAATACTACTGTCGCAGAGCGCTTGCTGGCAGCCGCGTCGACCGGCTTGTATCACTAATTTTTTTCCACCAGGGCGGTGCAAGCTGCACCTTGCTGCGACATTTGTCGCAAATTTTGCTTGACACAGCTGTGACAATTGTCGCACTCTTGGCCCATTCCTGAGTAGCTGGATATAGTGCAATGCAGCAGCCGACAGCGCCTGAACTGGAAATTCTGAAATTATTATGGCTAAAGCAGCCGCTTACTGCCCGTGAACTGCACGATGAACTGGCAGCGGTTCTGGGCTGGGGCTATTCGTCTACCCGCAAAACGCTGGAGCGCATGGTGACCAAGGAGTTTATTGCCTGTACCAGCCAGGGCCATAAAAATACCTATACTGCGCTGCTGGATAAAATGCCGACCCTGGCGGCATTTGTTCAGGATTTTGCCAAGCGGGTATTTGAAATAAAAGAGCCGTTACCGGTGGCGATGTTTGCCAACAGTAAATTAGTGAATGCCAGTGAGATAGCCAATCTGGAGCAACTGTTGCAGGATTTAGCGACAGAAACCACAGCCCCCCGCGGCAATACAACTGGCAGGAATGACTGAGGTGGTCATGCAACTGCTGATATCACTGGCACTTTGCAGTGTCTGGGCGGCGTTGCTGTGGCCTGCAAGCAGGTTGTTATTGCGAAAAGTGTCCGGCCTTAAGCAATGGCCGGCGTTTTACTGGTGGTTACTCGCTTTATGCTTTCTGCCGCTTTTACCGCTACCACAACTGAGTCAGCAGTGGCTTGTGCCATCGGTGTTATTACAAGATACCCTGAACGCGGTGCACACCTTTAGCGCACAGCCCGCGCACCCGGCGCTGAAACAGTCCCCCGCTTTTTTTCAGCAATACTGGCCGGGGCTGCTGCTGTTACTGCTGATGATGGTCAGTGCCTGGCAGTTATGGCGGGTATGGAGACAATGGCAACGGTTGCAACAATTAATCGCCCTGACAGAGCCAGTGGCGCCAGCAAGCCTGTTAAGCCCGGCGCAACTTACTGAGATGCCGCAAGGTGTTGAATTCCGGCAGACGTCGGCAGCACTGTCGCCCTTTACTGCCGGCTGGCGGCACAGAGTAGTGGTAGTGCCAGCTTATATCTGGCAGATGCCACTGGCGCAGCGCCGGTTGCTGCTGGCACACGAGCTGATGCATCTGCAGCGACAGGACCCACAGCAACTTATTGTGCTGCGGTTGCTGGTGGCTGTTTGCTGGTTTATCCCCACCCTGAAACAGCTTGAGCAGGCATTTTTACAAAGCATTGAGCTGGCCGTGGATCAGGCGGTGCTGGCAAAGCAGCCTGAACTGGCAGCCCTGTACGGCCAGACTTTGCTTAACAGCTTAAAATTCAGCCATGGTGGCAGCTTGTCCGCACTAACGGCAGCTTTTATTCATGACAAAGCCGACCAGGGGTTTTATCAGCAACGCTTGCAACAGTTGTTTGTGCGCCCGGTTAGCTTATCTGCCGGTCAACGCTGGCGTCTTGGGGGTATGTTTGGCTGCTGCGCCCTGTTGCTGCATGTCAGCAGTTCAGTGCTTAGTTACAACGAGCCCCCGCAGCAGTGGGGGTTGCCAGTCGATAAGCCTGTGATAAGTTCTTTTTATGCTGAGCAACATCCCATTCGGCAGAACCGGCCGCATCAGGGGCTGGATTTTGCCGCTGCCAGCGGTGCTGCGGTCAGAGCCAGTCAGCAAGGCAAAGTGCTGATTGCCGATGCCAGCAGCCTGAATAGCCGCTATGGCAAGGTGGTGCTAATTGATCATGGCCATGGCTACCAGACGTTGTATGCCCATCTGAATGCTTTTTCTGTTACAGCTGGCCAGCAAATTGCCGCAGGCGGGCAGATTGGCACGGTAGGCACCAGTGGCCGGGTAACCGGACCACATTTACACTTTGAATTACTGCGAAATGGCGCTCAGCAGGATCCGGCAAAGTATCTGCCCCTGCAGCCATAAACCACACGCGTTTAATGATGCGATACCGCACCCCCGACATAGTTAATACGGAGCGCCACTCAATGCCACGTCCTTTGTTGCAGCTTACTGCACACCTGGCCCGCTTTTCTGATATTCCTGCCAGACATCAGCGGGCCATGCTGTTACTGGCAGTTTTAACAGTTATTATTATGCTTTGGCCGGCGCCACGCCCAACCCCGGCGCCGGTCACTGGCTTGCTAATGCCTGGCCTTGTGGCAGAAGGCTGGCGCAGCTGGCAGGCAACCAGACTAAAGGACAGCTGGCAGCAATTACAAGGCGCCATGGCAGCAGTAGTGCAAGCGCACAGCCTGGATGAGCGGATCCGGCACTACGCTATTGAACCCGGTGATAGTTTAAGTCGGATATTCTCAGCTCACGGCTTCAGTCAGCTGCAAATGCAGCAGATAATGGCCGCGGATCAGTCTTTGCTGGCACTGGATGTACTGCGACCAGGTAATAATCTGACATTTCAGCTGGATGAAAACAGGCAACTACAGGCGATGGAGTTATTTATCCATCCCGGCAACCGGGTGCTGTATCAGCGTGAAGCAGATGGCGAATTCAGTTATCAGGAGTTGCTCAACCCGGGTGAGTGGCAAAGCAGCACCCTGACCGGCACAATAGCGGGCAGTTTTTATCAGTCGGCGAAACAGGCCGGTTTAAGCGATGCCGACATTGCCACCGTGCATCAGCTGTTTCGGGACAGGCTTAATTTCTCGCGCGATATACAGCCGGGTGCCCGCTTTCAGGTGGTGCGAAGCGACAACTATATTGGCGACACCGCAACCGGCCTGAGTCGGATTGAAGGGGTGCGGTTGTTTAACCGCCGTCAGCAGCTTAGTGCTTTTTTGCATGACAACGGCCAGTTTTATGATGCTAATGGTGAAAGTCTGGAGCGCGCATTTATGCGGCTGCCTTTGGCTCGTTCTTATCGGATAAGTGATGATTTTAATCCGCGCCGGCTGCATCCGGTAACCGGTCGGGTGCAGCCGCACAACGGTACAGATTTTGCCACGCCCACCGGTACCGCCGTACTGGCCGCTGCTGAAGGTAAGGTTGTCCGGGTTGAAAACCATCCTTATGCCGGCCGTTATATTGAAATCCAGCACCACGGTCAGTATAAAACCCGTTATCTGCATTTGCACAAAGTTCTGGTTCGCCCCGGCCAGCAGGTAGAACGGGGCCAGCGGATTGGCTTATCCGGCGCCAGCGGCCGGGTAACCGGGGCCCATCTGCATTATGAATTGCATGTCAACAACCGGCCGGTAAACCCAATGAGCGCTAACATTCCGCTGGCAGAGCCTATTCCGGCTGACAGCCGCGATGCTTTTTTGCAGCGGGTGGCATTTATGATTAAACAAATGGATGAAGAAACGGTGCTGGTGCAGCAGTAGCCCAATGCCGCTGATGCGGCACTGGTATAGCGCAGGGTTAGCAGATTCAGGCTTGCTCCGGCTCCGCCTGCAGGTTAAGGCTGGCCTCAGCGTCTTGTTGCGGGCTGGCCAGGCTGGCCTGGTCCGGCGTTACCGGCATAGCACGTGATTGCTGGTTAATCTGATATATCTGTTCAGTGTTCGATAAATCTTGCGCATTTTTAACGTTAGCAATGGTTTCACGCGCAGATAAAAAGCTTTGAATATCGTCAATTATCGCCTGCATTTCCTGCGGATTATCCTGCATTTCAAGAATATGCCGCGGGTGCTCGACATTTTTGGCGCCGCTGTCAGCAAAGGTGCTGCTCATAATGCGCGAACTGATAATCCATGGCGTTAATGAAGAGCGCATAACATAGTTTTCTGATGAGGTAGAGTCATAAATGCCTTTACCTGTGGTCAGTTTGCTTTGGGTATAAGTCCCTTCGCATTTCAAATACACCAGTAAGGAATCAAAATTCAGCTCAGCCCAGAACGTATGACTGTAATTCTCCAGTAAGCGGCCAAAGCTGTGACAAATAAGCCAGCTGAAGATCAGGCTTAAGATAAACTGGCTTTCATTAAACAGGTTTACCACAAAACTTTGCATGACGGCATCGCCGGGCCGCGCCAGGGCGGCAAATTCGCGTATCAGTGCCAGTACTGTCTGGGCTTCTGCCAGCAGATAAAATAAAATAACCGGCCCAACCAGCAATAGCAGCTGCCCCGCAATCGTTGCCCATAACCGCAGTTGTTTAAACGCGGTGGTGTGCTGCAGCGGCGCATATGCCGGCTGGGTTTCAATCATCACTTCGCCGTTAAAATCGCCTTTACTTTCAGATTGCTCGTTCAGGTTCGGGGTTAGCTCACGGTAAACGCGGTTAGGTATTTCCATATAGCGCCGGTTTGCCATTACAATATTGTCGATATTGACAAACAACTCGCGCGGGTGAATATTTTCCTGCCAGTTAGCACGATATTCTGACACCTTAGTTTGGGCCTGCACCTTCGCTGTGCGCTGTTTTAACAACAGGAACACCAGGATCCCACTGATCGCGGTGAATACCAGCACCAGCAATAATTGTGGTACCACAGCAAAACTTTGTAATTCGGCGCTGGCTAACTCGCTAACCAGATTTTGCACATCGCGTTGCTGCAACAGGAAATTAATAGCTAATCCAAGCAGCACCGGCGCCAAAATAGCAAAGGCCATAATTTTGGCCAGTTTCAGCTTGCCCTGAGTTTCAATGGTTTTTTCCGCCTTGCGGTATACAGTACTGGCGCTCCGCCAGCTTAGAATTAAGTACACCACCAGAACAAAAGAGAAAAACGGCAACAGAATATCGCCGGTTTCACCCGCAAGACCGGTTAAACAAACGAAAGCAGTCAATGCATAGGCTACCAGCGCAACGGCAGTAGCAATTAAGGCCCCAGCGAAACGTTGCGCCAGATTACGGAGCGGGTAAGGCAGGAAAATCAGCTTGGGTACCAGAGTATGTACCATACGGGAAATAAAGCCTTCTGGCTCAACAAACGTCTTGTTCTTGCGCCCCATCAGCATTTCTTCAAGATCAATACTTTTATAATGGGGCTGTTCCAGCTTGGCAGTTTCCCGCTCAGACTTGCTAAAATTTGGCGCCAGCGAGGTGGGTACACTGCGACCGACAAAAAAACGCATCATCTGGGCAATACCACTACCCAGTGCCTTTAATCCGCCTGCCAACAATAAAAACCCGACACCGGCATATATCCATGCCAGCGTTTTATCTTGTTGAACCAGACTAACTACTTGTAATAGGGGGTAAATACCGAGCAAGCTAACTATTAAACCGCGTACGGCGCGTAGCAGGCCTTCTGCTTTAAATGGGTTACGGATCCCTAAGGACTCACTACCATAATCATATGCCATGATTACATCCTTTTTTAAATCATATTGTTGGAATTGCCGATATTCTGCCTGACTGGTTCATTATTGCAAATGATGGATGGTCATATTTGCAGATTTTGTTCAAACTACATTTTTATAGGTCGGTCTTTTTTCTTATTGCAGCTCGCTCTGCCATTTTAGCCTCACTTTCATGTTGCATTAGCAGCAGCGTCAGGTAAATTTTGGTAGGGAGTGACAAAATAAGTCCTACTGCGCAGCATGCCGCGACCAGAATGATGCCGGGTACGCCCATGGTTTGTGGCAGGTTCAGGCCCTTCCATAAGAAATGGCCGAGGATTATCAACGCGATACCCAATAACATCATTAACTTGAGCCAGAATAATTTGGGTGGCTTGATGGCAGGCTTTTCAGCACTTGATAAGTCAGAGTGTGTTGCCATCGTTATTTATCCGTTAACGTCGGCTGTAACCGGGTCGGTAGGACGAGTATAGAGCAACCACTAAGCAAGCAATTGATCTGCAACAAGCATCTGGATGCTTTAGCTAATCAACAGAGCGTATCAGTCTGCAATTATGGTAATAGCGGCTGAACCGGTAACCTTGGTTTAATCATCAGCGCTTTTATTTTAGCAAATGGGGTTAGCACCAGAGCGTTGCCAAGCAGTACCAGCGCAAAACCACTAAAGGTATAACTACTCCAGACAAAATCTTCGAACATTGTGCTAAGCAACACCGCCACCAGCGGGAACAGCACTATGGTGTAGCTGGCTTTTTCCGGGCCCATGCCTTTTAACAAAGCAAAATAAGTAGCGAATGCTATCACTGAACCAAACACTGCTAAGTACAGCAACGAAATAATAAATGCCGGCGAGGTGCTGAACGTAAAAGGCGTACCGCTAATTAACACCAGCGCTGTCAGGCCAACGGCACCATACAGCATACCCCAGGCATTAACCTGAGTAATAGGTAAGCCGGCACGGGAGTTACGGACGCTGGCCATATTGCCCAAGGACGCGCTAAGCGCACTGCCCAGCACCAGTACCAGGCCAATTAAACTGGCATTGGTGAAATCCAGGCCATCTAAATCGGGGTAGAACAGCACCACAATGCCGGCAATGCCCATCAGGGCGCCAAAATAAATACGTTTCGCTACCGGCTTACCAAAAAATAACCGGGTATTAATGATGTTCATCAGTAACATAGTGGTGAAAGCGATAGCGGTCATGGCAGAGGTTAAATACTGCTGCGCCTGATAAATCAGAATATAGTTTAAGGCAAAATTAAACAGCGCCAGCAGGGCGATAAAACCATGATCTTTAGCACTGAAGCGCATCGGCAGGCGGCGCCACCAGCAAAACAGCCACATCAGTAGCGCCGATAACACAAAGCGGTAAGTTAACGACACTTCCACTGCCACTTCACCCAGCTGAAACTCAATGGCGAACCAGGTCGATCCCCAGATAAGAACGGTAACAAGGTAAAGCAGGGCATTTTTCATAACAAGGAGGCGCAGACAACAATAAAGGCGGCGATCATAGCGCCTTCACGGGTGTTAAAACAGTGGGGGCACCATATAAATTTACAACGTTTGTCGAAAGCGTGCCACGTCGGCTTTTGGTGGCGCGCCAAATAAGCGACTGTATTCGCGGCTGAACTGCGACGGGCTTTCATAGCCCACCTTATAGCTGGCGGTGGCGGCCTCCAGGCCTTCGTATAGCATAATTCGCCGCGCCTCGTTCAATCGCAGCTGCTTTTGAAACTGCAGCGGCGACATTGAAGTTACCGCTTTAAAAGCCTGAAACAGCGCTGACTCACTTAAATGTGCTACGTCAGCCAGTTCTTTGATGCGTAGCGGCTGGTTAAAACGTTGACGCAGCGTATCAATCACTTTGCCGATACGGCTGGCCTGGCTGTCAAGCAAGGTAAACTCGCGTAAATGACTGCCTGCAGGGCTTATCAGTAGACGGTACAATAGCTCTCGCTTTAACAATGGATGCAGTACTGCGACATCCTGCGGGCGTTCCAGCAAGCCAAAAATACGTTGAAATACCGATAATAAATCCAGATCGGCGTCGCCGATACTGATACCACGGGCAGGTACCGGCTGGCGCGGGACTTTATCGCCCAGATCGATTACCAGCTCGGTAAGTTCACGCAAATCCAGGCTGATACTGACACCCAGATAAGGCTCGTTGCTGCTGGCCCTGATTATTTTACCGCTGACCGGCAGCATCACCGGTACCAGCAGATACTGCAGCGGATTGTACTGCAGTATTTCCTCGCCCAGTAATATTTGCTTGTTGCCCTGTAGTAACAGGCAAAGTGTTGGTTCATAAAGGGTCGGCGTTGCAGATGTCGGTGCATTGCTGCGATAGAGTTTTAGCCCGGGTATACAACTCTCGTTGACACCGGTGCTGGTTAGCCTGGCAAGCACCGGTTGTAGCATTTGCTGGCGCAGAAGTTCGCGTTCGTCGGTCATTATCGGCCCCCTGGCACAGTGGATAAACGCAGTATAAGCAGCCGTCGGGGCTTTGCCTATTACTGTAGTGCTGGTTTGCAGGAATAGGCAATAAGTATGGAGTTTAAGGCAGGTAGCGCCGGCTTAACCAGCGCGTGGAAAGGCCTGCAACGTCATTTCGGCAACCTGACGCAGTTGCTCAGACGTGGCGCCGTTATTAGCCTGAATAGCCATGCCTTGCAGCACGGTACCTAAATAACGGGCTAACGTTTCAGCATCGGTACTTGCGGGTAAATCGCCGTCAAGTTTGGCTTGTTCAAAGCGGGCACGCAGTTTTTGTTCGCCTTCAACGCGGCGGTTAAGTAAGGCTTCTTTTACTGTGGCGGCGGCTTCGCTGCATGACAGGGCGCCCTGTACCACCACACAACCTTGCGGATGAGCCTGATCTGCCATGTTCATGGCCGCGCCATACAGCATATGTTCTGCCACCTGATAGGCGGTGGGCTTTTCCAGCGCCGGCAGGAAAAACGAGCAAGGCCGGCTTTCATATAACTCTATCGCTTTTAAAAATAACTGTTCTTTGTTGCCAAAGGCAGCATATAAGCTCGGTTTATTAATGCCCATCGCTTCAGTCAGGTCAGACAGTGAGGTACCGTCGTACCCTTTGCGCCAAAACACGTCCAGTGCTTTCTCCAGAGCAGTATCGACGTCAAAGGCCCGCGGCCGGCCTATACTTGGTGTGCAACTTACTACTGACATAAACCCACTCCTGCATTAAAACGTGCTGGTATAGTAAACAGCAAAATACCCCTTGTCCAGCAGGGGTTATTTACCGCTAAGTACAGATATCTTGCCACCCGCTATTGCTGATATCTGCTACTGAGACCCTTAACCGGTTGCTATCGTTCAGAAAACACTGGCAGATCTGCAGTACCAGAGTTTCAGGCTAGGATCCGCCGGGATCCGGCATTAAAGCCCTCAGCCTTAACGGGTAACATGCTGCCATAGCCTGATAGTTGCCTGAGAGTGACCTGTTACAGCGTTACAGGGGCCACAGCACTGCAACAGTGTGGTTATCGTCTTAGAACAAATTCTTCTGCAGTAGAATTAATTTATTTACCGCTCGGTACAAAAATGTATTGACAGTTTTTTGCTGTTCTATATATTTACCGCACGGTACAAAACTAGCAAGTGATTTTAATTTTTTATTGCAATAGCCTGGAGGGCAGCGCCATGAGCAGCAACAACACACTTAGAACTTTTATGGTAGCAAGCGTCGCCGCGCTGGTGCTGGCGGCGTGTGGCGATCCACAAGCCGCAGATCAGACGCAGCCTGCAGCAGCACCACAAGTCAGCGTGGCGCAGGTGGTAAATGAACGCGTGACCGAGTGGGACCAGTTCACCGGCCGCTTGCAGGCGCCGCAAACCGTTAATCTGGTACCGCGCGTATCTGGCTATCTCGAGCAGGTGCACTTTAACGAAGGTGCCCTGGTCAACAAAGGCGATTTACTGGTGCAAATTGACCCCAGGCCTTTTGCGGCTGAGGTTGCAAGGTTAAAAGCAGAACTGCAAAGTGTGGAAAGTGCCGCCATTTTGGCTGACGCCGAGTATGGCCGTGCCGAGAAGCTCAGTGCCCAGCGCGCTATTTCTGCCGAGCTATTGGACAGCCGCCAGGCCCGCAAGCAACAAACCGCTGCGGCGGTGGCCTCGGTGCGGGCAGCATTACAGCGGGCCGAGCTGGATTTAAGCTACACCAGTATCCGCGCGCCGATTAGTGGACGGGTATCTTATGCCCTGATAACAGCAGGCAATTATGTTAACGCCGGCCAGAGCCAGTTAACCAGCCTGGTTTCGACTGACAAAATGTATGCCTACTTTGATGTAGACGAGCAAAGCTACCTGAAATACGCCCGCCTGAGTGACGAGGGCAAGCGTGCTGATACCCGTGAGGCCAGCGCCAACCCGGTGTCTATGGCACTGGCCAACGAGCAACAGTATTCACACCATGGGCAGATTGATTTTGTTGATAATCAGCTGAATAGCCAGACCGGTACCATCCGGATCCGTGCCAGCTTCAGCAATCCTGACAACAGCCTGCTGCCCGGCTTGTTCGCCCGGATCAGGCTGGCCGGCAGTGCCAGCTACGACGGCATTTTAATAGACGAAAAGGCCATTGGCACCGATTTGAATAACAAGTTTGTGCTGGTGGTAAACAGCAATAACCAGCTGGAATACCGCGCGATAACCCTGGGTGAAAAAGTAAACGGTTTGCGCATCGTTACTGACGGCCTGACCGCAAGCGACAAAATTGTGGTTAACGGCCTGCAGCGGGTGATGCCCAATATGCAAATTGAACCCAAATTAGTGCCGATGGCCAGCAATGAGCAACTTGCCGACCTTCGTCAGCAACAACAGCTGCTGGACCAGGTAAGCACCGCGCTGACTGCTCAGGCTGCTAATGCACCCACAGTAATCACCGGCAAAGCGCCGGGTCGCGGTTAAGGAAATCATCATGTTGTCACAATTTTTTATCCGCCGGCCGATCTTTGCCGCGGTGATCTCGCTGCTGTTTTTTATTACCGGTGCGATTGCAGTATGGCAGTTGCCAATTACTGAATACCCGGAAGTGGTGCCACCAACGGTGGTGGTTACGGCCAACTACCCTGGTGCCAACCCGAAGGTGATTGCTGAAACAGTGGCCTCGCCGCTGGAGCAGGAAATTAATGGCGTCGAAGACATGCTGTATATGTCATCGCAGGCCACATCCGATGGCCGGATGACCTTAACCATTACCTTTGCCATTGGCACTGATGCCGACTTAGCTCAAACCCAGGTGCAAAGCCGGGTAGAGCGGGCTAAGCCCCGCTTGCCGCAGGAAGTACAACGGCTGGGCGTAGTGACGGAAAAGTCGTCACCGGATTTAACCATGGTGGTGCATTTAACGTCACCGGATGACCGTTACGACATGCTGTATCTGTCAAACTATGCCGCGTTGAATGTTAAAGATGAACTGGCGCGGGTTGAAGGCGTAGGCGCGGTGCGTTTATTTGGCGCTGGTGATTACAGTATGCGAGTGTGGCTGGACCCGAACAAAGTGGCAGCGCTGGGCTTGTCACCAGCACAAATTACTGCGGCCATTCGTGAGCAGAACCAGCAGGCCGCAGCCGGCAGTTTAGGTGCTCAGCCAAGTGGCGATGCCGATTTTCAGTTACTGATTAACGTTAAAGGCCGGCTGGCGGCGGTGGACGAGTTTGAGAATATTATTATTAAAGTGGGTGCTAATGGTGAAATCAGCCGATTGAAAGATGTCGCAAGACTGGAGCTTGGCGCATCGACTTATGCATTGCGTTCTCTGCTGGATAATAAAGACGCCGTTGCGCTACCTATTTTTCAGGCTTCCGGCTCCAATGCCATTCAGATTTCCGACGATGTCCGGGCGAAAATGGCCGAATTATCCCAGAATTTTCCGGATGGCCTGGCGTACGACATTGTGTATGACCCAACCGTATTTGTCCGCGGCTCTATTGAGGCGGTAGTAAAAACCCTGCTTGAGGCTGTGCTGCTGGTGGTATTGGTAGTGGTGCTGTTTTTACAAACCTGGCGTGCGTCTATTATTCCGCTGGTGGCGGTACCGGTATCACTGGTGGGTACCTTCGCCTTTATGCATCTGCTTGGCTTTTCACTAAATGCACTGTCGCTGTTCGGTCTGGTACTGGCCATCGGCATCGTTGTCGATGATGCCATTGTGGTGGTTGAGAACGTCGAGCGTAATATCAGCGAGGGCTTATCACCGATTGCCGCTACCCAAAAAGCGATGAAAGAAGTCACCGGGCCAATTGTTGCCACCACCTTGGTGCTGGCGGCGGTGTTTATTCCCACTGCCTTTATGTCGGGTTTAACCGGTCAGTTTTATAAGCAATTTGCGTTAACCATTACCATATCTACTTTTATCTCGGCGATTAACTCGTTAACACTGAGCCCGGCGCTGTCGGCGTTGTTACTAAAAGGCCATGGCGAGAAAAAAGATGCGCTTACCCGCGCCATGGATAAGCTGTTTGGCCGTTGGTTGTTTAATCCGTTTAACCGCTTCTTCGCCCGTTTATCCAGAGGATATGGCTGGCTGATTAAAAAGGTGATCCGCTTTGGTGCCATTGTTGGCGTCATGTATATCGCCTTGGTTGGGGTAACCGGCCTGCAGTTTGCCAGCACCCCTACCGGTTATGTACCGGGCCAGGATAAACAGTACTTAGTGGCTTTTGCCCAGTTACCGGATGCGGCTTCACTGGAGCGCACAGACGCGGTTATTAAAGAAATGTCACGGATCGCGCTGGAGCAACCCGGTGTTGCCAACTCTGTCGCCTTTCCGGGGCTGAGCATCAATGGTTTTACCAATAGCCCGAATAGCGGCATTGTCTTTACCCCACTGACAGATTTCAGCGAGCGGACCGATCCTGCCTTATCAGCCGGTGCTATTGCCGCGGCACTGAACCAGAAGTTTGCCGGTATTGAAGATGCGTTTATTGCCATTTTCCCACCGCCGCCGGTGCAGGGGTTGGGCACAATTGGTGGTTTCCGGCTGCAAATTCAGGACCGTGCAAACCATGGTTACGAAGAGCTGTATAACGTGACGATGCAAGTGATGATGAAAGCCTGGCAAACACCAGAGCTGGCTGGCATTTTCTCCAGCTACCAGGTGAATGTGCCGCAGCTGGATTTAGATATCGATCGCACCAAAGCCAAACAGCAAGGTGTGGCACTGGACGAAGTGTTCCAGACGCTGCAAGCCTATATGGGCTCGGTCTATGTCAACGACTTCAACCAGTTTGGTCGTACTTATCAGGTAAATATGCAGGCCGAGCAGCAATTTCGCCAGTCGCCGGAGCAAATTGCCCAGTTAAAAGTGCCTAATAACGCCGGTGATATGGTGCCGCTGGGCTCCTTTATTAATGTCACCAATAGCGCAGGGCCAGATAGGGTAATGCACTATAACGGCTTTACCACCGCTGAAATTAACGGTGGCCCGGCGCCAGGTTACAGCAGCGGCGAAGCACAGGCAGCCATTGAGAAAATACTGGCTGAAACCCTGCCCAATGGTATGACGTACGAGTGGACCGAACTGACCTACCAGCAAATTCTGGCTGGTAATGCTGGCATGTTTGTCTACCCGCTGGTGATTTTGCTGGTGTTTATGGTGCTGGCGGCGCAGTACGAGAGTTTAAGTTTACCGCTGGCGATTATTCTGATCATTCCGATGACGTTGTTATCGGCACTGAGTGGCGTGCTGCTTTACGGTGGCGACAACAACATCTTCACTCAAATTGGCTTTATCGTGCTGGTGGGGCTGGCAACGAAGAACGCCATCTTAATTGTCGAGTTTGCCAAAGAGTTACAGGATCAGGGGATGAATGCCATGGAAGCCATACTGGAAGCGGGCCGGCTGCGGTTGCGGCCAATACTGATGACCTCTATCGCCTTTATTATGGGGGTTGTGCCAATGGTGTTCTCCAGCGGCGCTGGTGCAGAAATGCGCCAGGCGATGGGGGTGGCGGTATTCTCCGGCATGATAGGTGTCACCGTGTTTGGCTTAATTTTAACTCCGCTGTTTTATTACATGTTAGCCAAGCGCGGCGATCGTAAAGCTGAATTGGATGCAGACAATACGGTTGCAGACAATACCGTTGCCGAAGGAGTACATCATGCGTAAATTTATCAACCATTCTGCGCTGGCGTTATTGGTAGCGGCGTCATTAAGTGCTTGTGCGGTAGGGCCGGATTATCAGGCCCCGGTAAACGTGGCGGATATCAGCTTTAGCAGCCCATACCAACATGCAGAGCAGGCTCAAAGCTGGTGGCAGGCGTTTGACGACGCCGCGTTAAACCAGCTTATTAGCCGGGCACTAACCGAAAATAGAACGCTGGCGCAGGCAAGAGCCAACGTTGACCGTGCCTATGCGGTGTTTCGTGATGCCAATAACGACTTTTTACCGAAAGGGACCGTCGACGCCGGTTACCAGGCCAGTGAAAATCCGACCATATCACCAGCTGATGACGGCGTCATCAGCCGTGGTTACAGCACCGGCGCCAATTTAAGCTGGGATCTGGACTTATTTGGCAAACTGCGCCGGGCCACAGAAGCGGCTGAGGCGCAGGCAGAGCAGGCGGATATTTTATGGCATGACGCCCAGGTGCAGCTTATAAGCCAGGTGGCAACCAGTTACGGTGAATACCGGGGCGCCCAGTTGCGCTTAGTGGTGGCAGAGCAAAACCTGCACAACCTGCAACAAAGCCGGGCTATTGTGCTCGCGCGGCTGCAAGCCGGTATGGCCTCTGATTTGGAGCTGGCGCAGATAGAGGTGCAGTTGCATCAGGTACAGGCGATGATGCCGGCATACCGGGTGGCGTTGTTAACGGCAGATGCCACTTTATCGGCGTTGCTGGGGCAGCGACCAGGCCAGTTACAACTAGGCGCCGTACCGCATTTGCCGGAGTTAAAACAACCAGTGGCGCTGGTTAATGGTGAAAATTACCTGCGCTACCGTGCTGATGTCGCCAGCGCCGAGCGTGTGTTGGCAGCCCGCACGGCTGAAATTGGTGTGGCGACGGCTGACTTGTATCCGAATTTGTCAGTACGTGGTTTTTTAGGTTTTATCTCCGGCCCGGGCTTAACACTGGGCAGCGACAGCCAAAGCTGGGCAGTGGCGCCAACGTTAAGCTGGCAGGCGGCAGATTTAGGCTCGGTAAAAGCCCGTATCCGCCAGGCTGAAGCCAGCAGCCAAATGGCGCTGGCCCAGTTTGAACAGCAGGTATTTAACGCTATTAACGAGATGCAGTTAGCGCTTAACAGCTACAACTTAAGCCGTCAGCAGCAACTTAGCACGGAACTACAGTGGCAGGCTGGTAACAAGGCGGTGCAAATTGCCCGTCAGCGTTACAACGCTGGCACCGGTGAGTTTCTGGACTTGCTGGACGCTGAGCGAGAACTGCTGCAAAGCCGCGATCAATTAGCGCAACTGCAACAGCAAAGTTTTATCCGGTTGGTGGGCATTTACCGCAGCTTTGGTGGCGGTATTCAGCTGATGTAGGGCAGATGTCGTGCTGAATAAAACAAACAAAGCCGGTTCATGCCGGCTTTGTTTGCATAAATCAACCAACTTTAAACCTGATCCGGTATCTCCGGCTCGGTTAACAACGCCAGTAATTGCAGCGACTCCTGCCAGCCGGCGTAGCAAAACTCCAGCGGTATCGCTTCGGGTATGCCGCTTTGTTCAATATGCAGTTCAGTGCCGCACAATACAGGTTTCAGCCGGATGGTTACCTGCATCTGGCCGGGCAGGTTGGGGTCGTCGAACTGATCGTTGTAGCGGATTAACTCGTTGGGTTTCAGTTCCAGATAAGTACCACCAAAACTATGGCTTTTACCGGTATTAAAATTGGTAAAGGACATTTTATAGCCACCGCCCACCCGCACATCCATACTATGCACCTTGCCGGTAAAGCCATGCGGCGGACACCATTTCACCAGTGCATCCGCATCTAAAAAAGCGCGGTATAGACGCTCTGGTGTTGCTTTGATAACCCGGTGCAATGTTACGGTATTGCCTGACATATTGATTCTCCTGCGCTAAGCGCGGCAACCCAAGGCCGCATTAAATCGCTGTATCACAGCTTAGTCGAAACAGTAGGGCGGGATTCGACAGCTATCCGAATTTTTTTGATATTGGCGTTTTGCATCTTAAATCGGCGCACTTATACTTAGCAGTAAGCAACAGCCGGGAGGTAGCTATGACAAGAATTACTATTAATCTGGATAACGAGCTTATTCAGCAAGTAAAGCAGGCTGCAGCCGAGGCGAAGATGACACAAAACCAGTGGCTGGCCAGTCTAATTCAACAACGCTTAGCCAACACCTGGCCGCAAACCGTTCGTGATATGGCTGGAAGCTGGCAGGAGTTTCCGCAGCAGGAAGAACTGCGTGCGGGGTTGGGTGAGAATTGTCCAAGAGCAGTTATCTAGTATTCTTTACTGTACGTCTTATTAATTCACCGCAAGCTCTTCCTGAATTTGCATAAACTCGTGATGGATGTCGGGTTCCAGTTCGCTTAGTGATCTGGCGATATTCACCTGCATAGTCACCTGCGCCACTTCTGCAACCTCAGGTGCAACAGCTTTATTTTGTTGTTGGCTAAACCAGTTAAGCACTTTGGCTAGGCGCCACATAGCCGTTGTAACTTAGAGGTATCTATTTTCTGTCTGGCATGCCACAAATCATAAGCATCTTGCATGCCCATCCAGACACGTTCCGAGCTGCCGATCACAGCTGCGAGACGAATAGCCATTTCCGGAGAAATATCAGATTTACCGCTTATCAACCTTTGTACGGTGGAGGGAGCAACATCCAATGCCAAGGCCAGTTTACGGGCGCTGACATCCAGTGCTTCCATGGTTTCTTTAATCAATTCACCTGGATGAGGCGGGTTATACATGGTAGCCATCAGTGATAATCCTCATAGTTGACGATGTAAACATCGCCGTCATTTAGCTCAAAAGTAATACGCCAGTTTCCGGTAACGGTTATTGACCATTGGCCTTTGCGATCCCCGGTTAGCGGATGCAAGAAAAAGCCGGGCAGATCGATATCATTAATCTCTTTGGCTAAATCCAGTACGCTAAGGCGGGTACTTATTTTCTTCGCTTGTTTTGGGTCGATGCCTGCTGTAGAGCCGGTTTCGAAGTACTTCTTTAATCCCTTGTGCTTAAAGCTTTTAATCATGGTGTCACTAGCTTTAGTGGGTGTTGCGTTATACGCAGCATAGCAGGGTGGTGCGTATAGCGCAACATAGCAAAAAATTCAAAAGATACGTACTGATTCAAGGCCGTCGACGCTACTGCGCTCAACACCATAAAAACTCTGCCCAATCCTCTTGCTGAGCGCTGAACAACCAGAGAGAATAGCGCCAGTTTGCAGTTGAGGTTGCTATGGTTAATCTGGCCCTGATGGGCGCTTTTGTCCCAACGTTTTTATTTGTGTCGGTGACGCCGGGTATGTGCATGACGCTGGCGATGACCCTGGGCATGAGCCAGGGGGTGCGCCGTACCTTCTGGATGATGTGGGGCGAGATGCTCGGCGTTGGCCTGGTTGCCGTGTTGGCGGTGCTGGGTGTGGCGGCGCTGATGCTGCAGTTTCCGGCCGTTTTTCAGTGGTTTAAAGTGCTCGGTGCCTGCTACCTGACCTATATTGGTGTGCAGATGTGGCGGGCAAGAGGCAAGCTGGCGATACCAACCGCAGGGCTGGTGCCACAACTGCTACCCAGGCGTACCTTGTTTAGCCAGGGCTTTATTACCGCTGTGTCTAACCCAAAAGGTTGGGCCTTTCATATGGCGCTGTTGCCGCCTTTTATCGACAGCCAGCTGGCGTTCTGGCCACAGCTGGTGATTTTAATCAGCATTATCTTACTGTTAGAGTTTTTATCGATGCTGCTATACGCCAGCGGCGGCAAGGCTTTGGCGTTGTTCTTAACCCGCTCGAACCGGGTGCAGTATTTAAACCGGATTGGCGCCAGCCTGATGTTTGGCGTGGCGCTGTGGATGCTGCTCGGTTAATTTATGCCGGACTACCAGCTTTTACCCGGCGCTTTATTGCTGCCTAAACCGCCACTTAACACCAGCTGCAGTGCTTCGGCCGGTTTCATATCGATATTCCGGGTGCAGCTGCGCGGGATAATAATGGTATAGCCACCGACGTTGTAGGCCATGGGTATAAATACCGCCAGCTGTTCGTCGTTCATCAGGGATGACATCCGATCATCACTCTGGCCGCCTTGTTTGGTAATAATGCCAATCAGCTCAATTTCTGATGCTGGCAGCTTTACCATGACCACTGAACCGTCGGTGAAGTTTTTGCCTGACATCAGGTCAATAATATCCTGCAGCATGCCGTAAATCTGTTTGGTACCAGGCAGCTTCATCATAATTTTACCGGGCAACTGCCATAACCAGTTAAAGCTGGGCCAGCGCGAGCTGTAGCCAATCGCAATACACAACAGAACAAAGCCCAGTATCGCCATGCCAGGCAGGTACCACTGGGCGGGCAATACCAGTTGTAGCAGCGGGCTTAACAGGGTTTCAACGGTATGCAGCAGCCAGCGTAACAGTTCAATGGTAATGACCAGCGGCAGGATAATCGCCAGACCTGCCAGTAAACTTTTAATAATAATTCGCATAGAAAACCTTTACTGCTGTTTGCTGTTTAAGGCATGGATAGCAAAGCTACCCAGCCAGTGGCCGCCTTCGTAGCTGTCGCCAATCAGGTTGGGATAAGAGTATGCCATATGCTGATTAGCAACGTGGCGAAGATGGCCATACTGTGGGTATTGGTTGGCCAGCGCATATAAATTCCAGGCCCGGCTGAAGTTTAAGCCATCCAGATGCACCAGCTTGCCATCAGTGCGATCACTTACTTTGCCCGGCGCTAACTGGTAAGCCGGATCAGCCAGCTGCGGCATAAAGCCGTTTAACCAGGGTAAAAACTGCTCTGCCGGCAAAATACGCTGCATCAGGCCGATTTCTTCCAGGCAGGGTGAAATAAAGTCATAGCCGCTGGGTTCCCAGTTAATCGGGCAGTTTTTGTCCTGTAAAAAGTAGTCTCTGGCCCGCTGTTCAATAAGCTGTTGCAGTTGGTTATGGCCGCGGTTGATGGCGTAGTCATAAGCGAAACTTAGTCCAAAAGCGGTATTAGTGTGCTCACCCACCCGTACCGGATAAACTAAGCGCGGTAAAAAACTGATATAACGCTCTACCAGCAAATCGGCCAGCGGTTGCAGGTTAGTGGCCAGCTCCCTGGCTAATGGATCCTGCCAGGTATGCAGCTCGTCGGATAGCTTCAGCAACCAGGCCCAGCCATAAGTCCGTTCAAACGAAGCATTAATATCTTTGCTGAGAAAAGCCAGCTCCTGCGCTATTTTTTCCGCCGTCAGGTTGCGCTTCAGGATAGCTTTTATTGCTGCGGCTTGGTCCAGCTCTGGAAATTGCCGTAACAAAGTAACCATCGACCAGTAGCCATGAACCGCACTGTGCCAGTCGAAACAGCCATAAAACACCGGATGCATCGCTACCGGCTCTTTCACATCCTGGGCACTGGCCAGCACGACTCCGGTTTTGTAAGGATAAGGTGTTTCAACACAATGTAACGGCAGGCTGACCAGCTTATTGGCCTCTGCCAGATTTAGTGCATGACTGGTAGTGCTGCTCTGGGCAGCGGTTGCCAGACTAAGCGTGGCGAATACCAGGCTGCTTACCCAAACCTTTAATTTCATTTTTTCAATCCTGCGTTGTGGCGATATATTCTGATACCGGCAGATTAAAGCAATTTTGCACTATTGTCTGCGCTAAACTGGCTGCCAACTGATGGCTAAAGCTGCTATTACTGACTATCTTTAGCGCTAAGCCTGCAACTCTGGAAAGCAAAACCATGCCAGATTACACCCGGCCCGGCGTTTATCTTGATGAAGTACCGGCCAGCCCTCAACCTGTTACTGCGGTGTCAACCAGCACTGTCGTTTTCGTTGGTTGTGCCGCCAGCGGCCCGGTTAATCAGCCGGTACTTATCAGCGGCTTCATCGAGTATCAGCGGCAGTTTCAGCGCTCAGCAAAGGCCGAACCACCTGGCCAACCCGATGCGATGACATTGGCTGTTATGGCGTTTTTTGGCAATGGTGGCAAAGACGCTTATATTTGCCGGCTGGCCAGCGCGAATGACGATAATGACGTTGCCGAGCTGACAGTAAATGACTATAACCAGTTTTATCAGACCGTGTTGGCAGCGCTGAATGATTACAGCCTGTTACTGCTGCCTGGTCAGCATTGGCAGCGCAGTAAACATGCGCAAAGTAATGCTGTGATCAGTGCCAGCCTGGCATTTTGCCAGCAGCAGAGACACTGTTTATTACTGCTGGATTTAGCGGCAGATATTCAGCTTAGCAGTGCGGCCGGGGCAAGTGCCGTTGGCTTACCGGCATCCAGCTATGCTGCCTTGTATTATCCCTGGTTAACCATAACTAACCCGCTGGCAAGCGGAATGCTGACGGTACCACCTGCAGCTGTGGCCGCGGGGTTATATTGTCGTAACGATGGCCGTTATGGTGTCTGGAAAGCCCCTGCTGGGGTTACGGCCAAATTAATCGGTATTACCGGGCTGGCTTTTACCATTGACGACAACATACAGCAACAGCTTAACCCTCTGGGTATTAACTGCATTCGTACCTTACCGCGGGTAGGTACGGTAATATGGGGCGCCCGCACACTGGCTGGTAAGACCGATACGGAATGGCGCTACATCTCGGTGCGGCGCACGGCCATTTTTATCGAGCAAAGCATTTCACAAAGCCTGCAATGGGTAGTATTTGAGCCAAATGATCAACCGCTGTGGCAGGCGGTACGGCGCAATATCAGTAATTTTCTGAATACCCTGTTCCGGGCCGGTGCATTTCAGGGCAGCACACAGCAAGAAGCCTTTTTTGTTCGCTGCGGCCTGAACGAAACCATGACCCAGCAGGACATCAACCAGCAACAGCTGATCATCGAACTGGGATTTGCGCCGGTTAAACCGGCAGAATTTGTGATTATCAGGATCCGCTATGCACTCAGCCCGCCATAACCTGCTGGCAGCACAGCTTTACAGTACTCAGCTGCGCTACTATTGCCCGTCAGAGCAGCCCTCAACGCGGCTGCTTGCTTATGATAAACTGCTGCTAATTTTCAGATAGCCCTTTGCAGGAGTTTTTCGTGGCTGGATTAAGTGCTTTATACCCGCAACCTTTATGGCAATGGTTTGAACAGATTTGTGCCATTCCTCATCCGTCAAAACATGAACAGGCATTAAGTCAGTACATTCAGGACTGGGCCCGCAAGCTTGGTTTAAATGTGGTTGAAGATAAGGTAGGTAACCTTATTATTAAAAAGCCTGCTACCGCGGGCATGGAAAACCGCAAGCCGGTGGTGATTCAGGCTCATTTAGATATGGTGCCGCAGAAAAATGCCGATAAAGTGCATGATTTTACTAAAGATCCCATCGAGGCATACATTGATGGTGACTGGGTAACCGCTAATGGTACTACTCTGGGTTCAGATAATGGCATTGGTATGGCCTCGGCGTTGGCTATTTTAGGCAGCAATGAAATAAAACATGGCCCGTTAGAAGTACTGCTAACCATTGACGAAGAAGCGGGCATGACCGGCGCTTTTGGCCTGGAGCGCGGTATGCTGGAAGCAGAGATCCTGATTAACACCGATTCGGAGCAGGAAGGTGAAATTTACATGGGCTGTGCCGGCGGGGTTGATGCACAGTTCAGTGTACCGGTAAGCTGGCAGGCTGTATCTGCCGGTAATCAGGCGGTTACCCTTAGCTTAAGCGGTTTAAAAGGCGGCCACTCCGGGGTAAATATTCATTTAGGCCGGGGTAATGCCAACAAGCTGCTGGCCCGCTTTTTAGTGGCTGAAGCCCGTGAACTGCAATTGCAGCTAAGTGAGCTTTCCGGCGGTTCACTGCGTAACGCCATTCCACGCGAAGCACAGGTAACCCTATGCTTGCCCGCTGATAAAGTTGATTTACTGCAGCAGAAAATCCGTTTTTTTGAGCAATTAGTTCAAACCGAGCTGGCCGCCGTTGAGCCAGCCATTAAATTCAGCCTGCATGAAGCCAGTCTGCCAGAGCAGGTAATGACATCTGCCAGCCAGCAAGCGCTGTTAAACCTGTTGCACGCCTGCCCGAATGGCGTCATGCGGATGAGTGACGATGTGCCCGGCGTTACCGAAACCTCGTTGAATATGGGGGTTATCAGCACCAATGAAAATCAGGTGCAGGTACTTTGCTTAATTCGCTCGTTAATTGATTCCGGCCGTGAGCATGTCGAAACCATGTTAGCGTCACTGGCCGAGCTGGCCGGGGCAGAGGTCAGTTTCAGTGGCGCCTATCCGGGCTGGAAGCCTGATCCTGATTCTGCGGTGATGAAAATCGTTAATGATACTTATCAGGACATTTACCACAAACAACCGGTTATAATGGTGATCCATGCCGGTCTGGAATGCGGTTTATTTAAAAAACCGTACCCTGAGATGGATATGGTGTCGATTGGCCCAACCATTCGTTATCCGCATGGCCCGGATGAAATGGTCAATATTGAAACGGTTGGCCAATACTGGCAATTACTGTTGGCGGTGCTGGAACGCATTCCGGCGAAAGCCTGACTATAACAGAACTGAACACACCTTTAAGCTGCCCATTTACCTGCTGGTAAATGGCGCGGCTCAGCCCAGGTTAAGTTTGATACCGACAATATCAACAGCAACACTTAACGTTGCTGTTTTGATTATTAGCAACTAACCT
This sequence comes from Arsukibacterium sp., assembly GCF_033721375.1. Lineage (GTDB taxonomy): Bacteria > Pseudomonadota > Gammaproteobacteria > Enterobacterales > Alteromonadaceae > Alishewanella. The sequence continues at coordinate 273,805 of NZ_JAWWAP010000002.1, read as the reverse complement.
TAGCTAAGATGCTGTTAGCCATACGTAATTTCCTAATGTGGTGAATATTGGATGGATAAACAACTCGAGCAGCTGGCCCAGTTTGTCGCCACCGCCAACACCGTCGAGGGCTTAACCCGGCCGTTATTAGCCTTGCTGCAACGGATAACCGGCCTCGAGTCAACTTACCTGACTGCCATTGATGAAACAGCCGGGGTGCAACATATTCTGATTGCTCATAATGCCGGTGCCCTGCAGCTACCTGAAAACCTTACCGTGCCCTGGCTGGATACGTTGTGTAAAAGAGCGCTGGAAAGTCAGCAATTTGTCACTGAAGACGTCGCCGCTTGTTGGGGCGATTCCGATGCGGCGCGTGAACTGGGATTGAAAAGCTATATCAGTGTGCCGGTGATGAATCAGGACGGCAGTGTATTTGGGACCTTATGCGGTGCCAGTTCCCATAATATCGCGCTGGGTACAATGTCGCATTTGCCTGAGCTGCTGCAACTGTGCGCTGACTTGATTGGCCACCAGCTGAATAGAGAAAACCAGGCCAAAATTGCTGCTGAACGGGCGGCTGAAGCTGAGCTGCAATTAAACCGGGTCAGTCTTTTCGCTAAAATCAGCGAGCTTTGTATGGCAGGGCAGTCGCTTAGTTTATCAATCAGTCAGACAGCACAATATATGCTGGAAAGTGGTTTTTGCAGTCAGGCAATAGCCTTTGATCTGGTAAACGATGAACTGGTCGCGGTCAACCCGGAAGATGAACCCTGGCAGAGTGTGGTGCAGGCGCTGCGCGCGGAACTGAGCACAGAAACCCGCCGGCGTACTATCATACCGCTTGAGATCACAGACGGCATGCAGCAGCAATTCAGTGGTTTTTTGCAATCCGGCCACGATACGCTGTTAATTAAAGTTTTTGCTGAATACACACCGGCGGCCCTTATTTTTGTGCAGGTAGCGCCTTCTACTGCGGCACAGGCCGAAAACCGGGCATTGTTATCTGCCATTAGTAATTCGCTATCATTGCTGGCCAGCCGGCTGGCCGATCATAATGCGCTGACCATATTGAATCAGCAGCTAGAATATCAGGCGCAACACGATACCCTGACCGCGCTGCCAAACCGCCGCTATTTATTTGATGAACTGGCGCGGCAGCTGGCTCGTGCTAACCGCCAACAGCTGAGCTTCTTTATTTTATTTATCGATTTAGATGGTTTTAAGGCCATTAACGATACTTATGGCCATGAAACCGGCGATGAATTTCTACGGGAATTTGCTAACCGGATCCGCTTAGCGATGCGCAGTGGCGACTTTGCTGCCCGCCATGGCGGCGATGAATTTGTTATGCTATGCCAGTTTTCAGCTGGCAGCCCAGCGGATTTACAGGCAGAGCATCTGCTAAAACGTATTCGGGCCGCAACCAGTGGCAGCTTTGAGTTAACCGATGTAACCCTCGACTATCAGGGTCCCAGTCTGGGGGTGGTGCAATGGCAACCCGGTGATATCAGCGATGGTGATCAACTGCTTAGTCAGGCTGATGCAGCCATGTACAAAGATAAGCAACAGCGGCGCAAACAGCAAAGTGGTGGCTAAGGCAGTGGCTTCAGTGCCAGCTCGCTCAGCCTGCTGCGTAGCTGGTTCATAAACGCAATATCCGGGTCATTCTTTTCAGTAAAATAGCTGGCATCGGTTTCTTTCCACCATTTGGTATCCCGAAACCGATGGTATTCACTATGACCCAGCACATATTCTATTGGGTATTTTTGGGCCAGATATTTGATTAATTTAGTATTCGCTTCCAGCTGCGCTTCAGTCATCGGCAGGCTGTTCCCATCAGCCACATTTTCAATGCCAATGGCAGTGTAATTTAAGCCTATGGTATGCCGTGCCATGGTCGTTTCCGGCATTAGCTGGTAAACAGTACCGTCGCGGTCGATGACAAACTGGCTGGAAACATTTAAATCTCCACCGGCCCGGATCCCGTCTCTTGCCGCAGGTAGCTCTGGCGGGTTAAACACCTCGAAGGTTTTTTCAAAAGTTTGAATAACGGTCCAGTGCACCACCACCATCCGCGGTTCTATGGTCGGCTCATCCTGCACCATGTTATAGCGCTCTTGCATATACTGCAGGGTCAGCGCTTTGCGCTTTTCATCAAAAATAATCGGCTTTTGAATAATCACTAAATCGTCAGGTTCAGCTGCATACTCAGTTGCATACAGTGGTAAAGATAAACCAAAAATACAGAGCAATAGTTTTTTCATGGTTATTCTATCCTCAAGGATACTCACCAAGACACTATGATAAACCGGCGATGGTCGCAATGTAAAAGTTTCCCTGGGTGTGTAAAACATTCTGGCAGTCTCCCCCAATTGTTGTCTCATGCTGATTAACTCTGCTGCGTTTTTTCAGTAGCGATCCAGTTAAAGAAGCTCTTTCAAACATAGGTATTGATGTTGCATAAGCTGATTTAAATGAAGCGGCAGAAAAAAACCGAAGCTAGGTCAATTTGCCTTTAGCGACCGGCATTACAGGAGCAAAAATGAACGACTGGACTAATACACCTTTTGAACCCTGGGCCGGTTTGGCAGGCGGCATAATGATCGGCGTTGCTGTGGTGATATTGCTGCTGTGCATTGGCAAAATTGCCGGTATTTCCGGAATTGCCGCCGGGGCGATAACCAAAAAACGCCTGGAGCAACATTGGAGATTAGCCTTCCTGGCCGGCATGCTATTAGCGGCCCCACTTTACCAGCTGTTCGCGGGCCCATTTCAGGTGCAAACGCAGTTCGATGCTTTATGGATGGGTATTGCAGGTTTACTGGTCGGTTTTGGTACCCGTCTGGGCAGTGGTTGTACATCCGGTCATGGTGTTGCCGGACTGGCGCGATTCTCACCAAGATCAATAGTCGCCACCCTGGTTTTTTTCGGTGCGGCAGTAATTACCACCAATACCATCCGCTATTTCATCTAATTAAAGAAGGAGAATGCTTTGAAAACTTTAATCATCTCATTGTTCTGTGGCGTGGTATTTGGCTTAGGTTTAATTGTAGCGGGGATGAGTAATCCGGCGCGGGTATTAAACTTTCTGGACTGGGGGCCTCGCTGGGACCCCACATTAGCGCTGGTAATGGGAGGCGCTGTTGCGGTGGCTATTCCGGGTTTTTACTGGGCTCGCCGTCGCAGCCGGCCCTTGCTGGCTGATAACTTTGATATCCCGTCAAACAAGACCATTGACGCTAAATTGATCGTCGGTGCTGCTATTTTTGGCATTGGCTGGGGACTTGGCGGTTTTTGCCCGGGGCCGGGGATTGTAGCTGCAACTACGTTTCAGGCGGAAGTGTTGTTGTTTGTCATTGCCATGATAGTAGGCATGTTGCTGCAGAATTGGCGTAGCACTAAATTTAAAACAGACGACGGCTGAAATTAAAACTAAGAGGAATTGCACAGGAGGAAAATTCAATGGAACTACGACGTATAGAAACGCCGGGGATTGCCCATTATGCCTGGCTGCTGGCCGACGGTGAGCAAGCGATGTTGGTAGACCCCAGTCGGCATGTGCAAAAATATCTGGATACCGCCCGGGATATGGCAACCCGGATTACTCATATCGTTGAGACTCATCGGCAGGAAGATTTTGTGATGGGGGCAGCCTGGCTGGCCAGGCGCACCGGCGCCAGAATTTACAATGGCAACCATGAAACCTTCGGTCATGGCGATTGCCGGCTTGAGGACGGCGATACCTTTTACGTTGGTAAGCTGTTGATCCGGGCATTTCATACGCCCGGCCATACACCGGAGAGTATGTGTTACGCCGTTTATAAAAATGACGATGCTGAGGTCGCCTGGGCGATATTCACCGGAGATACCTTATTTTTTGGCGACACCGGCCGCTCTGATTTACCAGACGAGAACAAAGCCGTGGAAAATGCCGGCTGTATTTATGACTCTGTTCACAACAAGCTGGCTGGTCTGGGCGATACTGCACTGGTGCTACCTGCCCACGGGCCAGGGTCGGTATGTGGCAGTGGTATGGCGGAGCGTTCCTGGTCAACGCTTGGCGATGAAAAAAGCTATAACGATGTCTTTACGCTGTCCCGGGAAGAATTTGCCGAAAAGAAAGGCGGCGAACGTCTGCCAAGGCCGCCGTATTTCCGGCATATGGAGAAAGTCAATTTGCAGGGAGGCTTACCACCCAGCTTGCGACAGGGTGATGTTGGCTTGCTCAATGTAGCAGAATTTGCCAAGGTCGCTGATAACGCTCAGATTTACGATACCCGTTTGCCGGAGGCCTTCGCTGGCGGCCATATTCCAGACAGTTACAGTATCTGGCTGGGCGGTTTACCGGTATTTGCTGGCTGGGTAGGAAATGCGGATCGTAAAGTCTATCTGGTGACAAATCGTAACGATGATGTGGATCCTGCGGTACGTCATTTAAGTAACATTGGTCTGGATAATGTGCAGGGGGCCTTAGCCGGAGGTTTTGAAAGTTGGCGGGACGCCGGACGGGACGTGGAAAATAGCGGCGCGATTACTCCAGCGGTGTTACATAACATGGATAATAAGCCGCAAGTGCTGGATGTGCGTGAGATTGACGAATTTGACAGTGGTCATATACCCGGTGCGGTACATTGTTACGTTGGCTATCTGGCCGATAAGCTTAATGAACTGCCTTTAGATAAATCGCAGCCTGTGGTAGTGACCTGCGGGGTGGGACACCGGGCCGGACTGGGTGTCAGTATTCTGCTACGATCGGGTTTTCAGAATGTGAGCAATTTATTAGGTGGTATGAAAGCCTGGACTGCGCTTGGCCTGCCTGTTGAGTGAACAAACCGTAAGGCCGCCGAAGCGCAAACCTGGCAAATAAGTTAGCTAAAGCCCGTGCGGATAAGTATCCGGGATTTTAGCCGTATCTTCCTTGATATTGATATTGTGCAGGCCCTGGCTGTCAGCAAAAAATACAAAATGGTCGTAGCGCTTCGGGATCACCGTCGGCACATAGTTACCATAACGTTCATGCAGGGGGTTGTACACTACCCCCACCGCACGATGGGCAATGCGCCGCGCCAGTGCCGGGTTCGACTGCAAATCTGCAGAGTGTAAAAAGAACTGCTTGCCGGCCTGATAACACATATCTTCCCAGCTGCCTTCCCGCGCGGGCGGCAGGTCCATGTTTTCAACCGGGGTGCCCCAGGCGCTGCCGGCCAGTACTTTGCCCTGATAACTGCCAAAACCGACAAGAGCTACCTGCTCGCTGCCATAGTGTTTGCGGCCCAGCTCGCCAAGATTAAGCAACCCCTGAGTTGCCATATCGGTATAGGCAGCATCACCAATATGGGTATTGTGCGCCCAGACAATACCCTTGGCATTCTTGCCGTGAAAGGCCATCAGCCGGTTAAGGGTGTCCATCATATGCTGGTCACGCAGGTTCCAAGTCGATTCACTGCCGTTGGCCATTGCCCGGTAATAATGCTCAGCATTTTTACTGACGGTGGCATTTTGTTCGGCACTAAAAGCGTCTTCCCGATCATGGTCATAAGTAGGGGCTTTACTGCGTATTTTAGTTAATAAGTTACTGACTTCATCACTACAGCCTTCAGGGGCGAGGCGGGTGGCAATAGCATAGCGCTGGCCATCTTCATCACGATAAGGCTCAAAACAGCGCATTGCGGTTTTCGCAGTTTCATACGCATCGGGATCTGCATCGCGCAGGTAATTCATAATGGCGTCCATCGACTCCCACAGGCTGTAAACATCCAGACCGTAAAAACCTTTGCGCTGATCTTCATCCTGTGACTGGTTAAACTTGCGCAGCCAGCTGGCAAACTCATGTACTTCCCAGTTCGCCCACATCCAGCTGGGCCAGCGCTGAAACTCCTTCAGCGCCTGCTCCGTGTCGGCAATGGCATCATCATAGTGTTTTACGTGCCTGTTCAGCTCATAGCAGGGCGGCCAGTCACCTTCAACCACCACAAAATCAAAACCGTATTCCTCTAATAGTATTTTCGAAATTTTAGCCCGCCACTTGTAATACTCGTGAGTACCATGGGAAGCCTCGCCCAGCATCACTACTTTTTTGTCTTTAACGGCTTCCAGCAGCGGCCGTAAATCGTCAGTATTATCGAAGTCGTGTTTATACTGCTCAATGGTATTAATAATTGAATCTGTCATCATTAATCTCCCTGGTTAATGACGGAGTCCATCATCGTTAGTTGCCCACTTTGCCGGTCATCGGCACAAAGCGCACCATCAATAATGTGCTTTCCTTAAATTCATGCTCACTGAGCCGTTCCAGCAATACCAGTTCCTGGGTTAATTTGCCTACCGGCGCCAGCAACCTGCCGCCTATTTTCAGCTGCTTCTTCAGGTTGTCGGGAATGGCTGCCGGTGCAGCAGTCAGCTCAATCACATCAAAAGGGGCATGCTCAGGCCAGCCGTCATAACCATCACCATAGCGACTTTCAATATTACTGCTATCGATTTTCTGCAGGTTGTTTTTGGCCAGTTCGGCCAGCCAACCAATAATTTCGATCGAATATACTTTGTTGGCCAGTTGAGCTAACACGGCGGTGTTATAGCCGCAGCCGGTGCCAATTTCCAGCACTTTATCATCGGGTTTAATGTCGAGTGCCTGGGCCATGTAAGCAACAATATAAGGCTGGCTGATAGTTTGGGATTTGCCAATCGGCAGTGCGTGGTCTTCGTAGGTATATGATTGTAGCTCTTCAGGCACAAACAGGGCGCGGTCTACCGCCTGCATGGCCATTATCACTCTCGGATCGTCAATATCCCTGCCTTTCAGATGGCGCTCAATCATGGTGTCCTTAGTATTCATAAGGGTTACCCATTTGTTGCGTTATATAAAAAATATCTCCGGTTAAAAATCCAGCTGAACGTTAAGGGTAGTAAGGAATGTCTAAAAAGGGCAAGCCAGCAGCCAATGGTATGATGACTGTGTTTAACGATAAACCAGATGACAGAGGCATGACAGGAAGTAGCTTGAAATGGTGGCTCCAGTTGGGTGAAACGAGTGCAGTAACAAAGCATTGCTTTGTGCGAGTTGAACGCGTAGTAACTTTAGTTACAAGAGGGAATAGTCCGCTGAGGGTTAACATGAAAGCGCAGCTTGAAATGGTGGCCCCAGCTGGACTCGAACCAGCGACCGATCGATTATGAGTCGAGCGCTCTAACCAACTGAGCTATGGGGCCACACTGTCGCTATATTGCTGTGCAATATGAAGCGGCAGGCAGTATAAAAACTTTTAGCTGCTTTGTCATCCGGCTTATTAGGCTAAGTGCAGTTAATTGCTGCTTTTTTAGGCTTTATACCGGTTTAAATAATAAAGGCGCCATCTGGCGCCCTTAATTATGGTGCTGCAAAGCTGCTTTACTCGTCCAGGAAGCTTTTTAATACTTCTGAACGGGAAGGGTGGCGTAGCTTGCGCAGGGCCTTGGCTTCAATTTGCCGGATCCGCTCCCGGGTTACGTCGAATTGCTTACCGACTTCTTCCAGGGTGTGGTCGGTATTCATATCAATACCGAAGCGCATCCGCAGTACTTTAGCTTCGCGGGCGGTTAAACCAGCCAGCACTTCATTGGTAGCGTTTTTCAGGCTTTCCATCGTCGCCGAGTCGAGCGGTGATTCACCGCCGGCATCTTCAATAAAGTCGCCCAGATGCGAATCTTCATCATCGCCAATCGGGGTTTCCATTGAAATCGGCTCTTTGGCTATTTTTAACACCTTACGAATTTTGTCTTCCGGCATTTGCATCCGCTCTGACAATTCTTCCGGCGTTGGCTCGCGCCCCATTTCCTGCAGCATCTGGCGGGAAATCCGGTTCAGCTTGTTGATGGTTTCAATCATATGCACCGGAATACGGATAGTCCGGGCCTGGTCGGCAATAGACCGGGTAATGGCCTGGCGGATCCACCAGGTGGCATAGGTTGAAAACTTATAACCGCGACGGTATTCGAATTTATCTACCGCTTTCATCAGGCCGATATTGCCTTCCTGAATTAAATCAAGGAACTGCAAGCCACGATTGGTGTATTTTTTGGCAATAGAGATAACCAGTCGTAAGTTTGCCTCAACCATTTCTTTCTTGGCACGACGGGCTTTCGCTTCGCCAATCGACATCCGGCGGTTAATATCTTTAATTTTAAAGATGCTTAAGCCGGTTTCTTCTTCAACTTTTTTCAGTTTTTCAACGCTGCGAACCAAATCTTCGCGCATTTCTTCCAGACGTCCTGAATAACCTTTGCCGGCTTTAATTTCGGCATCGATCCAGGCGGTGGAATTTTCATGGCCGGTAAAGGCTTTAACGAAGGTTTTCTTCGGCATTTTGGCGTATTCAACGCAATGCTTCATTAACAGCCGTTCCTGGATCCGTACCCGGTCCATCATTTCCCGCATGTTTTTAACCAGGCGGTCAAATTGCTTGGGAACCAGGCGGAAACAGCGGAACACTTCGCTTAATTTTTCAATCTCGGCTTTGGTGGTCGCATGCTCACGACCATTTTTTTCAATAGAGTTACGGGTAACTTCGTATTGATCGCGCAGTTCGCCAAACTTTATCCGGGCTTCTTCCGGATCCGGGCCGGTGTCGGCTTCAGCATCGTCATCACTGTCGTCGTCATCATTATCGTCGTTGTCGTCATCCTGCTTATCGGCTGGCACTTCAGAACCGATATGGCTGGCAATAACCGGCGCTTCATCAATTTCATTCGGGTCGATAAAGGCAGAAACAATGTCGCTTAAGCGTATTTCTTCCGCTTCAAATTTGTCCCATTGCTCCAGCAGGTAGGTAATCGCTTCCGGATACTCTGCCACCGAGGTTTGCACCTGGTTAATGCCGTCTTCAATCCGTTTGGCGATGTCAATTTCGCCTTCGCGGGTTAACAGCTCAACGGTGCCCATCTCCCGCATGTACATCCGGACCGGATCGGTCGTGCGGCCGAGTTCTTTGTCGACACTGACCAGCGCCTGGGCAGCTTCTTCTGCAGCGTCTTCATCTGTGGAGGCATCGGACATTATCAAATCATCGGCATCAGGCGCGTTTTCAAACACCTGAATGCCCATATCATTGATCATTCGAATAATATCTTCGATTTGATCAGAGTCGATAATGTCTTGTGGAAGGTGATCGTTAACTTCGGCAAAAGTAAGATACCCTTGCTCTTTACCCTTAATGATCAGGAGTTTTAACTGCGACTGAGGACTTTGCTCCATAGAGACTTATCTTCCACCAATGTTGATTAATATAAAAATGCGAACTAGCGATTATAACAAACCGAAGCTTTTCTAGCCAGTCGGAGTTAGCTTGCTGTTCGCGGTTTTTTGCTTTTCAGTGCTTTTAGCAACAGCACATATTCATGTTGTTCGGCCTGGGTCAGCTGTTTTAGTTTATCTTTTCGTTCCAGTGCTTCCAGTCGTTGCTGCAGGTATTGATCTTCAATCGAGTGGAACGTATCCAGAAATTCGGCTGACAGCTGCTCGGGTTCTATCTGATGTTGCCAGGCTGCCAACTTTAACAGGATGGCATGCTCAGGCAGATCCCGCCAGTATTCCAGCAATTGCGCCGTGGTAAGCCCCGGCTTAGCCAGTAAATGCTGTTGTATGGCCAGTAACAAACTAATACCGGGTATTTCGGCACTGGCTAATTCAGGCGCGTAGGGCATAACATTAACCAGTTCCGGCGTTTGCAGCAACAGGGCAATGGCCCGGCGCATCGGCGTCATTTTAATGCTGGCAGGTGCTGGCCTTGCCTGAGGCCGGTTAGCTGCCGGCTTCAATCGCTCACTTGATCTGCCCAGCAAATTGTCCAGTTTCTGCTGCAGGGTTTCCTGATAAAAGCTACTGGGAATTTGCTTAATCAGTTCACTGCCTCTGGCCATTAATGCTGACTTGCCGCCGTCAGTATTGGCATCAAACTCTTGCAATAAATGCTCAAACAAGTACTGGCTTAGCGGCAGGGCCTGCTCTAGCCGGGCCATAAAAGCGGCTTTGCCTTCTTTTTGGACTAACGAATCCGGGTCTTCGCCGTCAGGCAAAAACACAAAATTAAGCTCGACGCCATCTTTTAACTGCGGCAGGGCATTTTGTAAAGCCCGCCAGGCCGCATCGCGACCGGCGCGGTCGCCGTCGTAACAGCAAATAACTTTCGGGCTGTATCGGAACAAGGTATGCATTTGTTCTGATGTGGTGGCGGTGCCAAGGCATGCCACCGCAAAGCGAATATCATGCTCGGCCAGCGCCACGACATCCATGTAGCCTTCAACCACCAGCAACTGTTTTAAACGGCCGGGTTGCTGGCGCACCTGATACAGACCGTACAGCTCGCGGCCTTTATGAAACAGCCTGGTTTCCGGTGAATTCAGGTATTTCGGCTGGCCATCGTTTAAAATGCGGCCACCAAAGGCAATCACCCGGCCGCGCTTATCATGAATAGGAAACATCAGCCGGTCGCGGAAAAAATCGTATTCCCGGCCATTATCGTTGCGATTAACGAGCTTCAGCTCAATCAGCTGCTCGCGCACGGCTCTGGGTTTACCACTACTTAACTGCTTTAATACCCCGTCCCAGCCATCGGGGGCATAGCCCAGTTGAAAATCACTGATGGTTTGCGGCGATAAGCCACGACGTTGCAAATACTGCTGCACTGTCGGGCCATTGGTATGCTGCTGCAGCTGCTGCTGGTAATAATCTGCCGCCTGCTGCATCAGACTGTAATCGTCGGCCTGCGCTGCTGGCCGTGCCGGGCCTTTACCTTGTTCACGTGGTACTTCCATATGCAACTGCTTGGCAAGCTCTTCAATAGCTTCGACAAATTCCAGCTGTTCAAACTCCATCATAAAGCTGATGGCATTGCCATGGGCACCACAACCGAAGCAGTGATAAAACTGCTTATCGGGGCTGACAGTAAAGGATGGGCTTTTTTCGTTATGAAACGGGCAACAGGCAGCGTAGTTTTTACTACCTGCTTTTTTTAGCGGTACACGTTGGTCTATCAGTTCGACGATATCTGTTCTGGCGAGCAGATCATCAATAAACTGACGGGGTATTTGTCCTGCCACTGCTGTCCTTTATATGGTTTCCAGAAAAAGACAAACCGTGCTCAATGAACACGGTGTGCAGATATCGGCCTTGCGCCTGATTGCGAACCTGCTGCTTAGAACCGCTATAGTGCGGTTTGGCAGGTTTACGCCGGTTGTCTGTAACTTAGTACAGGCGGATCCGACGTGCATTCTCGCGAGAAAGCTTTTTAGCGTGGCGTTTTACCGCTGCTGCTTTCTTGCGCTTACGAACCCAGGTAGGCTTCTCGTAAAATTCTTTAGCGCGTACATCAGCTAGTACGCCAGCTTTTTCACAAGAGCGCTTAAAACGACGTAATGCTACGTCAAAGGGTTCGTTTTCTTTTACTTTAACAACAGGCATTAAATTCTCACCTCGGTCAAACTTGGTTATCAGTAACCAATTACGATTAAAAATGGTGCGGCATTTTACGCAAAAACCCCCACCAATGTAAAGCGAATAAGTGATCTTTAATCAGATCTTCTGGCTCTGACAGGGTGAAGTCGTTACAATGCGCGCGTTAAAGGTCGGCAAGTGTACCTGAAGTTGCCGGCCAGATCCTACTAATTTGCTGATTATTTAACACGATTTCCGGGAAGGCGATGCGCGTATTAGGTATAGAAACATCCTGCGATGAAACCGCTATTGCAGTTTACGATGGCGAAAAGGGTTTGTTAAGCCATGTATTGTACAGTCAGATCCCGCTGCATGCCGATTATGGCGGTGTGGTGCCTGAACTGGCGTCACGCGATCATGTTAAAAAAACCCTGCCGTTAGTTAAGCAGGCAATCCAGCAGGCCGGCCTTAATCCCAGTGATATTGATGGTGTCGCCTACACCGCCGGTCCCGGTTTAGCTGGCGCTTTGCTGGTCGGCGCCACTATTGGTCGCAGCCTGGCCTACGCCTGGCAAAAGCCGGCTTTAGCCGTACACCATATGGAAGGTCATTTATTAGCACCGATGCTGGAAGAAAACCCGCCACCTTTTCCGTTTTTAGCGCTGTTAGTTTCCGGTGGCCATACTCAGCTGGTGGGGGTAGAGGGCATAGGGCGTTATCAGTTGCTCGGTGAATCAATTGATGATGCGGCCGGCGAGGCTTTTGATAAAACGGCCAAGTTAATGGGGCTTGATTACCCAGGTGGTCCGCTGCTGGCGAAGCTGGCGCTGCAAGGTGATAGTAAAAAATATAAGTTTCCGCGGCCAATGACCGACCGGCCCGGGCTGGATTTCAGCTTTAGCGGCCTGAAAACCTCTGCGGCTAACGTGATTGCCAAAGAAGGCAACAGTGAGCAGGTGCAGGCTGATATTGCGGCATCGTTTCAGCAGGCCGTGGTCGATACCTTAGTGATTAAATGTGAGCGGGCGCTGGAGCAAACCGGTTATCAGCGGCTGGTTATTGCCGGTGGGGTCAGTGCGAACCTGTCGCTGCGCGAGCAACTGGCGGTGCTATTAAAGCAACGCGGCGGAGAGGTGTATTACCCGCGCAAAGAGTTTTGTACCGACAACGGCGCCATGATTGCCTATGCCGGCTATCAGCGGTTACAGGCCGGTCAGCAGCAAGACCTGACTATTGGCGTAACACCACGCTGGCCCATGCAAGATTTAGCGCCGGTTTAAAGAGAAGCGCTTTTAGAGCTGAAGGTTGGAATCCCGATTTGGGCGCCACAGAGTGTCTGAGTGAGTGCGTCAGCGCGAGCGAGTTGCTGTGGCGAGCCAAGGCGGGAGTTGCAACCGGAAGCCCTGATGATTAAGCCGGATTCCAACCTTGCTTTAATAGGTTTGTGCAGGACGACTTAAAATTACTCGCGAATACGTTTCGACTTATCCCATACTTTACTTTCTTTACCCTGATACAGCCGGACAATATTCTGGCGGTGGCGGGCAATAATCAGAATGCTTAGCATAATAACCGGCACGGTATATAACGGTTTTATCCACCAGGTAAACAGCGGTGCCAGTGCTACGGTTAAAATGGCCGCTAACGACGAATAGCCGCTTACTGCTACCAGTAACACCCAGCTGGCAATCAGTAAGCCGGCCAGATCAAGGCCAATTGGCATCATGGCGCCAAACGCAGTAGCCACGGCTTTACCGCCTTTAAAACCAAAAAATACCGGGTAAATGTGGCCTAAGCAGGCACAAATGGCGATTGCGCCCAGCCACAGCGGTTCAATTTGCAAAAAATACGAGCCCCAAACCGGAATGGTGCCTTTTAAAATATCGAACAGTAATACCAGCACTGCAGGCAAAGGGCCGCCGAGGCGTAATACGTTAGTGGCACCGGGGTTGCCTGAACCATGAAAACGCGGGTCGGGCAGGCGAAATAACTGACAAACCAGCACTGCTGATGACACCGAGCCCAGTAAATAGGCGGTAAACATCATAATAACAATCAGCAGGGTCATTTCGACGGTTCCTCAGCACCAGTTTTTACGATAAGATTGCAGCTCGCTGCACGGCAGCAGGATAAAGGCTTGGTGGCGTTTTACCTATCCGACCAGCCTACCTGAAACGAAAAATAACGCAATCCGGATTTAACTGAATGGACATAGTTTTTATAAAACAGCTACAAGTCGATACCATTATCGGGGTGTACGACTGGGAGAAATCCATTCAGCAGCGGCTGTTACTTGATTTAACCCTGACAGCAGACCAGCGCAATGCAGCGGCCAGAGACGACATCAGCCTGACCCTGGATTACGCCGTGATAGCCGAGAAAGTTACGGCGCTGATCACTGCCGAGCCGATTGAGCTGATTGAAACCGTTGCTGAAAAAGTTGCTGCTATGTTGCTAACCGAGTTTGCTACCAGCAAGGTAGAAGTGACGGTCAGTAAACCCGGTGCCGTTGCGCAGGCGCAAACAGTCGGCGTGCATATTGTAAGAACGGCTCCGCTGGTAACGCCGCCGAAGGACTATGCCTGATGGCTCGTATTTTTATCAGTATTGGCAGCAACACCGATCGTGATCACTATATTCAGGCCGGGGTATTGTCGCTTAAACATTATTTTGGCGAGGTGCAACTTTCTTCGGTGTATGAGAGCGAGGCTGTCGGCTTTAATGGTGATGCCTTTTATAATCTGGTGGCCGCCACTGATACTGAATTACCAATTGCCGACTGCGTGCAGGTGCTGAAACAAATTGAAGACAGCCATGGCCGTATTCGCGGCGCTGAGAAATTTTGTGGTCGTACCCTTGATTTAGATTTACTGACTTACGATCAGGTTTGCTGTCAGCAGCCGATAGTGCTGCCACGCGGTGAAATTACTGAAAATGCCTTTGTGTTATGGCCAATGGCTGAGCTTGCCCCCAACGCCCTGCATCCGCTGACCAAACTGAGTTATGCCGAAATGTGGCAGGCATACCCCAAAAATAAACAAAAAATCTGGCCTGTGCCGTTTAACTGGAGTGAATGTAATTGAGTACAGTGGAAGTTATTATTTTAGCCATCCTGCAGGGTTTAACAGAGTTTCTGCCTATTTCTTCTTCAGCGCACCTTATATTACCGTCAGCCATTTTCGGCTGGCAGGATCAGGGTATTGCTTTTGATGTGGCGGTACATGTTGGCACCTTGCTGGCGGTAATGTTGTATTTCCGCCAGGATATCAGCCGGTTATTTGTTGGCTGGCTGCAAAGCCTCGGCGGGCGCCATAGTACCGACAGCAAACTGGCCTGGTGGGTTATTCTGGCGACTATCCCGGCCGGCCTGGCTGGTTTACTGGCAGCCGATTATATTGAAAGCTATTTGCGTTCGCCCTGGGTACTGGCTGCCACCACTATTATTTTCGGTTTAGCGTTATGGTGGGCTGATGCCACAGCGAAGCAAAATCAAAATATGGAACAGTTAAACTGGCGCCAGGCGTTATTTATCGGGGTGGCGCAGGCCATCTCGTTAATTCCCGGCACCTCGCGTTCGGGCATTACCATGACAGCCGCAATGCTGCTGGGGCTGGATAAAGTCAGTGCTGCCCGCTTTTCTTTTTTGCTTTCTATTCCGATTATTACCCTAAGTGGCGGTTATCAGGCCAGCAAGTTGCTGGCTGAACCAGGCCGCTTTGACTTAAATGCCATTTTCCTGGGTACAGGCCTGGCTTTTATCAGCGCCTTAGTGTGTATTCATTTCTTTTTGAAGATAATCAGCCGGATGGGCATGCTGCCCTTTGTTATTTACCGGCTGTTATTAGGTGTAGGGTTAATTATCTTTTTAAGCTGGTATGCGGTTTAAGCTGGCACTTAGTTTAAGCATCCTGCCAGGCCCGCTTTGCCTCAGTGATAGCAGCCAGTCGCGCGCGCTGGATAGCCGCGCCGATGGCTGGTCCCTGTAAGCCACTGGCGACTATCGCGGCCACATCAACAGCTGAGGCGGCCTTTACCAGCTGTTGCAGGTAAGCCGCTTGCGGATAGTCGGCCTGTTCAAAGCCGGTGCGGCCACGTAAATCGGCTGTACAGCACAGCAGTACATCGCTCAGTTGCTGAGGTTTACGCCAGACATCAACGCCATTAAACAGCTTTAACACGGTAGCCGGTTTTAATTCGCGGGCTTTATGTACCAGTTGATGATACTCACATACCTTTAGCGCCAGTTCTTTACAATCATTGGGTACCCGCAGCCGCTGGCACAACTGCTCAATTAGAGTAAGACCGGTATATTCATGACCATGATGTGCCGGCAGCACTTCTGCTGGAGTCACACCTTTACCTAAATCATGTACCAGTGACGCAAAGCGAATAGTTAACTTATCTGACAAAGCCGCTGCCTGCTCCAGCACCAGCAGCGTGTGTAGCCCGGTGTCAATTTCCGGATGCCATTTCTGTGGTTGCGGTACGCCCCATAATGCTGCCAGCTCAGGCATAAGGGTTTTCAGTGCGCCACAATTATACAGTAACTGAAAATAAGCGGCCGGGCGCTGACAGCTTAATGCTTTGGCGGTTTCCTGCCATACCCGCTCCGGACTTAAGGTTGTCAGCTCACCACTGCTACTTAGCTGGCGCATCAGCGTCAGTGTCTCGCCAGCCACACTAAAACCCAGATGGGCATAACGGGCATAAAAGCGGGCAACCCGCAGCACCCGCAGCGGATCTTCGGCAAAAGCGTCGGAGACATGGCGCAGAATTTTCCGCTCTATATCGGCCTGACCACCAAAAGGGTCAATTAACTTACCATCGCTGTCCCGGGCAATGGCGTTAATGGTCAGATCGCGACGCTGTAAATCCTGCTCCAGAGTAACATCGGGTGCGGCGTACACGCTAAAGCCGGTGTAGCCCTTACCGTTTTTGCGTTCGGTGCGGGCCAGGGCATGTTCTTCTTTGGTTTTCGGGTGTAAGAAAACCGGGAAATCTTTTCCCACCTGCTGATAGCCTGCGGCCAGCATTTGTTCCGGGGTGGCACCAACGACGACCCAGTCCCGTTCATCAAACGGATAGCCGAGAAGTTCATCCCGCACAGCACCACCAACAAGATATATCTGCACATGCTTTCCTGATTGCTTATTTTTTGCCATTATAGCGCCGTCAGCCAATTTTGCAGCGCTATTAACCCAGGATGCTTTGATGTATACCGGTTTTTTCGGTTTAACCAGCCCACCTTTTTCCATCGCCCCTAACCCGGATTTTATGTATCTGGGCGCCCGGCATACTGAAGCATTGGCCCATTTACGTTATGGCCTGGGCGATGCCGGTGGCTTTGTGTTGCTTACCGGTGAAGTCGGCACCGGTAAAACCACGGTATCGCGTTCATTGTTGCAGGAACTGGACACCGATACCGATGTCGCTTTTATCCTGAACCCGACATTGTCTGAGCTGGAGTTGCTGGCAGCCATTTGCGATGAACTGAAAATCCGCTATAAAAAAGCCGATGCCAGTTTAAAGCTGCTGGGTGATAAAATTACCCAGCGCTTGCAAAAGAACCATCAGGCGGGCAGGAAAACCATTTTAATTATTGATGAAGCCCAGCATTTGCAGCCGGCAGTACTGGAGCAGTTACGGCTGTTAACCAACCTTGAGACCAATACCAAAAAATTGCTGCAGGTTATATTAATTGGCCAGCCGGAATTACAGCAATTACTGCAACGAAATGACTTACGCCAGTTAGCGCAGCGAATAACAGCCCGCTATCATTTACTGCCGCTGGATTTAAACGAAGTACAGCATTACTTAAAATACCGGCTGCAGGTCGCAGGCTGCAGCCGGCCGGTGTTCAGTCCAAAAGCAGTAACCGCACTTTATCAGCAAAGTGGCGGTATTCCGCGCTTGCTGAATTTACTGGCTGATCGGGCCATGCTGGCAGCCTACAGCCAGCAAAAACCGATGGTAGAGGTGGCGCAGGTACAGCGCGCCGCGGGCGAGGTATTGCCACTTAACGCCGTCGGCGCTGCGGCTAATGCCCGCGTAGTATTACCTGGCTGGTTCTGGCCGTTACTGGCCGGCACTGGTATAGTTGTCGGATTTTTACTGGCGATGGTTTTAATGCCCGTATTTAACGGTTGAGACGTTAAAAGGCTAAGAGGTTAATAGTGTCAATTTTAATGGATGCACTGAAACAACAGGTCGAGCCGACGACAGCAGCCACTACTGCATCTGCTACAAATGGCTGGCGCAATCTGGCATTGCTGCTGGGGTTTTGTCTGGCCGTGTTACTGGGCGTTGCGCTTGCCAGCTGGTGGCAACATACACAGGTAGCCAATGCTGAGGTTGCGGTTACTGTCAGCCCGCCAGCACAACCCGATCTTGCCGACAGCACCAGCATTGCCGCTGCCCTGCAGAGTGCTGAACCTGATGCCGCAGCCCAGCCTCAGCAACCGGTGCAGGAGCAATTTACAGCTGAACCGAAAGTGGTCAGCGTTACTGCACCCACTGCAGAACAGCAATCAGCCCAGATAAGCAGACAAGCGGAGCTGGCAGCGCTGCCAGAGGTTGAAGTATCTGATGAGTTACGTCAGCGCTTTGCCTCGGCCATGGCAGCCAGTGACGTGGATAATCGTCAGTCAAGGTCTATGGCCAGGGGTAACAGTGCCCCGGCGCAGGATATCAGTGAGTTAGCACCGGCATTGCAACAACAGATACCGCCGTTGAGATTTGAGGCTCATGTCTACGCTACCCAGAGTACCCAGCGCTGGATTAAAGTTAATGGTAAAAGCCTGCAGGAAGGGCAGTGGGTGACCGCGGATATTCAGTTATCTGAAATTACTCCGCATTTTGTCTTGCTGAAGATGGGTAATGAATTATTTAGTGTGCCAGCACTGACTGACTATAAATAGTTACGGACATCGAGCCCGTATTTTTTCAAATCGACACAGCCTTCAATATGTTCTTCCTGCTGGCGTGATAAGTCCATCACTTTAGGAACAATGTGGTGCTGGTGCACGCTATGGTAAAACAACTTTACTTTGGGCTGAGTCGGCTTTTTCGGGTTATTTTCGAGCACCAGCGCCAACTTGCCGGTAGTAAGCTTTACTACCGTGCCTGGCGGGTATACGCCGATGCATTTAATAAACAACTGTAATAGTTCAGCATCCAGTTGTAATGGTGTCAGGCTAAGTAAATAGCGTGACGCTGCAACCGGGCTCTGGTTGCTGTTGGCCGGATTAGTCAGTTTTTCATACTGATTAACAATAGCCAGCATCTGACTGCCTTTAGCTATCTGGTTACCTTTAATCGGTGGTGAGCCACTGCCATCAAGCAAGGCACAGTGCTGACTAATCCACAGCGATACCTGACCGGCTAAATCTTTATTGCGCTGCAGTGCCGCCAGGCTGGTGCCGATGGCGGCATGATCTGCCTGATTCATTAGCTCCGGCTTTAATGCTTTACCGACATCATGCAGCAAGGCCGCAGTGATTAATGTTTTGCTTCGATCGCTTGGCAGATTGATAAATTTGGCGAAGGCTGCGATGTAAACCGCGCAGTTAACACTGTGCTGTAACAGGCTGTCGCTTTGCTCTGCGATCCGGGTTAAACACAGCAACACATCCTGGTTGCGGCTGACCGAGTCAGACAAGCCGGCGCTGACTTCATGCACCAGCATTAAATCAATGGGTTGCTGACTTCGGGTTGCCTCTAATACTAACTGCTGCACCCGTTGGCTTTGTAATAAGGCTTTTTCGGCGCGGGGCCATTCATCTGCGAATAAATGGCGGGCCGGGGTGGTCTCCGGCTCGGTGGCTACCGGGGCGGTTTTTTCCGGAGCCGGCGTTGGTACAGGTTCTTCGCCGGGCAAAAATCTGGCAGGGTCGACAAGCACAGTCTGCACCCCTTTGGCCTGCAATTGGGCAATAGCTTGCTGGCTGCGAACCCAGCCGGCATGCTTAACGATAATATCACCGCGTTGTTCTACAACTTCAACAACATAGCTGCCAGGTTGCAGCTCAGTGACAGAGACTTTTTGATATGCCATCCAATTGCCAGCTTTAACCTATGCCAAAAAAATGTAAACTGATTATACGTTACACCACTTAACCTGACGTTAACGAGTCGATTAAAAGCCGGGTTCCTGCGGTTAAGCGGAGCAGTTCAGCATTTCGTTATTTAATTTATGCTAAGCATAGCAAAAGCTAACAAATTTGTTGTTTTTGTTTGTTATCGGCCGCTGACTGACCAGACTGGTTATTTTTAGTAATTATCGGTATATAATCGTGCTATTAGCTCCTTAGCCTGACAGCTGAAACCATGACCTTACCGTTAAAACCCAAAAACCTGGATCGGATTGACCTGAATATTCTCGATACCCTGCAAAAAGAAGGGCGGATAGCCAATGTTGATCTGGCAAAGAAGGTTAACCTGAGTGCCAGCCCTTGTATTGACCGGGTTAAACGGCTGGAAAAAAATGGCTATATCGAAGGCTATGGTGCGCGGTTAAACGCCACTATGCTGGGTTTTGGTACCACGGTTTTTATTGAAATTACCCTGGATAATACCACCAGTGCGGTGTTTGATCGGTTTAAAGATGAGGTATTAAAAGTGCCGCATGTGGTCGAGTGTCATATGGTCGCGGGCGGCTTCGACTACCTGTTAAAATTGCGCTTGCCGAATATGGATGCCTACCGGATTATTCTGGAGCAAATTGTTGATCTGCCCGGGGTTGTTAAAAATCATACTTACGTGGTGATAGAGCAGGTAAAACGTGATACCGGGCTGCCGCTGAAAGCCAACGACAGCCTGGGGTAGAGTGGGTTACATCCAGCGCTCGCTATCGCGACGCTTAGGCCACAACGCCGGTAATACCAGGCCGAAAATCAGGCCGATTAATAAGATGGCAGAACCAATTACCATCGGGTTTTGCCAGATACTGGTTTGGGTTGCTTCCAGCTGGGTTTTCAGTTGTTCGTACGAGCGGTTTGCCTGAGCTAACTGTTCCTGCGCGTTTTCACGCTCAGCAATAGCGCTGTTAAGCTGGCTGGTTAGGTTATTACGTTCCTCTTCGAGTTGTTGCAGCTGCGTCTGCTGGTTTTCAACGCGCTCAGTCAGGGTATCCAGCTGAGTGACCAGACCGGGGGTATAGCTGATATATTCCTTCGGTAACCAACCGGTTTTATCACCATCATACCTGATTTGCGCATAGTCATTGTCTTCACTGATAAAGGTCACGTCCTGACCGGCATTAATGGTACCGACAATCCGGTACTGATTACCCGGACCTGAATGCAGATAAACAAACAGCGCATCACTGATAAAAGCCGGTTTTTCTTCCGCTGATTGCTGGGCCATTAGCGGCAAGCTCAATGTCATAATAAATAATGGCAGGAAAAATTTCCGGGAAACAAAGCTGCGAAATAAGCTAAACATAGGTATCCTAATTCAATCTAAGCAACGGTTACGCTGGTACAGGGGTTAACACAGTACTCCGGATGATAGGGAGTTGTCAGCAACTTGACAAGTGTAAAAGTTGGCCGGGCTCGCCGCAGCCTGTTACAGAGGATAGCCTGATATGAGTATAGAGCTGGAATTAAAGTTTTTATTAGCGCCGGCAGACAGCCATCCGCTGCCTGTGCTGTTAGCCGCCAGTGGTACAATCACAGACAATGGTCCGGCAGCCCTGCTGAACGCTTATTACGATACGCCGGACAACTGGTTCCGACGCCATAATATGGGGTTACGTACCCGGCTGAAAAATGGCCGATTTGAACAAACTATTAAACTGGCAGGCCAGCAACATGGTGCCTTACAAGCCAGGCCGGAATTCAACTTACCGGCTGCTGATATCGTGCCGGAGTTAACGGCCTTCCCTGCTGAGATCTGGCCTGCTGATACTGATGTTCAGGCATTGCAACAGCAGTTAACTGAGATATTCCGCACTGACTTTATTCGCCATAGCTGGCAGCTTGCCTGTGAGGACAGCGTACTGGACGTGGTGTACGACTGTGGTGAAGTTATCGCCGGCAAAAAAACAGAATTAATTGCCGAGCTGGAACTGGAGCTGCTAAGTGGCAGTATCAATCCACTATTTCGGGTCGCTGAACAGTTAATCAATAAACTGCCGCTGCGCACCGGCTGGCTTAGTAAGGCTGCACGGGGTTATCTGCTGGCAGATATCCAGCAACTGACTATGCCGCTGGCCGAGCCGCAAGGGCTTATTGCTAATCTGAGCGCGCTGCAAACGGTTGAAGCTTTATATTATCGCCGACTTGCCGCTGAGTCTGAGGCATCACAACAATTGCCGTTGCTTAAGCAGGCCAGTCGCTATCTGCAGGGCCTGAGTGACGAGCTGACAGCTTTGCAATATAAAAGCTACAGCGCTCAGGCAGAGGCGTTAGCTGGCCAGTTACAGCAAGGTGTGGTGGTATTTTCGCAACCGCTCTACAATAGTTTTTTGCTGGCACTCACTGTCTTGTTGTTACAGCAAAGCGGTGTGGTAACGGGCCAGGAGAAATTATGAATCAGCCCGGCAATTACTGGCAGGAAGCCTTTAATCAGCTCAATGGCCCTGAGCTGGCTGTCAGCGAGCAACAGCAACTTATCAGATTGTTAAAAGCCAGTTTGTTTTTAGGTCGTACCTTAAGCCGCCAGCCGGAATTAGCAGCTGTGCTGCTGGATAAGGACGCCCTGGTCCAACAGCTGGGACAGAGCTGGCAGGACCCGCTTACCTCATTTGATTTAACCGATGAAGCGGCAGTATTCAGCCGGTTACGGCGTTACCGCAACCGGGCACTGGCTATGTTGCTTACAGCCGATATTTATCAGTTGCAAACTATTGAGCAGGGGCTGGCCAGAGTATCCAGTCTGGCAGACTGCCTGATTAACAGTGCCTACCGCTGGGCATATCAGCTGCAACAGCAACATAATGGCACACCGTTCGACGAGCACGATATGGCGATGCCGATGCTGATCCTGGGGATGGGTAAACTGGGGGGCAAAGAGCTTAACTTTTCCTCTGATATTGATCTTATTTTTACCTATCCAGGGCATGGTGAAACCCAGGGCGGTCGAAAATCTCTTGAGCATCAGCAATTCTTTACTAAAGTCGGCCAGAAACTGATTGCGGCATTACATCAGGCGACAGCTGACGGCTTTGTCTACCGGGTTGATATGCGACTGCGGCCCTTTGGTGACAGTGGCCCTTTGGTGCTCAGCTTCGCTGCACTGGAAGATTATTACCAGGAGCAGGGCCGCGATTGGGAGCGTTATGCGCTGCTCAAAGCCAGAGTGCTTAATCCTGACTCACAGCATGCGCCAGAACTGCAAAAATTATTGAAACCTTTTATTTACCGGCGCTATATCGATTTTTCAGCAATTGAGTCACTGCGGCGGATGAAGCAGCTGATCGAGCAAGAAAACCGGCGGCGTAATCGGGTCGACAATATTAAGCTTGGTGCCGGTGGTATTCGCGAAGTGGAATTTGTGGTGCAAACCCTGCAATTAATCCGCGGTGGCCGTATCCCGCAATTACAGCAGCAAAGCCTGCTGGTGGCGCTGGATGGCCTGGTGCAGCATGAGATGTTAACAGCCAGCCAGGCCGCAGAGTTAAAAGCTGATTATTTATTTCTGCGCCGGGTGGAACAGGCGCTGCAGGGGATTGACGACAAACAAACCCAGACTCTGCCCGCAGATCAGAGTGGCCGGGCACAACTGCTGGCTTGTCTGAACATCGCTGCCTGGCCAGATTTGCAGCAACAGGTGGCAGACGCCATGGCCAGGGTGCATCAGCAATTTAAACTGGTTATTGACAATGAAGATACCCCAGAGCAGCAAGAATTAGGGTTGGGCCGTTTGCTATGGGGCAGTCAGTTGCCGGCAACAGAGCTGGCAGAGCAGCTGGACTGGCTCGACTCAGACGCTGCAATTGAGATGATTGAACATTTGCAGGCGTTTCGCCAGGATTGTCAGAAACGCAGCGTCGGCCCGCGGGGCCATGATTTTTTAAGCAAGCTGATGCCGATATTATTGCATTTGCTGCAAACCGAACAGGCGGAAAGTTTAGTGTTGGGCCGGGTGCTTGGCGTGTTCCGGCAAATTATGACCCGTACCGCATATCTGGAATTATTATTTGAAAATCCGGCAGCATTGCAACAACTGGTGCTGTTATGTACCCAAAGCGGTTGGCTGGCGGAGCAACTGGCCCGCTATCCGATGTTACTCGATGAGCTGATTGACCCCGAGCAGTTATACCGGGTGGCCGATAAAGCCGATTATCAGGACCGGTTACGCCAGTATTTACTGCGGGTGCCGGATGATGATCTGGAACTGCTGATGGAAACATTCCGTCAGTATAAACAGGCGCAGCAATTGCGGATTGCGGCAGCCGATATCAGTGGCGCCTTGCCGTTGCTGCAGGTCAGTGATCATTTGACCTGGTTGGCAGAAGTGGTCATGGAGCAGGTGGTCACGGTGGCATGGCAACAGATGACCGCGCGTTACGGCCTGCCGGTAGGTGCCAGCGATACGGATCGCGGCTTTGCTGTGATTGCCTATGGCAAAATGGGCGGTCTGGAGCTGGGTTATGGCTCTGATCTTGATCTGGTATTTGTCCATAACTGCGACAGTCTGGCCAGTACCAGTGGCG
The DNA here is from genome assembly GCF_033721375.1 of Arsukibacterium sp. Classification (GTDB taxonomy): domain Bacteria; phylum Pseudomonadota; class Gammaproteobacteria; order Enterobacterales; family Alteromonadaceae; genus Alishewanella. Next base: position 249,764 of record NZ_JAWWAP010000002.1, on the reverse strand, counting down.
ACAAGGCAATAGATTCGCGCCAGTTTTATCTGAAATTAGCCCAGCGGGTGTTGCATCTGGCCACCACCCGTACCAACAGCGGCGTGCTGTACGATATTGACACCCGGCTGCGTCCTTCCGGTAACTCAGGCTTGCTGGCGATTCATATCGATACGTATTTCCAGTATTTGCGGGATGAAGCCTGGACCTGGGAACATCAGGCGCTGGTCAGGGCCAGACTGGTTATCGGCTCTGAGCAGATGACAGGCCGTTTTAATAAAATTCGCGCCGATATTATCAGGCTTAAACGCGACCCGGACCAGTTACGGCATGATGTTATTACCATGCGCCAGAAGCTGCGTAATCACCATGGCAGTGCCGACGATGATGTTAAACACAGCACCGGGGGCATTGTTGATCTGGAGTTTATCAGCCAGTATCTGGTGCTGGCACATGGCAAAGCCCACCCGGCATTATACCGGTTCAGTGACAATATGCGGATCCTGGAGGCGGCCGGTGACGCCGGGTTACTTGAGGTGCAGCAGGTCACTGAATTGCAACAAGCTTATCAGTTACTGCGGGGCTGGGGCCATCGTCTGACTCTGGCGCCGGCCAGAGTGCCAACTGAAAGCCGTCTGGCAGCTGCGCGTGCTACAGTAGAGCAGATCTGGCAGCAGTTATTTACGGTTAGCCAGCAAGATTACCAGCAAGATTAACTGCTGCTGATCGGCTTACAGTGTTGCTTCAGATAAGGGGTAAGGCGGTCGGTAATAACGGCCGCCCGTTCGTTCGGGCAAAAATAGGTTAGTACCGGCTCGGCAAAGTCAGGAGCAATGGCTTTACCAATATTTTGCACGGTGCCAAGCAAGGTGGTGTCGGTTTGAAAATATTGTTTTACCACATAATCGCGCGGCAACGTCCAGTATAATTCTATGCCTTCGCTGCGGGCATAGTTACTCAGGGTGGTTTTCAGGCTTTCACCGGCGCGGAATCGGCGGTCAGTGACTAAACCCTGCCAATCTGCGGCAGCTGGCAACACTTCACGACCGCGCTGGGCCAGGTTGCGGCTTAACTGGCCACTGGTATCGGGTAGCGCAATATGATAGTCACTCTGATCGTTACCACCAGCCTGATTACCACGAATTTTGGCGTAAAACTCACTGAAACCGCGCGCTGCGGTATTAACCGTTTCCTGTTTAAAAATCATATCTGCTTTGGTCAGCAGCAAATAACCGCCACCTGCCAGCACCCCCAGAATAATCAGCGTACGTATCCAGAACCCCATTACTATTGCCCCCGGCCACTGCTGGCGGCAATTGCCGGCTTATACAACGACGGGTCGTCCGGCGATGGCCGGGTTTTAAAACGACGGTGTAACCACATGTATTGCTCCGGATGGTTCAGTACTGCCTGCTCAACCCATTGATTCACCCGGGTGACATCGGTTTTATCATCGCCGCTGGGGAAATCAGCCAGTGGCGGCAGCACTTCAATTTGATAGCCCTGATAACCCGGTAAACGATAAGTATAGACCGGGATCACCACACAGTTGGCAGCATTGGCAAACAACAGGGTACCGGTGGTGGTAGCGGTTTCTGCCACAGCAAAAAACGGCACAAATTCGGCGCGGTTGCGGCCATAGTCCTGATCCGGCAGGTAAAAACATACCTCCTGCTGGTTCAGGGCCTGAATTAATCCTTTCACATCGCGTTTACCTACCATATATTTATTGGCACGGTTGCGGCCATGGTATTGCAGGTAATCCATTAACGGGTTGTTGTGGGGCCGGTAAAAGCCAACGCTGGGGTGGGTTAAACCAAATACCCGGCAGGCAGCTTCCAGATGCAGGAAATGCCCCGCCAGCAGCAGTACGCCTTTGCCTTCTGCTAACGCTGCTTCAATATGATGGTAGCCCTGAAAATGGGCCAGTTTACGCACCCGCCAGTTTGGCCACCACCAGCCAATAAGTGTTTCAAACAAGGCTTTACCTGATTCGGCAAAATTCGCTTTAAGCAGCGCCTGTTGCTGTGCTGCCGGCATATCAGGAAAACACAGGGCAATATTGCGGGCCGCGACGTTACGCCGGGAGGACATAAGTTTATACAGCAGTGCACCGACCCCCGTTCCCATCAGCATTAATAACCGGTAAGGCAGCCAGCTTATCAGCCACATCAGGCCGACACCCAGCCATAATAACCAGTATTTTGGCAGTAAAAAACGCCAGCTAAAACGGGGAGCATTAACCACAGCGGCTGTCTCATCAGAAAATAATGGGGCTATTGTAACGGAAAAAACCGGCCAGAAAAGGCCAAACTGGTAGGAGGTTCACCGCCAGGGCGGTGAACCTTAGCAGGGATTACTCGGTTAATGCCTGATTTATCGCCAGCAGGTCCTGCTCGGACAGGTTGCCAGCAGCCTGTTTCAGCGACAGAATCGCAATAACATAATTGTAACGGGCACCGGCCAGATTACGGCGTGCTTCAAACAAATTACGGGTACTTTGCAGCACATCAACAATAGTCCGGGTGCCGACTTCAAAGCCGGCATCAGTGGCATTTAAGGCGCTTTCTGCCGACACCACGGCTTGTTGCAGGGCGCGGATAGTAGCAATATTGGCGTTAATATCGTTAAACGATACCCGCACCTGGCGCACTGCAGTGCGGTAGCTTTGCTCTAAATCCTGACTGGCAGCGACATAGTTGGCTCGGGCCACATCAGTTGCCGCTACGGTGCCGCCGCCACTATATAACGGTACCCTTAAATTTAAACCGATACTGTTATTATCAAATCGCGGCGGATTACTACTTTGCACCATGCCAGCAAATTTTCTATCTGCTTCGCCATCCTCTGTGCCATAGCTTGCTTCGAGGTTCAGAGTGGGATAGTGACCGGCTTTGGCAATTTCAATATCATTCTGCGCCACATCCAGCGCCAGCTTATTGGCTTTGATATTCAGGTTCTTTTCTTCGGCGATATTGACCCAGGCATCCGCAGTAGCAGGCGATGGCTGCACGGTATCAAATTTGCTGGTATCTAAACTGGCCAGTTCGCTATGATACTGACCGGTAATTTCGCGCAACGTTTCGCGGGCGGTTTCCAGCATATTCTGGGCGGCTATTTCTCTTGCAACGGCACTGTCATACTGCGCCTGAGCTTCATGCACATCGGTAATAGCGGTTAAGCCTACCGCAAAGCGTTGCTTGGTTTGCTCCAGCTGGCGTTCAATCGCCTTTTTTTCCGCTTCGGCAAAGCCTAAATCATCGACAGCTTTAAGCACATTAAAATAAGCCTGTGAAACGCGGACAATTAAGCCCTGCATTTCGGCATCCAGAATGGCCTGACTTTGCAACGCCAGTTTTTCGGCGGTATTAAGGTTTTCCCAGTTGGTCCAGTCAAATATTGACTGACTTAACCCAACCTGTGCACTCCAACCCTTGGATTCTATTTCAAGGTTAACCAGATCGTCTCCAATGAATGCTTGGCTTTCGCGCATACTTCTGCTGTAACCCGCTGTAAGATTTACCTGTGGTAGCAAGCGGGCTTTGGAAATATCAATCCGCTCTCTGGCGGCATTACGAACGGCTTCTGCCCGTAATAGCTGCGGATCTTTCTGAGTGGCCAGCTGATAAACAGTGGCTAAATTTTCAGCAAAGGCGCTAACGCTGAAAACGGTCAGCGATGACAGAATTAAAGTACTTAAAATCGTTTTTTTCATAATCACCAAGTCCTGGCTTAACGGAAACTGCCCAAATGATAACCTGTTACGGTAAACTAAGTCAGGATTAAACCGTAAAGTTACCGTCAAGAGTGTAACAAAATGTGAGGGCAGACATGTCTGAAGTCAATAACACCGATTATCCATCATTTGCCGCGCAAGATGTAGAGATAATCGATAAAAGCACGGTTTTTCAGGGTTTTTTCCGGGTTGAGCGTTGCCAGCTGCGTCATAAACTGTATGGCGGTGGCTGGAGCAACACCATGGTGAGGGAGATTTTTGAGCGGGGCCATGCGGTTGCTGTGTTACCTTATAATCCACAAACCGATGAGCTGGTGCTGATTGAACAGTTTCGGGCCGGTGCGATGATTGAAAACCGCAGCCCCTGGTTGCTGGAAATTATTGCCGGTATGATAGATAAAAACCAGAGCGCCGAGCAAACAGCCCGGCGTGAGGCGCTGGAAGAGGCCGGGCTTGAGCTTGGCGAACTTTGGCCTATGCTTAGTTATTTTTCCAGCCCGGGGGGCAGTACAGAACGGGTGCAGTTGTATCTTGGCCGGTTAACCCGCGCTGTTTTACCTGGCATTTATGGTCTGGCCGCTGAGCATGAAGATATTAAAGTGCAGTTATTGTCCCGTACTGACGCCATGCAATTGCTGGCAGAGGGCAAAATTGACAATGCTGCCAGCGTCATTGCACTGCAGTGGCTGAGTTTACATTTAACCGAGGTGCAACGCGCCTGGAGTCATAATGCTGTTGACTAAACCGCGGCAATATCAGCCGCAGTTACCCGATTTTTTAAGTTTGTGCGAGCGCAACTTCGCCCGCTTAAGCCGCTTATTACCAGCCGGTTTTAAACCCGGCCTGCAGTGGCATATTGCCATTACTGCACAGCACCGCTATCAGTTAACGGTGCTGGAATGCGGGCCCTTTACCACCCGGGTGCAAATTGAACTGGTCAGCAATGACAAAACAGCATCTGGCAATACCTATCTGAGCACCGGTTTTGATGTGCAGCTTTACCATGACGCCCGCCTGGCCGAAGTGGTGCGGGTAGCCCGTTATCGCCAGTTTGCTGCGCGTTATCCCTATCCTAATCCGCAAATGATGCAACCTGATGAAAAACGGCAGATAAACCAGTTACTGGCTGACTGGCTGAAACTCTGTATCAGTCAGGGCTATAATGCTGCGGTGGAGCTGCAGTAATGACAGTAGTGCAGTTAACCGGCAAAACGCATTATCAGATAATTCAGTTAAGCGACTGCCACTTGCTGGCCAGTATCGACGGCGAGTATCAGGGGGTGAAGCCCGGCCGTTATCTGCAGCGCGCTATCCGGGCCATTGCCAATTGCGCCAGTCCGCCCGATGCGATAATCCTTAGTGGCGATTTAAGCCAGGACCACAGTGCTGAATCCTATCAGTTGCTGGCTCATTTGCTTGCGCCACTGCGCTGTCCGGTGCTGGTGCTGCCGGGCAATCATGATGATTATCAAAATCTTAACTGGTTAGCTGCTCAGCCGCCTCTGCTAAATGCAACCAGTTTGCAGCTTGCCGACTGGCAGTTACTGCTACTGGATACCAAAGGCGAGACGCCAGCCGGATATTTCGGTGCAGCAAGACGCGATGAACTGGCACAACGTTTTGCCTGCAGCAGCGCTGATCATTTCTGGTTGTTCAGTCATCATCACCCGCTGCCGGTTGGCAGTGCCATTGATAAGCATGGCTGGCAGGATGCCGGACCGTTCTGGCAATTGCTGGCGACAGAGCCCCGGGTAAAAGGGCTGGCCCATGGCCATTGTCACCACGGCTATACCCGGCAGCATCAAGCCATTCAGCTGGTTGGTTGCCCGGCCAGCTCAGTGCAGTTTTGTCAGCAGGACAGCTGGCACACTTTGGATCGGGGGCCCATGTATTGTCAGTGGCAGTTTGCTGCAAATGGCCAGGTTAGCTGGCAATTTATTACTGTCAGTGAATAACTTGGTTAACAGGAGAGCGCAGCGTTGACCCTTTACTATTTGCATGGCTTTGCCAGCTCATCGCTGTCGGTTAAAGCAGTACAGGCCAAAACGTTTTTTGCCAGACACTATCCGGCACACCCTTTTGTTGCGATGGATTTAGCCTATACCCCGGCTGAAGCGATAGCGCAGTTAACAACAGCGATGAGCAGCGCGCCGCCGACTGCCATTATCGGCAGTTCACTTGGTGGCTTTCTGGCGACGGTGATGGCCGAACGTTATCAGTGCCGGGCCTGTGTAATTAATCCGGCTGTGGCGCCACATCAGGTGCTGACAGGTTATCTGGGAGACTATTATCATCCGGTATTGCAGCGCCATTTTACTGTGCAGCAACAGCATATGGCAGCGCTGGAGCAACTGATGCCGGTACGCTTGCAACAGCCTGCAAACTATTTAGTGCTGTTGCAAAGCGGTGATGAAGTGTTAGATTACCGCAAAGCCGATAGCTATTATCAGGGCGCCCGGCAACACGTAGTAAAGGGTGGCGACCACAGCTTTATCGGTTTTGCCGATTATCTGCCGGCCATTGCTGAATTTTGCCAGTTAGTGCCGCCTGCCAGTGCAGGCTCCCAGTGATTAGACAGTGACAAAAAATATGACAGAACAACTGTACAACGCCGAATCGATTGAAGTTTTAACCGGGCTTGAGCCAGTACAGCGCCGTCCGGGCATGTATACCGATACCACCCGACCAAACCATCTTGCCCAGGAAGTCATCGATAACAGCGTCGATGAAGCGCTGGCCGGTCATGCCGATTTAGTGCAGGTTATTTTGCATGACGACCAGTCTTTGGAAGTCATCGATAACGGTCGTGGTATGCCGGTTGATATTCACCCGGAAGAGGGCGTGTCGGGTGTCGAGCTGATTATGTGCCGCCTGCATGCCGGCGGTAAGTTCTCCAATAAAAACTACCAGTTCTCCGGCGGTTTGCACGGGGTCGGCATTTCTGTGGTCAATGCGTTATCAAGCCGGGTAGATGTTAGTATTCGCCGTGATGGTAACGTATACGATATTGCCTTTGAGCATGGTAATAAAGTGACAGAGCTGGCCGTTACCGGCACCGTCGGTAAACGCAATACCGGTACCCGACTCAGGTTCTGGCCCACGCCTTCTTATTTTGATTCACCGAAATTTTCAGTCAGCCGCCTGCTGCATGTGCTTAAAGCCAAGGCAGTATTGTGTCCGGGGCTAACGGTTAAATTTGATGACAAGGTAAACCAGCAGCAATACAGCTGGTGTTATCAGGCCGGCATTCGCGATTATCTGGCAGAGGCGGTACAAAACTATGTCGCGCTGCCGGAACAGCCTTTTGTCGGCAACTTCAGTGGCTCTCAGGAAGCGGTAGAGTGGGCGCTACTGTGGCTGCCCGAGGGCGGCGAGCTGGTTACTGAAAGTTACGTTAACTTAATTCCGACCGCCCAGGGCGGTACCCATGTTAATGGTTTACGCCAGGGCTTACTGGAAGCGTTACGTGAATTCTGTGAATACCGCACCCTGCTGCCACGCGGCATTAAGCTATCGCCGGAAGATGTCTGGGACCGCTGCAGCTACGTGCTGAGCGTAAAAATGCAGGATCCGCAATTCGCCGGCCAGACTAAAGAGCGCTTGTCTTCGCGGCAGTGCGCCGCTTTTGTCTCGGGCATTGTAAAAGATGCCTTTAGCCTGTGGTTAAACGAGCATACCGATATTGCGCTGGCCCTGGCGGATTTCTGTATTAACAATGCGCAGAAACGGTTAAAAGCGGCCAAGAAAATTATCCGCAAAAAAGTCACGTCGGGTCCGGCGCTGCCCGGCAAGTTAACCGATTGCTCGGCCCAGGATTTAAACCAGACGGAATTATTTCTGGTCGAGGGTGACTCTGCCGGTGGCAGTGCCAAACAGGCCCGGGATCGCGAGTTTCAGGCAGTGATGCCGTTACGCGGTAAAATTTTAAATACCTGGGAAGTGGAATCGGGCCAAATTCTGGCCTCGCAGGAAGTGCATGATATCTCGGTAGCCATTGGTATCGACCCTGACAGTCAGGATTTAACCGGGCTGCGTTATGGCAAAATCTGTATTCTGGCCGATGCCGACTCAGATGGTCTGCATATCGCCACCTTACTTTGTGCCCTGTTTATGCGCCATTTCAGCACCCTGGTGGCCGCCGGCCATGTGTATGTTGCCATGCCGCCCCTTTACCGGATAGATATTGGGAAAGATGTCTATTATGCGCTGGATGAAGATGAAAAAACCGGTGTGCTGGATAGGATAGAAGCTGAGAAAAAGCGCGGCAAGGTTAACGTGCAGCGCTTCAAAGGCCTGGGCGAAATGAACCCACTGCAACTGCGGGAAACGACAATGGACCCGAATACCCGGCGTCTGGTGCAGTTAACCATTGATGATGTGGCCCAGACCATGGAACTAATGGATATGTTGCTGGCAAAAAAACGGGCGACCGATCGGCGCGACTGGCTGGAGTTAAAAGGTGACCGGGCGCTGATTGCGTAGCGCTGCGGCCGGAATGCCTGGATAACAGAATAAAGGATGTGAAACTGTTTTGATGAGAATCTGCCGCAACTTACTACTGCTTTTATGCCTCTGCATCAATTTTATGCTACAGGCTGAGCCAATCCCGGGCTGGCTGCTCGAGCTTGACAGTATGAAGCACCGTCAGCCTGAGCAAAGTCTGGCACGGCTTACCGAGCGGCAAAGTGAGTTTGCCAGCCAACCGGATAACGTTAAGGCTTACTGGTTACGCCAGCAGGCTGCGTTGTATAGCGCGCTTGGCCGGCACCAGCAGCAACAACAGGCGGCCCGCCAGGCGCTGGAATTATTGCAGAACTCGGAGTCGGCGCTGAAAGTGGAAGTATGGTATGAGCTGGGCTATGCCCTGGAAATGCAGGTTCAGCATACAGAGGCGTTACAGCATTATCAGCAGGGCACAGCGTTAGCCACCTTACTGGACAATGAGAAACTGATTTTACGTGGCCTGATCAATCAGGCTGCCATTATCAGTGAACAGAATAATGATCAACAGGCATTAACTTTATTAAAAGACGTATATCAGCGGGCTGAAATCCTGCAGGACCCGGAAATTCTGGCTGAGGTTAATGCCCAGCTGGGTTTAATGTATTCGTCGCTGGCATTTGAAGCGGATGCGCTGGAGTTTCTGCAACGGGCGCTGGGGCTTTATCAGCAACTGGGCTGGGTTAAAAATGAAATTGCGGTGTTGTTTAATCTGGCCCGTACCTACAGCTATCAGGAACAGTATCAGCAGGCGCTGGACCACTTTAATCAGATGTTGCAGCGCAGTCTGGCAGCCAATGACAGCGTAAATTTATACCATGCTTATCTGGGGCTGGCGATTACCAGTGCCGAAATGGGCCGCACCGAGACGGCACTGGGTTATATCGAAAAAGCCGAGCAATATCTGACCCATTTACAGTCAAGTTATCATGTGCAGTCGCATCATTATGAAAAAGCACTTATTTATCGCGACCTAGAACAAACCTCGCTGGCAATGCAACAAGTGATGCTGGCAGAGCAGGCGGCCAGAGAGCCGGCCGAGCAAGCCGACCATGTTATGCTGGCGATTACCTTGCTGCGCGCAGAGCTGTTGGCGCAGCAGGACCAGTATCAGAAAGCTTACCTGACGCTAAATGATTTTATTGACGGCTTTCAGCAGCTGCGTAATAAAGAAAATGAGCTAGCGCTGGAGCACATGCGGCTGGAGTTTGACAGCGAACGCCAGCGGGTACGCACCAGCTTACTGGAAGCGGAAAATGAATTAAAAGCCCTGCGCTTGCAGGAAGTGGAACGCAAGCGGCAGATCCAGATGCTATGGCTGGCGATTCTGGGCTGCACAAGCCTGATTTTACTGGGCATAGTATTGTGGCAGTTCTCCCGGCGTGCCGGTAAAGCCAACAGAAAAAATACCGATTTACCGCTGTAAATCAGCCATATAACGATTTAGCTGCAACGAAATCAGTTTACTAATAACAGGAACCGGCATGACAGAAACGGTGTTATCCCAGGACGGTGTAGAGCAGTTGCCGCTACGCCGCTTTACTGAAGAAGCCTATTTAAATTATTCGATGTACGTCATTATGGACCGTGCCTTACCGCATATTGGTGATGGCTTAAAACCGGTGCAGCGGCGTATTATTTACGCGATGTCAGAGCTGGGTTTATCGCATCTGGCCAAATATAAAAAGTCGGCCCGTACCGTCGGTGATGTGCTGGGTAAGTTCCATCCGCATGGCGACAGTGCCTGTTATGAAGCCATGGTGCTGATGGCACAGCCGTTTTCATACCGCTATCCGCTGGTCGATGGTCAGGGCAACTGGGGCGCACCGGATGATCCGAAATCCTTTGCCGCCATGCGTTATACCGAAGCCAAATTATCCCGCTTCAGTGAAGTGTTGTTATCAGAGCTGGGATCGGGTACCACCGACTGGTCACCCAATTTTGATGGTACCCTGGAAGAGCCGAAAGTCTTGCCGGCTCGCCTGCCGCATATTTTGCTTAACGGCATTACCGGTATCGCCGTTGGTATGGCAACCGATATTCCACCGCATAATGTGCGCGAAGTGGCTAATGCCTGCGCGGCCTTACTCGATAACCCGCAAAGCAGCATCACTGATTTAATGCAGTATGTTAAAGGCCCGGATTACCCGACCGATGCTGAAATTATCAGCCCGGCCAGTGATATCGCTGCGATTTATCAAAGCGGTCGCGGTAGCATAAAAATGCGGGCGGTCTATCAGCTGGAAGATGGCGATATTGTGCTGACCGCACTGCCACACCAGACTTCAGGTGCCAAAATTCTGGAGCAAATCGCCGGCCAGATGCAGGCGAAAAAATTGCCAATGGTCAGTGATTTACGGGATGAGTCTGATCATGAAAACCCGACCCGGATTGTCATAGTGCCACGTTCCAACCGGGTGGATATTGAGCAGCTGATGCAGCATTTGTTTGCCACAACCGATTTAGAGCGCAGCTACCGGGTTAACTTAAATATTCTGGGGCTGGATCAGCGGCCGCGGGTAAAAAACCTGCTGGAAATTCTGACCGAGTGGCTCAGTTTCCGTCGTGACACGGTACGTCGCCGTCTGCAGTACCGGCTGGACAAAGTACTCGACCGGCTGCATGTATTAGAAGGTTTATTAACTGCCTTTTTAAATATCGACGAAGTGATCCGGATAATCCGCACTTATGATGAGCCCAAGCCAGAGCTGATTAAGGCATTTTCGCTCAGTGAACGCCAGGCAGAAGCCATTCTTGAATTAAAACTGCGCCACCTGGCAAAGTTAGAAGAGATGAAAATCCGCGGCGAGCAGGATGCATTAACTAAAGAGCGCGATAAGTTGCAAAGTATTTTAGGTTCGGAGAAAAAACTGACCAAACTTATCCGCGATGAGTTGCTGGCCGATGCCGAAAAATACGGTGATGAGCGACGCAGCCCGCTGGTGACCCGCGAAGAAGCGAAAGCCCTTAGCGAAAAAGAATTACTGCCCAGCGAGCCGGTAACGGTAGTACTGTCGGAAAAAGGCTGGGTGCGCTGTGCCAAGGGGCATGATGTTGATGGCAATGCCCTAAGTTACAAGGCGGGGGATGCCTTTAAGGCGATGGCCAGTGGCCGTTCTAATCAGCAGGCAGTGTTTATCGATTCCAGTGGCCGCAGTTATGCCACCGAAGCGCATGAGCTGCCCTCTGCCCGCGGCCAGGGTGAACCCCTCAGTGGCCGCTTTACCATCGTCGCCGGCGAAACGGTCGATCATGTGTTATTAGGGGATGAAAAACGGCCATTGCTGCTGGCCAGTGATGCCGGCTATGGCTTTGTAGCTGAATACAGTGATTTACTCAGCCGCAATAAAGCGGGTAAAGCCGTACTCAGCTTGCCGGTCGGTGCTAAAGTGTTGCCGCCGTTAGTGGTAAAACAGCCCGATACCGATTTGCTGCTGTGTATCTCGAACGAAGGCCGGATGCTGGTGTTCCCGATCAGCGAGTTACCCAAGCTCAGTAAAGGTAAGGGCAACAAGCTGATGTCTATTCCGTCAGCCCGTGCTGCCAGTCGGGAGGAGTACGTTTGTCAGCTGGCGGTGGTGCCGGCCGATGGCGGCGTTACCCTGGTGGCGGGTAAGCGCAAACTCAGCCTGAAAACTGCTGATTTAGAGCATTATCGCGGTGAGCGGGGCCGGCGTGGTAATAAGCTGCCGCGGGGTTTGCAGCGGATTGATGAAGTACAGTTGCAACAGGGCGCTGCCGACAGTATGCCAGCTGATGAAACAGCCAGTGATCAAACCAGCAGTGACAACTAAAGCCGCTATACTGTGCCCCTTTTATCCCAAAGGGGCCCGATAGTGATTGCGGTAGTTCGTTTAATATTACTGACGTTATTTTTTATCATCAGTACAGTAGCAGGGTTAATCGTCTGTTTGTTCAGGCCCTTTCACCCTGATAATGTCGCGTTGTTCAGCCGCTGGTATGGCAAGGTCTCCTGGATCCTCGGTATCGACGTTGAAGTGCGGCGCGATCCGGCCATCATTGCCGGTGAGCCCTATGTGTTTATCGCCAACCATCAGAACAACCTCGATTTATTTACCCTAAGTGGCACCGTTTTGCCACGCACGGTAACCATTGGCAAAAAAAGCCTGAAATATATTCCGTTTTTCGGCCAGTTATACTGGCTCAGCGGCAATATCATGATTGACCGTGATAATAAAAATAAAGCACTAAGTACCATGCTGGCTGCAGCTGAGCGAATTTCGCAGCATAAAATTTCAGTCTGGATGTTCCCCGAAGGTACCCGCAGTTATGGCCGTGGTTTATTACCCTTTAAAATGGGTGCTTTTCATATCGCGCTGGAAGCAAATGTGCCACTGGTACCGGTAACGATGAGCAGCACTCATGGTCAGTTTAAATTTAACCGCTGGAATAACGGCAAAGTGATTGTCCGCTTTGCCGCGCCAGTGCCGCTGAGCAAAGACGATAACCTGCGCCAGTTTGCCAAAAATATTCGATTACAGATGGCAGAACAAATCAGCCAGCTTGATGAAGAGCTCGGCAACGACTACACTGCGCGAAACAGCAAATCAGAAGAGTAATTGCATGGAAAACTGGCAGGAATTTACTGAAGACACCATAGGCGCGCTGCTGGAAGATGGCAGCGATCCGGATGCACTTTATACCGTTGAACACCATTTCTACGATAAAGACTTTAACAAGCTGGAAAAACTGGCGGTAGAGTTGTTTAAGATGGGCTATGAAGTCACCGACGCTGAAGAGGTCGAGTTCGAAGATGGCGCCAGTGCCTGGGTGTTCGATGCTATTCGTGAACAATCATTGGAAGTTGCCCCGATTGTCGCCGATGCGATAAAGCTGGAACAACTGGCCCATAAACACGGCGTAGAATACGACGGCTGGGGCACCTACTTTGAAGGTGACGAAGAAGACTTCGAGCTGGACGACGACGAAGAGTAAGATATTGTTTAGCAATAAAAAAGCCGCTTTATAGCGGCTTTTTTATTTGTGCTTCGGGCTAGCTGATATTAACGGGTCTGCTTTTGTCGTAACTGAACAAGACTTACAGTGCATCAGCGCGTTTTAATGCGGTCAGGATAACCGTTAATGCCGCTATGGAGGCCACCGATGCTCTTACGACCTTTTTGGTTTGCTTTGCTGTTTTACTCCGGGCTGATCAGTGCCTTTACTGCTAATGTAATGGCGCCGCTGCAGGTGACTGATCGGGTTGAATTTCAACGGCAACTGACGATAGCCAGGCAAATCGGAGTTGATGGCGTATCAGTTGATATCTGGTGGGGGCTGGTAGAGCGCACGGCTGATCAGCAATTTGACTGGCGCTACTATGATGCAGTTTTCAGCGATATCCGGGCTGCCGGGCTTAAAATAGTGCCAATAATGGCGTTTCATCAATGTGGTGGCAATGTCGGTGATGATTGTGATATTCCGTTGCCGCCGTGGATTTGGCAGCATTTTCGCCAGCAGGGTGTTGCGGCTGCAGATCTGCAGTATCAGAGCGAATTTGGTAACCGTTCCACTGAAACGGTCGCATTGTGGGCCGACCAATGGGTGCTGCCGCAATATATTGAGTTTATGCAGGCGTTTGCCAGCCAATATGCGGCAATGGCGGCGGATATCAGTGAAATTAATATTTCTATGGGGCCGGCTGGTGAATTGCGCTACCCCTCTTACAACGGCCACGATGGTGGCAGAACCGCTTATCCCAGTCGTGGCGGATTTCAGGCATATTCAGATTTAGCGATCAGCGATTTTCGCGCTGCTATGCGGCAAAAGTATCAGAGCGTGGCGGCGCTGAATCAAAGTTGGCAAACTCATTTCAGCGCGTTCAGCCAGCTGTCGCCGCCCACAGATGGCGATAGTTTTATCGCCAGTGGTGCGGCGTTTAACAGTGCTTATGGCCGGGATTATATTGATTGGTATCATATGGCGCTGCTGTCCCATGGCAAACGTATGCTGACTGCGGCGTTAGTGGCTTTTTCAAATGAATTGGCTGGCATTGAACTGGGCTTTAAAATCCCGGGTATTCACTGGAAAATAGCGGCAACGGACCACAGCCAACGCAGCGCCGAGCTGGCTGCCGGGCTAATCACTAGTGCATTGCCGTTCAGTGCTGACAATGGTTTTGGTTATGCCGGTATTGTTGGCTTAGCAGCGGCGTTTGGCAATGAACCGCGCGGCATTGTATTGCACTTTACTGCGCTGGAAATGGACGATTTGCCAGATAGCCGCAGTCAGTCACTGGCCAAAACCCTGGTTGGCTGGCTGGGCGCTGAAGCAACCCGCCAGCAGGTGGTGGTAAAAGGGGAGAACGCCCTGGCAGGCGGCGTTACACATCAGCAGGGTTGGGACAATATTGATGCAGTATTTCGCCGTGGTAATTATCAGGGCATGACCGTACTTCGACTGGCTCAGGTTACCGATGGTGGCATTGGTCAGCGCCGTTATCAGCAGTTAATCCGCCAGATGCGTCGTTAGCATATTAAGTGCGTTAGCCGCCACCGCCAAGCTGCTTGCGTAACTTATCTTTTAATTTATCAGCGGCCTGTTCTTTCACATCGGCCAGTTTAGCATTAAGCATTTGCTCAATGTTACTTTCGATTGATTCGGCTGCACTGTCCTGCTGATCCAGCATGCTCAGCCATTCGCTCTGGCCAGCCAGCTGCTGCTGAAGTTTGCTGTCGAGTTTACTGCGTAACTCGGTTTGCAGTTCTGCAATTTTCGCTTTGGCTTCACCCAGTATCGCATCGGCCAGCAGCTTGTCGAGTGGTGAGCGAATACTCACTTCCGGTGCACTGATTAAACCACTGGCGTTTAAGTTAAGCGGGATTTCTGCCTGCTGATTCAGCAGCGTCGCCAGCTGCTGCACATATTTATTATCACTGGCGCTGAACTCAGCTTGCTGCAGTACTACCCTGGCTTGCTGCTCTACGTTATTGTCGACCAGATTAAGCTTGCCGCTGGTATTTAAAGTGGCACTGGCCAGTTTAAGCAGGATATCATCACGGCCAATATCCATACTGTCTACCTGAATGCCCTGCAGTTGCCAGTTTACATTGGTGACCATTTGCTCCAGTACGGCAAAGTCACCATCCAGCTTCAGCAATGACAGCTGGGGCAGGCCAGTTACCTCGGCATTAAAGCGGGTTGCGGCATTTATAATCTGATGTTGCGCAGTAATATCCTGCAATTCTATTAACGCTTCGCCGCCACCGATCAGCCAGTTAACCCGGGCGTTTTTAATCCAGAAATCCGGATAGGGCTGGCTCGGCAGTGGCAAAATCCGGTTAGCCAGAGTGATTTCAGGCTCAGCTGTTTGCTTAGCCTTGGCTGACTTTTCCGGAATATACGGTGCGGCCAGCCGGTATACCGCCTCTAACTGGCCAATCCGCTCACCCCAGAAATCACCCAGTAAAATCTGGCTGATTGGCGCAAGGCCACCGTCGCCAATATTGGCCAGATCCTGCAATTTCTGCCAGTCACTGCTGCTGGCCTCACGCACGGCGGTTACTGCCTGTTGCAATTGCTGCCTGCTCTGGCTAAGGGTTTGCTGCACGTCTTTTAATTTCTGCTGTTCAATCCGCAGGGTGTCCTGCAGTTTTTTCAGCTGCGCCGCCTTGGCTGTTAAATCGGCGGCATTATCAATTTTACTGTCGGTAAGCGCTTTAATCTCTGCCTGAATTTGCTCAAGTTTTTCTTTGTCGGGTAATTGCGACTGAATATCACGCAATACCTGCTGCTGGCTCTTAGCAAGTTGTGTTAACTCTTCACCGCGCTCGACCGTTTTTAAATCGGCCCGGGCCAATAGCTCGTCGGCATTGGGTAAGTCAAGCCGCAGCAATTGCTGAAAATCGACTTTATCGGCAGGGTCGGCATTAGGGCCGCGAAATACTTTGCCCGGACTGCTGCGCTCAGTACCATAGGCTAAGCCATCAACTGATAAGTCGTTGATCACATAATAACCAAGTAACGCCGGCCACACTTCAAGCGCAGCGCGGGCATTGCTAAAGCTGATACTGTTATGGCTGGGCTTGGCGTTATCGGTAATTTGCAGTTCGCTGACGTTAAGGGTAAGCGGGGCCAGGCTGACCGAGACATTACTGATATTGACTTCGGCACCGACTGCTTTTTCCAGGGTGTAGACCATGCCAAGCCGGATAGCGGTGCCAAGAAAAAGATAAACCAGTGCCAACACGGCAGCGAGCAGGGTGAGAAAAATTAACCAACCGGATTTACGGATCATTGCTCGCTCCTTAATTTAATTTTTCATACAGCTGAACCAGCTTGCTGGCTTTTAACATCTGCACCACTTTCCATTGCTGCAGTTTGCTCATCACCCGGCCACGATATTGTCTGACCAGCACGGTGCCAAGCCAGGCCACTGGCAACAGTAACAGCAGGCCCAGCACAAAGGCACCCAGCACCAGGGTGTGATGCAGATGAAATAATTGCAGCGTTTCGCTTTTAGCCAGTAACTGTAACAGCGCAGGATGTTGCGCATATTGCCAGGTAAGGCTTTCCAGCGCGTCACCGAAAATAAACATCAGGCCACTGCACAGGCCCCATACCAGCAGAAAGGTCGCCAGATTGACGGTGAGCAGGCACACCAGCAGCAAAATCAGCAGGGTCAGCAGGCCAAATGGCAGTAAACCGGCCAGCAACCCCAAACCAATGCCCCAGCCTATTTGCCAGGGTGAAGCTTCAGAGTTCAGTACTTTCAGAATTCGGGCAAGCAGGGTTAGCATGGGACATCCTTTATCGTCACAATGGTTGCTGTTATATAAGGTAACAGCCACACCGGCGTTTGTCAGCCGCCGGTGGGTAAAACAAGGATTTATCTGAAGATTTTAGCCACGTTATGATTGCAGCTGATGACGCAGCCGGCGTTGATTAAGCTGGCGCCAGATAATGCGCAGGATTAAGCCTGCCAACAACAGGGCTGCCGCCAGTTCCAGCCAGCCGGGTAATACCGAGTGCTGGTGTTGCATTGCGCCCTGCACGGAGATATCAAAATAGGCCAGGCCCTGATCCAGCAACCAGCCAAACAGCACCGACATTACGATAACCCCGAATAAATAGGCGGCCAGCGCTCTGCTACCGAGCTCTTTATACACCACACTGATAGTAGCAATATTAGTTGCCGGGCCAGCCTGCATAAACACCAGCGCTGCACCGGGCGAGATGCCCACCAGCATCATCGCTGCGGCGATAGGGGTTGATGCGGTGGCACAGACATACATGGGTACTGAAATCAGCACCATTAACAGCATGGTCCAGATGCTGCTGCCGTACTGGGTTAAATAATCCATCGGCACCAGGGTTTGCACCAGCGCAGCAAAAAATAAGCCCAGCAGCAGCCACAGGTAAAAGTCGCTGAGCAGTTTGCCGCTGCTGTACTGAAGGCCTTGTTTTGCCTGCTGCCACAGCGTTAATTTTGCCGCTTTGGTTTGATTAGTGGCACAACATGACGCTTTAACCGGTTCGCTGATTACCGCTGCGGCTTTGCCGGCGCAGCAACTTTTTGCTGTTGGCAGAGCAGGGGCTGGCTCTGTGACCGGGATTGCTGGTTCACTGGCCTTACCGACTAATAAACCCGAGACAATGGCGCTTATTATCGCCGCAACCGGCCGCACTATCGCCATTACCGGCCCAAGCAACACATAGGAAACGGAAATCGAGTCGACACCGGTTTCCGGGGTGGCACTTAAAAAAGCAACGGTTGCCCCTTTGCCGGCACCGCCGCGACGTAACTGCATCGCGGCCGGGATCACGCCGCAACTGCACAGCGGCAGTGGTGCGCCCAGCAAGGCACCCTTTATCACTGGTTTTATGCCATCACCGCCCAGTTGCTGCTGCAGCCAGCTCATCGGGATCCAGACTTTCATTATTGCTGCCACCACTAACCCGACCAGCAGCCACGGGGCTGACAGCACAAACAGCTGCCAGAAATTGTCGATAAAACTTAGCATCAGTTGTGCTCCTTATTATGTTGCTCACCAGTATGCTGTTCCGGTTTAACCGTGCTGCCTTGCTCCAGCGCTGTCAGAATCGAGCACTCAGTGGCGCTGATGCTGCCACCACAACAGGCCTCGTCGAGTTGTTGCAGTGCCTGCTGAAACTGACTAAGTTCTGCCAGCTGCCTGGCAATTTCCGTAAGCTTTTGTTGTACCTTGTCTTTCACATCACTGCATTGCCACTGGTTTTTGTTATCTTCAATTTGCAGCAGTTCGTGAATTTGCTGCAAACTGAAACCGACACTTTTTGCGCGCAGAATAAAGGCCAGGCGCTGGCTGTCCGCTTCGCTGTACAGGCGGTAACCTGCTTCAGAGCGGGCGCTTGGCTTTAACAGCTGCTGTTTCTCATAAAAGCGAATGGTATCCACACTGACCCCATGCCGTTTCACTAACTCACCAATCTTCATCTGTCTGCTCCTGTTATCAGCTGGCAACGACTATGGGCACAGTATAAACCCTTGAGCTTACTCCAGAGTCAAGGGTTTACTGAAATGAGCCGGCATGGCCTGTTAAACTGCGCTAATGCCTAGCAGCAGCTGAATACTAAAGCCTGTTATTATTGCCGTGCCCAGTACCACCATTACAAAAGCAATCATCAGTGGCCATTGAAACAGCCGTTTTAAAATAATCATCTCTGGCAGGCTGGCACCGGCACCACCGATGGTCAGTGCCATCACGGTACCTAAACTGACCCCTTTAGCCACCAGCGTAGCGGCCAGGGGAAGCATAGTACTGGCCCGTACATACAATAATATGCCACTAAGTGCCGCTGCCGGGACCAGCCACCAGGGGTTGCTGTTACTTAAGCCTGCCAGCAGCGAGGCCGGTACATAGCCGTGGATCACCGCACCTACGGCAACGCCAAGCGCGATATGCGGTAAAAAGCTTCGGGTTTCTTTAATGGCCTGGCGCAGTAGCGCACTAACTGAAACGCTGCTGTTAGTTTGCACTGCCACTGTGCTATTACCGCTGCCACAACAGCTGTTGGCTGGTGCAGGCAAGGTAACAAACCGCTGAAAATTAAAAGCCTGCAGCATAAGGCCGCTGGCAATAGCGACGCCCAGCACGGCAATACTGTAGATCAGCAGCAGTTTCAACCCGAAAATAACCCATAGCATGGCGATTAAATACGGGTTTAGCAGTGGCGAGGTAAACAGAAAGGTCATTACCGGACCAAAAGCGGCGTTGGCTCGCAGCAGTCCAACCATCATGGGCAGGGTGGAGCAACTGCAAAACGGCGTAATAGCGCCAAGGCCAGCTGCCAGCATATAACCACTTTTGCCTGACAGCAGCGCTTTTACCCGCGCTTTGGGAATTTTAAGCTGCAGCCAGCTGACCAGCATACTGATCAGCACAAATAGCACCAGCAGTTCACTGAATACGATTACAAAGAACCGCAGACTGTCCAATAGCGCATGTTGGCTAGCAGGGGTCAAATCTAACATTATTGCACTCCTTAATTTTATATATCTGCAAATATCGAAATATAGGTTAATAAAAAAGCCCGGTTGGGCGCTAATGATTCTATGTTAGTGGAATCATTTTATTTCTACTAATATGGAATTGTCAATATGCTTCGATAAATATAGAATGATTTTATTTTCTGGCACCAGTCAGTAACAACAGTCAGCACTAACAATAAGTAATAACAGGAGTAAACCATGGAACTTGAATTGGCCGCAGCCCGGCTGGCAGAGCTGGGACACAGTACCCGACTGGCTATCTTTCGTATTCTGGTAAAAGCCGGCCGGCAGGGCCTGAGCGTAGGTGATATTCAGCAGCAGCTGGATATTCCGGCTTCCACCCTGTCGCATCATCTTGCCCGGATGATTAAGGTAGACTTGCTGCAGCAACAGCGTGAGGGCAGAACACTGTACTGTCAGTTGCAGTTTGACGTGGTGGACGCCTTATTGGGATATTTATATGCTGAATGCTGTGCAGCAGATGGTCAGTCATTATTAGCGATTAATAAAAAGGGTAACGTTGCGGCCAAATGCTGATGTTTTTGCGAACAATAACCACTGCGGTGCGATAAAAGGTAGCGGCAAACCGCTCGCAAGCGGTTAGCATGGACTGTTAACGTTTACTAAGGAACACTGATGCGCCATTTTGTTTTAGGTTTGGGTTTTGGCCTGCTGCTGACGCTAAGCGCTTGCAGTAATCAACCTGTAGCAACGCTTTCACCTGGCACTCAGTCGGCTGTCTCCGGGCCCGACACGGCACAGAGCACGATTAACCCGACCTGGCTGTCAACCGCTGCCGCGCAGCAGGCCTTAGCCGATGGCAAGCTGAACTCAGAGCAGCTGGTTAGCTATTACCTGCAGCAAATCGCCAGCAATAACAACAGCGGCCATCAGCTGGCGGCAATAAGCGATATTAACCCTGATGCACTGAGTCAGGCACGGGAACTGGATGCTGAGCGCCGCGCCGGCAAGGTGCGCTCGACGCTGCATGGTTTGCCGGTGGTATTAAAAGCCAATATCGCGACGCTGGACAGCCTGCCGACAACGGCAGGGGCCCTGGCATTACAGGGGCATCTTGCCCCTGCAGATGCACAACTTGTCAGTCAGTTACGCGCAGCCGGCGCGATTATTCTGGCCAAAGCTAACCTGTCGGAATGGGCCAATTTTCGGGGTGAAAATTCAGCCAGCGGCTGGTCTGCGCTTGGCGGCCAGGTTCGCAATCCGCACTTACTCAGCCATAGCCCCTGTGGTTCAAGCTCCGGCTCTGCCGTGGCGGTGGCTGCAGATTTCACCTTACTGGCTGTTGGCACCGAGACTGACGGTTCTATTATGTGCCCCTCGGCAATCAATGGCATTGTCGGCATTAAACCCAGTCGCTCTGCCGTATCTGGCGAGGGCATTATTCCGATTGCCGCGGCGCAGGATATTGCCGGGCCGATGGCCAGAACAGTGTATGGCGCCGCGTTACTGCTGGATGCGATGCTAAGCCCAGAGGCAAAAAGTCAGTTCAGCCTGCCGCTGAGCACGGCAGCCAGGCAGACCCCAACCGCCAGCAAAGTATTGCTGGTTCGCGCCTACGATAAGCAAGACAAGGCGTTACCGCCGATGCTGGATAAGCTGGCAGCAACGCTTACGGCGGCCGGCATTGAAGTGGTAAGTACAGATAAATGGCAGTTGCCGCCTGAGCTGTATCAGGCAGAGCTAAAAGTATTGGTGTATGAATTTAAACGTGATTTAGAACAGTGGTTGCGAGACTATCAGGTGCCGGCTGAGCGCGATACCCTGGCTGAAATTGTTGCCTTTAACCAGGCCATCGGCGAAGCCGCTTTGGGCTTCTTTGGCCAGGAATATCTGAAGCAGGCCGCGGCAATTGATCTGGAAAGCGATAAAGCCAGCTATCAGCAGGCGCTTAACCGCAGCCGGCAACTGGCACAAGCTGCTCTGGATCAGTATCTGCAACAGCAGGGCTTTGACGCCATTATTTTGCCTTCATATGGTCCTGCCTGGCCGATTGATCATGTGAAGGGCGATGCCTTTAACTTTGGCACCTCAACGGCGGCGGCTGTGGCTGGCTATCCGTCGGTTACCTTGCCGGCAGGCTTCAGCGGTATTTTGCCATTAGGTGTTAGTCTGGTCGGTTTACCCTGGACAGAGCCCGAACTGCTGGCGCTGGCCACGTTGCTGGAGCAGCAACTGGCAGCCTATCAGCAACCGGGTTTTGTAAAGCAGTTAGCTCACTAAGCTCAAGCTGGCAATTTTGACTTTTTAGCCGCTAAGGCGTAATCTTAGCGGCCATGGCCTCTGGCTTTTTTGAGCTAAACTCACTGAGTAATACGGCAGCTAATCCAAACATTATGTTAAGCACCTTATGTTAAGCACTTTATGTTAAGTACTTTGGTACAACAGCAAAAGCACTGGACTATCCCGTTGATGGTCAGCTTAGCGCTGTCCTGGTGTTTGCTGCTATGTAATGGTCTGGTTAATCAGGCTTATGCTGCAGCTGATTATCCGCAGCACGCCGTCGAATCTTCAGAGACACCGCCTTGTCATGGTGCCATCAGCTTAACCGATGCCCCAGAAAACGGCTCACTGCCCCTTAACAGCACCCACGATAATTGTTCCGGCTGCGACAGCCAGGCAACCCAGCTCGATCCTTTATCGCTGCCGGCAGTGATATTATCAGTAAGCTGGCTGCAGGTTACTGAACTGTGGCCTGGCACTGTCCATGCTGTTGACAACTTTGCGCTGGCGCCCCCGCCGCGACCCTCTGTTCCACTTTATTTGCGTAAAAACCTGCTGCTGATTTGATACCGGCCGTGTTATCTACGGTTATTTTCGGTATGTCTAAAGCAGAGGTTTTACTATGTTTATCCCGGTTAAAAGCAGCTTGCTGGCCAGTGTGCCAGTGTTACTTTTCGTTAGCCGCGCGGTGTTGGCCGAGCCTGCTCAGCAGCAACAGCATGATCACGCCCAACATGACCACGCCCAACATGAAAAGGCCCTGCAAAGCCCGCAGGCAAGTCAAAGCACGCTGCAGCAGCTGATAACGGGTGATAAACCCGCCACCGTCTATACCTGTGCGATGCACCCGCATGTCCGCTCCACTGATCCGGATGACCGCTGCCCGATTTGCGGTATGGCGCTTATTCCGGTTGTTACAGATGAAGCAGAAAATCACTCTGACCCATTTTTAGGCGCGGTGCGGTTAAGCCCGCGGGCTCAGGCATTGCTGCAGCCAGAGTTAACGCCTGTGCGGCGACAGCAAGCACAGCATAGTATGGCGTTGGTTGGCAAGCTGGCTGCTGATCAGAGCCGGCTTAAAACCATCAGTGCATGGACCTCCGGCCGGATTGACAAGTTTTACCTGGATAGCAGCGGGGTCGATGTCACGGCCGGCCAGCCAATGGTCGAAATTTTCAATCCTGATCTTATTGTTATTCAGCAGGAACTGGTGCAGGCCAAGCAACTGGCTGGCGCCCGGGGCAGCAGTTTAGCGGCCGACAGCACGTTAGCTGCTGCACGACGACGTTTGCGGCTGTTAGGGATACCTGCCAGCCAGATTGACGATATTTTACAGAGCGAAAGCCTGCAGGACACGGTGACCATCAGTGCCCCGGTTTCGGGCCGGGTACTGGATAAAATGGTCAATGAAGGTGCCCATGTCAGTGCCGGCCAGCCGTTGTTTAGCGTGCTGGCGCTGGATAAGCTTTGGCTGGAACTGGAAGCCTTTGAGCATCAGCTTGGCGCGATTACCCCGGGCCAGACTATCAGCGTAGAACTATTGGCCCTGCCGGGAGAAACATTCAGCAGCACAGTATTGCTGCTGGAACCCCAGGTTGACAGCAACCAGCGCACCGTAACCGTCAGAGCTGTGCTGGATAACCCGGATGGCCGGTTGTTACCGGGTATGTTAGCCCGTGCCAGACTGCTGGACAGCCTGGATAATGTATTGCTTATACCGGCTTCAGCAATACTACATACCGGCGAGCGATCCTTGGTATATGTACAGCAGGCCGGCCAGCCGGCTAGCTATGTAGGCCGCGAAGTAGTGCTGGGCCGGCGCTTTGCTGATCAGTATCAGGTGCTGGAGGGGCTGAGCGAAGGCGAGCTGGTCGTCAGCAAAGGGGCATTTCGCCTAGACAGCGAGCTGCAAATCCGCGGCCTGCCCAGTATGCTCTCTGCCGATGGTCAAAGCGGCAATCCTCATGCGGGGCATGGTCATCAGCAAATGACAAATCAGCCAACAGCAGCAGCAGCGGCGGTCGTGCCGGCGCAGCAAGCCAGTTTTAGTCTGACGGCTACCCAGCAAGCCGCCATTCTGGAACCCTATCAGCAGTTATATCTGGCGTTAACAGAAGATGATCTGAGCAGCTGGCAGCGGGCTACTGCTGCCTTTGAGCAAGCGATTGCTACAATTAGCTGGCCAGCAGCTTTGCAGCAGCAAGTATCAGAATTACTGGCGAGCGCCGGCCACAGCGAACATATCACTGATCTTGAGCAGGCCCGGCAGCTTTACTATTTGCAAACGCAGGCCATGTTAACCCTGGCAGAGCAGGGTATTCTGGCTGCCGGCTGGTACCGGGCATATTGCCCGATGGCACGCGACGGTGAGGGAGCCAGCTGGTTGCAGCAGCAATCCGCGATACTAAACCCGTATTTTGGCCCTGGGATGCAGGGCTGTGGCGATATAGAGCAACAATACAGCGATGGAGGCCGTCATGCCCACTGACTCTGCAAGGCGACAGACCTCGTTATTCTCCCAGCTGATTAGTGGCTGTCTGCGCCAGAAACTGCTGGTGTTACTGATCAGCGCTTTGCTGGTCCTGGTTGGTGTTGGCTACGCGCCTTTTGGCTGGCAGACCGGCATACCGCTTAAACCGGTGGCGGTGGATGCCATTCCAAACCTGGGTGAAAATCAGCAAATTGTGTTTACCGAGTGGCCGGGGCGCTCACCCCAGGATGTCGAAGATCAGTTGAGTTACCCGCTCAGTGTCGCCCTGATGGGCGTAGCCGGAGTTAAGGATGTCCGCACGCTGTCGATGTTTGGTATTTCCAGTATTGCCGTTATTTTTGATGACAGTGTTGAGTTTTACTGGTCACGCAGCCGCCTGTTGGAGAAACTGGCCAGTCTGCCAGCTGATACATTGCCGGCCGGGGTGCAACCCAGCCTGGGGCCGGATGCGACAGCACTAGGCCAGGTGTTCTGGTATACGTTAGAAGGCCGCGACCCATCAGGTAACAACACCTCTGGCTGGGATCTGGACGAGCTACGCAGCATTCAGGACTGGTATTTACGCAGCGGTTTACTGGCTGCGGAAGGGATCAGCGAGGTTGCATCGATTGGTGGCTATCAGCGCGAGTATCAGATAGAGGTTGATCCGGACTTACTGCGGATTTATCAGGTTAGCCTGGCCGACGTCAGTAATGCAGTGATGGCGGCAAATCTGGATGTCAGCGCCGGCAGCCGGGAGCTTAATGGTGTCGAATACCTGTTGCGTGGTGTTGGTTTAGTCAAAAACCTCAGTGATATTGAACAGGCGGTAGTGCGTTTAGCACCAGATAATACCTCGATAACGGTAGCTGATGTGGCAAAAGTCAGTACCGGCCCGGCGCAGCGTCGCGGTGCGCTGGATGTGGCAGGAGCAGAAGCAGTGGGTGGCGTGGTAACGGTGCGCCAGGGTTATAATCCGCGTCAGGCGATTGATAATATTTACACAAAACTTGCCCAGTTAAGTCGCGGCCTGCCTGTTAAAGCGGTTATCGACTGGCAACACACCAGCGCGGCGCAAGTAGCCGACTTTAGCCATGCCAATGGCTTACCCGCCTGGGGAGAGGGCAACAGCCAATGGACCACCTTTTTACAACAACAGGCGGCTGATAGCTGGCCACAGTGGCTGACCTTAAGTCAGCTGACCGTGGTGCCATTTTATGATCGCTCTGAGCTGATTAACGAAACCCTGGGTACGCTCGAGCAGGCACTAAGCCTGCAAATTCTGATTACCATCATCGTGGTGCTGGTGCTGTTATGGCACCTGCGGGCGGTATTTGCCGTCAGTATTATGTTGCCATTAGCGGTGCTGCTGAGCTTTATCGGCATGAAACTGTTTGCGGTAGAAGCCAATATCGTGGCACTGGCCGGTATTGCTATCGCTATCGGTACCATTGTCGACATGGCGATCATTGTCAGTGAGAACCTGATCCGCCAGCGGCAGCTGCAACCCGCTCTTAGTGCTTATGCTGCAGTGCAGCGGGCGATGCAGGAGGTAGGGCCGGCAATCGTAACGGCAATCAGCACCACTATAGTCAGCTTTTTACCGGTATTCAGTATGACGGGGGCCGAAGGTAAGCTGTTTGGTCCGCTGGCTTACAGTAAAACCCTGGTGTTACTGGCGGCAGCCTTGCTGGCGTTAACATTATTACCGGTGCTACTGTTTTTACTGTTCTCCCCGCGGCTGCAGCGGCTTAAAAACACCTTTCAAGGTTTTGCTGCCCGCTGGCCCCGCTTAACCCTGCCGTACAATTTTGGTACCCGGCTGCGGGCATTACTGTTGTTAGTGTTGTTATTATCAGTCACCGGCTTGCTGGCTTATTTTTGGCAGCCGCTGGGTCCGGCTGCCGGCTTGCTGAGCAATATTCTGCTGGTTGCCACACTGCTTGGCACAGTACTCGTGTGTTTCTGGCTGTTTTTACTGTGCTATCTGCCGTTGCTGCGACTGATACTAAAGGTGAAGCTGCTGTTTATGCTGCTGCCGCTGTTGCTGGTATTGCACGGGCTTAGTATCTGGTTGGGTGCTGAGCGGGTATTGCCCTGGGTAGAGGCCGACAGCGCGACAGCCCAGCGTTACCCCGGCATGGGCCGGGAGTTTATGCCGGCCTTGGATGAAGGGGCATTTTTGTTAATGCCCAGCCTGATGCCGCATGCCTCCATAGCAGAAGCCCTGGCTGTGCTACAACAGCAGGATCTGGCGATTGCTGCTATTCCTGAAGTGCGCTCGGTAGTCGGCAAAGTTGGCCGGGCCGACACCGCGCTTGACCCGGCGCCACTTGGCATGATTGAAACCCTTATTCAGTATCACAACAAGTATAAAACTGACACTGCTGGCAACCGGCAGTATTTTCGCTATGACAGCGCCGAAGAGCAATTTGTCAGAGACAGTAATGGCGAGTTAATCGCTGATCCCGATGGCCGGCCATACCGGCAGTGGCGTGATCATATTAACAGCCCGGACGATATCTGGCAGGAGATTATTCAGGCCGCACAGTTACCCGGCGTCACGTCAGCGCCGAAATTACAGCCGATTGAAACCCGCCAGCTGATGCTGCAAACCGGGATGCGTGCAGCAATGGGTATCAAACTGGCGGCGCCGGATTTAGTCACGTTGGAACAAAGCGCCTTGCAGCTTGAGCAGATACTGCGGCAGGCGCCTGCTGTATTGGCGGCAACAGTCAATGCCGAGCGGGTTGTCGGCCAGCCTTATCTGGAAATTCACCCGGACCGGGCTGCAATCGCCAGGCATGGCCTGAGTATGCAGCAGGTGCAACAGACCATTGCCACTGCGATTGGTGGTATGGATGCCGGCCGGATCATTGATGGCCGTGAACGTTATCCGATCCGGGTGCGTTATATGCGCGAACGGCGCGATACCCTGGAGCAACTGGCTGACGTATTAGTCGACACCCCGGCCGGTTATCCGCTGCCGTTAACCCAGTTAGCGGAAATTCGTTATCAGCGCGGACCGCAGATGATCCGCTCTGAAAATACCTTTTTAACGGCCTATGTCACCTTTGGCGGTAAGCCGGGCATGGCTGAAGTCGAGGTGGTGGATGCTGTTGCGGTTTATCTGGATCAACAGCGTAGCAGTGGTGCCTGGCAGTTGCCTGCCGGGGTCAGTTACAGCTTTGCCGGCAGTTTTGAGCAGCAGCAGCGGGCGGCGACAACGCTGCTGTGGGTGGTACCGCTGGCACTTATTATTATTTTTATGTTGCTGTATCTGCAATTCAGGCGGGTTAGTACCACAATGATGATCTTCAGCAGCATTGCCGTCGCCTGGGCCGGCGGCTTTATTATGCTCGATTGGTTTGGCCAGAGCGGCTTTTTAAATTTCAGCCTGTTTGGTACCAACCTGCGCGAGCTGTTTCAGCTGCAGGCGTATAATCTGAGTATTGCTGTCTGGGTGGGGTTTCTGGCGTTATTTGGTGTCGCAGTCGATGACGGTATTGTGATGGCCAGTTACTTAAAGCAGGCCTTTACTGACAGCAAACCGGGCAGTAAAGCAGAGGTGCGGGCGCTGGTGCTTTCAGCCGCAGCAAAGCGGATCCGGCCCTGTCTGATGACCTCGGCCACCACTATTCTGGCATTATTGCCGGTGTTAAGTGCCACCGGCCGCGGGGCTGATTTAATGATCCCCATGGCCATTCCAACCTTTGGCGGGATGTTATTTGTACTGTTAAGCGTATTTATGGTGCCTGTATTGTATTGTGCGATGGAGGAGCGAAGGGTAGCTCGTGTAGCACGTTAGCGCTCGACTGCAATACCCCATTTGGCTTGCCACAGCAACTCGTTCGGGCTGACGCCCTCACTCAGACACTCTGTGGCAACCAAATCGGGTTTCCAGTCTCACGCTTAAGCCCAAAAGCGAAAACCGGATCACCCTAAGCCGACCGTTGAAGCCCGACTAAACAACACAAAATTAAGCCAGCAGGATAAAGCCAAAAAAGGCTATTATGGCTGCTATTAAGGCATAGGGGAACTGGGTTAAGGCGTGGCTCATCAGGTTACAGCCTGAGCCTTGCGCTGCCAGTACGGTCGAGTCACTGTAAAAGCAGGCCTGGCTGCCAAATGAGCTGGCCGATAGCAGCGCGCCTATTACCAGTGGAATATTGGCATCCACCGCGAAGGCCAGTGGCATAACAATCGGGATTGAAACGGCAAAAATACCCCAGCTGGAGCCGGTGGCAAAGGCCAACAGCGCCATGGCTAAAAATACCAGCGCCGGTAACATTTGCGCGCTCATATATGGCGCCAGGTTTTCGATAATATACAAAGGCAGACCGAGTTTATCGCAGACATCTTTAAAGATAAAAGCGGCAATAACAATACTGATTGCCGGTAACATGGTTTTAAAGCCATTCATCATAACGTCCATCATTTCAGATAACGACATCAGCCGTTGCACGCCATAATAAACAAAGGAAAATACCAGGGCGGCTATCACGCCTTTTAAAATATCCGGTTCACTTAATGACTCGCCAAGCAGCATGGTAAACGCAATAAGTGCCAGCATCGGCATCACAAAGTTATGCACTTTACCGTGCTTGTTACTGGTTTCAAATTCTTCTTCAATACTGCTAACGGCATACTCATCACTGGTATGGTAGGGCATTTCATCAACAGCATGATTCTGCATCCGTGCGCCTGCCTGTGGGCTGTCGGCTAATTCACATTCAACAGGTGTACCCTGTTGCGTTGCCAGTTCCGCTTTCTTCATTGGCCCGATATCAGGCATCAGTTTTAAGGTAACCAGCATAACCACAATAATGGCCACGATCGGGTATAGCATATAAGGAATGGCTTCAATGTAGACGGCAACGCCTTTGCCCTGTTCAGCAACGTTATTGTCTTCAAGCAAACCACCAAAAAATACGGCCCAGGTGGAAATAGGCACCAGTACACAAACAGGCGCGGCAGTGGAGTCGACGATATAAGCCAGTTTTTGCCGGGAAACTTTAAATTTATCGGTGACCCGCTTCATTGCTTCGCCAACCGACAATGCATTCAGATAGTCATCAACAAAAATAACGCAGCCCAGCAAAAAAGTCATAAACATTGACGAGCGGGGGCCACTGGCTTTTCTGGCGCCGAAACGGCCAAAGGCAACAGCACCGCCGGTATGGATCAGCAAACCAATCAGCGCACCAAAGCCGGCACAGACCAGAATCAACCAACCGATAGTTTCGTCCTGCATTACATTGACAGAAATATCTGAAAAGTTAGCTAAGGCATCTAACGGGTTTATCAGCAATAAGCCAATAACAGCCCCCAGGATCAGCGCGAGAATAGGACGTTTTAACCAGACAGCAAAGGTCAGTACAACTAATGGTGGTATTAAACTTATTGCGGAAGGGGTAACAGCGGCCGCTTCGATGGCGGCAGCAACAGGTTCGGCAAGATTTCCCACGGTGCTATCTGCTGACATTTTGTATTCTCAAATAAAAGCTCTGATATCAGAGACGGGTTAATGAACCGCTGCAGCAGATAAAAAACGCAACACAGCGCACTATCAATACTTCTGAATTGTTTATCGATTTCACCGGTTAATATCTGTCCAGTTGTAATGGCTTCGGCTAGGGAAAACCACGGCGCAATAATATCAAAAAAATATTTTTCCACCAGAAAATTGTCTTCGCGGCACGCCAATCAGCACCGTAACGATGAATAGTCGGAATAATTGTCATGAAAATTTACACCAATACTTTTCTTAAATGTTAAATTATATTGAAAACAGTGGTTTAAAAATTGGCCTGAATAATGCTTTGTTCATAGGGAAAGCGAATATTAGCGGTTATTCGCCCTTTTGTTCCAACAAGGAGATTTAATATGAACAAATTATGTAAGGGTATGTTGGCGGGTGCCGCTCTGTTGGTTGCGCCATTTACTCAGGCGGCAGTCATTGAGTGGTCCTACACCGTCACGACCGAATGGCTTGATGCAGACTTTACTGCTGGTAATGGTACTACATTTCAGGATGATTCACTGATTAGTTGGGGCAGCACTGGCGGTGATCATACTGATCCTACCCAAGGCGCATCAAATTCACGCAGTGGTCTGGAAATTACTAATTCACCAGCGGTGGGTAACGTATTTACCAATGACATGATGCCTGCGCCGACAAACACTATTACTCACTACAACAATATCTTGTCCAGTAACTTTGCCACCCTGCTCAGCGCCGAGGTAAGAACTACGCTGACGTTAACGCCGACCGATCCGGCTGGACCTGCTGCGCCTGCTTTTATGACTGATTTCTTTGTCGACTTTTTTGAAACGCCAAACACCAGCCCTTGTGGGTATCCAAGTGACAGCGTGTGTGACGACATCTTTGTCATTCAGTTTGGTGCGCTAAATAGTGAGTTTGAATATGATGGTGTAACGTATTTCATCAGCATTGTTGAACTGACAGGCAACTTGAATCCACTGCCTAATGCGACCTGTGCAGCGGTTGGAGTTGCTAACGGCTGTTTAGGTTTTACCACACAAGAGAGTACTTTTACTCCGGCGCAATTTGGTTTTCTTATTACCAGCCGCCCGGTGAACGTGCCAGAACCAGCTATGTTAGGATTGTTTGGTCTGGGTCTGTTAGGTTTAAGAGCTTTCGGTCGTCGCCGTTCAGCTAAGAAATAAATGATGCGGTAACGTACTGCAAACTAAAAAAAACCGGAGCTTGCTCCGGTTTTTTTATGCCGAAATAAAATATCAAACTGCCGGCCCGTTTTGCGTGCTGACAACACTAAGACAATTAGCAAAGTCACCTCGATCTTTTGTTCCCGTTTGCTTGGCTAATGACGCTAAGTTCACACATTTAGAGTGTCACGATTGTTTACATAATTGGCACGAGCGATTAAATAATTCCTTTAGAAGCATTATCTTAACTAAGTGGCACGTAACGTGCTGTAGAGAGTTGGAAGCAAATAATAATGGTTGTTTGCTCATTTGTTCCATCATGGAGATTTATATGAACAAATTAAGTAAGGGGTTGCTGGCGGGAGCTGCATTATTGATTGCGCCGTTTAGCCAGGCAGCAGTGATAGAGTGGTCTTACAATGTTACAACGGAATGGTTGGGCGCAACCTTTAGTGGGGCAAATGCTAATCAAATAGTAAATGACTCACTGATAAGCTGGGGCAGAGCGGGTGGTGATCATACTAATCCAACGCTAAGTGCGATTAATTCACGTAGTGGTATAGAAATTAGTAATTCACCGGCAATGGGTAGTGTGATCACAAACGATATGATGCCGGCACCGACTAATATTATTACTCATTACAATAACACGCTTTCCAGCACTTATAGCACATTGACCACTGCCAGTATCTTAACCACTCTGGATTTGACTCCGGTTAATCCGGTTGGCCCTGCTGTACCACAGTTTTCGACTAACTTTTTTGTCGATTTCATTGAAACGCCAAACACTACACCATGTAATTTCCCAACAGAGACAGTGTGTGATGATATTTTTGTTATTCAGTTTGGGGCATTAAATACTGAATTTGTTTATGATGGCCTGACATATTTTCTGAGCATTGTGGAGTTATCAGGTAATTTAACTCCCTTACCTGATGCAACGTGCGCCAGAGCAGGTAAAGCAAATGGTTGTTTAGGTTTTACTACCCGTGAGAAAACTTTTACCCCTGCTCAGTTTGGATTCTTTATTACCACCCGTCCTTTAAATGTGCCTGAACCAGCCATGTTAGGTTTGTTCGGTCTGGGTTTATTAGGTTTTACAGTTTTCGGTCGCCGCCGTTCAGTTAAGAAATAATAACAGCATTACTAATTGCCAGAGCCTGGGTAATAACGACATGAATAATAACCGGAGCTAGCTCCGGTTTTTTTAATTGAAGAAAACGGAGCTTCGCAAAGTATCCGCCCAGTAAAAAAGCGACAAATATGTCGCTTTTTTACTGGGCCCTGGTTATCCTGACGCCGTATTGACTTACAGCGCAGCTATCTCAGCCTGTTGCGCCTGCAACTTAACCACAGCCTGCTCTAACTCAGCTTGTTTAGCCCGTTCTTTGGCCAATATAGCCTCAGGCGCTTTGGCGACAAAACCCGGGTTATTCAGTTTGCCGCTGACTCGCGCCAGTTCCTGCTGAGTTTTTTCCAGTTGTTTATCAATCCGGCTGAGCTCTGCTTCTTTATCAATTAAACCGGCCATTGGGATCAGTAAATCCATGCTACCGACCAGCTGAGTGGCACTGGCAGGTGCCTTCTCATCACTCTCTAATACGGTAATGTTGCTCAGCTTCGCCATTACCATTAAAAAGTTCTGATTCTGCGCTAACCGGCGCTGCTCGTCACTATTCAGGTTGCGCAGTAGCACCGCAAGTGGCTTGCTGGGGGCAATATTCATTTCACCGCGTATATTACGAATGGCTGTAATCACCGCTTTCAACCATTCCAAATCGGCCATAGCGGTATCATCTGCCAGGCTGGCATCAAACTGCGGATAAGGCTGCAGCATAATACTGTCCGCTTTGCTGCTTTCAATAGCTGACATTGCCAAAGGTTTAACCGACTGCCAGATAGTCTCGGTAATAAACGGCATTATCGGGTGCATTAAACGCAGCAGGCTTTCCAGTACCGTTACCAGAGTATGGCGGGTGCCGCGCTGCTCTTGCTCGTTGCCTTTAAACAACACCGGTTTGGTCAGCTCTAAATACCAGTCACAGAACTGGTTCCAGGTAAATTCATACAACGTAGCGGCAGCTAAGTCGAAGCGGTAGCTTTCGATATACTGATTAACCTGTTTTACCGTTTGCTGGTACTGCGCCAAAATCCATTTATCGGCCAGCGACAACACCTTAGTCTCACTGCCAAAACCGCAATCTTTATCTTCGGTATTCATCAGTACATAGCGGCTGGCATTCCACAGTTTATTGCAAAAATTGCGATAACCTTCTAAGCGTTTCATATCCCAGTTGATATCACGGCCGGTCGATGCCAGTGACGCCAGAGTAAACCGCACCGCGTCGGTGCCACTGGCGGTAATACCGTCCGGGAACTGCTGCTCAGTCTGTTTAGCTATTTTCTCAGCCAATTTTGGCTGCATTAAATTACTGGTTCGTTTGGCCAGCAAATCGGGCAGGCTGATGCCGTCAATCATATCCAGCGGGTCAACGACGTTGCCCTTGGATTTTGACATTTTGTCGCCATTTTCATCCCGGATTAAGCCGGTAACATACACGGTTTTAAACGGTACCTGCGGTTTACCCTCATCATCTTTGATAAAGTGCATAGTCATCATAATCATCCGGGCTACCCAGAAGAAGATGATGTCAAAACCGGTTACCAGTACATCGGTCGGATGAAATGTTTTTAAATCGTCTGTCTGCTGTGGCCAGCCCAGCGTGGAGAAAGTCCACAGTGCTGAGCTGAACCAGGTATCCAGCACGTCGTCATCCTGGCTCAGTAACAGATCATCCGCTAGCTGATAGCTGCTGCGAACTTCCTGCTCGGTGCGGCCGACGTAGACCTTGCCGTCGTTATCGTACCAGGCCGGAATGCGGTGGCCCCACCACAGCTGCCGCGAGATACACCAATCCTGAATATCCCGCATCCAGCTGAAATACATGTTTTCATACTGTTTCGGTACAAACTCAATCTGGCCACTTTCCACCGCTTCCACAGCCGTTTTGGCCAGTGGTGCGACCCGCACATACCATTGATCGGTCAGTAAAGGTTCAATGACCACGCCACTGCGATCGCCATAGGGCAGGGTATTGGTTAAATTGTCGACTTTTTCTAATAAACCTGCATCACCAAATGCCGCGACAATCGCTTTGCGTGCGTCATAGCGGTCCAGCCCCTGATATTCTTCAGGAATAGCAGCTGTTATTGCCGGGTTAAGTTCACCATTGCTGTGAAAGCATTCGCCGTCACTGCGGATAGTGGCATCCTGGGTCAGGATATTGATCATTGGCAGCTGATTGCGTTTACCCACTTCGTAATCGTTAAAATCATGCGCCGGGGTAATTTTAACGCAACCGGTACCTTTGTCTTTATCGGCATGTTCATCACTGATAATGGGAATACGCCGGTTAACCAAGGGCAGCAGTACCTCTTTGCCAATCAGTGCCTGATAGCGCTCATCGGCCGGGTTTACGGCAACGGCAGTATCACCCAACATGGTTTCTGGTCGGGTGGTGGCGACCACCAGATAAGTTTTACCGTCTTCGGTAACTGCACCATCAGCCAGCGGATAGCGCAGATGCCACATATGGCCCTGCTGCTCTTTATTCTCTACTTCCAGATCAGAGATCGCAGTATGTAATTTCGGATCCCAGTTTACCAGCCGTTTGCCGCGATAAATTAAGTCATCCTGATACAGCCTGACAAACACTTCCTGCACAGCCTCAGATAACCCCGCATCCATGGTAAAGCGTTCACGGTCCCAGTCGACTGAGTTGCCAAGGCGACGCATTTGCGCGGTAATAGTGCCACCCGATTCGGCTTTCCAATCCCAGACTTTCTCAATAAACGCTTCCCGCCCCAGCTCGTGCCGGCCCGGTAAGCCAGCCGCTGCCAGCTGCCGCTCAACGACCATCTGGGTAGCGATACCGGCATGGTCGCTGCCAACCTGCCATAAGGTATTTTTGCCGCGCATCCGCTGATAGCGGGTCATCGCATCCATAATGGTTTGCTGAAAAGCATGGCCCATGTGCAGGCTGCCGGTCACATTCGGCGGCGGGATCATAATGCAGTAACTACCGTTACCAGTATCGCCTGCCGGTTTAAAATAGCCTTTGCTTTCCCATGCGCTGTACATGGCTTGTTCTATCTGACTGGGATTAAATGTTTTTTCCATGAGAGTACCTGTTGTTCAGTCGGCATTGACGGTAGCAGGAGTAATTCCCGACTGACGATATTGCTTATAACGTTCCCGGGCTTGTGCTTTAGCAGCGGCCTCTGCCGGAACAAATTCGATAATGTCGGCAAACCGGCTGGCGAAGGCCGGTATATCCGGCGTCAGGTTAATTAATACCTGACGACTTTGCCGGGGAGGCTGCCAGCTTATTTCAACCGGCGCACCGCGGGCAGGGCCTTCACCGCTAAGGTTATGTGGCACAAAGCTATCTGGGTCAAACTGCCACAGCAGCTGGTCGATGAGCTCGGCATCTTGCTGGCTGGCAGTATAAACAAAAACCCGCTGATTAGCGCGGTAAAAGTTGGCGCAAAGCTGACATGCCAAAGCAAAATGAGCTGGCGAATCGCTCAGCTCATTTGCAGGTGGCTGCTGGCTGTCAGCCAGCACATAAAAGGTAACCGCCATCAGTGATCCTGGTTGTGACCAGCCCGGTTTATTAAAAACTGGGTTAACAGCGCTACCGGCCGGCCGGTAGAGCCTTTGTCTTTGCCACCACTGCGCCAGGCAGTGCCGGCAATATCCAGGTGCGCCCAGTTATATTTGCGGGTAAAGCGTGACAAAAAGCAGGCGGCAGTAATAGTACCGGCAGCCCGGCCACCTAAGTTGCTGAAGTCAGCAAAGGGGCTTTCCAGTTGCTCCTGATAATCATCCCATAACGGCAGGCGCCAGGCGCGGTCACCACTTTGCTCTGACGCATTGAGAATTTCATGCGCCAGTGGGTTGTGGTTACTAAGCAGGCCAGAGGCATGTTTACCCAGAGCGATAACACAGGCACCGGTTAGGGTAGCCACATCAATCACCAGCTCCGGATCAAAGCGCTCGGCATAGGTCAGCGCATCACACAGTACTAAGCGGCCTTCGGCATCAGTATTTAACACTTCAACGGTCTGGCCAGACATGGTGGTTAAGATATCGCCGGGCCGGTAAGCGTTGGCATCAGGCATATTTTCGGCTGCTGCCAGAATAGCGACCATATTGACTGGCAGTCCCAGAGCAATAACGGCATGCATAGTACCCAACACCGAGGCGGCACCGCACATGTCGTATTTCATTTCATCCATGCCATCGCCTGGCTTTAAACTGATACCACCCGAGTCGAATGTCAGGCCTTTACCAATTAATACCATCGGCGCGCTGTCATTGTCGGCACCGTTATATTTAATTACCGACATTTTCGGGCCATTGACCGAGCCACGACCTACTGCCAGATAGGAGTTCATACCATGGCTGGCCAGCTCTTCGGCACCCAGTACTTCGACGCTGATTTTATCAGATAACTCAACCAGTGCCTGCGCCTGCTCGGCCAGGTAAGCCGGGGTGCAGATGTTGGGCGGCATATTGCCCACGTCTTTACATTGTTTAATGCCAGCAGCAATAGCCAGACCTTGTTCTACCGCGCGCTCGCCAATGGTTAAATCGCGCCGGGTAGGCACATTAAAGACAATTTTGCGCAGCGGCCGGCGGGTTTCGTCTTTTTTACTTTTTAAGCGATCAAATACATACAGGCAGTCCTGAGTGGTTTCCACTGCATGGCGAACTTTCCAGTAGGTATCGCGGCTTTTGACGTGCAACTCAGATAAAAAGCATACTGCTTCCATTGAACCGGTTTCGTTCAGAGTGCTGATGGTTTTGGCGATAATCTGGCGGTACTGCCGTTCGTCCAACTCGCGTTCTTTACCACAACCCACCAGCAATACCCGCTCGCTAAGCACATTGGGCACATGGTGCAGCAGCAGCATCTGGCCCGGCTTGCCTTCTAAGTCGCCGCGGCGTAATAAATTGCTGATATAACCTTCGCTGATTTTATCCAGTTGCTCTGCAACTGCGGAAAGACGACGTGGCTCGTAAACGCCGACAACAATACATGCGCTGCGTTGTTTTTCCGGACTTCCGCTTTTAACGCTGAACTCCATACTTACTCCTGATTCTAATAGACTGTGCTACTATAGCCATTAACAAATAGCTGTTAACAATTGCAATTGTACTAAAGCGCCAGCTGATGACATGGCTGAATTCTACCGTGAATTGAGAAAAAAGCTCGGCTTTCCCGGTACTTTGCCTGATAATAATTGCTATAAATATCAAGTTTACTTAAAAATTGCCAGGTTTCCAGCAAAAAGACAGGTTTTAGGGGGCATTTTTGATTATTTTTCGCTATCTGATTGGTGAGGTGTTTCGCGCCCAATTGGCTGTCTTTGTTATTCTGACCAGCATTATAATCAGCCAGCGCGTTGTTAAAATTCTGGCTGATGCCTCTGAAGGTGATTTACCGGGTCAGCTGGTAATGAGTATTGTTGCCCTGAAGTTACCTCAGCTGGCGGTTATTATTCTGCCATTAAGTGCGTTTTTAGGTATTTTGGTCGCCTATGGCCGGGTGTATGCCGACAGTGAAATGACAGTGTTACATGCTACCGGCGTCAGCGAATGGTATGTGACCCGTATAACCTTGTTATTGTCGGTGGTGATGGCCATTCTGGCTGGTAGTGTCACTTTGTACCTCAGCCCGTGGGCGACTGAACGCGAATATCAGTTGCTGGAAAAAGCAGACAGTAATGTCGGCTTATTTTCGCTGGTACCAGGACGTTTTCAGCATACTGCCAATGAACAGGCCGTAATTTTCGTGCAGGAGATAAGCCGCACCGGCAATAATTTATCGCGGGTTTTTGTCGCGCAAACTGAGCTGCAAGGCGAGCAAAGCCGGCATGCTATTGTTTATGCGCAAACCGGCGCCGTCAGCGAAGATGCTGCCAGCGGCGCCCAGATGCTGGAGCTGCAGCAAGGCAGGCGCTATGCCGGCGATGGCCGCTCACCGGCTTATGAAGTCACTGAATTTGGCCGCTATCAAATTCAGTTACGGGAACAACAAGTTGAACAACGCCGGCGCAAGCTCAGTAGTTTAAGTACCCCGTTATTATTGCAGCAGCAAAGTGCTGAAGCGGCCGCAGAATGGCACTGGCGGATAGCTATTCCATTATCGATTCCTATTCTGACCCTGATAGCCGTGCCGCTGAGCCGGGTCAATCCGCGTCAGGGTAAGTTTGGCCGGCTGCTACCCGCATTGTTATTGTATCTGGGCTACTATGCCTTACTTATTATTGGCCGTTCGGCACTGGAAGACGGCAAAATACCGCCCGAACTCGGTATGTGGTGGCTGCATGGCAGCGCGCTGCTGCTCGGGCTGTTTCTGATCCTGCGAAACCGGGCCGGTGCCCAGCGTTTTCGGGCCTGGATAGCGGGGCGCGCCTGATATGCTGAAAATTCTCGATTTATACATAGGCCGCACTATTCTGGCCACCTCTGCGCTTACCCTGAGCGTCCTTATTGTACTGTCGGCGCTGTTCCGGTTTATTGATCAGATGCGTTCTATCGGCCGCGGCTACTATGACATGGTGCATGCTGCCTTGTTTACTCTGTACAGCATGCCGGGTGATGTGGTGCTGTTTTTCCCAATGGC
This sequence comes from Arsukibacterium sp., assembly GCF_033721375.1. Lineage (GTDB taxonomy): Bacteria > Pseudomonadota > Gammaproteobacteria > Enterobacterales > Alteromonadaceae > Alishewanella. Next base: position 210,963 of record NZ_JAWWAP010000002.1, on the reverse strand, counting down.
AGCATTAATCGGCGGTTTAATCGGTATGGGTATGCTGGCCAGCAGCAGTGAGCTGGTGGTAATGCAGGCGGCCGGTTTGTCGCGCTTAAATATTATTAACTCGGTGATGAAATCTGCGATTGTTATGGTGCTGGTGGTGATGGCGGTAGCCGAGTGGGGTGCACCGGTCAGCGACCGCGCGGCCCGCGAGCTCAGAATTAAAGCAATTTCCGACGGTAACCTGTTCGCTGCTCGTCAGGGTGTCTGGGCCAAAGATGGCGATAGTTTCGTTAATATTAAAGAAGTTGATGACGTCGGTAATTTAACCGGCCTGACCATTTATAAATTTGCCAAGGATTTGCAGCTGGAAACGGTTATCAGCGCCAGCAGTGCAGTATATCGCAACAACAGCTGGCGGCTGGAGAATGTCACCGAGCTCACCTTTACCCCAGAGCGGGTGATCCAGAACAACGAGGCAGAGCAGCAGTGGCGCTCCAGTTTAAGCCCCGACAAACTGGGCGTAGTGACCATTAAACCTGAAATGTTGTCACTGACCGGCTTAGCGCAGTATGTCGATTATCTGGAGCAAAATGATCAGGAAGCCAGCCGCTATGAGCTGGCCTTCTGGCGCAAAGTACTGCAGCCACTGTCGGTCGCTGCAATGTTATTGCTGGCGCTGAGTTTTATTTTCGGGCCGCTGCGCAGTGTAACGATGGCGGCCAGGGTGCTGCTCGGTATTCTCACCGGCTTTGGTTTTTTTATGAGCAATGAGCTGTTCGGCCCGCTGGCACTGGTGTATCAGTTACCACCGCTGGCCGGCGCTATGCTACCCAGCTTATTGTTTATGGCACTGGCCGTGTATCTGATGCGCAAAAAGGTGTAGTCGTCCAGCGTGAGTTAGCCGGCCGTTTTGTGCACATTCAGGCTTTTACTGTGCTCTTTACTTATCACCACCATCTGGCTGGCGGTAAGCTGGTCCTGCAATGCCAGGCCTTTACCCCAGCGTAGCCACAGCCAGACGTTTCCTAAGCCGAATAACGCCAGCAAGGCCCGGGCCAGCGCCTGCAGCGGGCTAAGCGGCAAGCCATTTTGCTTAACCACGACTATTCGCCAGGCCCGCATACCCAGGGTCTGGCCGGCTTTACACCAGAAATACACATAAAAGCTTAATATCACCGCCACCAGGTAGCTGAAGTACAGCCAGCGGCGCAGCCCGGTATTTAAGTAATCCGCAATATCAGTGTAACCGCTCAGGTTAACCAGTCCGGCCCATGCCAGCAGTTGCACCAGCAGCATCGCAATACCGGCAGAGAGCATTAGCAGGGCCGCTAACACCAGAATATCGTAAATTATGGCCGCTAAACGGCGGGCAAAACCGGCACGGGGGGCATTGGCAAGCATAACAGCATCCTGTTGCAAAACTTCGGCAAGTTTAACACGACCATACTTTTTTACGATCCCGGCCGGCGCGTTTTTCGTCACTGCTGGATATTTGTGCAATTAAAAGCCAATTAAAACAAAGTGTCATAAAAGCACTTGCCAAGCTTAAGCAGCGCCGTATAATGCAGGCGTTTACCTCAAAATATCCCTCAGTGCCTGGGTGGCGAAATCGGTAGACGCAGCGGATTCAAAATCCGCCGGGGGAAACTCCGTGTCGGTTCGAGTCCGACCCTAGGCACCAATGCTTTTGTCTGACCAATCCCTGTTCCTGAAAATTTTCATTAGCTGGCAATCCAGCTGTGGCTTGCTATATTTCTTTCATCCTCTGACATCTTTACAGGGCAAATGCCCATGGCAAATCAAGGCTCACCATCTGTTGCAGCAGATCTGTTCTGTGGCGCAGGCATTGGTGTTTTGCTCGGTGTGTTGGTGGGCCTATCGGCAAATGAGGTGGTTGCTGATGTGGTGGTCGGTATTGTTGCGATACTTGCTGCTGCCCTGGGGCTGGTATCGGCCAGTGAAAAAATCGGGGCGCGGCCCTGGCGTATTGGCGCTTTTGGGATATTTTCGACACTGTCGGTCATAGCGGCATTAATGGTGCGTACTCATGATGCGCTGGCGCCTTCCGCTATGGAGCAACATCGCCTCTGGACCGCCATTGGTTTTAGTGAGCGGGAGGCCGGTGAGTTGGTCGCCTACCGGCAACTCGGCGTGAAACCGGGCGATCTGCAAGTTGATCCGCAAGTACTAAAGGGCAAGGCATCGGTGTTGTATGTGGCTGATGCCGAAACCTGCCGCGACCTTGCACCCGATGTATTTACCGATAACGCTGAGATATTAAATGCCTGGCAGCTGCAGCAGGGAGCGTGGGCAGACGTGGCCGCTATTGCCATCACTCTTACCCCCGAACGAGCCCGGTCATTGCTGGCAGCCAGCTGGCTACTGGCCTGCAGTGTGGAGGCCCCATGAAGCTCAGACTTGTTATCGGTTGTCTGCTAATGGTATCGGCGGCGGCGTTGGCCCAGCTGCAGCAAACTTTCGATCGGGTCAGACCGTCGGTGGTTAAAGTGCGCACCGCAGATACCGGACATGCAGCGACCGGTTTTGTCTGGCAGTCTGCAGATTTGATTGTAACGTCCTTACATGTGGTCGATGGCAGTAGCCAGATCATTGTCGATTATGTTGAGCCAAGGGTCAGCCGCAGCGCCAGTGTCGAACGGGTGCTGAAAGACGCTGATCTGGTGCTGCTTAAGATTAAGGATGCGCCGCAGGTTAAGCCACTTCGCTCCAGTCATCAGCTGCCCACCATAGAGGATGAGATCCACGCTCTGGGCTATCCGCTGAATACGCCAGAGATCAATAGCTTTTCGTTTAAACAGCGTTATGGTGGCCGGAGGCTGCAAGATAACGTGTCGACAAAGGTCTTGGCTAAACTGCGGCAAAATGGCTATCCGGATCCCGGGCTTGAGGTGATTAAACTTGGCAGTGAAAGCCTGCTACCGGGCTTATCCGGCGCCCCCATATTCGATAGCAAAGGCGTGGTGGTCGCGATTGGCAATGGCGGCCTGGAAGAAGGTGCGTTAAATATAAGCTGGGGGATCCCGGCGGCGCAGTTGATCAGGCTTGGCCAGAGTACCCAGCGCCAGCTGCCGGGCAGCAAGGGCACCAGTGAACTTTTCGCCGCGGAACTGGAAGCGCAAATGGGCCAGGAAGTGCAGTTCGGCGAAGTAAGACTGATTAAAGTGCGTACCCGTAATCTGGCTCAGCTGATGGGCTCTGCCGATGATCAGCTGGGGCTTAACCAGCTGGCAAACGCTTTCGCCATGTTTAATCCGCTGGCCTTTCAGTATGACATTTATCAGGACGTAAATACCGGCGCCACCCTGGTGGTGCCAGCAGAGTCGGTTCTCAAACCCCGAGCAGGCGAGCCATGGCAGGTGACGTTACCGTTCAGCCAGGCAGGATTACCGATCTGGATGTACGTGATGCTGGAGGAGACCGATTCGGTGATGCAGGCCCAGAATTTATCGGTGCAATTTGAAACCTGGATCAGCCAGCAATATGACGATACCCAGTGGGCTGCCGATCCGCAGTGGAGTTATCTGACACCTTTTCAGCGTTTTGATGGTTTAGTGGTTAACCGCAAGGCGTGGGTCGGCATGACCTGGTTTGGTGACACGAAATATGCTTTTGAAACGCTGGCTTTACGCAACCTGACTTTTTTAGGCGCCATTGGTGTTCGACAAGATGCACCGGCGCAACTGATGCAATATTGCATCAGCTATAACTGGCAGCCACCCCAATGTCAGCAGGTTCAGCAGCTGAGTTTCGCCTGGGCCCATTTAGTGCTGGGTTTACAGCTGTCAGGCTTTAGTCTGTGAGCTACTTAAACTTCACCGGGTTATAAATCGTGGCGTTTTAAGTTGATATACACAAATCATTCAACCTAACATAATTAAACGCTGCAAGATGCCAAATTCAGGGGCAATATAATGAAAATTAATTTTGCACCGTCGATGGCAGGCAGCGGCGAAAATGCCCGGCGCCATTTTCTTAAACTGCTGGCCGGCAGCGGCTTACTATTAAGCCCGCTACTTGCCGGCAAAATGGCTTTTGCCAGTGGCGGTATTCAACCCGGAATTCAGCTGTATACGGTCAGAAGCTTAATGGCGCAAGATATCAGGGGTACGTTGCAACTGCTGGCCGGCCTGGGTTATCAGCAGCTGGAATTTGCCGGGTTATTTGGCCGGCCGCCGGCACAAATAGCAAGCTGGCTGAATGAGCTGGGGCTGTCGGCTCCGGCCGGACATGTCATGTTACAGCCACTGCTGCACGACACAAACCGGGTATTAGATGAAGCGCAAACCCTGGGGCATCGTTATCTGGTTATGCCGTATCTGACAGAAACTGAGCGCAGTAATGGGTTAGCCGGTTACCAGAAGTTGGCACAGCAGCTAAATCAGGTGGGCGAGCACTGTCAGACTGCAGGAATAACCCTGGCGTATCATCACCATGATTTTGAGTTTGCTTTGATTGACCATACCCGCCCTTATGACATCTTGCTGAGCCAGACCGATGCCAGATTAGTGAAAATGGAAATCGATTTTTACTGGGCAGCGAAAATGCTGGTAGATGTAGCGGCACTGTTTCAGCGTCATCCTGGCCGTTTCCCGCTATGGCATTTAAAAGATATGGCGGCTGACGGCAACTTTGCCGACCTTGGCAAAGGGGTGATTGATTTTGCAGCTGTAACGGCATCTGCGACCCTGGCAGGCTTACAGCATGCTTTTGTCGAACGCGATAGCACAGATAATTTAACCGTCACCCTCGAGCAGGGGATCCGCGGCTTTAACCAGATTTTCAGCTGAACCCAGCGTTACGGTATTTGTTTATTGGCTCGTTGCGCCAGTCCCCGATGATTGTATTGACGTACTGCAGCTGGCTTAAAATTTGTTGAATCCGGCTCATCTGCTACAGTTTCTACTGAACCTTATAACGCTGATAAAGGTACAGCTCTGTCAAATGCTTAGTCTGCCCGTGAACAAACACTGCAACCTCAGTTCAGTAAGCCGGTATCTCGCTTTTATCGTTACACTGGCTTGGTTAACCGCCTGCGATAAACCGCCACCACAGGCTGAATCAGCACCGCTGCCGCTGGTCGAAACCGCTACGGCAACGCCTCACGGCGAGGATTATACGATAGTCGTTAATGGTTTTGTCCGCGCACCGGAGCAGGTGAGCCTGGTGACTGAAGTGGCCGGGGTTGTCGCTACTAAGTCTGCACAGCTGGAAGTGGGCCAATATTTTGAGCAGGGCGAAGAGTTGTTCCGGCTGGAGCAAACTGATTATCAGGCGCAGCTGTTGCAAGCGCAGGCTGAACTGGACAATGCCGAGGTGGCCCGGACAACAGCCAGCGATGATTTGCAGCGCATTCAGTCGCTTTTTCAGCGCGACCTTGCGGCGCAGGCCAGACTGGATGACAGTCGGCTGGCACTGACCACGGCTGAAGCCAGGCTGAAAAAAGCGCGGGCAGCGGTGCAACTGGCAGAAGAGGCGTTAGCCGATACCGTTATTACTGCCCCTTTTGCTGCACTGATTGCGAGTGAAAATGTCAGTGTCGGTGCCTATTTTTCACCAGCTCAGCCCGCACTGACGCTGATAAGCGCCAATCAACTGGAAGTGGAAGCCGGCCTGACACCGGAACAGAGCGCTGCGGTAGCCAGACGGCTTGATGCCAAAAGCGACACCGCCATTACCGTTGTTGCCAGCGATAAGCAACTGACACTCAACGCCAGTTTGCGCTCAGTCAGCCCGCTTTTGGATCGCACGTCCCGCACTATCAGCCATACCGTGCTGCTCAGCCAGCCAGCCAATAAAGCGGGCGCTGCGCTTACCGTCGGTGAGTATGTTCAGGTTCATTTTGCCGCCCGGGCCGGGCAGCCACTAATGCGGGTGCCGGCAGCCAGCGTCAGACAAAACAGCCATGTTTATCTGCTTGATAAAGATAATAAACTGCAGAAAATTGAAGTTACGCCAGTGGCTTATCAGCAACAGGAGGTGCTGATCACCGAAGACACCCGTCTGCTGGATGCCAGGTTACTGCTGACATCACTGGTTAACGAAGCAACCGGCCTTAAAGTCAGAACCAGGGAAGACTGATCGGTGTTTTTATTAGAAAAAGCCAGCCATAACCGGGTATTTGCTAATCTGCTGGCAATATTTCTGCTGCTTGCCGGGCTGGTGTCGTTAACTGAGCTGACGGTTAAGCTGTTTCCTACCCTTGATCTGGAAACGATCTCCGTTACCGTGCCGTATCCGGGTGCGACGCCAGCGGAAGTGGAAGAAGTTATTATCAAGCCTATTGAGCAGAAAATTGAAGGCCAGCAGGGTGTAAGGCGGGTCCGCTCGGTGGCATCGCAGAATATCGGCAGCGTAGTTATTGAACTCTATGCCGGTGAAGACAAGATCAAACGCCTGAATGATATTAAAAATCAGATTGATCAGATCCGGGTGTTTCCCGAAGATGCAGAAGAGCCACGGGTCGTGGTGGCCGAAAACGATGAGTTAGCCATCCAGTTTGTGCTGTTTGGCGATACCAGTGGCTTTCAACTGAAACAACAAGCCCAGCGACTGCGCACTATGCTGGCGGATGCTGACGGCATTTCCGACGTCAGGCTGGAAGCGACTGCGGATTATTTGCTGGATATTCAAATCACCGAAGATACCTTACGCCGCCATGGTTTATCGCTAACCGGAATTGCCCGGCGGATTGCTGCCCAGTCGCTTGATTTATCCGCCGGCGAAATTGAAGGCCCCGAGCGGCGGCTGCTGGTCAGAAGCATTGGCGAGCGGCTGACTGCGGAGCAGTTTAAATCGCTGGTGGTTGGCACGGGCGACAATGGTGCCCTGCTGTATCTGCAGGATATCGCCAGCATTGACGATACTCTTACCGACTCGCCACTGGCCGGTTTTTACAATAATCAGCCGGCCATAGTTATCAGTGCCTACCGGGTGGGTCAGGAACAAATCCTGGATTTGGTTACCAACGCCAAAACCGTCTTTAACCAGCAGTTTGTACCGTCATTGCCAGCAGACATGCAGGCTGAAATCTGGCGCGATGAGTCTGATAATTTGCGCAGCCGGATCAGTTTACTGACTAAAAATGCCGCAATCGGCCTGGTGCTGGTGGTGCTGTTATTAATGCTGTTTCTGGAAGTCAGGCTGGCACTGTGGGTTGCTGCCGGGCTGGTAGTGGCGTTTGTTGGTAGTTTTTCGCTGGTTCAGTTGTTTGGGTACAGCATTAATATGATGTCGATATTTGGCTTTATTCTGGTTATCGGCATTGTGGTGGACGATGCGATTGTGGTCGGCGAGAATGTCTACAGCAAGCTTGAAGATGGCTTATCCGGGCGCGAAGCCGCCGCCAAAGGGGTGGTAGGGGTAGCGACGCCGGTGCTGGTTTCTATTCTGACAACTATCGCCGTGTTTATTCCGCTGCTGTTTATTCCCAGCCTGTATGGCCAGTTTCTGGGGCCTATTGCCGCTATTGTTATTTTCGTGCTGCTGCTATCGTTAGTCGAGGCCTTTTATATTCTGCCTAAACATCTGTCTCATCTTAATATGGACCCGCCGGGACGCTGGTCGCCGCGACATCTGAGTGAATTTTTACGCAAAAAGGCCTCAACCGGCATGGATAAGCTGCGAAACGGTCCGGTCAAAGCCGCCGTAGGCTGCGCGATTCATCATCCACTGCTGACCGTGGGGCTGTTTATTGCCATGCTGTTTTTAATCGCCGGGCTGTTTATCAGCGGCGCGGTAAAGTTTATCTTTTTCCCGGAAGTGGAGGGGAACTATGTTACCGCCTCGGTAGAGCTGTCTAACCAGACCTCGGAAACACAAACCCGCCAGGTGATTGAAACCCTGATTAACAGCGCCAGACAAAGCGCCCGCCAATTTAACGCATCGGCAAAGGCTCCGGATGGTAATGTCATTCAGGGCATCCTGGCCACCCGGGGTAAAACCGTCGGTGGTGGCCCATCAGCGGCTGATGCTGAGGTCAGTGCCGCGTCAAATTTGGCTTATGTTAGTGTCAAAATAGAAGATGCTGCGACCCGCCAGTTTGGTGCTGTCGATTTTGAACGTACCTGGCGAGAGATAACCGGTGCAGTGCCGGGCGCCAGAAAGCTGACCTTTACCTCCAGTCTGGTGTCGGCCGGCGCCGCCGTGCAGCTGGAAGTGCGCTCGGCAAATGCCGGGCAGCGCGAACAGGTTGTTGCTAAGCTGCGCCAGGCGCTTGAGGATACACCCGGCGTGTTGGATGTGCGCGATGACAGGTTTGACACCACTGATGAAGTACAAATCCGGCTTAAGCCCGAAGCTCTGGTTTATGGCCTGACGCTAAGACAGCTGGCACAGGAAATCAGGGCCTCCTATTATGGTGCGGTCGCCACCCGGATTGCCCGGGACAGGGAAGAGATTGAAGTCAGGGTCAGGTTGTCCGCCCAGGAGCGCGGTAAGCTGGAGGACCTGCTACAACGTCGTATTCTGGTTAATGGCAGCTTTATTCCGGTTGCTGAGGTTGCCGATATCCATATTGCACCGGCGCCGTCCCGGCTGAACCGCTTAAACGGCCAGTCGGTTACCGCACTAAAAGCCGACGTTGATAACCGGATCGCCACCGGCAGTAAGATAACCCGGCAAATTCTGGAGCAAAAATGGTCCGCAATCAGCAGCCAGTATCCGGAGGTTCAGGTAACAGTTGGCGGTGATCAGGCTGAGCAGGAACGGGTTAAGCCGTCGATGGCCCGGAATTTTCTGTTGTCGCTGTTTATGGTTTATGCGCTGCTGGCGCTGGTGTTTTCCAGCTACAGCCAGCCGCTGGTGATTATGGCGATTATTCCGTTTGGCCTGACAGGTGCTGTGCTGGGCCATTTTATGCTTGGGCTGGATTTAACATTACTATCGTTGTTTGGCCTGATAGGCCTGTCCGGGGTGGTGATTAACGACAGTCTGCTGCTGATGGAGTTTATTAACCGTTTTCGGGAAAAAGGTCAGGATATTGAACAAGCCGTGCTTAACGCCACTTTGCAACGTTTCCGGGCTATCGTCCTGACCTCCCTGACCACCTTTTTAGGTGTTACCCCGATTATTCTGGAGCCCAGTGTCCAGGCAACCTTTCTCAAACCGACTGCCGTATCACTGGGCATAGGCATCCTGTTTGCCACCACTATTCTGCTGCTGTTACTGCCGGCGCTGGCGGTATTGCAGTTAAAACTGAAAAGCAAACTGAGTAAAAAAGATTCAGGCACCTCTGAACAGGCGGGATAACCCCGGCCAAAGGTAAGGGGGGAAAGCAGAGACAAGCGATGGCTTGCTGGTTGAAAGTCGCTTATGGCCATTTACTGAGTATTTTGTCGTAGTCACCCGATGCTTTCAGCTTGCTGAGCTGTTTGTCGAACTGTTGCTGCAGTTGCGGATCTTTAACAATGGCGCCATAGGATTTGGTCTCAAATATAGGATGGATAGCCAGCTGCTGAAGCGGGAAGCGTTGCTGGATTATGTAGGTCAGCAATCTGCGCTCGCCAATCACCACATCGGTACGGTGATTTACCAGCAATTTTAACTGCAGTTCCCGCTCAGCCACTTCCAGATAATTTGCATCCTGCACTGTATTAGCAAACTTCTCGCCCAGTACAATACGGGCAAACTGATAAGCAATAATGTTTTTATCTGTTAAGTCGGCAATCGTATTAATTATCAGATTGGCGCTTTTTAATGATACCGCGACGTCTTTAAACGGCAGATAGGCTTGGGTTAAGTGGCCATGTTCAGGGGGAAAAGCCGCGGGGCTGGCGACATCATATTTGCCTTCATTAAACTCTTTAATTAACCGGTTATAACCTAACAGGTGAAATTCGGTGTTGTAGCCCATCCCGCTAAAAATATGGCGGATAATTTCAACATCAATACCTGTTACGCCTTCGCCCTCCTGATAATACGCCCAGGGCGGGCCAATATTAACGGCTACCTGCAGAGTTTGCGGTGCGGCAACGGCCTGCCACGTTAACATAAAAAACAACCACACTATGCGCATCACTAATACCGGATACTGACTGATAAGCTGAGTTTACCATCTTAAGCCGAGGGTTGCAGTTGCCCTGCTATGCGCTAATGGCTTGGCAGCATTTGTTGCTCCAACGAGTGGCTGCTGTAACGCTGTCAGACCGGAGCCTGGCGTACCCTGTTGCGCCCGGCCATTTTTGCTTTATAAAGTGCATCATCCGCATGTTGGATCAGGCTGGCAGAGGTGTCTGTTTTCCGGCATTGCGCCACCCCGATACTGGCGGTGCAGACCGGAATCGTGTTATGGGCTGTGGTATATTGCTGCAGCGAAATCCGGATCCGCTCGGCCAGCTCGCCAGCGCTGTCGATTGCGGTATCAGGCAGAATAATCAGAAACTCTTCACCGCCAATTCTGCCGACATAATCGGTTTTTCTAAGTTGTTGCTGACAACACTCTGCGGCAACTTTCAGCGTTTGATCACCCCTCTGGTGGCCAAAGGTGTCATTAATAACTTTAAAGTTGTCCAGATCCAGCATCATAATACTAAGCGGCGCGTGCTGGCGGGTAGCCCGGGATATTTCTATATCCAGTACCCGCATTGTTTCACGGCGGTTAATAATGCCGGTCAGCTCGTCTGTGGTCGCCATTTTTTCCAGTTGAGCTGTCCGTTTTCGTACTTCGGTTTCCAGCCGTTGGTTAGACTCTGCCAGTTGTTGCTCGGCCCGGGTCAGTTCGGCAATTTTCGCCTGCATAGTGCGCTTACTGGGCAGACTGATAGCTTGTGGCAGCAAATACCAGAGCAAAATGGCGGTGGCAATAGAGATAAGGCCGGTAGTCGACTTAATAATACCGTGAATATAATAGTAACCGTGCCACACGTTAATGATGCCCAGTAAGTGGGTGGCGCCACAGAAAAAAATAAAGCCGGCGAACATCAGAAACATCCAGTCAAAACGCAGGTCATCTCTGGCCCGGACCAGCCGGATCAGGGCAACAGGAATAAGCATATAGGCAATAAATGTCAGCAGATCACCACCAACATGCAGGATTAATAAGTCGGTTCGCCACAGTAAACAATGGCCATGCGGCATAAAGTCGCCATTAAGCAGTTCTTTAAAAAATTCCATTTCTTAAGCCGGTCCTTTGATTTTAGCAATGAGCTTAGCTGACATTAACAGACTTTGTCGCGACAAAGGAAACAAAAAATTGTCTGAGTTGGTTAATGGATTTCCTTGGCCAGTTTCAGCATCTGCGCGCTGAGATGAAAGCCTTTTTCCCGGGCTAAGGTCAGGTTAACCCGGAACGAAATCCGATGGGGTTCAGCAATTAAACCAAACATCGCCCCCTGGCGAAATAACTCGGCTCCTTCTACCACAGTGAGGCGGTCGGAGGCTTGCAGCAACTGCGACCATTCGGGTTTGGAGGCAAGTTCTGCAGTTAAATATAATACGGTGCATTCTGTTGCCTGATCGGCCGCCGTTAACAGCGAAACCTGCGCCTGTTTCGCCAGTATCTCTGTTAGCGAATTAAATACCCCGGTATCCTGGGCGATGCAATAGTGCTGCTGCGCCGGTGGATTATCTGACCATTCACTATACTGGACAAACCGGTACAACAAGGCTGCTTTTAACGTTGCCTGGGCCGGCTGGGCGCGGGCAGGCGAGATCAGGCAAGCACCGGCTGCAATGATAAGCACCACCAGCAACCTGCTCATCAGAAGAAATTCCAGTTAACTGATAACTCTGCCGTGCGTCCGGGCTGCCGCAGCGTAGCGGCTGACGGCAGCGGCGCGTCAACGTAGGCTTTATCAAAGACATTTTTCAGGCCCAGCACGATATGCAACTTTGGGTTGTACTGCCAGGATAACAGCAGATCATGCCGGGCATAACCGGGCATTTGCCCGAGACGGCTGGTTCGGGCTGATGTCGCAAACATGTGCCAGTTAAGATGTAGATCCTCCCGCCAGAGCGGTTGGCTGTACTGTGTTTTAAACAGATGTTCCGGCGAGTTGGTTAATCCGGCCTGATCATTTTTATAACGGGCGCGCTGAATGCTGGCCGAAAGTTGCAGTGTTGCACCCGTTTGCCAGGTTTTGCCGGCTGTGGTTTCAAGGCCATAGGCCTCAACAGAGCGGTCATTAAAAAACTGGACGATGGCACTTTCAGCAAAGTTGCCGGTTATCAGATTGCGAACCCGTGAATGATAAACCGTGGCACTGGCAGACCAGCCCCGATCAAACTGAGCCTGCCAGTTTGCTTCCAGCGTGCTGATTAACTCAGACTCAGGGACAGGTAACTCGTTATATAAATTACTTTTCTGCTCATATTCATTGGGCGCGCGAAAAGCCGTACCATAACTGAGCCTGATACTTTGCCAGTTAGACAGCTGCCATATCCAACCGAGCTTAGGGCTGAATTCCCGCACATTCTGCTCGGTATAATCGTAACGAAAACCGCTGATCAATTTATGATTTTCAGAAAGTTGCCAGTTGTGCTGCAGATAAAACCCAATTCGGTTGTTATTGCTACTGGCGCCAAGCACCGGGATAACATCGTCAATACTGAACTGATAACTCTGATGCTGATCATGCTGGCCATCAACACCGAACAGCAAATGGTGAGACGGTTCAGGCGTATAACTTAAGCGTAAATCAAGGTTGGTCCATCTGCCGGTAACATCAAAATGGTAACGGCGAATTTCCCCGGTTGGAAAGATAAACGGCGTGAAAGTGGTCAGATCAAAGCCATTGGTTGATAAATGAGTATACAACTCAGCCTGATCGTTCAGGCTGTAACCGTGCTGCAATGAAATAAAATAATTGCGGTTGTCTATTTTAAAGAGATCACTGCGACTGGGATCTTCTACCAGTGATACGGGTTCCTGTCGGGTTCTGGATACCCCGGCCATTTGTAATTGCAGCCGGCGATAGCGATAGCTGGCAGCCAGTTTATGGTTAACATCATTGTTCAGTGTCTGTTGCGATATCACCGGCTCAGGGGCATTGATATCAGCAAAAACGATATCGTCTTGCTGACTGCGGCTTAGCGAGACCCAACCCTCATGGCCACTTGCATGGCGAAGGCCGTAAGAGAGCGACAGGTCAAGTTGATCGCGCTGATTGGCTGCCAGGGCTAACTGACCTCCCTGCAGCTTATTGCCCCGTTTTGTTATCACATTTACCACGCCCAAAAAGGCATTATTGCCATAGAGCGCTGAACCGCTGCCCGGGCTGTATTCCACCCGGTCAATCAGTTGCGGATCAATATAGAAATTGTTGCCGATCATGCCGGCATCATAAATATTGTCGTTTACTCTGGTGCCATCAACCAGCAGCAGGATTCGCGAGTTGTAGTCGCCGGGCCGGCCTATGCCGCGGGCGCTCAGATAGCCGTAGCTGGTGTCAGAGCTAATGTATAACCCAGGGAAGAAGCTTAGTATTTCAATCAGGTTCCTCAGGCTGAACCGTCTGATATCCTGATCGGTAACAATATGAGTAACCTGGGCCGACTTGCCGGCACTCTGGGCATGGCGCGCTGAGGTCGATACCTCAATCAGAGTCGGATCGGTTGCAGTAGGCTGCTGCAGCAGTTCTTCCAGGGTTGGAACCTGTTGCGCCTGCAGCTGTGTGCTGCTCAGGCACAGCAGCAGCGCTTTAATCAGCACTGTATATCTGATAACCATTTTTCCCCGCCCTTTTTGCCTGATACATGGCCTCGTCTGCCAGCTGTAGTAATGTCGCTGCACTGTTGCTGTGCTGCGGACACAATGCCACGCCGATACTTAATGTTACCGGCATTTGTTTGTTTTTCACCCAAATGGGTTGGTTGATCTTGTGTAATAACCTCTTACACACTTGTTCGGTAAGTTGCGGTGTTACTTGTTTGGGCAGCAACAGGGCGAACTCGTCACCCCCCAGCCGACATAAGGTATCGTCAGCCCGGATTGCAGCCTGGATCCGGTCGCTTATCTCTATCAGCACTTCATCGCCGGCATCATGGCCGAAGTTATCATTCACAAATTTAAAATTATCGACATCGATAAACATCAGCGCCGACATCATATTACTGTTAATACTCTCCAGGACCATCTGGTTTAACAGCTCAGTGAAGCTATGCCGGTTCGGCAGCTGGGTCAGGCTGTCTTTCATTGCAAGATGTTCCAGCTCATCTCCCCGGGCTGCCTGTTGTTGCAATTTGTTGCTTAGCTCTGCCTGCCAGATTTCTGCCCGCTTCAGTAACTCATTGAAGCGTTGGGTTAAGCTGCCGATTTCATCATTGTCGACCACTGAGGCTCTTAACGAAAAATTCCGTTCGCTGGCGACTTTCTCTGCCAGAGCCGACAAGTCAATTAAAGGTGAGAGCGCTTTGCGTTGCAGCGAAATTAACAATCTGGCGGCAAACCAGTAAATAACAATCATCAATGCTGAAATCATAAATAAGCCCCGCAGGAACCAGTTCATTAACTGATGCAAACTCTCGCGGACATACAGTACACCTTCAATGTTATCCCGAACCATTACCGGCACGATCAGGGCAATTTCCAGCCCCTGATAACGCCTTACCGGTTGAGTTGAAGCAGGCAATGGTTGCCAGGGTAGGGTGGGTACATCTGCTAAAGCGGCGAATAACTCTCCGTCAGCACTATACAGTGCCACACCTTTGAGATCGCGGCTTTTGGCAAGTAATTCCAGTTCATGTTCGGCGGCATCGGGGTCATTAAACACCAGCATGGCAGATACATTATTTGCCAGCTGAATAGCGGCAAGCTCTGCCGCACTGCCCTGGCGCTCACGGGCAGTCAGCCACAGCATTATTGCGATCAGGGTGAAGGTAATCAGCATACTGCCCAGCAAAACAGTGAGGTTTTGCCGGGTCAGTTTACGTACCAGTGAATGGCGGGGTTTAATCGGGCTCAACAAAGCCTCTTTACTTTTCATTCTGGAATTTATACTACATTAAGTCATACAAAGCAGCAGTACTTCAACTGATTATAAATGAAACAGCTGATTTGCAAAGCCGGAATGACTGGCCAGCAAGCCTTTCTGTGATTTACTTTGCCGCTGCGCACTGCTTTACTTATCCCATGTGGCAGCGCCGCTGATTACAGAGAGAGGACAGGATGAGTATTACCAGTAAAAATCCGGAAGCTGAATGTGAAGTCGAGCAGGGCTGTGCAGCTATCGCGCAGATTATTGAGCCCCGGCCGCATGATTTAGGCGGATTTACCGTGCGGCGCAGCTTCCCGGTGCGGCAACAGCGCAGCATTGGCCCCTGGATTTTTTTCGATGAGATGGGGCCGGCCGAATTTGCAGCCGGTAATGGGGTAAATGTGCGGCCACACCCGCATATTAATCTGGCGACGGTTACCTATTTGTTCGAGGGAGAAATTCTGCACCGTGATTCTTTAGGAAGTTATCAGCCAATCACGCCAGGTGATATTAATCTGATGGTCGCCGGCAAAGGCATTGTCCACTCTGAGCGCGAACGGCCCGAGGTCACGGGCAGGTTACACCGGTTGCATGGTTTGCAGCTGTGGATGGCATTGCCAGAAGCCGATGAAGAAACCGAGCCGGCGTTTTATCACTACCCTGCGAGTGCGATACCTGCCGCTCTGGTAGATGATGTGCCGGTGCGGGTTTTAATTGGTACTGCTTATGGCCTTGAATCACCAGTGAAAACCTTTTATCAGACGTTGTATCTGGAAGCCGAGTTGCTACCGGGACAAAGCCTGTGCCTACCTGTGGCACCAGAGCGCGGGCTTTATCTGCTATCAGGTGAGCTTAACCTGCAGGATAGCCAGCTGAAAGCACAACAGCTGGCGGTATTGAAACCGGCCGAAGGGGTTGTGATTACCGCTACCGCACCGAGCCGGATTGCTTTGATTGGAGGGGAAACCATTAGCAAGCGCTATATGGAATGGAATTTTGCGTCCAGTCAAAAGCAACGGATAGAGCAGGCCAAACTGGACTGGCAGCAGGGCCGCTTCCCGAAGGTGCCGGGCGATGAGCAGGAATTTATTCCGCTGCCAGTTTGATCTTTTCACCGGTTAAGCACCAAAGCCCGGTTACAAAACTTTGGTGCTTAATTTATAGTCAGGAAATGATAGCGAAGCAGCTAAGCGTGATGGCGGCCTTCGCGTATTTCCTCCAATACTTTTTTATTAAACGCCGGCAAGTCATCGGGGTTGCGACTGGTTACCAGACCGTTATCCACCACTACCGGCTCATCGACCCAGTCAGCACCGGCATTTTTTAAATCGGTACTGATACTGCTGTAAGAGGTAACCTTACGACCTTTTAAGACGCCGGCTTCTGCCAGCAACCAGGGACCATGACAGATAGCGGCTACCGGTTTATTGGCATTGTCGCTGAAAAAGCCCTGAATAAAGTTGATCGCATTTTTATCCTGGCGCAAGGTATCAGGGTTAATCAGACCGCCCGGCAACACCAAACCATCGTAATACTCGGCTTTTACTTCATCGAGGGTTTTATCAACCTTAACTTCGTCAGCCCAGTTTTTACCTGACCAGCCTGTGATCTCGCCGCCGCGTTGCGAGATGATATCCACTTCGGCTCCTGCGTTAAGCAATGCATCACGCGGCGAAGTTAATTCACTTTGTTCAAAACCATTGGTGGCTAAAATTGCCACTTTTTTTCCTGCAAGAGGTTTAATGTCGTTCATATTCGGTCTCCTTCAGTTTCTGGTTGTAAAAAAGGCAGCAGCCGGCAAAGTTTTACAGGTTTGACTGTAAAACTTACCGGTTAGGCCCGCTAAGCTAAATATCTTCCAGCCGGTTGGCCCCGTGCATCATTTGCTGAGCCAGTTCCTTTTCAAGATCGTGCACTTCACCCAGCAGTTCCTGCATTTTTGGCGGATGACTTCGCTCCATTAAATTATGATAGAGCAGAGTAATCAGCTCGTGCTGCTTTTCCACTTCGGTGATAATTTCGTTGGTATCCATCGTGGTATAAGCGTCATCGCAAACCGCTTCTACCATCAGCGGGTGTTTATCAATATGCGCGGTACACCAGGTGTTGAGCGCTTTATCCTCGCCCACATCCTTAAAGCCACGAACCCGGGTTGCCAGGTCCATTTCCTTATCAGCCAGATAATTCAGCAGCAGCTGGGAGCGCTTGTCTGACTGAGCCCGGGCACTGTCAGCGAAACAGTTCGACAAATGCTGATGGTAGCCTGAGGTCCAGTCGAGTAGATCGCGGAATGATTCAACTTTCATAGTTTCTCCTGTCTGCAGATTTAGCTGCGAACTTACTTTAACAAGAGAATATGCAAGGATAAGACCAGCCGCCAACCGCTGTAGTTGACAAGGTAACTGTCAGCGGTTTTTAAAATATGCCAGACGGGAGTGAATATAATTGCGGCACAGTGCTGCCTCAGCATAGTTTTCCGGGGCATCGGCATCTGCATCGTGGCAGGTATGGTAAATGACAAAACCCGCTTTCTGGTAAGTGGCCAGAGCCGCCGGATGATCATCTGAACAGGTGTGTACCCAAATCTTTGGCTTGGTAGCTGTGTCAGCAATAGTATTTACAGCGCCGGTTAGCCATTGCTGGCCCAGGGCAATAGCAGAGTGCAGCAGTAGCGGCCCCAGACCCTTACTGGTGAAAGCAGGCAGCAACCCAAAAAACATTAATTCAACACTGGGCTCCTGCTCAGCGTCAGCATGAAAATTCAACTCAATAAAACCGGCTGGGGTGCCGCTCTTATACAGCACCCAGATACGAACTGCCGGCTTACTCAGATAGTTTAACCATTGCTGATAGTCCCAACTAAGCCGGCTGAACCAACGCCAGTGATTGCCAACCGCAGTGAATAAGAACTGGCTTAACTCCGGGCTGGGGATGGTTGCCTCCATTAACAGGCAATCTGCCGGTAAGCTTGGCAGGGTGAGCATCGGGCCCTGATACTGTAAATACCAGGTGGTAACAAGGTTGTCGTGCATGGTTTTCACTTCAGGGTCAGAAGGTTACATGCTAGCAAAGCCGCTGCCGCAGGTAAATGGACGGTTGGCTTACCCGGTTATGCTTTGTTTATAACGGCTACACATTATTTGCTGCGGATAGCGTTGCAGGCCCCTACACAGGACTAACCGGAAACAGTACCCAGCCCAACGCTTTCTGTGCCGCAGCGTTAAAGACCCGCAGCATAGCGTTAATAATATTTTCAGCAAGTTGCAAGGTGACAATCGCCAGGGAGCGCAGGCGCGCTCTGGCGACCATCCGCTGGTCTTCCAGAAATATTTTGGCACCGTACTCGTCTATCTGGCCCAGTAGCTTCTGGCGGGCGACATACTCAATATCGATTAAAATGCTGCGGGCGATATTGTCTGCCAGTTCACTTACCGCCGGCCAGCTGTCTTGGGCGGCTTGTCTGGCGCTGGTAAGGGCCTCAGCCAGCACATCACCAATATCGGTATCGTTCAGGACGGTCATGATGGCTCCGTTAGCGCCCGGTCTGGCGCAGTTTTGCGATTTCTGCCTGTTGCACCGCCATAATAAAGCGAAGAAGGGAGACATGGCGGCGTGACCAGTCGGCCTGGGTCAGAACGTTGCCAGGTGCCGCCTGGTGCTGCGCTTGCCAGATAACAATCAGGCACTTTAAATCAATAAAGTTTCTTACCGTCAGCGAACTGAATTCAGCCCGGATATCATCAGCGCTGTTGTCGCAGTTTGACGGCAAGGCACTGTCGATATACTGGCTGATTTTGCTTTGTATGCGCTGGCCGCTGGCATCAACCTGGCCGCTATTTGCCATTGCCCGTAACAGCAGAATATTGGCATCAATTAACAGCTCTGCATACAGGTTTTCCATATTGGCGATATGACCAGGATGACTGCGCTCTTCGGTCGTCGGCCGGCTGACCGGGCTTTGCATTCTGCTATGCTCAATAATAGTCGCCGCTTTACGATAAAACTGCTCGCTACCGGTTAATAACTGTTCATCATAGGGCTGCACAAAGGTGGCAGCAGTACAACCGAGCAGGCTTATCAGGCAGGCAAGCAGAAGAAACGGGCGATACCAGTTCATTATTATCAGTCCTTATTATTAAGGCCTCAGCGTTTAAAGCCAATCCTGAAGCCACCCCAATGTTTACCGTTAACAAAAATGGGTACAGATAAGTCATGCAGGATTTCGCCAGTATCCCGCTTATAGGTTTGCAATAACATCGCTTCAGTATTGCTGCCACAACGACTGCCGGTACGGTCAGCAAAAATGCGTTTATTACGATTGGCCAGCAGGTCTTTATTATAGTCACCGCTGAGCGGCTGGCAGAACTTTTTATTGTGGGTGGGGAAATAACCTTTGCGATCAACTGCACCTGCGTAGAGCACCTCGCTGTGCCGGCTGAGAATGGGCTCCTGAATCTGAGGGAAAACCTGGTCGGTATAGCTATCGTAAGCGGTATGAAATTTTGGCGGATTTGTATGAGCGATGGGCTGATACTCTTTGGCAAACAGTTGTTGCTCAGTATACTTGCCATTGCTAATCCCTTGCTGCAGCAGAGCAGCAATTGCCACAGCCGCTTGTTGTGCTTCCTGCAGCAGCGGGCGGTAAAAGCTCTGGTGCTCCAGCTGGCTGAGTTCCCGGTATATGCTTTCGGTTTCCATAGATAAATCAATAGCCTGATTGGCAATGCCGCTGCTTTTCTGCTCTATTTCGTTCAAAGTGCCACTGATACTGCTTATCGCCTGCGTTATCGATGCACTGGTTCGTTCCAGCATGCTACCGGCATTTTCCAGTTGGCTGCTGGCTTCAGCAGCCAGATTAATTTCACTATTGATAAGGCTGAACCCAGTAGTAACCTGCTGCAGCTGCTGCTGAACTTCACCACTTTTTGTTACCAGTAAGCTCATCTGATCGGCAGTCTGGCCACTTTGCTGACGGATCTCTGCCAGCATTTTTGCAATGTCAGCAGTAGCACCAGAGGTTTTGCTGGCAAGCGCCCGCACTTCTTCTGCGACAACGGCAAACCCTCGGCCCTGTTCACCAGCCCGCGCGGCCTCAATCGCTGCATTCAAGGCAAGCAGGTTGGTTTGATCGGCGACATTGTTGATAACCTCAGTTATCCGTTGAATATTATCGGCAGAGCTGCGCAGTTGCTCTAATTCAGCTGCAGAGTGACTGACTGAACTGGCCAGTTGCTGCAGGCCGCTGACGCTGCTGCCCAGTTGTACATCGGCTTGCTGACAGGCGCTGGCGGTTTGCTGAATACTCTTATTCAGGGTTTGCAAGCTATCATTCAGCTGGCTGCTGGTTTGACTCAGTTCACTGCTATTCTGAGCAATCTGGCTACTGGTTGTCGCGCTGAGTTTAATTTCACTGTTCAGACTATCGATAAAAAAAGACACTTCGGCTGAACCGATTGCCAGCTTTGAAGCAGATACTTCGATTCTGCTGATATCGAGCTCAGGTTGCCTGGTATCAGGCAGGGCAGAGGCTAACGCAGGCCGGTTCCGGTTGTAGTGCAGCCAGCAGAAATAGCCTAGTAGCAATATAACCAGCAGAGCACTGCTTACCATGCTGGCACTGCTTAACCAGTATCCAGCCAGCAGCACAACTAAAAGTCCAAGATTAACTAACCACAGCAACATATTAACTCCGGAATATGCACTATTATTAGGCTTAATATGGCATAAATAGGGAAGCGGTAAAGTATTACCGGAGCGGCTGAGACTAAAGTCTAGGCTGTTTTTTATACTAATTTGTTGATGTCCGTCAAAACCGCCAGGCCAGTTTGCCAGTATTATAATAATTACTAAATGCAGGAGAGTAAGCTATGAGCAACTTCAATCGTCGCACGTTTTTCAAAGTATCTGCCGGAACCATTATCGGTCTGACTGCCGGCGGCATCAGTTTAAGTGCGCTGGCAGCAGAGCAGCTGAAGCTGGATGACCCGTTGGCGGCAGCGATGCGCTACACCCATAAATCGGAAGTAGAAGGACAAAAATGCGCTAACTGCAATCTGGTGCAGGGGGAAGCCGGCCAGGAATGGCGGCCTTGTGCTATTTTCCCGGGCAAGTTGGTCGCCAGTGAAGGCTGGTGCGCGGCCTGGGTAAAAAAAATCGCGGCGTAACATATTCAGTAATAACAAACGTCAGTAATAAAAAACGGCCAGCAGGCCGTTTTTTTCTTTAGTTCACGATAACGCTGTTTAAGGCAGTTTTAAATGTCTGCCGCCGTCCAGTGGCAGTATCCGGCCGGTGATGTAGTTACTGTGCAGTAAATATAAAATAGTCTGTAGTACTTCATCGGGCCCCGGCGCTACCGCCATTAATGATTTTGCCAGCGCTTTCTGGCGATAAACGGCATCGTCATCCTCGTTAAACATTACCAATGCTGGTGCTATGGCATTCACTTTAACTTTCGGAGCTAACTGCCGCGCCAGCGACAATGTCAGATTTTCAAGCGCGGCCTTTGAAGCAGCATAAGCCTGATGTTTGCTGCTGCCAACGCTGGCAACAAAGTCTGTTAAGTGAATAATATCGGCGCCATCGCTACTGGCAAGCAACTTAGGCAGTAAAGCGCGGTTCAGTAAATAGGGCGCCCGGGCGTGAATATGCTGCATCGCATCAAATACTGCGGCGTCATGCTGTAATTGCGCTGACAACGATTGGCCGCTGCCGGCCGGTGCGCGGGGTAAATCTGCCTGCCAGCTGGAGGCATTGTGAATAACCGCCCGGATAGCCGGGTAGGGTGCTAAAGCGTCAATAAAAGCTGCCATGCTATCAAGCTGGGTTAAGTCAGCGACAATACAGTGAGCACCGGCTTGTTGCAGAGCGGTAATACCGGCAGTCATTTTGCGGTAAGTTACCAGCAGCTGATAGCCCTGTTGCTGCAATGCCATAGCGCAATGCAGGCCCACCCGCTGGCCAGCTCCGGTGATAATAATAAGACCTTTTGAGGCGTCAGACATAAATATAAGTTCATTCAGATAAAGGCTAAAGCAGGCTATACGTTACAAGGTGGGATCAGGTTTTATTTGCCGGCTTCATTCATTAACTCAGCACTGACATAACCGAGAAAGTCAGTTTCTGGCAGCGGTCTGGCCCAATAAAAACCCTGACCTTCATCACAGCCCAGTAACGCCAGTTGCGCCGCAGTCGCACTGTCTTCAATCCCTTCAGCTACGGTTTTCAGGCCAAGACTTTTACTCATCTGAATAATCGCCCTTACCAGTGGCTCATCCCGCTCGGATAGGCATAGTGACAAAATAAAGGATTTATCAATTTTCAGCCGGCTGGCATTGAAGCGGCGCAAGTAACCCAGATTCGAGTAACCAGTACCAAAATCATCAATCGAAAAGCGGATCCCCAGTTGATGCAAAGCCGTCAGTTGCCGGGCAATATTGTCCCCTTCACCGATCAGCAAAGACTCAGTTAATTCCAGTTCCAGACTATGAGCCGGCAGGGCCGCGGCACTGAGGGCCTGCTGTACCTGTTGCTCCAGTCTGCCATCCCGGAACTGGACAAAAGATAAATTAACGGCGATGGTTAAATCATACCCCTGCTGCTGCCAGCGACTGCAGGCCAGGCACGCTTGCTGCAATACCCACTCGCCAATTTCCACTATTAAACCACTGCTTTCTGCCAGCGGAATAAACTCGTCCGGCGCAATCATGCTGCCATCGGCCTGTGGCCAGCGCAGTAAGGCTTCGGCGCCAATTATCTGCTGATCGCCCAGCCGCAATTTCGGCTGAAAATATAACTGAAATTCGCTATTTTTTAATGCTTTGCGCATAAGTTGTAGCAGGTTGAATTTATCGATACTGGCTTTGTTTAATTCATCATGATAAAAGCGGTATACATTGCGGCCGTCTGCTTTGGCCTGAAACATCGCCATATCAGCATGTTTGCATATTTCGCTGAATTCGTTGCCATCATCGGGCGTAATGGCAATGCCTACCGATCCTGAGATTTCTATCTGATTCTGCATGATAAAAAACGGTGCAGTGGTTTGCTGTAATAAAGCAGTTGCTTTGGCTGCCAGCGCTTCATTATCGTCAAAACCGGGTACCAGCATTAAAAACTCATCGCCACCAAACCGACACAGAACATCGTTTTCACCCAGCAAATTTTCCAGTCTGCGGGCTAATTGCTGTAACAGTAAATCACCTGCCGCGTGGCCCAGCGAATCATTCACCGGCTTAAAATTATCCAAATCGAGCAATATCACTGCCAGTTTATCGGAGCTGGCCAGACA
Organism: Arsukibacterium sp.; assembly: GCF_033721375.1. Lineage (GTDB taxonomy): Bacteria > Pseudomonadota > Gammaproteobacteria > Enterobacterales > Alteromonadaceae > Alishewanella. The sequence continues at coordinate 187,764 of NZ_JAWWAP010000002.1, read as the reverse complement.
CCTGCCATATAAGCGTTGAAAATGTTGCTGGCAATATACCCGGTTGGGCAGGCCGGTAAGCGGATCATGCAACGCCAGATGTTCTATATGAGCCTGGCTTTGTTTGACGCGGTGGTTTTCGCTTTGCAATGAATGCATCAGTTGCTGCTGGTCACGATACAGTAAATAAACGCAACCACCGGTCACCAGTAAAATGGCGCCAATAAATACGAAGTGGGCGGCACTTACTGTTGGGATAACCGGCTGAACGATGCCACTGGTTGCCAGATAGGTCAGGACCCCACAGAACACCAGCATAAAGCTGATTAGCGAGAAAAACAGCCGGCTGTTGCCAAGCATAGCGGCAAAGACCAGCACCCCGGGATAGCCCAGCAGGGCTAAGTCGCGGATACCACCGGAAATAAAAGCCAGCGCTGACAGCATTAAACACATTGCCCACAACAAAATATAGGTCGCGGTAACAATGTGGCGCTGATAAGCCAGCAAAGCGGCTAATCCCAGCGCACAGCAGCCTGCCAGCAACACCCATTTGGTTGTGCCGGAAGCCACTGCCACGGCTAATACCAGGCCAAACAGCGTCAGACCGGTTATCTGTAATAAGCGCTTGGTACGCAGCTTGTTAAGCCGGACCGGAGGATTGACAACGAAAGACTGGCTAAGCTCTGGGTTATTCGGCATTAAAGTCGATACTACATTTTTATCGGGTTTCTTTACTGTAGCCGCATTTTTTATGTTGTGCTAATTGCAGCGAGCTAATTATTACTTATTATTGTGCTGACTTGATTGTTGGCAATAATCCCGAAACTACCACGGTGATCACCAGCATAGCCGATGAGACCCACAAGCAGGTGGCAAGCCCGGCAGTCTGATATAGCCAGCCTGACAGCACAGTACCCAGTAGCCGGCCCATGGCATTGGCCATATAGTAAAAGCCAACATCCATGGAAACACCATCATTTCTGGCATAGCTGACAATTAAATAGCTGTGTACAGCCGAGTTAATAGCAAACACCACCCCAAACAGCATTAACCCTGCTGTCAGCGCAAGTTCAATTTGCCAGTCGGCGCTAAGGGCCAGGGCAATCAGCCCGGGGATAACACACAGCAACAACGCCCAGAATGTGACTGTTTTGCCATCCGGGATAGTGTTTTTGCCCAGCAGCAGCGGTACGATACTTTGCACCCCGCCATAGCCAATAACCCACAATGCCAGAAAGCCACCCACGGTCCAGTGATCCCAGCCAAGGGTGCTGGCTAAAAAAAGTGGCAGGGCAATAACAAACCAGACATCGCGGGCACCAAATAACAGCATCCGGGCCGCCGATAAAATATTAATGGCCCGGCTTTTCGATAACATTTCACTGAATTTAGGCCGGGCAGTGCTTTTCCCAAGGTCCTGCTTTAGTTTGATTAAACTTAAGATCCAGACCAGTAATAAGGCGCCGGCCATAACCAGAATGGCCAGCTGAAAGCCCACGACACTGAGCAACAGGCCGCCGATAAAAAACCCCAGGCCCTTTAGCGCATTTTTGGAACCTGTCAGTAGCGCCACCCATTTAAACAACGTGCCCTGCGCCTCTGTAGCCACCAGCGTTTTGATGCTGCTTTTAGCACTCATTTTGTTTAAGTCTTTGGCGATACCTGACAACGCCTGCGCGGCCATAACCCAGGGCACCACTAAGTAGGCTGCAGGGAGTAACAGCATCGACAGCGCGACAATTTGCAAAAACAAGCCAATGTTCATGGTATTATTTAAACCAATTCGCGCCCCGAGCCAGCCACCGATCAGGTTGGTGATAACACCGAAAATTTCATAAAACAAAAACAGCATGGCAATGCTCAGGCCACTGTAGCCCAGGCTGTAAAAGTGCAGCACCACCAGCATCCGCAGTGCGCCGTCGGTCAGGGTGAATGCCCAGTAATTAGCCGTTACCAGTAAATACTGGCGTACCGCGGGGGAGAGTGCTGCCAGACTCATGTTCAGACCTGATCCTGCAAACCAACCATTTTCGCCAGCTCGACGGTACGGTTAGCGTAGCCCCATTCATTATCGTACCAGGCGTATATTTTTACCTGGGTGCCATTAATCACCATGGTGCTCAGCGCATCGATGATGCTGGAGCGTGGGTCGGTTTTGTAATCAACCGACACCAGCGGCCGGGTCTCAAAACCGAGAATGTCTTTCAGTTCACCTTCTGCTGCCGCTTTGAGCATTGCGTTCACTTCTTCGGCTGTGGTCTCGCGTTCCACTTCGAACACGCAGTCAGTCAGCGAAGCGTTGGTCAGCGGTACCCGCACCGCATGGCCGTTTAAACGGCCTTTTAATTCCGGGAAAATTTCAACAATAGCCGTGGCCGAACCGGTCGTGGTCGGGATTAAACTGCTGCCACAGGCCCTTGCGCGGCGTAAATCCTTATGCGGGGTGTCCATAATGCTCTGGGTATTGGTTAAGTCATGAATGGTGGTAATTGAACCATGCTTAATACCCAGTTGTTCATGGATAACTTTGACCACCGGCGCCAGGCAGTTAGTGGTGCAGCTGGCCGCAGTGACTATCTGATGTTTAGTTTTGTCATACAACTGATGATTAACACCCATGACTACATTTAACGCACCGGCTTCTTTTACCGGGGCACTGACCACCACCCGCTTTACGCCTTGCGCTAAATAATCCTGCAGAGCGGCAACGGTTTTCATTTTGCCCGACGCTTCAATTACCAGATCGCAGCCTGACCAGTCGGTATCGCTGATGGTTTTATTGTGACTAACAGCAATGGTTTTGCCGTTGATCACAATGTTACTGCCCTCGGCACTGGCATTATGGCGCCAGATACCATGTACCGAATCAAAATTCAGCAGATGGGCATGGGTAGCAGCATCAGCGGCCGGATCGTTAATCTGCACAAACTCCAGTTCAGGCCAGTCAAATGCTGCGCGCAGCGCCAGGCGGCCAATCCGGCCAAAACCATTAATTCCCACTTTTATGCTCATGTCAGTTTCCTTTTTATTATCAGCAACAACTCTGCGTAGCAGGCCGCTCTGATACCAGAGTGAGCTGTTGCCGGCAGGGCGCCAGATACGCCACATTCGTCAACAGGGTTTGTTGTAACACCTTCTGGGCCCAGGCGGGCAGTTCAGGGTGCAGTGAATAAAACACCCACTGGCCACTGCGCCGGTCCGCCAGGATATTGGCTTTTCGCAGCTGAGCTAAATGGCGGGAGATTTTTGGCTGGCTCAGCTCCAGTGCGGTCATCAGCTCACAGACGCACAGCTCTTGCTGCTCGGTGATTAACAGCAGGCTTTTTAACCGGGTATCGTCGGCCAGGGCTTTGTAAAATACCAGGGGGCTTAACATAGGGTGGTAAAACCGGGTGGGTTAAATATGCGAATAATCATATATGCATTTTTCCATATGTCAAGCCGTCAGCCAGCAGGTCATTGCTGTTAAGCTATGCTTTACCGTTGGTAGTGGCAGCGTTAAGATGCGGCCATAACCCGATTGCCATAGGAACCACTATGCCAAATGACAGCCAGTCAGCAACAGCCAGCAATCACACTGAGCCAGATAGCGGCCAGCCAGACTTCAGTGTTGAAATGACCCAGGCCCGGCAGCGGTTACACGCGGTCAGCAGTCTGGCCCTGCAACAGTTTGAACAGGCGCTGAGTGCTTATCAGAGCAGCAATAGCCGACTGGCACAGCAGGTGCTGAGCCAGTTGCAACGCGCTCATGATTTTGAAGTAGCAATGGATGATCATTGTCTTGATATGTTAAACCATACCGCCAGCGATCGTGAATTAAGGTTGGTGCTGGCATTGTTAAAGGCGATCAGTGATATCGAGCAGATTTGCAACCAGAATGTGCAGATAGCCCAGCAGGTGCTGCTGAACACAGCAACACCACCGTCGGTAAAGCAGCTGGCTGCTATTGATACCCTTGCCACGCCGGTGGGCACTATGCTGACGTTGGCGCTGGCGGCACTGCAGCAATCCAGTACTGCCAAGGCTGAGCAGGCGCTTGATATGGCCGCAACCGTTAATCAATGTTATGGCGCGATTTTACGGCACAATCTGGCTGATAATGGTCAGCAACCGGATCAGCTCGATGCGGTGTTAGGGGTGAACTGGGTGGCCAGAGCCCTGGAGCGGATTGCTGAGCACAGTGTTAATCTGGCCAGGCAGGCCATATTTATGGCCAGAGTCAGCAGGGGGCAATCAGCCCGGGTTGAACTGCAGCCCCGACGCCCCCGGTAAGGCCTGATCCGGTCAGGCAATCAGTGGTTAACAAATCATTAAACAATATGACGTAATTATGACTGGGTGCATATTGCTGCCACAGTAATAATTCCATTAAAAACATTAGGTTATGTTTATTTTAAAAATATTATCAACCTTCACTAAACTGTAATAAAAATATGCTAGACAGCCGCTGCTGCGCTGACTATAGTCTGGATAAGACGTAGCAGGAGTACAGTGATGAAAATGAATAATAAACATCTGATAGCAGTATTAGCAGCGGTAACACTTTTGGGTTTAACGGGGTGTTCCAGCCTGAGCAAACAGCAATACACTTATGTGGTAGACAATGACCGGCTGACAGAAGCCAACAGTTTAACCCGTACCTCAAAACATACCGGCCATGTGGTTTGGTTAAACCCGCCAACCAAAAGAGTAGCGGTAACCAAAGACGAAAAATAAGCCTGCCGGCTAAATGTTAAAACCCACCCGCGAGGTGGGTTTTTTTATGTGCAGGCTTAACCCTGGTTGCGGCCTGATTAACACCGGAATTTGTCATAAAAACGTCATTTATAGCGCGTATCCTCAGCGGCAAACGCTGCCTGAGAAGTCGCTATGTTGTCCAAACTGAATATATCACAACGCATTTTATTACTTGGCCTGCTACCGTTATTGGTACTGGCATCGGTGCTGATGGCCAGTTTCTGGGCAGCCCAAACCAAGGATAAATTGTTTAACCAGCTTTACAATCAACATCTGGTGATCCTGTCTGATGTAATGAGTGCCCAGAAAATTATTCAGCAGCAGGGATTAATTGAGATCCGTAAATATCGAACTGGTTGGGCATCCGCTGAAAATACCCGGACTACTGTATTGGCGCAGCTGGAGCAGGCGCAGCTGCATTGGCAGAGCTTTACGGCAAAACGGCCGGCGCTCACTGAAGAAAAGGGTTATCAGGCACTGGATGAGGCCTTTGCCGGAGCGATTAAGCAGTATGAAGAGTGGTTGGCGTTTGCCGGCTCTGATGCGCTGCTGGTTCGTATTTTAAATGAGTCAACCATTAATGGTGAAATTGAGCGCCGTATCACCGGCTTCGCCGATTTGGCCGATGCTTTTGTTCAGCAACAGATTGCCGCTGCGGCAGTAGTGCGTGACCAGTCGGTAAACTTTACCGGGATGCTGGTTAAAGTCTATCTGTTTGGTGGGGTATTTTTGCTGCTGGCGATTGCCGGTCTGGTCCTCGCAATTCAGCGCTCAGTGTCAATGCCGTTAAATGGCTTAAAAAGCTTATTGCTGCAAGTCGCCCAGCAATCTGATCTGCGATTACGGGCTGATGGCCAGGGCCGGGATGAAATTGCTCAGGCGGCAAGGGCGTTAAACAGCATGCTGCAGTCGTTTGCGGAGCTTATTCAAAATCTCGGTAGCAGCGCTGATGCGCTTAGTGAGCAGTCAGGGCAGGTTTCTGCGGTAAGTGTTGAAGTCAGCAGCGGGTCGGCCCGCCAGACCGAACAGGTAAGTCAGGTAGCGACAGCAGTTGAACAAATGAGCATGGCGATCCGCCAGGTGGCAGAAAATGGCAAAAGTGCGGCATACCGAGCCGAGCAAGCCGAGCAGTTCAGCCATGACGGCAGTCTGGTCGCCGCCAGTAGCATGGCAACGACTGAACAGTTAGAGCAAAAAATGCAGCAGGCCAGTAGTGTTATCAGCCAGTTGCAACAGGACAGTAGCCAAATATCCAGTGTGCTGGAAGTGATCCGGAAAATTTCAGAGCAAACCAATTTACTGGCACTGAATGCAGCAATTGAAGCTGCCCGTGCCGGTGAAGCCGGTCGCGGTTTTTCTGTGGTGGCAGATGAAGTGCGGATGCTATCTGCCAATACCCAGCAGGCAACAGAATCAATCCGCACCATGATAAGCAAGTTGCAGCAGCAGGCTGATTCTGCGGTAGCCGCAATGGCCCAGGCTGCGGCACAGGCCAGTGAAAGTGTCGGCCAGTCACGCCAGACTGATCAGATGTTCCGGCAAATCGCCGGGGCAGTTAAACAAATTGTTCAGCTAAATGCAGAAATCTCAGTGGCAACGGATGAGCAACAGCAGGTTGCCACCGCTATTGCCGATAGCATTACTATGCTTAACGACGATATTCGTCAGCTTAACAACGGGACCGGGCGTTCATCCGATGCCAGCAAGCAGCTCAATATACTGGCCAGACAACTGGCGGAGGGGTGTCAGGCGTTTAAAGTGTAAAGAACCGCAGCCATCACCCGCTGTTACCCTTTGCTTTTACAATGACTGTCATATTACTGACATAAAAGTATCGCATAATGCTTGCCATTAAATGCATATTTCCAGCCGAGGATTTACCAAATGAAAATGAATAAGCTTACTAAACTGATTGTCGCTTCAGCCGTCAGCCTGGCGTTTGCAGGGCAGGCTCATGCCAACCGCGATACAGTGCAGGTAGCGGGTTCGTCTACTGTGCTGCCTTTTGCGTCGATTGCTGCTGAGGAATTCGGTAACAATTTCGCCCAGTTCCGTACTCCGGTTGTTGGCTCAGGTGGCTCTTCAGGTGGTTTGCGCCAGTTCTGTCAGGGTGTGGGCACCAACACTATCGATATTGCCAACTCGTCACGGCAAATTCGCCCGGCAGAAGTCGCCGCCTGTAAAGAGAATGGCGTTAATGAAATCATCGAAGTTAAAATTGGTTATGACGGCATTGTGTTTGCGTCACGGATTGATGCCGGCATCTTTAAATTAAAGCCAGAACACGTGTTTCTGGCCCAGGCTGCTCAGGTGCCACAAAATGGCAAAATGGTCGCCAACCCCTACACTAACTGGCAGCAGATTGATAAGTCTTTACCAGATCAGGCTATTTTACTAGCCATCCCGGGTTCTAACCACGGTACCCGCGAAGTATACGAAGAGAAAGTGATTATCGACGGTTGTAAAACCTTTGCTGAAGTACAGGCTTTAGCAAAAGCCGAGCAGAATAACTTCTGTTTAGCGATGCGCACTGATGGCAGTGTGGTTGAAATCGCCGGTGATTATACTGAAACGCTGGCCCGGTTACAGGCGCAGAAAAATGCCCTGGGTGTGTTTGGTTTAAGTTTCTATGAAGCGAACCGCGACCGGATTAAAGTCGCGACTGTCAGTGGCGTTGAACCAACGGTTGATAATATCATCGAGGGAACTTACCCGGTGTCGCGGCCTTTGTTTTTCTATGTTAAAGGTGAGCATATCGGTGTTATCCCGGGTTTAAAAGAGTTTGCTGAATACTTTGTCTCTGATGCGGCATCAGGTTTTGGCAGCCCACTGGAAGCCGCAGGTTTAATTCCGCTGGATGATGACGAACGGGCAAAAATGCTGGCCAGAATTCGCGCGAAAAAGTCTCTGTAACAGCTGTTGCATGGTACAGAAAAGAAGAGGGCCAGGCGGTCCTCTTTTTCTATTTCAGTAATATGACAGCGATTGTAATAAAACTGCAATATGCGCGCGTTAAGCTTGCGCGGCTTATTAAAGAAGTATGTCCCCTGTGGGATAACCCGGATTGGCGAATGGAGCAAGCATGAGTAATTTTTCGTTAATTGTACTGCTGCTGGCGTTGATGGCGGTTGGCTATCAACTTGGCATGGTACGCAGTCGCAAGGTCGCGACAGTTAACCCGCAGCAAAAAATGCACTCCAGGCCGCATCATTACGGCATGATGGTGGGCCTATGGGCGGTTATCCCTGCTTTGTTTATTCTGGTGCTGTGGACTCTACTGGCACCTGGTGTGATCAGTAGCATGGTGGCAGCGCAATTGCCGCCGGAAGCGCTGGCAGCAGAAGGGATGAATGCCGAAGTCATTATGCGTCGGATCAGTAACCTGGCTGCCAATTTTGGGGTGGTGGCGGAAGCTGAACAATGGGAGCTGGCCGCTGCAGCTTATATGCAGCAGTTAAAAAGCAGCAGTGCCTTGCTGTTAACCGGCCTGATGGCAGCAATAGCAGCCGCAGGGTTGTTTTTCAGCTATAAACGGATTAAGCCGCAGCTGCGGGCCCGCCATCAGATCGAGCGGACCGTCAAAGCGGTATTAATTATCTGCTCCACGATCGCAATTTTAACCACCATTGGCATCGTGTTGTCGATGGTGGGCGAGACCATCAAGTTCTTCACTTTTGTACCTCCGGCAGATTTCTTTTTTGGTACCACCTGGAACCCCCGTTTCTCAACAACCGGCGTCACTGAGGGATCACTGACCGGTAGTCAGGGAAGTTTTGGTTTATTGCCACTGTTATCCGGCACCATGCTGGTGGCTGTTATTGCCTTGCTGGTGGCTATTCCACTGGGGTTAATGGTCGCTATTTACCTGGCCGAATATGCGCCTGCAAAATTCCGGGCGACTGCTAAGCCAATTATCGAAGTGCTGGCCGGCATTCCTACCATTGTCTATGGCTTTTTCGCGCTGGTAACAGTGGGGCCGTTTCTGGCTGATTTTGGTGCCAGTATTGGCCTGACGATCCGCGCCACCTCTGCCCTGACAGCCGGTGTGGTCATGGGTATTATGATTATCCCTTTTATCTCATCGTTGTCTGACGACATCATTACCCAGGTGCCAAAAGCATTGCGTGATGCCTCGCTGGGGCTTGGCGCAACTAAGTCTGAAACCGTACGAAAAGTGGTTTTGCCAGCAGCCTTACCCGGTATTGTCGGCGCTGTTTTGCTGGCAGCCAGCCGTGCTATAGGCGAGACCATGATCGTGGTTCTGGCGGCCGGTAACAGTCCAACCCTGACCGCTAACCCGTTTGAGGCGGTATCGACAGTGACCGTGACCATTGTTAACCAGTTAACCGGTGACAATGATTTTGCCAGTCCGCAGTCGTTAGTAGCCTTTGCACTGGGTCTGACCTTATTTGTGATTACCTTGCTGCTGAATGTGGTAGCGCTGGTGATAGTGCGTAAATACCGGGAACAATACGAGTAACTTATGACTGAGCAGAATATGAATTCAGCGCAAGCAACATCGGCCGGACAACCGGCGCCGCTGAGTAAAACTCAGCAAAAGGTGGCGGCGTCACTAAACCGGCGCCATCGCCAGGAAAAGCTGTTTAAAGGCATCGGTCTGACTGCGGTGCTGATCAGCCTGACGCTGGTGGCGATCCTATTTATTAATATTTTTGCCAAAGGTTTACCGGCGTTCTGGCAATCGGCCATTACCCTGGATATTTACTTTGACCCGGAAATTATTCAAATCAGTGACAAGCCGGTGCAACAGCCGGATGAAACTGAAAATGCCTTCCGGCAACGCTATCTGGAATGGCAGACTGAAGTCGGTATGATCAATTTTAACCGGTTAATTCTGGAAGGCCTGTATAAGGTGATCCCTGAAGCGGCAGAACGCCAGCACCGGCGGGACGCAGCCCGGATTGTGACCTCCGGTGAGCGCTACGCCCTTCGGGATATGGTTGTTGAAAATCCGGATATAATTGGCCAGACCAAAACGGTCGATTTGCTGACGGATGCCAATATCGATGTCTGGTTAAAAGGTAATATTGACCGTAGCCTGCCGGACTCGCAGCAGCAGTTAAGCCCGAAAGTTCGGGAGTGGGTGGCGATGCTGTCAGAGCAGGGTATTATTCAGAACCGTTTCAGCTTTGCCCTGTTTATGAACCCGGATTCACGTAGCTCGCTGGCATCTGCCGGTTTAGCCGGAGCTTTTATGGGCTCCTTGTATATGATGCTGGTGGTGATTTTTCTGGCGGTACCGATGGGTGTGGCTGCAGCAATCTACCTGGAAGAGTTTGCCCCAAAAAATAAGCTGACCGACTTAGTGGAAGTGAATATTAATAACCTGGCTGCGGTGCCTTCTATTGTGTTTGGTTTGCTGGGGGCTGCGGTATTTATTGGCTGGTTTAAATTGCCAATGTCCGCGCCGATAGTGGGTGGTCTGGTGCTGAGTTTAATGACTTTGCCTACCGTCATTATTGCCACCCGTTCAACCCTGAAAGCGATACCGCCGTCCATCCGTCAGGCCGCGCTGGGTCTTGGCGCATCAAAAATGCAGGCGATATTTCACCATGTTTTACCGCTGGCGGTACCGGGCATTTTAACCGGTGCTATCCTCGGTGTGGCGCAGGCCCTTGGTGAGGCTGCACCACTGCTGCTGATAGGCATGAAGTCATTTGTGGCTCAGGTACCCACCGGGCCCTTTGAACAGTCTACGGCGTTGCCGGTACAAATTTTCCTGTGGCAGGGTAACGAGCTGCGCAACTTCTTTGAGGCGCGCACCTCTGCAGCCATTATTGTGCTGCTGGCATTAATGCTGTCATTAAATGCGCTGGCGATATGGCTGCGTAAAAAGTATGAAAAACGCTGGTAAGCGATGCGGGGAAACAGTGCTGGTAGCAATAAATGAGTAACCCGGCCCAACCCGGCATATCAACTAAACAAGATGTAATATTAACCGAACACGATGTAACCTTACACGGTGTAACTAAGGCGGATTTAGCGATGACAGCAATTGAGACTAGCAGCAGCGGCAAGGTAAAGATGACAGCGCGCGATGTCAAGGTATTCTACGGTGACAACGAGGCTATTCACGGCGTTAACCTGGATGTCATTGAAAACGAAGTTATCGCCTTTATCGGCCCGTCTGGTTGTGGTAAATCCACCTTTTTGCGCTGTCTGAACCGGATGAACGATACCATTGATATCTGCCGGGTAACCGGCAGTATTAAGATGGATGGCCGGGATATATACGATCCGTCACTGGATGTGGTGCAGTTAAGAGCACAGGTGGGCATGGTATTTCAAAAACCAAACCCGTTTCCGAAATCGATTTATGAAAATATTGCTTACGGTCCGCGCTTACACGGCCTGGCCAGCCGCAAGTCAGAACTGGACGACGTGGTCGAGTCCAGTTTACGTCGTGCCGGCCTCTGGAACGAAGTCAAAGACCGGCTGGACCAGCCCGGCACCGGTTTATCGGGTGGTCAGCAACAGCGACTGTGTATCGCCCGCAGTATTGCCGTCAGCCCGGATGTGATCTTAATGGATGAACCCTGTTCGGCACTGGATCCTATTGCTACCTCTATTATTGAAGAGCTGATAGACGAGCTGAAACAAAACTTTACTATTGTTATCGTTACTCACAATATGCAGCAGGCGGCGCGGGTGTCTGATCGGACCGCTTTTTTCCACCTCGGCGATTTAATTGAGATTGGTGCCACTAATGAAGTGTTCACCAATCCAAAGAATAAAAGAACTGAAGATTATATTACCGGCCGCTACGGTTAAGCGGCAACCGGTTAAAAAAAATAAAAAGGAGCTGCGGCTCCTTTTTTTATTTTTTTGCGATAAGTGCTGGCTATCTGCTTAATTTGATGAATACTTTTGCTAAATGAAATTGGCTGGTGTGGCTTGTTGCAGTCATAAAATCATCATCTTAAAGTCATAAAATTGCCACCTTGTCATCTAAATGTCATAAAGTGGCCATAATATAGCCGCCGTCAACAACAGCAGTAATTAGTGCGCTGGCAGCATTGGTTACGCCACTAACTCAGGTGCAGAATATGAAAAAATCAGTAGTAGCTTTAGCAATGGCTTTGGCAGGTACAATCACAACAGTGCAGGCCGACCCGGTAACAGTCTATGGTCAGTTGAATGTATCGGCTCAATCCAGTGATGAAGGCGATGGCCGCTTCTCTGAGTTAAAGAGCAACAGCTCACGTTTTGGTTTAAAGGGCGATTTTGCCCTGGATAATGGTTTAACTTTGGTTTACCAACTGGAATGGGCTGTTGATATGGCTGATGTTGGCGGTGGTGACAATATTACCTCGCGCAACCAGTATGTCGGGTTGAAAGGCAATTTTGGTGAAGTGCGGCTGGGCCGTCATGATACCGCCTTAAAAGATGCTCAGGGTAAAATTGACTTATTTAGTGATTACGAAGCTGACGTTAAGAACCTGTGGCGCGGCGAAGTTCGGGCCAGTGATTCGGTTACCTATTACACGCCAACGGTAAATGGCTTTGGTGTGCATCTGACTTATGTAATGGAAGACGCTGCAGATGCTGAAGATGCGTTCTCAGCAGCCGTCTATTATGGTGACGAAAACCTGAAAGACAGCACTTTCTATGCGGCCGTTGCGATGGATTCAGAGGTTGCCGGCTTTGACGCCATGCGTGCTCAGGCTCAGGGTAAAGTGGCAGGCTTTAAACTGGGGGCGATGTATCACACTCAGGAAAATATTGTCAGTGGTCTGGAGCAGGATGGCTGGTTACTGAGTGCCGCTTACCCGCTGGGTAAAACCGAGTTAAAAGCCCAGTATCAAACGCTGGAAGATGACGACGCGGTAAGTATCGGCGTTGATTACAAAGCTGGTAAAAATACCACCTTGTTTGCCTGGTACAGCAGCTTTAATCTGGATATGGCTGCGCCGGATCGTGACTATCTGGCTGTAGGTATTAAGCACAAATTCTAAGCTTATGATGTTATAAAAAACGCCGGTCACTGACCGGCGTTTTTGTTTCCACTGTTATTAAAAGCCGGTTAGTAGCGGTATGAAAAGCTTAAACTGTAGCTCTGGCCTTCAGTGCGCTGCTGCAGAATTTCGCCCTGTTGCAGAATTTCCACTTCTTCATCCAGTAAGTTTTTCAGGCCCAGTTTCACGGTCATATTCTCCAGCGGCGTATAACCATAGGTGAAATCCAGTGAATGGAACGGCTGCTCAAAGGCATCGTCTTTGTCGTTAACCCCGGCAAAGGCGATCCGCTTACCAAATACGTTATAGGTAAGAGTCGCATTGTGCTGGTTATTATCAGAGTCAAAACCCAGTTGCAGGTTAGCAACATACTTGGAGTGACCGCTTAAACCACGCTTCAGATTGGTTAAGTCGGCACCGGGGAATGGCTGAATATTAATTTCAGACTCACTGACAGTCAGGTTGCCGGCAACAAAGAAGTTATTGGCAAACTGGCCAAAATCACCACTGAACATATTCAGCTGCTGTAAAAACTCTGCTTCTGCACCATACACCTTGCCGCTCTGGGCATTGCGGAATGACATCAGCAGGTTACCATCAGAGCCTGACAGTTCGATAGCTTCAATCGGGTTTTCCAAATCTTTGTAAAACAGCCCAAAGCTGTAGTTACTGGTGTCGTAATACCATTCCAGGCGGGCATCAAAACTGCCAATGTCGGTGCTTTTCAGGCCGGCAAAACCGGTGACTTTAAAGTCAGTCAACGGGTCAACGTACAACACCGGTGTCACTTCCCGTAAGTCTGGCCGCACTACCGTTTTACTGTAACCAAAGCGGGCCTGCAAATCGTCATTAACAAACCAGGTTAATGACAGCGCCGGGTAGAAGCCATCTTCCATTAAAATGGAGTCAGTGACATTGCCGCTGACATTGCCATTAGCACCCAAGGGTAACGAGATTTGTTTAAAATCTTCGTAACGCACACCAATATTTAACCGCAACAGATAGTCATAGTTAAGTTCCAGCGCGCCGTAGCCGGCATCAATCATCTGTGCCGCCACATAATCGTCGGCCTGAGTAGTAACGTTGGAAATTTTAAAGCGATTAGCCGGGTTTAAAATATTGCTGTCAGAGAAAATCTCCGAGAAGCTGCCTGACAGTTGCTCAAGGCTATAGCCTACGGTATCAAAGTTAAAGCGATCGGTCTGGGCATTACGGCTGCGTTCAAAGTAACTGTAGCCGCCGCTGAAGGTCATCTCAGCTTTACCGAATGTCAACGGTAGCTTCATATTCCAGCTCAGGTTTTCAGTGTTATCTTTCATATCACTGAAACTGTAATTTACCGCATTCTGATTGCGGCGCAGGAATGAAAACACTGAACCATCGTCCTGGGTTTCATTCAGGTAACGATATTCAACTTCACCGGGCGCATTGCGTCGTGCTTTGGCATCGGTGTACTGCCAGTCCAGCGCTAAATCCATCAAATACGGGAAGTTATGCTTACCACGCAGCTGATTACTCAGCATGGTGCGCTCTTCATACAAAATGCTGGTATCGGTATTAGAACGGTTAGTCTCGTTAATAGTTTCGATACTGTCGCCGTTTTTAATCTTAATTTCGTCTTTGGTGTCACTAAGGTAAATGGTTGAGGTTTCCAGCCGGTGGTCAACCCCCAGCTCTAAACCAAAGTTCAGCATACCCGACAGTTTTACCTGATGTTCAGTACCTTTAATATCATCGTAGCGATTCAGCGGCACCAGATTATCACCTGATACTGAGTAATAACGTTCACGCTCGTCAATATTCTGAGTGGAGCGATCGTAGCTAAGGCCGGTCATTACCCCGAAAACCACATTTTTGGTCAGATCAAAACGGGTGCCAAACGAGGCACTGGCGTCGAAGTCAGGCTTTACTGTAGTGCGGCTGATATCAATATCGCGGTTAAAGGCGGTACCCAGCTCACGCACTATGGTTTCTGCCTGCGCCAGCGTAGATGCATTAATGCCGCCTAAGGCTTCAGCGATATTAACCGGTGTCAGAACGCCATATTGTTGCTGGGCCGAAGCCAGTGCCGGCGAAATGCTGCGCTGGCCATCGTCTTTGCCGCGCCAATCGTCGCCACCACCGGCATAGTCAAAACCATCATCGCTGTTCAGGCTGTTATAGCCGGTACCCACTGAGACATTAAAACTGGTTTGCAGCGGAATTGCGGTGGTGCGAATATTAACATTACCACCACCGAAAGCCGCCGGCAGCTCTGGTGAATAGGCTTTTTGTACTACTAAACTTTCAATAATACCGGCCGGAAACATATCCAGCGGAATAACGTTACGGGTAGGGTCCGGGCTTGGCACCATGGCGCCATTTAGTAAGGTACTGGAATAACGCTCACCTAAGCCGCGAACATAAATAAACTTGTCTTTTACCAGGGTTAAGCCGGTAACCCGACGCAGGGCGGCTGCAGCGTTGCTGTCACCGGCACGGGAAATTTGTTCCATACCGAGTACTTCTGCTACATAGGCTTGCTCACGACGTTCTGCAGCAGCAGAGGCAGCAGAGCTCATCAGGCGGCCGGATACAGAAATACGTTCTACTTCTTCCTGCCCGGCTTGAGTGGGTTCTGGCGTTTCTTGTGCGACGGTATTTAACGACATCATCGCAGTGGTCGTGCCTAAGGCCAGCAGTACACTGCGGCCAACACGGCTGAAACTAAATTTTTGAATGCTGCTCATCTGAACGTTGTCCTATCAGCTTAAAACGGTTACTAGTCTTGGTATATCGAATGTCTGAATAAGAAAAGGCACTGCCGGGTTGCCCCGGCAGTGCCGATTTGCTTAGTCTTCCAAGCCAACTGTCCAGCCAGCAGTCCAGTCATTACCGGCTTCAACTGCACCGATGAAGTCTACCGCTTCAAAGAAGCTATCAAGCGCAGACATATCTTTTGGTGCGGTGGCGTCGATGGTAAAGATGCCGTCCAGTACTGCAGCCTGGTTAGCTGCCACACTATTGCCTTGCTGGCCCAGGAACCACTGTTCAGTGGTGGTACCGTTGCCCAGGTCGCCTTTAAATGGCTCGGCACAAGCGATAACCGAATGCGTCATGGTTAATGAGCCGGCCGCTGCCAGGGCTTTAGTTTCGTTTGAATCAAATTCCAGACACTCGCCCATGGTCTCAGGACCGGTGATAACGAAGTTAGCCAGCTGAGCATTGGTACCGGCGCGCAGTAATACGCCTTCTGAGTCATCGTCACCGTCAAAGCTGTTACCAATAATGGTCATATTGGCGATGGTTGGGTTTGATACCGGAGTAGCAGTGAAATTGCCAGACTGGTTATCGGCTTCAATACCGCGGTTAGCCTTGGCGCCATCGGCAGCATGTTTTACCAGCACAAATTGCAGTTTACCGTTCCAGCCATCGGCCCAGTCTACTGAGTCGTCGCCGTTAGCGGTTAACACCACGTTTTTACAGCTGACGCTACCACCGAACATTTCGATACCGTCATCCACGTTCTGGTGAACCTGGATATTTGCACACTCAGTACCTGAACCAACACCAGCAAAAGTAATACCGTTTAATTCGTTATCCGGGATAACTTCAAAACCAGCATGTTTGACTACTACATAGTTTAAGGTACCGCTGCTATCTTCTGCATTTGCACCACCGTAAGGGCCGGCTTCGCCTTCTGCCTGAATTTCACAGCTGGCTAAGTCTGCCTGATTACATTTGTTGCTTGGCGCGTTACCCAGCAGGACTAAACCACCCCACTGACCGGCTGCTGTAGGCGAGCCGATTATGTCCTGTACTGAGGTCATGACGATAGGGTTGGCGGCGGTACCATTAGCTTCAATTTTTGAGCCACGGGTAACCACCAGGAAGTCAGCACCTGATTTTCCGTAAATCCGCACGCCGGGTTCAACAGTCAGGGTGGCGGCGGTGGTGTTATCCACACCAATCCGTACCCTGCCACTTAGCACATAGTCAGCACCCGCAGCCAGGGTCACGTTGGCCGTAATGTCACCGGTTAACTGACAGTTTAAGCGGCCCGATAAGCTGTTAACTTCGCTGGTGCCGGTAGGGCAGGCAGCTAAGTCATCTTCCGGGTGAATACCCACAGTCCAGCCTACTGTCCAGTCATCTTCACCGTCAAAGGCACCAATGTAATCAACATTGTCGAACCAGCTGTCAACGTTATTTGCGACATTGTAACCATTACCCAGGGCCGGTGAATTCGGCGCAGGGATATAGCCACCTAGTAAGGCGTCGCCAATAATGTTGCCCGGCTGAGCGCGGAACCAGGCGTTAGCATCCAGCGTAACGTTACCCGCGTCATCTGTAGAGTTTTTGGTTGGTTCGGCACAGTCCAGAATAGAGTTGCGGAAGATAATTTCGCCATTGCCAGTGTTCGTTACTGATTCAGCAGAGTTTATTTCAAAGCACTCACCCATACCTGCCGGGCCGGTGACAATAAAGTTGTACAACTCACCGGCCGTACCTGCGCGCAGCAACACGCCTTCTGAATCATCTTCACCATCAAAGTTATTGCCGATGATAGTCATGTTGGCAATTCGCGGCTTGGATACTGGTTCAGCGGTAAAGTTACCTGACTGGTTGTCAGCTTCAATACCACGGTTTGCTTTGGTGTCGTTCGGGTTGTGACGAACCAGGACGTGCTGCATCCGGCCACTCCAGCCATCTGCCCAGTCTAAGGAGTCATCGCGGTTGCCGGTTAGCACGACGTATTTTGCGTCTACCGTACCGCCAAAAAATTCTACGCCGTCATCCAGATTGTTATGTACCTGAATGTATTCAACACTGGTACCTCGGCCAACACCGGCAAAGGTAATACCGTTTAGTTCGTTGTCCGGGATAACTTCGAAACCGGCATAGCGTACCTGGACGTATTTAAGAGCGCCGCTGTTATCTTCCGGATCTGCACCGCCGTATGGGCCGGCTTCGCCTTCTGCCTGGATTTCACAACTGGCCAGAGCAGCCTGGTCGCATTTGTTACTTGGTGCGTTACCTAATAAAACCAGGCCACCCCATTCTGCTGATGACTCATTATCAGATAAGCCCAGCATGTCATTAACAGACGTCATAACAATGGGTGCGTCTACCGTACCTACTGCCTGAATTTTTGAGCCGCGGGCGATAACCAGATAATCGGCACCGCTTTTACCGAAAACAAAGGTGCCAGGTTCAATAGTCAGAGTGGCGCTGTCCGCGTTATCGTTACCAACGGTAACTTTGCCGCTCAGTGACCAGGCAATATCATTGCTTAAACGGGTATCACTGGTAATGGTGCCGCTGATTTCGCATACTGGCAAATCAACACCGGCCAGGCTATCGCCTTCGGTGGCAAATGCCGGACAATCTGAGGTGACCGGTGGCGGAGTACCACCGCCGCCGTTACCGCCGCCGTTATCATTACCACCAGCATTAACGACTAAGTCGCCACCACAGCCGGCCAGTATTAATGCTGACGCTATTGCGCTTAGTTTTAACAGTTTGCGTAAAGCCATTACCATCTCTCCATTGAGTTGTTATAGGTGTTGCCAATCAAGTTGCTGGCACCCTACAGCAGGCGAATGACGCTTTTATTACAGTAATGCGACGCCTGAGTTACAGTGATGGCTGCTTGTGGTGGGCTCTGGGGCGGCAGTAACGCTGTCAAAAAAAATTCATTTTACTGTCATGCCATAGCGGTCCGGCTAAGGTTTTAATATTGTGATAATTGTTATTTATTTGTATTGCTTGCTGGCCGTTTAGCCCGCAGCCAAGATTAACCTCGTGTTTTCATAAAAATGTCATAAACTGCAGTAATACTAGGCAGCAGAGACAGTTAGAACCGTCCGGTAGTGTTGCCGGCTAACAGAATGTGGTGAACCTTATGGCAAGAAAGATCCTGGTGGTGGAAGATGAAGCCCCGATCCGCGATATGTTGTGCTTTGTACTGGAACAAAATGGTTATCAGGCTATTACTGCTGAAGATTTCCCCAGTGCGGTCAATCAGCTGATTGAACCTTATCCGGATTTAGTCTTGCTGGACTGGATGATCCCGGGTGGTAGCGGTATTCAGTTTGCCAAAAAAATGAAGCAGCATGAACTGACCCGCAATATCCCGATTATTATGATCACCGCTCGTGGCGAAGAAGAAGACAAAGTACGCGGTCTGGAAGTGGGTGCCGATGATTACGTCACCAAGCCGTTTTCACCGAAAGAGCTGATGGCCCGGATAAAAGCAGTGATCCGCCGGGTTTCGCCTACCAGCCTGGATGAAGTGATTGAAGTGCAGGGCCTGAAACTGGACCCGGTAGCACACCGGGTCATGGCGGAGCAGCAACCACTGGATATGGGGCCGACTGAGTTTCGGTTACTGCATTTCTTTATGACGCATCAGGAGCGGGTATACAGCCGTGAGCAGTTGCTCGACCATGTCTGGGGTACCAATGTTTATGTGGAAGACCGTACGGTTGATGTGCATATTCGTCGCTTGCGTAAAGCGATTTCTATCGCAGGGCATGATAAGCTGGTGCAAACTGTGCGGGGCTCAGGCTATCGCTTTTCTGCTAAGTAGGTTTTATGCGGCCACAGCTTTCTAAAGGGAAGATTTTCGCTAAAGTCTTCCTTTTTTATTCCCTGGCGGGGCTACTGGGCTGGCCCTTCGGCCAGAGCATGCTGTTTATGTTACTGCTAAGCTTTTATTTGCTGGCATCTAATTATAACCACCTGTTTTTAATTACCAAATGGTTGTGGCACGACCGTAAACTGACCCCGCCGGAAGGCAAAGGCTTCTGGCAGCAGATTTTCGATGGCATTTATTATCAGCAACGACGTGAGCGCAGAAAACGCAAAGAACTGCGTACCCTGGTGCGGCGCTTCCGGGATGGCGCAGAAGCGTTACCGGAAGCGGTAGTGGTGCTGACCAGCGACTGGACCATTGTCTGGTGTAATAAGCTGGCCCAGATGCTGGTGGGGCTGCGCTGGCCCAGTGATGAAGGCCAGCGGATTGACAACCTGGTGCGTAATCCGGAGTTTCAGAGTTTTTTAAAGCAGAAGCAGTTTCAGCAGCCGCTGGAAATCAGCGCCAGCGGCAACAACACCCTGGTACTGGAATGTAAAATGATGCCCTACGGCAGTGAACAGTATCTGCTGATTATCCGCGACATTACCCAGTTAAAACAGCTGGAGCAAATTCGCAAAGACTTTGTTGCCAACGTCTCACATGAACTGCGGACGCCGCTCACCGTGCTACAGGGCTACCTGGAAGTGATCGACGCTGAGCGGTTACCTGACCCTGTTATCTGGCAAAAAGCCCACACCGTGATGCTGGAGCAAACCCGGCGGATGGACGGTCTGGTCCAGCAACTGCTGACCTTGTCGCGGATAGAAGCCTCTGCCCGGGTTCAGTTTGATGATGAAGTCGATGTGCCGGCTATGCTGGCTACGCTGGAGCAGGAAGCGCAGGCGCTGAACCATGAAAAGCAGCACAATATCAGCTTTAATATTGAAGCAGATTTAAAAGTCACCGGCGTTACCGAAGAGCTGCGTAGCGCTTTTAATAATCTGGTAACCAATGCTATCAAATATACTCCGGCCGGTGGAGACATCACAGTCAGCTGGCAGCGCCAGCATCAGCGGGCGGTATTTGCGGTAAATGATACCGGTGAGGGCATTGCGCCGCATCATGTCAAACGCTTAACCGAGCGGTTTTACCGGGTGGATCAGGCGCGGGCCCGCAACACCGGTGGCACTGGCCTTGGCCTGGCCATTGTCAAGCATGTGCTATCGCGCCATAACAGCCAGCTGATGATTTTCAGCGAACCGGGGCGGGGCAGCAGCTTCTCTTTTACCATACCGGCCGAACTGGTACTCGGTAACAATAAAACAGCCCCGCTGAAAAAAGCCAAATTTAAAGTAAAATAATCCGGCGCTAACGGTGCTTGGCCTGCGGTTTGGGCCAGCAACGCTCGAGTACTTTTTCGGCCGCTTTACCCAGTACATCCTGCTCCAGCCCCTCGGCCCGGCCCAGAAAGGTTTGTGCCAGTTCCCGATCGGCCATCAGGGTCGCAACCAGCTCAGCCGCATCGGCAATGGTGCTGGCGTTTTCAAAATACCGGACATGATGGCGGCTATCTGCCAGCAAGTCATCTGACTCGTCACACCATTTGGTAAAGACCAGTTTGGCCAGCTCGCGCGAGCGGGCCTGCGGGCCGCCAAACACAATAAAAAAGCTATCTGAAGTAGCAATATCATAGTCGCTGGTCAGCTTGTTTAACTGACGATGCAACTGTTTAACTTCATCTTCAGCACTGAGTACAAGTAACCTGGCAAACACCGGCTCCAGCGCTTTGGCAAAGTGCTGGATCTGCAAGTGGCTAACTGTGCTGTGTTTTGTAACATCGTTAATAAGCTGGCGAATGTGGGCGGCAATAGTGCTGGCCAGTTCAGGCGCCGCCTCACTTTTTAGTTGTGGTAACCAGTCTTTTAACAACGAAACAGCCTGCTCTGGCGGCGAGTGCAGTAACGTGTAATAGGCTGCCAGAGTGCTATGGGCTAACGCTTTGCACTGATGATAAGTCTCGCCATTTACCGGTAACTCCTGAATGTCATCACCGCAACTGGCCACCAGCCGGCTGTCCATCCGGATAATCAGCAATACTTCACCCCGGCTTATCTTATCTTTAAAATCCTGTTTGCGCCTGGCATAACATTGATGAAAATGCTGGTTAATGTTACCGAGCGGCGAGCTGGCCGGCTCAGCGGTTGTATCTTGCATAGGGGCGCTCAAGGTAAATGTTCTCCGCCGGTCACTCCGATAACTTCGGCAGTCAGATAACTGGACTCCTGCGAGGCCAGAAAAACATAAGCCGGCGCCAGCTCAGCCGGCTGGCCGGGGCGGCCCATCGGCACATGTTTGCCAAAATTATCCAGCTTTTCCGGCGGCTGACCGCCACTTTGCTGCAGCGGGGTCCAGATGGGGCCGGGTGCTATCCCATTAACCCTGATGCCTTTGTCAATCAGCATTTTGGCCAATGCTTTAGTAAAACTGGTAATTGCGCCTTTGGTAGAGGCGTAATCCAGCAGGCCGGCTGATGGCTGATAAGACTGAATAGAGGTGGTATTGATAATACTGGCGCCGGCCGGCATATGCGGCACAGCGGCTTTCGTTATCCAGAACATGGCAAACACATTGGTGGTAAAAGTTTGCTGAAATTGCTCGCTGCTTAAATCTGCGAGCTCTGCCTCAAACTGCTGCTTCCCGGCGTTATTGACCAGAATATCAATGCTGCCAAGCTTGCTGATTGTCTCGGCCACCAATTCTTTACAAAAGGCTTCATCGGCAATATCGCCGGGTACCGCATAAGCATTTACCCCGGCTTTTTTCAGCAGTTTTAAGGTGGTTTCGCCATCAGTCTGTTCGTCTGGCAGATAATTAATCACCACCTCTGCGCCTTCGCGGGCGAAGGCAATAGCTACCGCCCGGCCAATGCCGGAATCACCACCGGTGATCAGCGCCTTGCGCCCGAGCAGCCTGCCGCTGCCCTGATAGCTGTCTTCTCCATGATCAGCTGTCGGGCTCAGTTTAGCGTCAAGCCCCGGATCGGGCTGCGAAGGGTCATGCTCCGTGTTACCAGTGGTATATTGTTTGCGGGGATCCTGCATTGAGAATTGATTTTTGGTGGTCATTCAGCACCTCCTGCCAGCAGTAAAAACAAATAAGCGTGTAAGCTTGCTGCAGGTTTTATGCCCGTAATAAAGGTGAGGTAAAAAATTAAGAAAATCAAAAGTATAGGTGGATTAGCCAACGCAAAACCGACATGGCCAGGCTGGCAGCCAGCCGTCATACTGAAGATATTACCGTCGCCAAACGTAAAATTTGCAGCGCCAGGGTGCGGGTTATCGCTTAAAGGTCACGGCTTAGCTGCTGATTAGCTCTGTTTTCCGAAAACAGCCGTTATGATGATCATTTACCATGCCGCAGGCCTGCATATGAGCATAAATAATGGTCGAGCCGACAAACTTAAAACCGCGTTTTTTTAAATCTTTGCTAAACGCATCGGATTCCGGACTGGTGGCGCGAAAATCTGCGGCACTGCTTATACTGTTTTGCTGTGGTTTGCCATTAACAAAGCGCCACTGATAAGCGCTGAAACTGCCAAACCCGGCCTGTATTTCCAGAAAACGGCTGGCATTGTTGATAGCGGCCGCTATTTTTAACCGGTTACGGATAATTCCCGGATTTTGCAGCAATTCAGCGGCTTTAGCATCATCAAAAGCCGCCACTTTCACCGGGTCAAAATCAGCAAAGGCGGCCCGGTAGTTGTCGCGTTTTTTTAATACGGTATACCAGCTTAAACCGGCCTGAGCGGCCTCCAGGGTTAAAAATTCAAACAGCTTAGTATCGTCATATACCGGTACGCCCCATTCAGTATCGTGGTAGGCAACGTAATCGGGTTTGCTTAAATCAACCCAGCTGCAACGGCATAATTCCTTGTTCATTCTGCCCCCTGTGCGGCCTGCTGTGGCGGTGCGGCCAGGTAGTCCAGCGCTAAACCGGTTAATGCCCGCACTCCGGTTATCAGCGCATCTTCGTTAACGTCAAACATTGGCGAATGATTCGGTGGTACCTCACTAAGCGGCGTGTCATCGGGTGATATGCCTAAAAAGAAAAATACCCCGGGAATTTGCTGCTGATAAAACGAGAAATCTTCAGCACCGGTAATAGGTTTTATCGACGCAACGCCGTTATCTGCCGCCGCCCATCGTAAACTTGGCATTGCCCAATCGGTCAGGGCCGGATCGTTCCAGGTTACCGCCGCAAAGTTATGGACATGAAAATCAGCTTCGGCGCCGCTGGCTTTGGCAATGTGTTCACTGGTGTGAGCCATCCGGGCGATTAAGTCTTCCCGCATCTCACTGTCAAAGGTACGGATGGTGCCTTCTAATTTCACATCATCCGGAATAATATTCCAGCGGATCCCGCCGTGTACCTGACCAAACGACACCACCGCCGGGGCTTTGGTCACATCTATCTGCCTCGCCGGTATCAGGTTAATAGCGTTGATCAGCTGGCCGGTGACATTTATCGGATCGATGCCACGCCAGGGGCTGGAGCCATGCACCTGTTTGCCTTTAACGGTTATCTGAAAGCTGTCGGCCGCGGCCATAATGCCTTCGGTTTTAACCTGCAGCTGGCCCGGCTCGCCGGGCCAGACATGCAGGCCGAAAATAGCGCTTGGGGCAGGGTTGGCAAACAGCCCCTCGGCCAGCATCATTTTCGCGCCACCTTCTTCACCGGCTGGCGGGCCTTCCTCAGCCGGCTGAAAGATAAACATGATAGTGCCGGCAATATCGGCTTGTTGTTTGCTCAGCACTTCTGCTGCACCCATTAGCATGGCGACATGGGCATCATGGCCGCAGGCATGCATAACGCCGGTTTGCTGGCCGTTAAATTCGCTGGTTACCTTAGATGCAAACGGCAAACCGGTTTGCTCGGTTACCGGCAAGGCATCCATATCGGCCCGCAGCGCCACTACCGGGCCGGGCTTGGCGCCTTTTAAAATACCGACCACACCGGTGTGGGCAATACCGGTGCGTACTTCCAGGCCCAGTTTTTCTAAATGGGCGGCGACCTTAGCGGCCGTTCGAAACTCGCGGTTTGACAGCTCCGGGTGCTGGTGAATATCGCGCCGCCAGGCAATAACCTTTGGCATCACGTTCTGAATGTTTTTTGCAAGCTCAGGCCGCTCTTCAGCAATAACCAGTGGCGCGAATAAAAAGGGTAAAACAGACAGGCTTAGCAGCGACAGACGCATAGCAATTCCGGATAGTGACTATTAAGTATTACTACCTTAAGCGCTCTGGCTAAAAAAGCCAAGGCATATGCTGCAGTTCCAATCTGGCTGTTATAACCAGACTGTTATAGCCAGCCTTTGCGTTTAAAAAACCAGTAGGGGGCAAAGCCGGAAAGCAGCATCAGCCCCAGCGCCCAGGGGTAGCCCAGCAGCCATTCCAGTTCCGGCATATGACTGAAGTTCATACCGTAAGCACTGGCCACCAGTGTCGGGGGTAAAAAGACTACCGCAGCGATGGAAAAGGTTTTAATGATCTGGTTCTGGCGGATATTGATAAAACCCTGGGTTGAGTCCATCAGAAAGTTAATCTTATCGAATAAAAACGTGGTGTGGGACATCAGGGTTTCGACGTCGCGCATAATTTCCCGCAGGGTTTCTTCATGGGCGGGCCGGCCTTTCAGATTGCGTAGCAAAAAAGAGATATCGCGCTGGGTATCCATTAAGCACAGCCGGATTTTACCGTTGCTGTCTTCCAGTCGCGCCATTTTGCTAATCGCCTGATAAAGCTCTGAGTCTTTTTCTTCCAGGACCAGATGACTGACGTCTTCCAGCTGCCGGTGCAAGTCTTCCACCGTATCGGCATGATTTTCCACTTTCTGCTCAAGGATAGTGACCAGCAGCCCGGCCGGATCAGAGCAACTTACCTGACCACGTCGGGCCCGCAAGCGCAATAACCTAAAGTCGGCAATTTCATCTTCCCGAATGGTGATAAGCCGCTCGTCCTGCAAAATGCAGGCAACGGTTACCGTAACATGGCGACCCTCCTGAGCAGCCAGAAACAGGGAGTGGACATGAATGCCGGCCTGATCAACAAAACAACGGGCCGAGGCTTCAATTTCTTCGACATCATCTGATTCAGGCAGCTCGACACTGAGCAGGGTACTTAGCAGCTCACGCTCGGGTTCAGTCGGCTCATGGGCGTCTATCCAGTGAGCGGTGCGCATCAGCTCAATATCATCAGTGGCCCCGGCCACCGGAATTTCCCGGATAATGCCCTGGTCAATCGTAAATAAGCGGATCATAGCGTCTCCGTCAATATGCTATCTGAAGCCTGCAGTCTACCAGAAGCGCCAATGTTGATTAACTGCGAAAGCCGACATTGCTAAGTACCTGGGCCGCATTCAAGACAGGGGTTAACCTCAGCACTGGATTTTTGCAGGTTATGCTGCAAATCTTTCAGCGCGGTACGCACCCCTTCTTCGATAACCGGGTGATAAAAAGGCATCGCCAGCATCGAAGAAACTGTCATCTGCTGTTGTGCCGCCCAGGCCAGCAGATGACCTATATGCTCAGCCGCCGGACCAAACATTTCGGCGCCGCTAAATACTCCGCTGTCACGTCTGGCGTATACTTTCAGTATGCCCTGATTCTTCGCAATAACCTTACTGCGGCCCTGATCTTCAAAAGAGCAGCGACCTTCTGCATAGTTACCCCGTTCAGCCGCTGCCCTCTGGCAGGGCAAAGTACCGACGCGGGCAATTTGCGGGCTGCTGAATACCACTGAAAACGGCACATAGCGCTTTGCAGTTTTAAGCTCTGGATAACGTCCTGCGTTATCTCCGGCAATTCTGCCTTCAGCAGCTGCTTCATGCAGCACCGGGCTTTGCTGATTGGCATCACCGGCCAGAAACACCGGCATATCGCCACATTGTAATGTTGATGGGGAAGTCAATGGCACGCCTTTTTCATTTAACGTCAGGCCACTGTTAGACAAGTCAAGGCTTTGAAGGTTAGGGGCGCGACCGGTGGCCAGTAAAACATAATCAAACAGCCCGGTTGCCGGCCCTTTGTCACGATGCGTAAAACTGATGGTTACACCGTCAGCGACAGCGGAAATAGCCGTCACGTCCGCATCGGTATCCAAATAAAATTCTTTGTTAAAACATTGTGTGGCATAGTCACGAATGTCTTTATCAGCAATGCCGGCCAAGGCGCCACTGCGGCCAAACAGGTAAACGTCAACACCCAGCCGGCTTAACGCCTGGCCCAGTTCCAGCCCGACCGCGCCGGCGCCAAATACGGCAATATTCTTTGGCAAGACGGGCAATTCAAACAGAGTGTCAGTGGTTAGCAGCCGGTCACCTAACCCCTGAAACATCTCAGGAATATGGGGGCTTGAGCCGGTAGCAATAACAATACGCTTTGCGGTTATTTCTGTTGTTTCGCCAACCGCCAGCACACCCGGCGCCAAAAAACGGGCAGGGCCCTTTAGTTTGTGGTCATCGGCAATGGCTTGCATTGACTTAACTACTGAATCGACAAAGTTATCTCTTTCCTTTCGAACCCGTTGCAGCACCTGCTCGCTATCAATAACAACATCATTAATCTGAATACCAAATAGCTCACTATGCGCAGCGTCGTGGGCGCGCTCTGCGGCGGCAATCAATAATTTGCTGGGCATACAACCTACCCGGGCGCAGGTAGTGCCATAGCTGCCGCCTTCAATCAGCACCAGCTTGTCGGTGTGCTTGCGCGCAGCATTGTAAGCGGTAAGGCCGGCTGTGCCGGCACCGATTATAGCGACGTCGACCTGTCTTTTATCCAAAAAATATCTCCTTATACTATCGTTGAAATTGCTGCTGCAGTCAGTCAGGTCACAGCGGGTTTAAGTATATGTAGTTTTGGCTGCGGGATCAGATTGTTAGTTGCTAATAGCATAGCAGAAGCAGCAGAAGGCAGAGCAACAGCGCCTTACCGATATAGCGTCTGAACAATGTTTTTGTAAGCAGGCATAAGTCGGTTGCAGCGATGGCTTTAAAAGCATTCCAAGTTGACCTGTAACTCCGGGTAGGGCTGTGCTAGGCTTCAAGGTAGTAACAGGAGGTACGATGAGTAAGGGGATACCAGCAAAATCGTCGGCACTGGTGGTAGAAGGTGGCGCCATGCGTGGCATTTTTGCTGCAGGCGTGCTGGATGCTTTTATGGAGCAGCAGTATCAGCCGTTTCAGTTTGCCATTGGCGTTTCTGCCGGCTCCACTAATTTAATTGGCTATTTAGCCGGCAATCATGGCCGCAGCCGGCAAATTTTACTGGACCATGCCCGTCGCACCGATTTTCTAAACTGGCGCCGCTACCTGAAGGGCGGCCATTTTTGCGATGTCAGCTGGTTATGGCATGCCTCTTTTGACGAAGTCCCGCTTGATGTCGGGCACTACCTGCACCAACAGGTACCGCTTTATGCCGTCACTACCAGTGTTAATACCGGCCTGGCTCACTATTTTGAGGTAACCGGCGATAACATGCATCAGTTGTTTCCGGCATCGTGCGCGATACCGCTGATGTACCGTGATTTCCCCCAGATTAACGGTGAGCAGATGACCGACGGCGGCCTGGCCGATGCCATTCCGGTATTAAAGGCTTATGCCATGGGCGCGCGTGATATTACTGTGGTTTTGTCACAGCCGGTAGGCTATCGTAAACGCGCCAGCCGCTTGCCGGTATTAATGAAACCGTTTTTTAAACAGCATCCTCAGATGTTCAGCGCCGTACTGAGCAGAACGGCGCGTTATAATCAGGCATTGAATTTTATTGCCAGCCCACCGGCTGATTGCACGGTAAATGTGGTGGCGCCGCCTGCTGATTTTGGAGTGGGCCGTTTTTGTCAGAACCCGGAGCAGCTGGAAGCAGGCTATCAGGCCGGCCGGCGCAGCGGCTTGCAGCAGGTATCGGGTATCTCGGAAGCCACAAATAACCTGGAAGCCATGCCGTTATCAAAGATAGCCACCGGGTAAGGTGGCGAGCCGTTGGTCGGGCGCTGACAACATGAAAGCCTGGTATTAATAGACAACCGTCTCTGGCAGGCCCGGGCAATCCAGTCTGAAAGCAATTTTTTTCAGGGCTTTTTGCTCCAGCTGCAAATCAGCAGATAACACACTTTGCTGGGCCAGCCACTCGGGCGGCAATAGCAGTTGCAGCTGCTGGGCACTGGCGCTGGCTGTGAACTGCGGGATAAAATCATCGCGTCGTTTCTGATTCAGTAACACTGCCAGCCGTAACAGCACCAGCAGATTTATAACCTGAGGCAACTGATACAAACTGAAAATAGGCAGCTCATCCGCCCGGATTTTACGGCGGTGAAAGCGCACCAGACAGGCCAGTAACTGCTGCTGCTCCTGGTTAAAACCCGGCAGGTTGGCGTTTTGCAGAATATAGGCCGAGTGTTTCTGAATGCCGGACGAGTTAATATGCAGGCCAATTTCAAATACCCGGCAAGCAAAACTAAGCAGCAGACCATCGTCATCAGTTAGCTGCCAGGCAGCCTGCACCTGGTTAAATAAAGCCTGAGCAGTGTGTTGCACCCGTTGTGTCTGGGCATCATCAACGGTATACCGGCGCATCATACTGCTGATCGTGTGCTCACGGATATCATGATGCTGCAGGCGCTCACTCATTTCATACAGCACCCCTTCTCTGAGCGCCGCATCGACATATACCATCTCATCAATTTGCAGCATGTTAAAAGCGGCGATTAAAATGGCGAGGCCAGGACAGAGCAGCAACTTGCGATCGTCGGTTAAACCATTTAGTTCAAGTTCACTGGCATTGTTATATTGCAGTAGCTGGTGCTTCAGCGCGGTTAAATCATTCAGCCGCAGGCTGGTGCTGTTCCAGCCAAGACCGCTGATCACGTCTTTGATGGTTTTGACGGTACCTGAGGTGCCAACGGCTTGTTGCCAGCCAGCAGTGCGAAAACTGCTGACAATAGGTTCAAGTTCCTGCTCGGCCTGTAAAATGGCGCGCTCAAAACGGCGGGGGCTGATTTTGCCCTGGCTAAAATGGCTCTGGCCATAACTGACGCAGCCCATATTACGGCTGCTCAGGCGCAGCGGCTGTAAGCCTTCGCCAATGGCAAATTCGGTGCTGCCGCCGCCAATATCAATCACTAGCCGTTTTGCACTGAAATGTTCAAAGTGGGCGACACCCTGATAAATAAAGCGGGCTTCTTCCTGTCCGGAAATGACTTCTATCGGGAATGGGAAGACCACCTTAGCCCGGCGTAAAAAGGTAGCTGAGTTGCGGGCCCGGCGCAGGGTGTAAGTGGCAATTACCCGCACTGCATTCGGGGCAAAAGGCTGTAGGGTATCAGCAAACTGGGCCAGCACATGCAGGCCGCGTTCAATGGCTTCTTCACTAAGTACCAGCTCATCGTTCAGCCCTTCGGCCAGCTGGACTTTTTGTTTTTCCCGGTGCAAAAGCTGCAACGAGCCGTCAATAACCCGGGCAATAACCATATGAAAACTGTTAGAGCCAAGGTCTACGGCTGCCATATAGTCAGCGTTTGACGACGTTATCTGTTCAGAATCAGTCAATTGTCTGTATCAACCTGTACCGCCTGTTGTCGCGCCAGAAAGTTGTAAATTTCCTGCTGGGAACGCAGATTGCGTTTGTTACCGCGTTTAACATAAGCATTAGAATGTTTGCCGTCAATAATACGCGCCTTAACGTTATCCCGCCACTGGATATCGAGGGTACTGATAATTTGCTGCTTAATGCGGTTATCATAAACCGGTACGCCCACTTCAACCCGCTGATCAATGTTGCGGGTCATCCAATCGGCTGACGATATATATAACGACGCATCACCACCGTTGTGAAACAAATAAACCCGGGCGTGTTCCAGATAGCGGTCCAGTACGCTGATCACTTTAATATTCTGGCTTTTACCCGGCAGTCCGGGCATTAATGAACACATGCCGCGAATGATCATCCGGATTTTGACCCCGGCCTGACTGGCTTTGTATAGCAGCTGGACAATTTCTTCATCGACCAGATTGTTTACTTTTAAAAAGATTTCGGCTTTGCGGCCGCTGGTCGCAAAATCAATTTCACGCTGAATTAAACTCAGCAGCCGCGGCCGGCTCCAGGTAGGCGAAACGATTAAATGCTGGAAATTAAACGGCCGGTATGAGTACTGAATAAACTCAAATACCTGGTCAATTTCTGCAGTAATTTCGCTATGACAGGTAAACAAACTCATATCGGTGTAAATACGGGCAGTTTTCTCGTTAAAATTGCCGGTGCCAATATGGCCATAGCGCACCGCTTTACCTTTTTCCTGGCGGGTAATTAAGCACAGTTTCGAGTGAATTTTTAACGTGGTCTGGCCGAAAATCACTTCTATACCAGCATCGGTCATTCGCCTGGCCCAGTTAATATTATTTTCTTCGTCAAACCGCGCTTTTAATTCAACTACCACGGTTACTTTTTTGCCGTTGCGCACCGCATCCAGCAGCGAGTGAATAACCCTTGAGTGCTTCGCCACCCGGTACATGGTCATTTTAATATGACTGACTTTCGGGTCAAATGATGCCTGGCGTACCCATTCGGTAAAATAACTGAAATTATGGTAGGGGTAGTACAGCAGAATATCGGTCGCCCGGATGGCATCGAAACTGGTTGGGTAGTGCTCGAAATCCGGACTGGGTAACGGCTCCATCAGTGGGAATTCCATACTCTGATGGCCCAGGTTTGGAAAGCCGATGAAATCTTTAAAGTTACGATAACGACTGCCTGCAATCAGGGCATCGGTAGAGCTGGTGCCAAGCTGCCTGGTCAGCACTTTAAGCATTTGTTCCGGCATGGCCGCATCGTAAACCAACCGGGTGGGCTCTGACTTTAACCGCTGGCGAATGCCTTTGGACATTTTATCAATCAGGCTCTGATCCAGGGTGTCACTGATATTATATTCAGCATCGCGGGTCAGTTTTAATGAAAACGTACAAATATTGTCGAACTGAAAAAAGCCATTAAATAAGTCACTGGCACAATGGTTAATAATATCGTCGAGCAATAATATCTGGCGTCGGTAATGGCCGTTTTTTTTGCGGGTATTTAACTGCAACGGAAGCTCAATAAAACGCGATACTTCAGCAGTAGGCACTTCAATAATGGCATAGTCGGGTTTGCCGCTGCCGGTCATTTCCACCATCAGGTAGGTGGTGTTATCTTCCAGAATTTTGCTAAGCGAGCTGTCAGTGCTGGAGAGGATAATCGGCGAAATATGCCGTTTTACTTCACTGCGGAAAAAGGCTTTTACCCAGGCCGACTGGGCTTCGGTCAGCTTGCTGTCGTCAATAAGCTCGATGTTGTGTTTGCGCAGCTCCAGCTGAATATCGAGGTAAATTTTATTAAATTGCTTACCCAGCTCTTTGACCTGTTGCTGAATTTGCTGCAGCAGGGTTTCGGCGTCTTCATGCTCCCAGGTCTGGTATTTTTTCAGCAGAATTCGCCGTTTAACATCAGCGACCCGCACCCGGAAAAATTCATCCAGATTATTGGAGTAAATACCTAAAAACCGCAACCGCTCAATCGGTGGATTGCGGGTGTCGGCCGCTTCCTGCAACACCCGGCCATTAAATGCCAGCCAGCTGAGTTCGCGTGGAAATAACGGGTAGTCAGGGTGCGCCCCCGGGTTTGGTTGTGGTGATGCCAGCTGATCCATCTCGATTGCTCCTGCTTACTGCCTGCAAAGCACACTATGGCATTTTTGTGACAAAATGATGAAACGGCTCACCCGGCACGAAGCCGGGTGTCGGTTCAAATCATTAATTGCTGTGATATTGCCAGGACCGGCTGTCAGTCCACTGCAGTTTCCACATCCACCACAATATCGGCAGCAATGGCTTCCAGCGCTTTAATCACTTCATCACGGCTTAAACCGGCGGGCAACTGCACCGTGGCTTCAGCATGGAATAGCGGTACACCCCAGTTTGGTGCACTTTGTTTATTGCTGGAAAACTGAATAATATTAGTGCCTTTGTGCTTAATAACCGATGACAGTTCGCGGACGATACCTGGCCGGTCATTGCCGGTAATAACAAAGCGCAATTGCTGTTTTTTATTCAGATCGCTTTGCTCACCTTGCTGCACTTTAATATCTAAATCAGTGATCTGACTCAGAGCCGTCACCAGGTTGCCCAGGTCGGGTTCAGCCACTTCTATTTGCACTATCCCGGCAAAATAGCCGGCCAGGTGGCTTAAGTTACTGGCCATCCAGTTACCGTTATGGTCATTAATTACCCTGGCTAACTGCTCTACTAACCCTGCTTTATCTTTACCAATAACGGTAAGGACTAACTGCTTCATATGGATATTCCCTTACTATCACTAAAGGTTAAACTTCGCTTTACGCGGTTGATTAGGCTTACTATACGATAAAAAGTGATTTAGAGTGTAGACACAACTTTCTGATTTTAAAACGCTACTTAACAATTTATTTTTGGTTTGCTGTCTTGTCACGCTGTGCTGTTATAAGATAGCCCCAGCAAGTTATCGGGTACAGGTAAAAATGCAGATGAGGCTAACCAGATGGCGGACAATGTTGCCCGGGCTGATCCTGATTGCAGGTATTGGCAGCGCCGGGGTGTCAGAGGTTGCCGCGAAGTCTGACAGTACCTTATCCAGCGTCGGCTCTGACACCCTGCAGCAGGTCATGCAATTGTGGGCAGACGAATACCGACGTCGCCACCCTAACGTGAATTTTCAAATCCAAAGTATTGGTTCATCAACCGCCCCCGTTGCGCTGATTGAAGGCACTGCGCAGCTTGGGCCCATGAGCCGGGCGATGCGCCAGACGGAATTGCAGCAGTTTGCACAGCGGTTTGGTTATCTGCCAACGGCCGTGCCGGTAGCTATTGATCTGCTGGCGGTTTATGTTCATCCCGATAATCCGCTGGATCAGTTAAGCCTGTCTCAGCTGGACGCCATATTCTCAATAAACCGGCGTTGTGGCGCGCCGGCTGATATCACCCGGTGGGGCCAGTTAGGCTTAACCGGGCCCTGGCAGCAACGTTTTATCAGCCTGTATAGCCGCAACTCGGTGTCGGGAACTTATGGCTATTTTAAACAGCACGTATTATGCAATGGCGATATCAAAGCCCGGACGAACCAATTGGCCGGCTCGTCTGCCATCCTCAGGGCAATCAGTCAGTCAGCGGCCGGTATTGGTTACTCTGGGATTGGCTATGCCACCGAAGATGTCAAAGTGCTGTCGCTGGTAATGGCTGACGGCCGGGCGGTTGCACCAACGGCTGCCAACGCGCTGGCCGGAGATTATCCGCTGGCCAGACAGCTGTATATTTACCTGAACCGGCCGCCAGGACAGCCATTGACCGCCAACGAGCAGGCCTTTTTTGATCTGGTGTTATCGCCTACGGGTCAGCAACTGGTGCGGCAGGATGGTTTTCTGCCGCTGCCGGCTGCAGTTATCAGCTACTGGCGGCAGATGCTTGGGTTACCCGCCTGGCCGGAGCCATAATGAAATGAGCCAGCTAACAGACCCGCCACGTTCGTATAAGCTGCAGCGACGCCGGCGCTGGTATAACCGACTGTTCCACGCAGTAATTGGTTTGTCTGGTGTCAGCGTGTTGATCATGCTGGCTGCACTGTTTATTTACTTGTTCAGTGAAGTGATCCCGTTATTGCGGCAGATCACCGGTACAGCGCTGCCGCCGGTGGCGGAGCAATATCAGCCAGCTGCGGCAGAGATAGCCGAATCAAGACCGGGCTGGTCCGGTAACGTTGCTTTTCGCGCTGTATCCGGCTCTGGCGATTATACCCTGCTGGCCACAGCAGACGGCGATGCCTGTCTTTATTCAAAAAATATCAGTGCCGGCTGCCTGCAGCAGTGGCCGCTGACTGACAGTAGCGACACCCTGACCAGTTTACGCTGGCTGGCGGCAGATCAATCACTGCTGGCGGGCTATCAGAGTGGCCGCTTACAGCAATGGTTTTTGCTGGCTGAAAATAGCAGTGCAGCGCACTTACGGTTAGTGCGGGAGTTGCCGGGCCAGCAGGCAGCGATACTGCATATTGCACCGGAATATAACCGCCGTGGTTTTGCCACGCTGAGCGCTGATGGCCAGCTGGCTTTGTATTACTCGACTATGGCCAAACCATTATGGCAAGATGCCAGCGGCATTAAAAACGCCACAGCCTTGCGGTTTTCTGCTGATAACCAGCAGCTTAGTGTATATACCCAAACTAGCCGTCATTCCTTCGCGATCGATAATCCACACCCGGAAGTGCATTGGCAGACGTTATGGCACAGTGTCTGGTATGAAGGTTTTGCCCGGCCCGACTATGTCTGGCAAACTTCGTCAGCAGCAGATGACTATCAACCTAAATTCTCTCTGGTGCCGCTGACAGCAGGCACCCTGAAAGCCGCCCTGTATGCCATGCTTTTTGCGGCGCCGCTGGCCATTATGGCAGCTATTTATACCGCCTGTTTTCTGCCCGCGGGGCCAAGGCGGCGCATTAAGGGCGTAATTGAACTGATGGCGGCATTCCCGACAGTGATTCTGGGCTTTATTGCAGCGGTCTGGCTGGCCCCGGTAATTGAGGGCCACTTGCTGGCATTAGTGCTCTGGATCTTGTTGCTGCCGCTAAGTATTCTTGCTCTGGCAGCGCTGTGGCCCCGGCTGCCAGTCAGCATCCGGCAACGATGCAGCGGCGGGCGGGAAATCCTGCTGCTGATGGTATGGCTGACAGTGGTAACAATTGTTGTATTCAGCCTGGCTAATGTGTTGGACGCCCGCTTATTTGCTGGTGGTTTACGTTTATATCTGAATGAACTGGGTATTTACTATGAGCAACGCAATGCACTGATAGTTGGTATTGCTATGGGTTTTGCGGTAGTACCGGGTATTTTCAGCATCGCCGATGATGTGCTTTATCAGGTACCACCACAGTTGACTCGTGGCGCATTAGCCCTTGGCGCTACCCAATGGCAGACGGTGCTTAAAATTAGTTTGCCACTGG
Source organism: Arsukibacterium sp. (assembly GCF_033721375.1). Lineage (GTDB taxonomy): Bacteria > Pseudomonadota > Gammaproteobacteria > Enterobacterales > Alteromonadaceae > Alishewanella. The sequence goes on along the minus strand of NZ_JAWWAP010000002.1, from coordinate 152,462 downwards.
CATTGCCCGGGCTAATTGCCGCGACTTTGATTGGTTTTGGCCGGGCTATCGGTGAAACCATGATTATTTTAATGGCGACCGGTAACAGCCCGATAACCAATTTTAATATTTTCGAGGGGCTACGCAGCTTAACCGCCACGCTGGTTATTGAGTTGCCGGAGGCGACAGTAGGCAGCAGCCATTTCCGGGTACTGTTTGTTGCCGCCTTACTACTGCTGCTATTTACCTTTGTCGCTAATACCGTTGCTGAAGTGATCCGGCAACGGTTACGTAAAAAGTATCAGAGGTTATAGTCATGCTCAGAAACTGGTTTGGCGGTGGCACGCCCTGGATTTGGCTGAACGCCGGCGCTGTTGCACTCAGTCTGTTGCTGGTCGGCTCGCTGCTGGCGTTTATTCTGATCCAGAGTATCGGGGTGTTCTGGCCGGCAGAGCTGCCCGGTCATGTTGGCGAAAAATTACTGCAATATCTGGTTAACTGGTGGCAGTTTCTCAGCGGTTCTTCCAGCGATGGCGGTATCTTTCCGGCGATATTGGGAACGGTATTAATGGTGCTGCTGATGTCAGTGCTGGTAACCCCCCTTGGCGTGCTGGCAGCAGTTTACCTGCATGAATACGCAAAAGACGGCCCGTTACTGCGGCTGATCCGGGTGGCAGTGCATAACCTCGCCGGGGTGCCATCTATTATTTTTGGTGTATTCGGTTTGGGGTTCTTCGTTTATTTTCTGGGCGGCAGTATTGATAATCTGTTCTACAATGCCAACCTGCCGACCCCTACCTTTGGCACGCCGGGGTTGCTGTGGGTGTCACTGACGCTGGCATTACTCACTCTGCCGGTGGTAATAGTGGCGACCGAGCAGGGGCTGGCCGGTATTCCGAACAATTTGCGCCTGGGCTGTTTTGCACTGGGAGCAACTAAGGCTGAAGTTATCTGGAAAATAGTGTTACCGCAGGCCTCGCCGGCGATGGTCACTGCCCTGATGCTGGCCATCGCCCGGGCCGCCGGTGAGGTGGCGCCACTGGTATTTGTCGGGGTTGTTAAATCGGCGCCGGAGTTGCCTCTGACCAGCGATTTTCCGTATTTGCAGCTGCAACAGAAAATTACCAGCCTCGGTATGCATATTTATGACGCCGGCTTGCAAAGCCCGGATGCACAGCGGGCTGAGCCATTGGTATTTGCCTCAGCGCTGGTGCTGATAACGTTAATTTTTATATTGAATCTGCTGGCGTATCGCCTGCGTAAGCGCTTAACGCAGCGCTATCGCAACCGACCTGCAGCAGAGTAATAAAACTGTAACATTGGCAGGGTAGACTATGGCAGCAGAGGTTATCGCAAAACTGGAAGTGCAGGATTTATCGCTGAAATTTGCTGACAAAACCGTATTGCAGCACGTGAATCTGCGGATCCCAAAGCACAGAATTACCGCCTTTATCGGCCCGTCTGGCTGCGGTAAATCCAGCTTATTGCGCAGTTTTAACCGGATGAATGAATTACTGGAAGATACGACGACAACCGGCCAAGTGTTACTGGATGGTCAGAACATTTACCACTCTGCAGTTGAAGTGGCCGAACTCAGACGCAGAGTGGGAATTGTGTTTCAGAAGCCGAATCCATTTCCGCACAGCGTATATGAAAATGTTGCCTTTGGCCTGCGCTTACAGGGCATTAACCAGGCCCGGCAGCTGGATGAGCGGGTAGAGTCGGCGTTACGCAAAGCAGCGTTGTGGGAAGAAGTCCGCGACCGCCTGCATGACAGTGCGGTCAATTTATCGGGTGGTCAGCAACAGCGGTTAGTGATTGCCAGAGCGATAGCGATTGAACCGGAGGTGTTATTGCTGGATGAGCCCGCTTCAGCGCTGGATCCGATTTCAACGCTGAAAATAGAAGAGCTGATGTACGACTTAAAACAGCACTATACTCTGGTAATAGTAACGCACAATATGCAACAGGCCGCCCGGGTGTCAGATTACACCGCCTTTTTAAATATGGGGCAGCTGGTTGAGTTTGATGAAACGAATAAGATGTTTACTGATCCCAGCCACCGCGCTACCGAAGATTATATTACCGGTCGTTTTGGCTAGCAGGCTCAGCAAACAGCACATTTAACAGCAGCAAGGGTCATTCAATGGACAAGTTAAATTTATCTAAGCATATCTCCAGTCAGTTTAATGAAGAGATAGAGCAGGTTCGTAACCATGTTATGGCGATGGGCGGCTTAATTGAAAGACAGCTGTTTGATGCACTGGAAGCAATAGCCAACAGCGATAGCGAGCTGGCGCAACAAGTCATTCAGAACGACTTAAAGGTCAATGACTGGGAGCTGCAAATTGATCAGGAGTGCACCCGGATCATTGCCAAGCGCCAGCCAGCAGCCAGCGATTTACGGTTAATTATGGCCATTTTGAAAACCATTGCTGATCTGGAACGGATTGGTGATGAAACCCGGCGGATTGCCAAGGTGGCACTGGAGTCATTTAACAGTGCACAGCAGGATTTACTGGTTAATCTGGATAATCTGGGCCGGCATGTTGGTCAGATGTTGCATGATGTGCTGGATGCGTTTGCCCGGATGGACGTCGAAGCTGCATTAACAGTGCATAAAGAAGATAAAAAAGTGGACCGGGAATACGAGTCTATTACCCGTCAGTTAATGACCTATATGATTGAAGACCCCCGTTCTATTCCAAAGATCATGAATGTGCTCTGGTCGGCCCGTTCGCTGGAGCGGATTGGAGACAGATGCAAAAACCTGTCTGAATACATTATCTTTTTTGTTAAAGGTAAAGTCGTCCGGCACAGCTCGGAAGAAACGCTGGAAAAAGAAGCCCGCAGCTGACATTTTGAAAACCGGCTCGCTTTTTTAAAACGCCTCAACCAGACTTCTGGCTGAGGCGTTTGTTTTTATCTGCTAATATTTCATTTTTATTGCGGTTTGATTGCAGTTACAATGCGCGCCGACCTTATTCACCCTGAATATTATGAGGCCAGACTATGCCAGGTAATACATTTTTATCCGTGTTTGCCAAGTCACCGATAAAACCTATTGAAGAACATATTCGCAAAGTGCACGAAGCCAGTGAGCTGCTGTTGCCATTTTTTTCTGCGGTGTATCAGAAAGACTGGCACAAAGCAGCCGAGGTGCGAAAAGATATCGTTACCCTGGAAAAAGACGCAGATAAAATGAAGCGGGACATCCGGATTAACTTGCCCCGCGGCTTATTTTTGCCGGTAGACCGGACTGATATTCTGGAATTAGTGGCACAGCAAGACAAAATTGCCAATAAAACCAAAGATATCTCTGGCCGGGTACTGGGCCGCGAGCTGGAAATTCCTGAGGCCATTCAAACCGACTTTCATGCGTATATTCAGCGTTGTATTGATGCCACGGCGATGGCGTCTGAAGCCATTAATGAGCTGGACGAATTGCTGGAAACCGGTTTTCGCGGGCGTGAAGTGGACTTGGTTATCAAGATGGTCGAAAAGCTGGACGCCATCGAGCATGATACCGATGAAATGCAGATTAAGTTGCGTAAAGCAGTGCGCGGCGCAGAAGCCCAACTGAATCCGGTAGATGTAATGTTTCTGTACCGGACTATCGAATGGATTGGCGATTTAGCCGATATCGCCCAGAAAGTGGGCTCTCGTCTAGAAATCATGCTAGCCCGTTAATAAAAAAGGTATTACTGATGGATATTATTCAATCATACGGCCTCATTCTGATTATCCTGGCTGCCGTTTTTGGCTTTCTGATGGCGTACGGCGTCGGGGCAAACGATGTGGCCAATGCCATGGGCACCTCAGTAGGGTCAAAGGCACTGACCATTAAACAGGCAATTTTTATTGCTGCCATTTTTGAATTTGCCGGTGCTTATCTGGCTGGTGGCTCGGTTACCTCCACCATCCGTGGCGGCATTACCGATGCGGCGTTTTTTGTCGATACGCCAGAGCTGATGGTTTACGGCATGATAGCGGCGTTACTGGCCGCAGCAACCTGGTTAATCGTGGCCTCTTACTTTGGCTGGCCGGTATCAACCACGCACTCTATTGTTGGCTCGATTATTGGTTTTGCCGCAGTCGGCGTCGGCATTGATGCGGTGCACTGGGATAAAGTAGGCGGTATTGTCGGCAGCTGGGTGGTGACGCCGGTGCTGGCCGGTATTCTGGCTTATATGTTCTTTATGAGTGCACAGAAACTTATTTTTGATACCGATCATCCCATTGTCAATGCCAAGAAATACGTGCCGTTTTATATGGCCTTCGCCGCTTTTGTTATGGCGCTGGTCACCGTGCAAAAAGGCTTAAAACATATTGGTCTGGATATCAGTACGGCCAATGGCTATCTGCTGTCGCTGGCGCTGGGGGTGGTCGTTGGCATCATTGGTAAAATTGTTATCAGCCGGATAAAAATTGACCCGGCAGCTGATAAGAAAATGCAGTTTAACAACGTTGAGCGCATTTTCAGTGTGTTAATGATTACCACTGCCTGTTGTATGGCGTTTGCCCATGGTTCTAACGACGTTGCCAATGCGATAGGGCCATTGGCAGCGGTCGTTAGCGTGGTCAGCTCTGGCGGCGAAATCGCCAGTAAAGCGGCACTGGCCTGGTGGATATTGCCACTGGGCGGTATTGGTATCGTAATTGGTCTGGCAACCCTGGGTGCCCGGGTGATTAAAACCGTCGGCACAGCCATTACCCACTTAACCCCAAGCCGTGGCTTTGCAGCCGAACTGTCGGCCGCGTCAACGGTGGTTATCGCTTCCGGTGCCGGTTTACCGATATCTACCACCCAGACTTTGGTAGGTGCTGTATTAGGCGTCGGCTTAGCCCGCGGCATTGCTGCCCTTAACTTAGGCGTGGTGCGTAATATCTTTATTTCCTGGGTTATTACCCTGCCAGTCGGTGCCGGTCTGGCGATTGTCTTCTTTTACATTCTGCAGTTCTTGTTTACCTTGTAGTTGTTCTGAAATGCGGGAATGAAAAAGGGGCTGAAATTCAGCCCCTTTTTGTTAGGTCTGTAAATAACCTTGGCCGGTTACGGCTGGTATGTGCTGATCAGGGTTAAATCCCGAACTGCACGAAAGCCATAGACCGACATATGCCAGACGCCCGCTTCAGGGTTTGAGATAACACAGGTTTCCTCGTTACCATTGCGGTTTGGCCGGCAATCATAACTGCCTGCTGTTGGTGTGCTGCCATACTTCAGATACAAGTCGGCATCGCCGCGGCCACCGGTAATGGTTACGCTCAGCTCTGCCATACCCGCCGGGACATCCAGCGTGTAGTGCTGCCAGGCACGACGGCCCACATTGATATCAGTAATGGTTTCACCACCGGCATCTGGTAAATCCGGATCGTCGGCTTCATTAAAACTGCCTGTCAGACTAACCCCGGTAAAGGCGGTATAACCAATTACCTTAACGAAGTAAGTGCCTTGCTGGGCCGGGTCAATGTCGCAGCTTTCATTGTTGCCGCCCAGGTAAGGCCGGCAATCGTAGTCGCCAACGGTAGGCGCTGCGCCGAATTTAACGTACATATCAGCATCACCTGTGCCACCACTCATCACAAAGGACAAGTCGGTAGCCATCGCAGGCACATCCAACGTGAACATTAACTCCTCACCACCGGCACCGGCCAATCCGGTAACTGCGACACCATTTTCCAGCTCAGTCGCGCCGGGCGGGGTAGGCTCATCCGGGCCATCGCCTGAACCGGCACAGCCATATTCAGCCAGATAGTCAACGGCGTCTTTGGCTTGCACCAGGCCAAAGCCATAAGAGGTATCGCGACCCGCAGCGCCCAGATCTTCCGCACTGGCGGCCAGGGCAGAGCGTATTTCAGCATTGCTGCAATCCGGGAAGTGGCTCCAGACCAGCGCTGCCACACCGGCAACATGAGGTGATGCCATCGAGGTGCCGCTCATCAGGCCATAGTTACTGGCACCTGAAGTCAGGTTAGCTATGCTACCGAGCTGCGCCATTAGCATCTGACCGTCTTCCTGAGAAATACTTACAGCAGGAATGGTGGCAGTAGTGCCTTCCACGGTGCCGCTGAAATTACCTGATTCATTGTTATAGATAATGGCAGCTAAACCACCACCCGCCTGGCACGATTCGACTTTCTGCGAGAAAGCCACTTCACCTCTGGAAATTAAACAGACTTTATCAGTAACATCAGTACAGGCCTCAACTGCCAGACCACAGTCTGCAAATTCTGCATTAACCGCGCCGCTGCCAGAGCCTGACATTGGGATCGCATCGTAAAACACGCTGTTTACGCTAAGCTGACCTTCCAGGCCCTGACCTTCAGGGTAAGTAGAACGCACGTCTACACCCGGACCGGCTAATTCGACCTGGGCATTACGCTGGGAAAAATCTGCCAGGGTGCGGGTGTTATCTACTGCCGCAACAGAAACCACAGAATCATAAGAGGCCGGGTAAGACATAGCGGTGTTGCCGTCATTACCGGCAGCAGCAATTAATAACAGCCCGGCGTCAAAGGCGGCTTGCATGGCGTTGTTTTCGGTGGCGCTCGCACCTGCACCGCCCAGGCTCATATTAACTACTGTTGCACCGGCATCGGCACAGGCATTAACTGCACTGGCAAGGGTTGACGAGTAGCCCCAGCCTTCAGCATTAAACACTTTAATGATATGCATATTCAGCTGGCCATTTGGCATAATGCCGACTACACCGGTGTCATTATTCAGGGCGCCGATAGTGCCCGCTACATGGGTGCCGTGCGGGCCACCCGCATCGAACCAGTTACCTGTTCCAACATCATTGGTTCCGTTAATGTTCCCTGCTGCAAAATCTTCATGCGGCAGATTTAACCCGGAATCGATCACACAGACAGTCTGATTACCGGCAAACTCATCGCTGACTAAATCGGCCTGTACCATTGGGAAGCCATAAGGAATTTGCTGCATCAGCGGGTAACGACGTTGATCCACTTCAATCATTTCAATGGTGGGATCAGTTTTTAACAAGTTAACCAGGCCGGGGCGCAGCTCAACAGCAATGGCACGTTGCGCCGCCAACAGATGATGAACCCGGGCACCCTGGCGTTTTAACTTGCTGCTACTGTCAGTTAGCTGCGCCAGAATGGCTTCTTTAGTCTGTTTATGCTGGTTTAAGACAAAATCTTTGTGTTTACTCAGCCCCAGGCTGCTGTCTTTATACTTAATGATATAACGATTATCGTCAGCGCTGTTTTTATCGGTGGCGGCAAGGGCACTGCTAACGGCAAGGGCCAGCAGGCTGCAGCTGGCAACGGCCAGTGGTTTGGTCAATTTGGACATGATTCACCCTCCTGAGGTGATTTTTATAATAGATTGTTCCTTCAAACTGGTTTACGGACTGCCCAACTCGTAAACAAGGGTCAATGCAAATACATCGCATGTTACTCTTAGCAGTGAAATACTCCGGAGCACTATTGCAATACGGCGCAAATTACATACATTGATTGCATCAAGCTATAACAAAAGGATTACTGTTTCAAATTGTAATTTACAAAATAAACAAATAGTAAATGTAAGTGTTTGAAAATTCGCTTTTTATAATTTGCAAAAGCAAATCAGCAGTCTTATTAATAAAAAATTACTACAGATGTTAATTTTTGAGCGGCGCTCGACCCCGGGCATGCTATCCGCTATATTGATTTGTATAATTGTACAAAATTTGATTTTTGAGCGAAATTTACAATGAAAAGACTGCCAAGCGTTAAACAACTGCAATATTTACTGGCGTTGCATGAACACCAGCATTTTGGGCGTGCTGCTGAAGCTTGCTTTGTTGGCCAGTCAACCTTAAGTGCTGCTATTGCTAATCTGGAAGAGACCATGCAAACCCAGTTGCTGGAGCGGGATCATAAAACCTTTATTTTTACCTCGCTCGGTGAAGATGTGGTGCGCCAGGCGCGGCATATTATTGAGCAATGTGAGGAGCTAACTGAGTTTGCCAAATCGCAGGGCAAACCGATGGCGGGCCCCTTCAGGTTAGGTTGTATCCCGACTATAGCGCCGTTTGTGCTTAGCGAGGTAATGAGTTTATGCCGCGAGCGCTACCCTGATTTACAACTGTTGCTGCGGGAGGACACTACCGACAACTCCCTGCATGCCCTGGCCGAGGGCCGGCTGGATATGGTGTTATTGGCATTGCCTTACGAAACCGGCGCTTTTCATACCGAAGTCCTGGCGCAGGATGGTTTTAAACTGGTGCTGCATAAAGACTGGCTGGGCCGGGGTTTTAATCAGGATATCAGCCAATGGCCGGACGAAAGTATTTTTTTGCTGGAGCGGGAGCACTGCCTGACCGGTCATGCGGTCAAAGCTTGTGAGCTGGAAGACAGTCGCAAGGTAAACCCGTTTTTTGCTACCAGCCTGCATACCTTAACCCAGATGGTCAATAATAAACTGGGTGTGACCTTTATACCGCAAATGGCGATTAACAGCGGCTTGCTGGAGAGTACCGAACTGATTACCCAGTTGCCAACCAGCGGCAACGCATACCGCGATATAGGCGTAGCCTGGCGGCCGACATCAAGTAAAGCTCGCAGCTACCGGTTAATGACCAGCCTGATCAGCGAAGTACTGGCGCAAAAATGCCAGTAAATCTAAGCGGGCTTCTGCTAGAATAGCGGCTGTTTTTTTACAGCCGTGCCTCTGGTCGGTAAAGCCAAGGAAATTTTTGTATGCAAGTTAAAGACTTCTCATTCGAGTTGCCTGAGCAACTTATTGCCCGTTTTCCCAAAGCCGAACGCTCGAGCAGCCGCCTGTTGGCGATGGACAAGCAAAGCGGAGCATTAAGCCACCATATTTTTAAAGAGCTGACTGACTTTTTGCAGCCCGGCGACTTACTGGTGTTTAACAACACCAAAGTGATACCGGCCCGGCTGTTTGGTCAGAAAGCCTCAGGCGGCAAAGTTGAGGTATTGGTTGAGCGAATGCTGGATGACAAGCGTTTTTTAGCGCATGTCCGGGCCAGCAAGGCGCCTAAACCCGGCACGGTGTTGCTGCTGGAAAACGCTGCTGAAGTGCGGATGAATCAGCGCCATGACGAGCTGTTTGAACTGGAAGTGCTTAGCGACGAGCCGGTTTTAGTGATGCTGGAGCGGTTAGGCCATATGCCACTGCCGCCCTATATCGACCGACCTGACACCGAAGAAGATAAAGCGCGTTATCAAACGGTTTATAACGAAAAGCCTGGTGCCGTTGCCGCACCGACTGCCGGCCTGCATTTTGACCAGCCGTTACTGGATAAGCTGCAAGCTAAAGGCGTGGAGTTTGCTTATGTAACCTTGCATGTTGGCGCGGGCACGTTTCAGCCGGTACGGGTTGATAATGTGCTGGAACATAAGATGCACGCCGAGTATATCGAGGTGCCACAGCAGGTGGTTGATGCTATTGCCCGCTGTAAAGCCCGTGGCAACAAAGTAGTAGCGGTAGGCACGACCTCGGTGCGTTCACTGGAATCGGCTGCTCAGCAGGGCGGTGGTCAGCTGATTAGCTATAACGGCGATACCCAGATTTTTATCTATCCGGGTTACCAGTTTAAAGTCGTTGATGCGTTGATCACTAACTTTCATTTGCCGGAATCAACGCTGATTATGCTGGTATCTGCATTCAGCAGCCGGGAACATGTCATGAATGCCTACGATACAGCGATTAACGAGCAATACCGGTTTTACTCTTATGGCGATGCGATGTTTATTGGCTAACTTCTAAGTAAGATCAGGTAGTAAGGAAATTCCTGTTTCGCCGCCTTCGACAGCACATCCCTGTGCTGTCTCAGCCTCCGCGGCATCCATGCCGCTGCTACACAGGAACACCTTACTACCTTCTTGCAGGTTCCTGCTTAGTTAATCTGGATTTAGCTGTTATAATCGCGGCGCAAAAAAGCCAGACTGTTTTTCTGGCATATGAGGATAGTAATGAAATTTGAATTAGATACCACCGACGGCCGGGCCCGTCGTGGCCGGCTGATTTTTGACCGTGGCATAGTCGAAACCCCGGCCTTTATGCCGGTAGGCACTTACGGCACCGTTAAAGGTATGACGCCGGAAGAGCTGGACGCCACCGGTGCCCAGATTTGCTTAGGTAATACCTTTCACTTAATGCTGCGCCCGGGCACTGAGATCATAAAAAAACACGGCGACTTGCATGACTTTATGCACTGGCATAAGCCTATTCTGACCGACTCTGGTGGCTTTCAGGTATTTAGCCTGGGTGAGCTTCGCAAGATCACCGAAGAGGGTGTTAAGTTCCGCTCGCCGCTTAATGGCGAGCGAATTATGCTGACTCCTGAGCGCTCGATGGAAGTGCAACGTGATTTAGGCTCAGATATCGTGATGATTTTCGATGAATGTACGCCTTATCCGGCGACCGAGCAGCAGGCGAAAAAGTCGATGGAGATGTCGCTGCGCTGGGCAAAGCGCTCTAAAGATGCCCACGCTGACAACCCGGCAGCGTTATTCGGCATTATTCAGGGCGGCATGTACCCGAATTTACGTGATGTTTCCCTGCAGGGCCTGGAAGAAATTGGCTTTGATGGCTACGCCATTGGCGGTTTATCGGTCGGTGAGCCGAAAGAGGATATGATTAATATTCTGAACCATACCACCGGCCAGATGCCGAGCCACAAGCCTCGTTATTTAATGGGTGTTGGCAAACCGGAAGATATTGTTGAGGCCGTACGCCGGGGTATCGATATGTTCGACTGTGTTATGCCAACCCGCAATGCCCGCAATGGCCACCTGTTTATCAGTACCGGGGTGGTGAAAATTCGCAATGCCAAACATAAAGAGGATATCTCGCCTCTGGATCCGGAATGCGATTGCTACACTTGTAAAAATTATTCCCGGTCATATCTACATCATCTGGATCGCTGCAATGAAATACTGGGTGCGCGGCTTAACACTATTCATAATTTGCATCATTACCAAAAACTGATGCAGGGATTGCGCGACGCCATAGCCGCTGGTACCTTGGAGCAGTTTGTCAGTGAGTTTTATGCTAAACGCGATATGGCGGTACCGCAGCTGGAGCAGATTGCCAATTGCCCGGATAATACTGCAACAGCAGTTAGCACGAATTAATAACGACCAGCAATAACAATGTAATAAATTAAAACTTAACTATTTTATTAATTTTAAGGGGATAACCATGAGTCTATTTATCAGCAATGCCTATGCCGACAGCGCCGCAGCAGCACCACAGGGTGGCGGCTGGGATTTAATTATTATGTTGCTGGCCTTTGGCCTGATTTTCTATTTCTTAATTTACCGGCCACAAGCCAAGCGGGTAAAAGAGCACCGCAACCTGATGGCGGCACTGGGTAAAGGCGATGAAGTATTAACTCAGGGTGGTATTGTTGGCCGGATCAGCAAAATTGCCGATGACAAAGACTTTGTTACCGTAGCGTTAAATGACAGCACTGAAGTAACAGTGCAGAAATCAGCGATCAGTGCTGTATTACCGAAAGGCACCTTAAAGTCGCTGTAAGCGGCTAAGCGAATAAAAAGGATCATCTTGTGTTGAACAAAAATCCTCTCTGGCGGTATTTGGTGGTGTTTGGCATGCTGCTGGCAGCATTCCTGTATGCACTGCCTAATGTGTACCCAGAAGATCCGGCATTAAACATTAATGCCAGTCGGGGCGGCGTGGTCAGCGAGACCACCCGCGCCGAACTTGAGCAGGCGTTTGTTGCTGCCAATATCACGGCTAAAGCCGTGACCCTGACCGAAGGTCAGATCCTGGCCCGGTTCAGCAGTGCTGAAGATCAGCTGCGGGCGCGGGAAGTGGCAGAGCGCCAGTTGGGCGGTACCTACATTACTGCGCTGAATATGGTGCCAACCACACCGGGTTGGCTGCGCGCTATTGGTGCCAGTCCGATGAAACTGGGCCTGGACTTACGTGGTGGCGTGCACTTTCTGATGGCCGTTGATATGAAAGCGGCTATTGATAAAAACCTTAACGATTTGGTGCAGGCGTTCCGGGCCGACTTACGCGAAGAGCGGGTACGCTACCGGGCAGTGCAGGCCGATTTAGAGCGCGCTCAGGTGCAGATTTTACTGCGTAGTGCTGAAGATGTGGCAGCAGCGCGGTCTGCATTAGCTAAAAACGACCAGGAGCTGCTATTCAGTGACGGTGACAGCGAGCATAGCCTGGTTGTCAGCTTAAGCGAAAACCGGGTCAGAGAAATCCGGGAATATGCGCTGGAGCAGAATATTACCATTATCCGTAACCGGGTAAATGAAATTGGCGTAGCTGAGCCGCTGGTTCAGCGCCAGGGTGCCGATCGGATTATTGTGCAATTACCGGGCGTACAGGACCCGGCGCAAGCCAAGGAAATTCTGGGGGCAACCGCCACGCTGGAGTTCCGGTTGGTAGATAATGACTCTGATATAGGTGCGGCGTTAGACGGCCGTCTGCCGGCCGGGGCAAGTTTATATCGGGATCGTAACGGTATGCCTTATTTGCTGGAAAACCGCACCATGCTAACTGGTGATCATATAACCGGCGCGAGCTCTGGCTATGATGAAATGTCACGGCCACAAGTCAGTATTACGCTGGATGCACAGGGCGGTAACTTACTGTCGAATGCAACCCGCAGTACTATCGGCCGGCAAATGGCAACGGTATTTATTGAATACAAGCCAGGTGAAGAACGTAATGAAGATGGCACGCCGGTATTGGTTAAGCATGAAGAAGTTATTAATGCGGCCACTATTCAGGCAAGGCTTGGCCGTAGTTTCCGGATAACCGGTATTGATAATCCGGCCGAAGCCCAGAATCTGGCATTGCTGTTGCGCGCAGGTGCATTAATTGCCCCGACTCAGATCATTGAAGAACGGACCATAGGCCCGAGCCTGGGTAAGGAAAACATTGAGTTGGGTATGACCGCCATTATGTGGGGCATGGTGGTAGTACTGATCTTTATGGTGCTGTATTACAAAGCCTTTGGTTTAATTGCCAATGTTGCCCTGATTGCCAACCTTATTCTGATCACCGGCTTTATGTCGATGATCCCGGGCGCTACGCTGACCCTGCCGGGTATGGCCGGTATCGTGTTAACAGTGGGGATGGCGGTTGATGCTAACGTGCTGATATTTGAGCGGATCCGGGAAGAGCTGGCAGAAGGACGCAGTGTCCAGCAGGCCATTCATCATGGTTACGACCGCGCATTTGGTACCATTGCCGACTCGAATATCACTACCTTACTGGTGGCGCTGATCCTGTTTGGTATTGGTACCGGACCGGTTAAAGGGTTTGCCATTACTCTGGCTATCGGTATTCTGACATCAATATTTACATCTGTGGTCGGAACCCGCTTGCTGGTTAATTTAATCTGGGGTGGCCGCCGTGTGCAGTCACTACCTATGTAGGGAGGCGGTGTGAGAATATTTAGCTTTAAAGAACCGCTTAATTTTATGCGGTTTAAAATGCCGGCGCTGATATTATCAGGTCTGTTGGTCATTGCCTCACTGGCGACCATTACCGTGAAAGGCATGAACTGGGGTCTGGATTTTACCGGTGGTACCGTTATTGAAGTAGGTTACAACGGTGGCGCCGATTTATCCCAGGTGCGTAAAGTGCTGGCCGATAACGGCTATGCTGATGCCGTGGTGCAGTACTTTGGTTCCAGCGAAGATGTCGCCATCCGGATTTCACCGCGCGAAGGGGTGGACCAGTCAACCATTTCCAATGAGGTGCTGCGGGCACTGAGTGCAACCTCCAGCGAGCCCATTGAGATGCGCCGGGTGGAATTTGTCGGACCCAGTGTCGGAGATGAGTTAAAAGAGCAGGGCGGTTTAGCCATGCTGGCGGCACTGATTGGTATTCTGCTGTATGTCACCATGCGGTTCGAATGGCGCCTGTCTGTAGGTGCAGTATTGTCGCTGGGCCACGATGTGATTATTACTCTTGGCTTGTTTTCATTGCTGCAACTGGAGTTTGATTTAACGGTGCTGGCGGCCATCCTGGCGCTAATCGGTTATTCGATTAACGATACCATCGTGGTGTTTGACCGGATTAGGGAAAGCTTTCGCAAACTGCGTGACGCCACAGTACATGAAACCATCAATGAGGCGGTTACCTCGACGCTGAACCGGACTGTCGTCACCTCATTAACCACCATTATTGTGTTGGTTGTATTGTTTACGATGGGCGGGGCGTTAATCCACAATTTTGCCTTTGCCTTGTTGTTTGGTATTGGCATTGGTACTTACTCCTCTATATTCGTGGCCAGTTCGCTGGCAGTGCAGCTGGGTATCAGCCGTGAGGATATGTTGCCACCACCGCCGCCGGAAAAAGAAGGCGAAGGCACCGAGCCTTTGCTGTAAAACAGCGCTTTATGTGCTACAAATGCCAGTCTGTGACTGGCATTTTTTTTAAATAATGTTGAGAGTATTGTTAAGAGTACTGTTGAGAATAATTGGAGGATAACTATGGCGGCCCAACATGCCCCCGGCTTTATTGCCCTGGTTAACCAGGCCAAAGCTGAAATTAATGAGATCACTATCGATGAATTGCTGCAACATAACCAACCTTATGTGTTGCTGGATGTGCGGGAAGATCACGAGTGGGCCAAAGGCCACCTGCCCGAAGCAATGCATCTGGGCAAAGGCATTATTGAACGGGATATTGAACAAACGGTAGCGGATAAGAAACAAAAAATCGTGTTGTACTGCGGCGGTGGCTATCGTTCAGCGCTGGCAGCACTTACCTTGCAGCAAATGGGCTATCAGCAGGTATTGAGTCTGGCCGGTGGCTACAGAGAATGGACAGAGCAGGGACTGGCAGTGGAAGTGCCGGCTTAGGCCTGAGCGCTAAGCCGGAACGGGTAAGCGGTTTATTTAGCCAGGGTTTCTGACAGGTGTGGCCGCATACCTTTCACCATCGCTTGCAACACTTTCGGGCTGGCAGCTACGATATTACCGCTTTTCATCTGGTTAGAACCGCCGGTAAAGTCACACACCATACCACCGGCTTCACGCACAATCAGTTCACCGGCGGCAATATCCCAGGGCTTTAAACCAATTTCAAAGAAACCATCGAACCGACCGGCGGCGACATAGGCTAAATCCAGGGCAGCAGAGCCGGTCCGGCGCATATCAGCGCAATCAGCAAAAAAGCTGTTAAAGATTTTGCTGTAGCTGTCTAAATGATGTTTTGCTTTAAACGGAAAGCCTGTTGCTAAAATAGCACCTGTCATATCAGGCAGCGCCGTTACCCGGATACGGGTACCGTTAAGCTGGGCACCGCGGCCACGTGAGGCGGTAAATAACTCACCACGCAGTGGATCAAAGATCACTGCCTGGTCCAGTTTGCCCTGATGTTTTAAGGCGATGGAAACCGCGAAGTGCGGAATGCCTTTAATAAAGTTGGTGGTGCCGTCGAGTGGATCAATAATCCACTGAAACTCGCTGTCGCTGTTACCGTAATCGCCATGCTCTTCACCAACAATACCGTGCGTCGGAAAAGATTTTTTCAAAATTGCCACGATAGCCTGTTCAGCTTCTTTATCGACATTAGTGACAAAGTCGTTGCTGCCTTTTTGCAGCTTTTGAACCATATCTAACTGGCCACAAGCACGGGCAATGATATTACCTGCACTACGGGCAGCACGGATGGCGATGTTCAACATCGGATGCATAGCGATTACCTTATTTTAAAAAGAGCGTTATAAAGAGCTGTATAAAGAACAAACAAAAGAGCGGCGCGTATTGTAGCGGCTGCAGGCTAAAAGTAAAGATAATTGGCATTAAAAGAGCGTCGTCATCGCCAGCAACACCTGGTTACATAGTTTAACCAGCGAATATTAACGCTTTGCTAACGATTCAGATAATATTCAGCTTGATTGCGCACAATAGCGCTATAAATAAAGTACTAATTTAGTGAGGTTGCTATGAGTTTTCTGAAACTGACCCTGACAGGCGTGCTGCTGATAAGCCTGACAGGCTGCGGGGCTTTACACACTTCAGTGGCTAAACGTAATCTGGATGTGCAGACCAAGATGTCCTCCAGCATTTTTCTGGACCCGGTAGAGCCTTCTCAGCGCACCATTTTTGTCGACGTGCGCAATACCTCTGATAAACCCGAATTTGATATTAAACCGCAGGTGGTCGCTAACCTGCGCGCCAGAGGCTATCAGGTAATAGATAGCCCGGGCCAGGCACATTACTGGTTACAGGCAAATGTATTGCAGGTCGGACGTACTAATGGCCGCGATGCGAACCGGGCGTTTGCCGCGGGCCCTGGTATAGCTGGCGGCGCGGTTACCGGTTATGCCATTCACCGCGCAACAGGCGGCTCTGGCGCTGCCGGTTTAGGTGCGGCGGTAGCGGGTGCTGCTGCCGGTACTATTGTCGATGCCCTGGTGGAAGATGTTTACTACACCGCGATTACCGACATTCAGATTATGGAACGCTTTGCCGGCACGGTCAGCGAACGCTCTGAGCACCAGCTATTGCAGGGTGACAGTGGCAGTACGAGCTCAAGCTATCAGCGGCAGACCGATATGCGCAAATACCAGAGCCGGGTAATGAGCTATGCCAATCAGGCAAACCTGAAGTGGCCCGAAGCGGCACCACAACTTACTGATGGTGTTGCCCGCTCGCTGGCCGGTTTGTTCTAAATGCGCTGGCTAATGTGCTTGCTGCTGCTATTGCCGCTAACAGGCTGTATGGCACTGCATACTTCGGTCGCGAAAGGTAAGCTGGATGTGCAAACCCGGATGAGCGAAACCATCTATCTGGACCCGGTAGAGCCTGAGCTTAGAACCATTTTTCTGGATATCCGCCAGACTGCAGCCGAATACCAGTTGCCGCTGGCGGACGACGTGCGCGATTTACTACTAAGCCGTGGCTACCAGTTGGTTGATTCCCCGCAGCAGGCACAGTACTGGCTGCAGGTGAATGTCCGCACCGTGTTAAAAGAGCGGCCAGAGGTGGTACTGGCCAGTGGCGAATATAATATGAGCCCGGAGCAAATTCATCAGCTGTTGTATCCGGGCATACCGTACGAAGATCCCCATTTGCAGGCCGTTGCGGTGCAGCGCCGGGCCCGCAATGTCGCAATATATGCTGATGCCAGTTATGGTACTGATATTGATGGTAAGGATATCGCCAGGGCATTGGTGGTGCTGGCCGCCTGGGCGGGTGCTGAATATGTCGGTAATCAGCTGGTAAAGGATAAATATTACACTATGCTGACCGATATCCAGCTGGCCGAAAAGATTGCCCCTGACAGTATTGGCCGGGTGCAGGAAAGCAGCAGGCAGCAACTGCAACAGGGTGACAGTGGTAATACTGAATTGTTATGGGAGCTGGCAACCGACCGGCGCAAGTATCAGGTAAAAGTGGTTAGCTTTGCTAATAAAGCCAACCTGAGCTGGCAGGACGCCGAACAGCCGCTGCATCAGGGGCTGCTGCGCTCGTTAGCCGGTATCTTTTGATCCTGCTGCAAATGTGGTCAGCTGCGGCAAGCGTTACCAATATTGCTCAACAGTGATATTGCCGGGGCTGCGGCGTAAATTCTTTTTCAAGCCTAAACTGATCAGTAAGTTTTTGGTGTCTGTGATCATCTGCGGGTTACCACACAGCATGACCTGTGAGTTGGAGTTGAGTAGCTGGCCGCATTGTTGCTGCAACTGATGCGAGCTGATTAAATTCGGGATCCGGTCATGTAATGCACCCGGATGCTGCTCGCGGGTAACAACCGGTTGGTAATGCAGGTGTCCCGGATGCTGCGCCACAAAACCTTCAATCAAATCTTTATACGCCAGATCGGCAGCATTGCGTACGCTATGCACCAGAATAATCTGTTCAAACCGCCGGTAAGGTTCGCTGGTCGCCAGCATCGATAAATAGGGACCAATGCCGGTGCCGGTTGCAATCAGCCATAAATTATCACCATCAGGCACTTCATCCAGAATAAAAAAGCCGCTGGCCGGCTGACTGATGCCAATGGTATCGCCTGGGGTAAGTTGCTGCAGTAACGGTGATAATAAGCCCTCTGCCACCGTGCTGATTAAAAATTCCTGATAGTCGCTGTCGGGTGGGTTTACCAGGGAGTAGGCGCGTTGAACTCGCCCCTGTGGGCCTTCAACAGCCAGTCTGACAAACTGACCGGCAATAAAAGGCAGTGGTCCGGTTTTAGCTTTTATACTGAATAAGCTGCTGGTCCAGTAAATTGTTTCAGAAACCGTTGCATTTAACCATTGCGCCATAGGGTTCTCCGGATTAAGTTATGCTTTATGTTCAGGATATTAGCATAGCAGCTTAACAGTTTAGCGCAGGAGTCGGTATGGAAACTATCAGCTGGCAGGATTTTGCCAAAGTAGAACTTCGGGTAGGCACCATTATTGCGGTGGACGATTTCCCCGAGGCCCGCAAACCTGCTTATAAACTGCAGGTCGATTTTGGCAGCGACATAGGCATTAAAAAATCCAGTGCTCAGATCACTACCCTGTACAGTAAAGAACAATTACTGGGGCGCCAGATAATGGCGGTGGTTAATTTTCCGGCCAAACAAATAGGGCCAATCCAGTCAGAGTGTCTGGTAACCGGCTTTGCCCGCGAAGACGGTGCCATTGTGCTGGTAGGGGTCGACAGCCCGGTGCCCAACGGGACTAAATTGGCTTAAATAGCTAGCAGATATTTTTGGTGTCATAAATTTGCCTTAACACCGTGCTATAACTGCGGCCGCTATGAATAAATACTTATATTTTCTTCGCCATGCTACCGCAGAGGTTATCCGGCCCAATCAGCTGGATATTGACCGCTGCCTGGTGGAAAAAGGTCGCTTGCAGGCCCGACGGGTTGCCCATTTTATGCAGCGCCACACTATTGAACCTGAGCTGGTACTGACCAGCCCTTATCCAAGAGCTATTCAAACCACAGCGATAGTCTGCAAAGAGGCAGAACTGACACCGGCCCGTGAGCTTGACTGGCTGGCGCTGGCTACCGACAGTCAAAGCGCCTTATGCCAGCTGTATCAGCAGCTGCCCGAATTGCCGCAGCACACCTTGCTGGTCGGCCATGAGCCGGATATTTCAGCTCTGATTAGTCTACTGCTGGGCTGTTATCAGCCGGCACTTAAAATCAGAAAAGCGTCATTAACGGCACTGGCATACTGCGAAATCAGCAACCGCTTTCAGCTGGAATGGTCAGTTCCGGCTAAATTTATGTAGAATTGAGGATTTCTGCTTTCGCGGGTTGTGCCAATGTCAGACTACTTATTTGTATACGGTACCCTTCGTAAACATGCCGAGCGCCGCGCCGCCGGCCAGCATTGTTATCAATTACTACAGCAGCATGCCAGTCTGCTCGGGCAGGGCCGGTTGCAGGCAACGTTGTATCTGGTCGATTATTACCCTGGTGCCGTTGTAAGTAACAACCCGAAGTGGCAGGTATCAGGTGAGGTGTATCAGCTTAAGCAACCCGCGCTATTACTGGCAGAACTGGACCAGTATGAAGAGTGCGGCCCCGGCTTTGCCAGCCCCACCGAATACCTGCGGCTTAAACAACAAATCACTGTTGAAAACAGCCTAAAGATTAGCGCCTGGGTGTATAGCTATAACCACCCAACTGATGGCCTGCAGCAGATAATGTCGGGTGATTTTCTGCATTGCCTTTAAAACTATCCTGTTTACCTCGCAATATTTGATAAGTGTAAAGCAATGCTTTACACTTTGGGCATTGATGAGGGATCAACATGGCAATTAAGAACTTTAAACATAAAGGACTAAAGAAGCTATTTTTGCACGGCGACCACAGTGGGGTGCAGCCGAAACATGCGGCCAAACTCACCATAATTCTTGATTCGATTGCCGCCTCTCATCAGCCTAAAGATTTACGTGCATTGTTTCAAACCAAATTTACTGAAAAAGTGGGTTCCGGGGCAGGTGTATATTCAATTGAAGTGAATGGTAACTGGCGGGTGACCTTCGAACTTGAAGAAGATGGTGCTGTGCTGTTGGATTACCGGGATTATCACGGTAAGCAAATAAGGGCACAAAAATAGTATGGCTGGTGTAGAAAGTAATCTGGAGGTTGTTATGGAAAAAATGACACGTTGTCCTAATCATCCCGGGCTGGTTTTTCGAAGCCAGATCCTGGAAGAACATGGTATCTCGGTGACTAAAGCTGCCAAAGCGTTAGGTGTTTCCCGTACTACTATGAGTAATTTTTGTCATGGTCATATACCTTGCTCCGCAGATTTGGCACAGCGTATTGCCCTGGCAACCGACAGCAATGTGGCTTTATGGATAAACCTGCAGGCAAATTATGATGCATGGCAGGCCGAACATGGCGAACAGCCTGTAGTTGAAAAATTAGTATTAAACAGCGCAGCCTGAAGTTAGTCAGCAGGCTTGCGTTATGAGTATGCTAAAACAACTGTTTCGCTGGCAAAAAGGCCGCCAGCAGAGTGGCTACAATAAAATGCTGCTGGCAGGCGCATACTGGCCGCTAAAATTTGACTGCTATCTGCTGCGCTTTCCGCAAGGCTGTGAAGTACCGCCACATAAAGACACCATACGCAGTGGCCGGCACTACCGGCTGAATATCGTATTAAAACAAGCCAAAAAGGGCGGCGATTTTATCTGCGCCGCGCCGATTTATCAGAATTCCCGCATTAAATTTTTTCGGCCAGACTTATGCGAGCATGCAGTAAGCAAAGTAGAGCAGGGCAGCCGTTATTTGTTGAGTATTGGTTGGGTTAAAGCCAGCAAAAGTTAGTCGGTGTGCACACCAACCTTTTATTTTAAGGATTTGTGATTTCTAGTGTTTAATTGTTTGCCCAGTAACTAAAAGTCTTAATGCTATTTTCCTGAAATGATCTGAATGTCGTGTCGATTGCGTCTTTGACCGAGCCCTCAATATCTGGAAATAAGGTTCGATTGTTGATATTCATTTTGTCTAAGCGATCCAAGATATTTATGCGATCTTTTTCGTTACATTTGAATGTCAATTTCTGCAATACGGGCTTGTCTGTATTCGGTCTTGCAAAAACTGAGACTATTCGTTTAAGCCATATTTCTAGGCTCATATAGAAACCATGCTCAGTAAAGAAGCCTTGCTGGAATGCTAATCTTCGGTTGTGAAGTTCCATATCTCCTTTGATTTTTAAAAGAGGGAACTGCTCGTGAAGAGTTTCTACTGGTTGTATCTTCTCGATGAATTCAGGCCATATCTCTCTACTAATTAAATCGTTTATTTCGTTTATAAGATCGATATTTATAACCCAAATACATTTTTCTGAATTGCCACTCGCTTTTATACTATCTGACAGAGCAAAAAATAACGCGATATAGGGTGAGTGTGACCAATCAAGTAAAGGTGATGGAAGCCCAAAATGTTGGCCAAATTGCCAGATATCTATAGATTCAGCTTTATCTCTGGGAAGGTCATTGTTGACTATGAGATTATTTATGAATTGTCGTTCTAATCGATTTTTGGTTACAGATGTTATGGTTTCTAAACTGTGTTTTTTATCAGGAAACTTCGAAAGTATTTGTTTTGAAAATCTTGTAAGAGTGGTTTCAAGTTCCCAAGAGGAACATGCATGTCCCCTAAAACCTAGTTTATGATCTCTTGTAATTAAACGCTGAGAAATAAAAGAAAAAAAATCTTCAGGATTTTCAAATGATTGAATTACCACGTCACCCATATTAGACATTTTTGCCACTCTAAAATTTTGTATCTGGTTGTAACACTAGACTTTACAGCTTTATTAAAGAAAAAAAAGGCCGCATAGCGGCCTTTTATCAACTAAAGCAGGTGCTTAATGACGGAAATGTCTTACACCGGTAAACACCATGGCCATGCCATGCTCATCGGCGGCGGCAATTACTTCAGCATCGCGCATCGAACCACCTGGCTGGATGACCGCGGTAATACCTGCAGCGGCAGCAGCGTCGATACCATCCCGGAACGGGAAGAACGCGTCTGAAGCCATTACTGACCCTTTAACTTCCAGGTTTTCATCAGCAGCCTTGATGCCGGCGATTTTCGCGCTGTAGACCCGGCTCATCTGGCCGGCGCCAACGCCGATGGTCATGCTGTCTTTGACATAAACAATGGCGTTTGATTTAACAAACTTAGCGACTTTCCAGCAGAACAGTAAGTCTTTCAGTTCCTGCTCGGTGGGCTGGCGCTTAGTCACAACTTTTAAATCATCAGCTGTTATTTGGGCCTGGTCGCGGTCCTGTAGCAGCATGCCGCCATTAACCTGTTTCATATCCAGCGCGTTAGCGGCCTGGCTGAACTCGCCACATACCAGTAACCGCACATTAGGCTTGCTGCCTACTACCGCAACGGCGGCGTCTGAAGCAGCGGGCGCGATAATCACTTCAACAAACTGGCGGCTGACAATTTCTTTGGCCGTGGTTTCATCCAGCTCGCGGTTAAAGGCAATAATGCCACCAAACGCCGAGGTGGGGTCAGTCTGATAGGCGCGGTTATACGCAGCCAGAATAGAGTCACCAATGGCCACGCCGCACGGGTTAGCGTGTTTGACGATAACGCAGGCTGGTTCACTGAATTCTTTGACGCATTCGAGTGCAGCATCGGTATCGGCGATATTATTGTAAGACAGCGCCTTGCCCTGTAACTGTTTAGCCGTTGCAACAGACGCTTCCGCGGCACCATCCTGCACATAAAACGCGGCACTCTGGTGGCTGTTTTCGCCGTAGCGTAAATCTTGTTTTTTAACAAACTGACTGTTGAAGGTGCGTGGGAACTTGCTGACTGGCTCGGCAGGGTTGTCATAGGCCGGCAGCATGGCGCCAAAATAATTGGCTATCATGCCATCGTACTGCGCGGTATGTTCAAAAGCACTGATCGCCAGGCTAAAGCGGGTGGCATGGCTGGTTGCGCCATTATTCTCGTTCATCTCAGCGAGCACCGTGCTGTAGTCTCTGGCATTAACCACAATAGTCACATCTTTATGGTTTTTCGCGGCAGCACGCACCATGGTCGGGCCGCCGATATCTATATTTTCAATCGCATCTTCCAGGGTGCAACCTGGTTTGGCAACGGTACTGGCAAACGGATACAGATTAACGACCACCAGATCAATCGGGCCAATGCTGTTGTCGGCCATCACGTTTTCATCAACACCACGCCTTGCCAGAATACCACCGTGAATTTTCGGGTGCAGGGTTTTCACCCGGCCGTCCATAATTTCCGGATGACCGGTATAGTCGGAAACTTCAGTCACCTGAATACCGTGTTCGGCCAGCAATTTAGCGGTGCCGCCGGTTGACAGAATATCAACGTGTTGTTCTGCCAGGGCGCGGGCAAATTCAACGATACCGGTTTTGTCAGACACGCTTAATAGTGCGCGGCGAATAGGGCGTAGTGTTGTCATGCTTAAATTCTCTTGTCACTTGCAGAAATCAGAGTTTAACTTAACCAATAAAAAAGCACCCGAAGGTGCTTAGTGGCGGGGCCGGAGCCCCGCAGTGGCATTAACTCATGCCGTATTGTTTCAGCTTCTTACGCAGGGTACCGCGGTTGATGCCCATCAGGTTAGCTGCGCGGGTCTGGTTACCGCGGGTGTATTTCATCACCTCTTCCAGTAACGGCCGCTCTAATTCAGACAGCACCAACTCATACAGGTCGTTAACGTCCTGACCGTTTAACTGTTGCAGGTAGTTAGCAACGGCTTTTTGCACCGCGTTGCTTAACGCCTGTGGCTTTTCCTGGGTTTGAACATGGGCATTTGTAATAAATGGCGAAGTAACGTTCGAATTAAACATTGCTTATCTCTTTTGCGTTAGGTTGCTGCTAGTTTATGAAAATAGTCATTTAATGCCTCAAACTGGCGTTCAGCCTGCTCGATGGCATTGAATTCGCTGCGAAACACACCCTGGGCATCATGCTCAGCTAAATACCAGCCAACGTGCTTACGGGCAATCCGAGGCCCCAAATGCACACCGTATAGCTGATGTAAGCCCTGCACATGTTCCAGCATGATTTGCTGCACCTCAGCAATTGCCGGTGCAGCCAGTTTTTCACCTGTTGCCAGGTAGTGGGTCACTTCCCGGAATATCCAGGGGCGCCCCTGTGCCGCCCGACCAATCATAATGGCGTCGGCACCGGTGTAATCGAGCACATACTGTGCTTTTTCCGGCGTGGTAATGTCACCATTGGCAATAACCGGCAGTGACACTGCCTGTTTAATCGCTTTAATGGTGTCGTATTCGGCTTCACCTTTGTACATGCAGGCTTTGGTTCTGCCATGTACGGCCAGCGCCTGAATGCCATTATCCTCGGCAATCCGGGCAATTTGCACACCATTACGATGATCGGTATCCCAGCCGGTACGAATTTTCAGCGTTACCGGTACTGTTACCGCCTTTACCACGGCCTGAATAATGTCTTCTACCAGCTGCGGGTATTGTAATAACGCCGAGCCTGCCAGCTTTTTATTTACTTTTTTGGCCGGGCAACCCATGTTGATGTCGATAATATCAGCACCAATCTCAACATTGTATTGCGCTGCTGCGGCCATTTGGGCCGGATCACTGCCGGCAATTTGTACCGAGCGGATCCCGGATTCCTGGCGATGTCCCATCCGGTTTTGTGACTTTTCGCTTTGCCAGACCTGAGGATTGCTTGATAGCATTTCAGATACAGCTAAAGCGGCGCCAAACCGCCGGCAAAGCTCACGAAAAGTGTGATCTGTCACTCCGGCCATCGGAGCACAAATTACCTTGTTCGCTAACTGATAAGGACCTATGCGCACCATGTAATCCAAGGCTCTACCCCCAAGGGGCGCTAAGTTTACGGATTTTTGGCAACAAAGCAAAGGTTATTATTTAAACAAAACTGCAATTAATTTGGCCTTTCAGGGATTGACATTCGCTAAAAGGCTGAAAAGACGTGTTTTCCCGCTGCTACCAGCCCGTAAACAATGGCCTCACTAAAAAGATAATTGTAAGGCTGTTTATTTTGTCACCAGTTGCGTTGTGGTCTAAGCGTGATTTTTACGGGCGCTTAACCGCACCCATTCGTCCTGCTCGGCGACGGGGTCAAAGCTGAATTCGTTGCTGTAGGCATCGATAACGCTCTGGGCCTGGCTTTGTAAAATACCGGACAATGCCAGTAAACCACCGCTCTTTACATAACCGCTGATTACCTGACTAAGTTCTGCCAGCGGCCCGGCCAGAATATTGGCCACCACCACATCGGCCTGTAATTGGGGCTGATCCCTGGGCAGGTATAGCTCTATCTGGCCGCTGACATTGTTGCGCTTCGCGTTGGCGGTGCTGGCTTCTATGGCCTGCGGGTCAATATCAATGCCAACGACCCGTTTTGCACCTAACTTCAGGGCAGCTATGCCTAAAATGCCTGAACCACAGCCAAAGTCGACCACCGTTTGTTCCGGCTTAATATGCTGATCAAGCCATTGCATACACAGCGCCGTAGTAGGGTGGGTGCCGGTACCAAACGCCAGACCGGGATCGAGCATCACATTAACTGCATCCGGGTCCGGAATATCACGCCAGCTGGGGCATACCCATAAGCGCTCGCCAAACTTAATCGGATGAAAGTTATCCATCCATTCCCGTTCCCAGTCTTTGTCTTCCAGTTGTTCCAGCTTGTACTGCAGCTTGTCTTTAAAAAAAGACACCTGCTGCAATTTACTGATCACCTGGTCCATCGGGTGCTCAGCATCAAATAAACCGACGACCACGGTATTGGTCCAGTAAATTACCTCGCCGGGCATGGGCTCATAAATCGGCGTATCATGCGCATCGACAAAACTGACCGCCTGCGCACCCCAGCCTTGCAGCATGTCGCTGACTTGCTCGGCTTTAACTTCAGTAGTGGTAACGCGTAGTTGGATCCAGGGCATGGTGAGCTCTCTTGCTGCATTTTGGGCGCATTATAACAAAAAGGCCGCAAATGCGGCCTTTATTCTCAGCTAATTACTGCAGTTGCACTACATAGCAGCGTTACTTCATGCCAAGTTTTTTCTCAAGGTAATGAATATTGGTGCCGCCTTTACAGAACTCAGTATCACGCATAATGTCTTTATGCAGCGCAATATTGGTTTTTATGCCCTCTACCAGCAGCTCGTCCAGCGCGTTACGCATCCGGGCGATGGCTATTTCCCGGCTCTCGCCATAGGTAATCAGCTTGCCGACCATCGAGTCATAATTAGGTGGCACCGTGTAATCCGCATAAATATGCGAATCCCAGCGCACGCCGTTGCCGCCGGCCGGATGGAAACGGGTAATTTTACCCGGTGATGGCATAAAAGTTACCGGGTCTTCCGCGTTTATCCGGCACTCTACCGCATGGCCACGAATGACGATATCTTCCTGCTTCAGCGTTAATGGCATGCCGGATGCGACCCGTAATTGCTCTTTAATCAGATCGACGCCACTGATCATTTCGGTAACCGGGTGTTCTACCTGAATACGGGTATTCATCTCAATAAAGAAGAACTCACCGTTTTCAAACAGAAACTCAAAGGTACCGGCACCGCGATAGTTCATTACTTTACAGGCATCAACACAGCGGCCGCCAATAAAGGCCCGCAGCTCAGGGGTAATACCCGGTGCCGGCGCTTCTTCCACCACTTTCTGATGGCGGCGCTGCATCGAGCAGTCGCGCTCAGCTAAATGAATGGCATTACCCTGGCCATCAGCTAGTACCTGAATTTCGATATGACGTGGGTTTTCCAGGAATTTCTCCATGTATACCATGTCATTACCAAAAGCGGCTTTGGCTTCGGCTTTGGTCATCTCAATTGAGCTGACCAGCTCTTCTTCGCTGCGAACCACGCGCATACCACGACCACCACCACCGCCGGCAGCCTTAACAATTATCGGGTAGCCTATACGTTTCGCAATCTTTTTGTTGGTGTCAGCATCGTCACCTACTGCGCCGTCTGAACCTGGCACACAGGGCACGCCGGCTTTTTTCATCGCTTCAATCGCTGACACTTTATCGCCCATCAGCCGGATAGAGTCCGGGTGCGGGCCAATAAATACCAGGCCGCTTTCTTCTACCTGCTGGGCAAAGTCAGCACGCTCAGCCAAAAAGCCATAACCAGGGTGAATCGCCTGGGCGTTGGTGACTTCTGCTGCAGCAATTAGCGCCGGAATATTCAGGTAGCTTTGTGGTGACGGTGCCGGGCCAATACAAATGGTCTCGTCTGCCAGCAGCACATGTTTCAGGTTACGGTCGACGGTGGAGTGCACCGCTACCGTTTTAATACCGAGTTCTTTGCAGGCGCGTAAGATACGCAGTGCAATTTCGCCCCGGTTGGCAATGAGTACTTTTTCTAGCATCGGTCAGCCTTTTCGGTTATTCGAGAATAAATAACGGCTGATCAAATTCGACCGGATCGCCGTTTTCAACCAGAATTTCTTTTACCACGCCTGCTTTATCAGACTGGATTTGGTTCATCATTTTCATGGCTTCAACAATACACAAGGTATCACCTACTTTAACGCTCTGGCCTACTTCAACGAAGGCTTTAGAGGTGGGTGAGGCTGCCCGGTAAAATGAGCCTACCATTGGTGACTTAACAACCTGGCCGCTGGCAGCCGGTTTAGCTGGTTCGGCTGCAACGGCGGCTGGTGCAGCTGCCGGGGCCTGCATTTGTGGCTGGGCGTACTGCATCGGTTGCATTGGTGCATAGTGCTGTACCGGGCTGTGGCGGCTGATCCGCACTGATTCTTCACCTTCGGTAATTTCCAGCTCAGAAATGCCAGACTCTTCCAGCAATTCGATCAATTTTTTAATTTTTCTAATATCCATGTCTGTCGCCTGATGTTAGTTAATTTGCTAGTTAATTTATTTGGTTGTTTGTAATGCTGTTACCGCTGCGTCCAGCGCATAGTGATAACCTTTGGCACCAAAGCCGCAGATAACCCCTTGGGCGATATCAGCTAAATAAGAATGTCGCCGGAATGCTTCCCGGGCATGCACGTTGGATAAGTGAATTTCAATAAAGGGTATGGCCACCGCCAGCAGCGCATCACGAAGTGCGATACTGGTATGAGTATAGGCGCCCGGATTTATAATAATAAAATCCTGCTGCCCCAGACTTTGCTGAACGGTAGCAATAAGCTCATGCTCAGCATTTGACTGAAAATGCTGCAGACTGACGTTTATGCTGTCGGCCTGCTGTTCCAGCTCGCTGACAATATCATTCAGGCTGGCGGCACCGTACACCCCTGGCTCACGTACGCCAAGCATGTTCAGGTTCGGACCATTTAAAACTAAAATTCGGTATTTTGCCGCCATTTGTGTTGTATTTCCGCTAAATGTTTCGAATAAGCTTTATCTTACGAAAGTGGATGCAAAATTGCACCTGTTTGCTTAATTCAGCACATTACCGCGCCCTTTATTACCAGATTAGCGCCTTATTATAGTGAAATCGTGACAAATGGCAGCAAAATACTGGTCTTATCAGCCAGAGTAGGCACAGAGTAGTCAAAAAGCGGGCACGGGGCAGGGGGCTTATAGTTGCTAAAAGCGGCAGGCCAGCTGCCTGCCGCTTGCCATTACTTTTTGGTAAGGGCGGCCAGATGCTCAGCAAAGGGAGTGGCTGCCATAAAGCCGGTTACCCGCGCTTTTGTCAGTTCCTCACCGTCAGGGCTGAAGAAAAGCAAGGTTGGCAGGCCGAGCACCTGATAATGGTTCAATAATTTTTCGTCGGAGCGGCTCATGTTGGTAACATCTATTTTTATCAGGCGCATTTTGCTGGTGTGGGCCTGTACCTGCTCCGCCGGGAAGGTAAATTGCTCAAACTCCTTGCAGGCAACACACCACTCTGCATAAAGATCGACCAGGGTATACTGGCCTGCGGCTTTAGCCTCTGCTAATTGTAGCTCCAGACCCGCTAAATCGGCTACGTCAATAAACTGGCCACTCTGGCTGGTATTTGCTGCAACCGGGGCCGGAGCAGGCTGGGTGGGGCTGAAATATTGCCAGTTAAACAATACGGTCACTAGCAGCAACACCAGAGCCGATAACAACATGGCCGCTTTCGCTGTGCTGCTTTTCAGTTCAAACAGCAGCTTAAACAAATAACCACAAACTAACAGGCTGAGGGTTGAAGCCAGCAGCACGACTTGCCATACTGGCAGAATACGCTCCAGCAGGATTATCGGCACCAGCAACAGCACGAAACCAAAGGCAGTTTTAACGATATTCATCCAGGGGCCGGCTTTGGGTAGCAGTTTGCCACCAGACGTACCCAGCAGAATAAGCGGTATGCCCATGCCCAGGCTGAGAACATATAATGTCAGGGCACCCAGCAGCAAATCACCGCTTTGTGCCACATATAACAATGCTGCTGACAATGGCGCTGTGGTACAGGGTGAGGCTATCAGGCCAGACAAGGCGCCCATAATAAAGGCGCCTTTTAAACTGCCGCCCTGCTGTTTATTACTTATGTTACTGACTTTGGCCTGCCAGCTGGCTGGCAGCTGAAAATTAAAACCACCGAACATGGCAAGTGCCAGCAACACAAAGATAACCGCAGCGACGATAAGCACCGCAGGGTGCTGCATCCAGGCCTGGAATTTAACCCCTAAACTGGCGACAACCAGCCCCAGCGCCGAGTACATAATGGCCATACCCTGGACATAACTGAATGATAAGCTGAATGCCCGGCGGGTACTAAGCTGTTTGCCCTGACCGACAATAATGCTGCTTAAAATCGGATACATCGGAAATACGCAAGGGGTAAATGCCAGGCCCAGCCCTAACAGAAAAAATACGCCCATATTCAGCCAGACCGAGCCGCTGCTAAGCCGATCTGCCAGATTAAACTGGCTGGATACCGGTATGCCGGCTTCCGTTTGCCCGGCCGTGTCTGCACTGGCTGTCGCTGCTGAATTGCCCGGAACTGACAATGGTATCTCGGCTTTAATCGGGGGGTAACACAGGCCTGCTTCAGCACAGCCCATATACTGAATGCGTAAAAACGCATCTTCACTAATATCCGACAAAGGAATACGCAAGGTCAGCTGATGGAAATAAACTTCGGTTACCCCGAAAAATTCATCTTCTATCTGCATGCTGGGTGGATAAGTGGGATGAGAGAAACTTACCGCGACGCCGCCGTATTTGAACTTATCGCGATAGATATAATAACCGTCCGCTATCGTCCAATTGACAATAAGTTCATCGTCCTGCTGCCGGAAATCCATAACAAAGGCCTGGTCTACCGGTAAAAAGTCATCATCTTGTTGCAGCAGGCTATCGAGCACCGAGCTTTGCTGAGCCTGAGCCGGCGAAGCACTGAGAGTCAGCCCAAGCAGCGAAAACCACAGTAAAAATGGCAGCAAAAACAGTTTATACATCAATTAAACCTTCTGAATTATTGGTTAAACGCAGGCTATACCTTTGCCGATGTTGCTCCGCTACTATACGGCAATAGCTGTCAATTGGTCTTTTTAGTTACGATCTGACATTGCAAATATCAGACCTGTTGTCGCTGGCAATTATTTCAAGGCTTACTTAATTAAGTCTTAAGAAAGCGGCGTCAGCGTTGCTGAATCTGGCTAACAGCAAGAATTTTTTTGATTGCCCCTTGGATTTTTTTTGCTACTGCCCCATATACCGAACACACATTTTAACACCCATGTTAAAACACAAAAAACGCTTTAGGAGATTAGAGCATGAATATTCGTCCATTACATGATCGTGTCATCATCAAACGCTTAGAAGCAGAAAGCAAGTCAGCGGGTGGCATCGTCTTAACTGGTGCTTCTGCCGAAAAATCGAGCCGTGGCGAAGTCGTTGCGGTTGGCAATGGTCGCATTCTGGATAACGGTGACGTGAAGCCATTAGATGTAAAAGTTGGCGACAAAGTATTATTTGGTGCCTATGTAGAGCGCACTGAAAAAGTAGACGGGCAAGAGTTTGTAATCACCAAAGAAGACAACATCTTAGGTGTGATCCTCGATTAAGTTGCACTGCGTAAGCTGCACTTTAACGCATCGTTTAACTGAAAACTGAATTAAGGAATTATCAAAATGGCTGCAAAAGACGTACGTTTTGGCGACGAAGCTCGCAATAAAATGCTTAAGGGCGTAAACATTCTGGCAAACGCGGTACGGGTTACCCTGGGTCCGAAAGGCCGCAATGTTATTCTGGACAAATCTTTTGGCTCACCACTGATCACCAAAGACGGTGTATCGGTCGCCAAAGAAATTGAACTGGAAGATAAGTTCGAAAATATGGGCGCGCAGATGGTGAAAGAAGTTGCGTCTAAAGCCAACGATGAAGCCGGTGATGGTACGACTACTGCAACCGTGTTAGCGCAAAACATTATTAATGAAGGCGTAAAAGCGGTTGCGGCCGGCATGAACCCGATGGACTTAAAGCGCGGTATCGACAAAGCCGTTATCGCAGCAGTAGAAGAGCTGAAAAACTTATCTCAGCCTTGTGCCGATACCAAAGCCATTGCTCAGGTAGGTACTATTTCAGCTAACTCTGACGAAGAAATCGGTAAAATCATCGCCGATGCCATGGATAAAGTGGGCAAAGAAGGCGTAATCACTGTTGAAGAAGGCCAGGGTTTAGCCAACGAGCTGGACGTGGTTGAAGGTATGCAGTTCGACCGTGGCTACCTGTCACCATATTTTATCAATAATCAGGAAGCCGGCCAGGTAGAACTGGACAACCCGTTTATTCTGACTGTTGATAAGAAAATTTCTAATATCCGCGAGTTACTGCCGGTATTAGAAGGCGTGGCAAAAGCCGGTAAGCCGCTGTTAATTATTGCTGAAGATCTGGAAGGCGAAGCCCTGGCAACTCTGGTTGTCAACAATATGCGTGGCATTGTTAAAGTGTCTGCCGTTAAAGCGCCAGGCTTTGGTGATCGTCGTAAGGCGATGTTGCAGGACATTGCAACGTTAACCGGCGGTACCGTTATTTCTGAAGAAATCGGTATGGAACTGGAAAAAGCCACGCTGGAGGATTTAGGTACCGCTAAGCGCGTTGTGATCACTAAAGACAACACCACCATTATCGATGGTGCCGGTGAGCAGGATGGTATCGATGGCCGGGTGAAGCAGATTCGCCAGCAGATCGAAGAAGCGACCTCAGACTACGATAAAGAAAAACTGCAGGAACGTCTGGCTAAACTGGCTGGCGGTGTTGCCGTTATCAAAGTGGGCGCGACCACTGAGATGGAAATGAAAGAGAAGAAAGCCCGGGTGGAAGATGCACTGCATGCAACCCGTGCTGCGGTAGAAGAAGGTGTGGTACCTGGCGGCGGTGTTGCCCTGGTGCGCGTGGCAGCCAAACTGACCAGCTTAACTGGTGCTAACGAAGACCAGACCCACGGTATTAAAATCGCGCTGCGGGCAATGGAAGCACCACTGCGTCAAATCGTGGCCAATGCTGGTGAAGAGCCATCAGTGGTGGTGAACAAGGTTAAAGAAGGTTCAGGTAACTACGGTTACAACGCTGCTACCGACGTATACGGCGACATGCTGGAGATGGGTATTCTGGACCCAACCAAAGTAACCCGTTCAGCACTGCAGTTTGCGGCATCTGTCGGTTCACTGATGATCACCACCGAAGCGATGATCACTGAACTGCCAAAAGACGATGCCCCGGCAATGCCTGATATGGGCGGCATGGGTGGCATGGGCGGTATGATGTAATTCGCTGCTTCTGGCTCTGCAGAAAAAGCTCCCGGCTGATCCCGGGAGCTTTTTTTTTCGTGAATAAGTGCGTTTTCAGCACAATTTGCTCTGCAGGCTTTGCCTGCTAAGCTTAGTGATAACGCAGTAAACTGAACTTTAGGTTGTAATTGGGGTCTGAGCAGACAGTGAATGCTGTTAACAGTTGACCAGAGTTCGGTAGCAGTATTTGAGAAAATCAACCTTCAGGAGGTGAATATGAAAACATTTCCGATAGCATTATTGACACTGGCCATGACAGCACCAGTACTTGCCAATACTGAGTCGGGTGCGGAGTTGGAACTGAAGTGGCATGATATGGACAAGTTTACAGATGTTCGCGCCACCAATTCTACCCGTAGTCAGTTTCACGAACGGGTTAAACGAGAGTTTAGTGAGATTTTCCAGCAATTAGCAAGCCAGTTGCCTGATGGCTACAATTGGCAGGCGACAATTACTAATATTGATTTAGCTGGCGATGTAGATTATTTCGTTGGCGGTGCAGGTAATCCGCTAAGGGTCGTTGAAGATATTCATTCGCCCGCTATCACCTTTAAGCATGTCTTAACTGACCAACAGGGTGAGGTAGTGATTAGCACCGAAACGAAGTTGCGTGATATGGGCTTTATGCATTCGCTGCGTTCAACTAACGATGATGACGCGTTCCGTTATGAGCAGCAGATGCTGCAAGATTGGTTTGATAATAAGTTTAAACCAAAAGTAAGCGACTATGCGCAAGTTCAATAAGTTTTGATCTCGATAAATAATTCAGTTTAGCTGATATTTTGAAAGCCTCCGTATTAAAGCGGGGGCTTTTTTCTGATACAGATTAATACACTTTCACTCTACTATTTATACAATTTTAGCCAGAAACGTTGCGCTTTTATGCTCTATAGTAGTGACTGTGTGTACCAATAATTTTTTTAATGCCGGATCTGGCGCATATAGTAAAACTTGAACCGGGCGATCTGTCGTGTGCAGAGAATGACTGAGAGGTAGTGATGAAAACATTTTTGATAGCGGTGTGTGTCCTGGCAATGTCAGCACCAGTGCTAAGCAATCCAGACTCGAGCGCCACACTGGAACTTAACTGGCAGGATATGGATAAATTTACTGATGTTCGGGCTGCCAATGATTCCCGCAGCCGTTTTAAAGATCGTGTGAAGCGTAATTTCGAGAATTTTTTTCAGGAAATGGCAGATGAGTTACCTGAAGGGTATAGCTGGCAGGTAACGATTACTGATATTGATCTGGCAGGTGAAGTTGACTACTTTGTTACCGATACCGGCCAGGCAATTCGGGTGATCAAAGAAATTCATTCACCGGCTGTTCGCTTTAGTCACCTGTTACGTGATCAGTATGGTGAAGAAGTGGTTGGTGGTGAGGAGCGTCTGCGCGATATGGCATTTATGAGCCGGATGAAACCCCGTAGCAATACTCCTGAATTTTCATTTGAACGGGACATGCTACAAGACTGGTTTAACCAGGACCTAAAGCCTGAAATTACTGAACATGCCGCCTTACCTGCAAAAGTGAGTCATCCAGAACGGTAAGGTTGAACTTATAGAAAGCGGGCAATATTGCGGTAAATTTCCAATGCCTGCTCCCGGGTTAATTGGCCGGCGCTGGCTGCCCGGCCAATACTACTGCTAACCCGGATACTTTCTGAGTTTCTATCAGCTGTTTGCACAGATTCAGATGCAGGAGGTGTTGATAGCGCCTTAATTGTTGTTGCGTTCTGGTTTAGCTGATCTGATGCTGCATCTGCAACCAGGGGGGCTGCAGTCGCAATGCTGTTATTCGACGTTCCGCTGGCGGCAATGCCCGGATTGTTAATGGTAACTTTATTAACTAGCATCGACTACTCACTAACTATGTAGGTTCAATTAACCACCATTAAGCATAGTTGCTTTCGCTGATTTTACCAGCGGACTTATTACCGGTATTGCCGGCAATTACTTCACCGCAAGGCGAAACTCTGCCAGCGTTTTGTGCAACAACTGCAGCTGTTTAACCACCCGGGCCAGCGTAGCGGTATTGAATTGCTGACTTTGCCGGATAGCGGCAATCTGCTCTGCTGCTTCGCTTAAATAAGGCATAAAACGATTGCTGTTAACGCTGAAATCACTGTTGGCAGGAAAAATACTCTGATGTTTCGCCTGACCCTGTTGCTGTAACTGGTCTAATACCGCATCAGCGTCTAATGCTTTTCGATAAAGTTCTTTCAGGTTTTCATCAAGTTGGGATAGTAAGGAGTCCATATCAGGCCTACTGGAAAATGACAGGCGGCCATTATGCCATAACAGGAACCGGCGATCAGCTTTGCGGATGTCGGCAGAGCAGGGTATCCGAAACTAATTTTTATCAGGTCGTTTATTTGTGTTTTGATTTGTTATATTATATCGTTTTAGTTAATTCAGCACAGTGGAATTTTTAACGTGTTAGCCAAAGCCAGAGTGTT
This sequence comes from Arsukibacterium sp., assembly GCF_033721375.1. Classification (GTDB taxonomy): domain Bacteria; phylum Pseudomonadota; class Gammaproteobacteria; order Enterobacterales; family Alteromonadaceae; genus Alishewanella. The sequence goes on along the minus strand of NZ_JAWWAP010000002.1, from coordinate 117,338 downwards.
ATTTGATAAAGTGGGCATTACTGTGACATCGCTGTGCGCGATTCACTGTATTATGCTGCCGGTATTGTTACCGGTGCTGCCACTGCTTGGCTTAACAGTTAACCATAACCATGCGTTTGAGCGCATTATGCTGCTGTTTACCATGGTGCTTGGCTTTGTCGCGCTGTTTATTGGCTTTCATCGTTACCATCGGAAGCTTTACCCTTTTTACTCTTTGTTTTTAGGTGGCTTTATTTACTGGCAACGGGATGTCTGGGGCCACGAATATGAGCATGCGGTGTTAATAGTGGGCGCCTCCCTGGTGGTGCTGGCCCATGTGATGAACATGCGTTTATGCAGTCAGTGTGATAGCTGCGAGACTGAACACCACGCCGACGAACCCGCTTAATCAGCGGGTTTTTTGTTTGCCAACGTCCGGCTTCTGGCCGGGAAATTACTGAAAATACCATCGACCCTATATGCTTTTAAGCGCTGGATATCATCTGGCTGATCTACCGTGTAGACAAATACTTTTAAGCCGCGGGCTTTAGCATCATCAACAAATGCTTTATTAACAAAGCTGACATCACAATTTACCGAATAGGCCTGCAACTGGCTGGCAAAGGCTGCATAATCGAGCGGCAGACTTGCAGTAAGCGCGCCGAGCTTTAATTGCGACCGTGCTTGTTTAATAGCGGCGAGCAGGTGATGGTTAAATGACGAGATAACCAGCGTTTGCAGATCAAACCCCAGTTGCTGTTCGGCTTTATCAAGCAGCGCTAATAGCGGCGCGACGGTGTCATCACCTTTTAATTCGATATTTAACCAGCATTTACCATTAATAAGCTCAAGTACCTGCCATAGCATCGGAATGCGTTGGCCACGACCGGCATCCAGTTGCATTAGCTCAACCAGACTGTATTGATAAATGCTGCCGGTGCCATTGGTGGTGCGGGCTAAATGGTGGTCGTGAATAACGATAAGCTCGCCCTGTACGGCAAAAACATCTATCTCAATCGCATCTGCCCCCTGAACGATGGCTTGTTCGATGGCCAGCAGGGTGTTTTCCGGGTAATCGCCACTGGCCCCGCGATGGGCTATAATTTGCATATTCACTCCTCAGAACGACTTTTAATTAGTCTACTGCAGATAAAGCGGGAGCAGAGTATTTTTTTCTGAGACCGTTGAAGCCCTGGACGGGCGGATAAATGTGTAGGGAACACATTTAAACAGCCTCGCTGGCCCGCAGGGTAAACTTCATGGATGGAGTTTATAAACGAGCCCCCATGGAAGGGTTTACGGCGTGTCGCAGAAAAAATATACGGCGCTGTCGCGAGTGCGGAGAAAGGAGCAGGACACTTCAATGTCCTGCTCATGAGGGGCTAGTTAGTTAATTTCAGCAAAAGGCGCACCCATCCGGGTGACGGTGCCGGGCTGCTGGTCGGCCAGAAAATCAACTTTGCCGGCCGGAAAAGCCAGTACCACCGTAGAGCCCAGTTTAAAGCGGCCCATCTCAGCGCCTTTTTCCAGTTTAACTGCGGTATTGCCCTTTGCCGGGTAAGTCCAGCGGAAAATGTTTTTGCCACTTGGTGGGGTAATGGTACCTGCCCAGACAGTCTCAATGCTGGCGACGATGGTAGCACCAACCAGTACCAGCGCCATCGGCCCAAACTCGGTATCAAAGATAGTGACTACTCGCTCATTCAGAGCAAACAAATCTTTTACACACTCGGCGGTTAACGGGTTTACCGAGAACAGCTCGCCGGGGATATAAATCATCTCGCGCAGGGTGCCGGTTACCGGCATATGAATCCGGTGATAATCTTTTGGCGCCAGGTAAATAGTGGCAAAAGAGCCACCGGCAAAAGGCGCTGCAGTTTGCTCAAGGCCACCCAGCAGGTTTTGCAACGAGTAGTTATGGTGTTTTGCCTGCACCAGTTTACCGTCAACAATCGGCCCTAACTGACTGATAGCGCCATCGACCGGATGGGCGACAATATCAGGTTCGCTGGCCAGCGGCCGGATGCCGTCTTTTAGAGGCCGGGTAAAGAATTCATTAAAACTGGCGTAATCTTCAGCGCGCTCCCATTGGGCTTCGCTCATATCAATTTTGTACGCTTTGATAAAGCGCTTAATCAGAAAATGGCTGAACCAGCCGAGTTCAGCTGCGGCAACTTTACCGGCAAGGCGCGAGATAAGATGCTTCGGCATCAGGTACTGCAAGGTGATTTTTGCTTTATCCATCGGGGTTATTAACCTTTTACTTAAAAATAATTCGGTTTGTCCTGCGCCATACTGGCCAGGATTTTCAAATAGCTGTCGTAGCGCTCGCTACTGATTTCACCTTGTTGCACCGCATGCTGGATGGCACAACCGGGGTCATTGACATGCTTGCAGTCGCGAAATTTACAGCGGCCAAGCCAGGGCTGAAACTCAATAAAGCCTTCAGTCACTTCCTGTTCGCTTAAATGCCACAAAGCAAATTCGCGAATGCCCGGGGAGTCAATTAAATCGCCGCCCTGTGGCAGATGATACAGTCGGGACACCGTAGTCGTGTGCTGACCTAAGCCGGAATTTTCCGAAACCTCGCGGGTTGCAGCAGTAAGGCCCGGCATCAGGTTATTCATCAGCGATGACTTACCCACCCCGGACTGACCAACAAAAATACTGGTGCCACTATGTATCTGCTCCAGCAGTTCAGGCATACCCTGACCAGATTTGGCGCTGACTAAAAGATAATCATAGCCAATTTTACGGTACAGGCTAAGTTGCTCAGTAAGTTGCTGATGCTCTTGCTCTGTCAGCAAATCAACTTTGTTGATAACCAGCAGCGGCTTAATATGAGTCATTTCGGCGGCGACCAGGTAACGGTCAATAATATTTAATGACAATGCCGGCAAAATGGCAGACACAATAATCATTAAATCGATATTTGCTGCAACAGGCTTTAAACCATCATAAAAATCGGGCCGCAACAGCACGGATTTGCGATCCTCTACCGCTTCGATAACGCCATCAATACTGCCAGTGCTTTGCCTGGCCCTGCGCCAGACTACATTGTCGCCGGTTACCACCGAGCTGATGGTGCGGCGCATATTGCAGCGCACCACGTCACCGTTAGCATCTTCAATATCGGCATGCTGGCCAAAGCGACTGAGCACAAGGCCGGGTTCTGCCGCCAGCAGCACATCGTCATCCCAATGCTCGGTTTTGGCTTTTTTATTACCCCGCAGCCGTTTTTGCTCATTCTGGGCAATCCGGTCAGTCTGGCGTTTGGTCAGGTGTTTTTTTTTGGTCACGTGCTGGTTTTACCGTTGTGCGCAAACAGGCGCTATCAGTGTTAAGCTTAAGACGTGTATCATACCTGTAATCTGAATTTGAACAAAGCTGCATGCATGTAAGGAAAGGATATGGCAACAAATGACACTAATTTAATCTGGCTGGATTTAGAAATGACCGGGCTGGAGCCCAAAACTGATGTAATTTTAGAAATGGCCACTATTGTTACCGACAGCGAGCTGAATATTCTGGCCGAAGGGCCGGTGTTTGCTATCAGTACCTCGGCCCAGATCCTCGATAATATGGACCCATGGTGCGTAGAGCAACATGGCAAAAGCGGTTTAACCGCCCGCTGCCTGGCCAGTAATGTTAGCCTAGCCGAGGCGGAAAAGCAGACTATCGATTTTTTAAGTCAGTATGTTGCGAAAGGTAAATCGCCAATGTGTGGCAACAGTATTGGCCAGGATCGGCGATTTTTAGCCGAATATGCACCGGAACTTGAACGTTATTTTCATTACCGCAATCTGGATGTCAGTACGGTAAAAGAGCTGGCCCGGCGCTGGCATCCGGCAATTCTGAAAAAAGTACAGAAAACAGGTGCGCATCTGGCGCTGGACGATATTCGGGAGTCGATTGCTGAATTAGTAACCTATCGCCAAAATTTTTTCAAATTACCGGCATAAAGTACTTGCATAAGAGCGCCGATTTTGTAAAATGCGCGCCATCACAACGCAACAGCGTTGACCGATGCGAGTATAGCTCAGCTGGTAGAGCGCGACCTTGCCAAGGTCGAGGTCACGAGTTCGAACCTCGTTACTCGCTCCACATTCGAACAAAAAGCCGCTTTTAAGCGGCTTTTTGTTTTTCAGCTTTGCTACACTGAGCTTAACGTCTTCAGGTAAGTGCTTATGCTAATATCACCTTGTGTGCGAAACTGTTGTCTGGACCAGCAGGACTGTTGTCTGGGTTGTGGTCGTTTTCTGACAGAAATTCTGCAATGGCAACAACTTAGCGAGCAACAGCAGCACCTTATCATTGAACAGGCTAAGCAGCGACAGAACGCCCGCCAGCCTGCTTTCATGCATCCCGCGGCAACCCCTTCTGAACAATCCTGACCAGTCTTTCAGTCGCGCGGGGCAGCAGATTAGCCGCCTGCCAGCTTTTCCGTTTTTGCTGCGCCAGTGCCCAATCGATATGTTCCAGTACCAGCGCAGAACTGTGCGCTCTGGCTTTTTGTAATGCGTCGGTAATTTCACTCTGATAAGGCGCATTGCCCAGCGCCACGGCAATATTGCGCTGCCAGCGCTCAAAACCAATCCGGCGGATAGCACTGCCTTCAGTCAGCCGTAAAAACGTGGCTTCGTCCCAGGCAAACAGCTGCAGCAAGTTCTGGTCCTGCCACTGCGGCCGGCGCTGAAAATCGGCTTCAATACTCAGCGGTGCCTGCCGGTTCTCAGGGCAAACCAGCTGGCAATCATCACAGCCATAGATGCGGTTGCCGATTAGTGGCCGCAATGTTTCAGGAATAGCGGTTTTTAATTCGATGGTTAAATAGGAGATGCAGCGCCGGCCATCTACCACGTAAGGCTCAACGATAGCCCCTGTCGGACAGCTGGTGATACAGGCGACGCAACTGCCGCAATCCCCCTGATGCGGTTCATCGACCGGCAACGGAATGTCGACCAGCAATTCACCCAGAAAAAACCAGGAGCCGACGCTCTGCTCGAGTAATAAACTGTGTTTGCCGACCCAGCCTAAGCCAGCTTGCTGGGCCAGCGGCCGCTCAAGCAGCGGTGCTGAGTCGACAAAAGGCCGGAAGCCCAGTTCAGGTATTTCGGTGCGGATTTTCTGCGCCAGTTGTTTCAGCCGGTTACGAATAAGTTTGTGATAATCGCGACCCAGCGCATAGCGGCTGATGTAAGCTTTAGCCGGATCAGCCAGATTAGTGGCAAAGCCGGCCTGAGCCGGCAGATAATCCATTCTGACACTGAGCACCCGTAAGGTACCTGGCAGCAACTCAGCGGGGCGGGCGCGCAGCATGCCATGCTCTGCCATATACTGCATATCACCATGATAGCCTTTATCCAGCCAGGCCTGAAGCTTAGGTTCGTCTTTAGTTAAGTCAGTGCCGGTTATCCCCAGTTCCTGAAAACCCAGCTCCTGTGCCCATTGTTTTATCCGCACGGCCAGTTGCTGATAATCGATTGCCATAGCTGTCAGTTCCGGAGGCGGTCATTAGCAAGAAAATTTGTGCTACTTTACCATAGCGATTTAACGACCGGGAACCGGATATTCATTTTAGGGTCAGACTCCTCATGCAATAACAGTATTTATGCTGTCCGCGCTGTTTAACACCAGTTTTGCTGGCCGGCCTTTGCCATAGTTTGTTAACATGTCTGGCAGCTTGGCAGCGCTTAACATATAGCAGAGGTAAAGTGGCTACATTACTTACAACGGAGTGTCCGATGGAGCAGGTTACGATGGTAACATCAGTTTTAGCGGATGAAGCAGCAACCCTGAAGTGGGCAACCAGGCTGGCACAATATTTACAGGGTGGTCAGGTTATTTTTTTACATGGTAGTTTGGGAGCGGGTAAAACGACTTTTTGCCGGGGCATTTTGCTGGCGTTAGGTCATCAGGGGAATGTTAAAAGCCCGACTTACACCCTGGTCGAGCCCTATCAATTGCCGGTGTTAACCGTATATCATTTTGATTTATACCGGCTGACCGACCCGGAAGAGCTGGAATTTATGGGGATCCGCGATTATTTTAATCCGCAGAGCCTGTGCTTGCTGGAATGGCCTGAACACGGCCAGGGTTATTTACCTGAACCTGATCTCGACATACACTTAAGTTATCTTGACGATCAGCGACAGATTGTCATTCGTGCCGGCACTGCTGCTGGCCGGGCCATAACAGATGCAATAAGAGATGATGAAAAATAATAATAAATTTCTTAGCTGCGCCGGTTTAACCATTCTATGGTTTTTTTCAGCGTGGAGTTATGCAAGTAATCAGGTTCAGAATATCCGGATCTGGCCATCGCCAGACAATACCCGGGTAGTATTTGATTTGGCAGCGGCGCCGCAATACAACAGTTTTAGTCTGGATAATCCCGACCGGCTGGTTATCGACCTGAGTAATATGGCCTCTGGTATATCGTTGCCGAAGATTGACGGTGACTCGCAGCTGATAAAAGCAATTCGTAGTAGCGGCGACAATGACAAGATGCGCATTGTGCTGGATTTAACCAACAAGGTAAAACCAACCGTCTTTGCGCTTACGCCTACCGCGCCTTATGGCCATCGGCTGGTAATCGATTTACCGGATAAACAACGTACTGAAAGTCGGCCACCGCCCAGCATCCGCGCGGCGCGGGATATCATTATTGCCATCGATGCCGGCCACGGTGGTGAAGACCCGGGTTCGATTGGCCCCAGTGGCATTTATGAGAAAAACCTGACGTTACCGATTGCTAACAGGCTGGCTGAACTGATTAATAACGAACCCGGCATGCGCGCCGAAATGGTTCGGACCGGCGACTACTTTATTCATGTTAACCGACGCACAGAGCTGGCCCGGGGCCAGCAGGCAGACTTGCTGGTGTCAATTCATGCCGATGCCTTTACTTCACCGCAGCCCAGGGGCGCGTCGGTCTGGGTACTGTCGTTACGCCGCGCAACGACAGAAGTGGGCCGGATGCTGGAGCAAACTGAACGCCATTCTGAGTTACTGGGCGGTGTGGCAGAAATTATCCGCGATTCGGCCAATGAGCGTTATCTGGCGCAAACCGTACTCGATTTGTCGATGAACCACTCAATGGTCACTGCTTATCAGGCAGCCAATCAGGTGTTGGGCGAGCTGGGTAAAATTACCTCACTACATCAGGCAAAACCGCAGGCAGCCAGTTTAGGCGTGCTGAAATCGCCCGATATTCCTTCTATTCTGGTAGAAGTAGGCTTTATCTCGAATCCGCAGGAAGAAAAGCAGTTAAAGTCGGCTAACCATCAGGCGCGATTAGCACAATCACTGCACCGGGCGTTAAAGCGTCATTTTCAGCTGGCGCCGCCGGCTGATTCACTATTTGCGCAGCAGCGGGCTCGTGAACATAAAGTGCAGGCTGGTGAGTCGTTGTCGTTACTGGCGCAGCGCTATGATGTGTCGGTAGACGCGCTGCGCAGCCACAACCAGTTAGCCAATGACAGTATCCGGATTGGTCAGGTTTTACGGATCCCCTGACGATGACCATTAAAATTCTGCCGCCACAACTGGCGAACCAGATTGCCGCCGGTGAAGTGGTTGAAAGACCGGCATCAGTCGTGAAGGAGCTGGTAGAGAACAGCCTGGATGCCGGTGCCAGCCAGATTGATATCGATATTGAAAAAGGCGGCAGCAAGCTGATCCGGATTCGGGATAATGGCTCTGGTATTGCTGAGCAAGAACTTGTCCTGGCATTAAGTCGGCATGCAACCAGTAAAATCAGTGATTTAGACGATTTGGCACAGATCACCAGTCTTGGTTTCCGCGGTGAGGCACTGGCCAGTATCAGTTCGGTATCACGCCTGACATTAACGTCTAAACCAGCAGGCCAGGCTGCAGCCTGGCAGGCTCAGGCTGAAGGGCGTGATATGGCGGTAACGGTTAAGCCGGCTGCCCACCCTGAAGGCACCAGTATAGAAGTGGTCGATTTATTTTTTAATACTCCGGCCCGGCGCAAGTTTCTGCGGACAGATAAAACGGAATTCGGTCATATTGATGAGCTGATTAAAAGGCTGGCGCTTAGCCGGTTTGATGTCAGCTGGCAGCTTAACCATAATGGTCAGAGTGTCCGTCGTTTGCCGCAGGCGATTACCGATACAGCCCGTCAGAAAAGAGTAGCAATGCTCTGTGGCCGGGCTTTTGCTGAGCAAGCTGCCTATATCGAAAACAGCTATGGTTCGCTGAAGCTTAGTGGCTGGCTGCTGACGCCGCAGGCATGTCAGAGCCAGAGCGGTTGTCAGTACAGCTATGTTAATGGCCGGATGATGCGGGATAAATTGCTTAACCATGCTATTCGGCAGGCGTATGGTGATCGGCTGACGCCAGAGCAGCAGCCCGGTTTTGTGCTGTATCTGCAGATAGCGCCGACAGAAGTTGATGTTAATGTTCATCCAGCCAAACATGAAGTACGTTTTCATCAGGCCCGGCTGATACATGACTTTGTGGTAAGTGCGCTGACAGATGCCCTCGATCAGCTAACTGCTGCACCTGGCGCAGTGCCATCCCGGACGACGGATACTGCTGCCGCTTATCAGGCGCCTGCAGCTCGTGCTAGTGGCGCCGGCCTGCAGGGGCGTTCGCCGCTTGGACAGCGGCCAGCAGGCAGTGCGCTGGCGGTAACAGAAAGGCCGGGCCCCCGGCAAACGCAGCAACAGGTGCAGTATTTACAGCAGCAGTATGCCGCGGCCGCTGACAACGGTATTGCTGTTACCACTGATGCGGTAGCATTTTTACCTGCAGGGCAGGGTTTTGCCGTTACCCGGGGGCCGGATGGCCTGGTATTGCTGGATTTAGCAGCCAGTCTCGCCAGGCAATGGCTGGACGATGGTAAGCAGGTTCCGTTGTTGTTGCCGCTTCGGCTTCGAGTTGACGTATCCGAGAAACAGCAGCTACTGGCTGGCGCTGAGCTGCTGCAGCAACTGGGATTTGATATTCTGCTGCATGACCATACCGCTATTGTCAGAGCAGTAGCCCCCTGGTTACGTTCAACTCCGGTTAGTCAGTGGTTGTTGCAAGCACTGGCACTGTTGCAACCCGCTGAACCTGCTGCCAGCAGCCAGGCAATACTGTCCATGCTACTATCATCGAATTGGCTCAGTGATGCAGTACTGTTAGACTACTTTGCCTCAATGTTAACTGACAGCAGCGACTGGCGGGCCGTCCCGCTTGATTTAAGCAACAGCATTCGGGCATTAAGCCAACAAGGGCAAATATGAGTGGCACCAGCCCGGTTATTTTTATTATGGGGCCGACGGCGTCTGGTAAAACAGCGTTAGCAATTGAACTGCTGCAACACCTGCCGGCAGAGCTCATCAGTGTCGACAGTGCACTGGTTTATCGCGGTATGGATATCGGCACAGCTAAACCCAGCAGGGAAGAACTATTGCAGGCGCCACATCATCTGCTGGATATGCTGGAACCCTGGCAAAGTTATTCGGCAGCGGATTTCAGAGATGACGCCCTGCGACTGATCAGCGACATTCAGCAGCGGGGCAAGATACCCATTCTGGTCGGCGGTACTATGTTGTATTTTAAAGCGTTACTGGACGGGATATCGCCGTTACCGCCGGCAGACAGCGCAATCAGAGCAACCCTGGAAGCTGAAGCTGCTGCAATAGGCTGGCCGGCAATGCACCGTCAGCTGCAACAGATTGACCCGGTTGCAGCTGAGCGTATTCATCCGAATGATCCGCAGCGGATAAACCGTGCGCTCGAGGTATACCGGTTGAGTGGCAAAACCATGACAGAATTAACTGCGCAAAAAGGGGAACCTTTTCCGTATAAAGTACACCAATTTGCCATTGCGCCAACTGATCGTGCACTGCTGCATACGCGTATTGCTGAAAGGTTTCAGCAGATGCTGGCTAACGGGTTTGAACAGGAAGTCGCCGGCTTAAAAAGTCAGCCACAATTGCATCCGGACTTGCCGTCAATGCGCTGCGTCGGTTACCGCCAGGTCTGGCAATATCTGGATGGCGAGTTCAGCTATGACGACATGGTGGCAAAAGGCATTGCGGCTACCCGGCAACTGGCGAAAAGGCAGTTAACCTGGTTAAGAGGTTGGCCAGAGGTAAATTGGCTGAAAAGTGAAGCTGAACCGGCAGAAAACTTGCAAGCGGTGCTTTCTTCGCTAAGCTAATTAAGATGGAAAAAAAAGTTAGCTTTAACAACTTGAATTAAAAAAAATAATACCTATATACAGCTCACTAATAAAAAAAGGAAAGCGGCACATGGCAAAGGGCCAATCTTTACAAGATCCATTTTTAAACACCTTAAGACGAGAGCGTATTCCGGTCTCTATTTATCTGGTGAATGGAATTAAACTTCAGGGGCAGATTGAGTCTTTTGATCAATTCGTCATTTTGCTGAAAAATACAGTAAGCCAGATGGTTTACAAGCATGCCATTTCCACGGTCGTGCCAGCTCGTGCGGTCAATACTATGGTTAGCCATGGTGCGGGTCAAAACGACAGTGAAGGCGAGGACGTGGAATAACGCCAGGAGCATTAGCGCTTGTTTGATTTAGCTGAGCTTGCAGAACAAGCCATTCTGGTTCATGTAACCTTTCCGCAAGAGCATAGCAACGAAGATTTGCAGGAGCTTGCCATGCTGGTGGCTTCTGCAAATGTCAACGCCATGCATACTGTGACTGCCAACCGCCGTGCACCGGATACCCGGCTGTTTGTCGGCTCTGGTAAAGCACAGGAAATTAAAGCTGCCGTCGAGCAATTTGCGGCAACGGTAGTTATTTTTAATCACGTTTTAAGCCCCAGCCAAACCCGCAACCTGGATCAGGTTCTGCAAGCCAGAGTGATTGATCGCACAACCCTTATCCTTGATATTTTTGCCCAGCGCGCCAGAACATACGAAGGTAAGTTGCAGGTAGAGCTTGCCCAGTTACAGCATCTGGCCTCGCGGCTGGTTCGCGGCTGGGATAACGCTGAGCGGCAAAAAGGTGGCATTGGCCTGCGCGGGCCCGGTGAAACACGGTTAGAAACAGACCGCAGATTGTTGCGGGAACGGGTTAAAGCCTTGTTGCAGCGCCTGGAAAAAATCGGTTTGCAACGCGAACAGGGCCGCAAGTCGCGACAACGAAGTGCCACGCCAGTAGTGTCCATTGTGGGTTATACCAATGCCGGTAAATCAACGTTATTTAACCGGCTGACGTCGGCCAGCGTCTATGCTGCTGACCAGCTTTTTGCCACTCTTGATCCGACTTTACGTCAGGTTAAGCTGGATAATTTCGGGCCTGTTGTGCTGGCAGATACGGTAGGTTTTATTCGCCATTTGCCGCACAATCTGGTGGCCGCGTTTAAATCGACATTGCAGGAAACCCGTGACGCTGATTTGCAGCTGCATGTGATAGATGGTGCGGATCCCAGGAAAGATGAAAATATCGCGTCAGTGCAGCAAGTGTTAACCGATATTGACGCTGATGGCGTATTGCAATTACTGGTTTTTAATAAAGTAGATCAGATGGAGCAGACCGCCCGTATAGAGTATGGCGATGACGGCCTGCCGCGGGCGGTGTATCTGTCGGCATTGACTGGCGAGGGCATGGATTTATTACAGCGGGCAATTGCTGATCTGTTATCAACAGAGCATGTCCAGCTGCGCTTAGCACTGCCTCCGCATTGTTCGGCCTGGCGAGCCAGGTTTCATGAGCTACAGCTGATTTCAGCTGAACGTTTTGATGACGACGGTGTTTGTTTGCTTGATCTCAGGCTTTCATTGGCGCAATGGGCCCGGATGTTAAAGCAAAGCGAGGGTGAGCTGGAAAACTATATCGTCAAGGCGCCTGTTATTTGATACATTAACCGTTAATTTATAACTTGAGATGGAGTTAAACATGGCTTGGAATGAGCCGGGTAACAATGGTAAAAACAACGACCCCTGGAAGCAGGGCGGTCGTGACCAGGGTCCACCCGATTTAGATGAAGTATTCCGCAATTTTGGTAAGAAATTTGGCGGTATTTTCGGTGGGGGTAATAAGTCATCTGGTAATGGTGCTTCTGCTGCACTGGTCCTGATCCTGGTTATTGCTGCTGTAGTTTGGGCAATAAGCGGTTTTTACACCATTAAAGACGCAGAGCGTGGCGTTATTTTGCGCTTTGGTCAGTATCACACTGAGGTGGGTGCGGGTATTCACTGGAAACCGACCTTTATTGACACGGTCACGCCGGTGAACGTGCAGGAGGTAAAGTCGCTGCGCTCAGATGGCTTTATGTTAACTCAGGATCAAAACCTGGTGCGGGTAACCTTTGAAGTACAGTACCGCATTTATAATGCCCGTGATTATTTGTTCTCAGTGGTGGATGCCGACCGCAGCTTAGGTGAAGCGACCGATGCCGCGCTGCGGTTTGTTATTGGTCATTCTATTATGGATGACGTGTTAACCCGTGGTCGCGAAGTGGTTCGTCAGGATACCCGGCAGGAACTGGAGTCTATTATTGCACCCTACAACATGGGACTAAGTCTGGTTGATGTTAACTTCCGCGACGCAAGACCGCCGGAAGAAGTACGTGATGCGTTTGATGATGCGATTAAGGCTCAGGAAGATCAGGAAAGGTTTGTCCAGGAAGCCCAGGCCTATGCCCGGGAAATCGAACCGCGGGCCCGGGGTCAGGTTAACCGGGTAATGCAGGAAGCAGAAGCCTATAAGCAGCAGGTTGTGTTAAAAGCGCAAGGTGAAGTCGCCCGCTTTGAACAATTGTTACCAGAATACCTGGCAGCACCAAAAGTGACCCGTGACCGCTTATATTTAGAAACCATGGAGTCGGTTTACAGTAATACATCGAAAGTGGTCGTAGATGTTAAAAATGGCAATAATATTATGTATTTACCATTGGATAAGTTAATGAATCAGTCTGGTGGCAGTAGTAGTGGTAACGCAAACCCGATGCCATTGCCAGCTCGCAGTAACGACAATACGACACCGCGCCAGCAGGAAACACTGCGCAGTAGCTCGACGCGTAGCGGGAGGGGATAAGTTATGAAGAATTTTATTATCGCTATTATTGTCGTGGTCGCTATTATCGTTGTCTCCGCATTATTTGTGGTGCCGGAAGGTCAGCGGGCCATTGTTACCCAGTTCGGTAAAATTCAACGGGACGATGCCGGACAGGTAGTGGTATATGAACCCGGCCTGCACCTGAAAATCCCGATGATTGAAATGGTACGCAAACTGGACTCCCGGATCCAGACCCTGGACGATCAGGCTGATCGCTTTGTCACGGCTGAGAAGAAAGACTTACTGGTCGACAGTTATGTAAAATGGCGGATTAAAGATTTTGGCGCCTATTTCTTATCAACCGGTGGTATTACCTCACAGGCAGAAGTGCTGTTAAAGCAGTATATTAACAACGGCCTGCGGACTGAGTTTGGTGCCCGTACTATTCAGGAAATTGTTTCCGGTGAACGGACCCAGTTGATGGAAAGTGCACTGGCTCAGGCAGGGCAGGCGGCCAACGAGTTGGGTATTGAAGTGATTGATGTCCGGGTTAAGCAGATTAACCTGCCGACTGAAGTCAGCAGTTCAATATTTGCCCGGATGGAAGCCGAGCGGCATGCGGTAGCTCGGGAGCATCGCTCACGTGGTATGGAAGAGTCGGATATTATTCGCGCTGATGTTGATGCCCGGGTAACGGTGATGCTGGCTGACGCTGAACGAAATTCGCGTACTGTTCGCGGTCAGGGCGATGCGCAGGCTGCAAAAATTTATGCAGATGTGTACAACCGCAATGCTGAGTTTTATTCTTTCGTTCGCAGTCTTGAAGCGTATAAAAACAGCTTTAAAGATAAAGACGATATTATCGTAGTTCAGCCTGATAATGACTTCTTTAAATATATGCAGTCAGATAAAGTGCAAAACTAGCCAGATAATCAATAATATAAAAAGGCCCGTCAGGGCCTTTTTCGTCTGAGCAATCTTAAGTTCAGTAGCAAGAGTGGCGGAGGCCCTATGTATAAACAATTTTATCAGCGTTTTCTGCAGGCTAATCAGGGCAAACAGCATTTTGCCAGCCACTCTCATCATTACTGGCCAGACGTTACCCGCGACGCGACCCTGGCTTACTGGGACGACAGCGCCCGACTGGTCGATGATAAATGGCAGCGGATTTTTGGGGAGATGATCCCGCAAACCCAGCAACTGATAGCTGATGTGCTTAATTTGCCTTTGCCCGAGCAAATTGTGTTTGCTGGCAATACCCATGAACTGGTTATGCGGCTATTCAGTTGTTTTGATTTGTCTAAACCGCTCAAGGTATTAAGTACTGACAGTGAGTTTTACAGTTTTCAGCGGCAGGCAAAAAGGCTGGCAGAGTTTGACAATATTGAGCTGATTACGGTACCGACTGAACCTTTTGCCAGCTTTACCGAACGTTTTATTGCGAAAGCGAAAGAGCAGCAGCCAGACATGGTGTTTTGCAGCCAGGTTTTTTTTAATTCCGGTTATGCGATAGCTGATTTACCTGGTTTTGTCAGCGCATTGGCAGCGGTCACCGACGCCATGCTGGTGATTGATGGCTATCATGGCTTTATGGCACTGCCGACAGATCTTGCGTCGGTGGCTGAACAGGCGTTTTATCTGGCCGGCAGCTATAAGTATGCTCAGGGCGGTGAGGGGTGTTGCTTTATGGCAGTGCCACCCGGCAGTAAGCAGCGGCCCTGGTACACTGGCTGGTTTGCTGAATTTGGTACTCTGGCCGCTGAAAAGTCTGCGCTGGTACTGTACAGCAATGACGGTAATCATTTTGCTGGTGCCACCATGGACTATACCGCCCTATACCGCTTGCATGCCGTGCTGCTGTTATTTAAACAGCAAGGTATTACCGTTGGTAGAATTCATCACTATGTCAGGCAATTGCAACAGGCTTTTCTTGCTGAGTTAGCACGTCAGCAGCATCCGCAATTAAATCAGGCTAATTTGCTGCTTGCTGATCTGGCAGCCCATGGCCATTTTTTTACCTATAAACTTGCCAGCAACAGTGAAGTGGCTGAATTAGCAGCATTTCTCAAAAATAAAGGCATTATTACTGACTATCGTGGTGATCGGTTGCGTTTTGGGTTTGGCCTGTATCAAACCAGCGACAGCTTTAATTTATCCTGCCTGCAACACGCATAAAACGGCTGCTAAGGATTAAGCCGGATAAAAAACCGGCTTTTTTTTAGTAACACAGCTGTAAGTTAGCCAGCGATTTGATAGAATCCTCGCCTAATTTTTTCCATGATGTAGGAACCATGGCCAAAAACGTCGTTGTGCTCGGCACTCAATGGGGTGACGAAGGAAAAGGTAAAATCGTTGACTTATTAACCGATAAAGCCAGCTATGTGGTGCGCTATCAGGGCGGCCACAATGCAGGGCATACTCTGGTTATTGACGGTGAAAAAACCGTATTGCATTTAATTCCATCGGGCATTTTACGCGCTAACGTAAAATGTGTGATTGGTAATGGTGTGGTACTTTCTCCGGAAGCTTTTTTAAAGGAAATGACCATGCTCGAGCAGCGTGGCGTGCCGGTAAAAGAGCGGCTGTTGCTAAGCGAAGCTTGTCCGTTGATCCTGCCATTTCACGTGGCACTGGATGTGGCACGGGAAAAAGCCCGTGGAGACAAAGCGATTGGTACTACCGGTCGTGGCATCGGCCCGGCTTACGAAGATAAAGTGGCACGTCGTGGCTTACGGGTTGGTGACTTGTTTAACCCGGAACTTTTTGCAGAAAAGCTGAAAATTGTGATGGAGTTGCATAACTTCACGCTGACTCAGTATTACAAAGCTGAAGCGGTCGATTATCAGACTACGCTGGACAATGCCCTGGCCATGGCAGACTTGCTGAAATCGATGGTGGTGGATGTAACAGATTTGCTGGATAAAGCCCGCAAAAATGGTGACAAGATCATGTTTGAAGGTGCGCAGGGCACCCTACTTGATATTGATCATGGTACCTACCCTTATGTCACCTCATCTAACACGACTGCAGGCGGCGTTGCTACCGGTTGTGGCTTTGGCCCCCGCTATCTTGATTATGTGCTGGGTATCGTCAAAGCCTACACCACCCGGGTTGGTTCCGGCCCGTTCCCGACTGAGCTTGATTGTGCAGTAGGCGAGCATCTGGGCGTAAAAGGTCACGAATTCGGCGCTACTACCGGCCGTAAGCGTCGTACCGGCTGGTTCGATGCCGTCGCCGTGCGCCGTGCGGTGCAACTGAACAGTATTTCCGGCTTTTGTCTGACCAAGCTGGATGTACTCGATGGCCTGGAAAGCATCAGTATCTGTGTCGGTTATCGCCAGCCTGATGGCAGTGTGCTGGATACGCCACCTCTGGCAGCAGAAGGCTATGAGCTGGTAACACCGGTTTATGAGACCATGCCAGGCTGGTCTGATAATACCTTTGGCATCCAGCAACTGGAACAATTACCCCGGGCCGCGCGTGATTATATCAGCCGGCTGGAGCAACTGACCGGCGTGCCGATTGACATTGTTTCCACCGGACCGGACCGGGTGCAGACTATAGTGCTAACGCATCCGTTTGCGTAAGTCGCTCGTATAAAAAAACGCTGCCATTTGGTGGCGTTTTTTTATACGCTGTAGCCATCAAGGTTGGAGGTCTGAAATGAATAAGCTGCTGGTGATTTTCTTAAGTCTGCTGCTGGCCGGGTGTGGCGGATCTGACAGTGCGGCTGATAACTCAGATAATACTGTTGCTGAGTGTAGCCGCAATGATATTAACAGCCAGGTCTACTGTAAGTTGTATGCCGATTACCTGTGGTACGACGAACTGAAAACAGGCGTCGACCCGCTGGCATTCACCACGCCTTCTGCTTATTTAAATCAGGTAATTGCCGATAGGGATCGCTACAGTTTTATCATGACTGAGCAGCAATATCAGGACCGTTACATTAATGCGGTGTTTTTCGGTTACGGTTTTGCCACTCAGCGTACTGACAATAATACGGCTTTGCAGGTGTTATATGTTTATGATGCCGGCTCTGCCGCCCAGCGGGGATTGCGCCGGGCTGATAAAATAATTGAAATTGATGGTATCAGCGTTGCTGAGTGGTTAGCGCGACTGGATGCCGGTACTGCCACCAATGATGACATTTACGGTCCGAATGAAGAAGGGGTGGTGCGGCAATTCGTCTGGCGTAAGCCGGATAACAGCCAGCGTCAGGCTGACTTTGTAAAGAGCACTGTCAGCACTAACACTGTAATGCACCGCTCGGTCGCTCAGGTGGGCGATAAAAAAGTCGGCTATCTGGTATTTAATACTTTTATTGAATTATCGGAAACTGAGTTGGAACAGGCTTTCAGCTTTTTCGCTCAGCAGAATATTGACGAATTGGTGCTGGATTTACGCTACAACGGCGGCGGCTTAATCCGGGTGGCAAATCAGCTGAGTTCGCATATTGCCTTACCTAAATTGCAGGGCAATATTTTCGTTAAGTATCGCTACAACGATAAAAATACCCGGAAAAACAGTACAGTTGCTTTTGCACTGGGCGCCGGCCGCACTAATCTGAATTTGCCGCGGGTATTTGTGTTAACCACAGCAGGGAGTTGTTCCTCCAGTGAGCTGGTCATCAATGCGCTGAATCCCTTTATTGATGTGGTACAAATTGGCGAAACCACCTGCGGTAAGCCGGTGGGGCAGGTGCCAGACCGGGTCGGCGATTTCCGGTTATTCGCTATTAACTTTCAGACAGTGAATGCCTTGGATTTTGGCGACTACTTTGAAGGGCTTAGCCCCAATTGTCCGGTAAACGCCTCGGTTGCCGGCGACTGGGGGGTAAGCGATGACCCACTGTATGCCGAAGCCCTTGCCTATATTGATAACGACAGTTGCTCCGCAGTAGCGGTCAGTGGTCAGAGCCTGCAGCAGCGACGGACGCTGGAGCAGGTGCAACCGCAATGGCTGCTTTATAATGAGCAATAAGTATCAATGGCGTGTTTTTTGCAGGCGGTAATTAATTGGTTGCACTACTTAACGGTTTATTGACACCTTATGAAATTAGCAATGTTACTACCGGTTGTCCTGCTTAGCAGCAGCCTTACAGCCGTGCCACAGGCAACTGCCCAGCAAGTAGATGCTGTACAACTATACAGCCAGGATGAATTGTTAGATTTAATTAAAACTAACAGTCATTTACGTCGGGTTCGTGCTGACGATTGTCAATTGGTTGAAGATATTGAAGCCCGGGCTGACATCATGCGGCTGCCGGCCTATCAGTTTCTGTATGGCGATATGCTGGCGTACGCGGTGTGTGTACCGAGAAATGTCGAGCGCGGCTGGGATCTGATGCTACAAGCAGCTGCCCAGGGGTTACCCGAAGCACTGGAGCAGGTAGGCCGCTATTACCATATCGGCCGTTTTGTCCAGGTGGATATCGATAAAGCACTGGTGTACTTACATGAAGCTGCGGCTATGGGTAACCTGAACGCCAAATTGCGCTATGCTCAGTTGCTGGTAGAGGGCTATGGTTCGCCGGTAGATTACGAGCAGAGTTATCGCTGGTTGCACCATGCCATTAGTGCAAATGATGCGACACATGCTAGAATACAGAAACTGCTGCAACAGCTTGCCCAAAAGATGCCAGAGCGGGTCGTGGCAAGTGCCAGACGACCTGTCAAATGAATTTCATCCAAAGTGACGGCTGAGCTGTTACACTCTTTATATGAATAAAGGAAAAAAAAGTTTAATTAATGACGGTAAATGATCCGCATCTTGCGCGTGAGCAAGAAAAATACGACAACCCCATCCCCAGCCGGGAGTTTATCCTGGAGCACATCGACAAGCGGCAGCAACCTGCCTATTTTGACGAACTGGTTACTGAGCTTGCCCTGACCGATGACGATGCTATTTTTGCCCTGAAAAAGCGCTTACGGGCAATGGAGCGCGATGGCCAGCTTATTTTTACCAAAAGTAAACGCTATGGTCTGGTCGATCATATGGATTTGGTAAAAGGCATTGTTATCGGCCACCGCGAAGGGTTTGGCTTTCTGAAGCTGGAACAGGGTGGTCCTGACTGGTATCTGCCTTATCATGAAATGCAGCGGGTGCTGCCAGGCGATAAAGTGCTGGCTACCGCGGCTGCGATGAAAAGCAAAGATAAAGTTGAAGCCAGGGTAGTGCGGGTACTGGAGCCTCGAACTGAGCCGGTGGTCGGTCGTTACTATAAAGACCATGCTGTCTGCGTTGTAGTCCCTGACGATCCGCGAATGACCCAGGACATCATTATTCCTGAAGGCGAGCAGGGCGCAGCCCGCCATGGCCAGATAGTGCTGGTGGAAATTACCCAGCGCCCGTCAAAACGGGTCAGTGCAGTAGGTAAGGTTACTGAGGTGCTGGGTGAACATATGGCACCGGGCATGGAAATTGAAGTTGCTATCCGCAATCATCAGATCCCGCACGAATTCCCGGAAGCGGTATTACAGCAAGTAGCCAAATACGGCGAGCAGGTGCCTGAAGACGCCAAGCGGGGCCGGGTTGATCTGACCAAACTGCCATTGGTGACTATCGATGGCGAAGATGCCCGTGATTTTGATGATGCGGTGTATGCTGAAGCGAAAGAAAATGGTGGCTGGAAACTGTGGGTTGCCATTGCTGATGTCAGCGCCTACGTCAAACCCGACACGCCACTGGATCGCAGCGCACTGGAGCGCGGTAACTCGGTGTATTTCCCCGATCATGTGGTGCCGATGCTGCCTGAGGCCTTATCCAATGGTCTGTGTTCGTTAAACCCGCATACTGATCGCTTATGTTTTGTTGCTGAGATGCAAATCAGCGCTGCGGGTAAGCTGGAAAGCTATCAGTTTTACGAAGCAGTAATGCATTCCGCTGCCCGTTTTACTTACAACAAAGTCCATGCCATTTTGCAGGGCGATCCGGAACTGCGACAGCAGTATCAGGCAAATCTGACCAACCTGGAAACGCTGTACAGTCTGTATAAAAAGCTGGCTAAAGTGCGGGGCCAGCGCGGCGCAATCGAGTTTGAAACGGTGGAAACCCGTTTTATTTTTAACAGCCATCGTAAGATTGAACAGATAGTACCGGTGCATCGTAACGAAGCCCATAAAATCATTGAAGAATGTATGATTATGGCTAACGTTGCCTCTGCCCGTTTTATTGAGAAACATGAAGCGAATGCTTTGTTCCGGGTGCATGAGCGGCCTGACAGCGACCGTTTTGCCAATTTCCGCCGTTTCTTAGCGGAATTAGGGATTGAGGCCAATCTGTCAAGCGAACCAACCCCATTGGAACTTACTGAGGTACTGGCAAGTCTCGCCGACCGGCCGGATCGGGAGCTGATTGAAACCACCATGCTGCGTTCGATGAAGCAGGCCGTGTATCAGGGCGATAATCAGGGCCACTTTGGCCTGGCGCTGGAGGCCTATGCGCACTTTACCTCGCCTATCCGCCGCTATCCTGATTTAGTGTTGCACCGGGCCATTAAAGCCATTCTGCTTAAACAAAAGCAGCCGGTAACAGGTGAACGGGCATACAGCGAAAAAGAGATAAGCCATTTTGGTGAGCAATGCTCGATGACTGAACGGCGGGCTGATGATGCCACCCGTGAGGTGTCTGACTGGCTGAAGTGCGAGTATATGCAGGACCATCTGGGCACCGAGTTCGAGGGTGTGGTATCAACCGTCACTAATTTCGGCTTGTTTGTCCGGTTAAGTGATCTATACATTGAAGGCCTGGTGCATGTCAGCTCTTTGCAAAACGATTACTACCGCTTTGACGCCGAACGTCAGGTGCTGCTAGGCGAACACAGCGGTGTCAGTTACCGGATGGGGGATCAGGTTAAAGTAAAAGTGCTGGCTGTCAGTCTGGAATCACGCAAAATAGATTTAGCCGTAGTGGGCGAGCCTAAGCATAATGTGTCTGGTCGCGCGGTAAAAGCCAGCCGCAATGCCGCGTTTGCGGAAAAAGAAGCAAAAAGCGGTGGCAGCGGCCGGCGTAGTGGCAAAAGTGGTGGCAAAGCCGCTACTAAACCTGCAGCCAAGGCAGCCGACAAGCCGAAAGCGGCTAAAAGTGGCCCGAAAAAGCCGCGGCGCCGGGCGAAAAAATCTTAGGCGACCGACATTAAATAAGTAAAGAGAAAACGCAATATATGAGCGCAGATTTTGTATTCGGTATTCATGCGGTTAATGCCCTGTTAGAGCGGGCGCCGCAGGATATTTTAGAGCTGTTTATTATGAAAGACCGCGAAGATAAGCGGATGCAACCGCTTATTCAGCAGGCGCGCCAGCAAGGGATTTCTATTCAGTTTTGTAACCGCAGAACCCTGGACGATATGGTCAATGGCCAGCATCAGGGCATTGTTGCTAAAGCGCGTTTAGCCAGCAGTGGTAATGAAAGCGATCTGGCAACCTTACTCGAGCAAAAAGATAAACCGTTTTTATTGGTGCTTGATGGCGTAACTGACCCGCACAACTTAGGCGCTATTTTACGCAGTGCTGATGCGGCCGGGGTGCATGCCGTTATCTCACCTAAAGATCGCTCCGCTAAACTGACCTCTGTGGTGCGTAAAGTCGCCTGTGGGGCAGCCGAAGCGGTGCCTTTTATCACTGTGACTAATTTAGCCCGAACCCTGCGCGAATTACAGGATGCCGGGGTCTGGGTCGTTGGCACCGCCGGTGAAACCGACACCACCATTTATCAGGCCGATTTTAAAGGCCCGCTGGCATTGGTGTTAGGCGCTGAAGGCGAAGGCCTGCGTCGGCTAACCCGCGAAACCTGTGACAGTCTGGTGAAAATACCAATGTTTGGTTCCGTTTCCAGTTTGAATGTATCAGTTGCGGCTGGGATTTGCTTATTCGAAGCAGTACGACAGCGAAGCTAAACCCTTCCTATTTAAAATTGCAGCGGTGTTGGCTTCGTTCATTCATCCCAATTACATAGTTTACCTATGCTCATGGGAATTCACTCCCTTGCCGCCTACCTGCACTTTTAAAATAGTTTGGGTAGTAAACCCGTTACTGGATATTCTGCTTGTTATTTACCCGCTAACTCCGTAAAATACGCGACCTTCGGCCATACACTAACGTTCCTTGCCTCTATGCGAGCCCGGCCGAGCTCACCCGAGGCTTACTAACCGTAAGGAGCTACAATGCGTCATTACGAAATCGTTTTTATGGTTCACCCTGATCAGAGTGAACAAGTGCCTGGCATGATTGAGCGTTACACTGGCTCTATCAAAGAAGCGGGCGGTACTATCCACCGTTTGGAAGACTGGGGTCGTCGTCAACTGGCTTACCCAATCCAAAAACTGCACAAAGCACACTATGTGCTGATGAACGTGGAAGCACCACAAACAGTGATTGATGAGCTGGAAACTAACTTCCGTTACAACGATGCTGTATTACGTAACCTGATTATGCGCACTAACGGTGCCGTAGTTGAGCCATCTCCAATGGCTAAGGTACGTGAAGAGCGTTCACGTGACGACCGTCCTCGTGACCGTGCTCCTCGTGAATCAGAAGAGCAGGTAGAAAACGAAGAGTAAGTTTGATGGACAATATCATCGTGCTTAGTGGCGCCGTATGCCGGCACCCTGAACGCAGTGAGAGTCCGGCGGGTATCCCGCACACTGTTATCAGCATAGAACATCGCAGTAACCAACAGGAAGCCGGCTTTAACCGTCAGGCTTATGTCAGGATGCAGGTAGTCTTAAGTGGTACGGTGTTACATCAGCAAGCTCAAACTTTGACGTTGGGTAGCATGGTAAAGGTCAGCGGGTTTTTAAACCGGCACCAGAACCGCAGTGGTCAGGCAAAACTGGTACTGCACGCCCAGCAGATTGAACAAATAAGTTAGGAGACAGACAAATGTCACGTTTTTTCCGTCGCCGTAAATTCTGCCGTTTTTCTGCAGAAGGCACTGTAGAGATTGATTACAAAGATACCGCTGTTCTGAAAAACTATGTAACAGAAAGCGGCAAAATCGTACCTAGCCGTATTACTGGTACCAGCGCTAAGTATCAGCGTCAGCTGGCTCGTGCTATCAAGCGCGCTCGCTACCTGGCCTTGTTGCCGTACAGCGACTCACACAGCTAATACAGAAGGGGTATAAGTATGCAAGTAATTCTGTTAGACAAAGTCTCAAACCTTGGTGGTTTAGGTGACAATGTTACTGTTAAGTCTGGTTATGCTCGTAACTTCTTATTCCCACAGGGTAAAGCAGTTCCGGCTAACAAAGCTAACACCGAAAAGTTTGAACAGCGTCGCGCTGAATTAGAAGCCAAACTGGCTGCTGATTTAGCTGCCGCTAACGACCGCGCTGCTAAGCTGGCAGAACTGGGTGAAGTGACTATCGCTTCTAAAGCCGGTGATGAAGGCAAGCTGTTCGGTTCAGTAGGTACCCGCGATATCGCAGATGCCATTACTGAAGCTGGCGTAAAAGTGACTAAAGCTGAAGTGAAGTTACCAAACGGTACTTTACGTGAAACTGGCGAGTTCGATATCGATCTGCAGTTGCACGCTGAAGTAGTAGCAACGGTTAAAGTTGTTATTATCGCAGAAGCTTAAGGCTATTGGCGCACTGCCTTGCAGTGCGCCATCCTGTTATTCCGGACACCCTCTTTTTCGCATTTCTTATCGCCTGTTCCACTTGTTTTAAAAAAATCCTCAACGTTGCTTTTTATTCTGCCGCTTGCAAGGTAGCATTGCACAGTTATTTCCAACTCTGTCAGGTGTTATGAGCAGTAATAAAGACAAGCAGGTCGCCGGCCTGAAAATGCCCCCGCACTCTATCGAAGCTGAGCAATCTGTGCTGGGCGGTTTAATGCTGGATAATCAGGCCTGGGACCGGGTGTCGGAGAAGGTGGTGGAGCAGGATTTTTATCTGCGCTCGCACCGTTTTATTTTCAGTGCTATGGCGCGGATTGCTGAAGCGAATCAGCCTATCGACTTAATTACCGTCTCTGAAGCGTTGGAAGCCAACCAGCAATTAGATGATATTGGCGGCTTTGCCTATTTAGGTGAAATAGCTAAGAACACGCCGAGCGCTGCCAATATTATGGCGTATGCTGACATCGTGCGCGAGCGCGCCGTAGTGCGCGATATGATAGCAGTAGCCCATGATATTGCCGATGCGGGCTATGACACACAGGGCCGCACGTCAGCAGAACTGTTGGATTTTGCCGAAAGTAAGGTATTTAAGATTGCCGAGCAGCGGGCCAATGCTAACGAAGGCCCGGAGCCGATTAACAATATTCTGGCTAAAACCATTGATAAAATAGACGCGCTGTTCCGCTCACCGCAAACCGGTATTACCGGCTTGTCGTCTGGTTATATGGATCTGGACAAAATGACCAATGGCTTTCAGCCATCGGATTTAATCATTGTTGCGGCGCGGCCATCGATGGGTAAAACCACCTTTGCCATGAACCTGTGTGAACATGCGGCCATTACCAGCGACAAGCCGGTACTGATATTCAGCCTTGAGATGCCCTCTGATCAGATTATGATGCGGATGCTGGCCTCACTTGGCCGGATTAACCAGACTAAGGTGCGGACCGGCCAGCTGGAAGATGAAGACTGGGCGCGGTTGTCATCTGCCATTGAGCTGTTAAACAGCAAAGGCAAGATGTATATCGACGATGCCTCCGGCCTGACGCCGACTGAGGTGCGCTCCCGTGCCCGCCGGGTAGCGCGGGAACATGGTGGCCTGAGTATGATTATGGTCGACTATTTACAGCTGATGACAGTGCCGGGGCTAAGTGAAAACCGCACGTTGGAAATTGCCGAAATTTCCCGCTCGTTAAAATCATTGGCCAAAGAGCTTAAAGTGCCGGTTATTGCCTTATCGCAGCTAAACCGTGGCCTGGAGCAACGTGCCGATAAACGTCCGGTTAACTCGGATTTACGGGAGTCGGGCTCTATCGAGCAGGATGCTGACTTAATTATGTTTATCTACCGCGATGAGGTTTACCACGAAGACAGTGCCGAAAAAGGCCTTGCTGAAATTATAATCGGTAAGCAGCGTAACGGTCCCATCGGCAAAGTAAGGCTAACCTTCCATGGTCATTTCTCCAGGTTCGACAACTACGCCGGTAGTGCCCGTTTTGAGGATGAGTATTAATGTCCCGCCGGCCGGTCGCTCAACTTAATCTGGCGGCACTTGGTCATAATTTACAGCGGGTGCAGCAACTGGCGCCGGCGAGTAAAATTCTGGCAGTGCTGAAGGCTAACGCGTATGGTCATGGTCTGGTAAAGGTAGCGCAGGCATTAACTGCAGCCGATGCGTTTGCCGTTGCCAGAATTGATGAAGCGCTGGCTTTACGCACTGCCGGCATTGTTAAACCGATTGTGTTACTGGAAGGCTTTTACGAAGCCGCTGAACTGCCCGTTCTGCTGGCTAATAATCTGCAGACAGTGGTGCATAACGAGCTGCAGTTGCAGGCACTGGAGCAAACAGCGTTAGACGGGCAGCTGAAAATCTGGCTGAAAGTCGATAGCGGTATGCACCGGCTGGGTGTTGCGCCGGAGCAGTTTAATGAATTCTACCGCAGGCTGTGGCAATGTCCCGCTGTGCAGCCCGGTATCCGGCTGATGAGTCATTTCTGCTGTGCTGATATGCCAGGTAGCGACAAAACGGCACAGCAACTGGCGTTATTTCAGCAGCTTTGTGCTGATAAAGCAGAGCAATGCAGTCTGGCAAACAGCGCGGCGATTATCTGCCTGCCGCAAAGTCACTGCGACTGGGTGCGGCCGGGATTGATGCTGCATGGTATTTCACCCTTTGCCAATCAACAGGGACAACAGCACCAGTTACAACCAGCAATGCGGTTAAGTAGCAGACTTATTGCCATGCGCCAGGTCCAGGCGGGTGAAACCGTTGGCTATGGTGCATACTGGCAAGCAGAAAAAGATACCTGGATCGGGGTTATCGCTATTGGTTACGGTGATGGTTATCCGCGCCATGCAGTGAATGGCACACCGGTCTGGCTGGCCGGGCGCGAAGTTAAGCTGGTGGGCAGGGTATCGATGGATATGATCACGGTCGATCTGGGCTCTGAGCCGACGGAGACTATCGGCGCAGAAGCGGTGTTATGGGGCCCGGAGCTGGCAATTGAACGGATCGCCCGCTGTGCTGATACCATTCCATACGAACTGCTTTGTAATATTACCCCGAGGGTAGATTATCAGTACATTTCTGGCTGACATTCACCTACGCAAAGGCTATTTATCGAAGCTGACTTCAATATGTACTTTACCGAATTCCGAATCGAAAGGCATTAAAATGGTCGGCCCCTCGCATTTGTGAGTAATAGTATGGGCTTTACCTGAGACAACTATCGGGGTGGCCATCGAAAACTCATAACCCTTATCGCCTAAAATACGTTTGGCGCCACCGGTAACCATATTGGTAATTTCGCCAACCATATCTGTGACATCTGCATTAATGGTTTTTGGCTTTTCACCCAGCATCCGGTACATCACTTCCAGTGCCAGCCCTTCTTCAAAGCTGACTGAAAACGAACCTTTTATATCGGTGCCAACCATACCAATAAGACCAGATACATCGCCACGCGCTATTTCATCTTTTTTAATCCGCGGCTGCCCTGGTACGATAGTAGTATTGGCCATAGTAGCTAAAACATTAACCAGAGAAGAAAGAAAAGGATTTATATACTCAACATTCATGGAACGCGCCTGTAAGTTATACGTTGGAATATACCAGCTTGCCATTTTAAGACTAGGAGTATTTCGCTCATCATACAAGCCAGCTTATGAGTTTGCTGTTATTTATGCAACTTGCTGGCATTTATGACAAAAACCGTGAGCTTCAATGGTCTGGTGTGTAATTTTAAAACCTTGCTCTATCGCCAGTGCACTGAACTCCTGGTGTAATAATGCCGAATGTAACTCGCTTACGCTGCCGCAGCTATCACAGATCAGCAGCTGTGCAGGGTGGTGGTGACCAAAATGGTGACACAGCATAAAGGCGTTGCTCGATTCAATTTTATGAATAAAGCCCTGCTCGGTCAAAAACTCCAGTGCCCGGTAAATCGTGGCGGGTTTGGCTGCCGGCTCAGTTTGTTTTAATTGCTCCAGCAAATCGTATGCGCCCATGCCACCATCGGTTTCAGCCATTAAGCGAAAAACTTTTTCACGGATGGACGTAAAGCGCGCGCCATTTTTATCACAAATAGCTTTGGCCCGGCTAACTAATGATTCTGTCGACATACTTAATCTTATCTCCTGGCAGCAGTCGAGCGCAGTGTAGCATATTGCCTGCTAAGTTCCACGCCCCGGCTTAGCTGATAATTGGCTGCCCAGCGTCAATTTCAGCGTCATATGTTGTACACTATACAGCTTTATATTACTGACTCGCTGCAGGTACCTGACTTTTGGCTATTACACCGTTGGATCACAAGTTCTCAGTCGCCCCGATGCTCGACTGGACTGATAAACATTGTCGTTATTTTCACCGGCTTATGAGCAAGCATGCGGTGTTGTACACCGAGATGGTAACGACGGGCGCGCTTATCCATGGTAAAGGCGATTATCTGGCATTTAACGAGCAGGAGCATCCGTTAGTACTGCAATTGGGTGGTTCGAATCCGGCAGAAATGGCCAGCTGCGCAAAAATGGCAGAGCAGCGTGGTTATGATGCGGTAAATATCAAT
Source organism: Arsukibacterium sp. (assembly GCF_033721375.1). GTDB lineage: Bacteria > Pseudomonadota > Gammaproteobacteria > Enterobacterales > Alteromonadaceae > Alishewanella. The sequence goes on along the minus strand of NZ_JAWWAP010000002.1, from coordinate 89,686 downwards.
GTTGGTTGTCCGTCTGACAGGGTTCAAAACGGCATGTTCGGTGCCTGTCTGATGGCAAAGCCGGAACTGGTTGCCAGCTGCGTTGCGGCGATGCTGGATGCGGTATCGATACCGGTGACGGTGAAAAGCCGGATTGGAATTGACGAGCTCGACAGCTATCAGTTTTTAACCGACTTTGTTGGTACCATTGCTGATGCCGGTTGTCAGCAGTTTATTGTCCATGCCCGTAAAGCCTGGTTAAAAGGCCTGAGCCCAAAAGAAAACCGGGAAATACCTGAGCTGGATTACCCCAGGGTGCACCAACTGAAACAGGATTTTCCAGCGCTGGATATCAGTATCAATGGCGGGATCAAGACACTGGATGATGTGCGGCAACAGCTGCAGCTGGTTGATGGCGTAATGGTGGGACGTGAAGCGTACACCAACCCGTATTTATTAAGTCAGGTTGATCATTATATCTACGGCGAACAACAGCCAGTGTTAAGCCAGCATGAGTTGGTGCGGGCGATGCTACCTTACATTAAACAGCAGATGCAGCAAGGCGGGCGGTTCTGGCATATTGCCCGTCATATGCTGGGCTTGTTTCAGGGGCTGCCAGGTGCCCGCCAGTGGCGACGGCATTTAAGTGAAAACGGCCATAAGGCTGAGGCAGGGCCTGAGGTATTGCTGCAGGCGCTGGCGTTTGTTCCTGAAAATGCGGCACCCGGTAGAACAGTTGAAACAGCGAGCTGAATAGAGCATGAAGATTTTGACCAACTTAGTGGTTAATTTTGCTACTTTTTGGTTTCTGGCTTATCAGTGGTAAATTCCGTTTTTTTTGCATTGAATTAAAATTGTTATAAATCAGCTGGATAGCTTTCATTTAAAGTTGGCATAAGCTTTGTAATAGCTAAGTCGTAGTATCAAATAACTTAACTATTATGAAGGAATATAAAATGAAAACGTTAGCTGCACTTACTTTAACCGCTGCCGTAATGTTTACTGCAACACCTGTCCAGGCCAACCCGGCAACTGAGGCTTTACAGCAATTAGCTGCGAATCAGTTAGCTGAACTGAAAGTCACTGTCGCACAGCAAGCGCGGCAGGCGATGGAAAAGACAGCAGCTGAGGTTCGTCAGTTGTTACAGGCAGAACCCCAGGTTACTCAGCAGAAAGATGTGGTTGCCAAAGCCGACACCAAGTCTGCGATAGAGTAACCGATGCTGACCGCAAGCAGTTTATTGCTGCTGTATTTACTGCCCGTTGTCACCATGTTTTCGGCGTTCGTGTTGTGGAGCTTTCTTACGCCTGTAATGTTGTTGTGGCATAAAGCACGGAGTTAGTTGTTCCGGGCTTTTTGCCATTTTAAGGTTTTAACTTTGTGCTAAGTCGCTGTTCGCTGCCATGATTTGGTGTAAGATGAGCTAAACTTGTTAAGGGAGCGTAACATGAATCGACTGGCTATTTTTTTATCTACTGCTATTTTCGCTCTGGCAGGCTTACCTGCAACTGCGACAGAGTTGACTGTGACTGAAGGCCAGGTAAGGGTGCCAATGCCCGGGCGGACAGTGACCGCAGGTTATTTTACTGTTCATAACAATTCTTCAGCGGCAGTAAAGCTGATGTCAGCTGAAAGTGCTGCGTTTGAACGTGCTGAGTTACATCAACACACCCATCAGGATGGCGTGATGCGGATGGAGCACGTTGCTCATATCGATATTGCGGCCAATAGCAGTGTCAGCCTGCAACCTGGCGGTCTGCATCTGATGTTATTTAACCCGCAGCAGCCGTTACTTACCGGTGAAAGTGTCACCGTTGTCCTGCACTTTAGTAATGGCAAACAACTTGAATTGAGTATGCCACTAACTGAAATGCCACGGCGCTAAGGATTAACTATGAACAAACGTAATTTGGCCTTCATAACGGCAGGCCTAGTACTGTTTTTTTTCTTCGTGATCAGTTGGTGGGTCAGCCGGGAACCGGCGCTGTTAACCGCAGATATTACGCAGTCTGAGCAAACCAGTACTGACAGCGCAACAGTCGGCCATACAACAACAACTGCATTGATAAAAGTAACGGAAACCCTGCTTGATAAACCGGGTGGTTACCTGGCTAATGATATTTTACCTCCTTACAGCCTGCTGGATAATATGCCTGCCTGGGAGTTTGGTGTGCTGGAAATGTCGCGCGATCTGGCATTGGCATTTCGGAAAGACTTCAGTCGCTCACAATCACAATCTGCTGAAAATGAATTTTTAAAAGTTGCTCAGCCCCAACTCAATATTGACCATCGCAGCTGGGCTATCCCCAGTGCCGAGTCTGAATACCGAAAAGCGATTGCGCAATTGTACTTATACCGTGATGCCTTATCTGACAGTAGCAGTGCCGGCAGTCAGTTTTATGCGCGGGCAGACAACCTGCGGGATTGGCTTAAAAATGTCGAAAAACGATTGGGCAGTTACTCGCAAAGGTTAAGTGCCAGCGTTGGTCAGGACCGGCTGAATACTGATCTTGCCGGTGACGCAGATGCTCGACAGTCTACTGATGGACCCCGTCATCAGGTGGTTAAAACCAGCTGGTGGAAAATTGATGATGAGTTTTACGAAGCTCGCGGTGCAGCCTGGGCTTTATTGCATTACCTGAAAGCCGTTGAAGTTGACTTCGCCGAAGTGTTACACCGGCGTAACGCTATGGTAAGTCTGCAACAGATCATCCGCGAGCTGGAAGCGACCCAGCAGCCAATCTGGAGTCCGATGGTATTAAATGGCAGCGGTTTTGGACTGCTGGCCAATCATAGCCTGGTAATGGCAAACTATATTTCCCGGGCCAATGCGGCACTGATTGATTTATCAGAATTATTAACTCAAGGATAAGTAGTATGCAAAAACACTCCGTCATTGCTTCCATGTCAGCGCTTGCGCTAAGTTCAGTCTTGCTTACAGGAAACGCCGCAGCCGACACGCTGTTGGGTGTTTACGTGGGTGGGGATGGCTGGCGTACAGATGTAACGGGCAGCTTTGGTAACAGCGAACCTGCACCGGCATTTAATTTTGACAGCAAAACACAAGGTTCATATTTCATTGCGCTTGAACACCCGATACCCGTGTTACCCAATATCCGGCTGGCACATAATCAACTGGATGCTGCCGGTGTTACGTTAATTGACGGTCAGTTTAGTTTTGGCGGTGAAAACTTCGCTGTGAATACAACCGTAGCCAATCAGGTAGATCTGACTAATACCGATATCGTACTGTATTATGAAATTCTCGATAACAGTGTGGTCGCTTTCGATCTGGGTGTTAATGCGAAACATATTAATGGTTCAGCTTCAGTAGTGGATCAGGCCCAGAATGGTCTGCAAGGTGAAGAGTCAGTATCACAATGGTTACCGTTGGTGTACGTCAACAGCAAAGTTGGTCTGCCACTAACCGGTTTGGATGTGTTTGCACAAGGGAGTTATATCGGCTGGAGTGATAGCCGGATGTATGATGTTCAGGCGGGCCTGGGTTATGAAATTGTTGATACACTTGCAGTCGATATCAGGTTTAAAGTGGGATACCGGGCAGTTAATTTACGGTTGGACGATCTGGATAACTTGTATAGTAATCTTGATTTTAAAGGAGTATTTGCTGGTGTCGAGTTGCACTTTTAAACCGGTAACCCCCAGGTAAGCCGGCTAATTGCAACTTATCTGGTTAACTACTCATCATTCGCTATCGGTCAGTTGTGCTAAGGAGCAACCCTTGTTGCCAGCATAAAATCACTTTATAGTTACCTTACTCTGACCGATGGCAGTATCAATTTGACAAACATATTCAGACAGTTAATTGCTCCCTGGCTGCTCGCCCTGGTCCTGGCCTGGGTACTCATAATCGTATGGCATTATAATGAGACCCGCAATCAGCAACTGCAGCAAATTCAGCAGTTGGCTGTTACTGCCAAATATGCTGCTCAGGCCACGCTGTCTGGCAATAACAATCAACAATTAGCCAATCAGCTGCGGCAAATCGACTACAGTGCTGCGCCAGCGGTAAAGTACATTGCTGCTTATGATGGACAACTGCAGTTGATTGCCAGTAGTAAACCCGCTGAAGCTGCCGCTGTGCTGAATGATGCCGCAGACGTTTATCAGGTAACAGCATTGCCCGATGGTAGCCAACTGGCAGTGTTACCAGTCAGTACCGGTCTGGCCAGCAGCCAGCCAGCTGTTGCAGGACAGAACCGGGGCAACGGTTATGTGGTGGTAGTCTTCAGAAACCAGCCGGGCGGCCTGGTATGGTTAGTTCCATTGGCGCTGTTAACAGTGGCGTTGGCGGCTGGCCTGATCCTAAGCATCGGTGCACTGAGACGTGGTCAGCTGCGTTTGGCAACTGATGTAGAACTGTTAGCCCACTATTGCCGGCGGTTACAAAATTCCCGGCAACACAGCCAGACTGCTGAACCGCTGGTAGCAGTGTTAAAACCGTTACAGCAGGTAATCAATGATCTGGCCGCCACCCTTGATCACAAGCAGCTGACGACAGAGCAATTAGTCCAACAGTTAAACCAACGGGCGCAACACGCTAATTTACAACTGACTGAGCTTGAACAACAGCGGCAGCAGCTTACGACTGAGCTACAGTTACAGCAACGTCAGTTACGGCATTGGTTTGGGCAAAGTATGTTGCTGTGGCAGCGCAGAGACCAGCTTCAGTCTGGACAGCTGCAACGGTTACTGCAAATGCATTTGCTGGCGGGGTATTATCAGTTCAGTGACAAAGTTGTCCAGGGGCAGCCGGTTCAGCTCGGCCATTGGCTGGGGCAGCATATTAGTGAACTGAACGAGATATTAGCTCCTACTGCGGCAATTTCGCTGGACTGGCACGAACATGCAGACAGCCTGGGTTGTACCGTAAATATTTGTCAGAAAACATTACAGTCATTGTTACAAGCATTGATTATGCTATGTCTGCGGATCGAGGATGTCAGCAAAATTGCTGTAACAATTCAATTGCAGCCGAGTGAACAACAGCCGGTATTGCGATTGACCGCCAGTTGCAATGGCAATGGCTTGCCAGCGCATTGCCGCGAGCTGATAAAAACCGATGATTTGCAAGAGTTGCAATGGAGTGACACCGATGTCGCTTTGCTTAAAGCCATTCAGACAACAGGCGCCGCTTTCAATTCTCAATCACTGGATGGTCTCGGATGTATTCTGCAGTTAACCGTTCCGGTGCAGACTGAGCGGCACCATGTCGCAAAGACCATTCAACATTTATTGATTTTTGATGCGGATTCGGAGCGGGGACAACAGCGAAGTGTTGCGCTCAATGGCATCGCATCTCAGGTTAGTAAATGTAATAAGCCTGCTGAACTGGAGCAGTTAATTCACAGCAAGGTGTTTGATATAGTCTTAGTGTTTTTACCGCCGACGACAGATATTTCAGACTGGCAGAAACTACGACATAGTCTGCAGCAACAGCCCGGAGTGCTATATTTCGCGCCACCGGATTCAATTGCAAGCTGGCTGCAAACCCTGCCAGATGTACTGGCAAGTCAGCAGTTTTGTCTGTCCCTGGTACAGAAAAAGGCTGAGCAGCTACCCAATCCGGCTAACCAGCAACATATTCTGGTGGTTGATGATAATGAAACAAACCTGGCTTTCGTCCAGGTATTGCTGAAAAATAAGCCGCTGGTCTTACATACCGCTACTTCTGCGGCTCAGGTTTTTTCGCTATGTGCTCAAACGCGTTTTGATATGATTCTGCTCGATATTCAGCTGCCGGATATGTCTGGCGTTGATATTGCTAAAAAACTACGTCAGATGCCCCAGTACCGGCAGGTTCCTATTGTTGCTTTCACCGCACATGCCCTGCCGGCAGAGATAGAGCGTTACCGAGAGGCGGGCATGGATGATATTGTGTTTAAACCACTGGAACCCGCGAGGTTAGACACGTTACTTGCCAGATTTTCTCTCAGCGCAAATCCGGGTTAGCCCGGATTCAACCGCTAAGCATGACTCATTTAAATGCCAGTACGGCACCAAGTTGCTGCTGCAATGTGGCTAAATAACCACTATGGGTTGGGCTGTTTAACAGTGGCAGCAACTCGGTGCCCACCGCAGTATATTTATAATATTGTAATACCACGCCGCGCTGCAGCGCTGTGCACTCCAGGGTTTGACTCTGAAACTGCCAGCTGAAGTGCTGCCCGGGTTGCAGTTCACCACTTTCAATTTCCACGTTATGTAAAATGCCGATGTCGACCAGATTAAGGATTTGCGGATAAGATAAGCCAAACTGACTTAAGTTAAGTAATGCCATCCGCCGCCCTGTCAGCAGTTGCCAGAGCGAGGGTTTACGGATATACCCAAAATAAATGCGGCCACTTTGTTCCTGTCTGCTGCGACAACTGAGACTGGCTGCCAGCTGCAAGCTTTGTGCTTCTTTAAAACTCATCAGTTTCAGCGTTTGCAGGGTTTTCAGGGAAAAACGACCCGGAGTAGCGATTTCACCTGCCAGTATTTTGGCCCATAATTGTTGCATGCTGCTATTTGAGATATCCAGTACCAATTCGCAATACTGAGAAAACCAGTCCGGATCAACTTCCTGCGCAGAGACCCGCTCCGGACAATATTCCAGCGCCATTGCCATGATTTTTTCCAGATTCTGCTGCTGACGTTCCCGTTGCATTTGCAGGCGGCGGTTTACCCGTTGTGCCAGGTTGAGATCGCCATCGGGGTCTGGCGCACCTGAGCGTGCGGCAAGTTGCTGATGTTTAGCACTACCCGGGGTAACGTCGGTGACATGTGCACCGGCTTCATCAAGGGTTTCAGCAGTTTTGCCAGCCACTGGCGCACCAAGATGATAACGCGCCAGTTTTAATAGCCGCTGCTGCCCGGAAGCCGAGGTTATTTTGCTCAAAATAAATCCGGTATTGATAACGTAATAAATGTTATCTTGGCATTAAGCTGTTGTAGCGGCAAGTAGCAGCAAAAATTTAGGCCTGGCGGCTAAGAAAGTCAGATAACATAAAAATAAACGACAATTCGTTTTTTGTTTTCTAACGTATGCATGTATATTTAAGACAAGAGACAGATAAAGGCGTAATCATGAAATCGAATGAAACAGATGAAGATTTTCTGTTTTTCGCGGAAGACGAGCAACCCTCGCCTGAACCGGAGCTTGCAGTTGGCGTCTGGAATATTCTTATCGTTGATGATGATGAAGAAATCCATACCGTTACCAAGCTGGCACTGAACGATCTGATTGTCCTTGGCCGTAAACTTAATTTTCACCATGCTTACTCTGGTGACGAAGCTATACGGTTTTTACATAACAACTCAAATATTGCCATGGTATTACTTGACGTTGTAATGGAATCTGATGACGCGGGCCTGAAAGTTGTGCAGCGGATCCGTGATGAGTTGCATCTGGAAGAGTTACGCATCGTACTCAGAACAGGGCAGCCCGGTTACGCACCGGAAGAAAGCGTTATTAAAGAATATGATATTAATGATTACAAAACGAAAACTGAGCTAACCCGTGGCAAGTTAGTCACCGCTATCATTGCGTCAATTCGTTCCTATCAGCAAATTCGCACTATCAATCAGAACCGGATTGGTTTGCAAAAAATTATTAATGCCGGCGCTAATTTGCTGGAGCAGCATTCCCTGCATGAATTTTCTGAAGGCGTGGTAACCCAGATTGCGTCGCTAATTGGCTTGCATGCTGAAGGGGTACTGTGCGCTCAAATTGAAGACGATGGCAGTACCAGTGACAAAATTTATGTGCTCGGTGCAGCAGGCCACTATGCGCCTTTTATTAAATGCCAGCTGGATAAGTTAGATAATCCACGAATAGTCCAGCAGATTAATTTATGTTTAAGTCAGCGCCAAAATATTTTTGGCCAGCAGGATACGGTATTGTACCTGGGCAGCGACAGACATTGTGCAGCGGTTTATATCGAAACCAACCGGCCGATTGAGGCATTCGACCGCCAGCTGATAGAAGTGTTTCTGAGCAACATTTCTATTGGTTATGAAAATGTGACGCTGTTTCAGCAGCTGAAGCATGCTGCTTATATTGACCCGCTGACTAAAACACCTAACCGCAACGAGTTCATTCAGATCCTGCAGGATACCCGGCGATTCGATGCCGAAGGGATGGTTGCGGTATTAGTGGATATTGATCATTTTTCTGATGTAAACGATGGTCTCGGTCAGGATGTCGGCAATGAGTTACTTATAGCCCTGACCCTGCGACTGATTGCTTTTTTTGGTACCAGTAGCCAGTTGGGCCGGATTGGCGCAGATGTATTTGGCTTAGTCGGGCCGGCTCATGAGCTGACACCAGAGCGGTTAGAAGAAGTATTCAACGAGCCCTTCCAGGCTTCTGAGCATGCGTTGCAGGTCAATGCAACCTTTGGCCTGTGCCGGCTGACTGACTCTGCTGAGCAAGGCCTGACCATTTTAAAACATGTTTACATCGCGCTGAATAAAGCTAAAAAAAGTATCAGTCAGAGTTACCAGTATTATCAACCGGAAATGGAAGATGAAATGGCTGAACGTTTGTCACTGCTGCGTAAACTACGCAGTGATTTCAGTCGTGATAAACTCGAACTATGGTATCAGGCGCAAGTATCATTAAGCAGTAAACAGGTGGTTGGCATGGAGGCGCTGTTGCGCTGGCCGGTTGCTGATGGTCAGTATATTTCACCTGCGGTGTTTATTCCGCTGGCAGAGTATTCAGGGTTGATTGTTGAAATTGGCACTTGGGTACTTGAGCAGGCATGTCAGCAAATTAAACATCTGGCTACCCAGGGTTATAGTGATTTGCGCATTGCCGTTAACGTCTCCATGCCGCAGTTCAGAAACCATCACTTTGTCCAGACAGTGATCGATTGCGTTAACCGTTATAATATCGACCCTGCCTTGTTAGAGCTTGAGATCACCGAGTCGGTCGTGATGGACGAACCGAAGATTGTGATTGATGCTCTGCAGAAACTTAAAAATGCCGGTATTAAAGTTGCAATTGATGACTTTGGTATTGGTTTCTCGTCATTGAGTTATCTGCAGCAGTTACCGCTGGACCGGATTAAAGTTGACCGTGCTTTTGTCCGAGAGGTTACTGAGCCTGCCGGCGAAGTGATTGCCCAAACCATTATTAACCTGGGTAAACGGCTTGGCCTGTCAACGATTGCTGAGGGGGTGGAAACCGAGGCGCAGCAACAGGCGGTTGCCGCTATGGGCTGTGATGAGATGCAGGGATTTCTGTTCGCCAAACCGATGTCCGCCGCGCAATTGCTGGTATTTCTAGCGGAAAACAATACTGATAAAGCCGCTGAATCCGGCATAACCAATAAATAAAGCCGCATATTGCGGCTTTATTTTTAGCTTTAATCACAGAAAACCGGTGGTTATTTCTTCGCGCGCTCAAACGACGTCATAATTTCAGCTTTGGCAGCTGCCGCGTCGCCCCAGCCAAGGACTTTAACCCATTTGCCCGGTTCCAGTTCTTTATAACGCTCAAAGAAGTGCTGAATTTGTTGCTTTAACAGCTCAGGCACGTCATTGATGTCCTGAATATGGTCATACAGCTTAGTCAGTTTACTTACCGGTACGGCAATAACTTTAGCGTCTTCACCCGCTTCGTCTGACATATTTAATACACCAACCGGCCGGCATTTAATAACTGCGCCCGGAACCAGTGGATAAGGGGTAGGGACCAATACGTCTACCGGGTCGCCATCCAGTGACAAAGTATGGTTAACAAAACCGTAGTTGCAGGGATAAAACATTGGCGTTGACATAAAACGGTCAACCCAAACGGTGCCGGTATCTTTATCTACTTCATATTTAATCGGGTCGGCATTAGCCGGAATTTCAATAATAACGTTAATTTCATCTGGCAGATTCTTACCTGCTGCAACATCGCTTAAGCTCATGGTCTGGTCCTTAGGTTCACAATTAAGTTCGTTAAAAATGGCGCCTATTATAGCGCCGGCAATAGAAATGGCTACGCTTTGTGATAACCAATACAGGTTTCCACTTCATGTTTTGAGCCCAGAATAACCGCTACCCGCTGATGGATATCGGTCGGCACGATGTCCATTATCCGCTGGTAGCCGGTTGAGCTTACCCCCCCTGCCTGTTCTACCAGAAAGCTCATTGGATTGGCTTCATACATTAGTCGCAATTTATCAGGCTTTTGCGGATCCTTACTGTCGCGGGGATAGGCAAATATCCCGCCGCGGCATAGTACCCGATGCACATCACCTACCATGGCAGCTATCCAGCGCATATTAAAGTTTTTGCCCCGCGGACCGGTTTTGCCCAGCAGCAAGTCTGCAACGTAACGCTGCATCGGCTCCTGCCAGAAGCGCTGATTCGACATATTGATGGCGAACTCAGTGGTGTATTTGGGAATGGCGGCCTGGTCTTCAGTCAGCAAAAATCCACCATAGGTGTTGTCCAGGGTATACAGGCGGGTGCCGTGGCCGGTAGTCAGGGCTAACATGGTAGACGGACCATACAGCACATAGCCTGCTGCAACCTGTGCCGTGCCTGGCTGTAAAAATAAGCTGCTGTCGTCAGGCGCTTTGTCAGGATCGGCAGGCAAAATAGAGAAAATGGTACCAATTAAGCTGTTAATGTCAGTGTTTGATGAGCCATCAAGCGGGTCAAAGGTCACCAGATATTTGCCGTGCGGGTTGCCGGCAACAATAGTGTCTTCTTCTTCTGAGCTGATTGCCTTGACTACGCCGGTTTCCAGGATCACTTCTTTGAGTAATTCATTGGCAATAATATCCAGTTTTTTTTGGGTTTCCCCTTGAATATTTTCACCCAGGGTAGAACCTAATACCCCTGCAAGTTCACCCTGGCTGACCCGAAAAGCGATTTCGCGACAGGCGGCCAGAATAGTTTTAAGCAGGGCTATTAAATCAGGTTCGACTCCGTCCTGCTGCAGTACCGGGGAAATACGGCGCATTTTGTTATTCCTTTTATTGCTGTAGTAAAGTTGTAGGGTCGGGCTATTTTAAAGAATTTATTGTTAAATTGCAGTTTTGATCGTAGTTTTATCTGTTTTTCTGTGACTAACGGGCCTGCACAGGCAGGAAATAACTGATGCATATTCATATTTTAGGTATTTGTGGCACCTTTATGGGCGGTATTGCCGCTATTGCCAAAGCGCTGGGGCATCAGGTTACCGGTGCCGATCAGAACGTCTATCCGCCAATGAGTGAACAGCTGACTGAACTGGGTATCGGTCTGGTGCAAGGGTATGACAGCAGCCAGTTCAGCCCTGAGCCGGATTTGGTGATTATTGGTAATGCGTTATCACGCGGTAATGAGGCGGTGGAATATGTGCTGAGCCGTGGCCTGCGCTATACCTCGGGCCCGCAGTGGCTGGCTGAACAAGTGTTGCAGGATCGCTGGGTGCTGGCCGTCGCAGGCACTCATGGTAAAACCACCACCAGCAGCATGCTGGCCTGGATATTAGAAGCCGCCGGTTTGAAGCCCGGGTTTCTGATTGGTGGCGTGCCGCAAAATTTCGATACTTCAGCCCGGCTTGGCGAGTCACCGTTTTTTGTGATTGAAGCGGATGAATACGATACCGCCTTTTTCGATAAAAGGTCAAAATTTGTTCACTACCGGCCCCGCACTCTGGTCATTAATAATCTGGAATTCGATCACGCCGATATTTTTCCTGATTTGGCAGCCATTCAACGCCAGTTTCATCATTTATTGCGAATGGTGCCGGCCAATGGATTGGTGTTATCGCCGGAAGATACCAAAGCGGTCAGTCAGACCCTGGCCATGGGCTGCTGGAGCGAGCGGCAGAGCTACGGCCAGGACTGGCGGGCAGAGCTGATTAACAACGATGGTAGCGCTTTTAAACTTTATTACCGGCAGCAGCTACAAGGTGAGCTGCACTGGCAGCTGGGAGGCCAGCACAATGTCGATAATGCGGTAATGGCGATAGCTGCTGCCCGTCATGCCGGTGTGCCGGTAGCCGTCGCGCTGGAAGCAATGTCAAAGTTTGTCGCGCCGAAAAGGCGGATGGAGCTTAAAGCCGAGATTGCCGGTATTAAGGTGTACGATGATTTTGCCCATCACCCGACAGCCATTGCCACCACCTTGCAGGGGGTGCGAAATAAAGTGGGCCAGGGCCGGTTAATCGCCGTATTGGAACTGCGCTCCAATACAATGCGGATGGGCGTGCACGAGGCGGCATTGCCGGTGTCGTTAGCCATTGCCGATAAAGTGTACTTATATGAGCCGGCCAATGCCAACTGGTCGCTCGACGCCCTGACCCGCAGTTTAAGCCCGAAAGCCGTTTTATCGCATGATATTGAGGCGCTGGTCGGTTTACTGGTCGAACAGGCAGCAAAGGGTGATAACATCGTCATTATGAGTAATGGCGGCTTTGGCGGCATTCACGATAAGCTGATTAGCGCGCTGGCGCGCAAATGGGAGTAACCATGCGGGAAATAACCTTAGCCTTTACCGGTGCGTCAGGAGCACCCTATGGCTGGCGCCTGCTGGAGTTGCTGTTGCAGCAAGGGATCAGGGTGCATTTGCTGATTTCCAGTGCCGCCCGGGTGGTGTTTGCTACTGAGCATAATATTAAACTGGCTGGTGCACCCGATAAGTGCACCGCGCAGCTGCAAGCCTTATTTAACTGCGCTGCGGATCAGCTGACGGTTTATGGCAAGGATGACTGGTTCTCGCCGGTAGCGTCGGGTTCTGCAGCGCCAAAACAGATGGTGATTTGCCCGTGCTCGACCGGCACAGTGGCAGCAATTGCCTGTGGTGCCAGTGACAATTTAATAGAGCGGGCGGCTGATGTGGTCATTAAAGAGGGCGGCAAGCTGATTTTAGTGCCGCGTGAATCGCCGCTAAGTGCGATTCATCTGGAAAACCTGCTGAAGCTGGCCCGGCTTGGCGTGACTATTATGCCGGCTGCGCCGGGATTTTATCATCAGCCACAGCAAATCAGCGATTTAGTCGACTTTATGGTTGCCCGTATTTTAGACCAGCTTGGGGTAGCGCAGCAGCTGACTGCCCGCTGGGGCTATGGCGGCGAGCGGCCAACGTCTGATACCGGCAATAAAGCAGAGACAGGAGAGGGTGAGTGAGTCTGGCATTAGATATTTCAGCGTTACATAAAGTCTATAAAAGTGGCACTGTGGCGTTAAGCGGTATTGATTTACAGGTGAAGCAGGGTGACTTTTTCGCCTTGCTGGGCCCGAACGGGGCCGGTAAAAGTACCACTATCGGGGTGATAACCTCACTGGTGAACAAAAGCAGTGGCAGTGTCAGTGTGTTTGGCTTTGATATCGACAGTCAGCTGGAGCAGGCAAAAAGCCAGCTGGGCCTGGTGCCGCAGGAATTTAATTTCAACCAGTTTGAAACCGTGCTGCAAATCGTAGTGCATCAGGCAGGTTATTATGGCGTGCCGAAAAAGCTGGCGCTGGAGCGGGCAGAAAAGTATTTAGGGCAGCTGGGGTTGTGGGAAAAACGCCATGCCCGGGCCAGGGAGCTGTCAGGCGGCATGAAGCGGCGGCTGATGATCGCCCGTGCCCTGATGCATGAACCTAAGCTTTTGATCCTGGATGAGCCGACAGCGGGTGTTGATATCGAACTGCGCCGCTCAATGTGGGAGTTCCTCCGGAAAATTAATAAAGCCGGTGTCACCATTATTCTGACCACCCATTATCTGGAAGAAGCGGAGACACTTTGTCGCAATATCGCCATTATCGACAAGGGCAGGATTATCGAAAATACCAGCATGAAAGCCTTGCTGAATAAGCTGACCATCGAAACCTTTATTCTCGATTTGGATCAGGACCCGGCCAGCTTGCAACTGGACGATTTGACATGGCGAACCCTGGATGAGCACAGTATTGAGGTTGACGTGGCAAAGAGTGACGGTTTAAACCCGATTTTTGAGCAGCTGAGCAAGCGGCAGGTCAATGTATTGTCGATGCGCAATAAAGCCAACCGGCTGGAAGAGCTATTTGTGGCACTGGTCGAAACCGGTCGGGGAGAAACAAAATAATGCGAGCGAGTTATCTGATTGCCCTGCAAAGTATTTTAACGAAAGAAATTACCCGTTTTATGCGGATCTGGGTGCAAACCCTGGTACCGCCGGCCATTACCATGAGCCTGTATTTTGTCATTTTTGGCAGTTTAATCGGTTCACGAATTGGTGATATGGGCGGCTTCAGTTATATGGAGTTTATCGTCCCCGGGCTGATTATGATGGCGGTTATCACTAACTCCTATGCCAATGTGGCCTCGTCGTTTTTCAGCGCCAAGTTTCAGCGCAATGTCGAAGAGCTGCTGGTCGCGCCGGTCCCGAACTACCTGATTGTGCTGGGTTATGTTGGTGGTGGTATGGCCCGCGGCATTCTGGTCGGGATTATCGTCACAATTTTGTCGCTGTTTTTTGTTGATATTCAAATCCATAATCTGGCGATTATTATTATTACCGTTATCCTGACAGCGATGCTGTTTGCGCTGGGTGGTTTAATTAACGCTATTTATGCCAAAACCTTTGACGATATCAGTATTATTCCGACTTTTGTGCTGACACCGCTGACCTATCTGGGTGGGGTATTTTACTCGTTAACCCTGTTGCCGGGGTTCTGGCAAAACGTGGCGGCGCTAAATCCGATTGTCTACATGGTTAATGCGTTTCGTTACGGCTTCCTTGGCATCAGCGATGTCAGCCTGTTGCTGGCATTGGCAGTAGTGCTTAGTTTTATCGTGGTGATGTTCAGTTTTTCGCTGTATTTAATCAACCGCGGTGTCGGTCTGCGCAGCTAGTATCTTTGTACTATTGAAATTTTTGCAGACATTTTTTAGCAGTTGCAGTAGAGTTAGGCCCTTTCTTCGCCCTGGTCTGAAATCTGATATCAGATAACTGAAGTGGGGCTTGTTTCGGCGCAGTGAGTAGCAAAACGCATGACAGAACCGACAAAACGGCTGGCCGCCGCCTCTGAAGATGCGCTTTGGCGTATATTTACTGTACCCGAGGCGCCGGATTCCACCCTGAGCATTATTGAACAGAATCTGTCGCAGAACCTGGCCGGCTTTCTGCGGGAAAGTATTGTCGCGCTGGAAAAGCCACTATGGCAAATTGAACGCGATTTTCAGGCGCATCAAATCCCGCTGTCGCCACAGTTTGTTTCAGATTATGCCGAAAGTATGATGCAAAAACTGGTGGCTCATTCAGTGCATACTGCGTCACCCAGTTTTATCGGCCATATGACCTCAGCGCTGCCGTACTTTGTGCTGCCGTTGTCTAAAATGATGGTGGGGCTGAATCAGAATCTGGTAAAGATTGAAACGTCCAAAGCTTTTACCCCGCTGGAGCGCCAGGTATTAGGGATGATCCATCACCTGGTTTATGGCGAAAAAGATAACTTCTATAAAAAGTGGATGCACAGTGCCAATCACTCACTCGGTGCCTTCTGCTCGGGCGGCACTGTCGCTAATATTACGGCGCTGTGGATTGCCCGCAACCGGCTGTTAAAAGCTGACGGCGACTTTAAAGGGATTGCCAGAGAAGGCTTATTCCGGGCGCTGAAGCATTATGGCTATGAGGGCCTGGCGATCGTTGTCTCTGAACGCGGCCATTACTCGTTAGGCAAAGCGGCCGACGTGCTGGGTATTGGCCGTGATTATGTGGTTAGCGTGAAAACGGACGCTGACAATAAAGTTGATGTCAGCCAGATGCAGCAGGTGCTGACTGAACTGACCGCAAAAAATATTAAAGTACTGGCCATTGTTGGCGTGGCGGGCACTACTGAGACCGGTAATATTGACCCGCTTAATCAGCTGGCCGATTTGGCAGAGCAGTTTCAGTGTCATTTTCATGTCGACGCTGCCTGGGGCGGTGCAACTTTACTATCTGATCAGTACCGCCATTTAATGGCCGGCATTGAGCGGGCCGATTCAGTAACCATTGATGCACATAAGCAAATGTATGTGCCAATGGGTGCCGGCATGGTGGTGTTTAAGCATCCGTCATCGGCCCATGCCATTGAGCATCATGCCGAGTATATTCTGCGTAAAGGCTCGAAAGATTTAGGCAGTCAGACCCTGGAAGGCTCACGCCCCGGTATGGCGATGCTGGTGCATGCCTGTTTGCAGGTGATTGGCCGCGATGGCTATGAAATTCTGATAAACCGCTCATTGGAAAAAGCCCGCTATTTTGCCATGTTAATTGAGCATAATATTGACTTTGAGCTGATTACCGCGCCAGAGCTGTGTTTACTGACCTATCGTTATGTGCCGGCGCAGGTGCAAAAAGCCATGGCAGTTGCCAGCAGCGAGCAGCGCCAGCAGTTTAACGAGCTGTTAAACGGCCTGACTAAATTTATTCAGAAACGGCAACGGGAAGAGGGTAAGTCATTTGTTTCACGTACCCGCTTAACCCCGGCCGTATATGATCGCCAGGAAACCATTGTATTTAGGGTAGTGTTGGCTAACCCGCTGACCACTGAGCAAATTCTGCATGATGTGCTGGTGGAGCAGGATCAGATAGCCCAGCAAAATAAAGAGTTTTATCCGAAGTTATTGCAGTTGGCTAAAACGACAGCAGGTTGACAGCCATGGTGAACAAATCCCGCCGCAACTACGTAATTGCTATTTTTACCATTGCAGTAGTTGTGCTATACGTGGGCTATTGGCCCGATCAGCCGACTGCCGATAGAAAACTGCAACGAGCAGAGCCAGGCACTGCAGCCACTCCCGCTAATAATCTCAGTGAGCGAGATAAGGAACGCCAACTCCCGGCAACCGGTTCATCTGCTGCGTTGTCACCAGAACAGCCAGTGGAAACTGCGCCTGCTACCCCCCAAAACTGTGAAACCTTCGCTAACCAACTGAAAAATCATCCTGCAAGAGAGCAGTTTATAATCTGGTTTGAACAGGAATTGTCAGCCGACTTGCGTAACAGCTACTATCAAGGCCTGAAAATGGACGAGTTGTTGCAACAAGCACAAGCGGCTGATGTGAATGCGATGCGGATGCTGGCTGAAAAGTATCTGAACTATGCCGAGTTTCAGCAGTATAAAAGGCCAGCTCAGCAGCAAACTTCAATACAGCTCGATCACTCGGCGCTGGCACAGGGGCGTTACTGGGCAGAGCAAGCTGCCCTGCATGGTTACGGCGGAGCCTTTATATCGCTACTAGTTAGAAGCTATTTAATTGAATTACTTGATTTAAATCGGCAGTTAACAGCCAGTCCGCAGCACGCTGCAGCAATAACAGATCAGATCACAGATACAAAAATATTACTCCTTGCTTATGTACACTTATCATTAGAGGTGATGCCGCAGCTTGCTAACATGCATTATCCGCTACGTAAGCTATTACAGCAGGAGGTGTTGTCGGCTGAAGAAAGTGCCCGCTTCGATGAGATTTACCCGAATCTGTTGCAGGATTGGCGAAGTAAACGCGCAATGCTAGGTCAGCCAGCTGAATTGAACTATGTTGTACCAGCAGAGTTTGAACAGTTTTTTCAGCTGCAAAATGAGCTACACCAATGCAATAGTCAATTGGCTGATTAACTGCGACGCCGACTAGCTGATTGCAACCCCTTAAATAATGTTTTATAGCATTGGTTGGCCTTAGTGTCAGACGGGCCCGGCCCAGAGCAGCCCGGTCAGCAGCAGCAGTGGGTAAAGATGACAAAGCAACACATTCATTCCCAGATAGGGCTGCAGTTGCTGCGGTTTGTCAGCAAAGCGGAATAGCCCCGGTAGCAACTTTGCTACCAGCGCCAGACTTAACAGCGCCAGTAAACATTGCCAGGGCAAAATTCCACTCAATACGCCTAAAATCAACACCAGATAACTGAGTAATAACAGCAGGGTATAGACACTGGCGCTATGGCGCCGGCCAATCACGATGGGTAAATGGCGTCTGCCCACCTGACGGTCTGCCTCTGCGTCCGGGAACTGGTTTAGCAGTAATAAATTACTTACCAGCAAAGTGATAATCATTGCCAGCAGCCACGCCGCAGCACTTATATTGCCGGCAAGTACCCAGTAGCTGCCCAGCGTCATAAAAATACCAAAGCCAATACCCGGGGCCAGCAAACAGAGCAGTGGCCAGCGGTTAATGTGCCGGGTGTAGCCATAAATCAGCAGTACACCGGGTATCCCAATAAGTAATGGTTGCCAGTTCAGCTGATAACTCAGATACAAACCACCGCCAATAACCAGCAGCATGCTGACGATACCCAGCAGCAGGGCAAGATGAGCGGCCCCCGGATGGGTCACCAGGGTGCCACTGCCCCCACTAAACGGTGTGCGATTGGTAAGAAAATCCAGGCCGGATTTAAAATCAAGGTATTCGTTCAGCGCATTGACACTTATATGGGCGCATAATCCGATAGCAGTAACCAGCATCAGCACGCCAGGCGATAACGGATGGCCGGCTTGCCAGCTGGCGCCGGCAGCAAGGGCTATACATACCAGGGTCAGGCTCAGAAAGTTAATCCGAGCTACGCCGAAAAGCTGTTTAAGCAAGACAAATTCCTTTTAAATATTTTCGCTACAGAGTATAGCCCGCTGCCAGCTTATAGCTTGATCTGTGACATTATTTCGGTATTTATGTTGTAAACTAATGATGAATTGCTATTGTCGGTGTAGTAAAGGACAGTCTGGCCCATACCAACTTAAGGAACACTTATGCGTATACTAATATTAGTTATGTCATTGTTATTATTCACAGGTTGCCAGAGCGCCTACTACTCCACGATGGAGAAAGTGGGCGTTCATAAGCGCGATATTCTGGCCGACCGGGTTGATAAAGCACAGGATGCCCAGCAGGACGCCCAGCAGGAGTTTAAATCGGCACTGGAGCAGTTCAGTACCCTGATTCAGTTTGATGGTGGTGACTTACAGAAACAGTACGAACAAACCAATGAACAGTATCAGGACTGCAGTGAAGCGGCAGCCCTGGTTTCAGAGCGGATAAACAGTATTGAAGATGTGGCAGAGGCGCTGTTTGATGAGTGGCAGGAAGAACTGGATATGTACAGTAACGCCAAGCTGAAGCAGGAAAGTGCAGCTAAGCTGAAATCGACCCAACGCCAGTACCAGCAATTACTTAACACTATGCGCCAGGCCGAGAGCTCAATGGCACCGGTGCTCGATAGCCTGCGAGACAATAGCTTGTATCTGAAACATAATCTAAATGCGCAGGCGATTGGCGCGCTTCGCAATGAGTTTGCCAGTATTGAACGGGATATCACTAAACTTATCAGTAACATGAATAAAGCGATTAGCGAATCGCAACAATTTATTGCTACCCTTAAACAATAGGCAGCGCCAGCGTGCGCGCTGTGTATTGTCAAGATTAAACAGAACAGGAGAGTACTATGTCAGGACAGGGTTCCGGAGGGAACGTTATAGCGGCTCTTTGTAATATTTTTGTACCAGGCCTGGGGCAGCTGGTGCAGGGGCGCATCCTGGCCGCATTGCTGTTTTTTGTGGTTTGTGCGGCTGGCTACGCGCTTTGGTGGCTGATTATACCGGCCATTATTGCTGCAATTGCCCATTTATGGGCCATTATAGATGCGGCAAAGTTTCGGCCACGGCTGTACTGAGAAAATTGCAGCACACGCAAGCGGCAACAACCGTTAAAACGACGATTAACTAAGAAAGAGCCCTTATGACCGTGCCGCAAAGCATTATTGTTCTGATTTTACTGGTCACCGTTGCGATGTTTCTCTGGGGCCGCTGGCGTCATGACATGATAGCCCTTGCTGCGCTGCTGGCTTGTGTGCTGACCGGCGTTATTGAGCCTGCTATCGCCTTCAGCGGTTTTGGCCATCCAGCCGTTATTACGGTCGCTTGTGTGCTGGTATTAAGTGCCGGCTTACAGCGATCTGGGGCGGTAGATGTGCTGGCCCGCCTGGCTATGCCCAAAAATGCCGGTCTGATGGTCAGCCTGGCTGCGCTGGTGGCTATTGGCGCTCTGCTATCAGGCTTTATGAACAACGTTGGCGCACTGGCGTTACTGATGCCGGTTGCGCTGCAGATCGCTAACCGGTTAGATGTGCCGCCGGGCCGGGTACTGATGCCACTGGCCTTCGGCACTATTCTTGGCGGTATGACAACGTTAATTGGTACACCGCCTAACTTAATTGTTTCGGGGTTTCGGGCACAACAGGGTAATACCGGCTTTGCAATGTTTGATTTTACGCCGGTAGGTATTGCCGTAGCGTTGACAGGCTGCATATTTGTGGTGCTGGCCTGGCGGATAGTGCCGGCGCGCAAGCAGGCCGGTACAGAGGGCTTTGAAACCGGCGCCTACCTTACGGAGGCGCGGGTCACCGAAAAGAGTAAAATTGTCGATAAGCGTTTATACGATATCGAAAGCGAATTTGATGACAGCGGCGCTCAAATTGTTGGCCTGATCCGAAATAATGTCAAAATCAATGCGCCCAGTGGCGGGCGGGTGATCCGGGCCGGTGACATTCTGGTGCTGGAAGCCGAGGTGGATTCGCTGGGCACCGTGATTTCAACGCTGGGGCTGGAGTTGGAAGAGTCCAAAACGGTAGAAAAGCCGGCAAAAGAGGAGGAAGAACAGCAGAAACCGGAATCTCAGGCAGCAAAGAGTAATGGCCCCGCTGAGCAGAAAAAAAACAGCACAAAGCAAACTGAAGAAAAAAAGCCAGACACCAAGTCACATGATAGCAAAACTCAAAATTCAGAAGATATTGTATTAATGGAACTGGTGGTCCGGCCTGAATCTAACTTACAGGGCCGCTCAGCGACCAATATAATGCTGCGCTCACGCTATAATCTTAATTTACTGGCAGTCTCGCGCGATGGCGCCCGGGCTAAGTCCAGACTGCGAAACCTGAGAATGCGGGCAGGTGACTTATTGTTAATGCAAGGCACCCACGAAAGTGTGCTGGAGTTTGCCAGTGATTATGGCTGTGTGCCACTAGCCAAAAGAAACTTAAAAATACCTGATAAAAAGCGTGCTGCGCTGGCAGGGATTATTATGTTAAGCGCAGTAGCCGGGGCTGCATTCGGCTTATTGCCTGCAGCGATATCCTTTGCACTTGGCGTGCTGGCGTCAATGGTATTTAAAACCGTGCCGCCGCGTTCGGTCTATTCCAGTATCGACTGGCCGGTTATTGTGCTGCTGGCAGCGCTGATTCCGGTAGCCGGTGCCATGGAAGCAACCGGCACAGCTGAACTGATAGCCAGCTTATTGATGGAGAATGTCGCCCGAGGCAATGCTATCGTTGCCCTGGGTATGGTACTGGTGATAACCATGTTTTTGTCTGATTTGATGAATAACGCCGCGACGGCAGCAGTAATGTGTCCTATCGCTATCGGTGCGGCCATGACCCTGGGGGTAAATGCAGATTCATTTTTAATGGCGGTTGCTATCGGGGCCTCCTGTGCCTTTTTAACCCCGATAGGACACCAGAATAACACCCTTATTCTGGGGCCTGGTGGCTTTAAATTCAGTGACTACTGGCGTCTGGGCCTGCCATTGGAAATCCTGGTGGTGCTGGTTGCTCTGCCACTACTTACGGTGTTCTGGCCGCTATGACACTGGAAATTGCCCTGGTGCTGTTGCTGTTAATGACGGCACTGGTGCTATTTGTCACCGAATGGCTGCGAATGGATGTGGTTGCTTTGCTCATCCTGTGCACCCTGGCTTTGCTGGGACTGGTATCACCAGCGGAGGCAGTTAGCGGCTTCAGTAACCCGGCGGTGATCACCGTCTGGGCCATGTTTATTATGAGTGAAGGGCTTACCCGGGCTGGCATTGCTGACAGTATCGGCCGGCGGGTTATTCGTTTGTCGGGCCAGAGCGAAACTCAGATGATCATCGTCATTATGCTGGTGGCGGGCTTGTTATCAGCCTTTATGAGTAATATCGGGGTAGTGGCGTTGTTATTGCCGGTTACGGTAGAAGCGGCCCGGCGCTGTGGCATTGCACCCGCCAAGGTACTGATGCCAATGGCTTTTGGTGCCATGCTCGGCGGCCTGCTGACGCTGATTGGTACGCCTCCGAATTTACTGGTTAGCATTGCCCTGGAAAACAATAATCAACCAGGTTTTAAGCTGTTCGACTTTGCCTTTATCGGCCTGCCGGTGCTGCTGGCAGGTACGTTATTTGTTGCCTTTATTGGCCGTCATTTGCTGCCGGCAATTGATCCCGGCCGCGCCGGCCTCGCTGGCAGTCGTAACTTAAGCGATCAGTATGGCTTACAGGACCGGATTTTTGCGCTGCGTTTACCAAAGCCGTCCTTGCTGGCAGGGCGTACGCTGGAAGAGTCAGGGCTGATAAGCACAGTCGGCCTGATGGTAATAGCGTTAACCCGGGGCCGGGAAACCTTTACCCTGCCATCACGTCAGACGGTGCTCAAAGCCGGTGATATCGTGTTGGCGCAGGGCAAATTTAACCGTTTTGAGCGGCTACGCAGCTGGAACTCACTGACGATTGAACGTGAAGCACCGATGCTGCATGAGAAACTGCTGGCAGCCAGTGGTTTGGCTGAACTGGAGGTAGCCGCTGACGGGCCGCTGAATGATGAAATCCTGCAACACCACCGCTTTCGGGAAAATTATCAGCTCAATGTGCTGGCTGTTAAGCGCCCGGGAAAAACCTTATATACCCGGCTGACCGATGTCACCCTGGCACCAGGAGACAAGCTGCTGGTACAGGGCAGTCGCAGCGCAATTGAAGGGATGCAAAAGCAGGAGGCCTTCAGCTCTGTGTTGCCGTTAACTGCCGATGATGTAAAACATCAATATCAACTGGAAGAACGGCTGTTTGTGCTTGGCTTGCCGGCAGACAGCCCGCTGGTTGGCAGTACCTTTGCTGATAACCGCCTTGGTGATGCGTTTGATTTCCGCTTACTGGGGTTATTCCGTCATGGCGAAATTATTCAGCAGTTTCACTCTGACGACACCCTGGAGGCCGGGGATTTACTGCTAATCCAGGGCCGGGAAGAAGACCTCGATATTTTGCGTGGTTTTAAAGAGCTGGAACGGTTAGATGATATGTCGCCCTATCATGACCTGCTGGCCAAGGGTAAACTGGAACTGGTTGAGGCCACTCTGCACCCGCGGAGTAAATACATTGGCCAGAGCGTCAATGCCCTGCAACTGGATAAACGCTATAAAGTGGAAGTTGCTGCCATCTGGCGCGAGGGCCGCTCTTATCGCACCGCACTTGGCAGCATGTTGCTGCAGCCAGGCGATGCTTTGCTGATCGTGGGCCCACGCTCCCGGCTGGCGCAGTTAAATGACAGCGAGCATTTAATTGTGATGAACCCGGTACAGGTTAAGCCGGTAAATGCCAGCAAAGCACCGCTTGCTGCCGGTTTAATGGGCCTGATGGTCTTGCTGACAGTAACCGGCATTTTACCAATTTATCTGGCCGCTATTCTGGCTGCTACCTTAATGGTTGCCAGTCGCTGTCTGAGTATGGAGCAGGCCTATGCCGCCATCGACTGGCGCTCGATATTTCTGATCGCCGGCATGCTGCCATTGGGACTGGCGATGCAACACTCAGGCGCCGCTGCCTGGCTGGCCAGTGGTGTGCAGTCAGGGTTAGGTCAGTATGGCCCGCTGGCCGTCATGGCGGGTTTATATCTGGTAACCGCGCTCGGCACCCTGGTGATACCCACAGTGGCACTAGTGCTGATTATGGCGCCGATTGGCTTAATGCTGAGCAATGCGCTTGGGGTAAATGGCCAAAGCGCGATGATGGTGGTTGCAGTAGCCGCTACCAGCCTTGCCAGCCCGGTGTCGCACGCCGCCAACACCCTGGTAATGGGCCCCGGCGGCTACCGTTTTGTTGATTATTTAAAAGTTGGCGGCCCGTTAAGTTTACTGCTGTTTATGATCACCATGGCACTGTTACCGATATTCTGGCCGCTTAGTGGCTAAAGTAGCAGCAGCGCTATAGCCTGTTGTTCAGAGCATACTTTTTAAAACATCATCTTTGCGAACAAAATGGTGGTGCATTGCAGCCCCAACATGTAGTGCGATCATGCCGATCAGGGCCAGTGCCAGCAAGCTGTGTAACTCCCGGAACAAGGCGTAAAGGTGGATATCAACCTGCAGCGCCGCAGGCAGACGAAGCAAGCCAAAAATATCAATTGGCCGCCCGGCAAAATACTGCATCAGATAACCTGACACCGGCATGGCAAACAATAAAAAATACAGTAACCAATGAGATACTTTCGCCACAGTTTTCTGCCAGTCAGCTAAGTCGTGCGGTAATGCGGGCAGCTTATGTCGCAAGCGGTTTATCAACCTTGCCGTTACCAGTAAAATGGCGACAACCCCAAACGCTTTATGAATGGTTAACAGCGTTAACTGCCAGGGCTGCAATGACGTTACCATCAGTAAACCGGCGGCCAGCATCGATAACACCAGCGCTGCCATCCCCCAGTGAAACAACCGCATAGACAATGAAAAACGATCTGAGCTAATCATTATTGCTGCCCTCCAGTGCACCTTGTAACTGCTCTTTTGCCCGGCGCCGGTAAGACTCAGCGTAGGCTGCAGAGCGCGCTCGTAAAATCGGATCCCGGCTGGCGGCGACGCCACTGGGTAACACCAGTGGGTCGAAGTTGATAGCGTGGCAGTTGCCTTCGAGCTGCGCGGTTGTACTGGTAAGTACCAGCTGGCCGGCGGTTATTTGCCGGCGGTTATCAGGCCAGGCTTTAGTCGGATTATTTTCATCGTCTGCCGGCTCTGCCAGAGTGAAAACCCAGTCAAATACCACAGGTCCGCCAGCAATCCGGTTGGCAATTTCTGTCTGTAGCGCATCGTTGCCATCTAAAGCACCGGCCGTGACAGCAATTGTTGGTCGCATCGCCCAGCGCACCGCCTGCTGTTCGCCAGTAGCGTTAACTAGATAAAACGCATTAATGCTGTGATAGGTTTCTGCGGCATAGCTGCCGGTTGGTTGATATTGTGCTGCCCAGGCGCGGAATTCTTTACTCTCAGGATGCTCAGCAAAAAACTGCTGTATTGCCGCCGGACCGGCTTTAATGGCCAGTATTTGCTGGTAGAAGCTGTGGGGATCGGCAACGGCCATCACCGGCGGTGTATTCATCGCCAGCCGCCATTGCTCGGTTCTGCTGCTGGCAAAACTCAGCGCCATGCTGCGTACCGGCGACTTTAGATCAGGTGCCGTTGGGTTACTGCCGGCAATAGATAAACGGCCGGTAAAAGGGGTAATACCGGCTTTAAACAGACTGGCCTTTGAATAAGCGGCTAACTGGCCGTTGGCATGAAACTCACCGCTGATACAAATGCCTTTGGCATGCGCACGACGAAATCCGGCAAAAACAGTGTCGCCCTGCTGCAGATTAACAAACTGCTGGGCAGAGACCTTTGGTGCTGTGTCGGCGCTTGAACTGAAAGCCGGAACCAGTAACAGCGCCAGATATAGGGTTTTCATATTAAAAATACTCATTGCCTGCTCGATATTTATGTAAGTTATAAGCGGTTTAGTCATATATGGTTCAAAGACCGGGTAATGTCTTACTATCTTTCAACTGTTTGGCCAACCGATGCTGACTACAGTGTCTTAATCACGACCTGATGCGTTTGCTGAACTACACTAATTGTGGATCTGAGAATAATTATACTTGTGTTGAGTAAGTAGCAAGGAGGCATGTATCTATGACAGTCGAACTATCAGTATTGTTGCTACTGTTGGCTATTATAATCATCCTGCGTTTTGTAAGCTGGTTCGGGCTGAAGGGGCTTAACCGGCTTGCCGGCAGCTCTGCAACAGCGGTCAGGCAAATCCGGGCGCGAGAGGGGGTTGCCGGCTTGAGCTTAAGGTTTAAACAAGCCTATCCAAAAACGTTCCGGGTAGTAAAAGCCAGGCTAACACCACATCACTTCAGCGGCCTGCCGCTGACACTTATGCTGATCGCTGCGTTGTATATTGCTGCACTCTTTGGTGGCCTGATTGAAGAATTACTGGAAGCAGAAGAGCTGGTGTTGCTCGACGAGTGGCTTAATCAGCAACTCACTGTGCTACGAACTGAGCAACTGATAACAGCCTTCAGCTGGCTGACTGATTTGGGTGGCTCACCGGTGTTGGTAGCGGTAGCCATTGTCACAACGGGTTTGCTGTGGGCGCATCGTCGCACGTCGCTAATCGCGCCATTATGGCTGACAATTATTGGCTCACAAATTACCACTTATGTTGGCAAATACGTACTTGCCCGTCCCCGGCCAGAGGTTGTAACAGATATTGTTGAAGTTACCCATTCCTTCCCCAGTGGCCACTCTACCAGTGCCATGGCGGTGTACGGGTTTCTTGCTTACATTATTGCCAGAGATCTCGATACCCGGCGTCGTCGGTTTGAAGTTGTTTACTGGGCTGCTGTGCTTATCTGTCTGGTGGGTTTTAGCCGTATGTTGCTTGGTGTCCATTATGCCAGCGACGTTGCTGCAGGTTTTCTGGTAGGTATTTTCTGGCTGTTGCTGGGGGTTGCGATTGCAGAACATAGTCCAACCCAACCCGGTTAATCGGAATAATACCGGCTCTGCTTAAATCAGCATGAAAATATCGCTAACTGATAGCGGGTTTGTGCTGGAATAACGTTGTGGCTGGCTGGCTGGGTGGTTGGGTGGTTTGCTCTACTGCTACCACAAACCCAGCTGGGCTTGCTGCTCGCCAGGCCAGGCCCCTAGCACAGGGTGCGCCTGTTGTAAGTCCCGGGCAAACTGGCGGCATAGTTGTGGCGCCAGGGTATTATCCGGGGTGTGGAAAAAGCAGTAAGGGCTTTTCCCCTCCGCCAGCCAGCTGTTAATTTTAGCCAGCCATGGGGCGTAAAACCGGCGGTTCAAATCCAAATCATCGGTGCCGATAAAACGCAGCATCGGCCGGGAACTCAGACAAATAGCATGCACCGGTAAGCGCGGCTTTTTGGCCTGGGCATCCAGCAATGCCGCGCTGCTGGCCGCCACGGAAAACAACGCCCTGCTATCGAGTACCACCCGTTCAGCATCATAACGCTGCAGCAGGCGATTTAATGCCAGCTCATGTTCCGCTTTATCAAAAAACGCCGGATGGCGCACTTCTACAGCCAGCGGCACCACATTGCCCAGCAGCTCAAGGACCGTTGTTAACTGGCCCAGCATCGCCGGGCCGGCAGTCGCCGGCAATTGCAGCTGAATAAGGCCGATAAAGCGGTGTACGGGCGCAAAGTGCTGCCACCATGCCAGCAGGGCGGTGTGGTCCAGCTCTGCTAACTGGTGGCTGAAGCGACGGGGTATTTTAAAGACAAACCGGAAATGTTCTGGCAACTGGCTGGCCCAGCGCTGCAACTGGCTGGCTGCCGGGTCGGCATAAAAACTGGTATTGCCCTCGACAGTGTTAAAAAACTGGCTGTAACTGGTCAGAAACTCGTTGCTGCTGAGATCTTCTGCAAATAAGCTGCCTTTCCAGCGTGGATTAGCCCACATCGGACAACCCAAATATACCTGTCGTCTTTCAAACTGCACGGGTGTTGGCTGCGATCCCTGAACCCCAATCACTTAGTACAACTAAGCTCATGGGCCGCACTGGCGCTCCAGTTCAGAGTCTTGCCGCCTACGTGCATTTCGAAATCCATTAGGTATTCCATTAATTACAGCTCCAGGTTATCAATCAGCCGGGTGCTACCCAGTTTAGCTGCCGCCAGAATCACTTTCGGTTCAGCCGGGTCAACTGCCAGGGTTAAGCTTTGCTGGTTGCTGATATTGACGTAGTCCGGCACAAAGCCGGCTACAGCCAGCTGCGCTTTAGCTTGTTGCTCCAGAGCGCGGTAATCATGGTTGCCGCCAGCTATCTGAGCTTTCAGCTGCTGCAATACCTGATATAAGGCCGGGGCTTTAGCCCGTTCATCTTTGCTTAAATAGCCATTACGTGAACTTAACGCCAGGCCATCGCCGGCCCGTTCAGTGGCAACGCCTATGATTTCTATTGGTAATGATAAATCCGTTACCATCTGGCGGATAATCGCCAATTGCTGAAAGTCTTTTTTACCGAAGCAGGCAATATCGGGTTGCACCAGATTAAACAGCTTACAAACGATAGTCGATACACCACGAAAATGGCCCGGCCGGTTGGCGCCGCAGTGCAAATCGCCCAGTTGCGGCACTTCAACAAAGGTTTGCACGTCCAGCCCGCGCGGATACATCAGCTGGGGCGTAGGGGTAAATACCGCATCGGCAGCGTGGCGGGTTAAGCCGGCTATGTCGGCCTCAAGCGTACGGGGGTAACTGGCTAAATCTTCGTTCTGACCAAATTGCATCGGGTTAACGAAAATGCTGGTAATCACTTTATCGGCGCGGCTTTTTGCAACATCAACCAGTTGCAGGTGGCCCTGATGAAGGTTTCCCATCGTTGGCACAAAAGCAATTTTCTGACCCGCACGGCGCCAGCTGGCGGTAAGCTCTCTGAGCTCAGCAATAGTGGTGACAATATTCATTTAGTTAAAGCTATGCTCAGCGCCTGGAAATACCTGGCTTTTTACTTCACTGACGTAAGCGGCAATAGCGCTTCTGATCTCGCCGGTCTGCGCCAGATAGTTTTTGGAAAATTTTGGAATATAGCCACTGCTTATGCCCAGCAAATCGTGCATCACCAGTACCTGGCCGTCGGTGACATTGCCGGCACCGATGCCGATAACCGGAATACGCAGCGCTTCGGTGATCCGTTTTGCCAGCGGGGTGGGAATGCACTCCAGTACCAGCAGCTGGGCCCCGGCATCCTGCAGCGCTTTGGCCTGAGTAACCATCGCCTCGGCGGCAGCTTCGGTTTTACCCTGCACCTTGTAACCGCCAAAAATATGCACTGACTGCGGGGTAAGGCCGAGATGACCACACACCGGTACGCCACGCTCCGTCAGGGCTTTAATGGTTGACAGTAAAAAATCACCGCCTTCCAGTTTCACCATATTGGCGCCGGCCTGCATTAACGGGGTAACACTTTGCATTGCCTGCTCGGCTGTGGCGTAACTCATAAATGGTAAATCGGCAATAACAAACGCTTCAGGCGCACCGGCCCGCACGCTTTTGGTATGGTAGGCAATATCGGCCACCGTCACCGGCAGCGTATCGCTATGACCTTGCAACACCATGCCCAGCGAGTCGCCAATTAACAGCACATCAACGCCTTGCTCGGCAAACAACTTGGCGAAGCTGGCATCATAAGCTGTCAGCATGGTGATTTTATCAGCCTGCTGCTTCATCTTTTGCAGTACTGCTGTGGTGATCTTAGCCATAAAGTTCTCATCCGACCATTGATTACGGGTGCGCAAGATCGCACAAAGTGCCGGCAGCTGCAAGTTAGCCGCTGCAGGGTTCGCTTAGTTTTTCCAGGCCATTTAACGGCACCTGCTTAAGCAATGTCTGTAACGGTGTGCCACAGGGCAGTATCAGCTCTGGGGCAATTTCGGCCAGCGGAAACAACACAAACTCACGCTGCGTTAACCCATAATGCGGCACTGTTAAACGCTCTGAAGCAATAGTGTGGTTGGCATACAGTAAAATATCCAGAT
This sequence comes from Arsukibacterium sp., assembly GCF_033721375.1. Lineage (GTDB taxonomy): Bacteria > Pseudomonadota > Gammaproteobacteria > Enterobacterales > Alteromonadaceae > Alishewanella. The sequence continues at coordinate 60,155 of NZ_JAWWAP010000002.1, read as the reverse complement.
CCAGCGAGCGTGGTCCCCAGCGCTTGGCTTTACGCTGCCGGCCCTGCTGTTGCTCAATTTGCTGCAGCGCGTCGAGCAATGCCAGCGGCGTAAGCCGGGTGTGGATCTTAGCCACCGCATTAACGTAGTCAGGCTGGTCCTGCGGGCCCATAGGTCGCGAGCCATATAAGCCTGATACAGCCACCAGAGTGCTTTGCTCAAGCGTATGCAGCGCGCTGATGGCGTTTTGCAGCTGTAATACCGGGTTGGCCAAATTTGCCCCCAGCCCCAGATAGACTTCATGCTCAGCCATCTGCGCTGGCGCAGGCTGATGTGCCAACTGCTGTTCAGGCATCGGGGGTGCTGCTGCGCTTACGTTTATAGTTATTACGCCGGCGTTTGGGCCTGTCCTGCCCCTCACGGCCCAGACTGTTGATCAGTTCCAGTTTTTCAGCATCGTCGGCAAACTGAAATTGCTGCCACCAGCTGGCCAGCTCGGTCAGGCTGCCGCCCTCAGCCTGTGCTCGCAGTTGCAGAAAGTCAAAGGCACCACGAAATTTAGTTTGTTCCAGCATTTTAAAAGCGCGGCGGCCACTGCGTTTGGTCAGCCGGGATTGCAGCGCCCAGATATCGCGCATCGTTAAACTAAAACGTTTTGGAATAGCGATGGTGCGCTGCACATCGTCCAGCACTTCAGTCATTGCAATATTCAGAGCATCAATTTCATTCAGGCCACTTTCAATCAGCAGGGTCTGGCTGCGCAGCTCTACCGGATACCACAGCATAGCGGCGAAGATAAAGGCCGGGGTCACCGGTTTATCGACAGCAACCCGCTGGTCGGTGTCCTGCAGCGCCCGGGTAACCAGACTAAACGCTTTACCTTCCGGTTCCTGCTTCAGTATTTTGTCCAGCTGCGGCATCAATTGTTTTAAAATGCGGGTATCACGCAACAACATAAAGTTGTCAAACGCTTTTCCCGCCATCAGCATTTTGACCAGCTCGTCAAATAAGCGCGGCGCCGGAATATTTTTTAACAGCACCGCTAACTGACTGATAGGTGTTAATGCGTCGGGAGCGATTTCCATATTAAGCTTGGTCGCAAAACGGATGGCTCTGAGCATCCGTACCGGGTCTTCCCGGTAACGCACCTCAGCTGAGCCAATCAGTTCAATCCGCCGGGCGGCAATGTCCCGCATACCATTGGCAAAGTCGTAAATGGCGAAGTCTTTTACCGAATAATACAGCGCGTTAATGGTAAAATCACGGCGCTCAGCGTCCTCTTCAATCGTGCCGTAGACGTTGTCACGTAAAATCTGACCATGGTCGCTTAAACTGGCAGTTTTCAGTTTCGGGGCGGTATTTTCTTCGTCGTCAGCACCGCTGTGATGTCCGCGAAAGGTGGCGACTTCAATAATTTCCCTGCCAAACACCACATGCGCCAGCCTGAAGCGCCGGCCAATCAGGCGACAGTTACGAAATACCTGCTTTACCTGCTCCGGATGGGCATTAGTGACTACATCAAAATCTTTTGGTTTTAACCCCAGTAATAAGTCGCGAATACAGCCGCCTACTAAATAAGCTTCGAAGCCGGCATCTTTCAGCCGATACAGAACTTTCAGCGCACTTGGGCTGATATCGCGCCGTGAAACACTGTGCTGGTCGCGGGTAATCACCTGCATCGGTGGCAATACTGAGCTTGCAGCCGCCTGGGCCATAGGCGCTGCTGCTGCAACTGTTCTGGCAGCAACCGGCTTACTTTTATTGTCGCCCTGAGGCTTGCCGCTTAGGGTTCTGCGGCAGAAATCTAACACACGCGAAATTATGATATCTCTCCTGAGCACTTGCCAGTCGGGCTGATGGCATTGGCATCTGAATAAAAAAAACGGCTAATAATACCGCAGCAGACGACAAAAAAGAATTAATCTGGCTAAAATCAGCCAAAATCGCTGGTTAATACTTCCCGTGCTGCCGGAATATCGGCCGGGCACCAGTTGGCAAGCGCATACGTTAACTGCTCTGCTGCCGGAGCCTGTTGTAATTCAGCCGGCAAAACCAACCCTAATATCGCCAGTGCGCGGGCCATAGTGTAGCAGGCAGGCCAGTTGCTGAGCGCCGTCGCATGGTTCTGCTTGCTCAGTTTAAAACCTGGTGCGGTAACCGCCAACGGTAAGTGACCATAAACCGGCTCCGCTGCCCCCAATAACTGAAATAAATGCTGCTGACGAGGGGTCATACTGAGTAAATCCGCACCGCGGATCACTTCGGTTACCCCCTGATCCAGATCGTCCACCACGACGGCCAACTGATAGGAGAATAAGCCGTCGCGGCGCAACAGAATATAATCTTCCCGGGCCAGCGCCGGAGCTATCTGCTGCGGGCCAAGCAGGCAGTCGGTAAAGTGACAAGCCACGCCTGCCGCCCGCAGGCGCCAGCTTAACGGCGCAGCCGCGCGGGTTTTACTGTAAAGGTTCAATGTCGAACAGGTGCCCGGATACAGACCGCCCGCGGCGTTAATTTGTTTGCGACTGCACTGACAACCATACAGCAAGCCTTGCTGCTGAAACCGGTTAAAGACTTCCTGGTAGCGGGCAGTGCGCTGGCTCTGATAAATAACCTCACCATCCCACAGCAGGCCATGCTGCTCCAGCGTATGCATTATGCTGCTGTCGGCGCCCGGACTGACTCTTGGCGTGTCGATATCTTCAATCCGCAGCAGCCATTTACCGGCGTGCTGTTTGCTGTACAGATAACTGCCAACCGCAGCCAGCAAAGAGCCAAAATGCAGGGGGCCGGAAGGGGAGGGAGCGAATCGGCCAACAGCAACGGCTGTTGGCGTACTCAGGGTGCTTAATGTTGTCACAGTGGCTGCGACTAGCCGCCTAACTGCTTTTCTTTAATCTCAGCCAGCGTTTTACAATCAATACATTGATCCGCTGTTGGCCTTGCTTCCAGCCGCTTGATGCCAATTTCAATACCGCAGGTATCACAGAAACCGAAATCGTCGTTTTCAATTTTCTGTAAGGTTTTTTCAATTTTTTTCAATAGCTTACGTTCACGGTCACGTGCCCGCAATTCCAGGCTGAACTCTTCTTCCTGCGCCGCCCGGTCTACCGGATCAGGGAAATTAGCTGCTTCATCGGCCATATGGGTTTTAGTGCGGTCAACTTCTTCACGCAGTTGTTGGCGCCAGGCGTCAAGAATTTTGCGAAAATGTTCGAGCTGCTTCGGGTTCATATACTCTTCCCCGACCGCTTCCTGATAAGGTGTCACACCGGCCAGTGCCAGTAACCCTAATGTCTTAACATTCTTGCCTTCTGGCATGATCATCTCCTGTACAATACTGCCAAGCAAAAAAAAGTGGCGGCTATAGATAGCAGAATATTGCCACCACCGCAATCACTAATAAAAAAGCCGGCGAAGTATACAGATTGTGACTGTAACCGTCACCTGTTTTAACGACAACGCCCGGTTTGTAGTATAAGTGATTAATTTTATGTGGTAATGCATTTCTGCACAGCTGATAACAGCCCCCATTTAACGCGTTGCGCTCGTTGTCCGCCTGCACGCTATGGTACACTTCAGACCACTACAGCTAGCCATCATCACCAATAAGCTCGATTAAATGGGGATTACTATGTCTAATTCAACACCAGAACTATTACAAATCAGTATTGCTGCAGAAAGAGCGGCAGCAAAGTGGGGTAATAATGCGTTACTTAGCCCTACAGCCCAGGGTTATCAGATTCACTTACCCGGCAATGATCCACTTCGCAGTATGCAAAAAGCCGGTCGCAGTCTGGATAATCTTGGCATTACTGAGCTGCAGTTAACTGGTAGCGGTTGGAGCAAAGACTTGCAATGGGCATTTTATCAGGGCTTTTGTAATGCCAGAAAACATGGCGGGATAAGCTTTAACAATGAACAGGGTGAAGCGGAGCAACTGGCTCAACTTGCGCAATGCTTCAGCTTTGCCAAAAAAATCATTAACGACACGCCGGAAATGTTGTCGCCAGTGGCATTAGCAGAGCAGGCCGAAGCATTTATCCGAAGCATTGCCCCGACAGGTTCGGTAAGCAGTCAACTTATCGCTGGTACTGATCTGGTTGAAGCAGGTTGGCATGGTATCTATCAGGTCGGGCGGGGCAGCACCCGGCCGCCGGCATTGCTGGTGCTGGACTTTAACCCGGCGCAAACGGCTGATACCCCGGTATCAGCCGCACTGGTGGGTAAAGGCATCACCTTTGATAGTGGCGGTTATTCAATTAAGCCTACTGAAGGCATGGCGACGATGAAATGTGATATGGGCGGTGCAGCCACGGTAACGGCGGCACTGGCGCTGGCGATAATGCAGGGCCTGAAGCAACGGGTAAAACTGATTTTGTGTTGCGCCGAAAACCTGATTAGTGGCCACGCCTACAAACTGGGCGATATTATTACCTACAAAAACGGCACGACCGTTGAAATTGTAAATACCGATGCAGAAGGGCGCTTAGTGCTGGCCGATGGCCTGATGTGTGCCGGCGAAACCAAAGCACCGTTAATTATTGATGCAGCAACGTTAACCGGCGCTGCCATGGTTGCTGTTGGCGGTGAATACAATGCGTTGTTTGCGCTGGACCAGCCACTGGCGGCCCGCGCCCTGCAATATGCGGCCAACGAGCAGGAAGCAACCTGGCAGTTGCCACTGGAAAAATGGCATCAGCAGCAGTGCCCGTCACCTTATGCCGATACCGCTAACAGCCGGCCGGTTAAAGGCGGTGGCGCAGGCGGTGCCAGTAATGCAGCCGGGTTTTTAAGCCGCTTTGTACCGGCAGATGGGAAAGGCTGGTTGCATTTTGATTTAGCGGCAGCTTTTAATAATTCCGCTAATGGTTACTGGGCGGCGGGGGCCACCGGCCATGGCATCCGCACTATTGCTACTACCTTACTGACCGAAACAGCAGCTAAGTAATACTACAGTGGCAACACTCGAGGTTAATCCGGGCTTACCGGTAGCAGCAGTGCTGCCGGAGCTTTGCCAGTTACTGGCAAGCGGTAACAGGCTGGTTTTATCGGCACCGCCCGGTGCTGGTAAATCAACCTGGCTGCCATTGCAATTGCTTAAACAGCAGGCCTTCGCTGCCGGCCAGATCATTATGCTGGAGCCGCGCCGGCTGGCAGCGAAAACCATTGCCAGCTATCTGGCCCAACAAATAAATGAGCCAGTGGGCCAGACGGTGGGTTATCAAATCCGGCATGACAGTTGTCAGTCTGCTGCTACCCGGCTGTTAATTGTTACCGAAGGTATCCTTACCCGTAAACTGCAGCAGGACCCGGAGCTTGCCGGGGTCAGCCTGCTGATTTTTGATGAGTTTCATGAACGCTCCCTGCACGCCGATCTGGCTCTGGCACTAAGTTTAGAAGTGCAGCAAATCCGGGATGATCTGAAAATCCTGGTCATGTCTGCTACTTTGGATGTTGCGGCGCTCGAACGTTACATGCAGGCGCCGGTGCTAAGCAGCACTGGCCGCAGCTATCCGGTAGACATACACTATATTAAACCCGGTACTGAGCCAGCTGCGTTACAGGCTGCCCGTCAGGCATTACATGCATTTAACCATGCGCCCGGTAATATTCTGGTTTTTCTGCCGGGTCAGGCAGAGATAAACCAGGCGCGCGACTATTTAGCAGGCCAGTCGCTGCCAGCCAACCTGACGGTGTATTCTCTGCTGGGCGCGCTGAGTCTGGCCGAGCAACAGGCTGCCATTGCGGCGCCAGCAGCAGGACACTTCAAAATTGTGCTGGCGACCAATCTGGCTGAAACCAGTTTAACCATTGAGGGCGTTAATCAGGTGGTCGACACCGGGCTGTGCCGGCGTGCCAGCTTTCATCCGCGCCATGGCATCAGCAAGCTGGAGACGGTGGCAATCAGCCAGGCAGCCGCCATTCAGCGCGCCGGCCGTGCCGGCCGTCAGGCGCCGGGCCAATGCTACCGGCTGGATACCGCGGAGTTATGGCAAAGACGGCCGGCGTTTGAGCCGGCAGAAATAGAGCTGGCAGAGCTGACGCAGTTGCGGCTGGAAGTGGCGGTATGGGGTTGCCAGCCGGCTGATATTAACTGGTTAACCCCACCACCGCCGGCGCATCTTGCCGCTGCCAGCGCGTTGTTGCAGCAGTTTACTGCATTAGATGAAAGCGGCTGTATTACGCCGTTTGGCCGGCGTTTGTACCAAACCGGTAGCTCAGTGCGGCTGGCTAATATGTTATTATACGCGGCTGAACACGAAGGGCAGGTACCTGGGGTAGCGTGGCTGGCCGCGCTGGTGGCGGCGTTGATGGAAGACAGCCGCAATTTACAGCAAAATCTGGCGCAGCAGTTACAAACCCTGGCGCACAGCAAGCATCTGCCTCAATATCAGCAAGCAAAACACTTCGTCCGGCGTATCGGTTGCAATAGTAGCGCACCGTTGCCGTTACAGTGGCTGCCGCTTTTATTGCTCAGAGCATTTCCGGATCAACTGGCACAGCGCCGCGGCCAGGGATATTTACTGGCTAACGGTGCCGGCGCGGCTCTGGCGCCCGATCATCCGCTACAGGACACAGATTATCTGGTAGTGCTGGATATTCAGCAGTGGCAACAGCAAAACCGGATCCGGCATGCGCTGGCCATTACACTGGACGAGATTATCGCAGACTGGCAGGCGCAGCTGCCCTGGCGGTTAAAAACCGGCTGGAATGACAAAACCGGCGGCTTCAGCAGTGAGCGACAGCGCTGTTTTGGCCAGCTGGTGCTGCAACGCCAGCCGGTTCAGAATGGCATAACACCCGCCGAGCGTCAGCAAGCCTGGCTTGGCTATCTTACCAAGCAGGGGCTTAGCGAATTAACCTGGTCAGAGGCGGCGCAGAGTTTATCTGCCAGAGTTGAGCTGGTCCGACAGTACCAGGGCGCTGATGCCCTGCCTGATTTCAGTCCGGCGGCATTACTGGCAGAGCTGGCCAGCTGGCTGGGCCCTTACCTTGGCAATATCAGTAAAAAGAACCAGTTAAGCCAGCTGGAACTGGAGCCGCTGCTGCTGGCCAGACTTACCTATCAGCAACAGCAACTGCTGCAACAGCTAGTGCCGGTGCATTGGCAAACCCCGACTGGCAGCCGGCTGAAAATTGACTATCTGCATCCCGGCGGGCCCCAGCTTTCAGTCAGAGTTCAGGAAATGTATGGTCAACTCACCACGCCGGTGGTGTTAAATGGCGCTATTGCCCTGACGATAGCGTTGCTGGCACCGGGCCGACAACCATTACAGGTAACCCGCGATTTAGCCAGCTTCTGGCAAAACAGCTGGCAGGATGTTAAAAAAGAAATGAAGGGTCGTTACCCCAAACACTACTGGCCTGATAATCCGGCCGAAGCGCAGCCAACAACTAAAACCAAAAAGGCGATGTTACGCGATGTCAACCCGAAGTAAAGGCGCCCGTGCGCCGAAGGTAAGAGTGCAGCCATGGTGGCAAAAGCTGTTATTTACGCTAGGTAAAGTGGCGCTGGCATTATTGTTTTTGCTGGCAACCTATCTGATTTACCTCGACAGTAAAGTCACCCGGGCTTTCGCCGGCCAGAAATGGCAGGTGCCGGCTCAAATTTATGGTCGCAGCCTGGAGCTTTTTCCGGGAAAAGCACTAACGTCAGTTCAGCTGCAGGCCGAGCTCGAACAATTACAGTATCAGCGCAATCCGGCAATGACTGCTGCCGGCCAATACAGCGTATCTCGTAACCATATTACCATTTACCGGCGCGCCTTTACCTATATAGACGGTATTGAGCCTGAAGCCCTGTTCAGTGTCGAATTTAACAGCAGTGGTATTAACCGCATCCGCTACCGGCAACAGCAGGAAGTCAATTTTGCCCGGCTGGAGCCGCAGTTAATTGAGCATATGCTATCGCCGCATCAGGAAGACCGTGAGCTGGTAAGGTTAGAGCAGGTGCCCGGCCTGCTCAAGGAAAGCCTGCTGCTGGTGGAAGATCGTGACTTCTATCACCATCGGGGCGTCTCCCCGCTATCAGTATTGCGGGCGTTATGGGCTAATATCAGTGCCGGGCGAACGGTGCAGGGCGGCTCTACCTTAACCCAGCAGCTGGCCAAAAATATGTATTTGTCCAGTGATCGGACATTACTGCGTAAAGTCAATGAAGCCATGATCGCGTTAATTCTCGATTATCGCTTTAGTAAAGATCATATCCTCGAAGCCTATCTGAATGAAATTTTTCTTGGTCAGAACCATGCCACGGCCGTGCATGGCTTTGGCCTGGGTAGTCGCTTTTATTTTGCCAAGCCAATTACTGAGCTGCGTCCAGATGAAGTGGCGTTACTGATTGGTTTACTGAAAGGACCCTCGTATTACGACCCGAGGCGTTACCCGGAACGCGCACTTACCCGACGGGATCTGGTGCTGCGGCTGATGTTTGAACATCATCTGCTAAATGGTGAACAATATCAGCAGGCGCTGGCACAGCCGCTGCAGCTGGTAGGCCGGGGGCAGTATCTGAATGCCCGCTTTCCCGCTTATCTGGATGCGGTTAAAAAGGAGCTGCGGCAAATTAATTTTGACCAGCAGCTGTTAAGCAGCGGCATTAAGGTATTTACCTTTTTAGACCCCGGTGCCCAGCACCAGGCTGAGCTGACCGTACGCCAGCAATTGCAGGATAAGGATGAGCAACTGCAGGCGGCGATGATGGTTGTGAATTACCAGACTGCTGAAATTCAGGCTCTGGTAGGTGGCAGGGAAAGTGGCTTTGCCGGGTTTAACCGGGCGCTGGATGCCAAACGGCAAATTGGCAGTATCATTAAGCCGGTTATTTATCTGGAGGCGCTGAGTCAGCCAGGCAGATTTTCCCTGGCATCGATGTTGGACGATCAACCGCTCAGTCTGCGCTCTAACAACCAGGAATGGCAACCACAGAACTTCGATAAAACATACCGGGGCCGGGTCAACCTGCTGACGGCTCTGGCAGACTCGTTAAATGTGCCAACGGTAAGGCTCGGTCTGCAGCTGGGGATGCCGGCGGTCAGTGATGGCTTACGCAAGCTGGGGTTAAACCGGCGGGTTAATTTACTTCCCGCTGCGCTACTGGGCGCCATTGAACTCAGTCCACTGGAGGTCAGCCAACTGTATCAGACCATTGCAAATGATGGCGTGTATCAAGAGCTGGCAACTGTGCAGGCGGTAACGGACCAGGACGGTCACCGCTTATATCACCGGCCTGGCCAACGCTACAGCCGTTATTCCACTCAGAGTATCTATCTGCTGCAGCATGCATTAATCGCGGCCACCCAAACGGGCACAGCAAAAGCATTGCATTACGCGTTGCCAATGACGGTGTTTGCCGGGAAAACCGGTACTTCCAGTGATTACCGGGACAGTTGGTTCAGCGGCTTTGATCAGCAAACCCTGGTCACCATCTGGCTGGGACGGGATGACAATAAACCGATCGGCCTGACCGGCAGCTCCGGTGCTCTGCCATTGTTCATTGATTATTTTAAAAATCAGGGCGCGCAATCTATTATACGATATCTGCCTGAACAGGTAAGGATCCAGGCGTTTTCAGCCAGTAGTGGTGAGCCGGTAGCAGAAACTTGCGCTAACATATTGTTATTACCTGCTATATCGGTTGAAATGCAGCAAGAATTAAGCTGCGAGAATTCACTTTAACGATTAATTTATAGGGTGCGGCAATCTCATTATTATGGAAATTAAACCCGAACGATCATTACTGGTTGGCGAATGGCACTATCTGGCAAAAGAAGACAAGCTGGTAAAGCTTGACTCGCAGAGCCAGATTACTGCTACAGCTGATTTGGACAACCTGGGCCAGAAAGTCGTAAATTACTTTATTGTTCATGCCGGTAATCTGGTGACAAAAGACCAGTTGCTGGCTGATGTCTGGGGGATCCGGGATGTTTCAGATGGTCGGGTAATGCGGGTGATCCGGGCAATCAGAATTGCCCTTGACGACGATAGCCGGCAACCAACTTATATTGAAACGATCCCGAAAAGGGGTTACCGCTTTATTGCTGATGTTGCAGAAATTCCTGAAATACCGCTGGCAGAGAACAATGCGGCTGCAGCGCCGCCAGGTAATCCGACCATCAGGCCTGCTAAGCAGGCGTTGTTCTGGGCAGCGTTGGCAGCAGTACCATTGCTGGTGCTGTTAAGCTGGCTACTATGGTTTAAACCAATGGCGGAACCTGCAACAGCAGACCTTAACACTATTCCACTATGGCGCTATAAACCCATTACCTCGCTGGACGGCCTGGAGTTTTATCATAATGTGTCGCCCGATGAGCGTTATCTGGTATTTAGCTACGCGAACGAAGGCAGCGAACAAATAGCGGTGCTTAATTTACAGGATTTGCAAAGCCATAAACGGGTGCAAATTACCGCTGACAACGCCAGCAGCCTTGGTGCTGCCTTCAGTCCCAGTGGCCGTTACATTGCTTATCATAAAATGTTACCGGATCGACGTTGTGAAATCCGGTTGATTGAGCTTGAGCCCGGTCAGATGGTCGTTAAATCTGATACGTTGCTTACTGTCTGTACGCCTGAATCAGTATCTGCACGAGTCAGTTGGTCAGCTGATGGCCGTTACATTGTTTATCCCAGTCTCGACCCTGAGCAGCGCCAGATGGTTCTGATGATGTATCCGGTAGCTGGCGGTACCGCTGAGCAGCTGACTGTGCCGCCGGCCAGCAGTTTTGGTGATTACGCCGGGCGCTACTCACGCTCAGGTGATAAAATTGCCTTTATTCGTGATGCTGCAGGAACAGCGCAGATTTGGCTGCTGGATTTAACCAACAGGGCAACCCGGTTATTGGTGCAGATAGATGATGCCTATCCCGGCAACATAGACTGGACCCTGGATGATCGTAGTATTATTTTTCCATCCGGTATTTCGTCGTTGGGAATAGTGGACGTTTTGACAGGAGAGAGTCGGGAGCTGGCCTATACCGATAATCAGGCAAGTGAAATTCAGGTGGGGGCCGTAAGCGGTAAAATTTATGCGTCAGTAGGGTTTTTCTCGCATACAAACATTAAAAAAGTGGCAAACAAATTAGTATCAGACTTACAAACAAAAAACCTGGTATTCAGCTCAAATCGGAATGAAATTTATATTGAAATTAACCCGAAATCCGAAGGGCCAGCAGCCGTTGTGTCACGTCGTTCTGGTTTATCTCAGGTCTGGCTGTTCTATCCTGATGGCCGCCAGCAGCAACTCACGGATTTTACGTCTAATGAAAGGATCCGTAGTCTGGTTTTTTCACCAGATGGTAGCAACTTATTACTGCATTTAAATAGTGGTATCTGGCAGTTAACAATGGCCGGTGAATTAATCCAGATAGTCGGCAAAGACGGAGAGGTTGTAGCTAACCCCGCCTGGAGCCGGGATGGCAGCGAAGTATTTTATGCGCAGTCGCGACAAGGACGCTGGGATATTATGGTGGCCGCTGTTGATACCGAGATCGAAAAACGTGTGCTGGCAACTGATCGGGAGTTATATATTCAAAGTTATAACGCAGATTATAATATCTGGCGCGACGCGAATTCGAAGAATTTTGTTATTGAATACAGCAATGGTGATACCAGAGAGTTGAAATTAGGCACAAAAGCTGACCAGATGTTATTTAAATTTGATTTGCGCCGGCATGGCTTTTATTTCACTTATCTACTAGAGGATACCCAATACCAGCTGCGCTACTATGACTTAAAAAGTGGCACTGTCACTGAAGAGGTAATTGACGATTATCTGTATCACAATCGGTATAGCATCTCTGTTGATGAGACTGAAGTGTACATGCTGGAAGCGGTCAGAGCCGATTTTGATATTGCCGAGATCAGTTTTTAGATCGACGTTTTATAAGGTTTTTATTGAAAGATCATCGAGTTTAATCCCGGATTCAGGAGTAGGGTCAATATTGTTGAGCACAACAGTGTGACCCCAACAACTGAATATCACTCGGAGATTGGATCATGAATAACACTTTTAAAGTATTACTTATTGCTACTAGCTTAACTATAATTTCCAGCAATAGTAGCAATAGCGTGAAAATTAATGAGCCGGTATTGCTGGATAACTTATATGCCTGTCCGTGGTGGCCTGCTTGCAAAGATCCGGAAGACCTATCACCTAAGCCTGTTCCAACTGATAGTTCTGTGCCTAAACCAACAGGCGATAAAGACACCACTAAAGATAAAAAAGATGAAACCCGGCTGGCCTGAGCCGGCTTGAAGCAGTTTCAAAAGCAGATACACTCTACTTTTCAGTCAATTAAGGTATAATCCGTCCTGACACTTTAGTCAGGCGGACCTTAATGTCAAATTTAGAACCACTGGTAAAAATTGGCGACTGGTATTATCAGGCGGCTTACGGGCAGTTATTGCCTGCCGAGCCTGAAATCAGTGCTGCCGTGCCAGTGGTGTTAGAACCCCGGTTGCACAGTCTGCTAAATTACTTTTTGCTGCATCCGAATCAGGTCCTGGATAAAGACAGGTTGATTAATAATGTCTGGCCCCCTGCTGAAGGAACCGATGCCGCTGTGATGCGCGCTGTCGGCGCGCTGCGTAAGGTGCTGGGCGACAACGTTAAGTCGCCGACCTATATTGCCACTATCGCCAGGAAAGGCTATCAATGGCTCTGTCATATTGAACCGTTAACCAGCAATCAGCGCGAGCCGTTAATAAGTGCCAGGGCAATAGCTGGCGCTGAGTTGCCAGAAGCCGCTGATAATCCGGAAAAAGGCCTGCCGTGGCGGTTTATCAGCAGCGTATGTGCGGCATTGTTAATTGGCGGCGCAGCCATAGCCTATATGCTGGCCAGTGTTACCGTAACGCCGCTGACACAGCTGCCTGATACCGTTAAACCGCTGAGTGCATTAACCGGACAGGAATTCTGGGCGACTCTGGAGCCGGGACAGAAGTTCGCGTTTTATATGCATCGCAAATCTGAAGCCGCGCCGCAGCAGCTGGCGCGGCAGGACCTGACCAGCTTCAAAGTCAGTTACAGCGACGCATTATACACCGAAGCAAGCCAACCCCTGTGGCTGGATGACACCACGTTGTTATTCCGGGCCCGCGACAGCGGGCAGCAATGCTATTTTTATCAGCAGCAGGTTATGCCTGAGTTTTTGCCGGCGGCCAAAGTTATACCGTGTCAGCAGGTGTTGGTGCAGGGTTTGGCGATCCTGCAGCAGCAATGGTACTGGCTTGATTATGCAAAAGACGTGCGCCGTTATGAGTTATGGCGCCGCGCTGAAGATGGCAGCACAACACGACTGATGGCACTGCCGGAAGCCTGGTACAAAGCAGAGCAACTGTTAGTCGTCGGCTCCTCGTTATATCTGGTGGCGCAGCAGGATTTTTATCATAGCCGGTTATATCGGGTGGATTTAGCGCAGCAGCAACTGCAGAACATCGATAGCTTTGATAATCAGATGATTGCCAGCAGTAGTTGGGATCGGCAACATGCGCTGCTGACACTGCAGAACAGCGAGTTACAGCTATACAATCTGAAAACCCGCAAGCAACTTAGTCTGGGACCAATGACCTGGGGGTTGACCCAGCCGCAGCGGTATCAGCAGCGTATTCTGGCCACTCAGCACCTCGATTATACAACAGACATTGTGTCATTGACGTTAAAAGACGGCCGGCTTAACAGCGAGCAAAGCTGGCAAACCAGTAACCGCAATGAACGGCTGTTTGCCGCCAATGGCCAGCAGCTTGCTTTTGTTTCCGAGCGGGCAGGTGATAATCAGGTTTGGTTGTCAGCGGCGGGTGAAAGTCGGCAGCTGTCGCGCTTAGCCAGTGGTCAGCATATTCAGCAGTTGTTCTGGCATCAGCATACCCTGCTATCTGTTATCGATAACCAGTTGTACCAGATAGCGCTGGATGATGGCAGTTTGTCAGCCGTGAGCAGCAGGCCGGTTTCTGGCCGCTATGTGAGTTGCCATGATACTTTGTACTGGACTGAGCAAACCAGTGAAGGCTGGCAGTTAATGTCGGATTTGCAAAAACCTGAAATACTGCTGTCGGGGGTGGTTAATCTGAAATGTGCGGTAGCAGGTTTGGTTGTGCAACGGTACAACGATAACATGCTGGCATTATGGTCGGCCACTGAGCCGCAGCAGTTAACACCTTTACCAATAAGTCTGAATTGGCATCATATATTGCCCGACCAATGGACCAGTAATCAGCAGCAATTACTCTGGATTGACCGTCAGCAGTGGCAACTTAATGTTTATGACTGGAACAGTGGCGAAATAAGGAGTTATCGGTGGCCGGCATCGGCATTGCCGCTGGAAATTCACAGCGACAATACCGGTGATCTGTTCAGTGTGCAGCCACGACACTATGACACCGACATTGTCTGGCTGCAAAACCGCAATTAAAGCGCAGCAAAACTCCTGGCTGCGGCATCTACCGTAGCAGCCAGATCATCATCACTGTGCGCCAGTGATAAAAAGCCCGCTTCAAACGCGGATGGCGCCAGATAAATGCCCCGCTGCAGCATTGAATGGAAGAAATGTTTAAAGGCAGCAGCATCGCACTGGGTTGCCTGCTGATAATTGCTTACCCTGGCTTCGTTACTGAAGAAAAAGCCAAACATACCGCCAACCTGATTAAAGGTCATCGGCACCCCGTGCTGCAAAGCCGCAGCACTGATACCGCTGATTAACTGGCTGGTTTTTGCGCTGAGTTTTGCAAACACCTCAGGCTTGCTGATTTCATTCAGCGCGGCCAGACCTGCCGCCATCGCGATAGGATTGCCTGACAGAGTGCCTGCCTGATATACCGGGCCTAACGGCGCAATATGTTCCATTATTGCGCGCTTGCCACCAAAAGCCCCGACCGGCATACCGCCGCCGATTATTTTGCCAAGCGTTGTCAGATCCGGTGTGACCTGGTAAACCGCCTGAGCGCCGCCAAGCGCGACCCGAAAGCCGGTCATCACTTCATCAAAAATAAGCACACTCTGATATTGATCGCAGATCCGGCGCAGACCCTCCAGAAACCCCGGCTCAGGTGGGATACAGTTCATATTGCCAGCAACAGGCTCGACAATAATACAGGCAATATCAGCACCTTTTTCGGCAAAAATCTGCTCTACCTGCTCCAGATTATTAAATTCACAGGTCAGGGTATATTTAGCAAAGTCTGCCGGAACGCCCGGCGAGTTTGGTACACCGAGGGTCAGGGCACCAGAACCGGCTTTTACCAGCAGCGAATCGGCATGGCCATGATAGCAACCTTCGAATTTTAGAATGGTATCACGGCGGGTGTAACCGCGGGCCAGACGAATAGCGCTCATAGTGGCTTCAGTACCTGAACTGACCATCCGGACCATTTCCATTGACGGTACCAGCTGAGCAATTTTTTCCGCCATATCAATTTCTGCCGGGCAAGGGGCGCCGAAGCTGAGGCCATTTGCAGCGGCTTCTATCACGGCATTGCGGATAGCCGGATGGTTATGGCCCAGCAACATCGGGCCCCAGGAGCCGATATAATCAATATAGCGATTTCCATCAACATCAAATAAATAGGCGCCATCAGCGCGTTCAATAAATACCGGGGTGCCACCGACACTTTTAAATGCCCGGACTGGCGAGTTAACACCGCCAGGAATTGTAAGTTGGGCCCGTTGAAACAGGGTTTCAGATAATGACATAGTAAATTCCGTTCGCAGTTATGGTGTAAAGGTGCCTGACTAATTCAATAGTCTACTTATTGCTGTACCAGGGGACTGCACATTCGTAGTCTTTGACGATGTTTTCCACGCCAAGAGTCAGGGCAAACAGTGCCATTCTTACCAGCACACCGTTATCGGCCTGACGAAAGATAGCAAGGTTTGGGTTCAGGTTTAAATCGTTGTCCAGTTCGTTGGCTTCAATACGTGAATCACGCGGCAACGGATGCATAATAACGGTATTCGATTTACAGTATCGGGTATAAATTTCCTGATTTAACCGAAACTTACCACGATATTGATCAGCATCGGCTTTCGAAGGGAAGCGCTCTTCCTGAATTCGGGTCTGATAAACAATATCGGCGTTTAAATGGCCTTCCAGTTTATCACTAATCACCAGCTGATGGCCGGCATTGGTCAGGCTGCTGATAATATCATCCGGCATTGCCAGCTCAGCAGGCGACACCAGGGTAAGCTTAATATTGCGATATAAACATAACAGTTTAGACAGTGAATGGACGGTACGGCCAAATTTCAGATCGCCGACCATCGCAATGTGCATGCCGTCTATTTGCAAGCCAGAGGCCGCAAGTTCGCGTTCTATCGTGAACAGGTCCAGCAATGCCTGGGTCGGGTGTTCATTGGCGCCATCACCACCGTTCAGTACCGGTACCCGGCTGCCCTCTGCAAACTCTGCCACCGAGCCAGCTTGCGGGTGGCGCATGGCAATCACATCGCTGTAACTGCTGATCACCCTCGCGGTATCAAACAGCGATTCGCCCTTGGATAACGCTGACGACTCCATTCCTGTGGTTTCGCGTACTTCACCGCCCAGCAGGTTAAAGGCACAACCAAAACTGACCCGGGTTCGGGTGCTGGGCTCGAAAAACAGATTGCCGAGGATGGCACCGTCAAGTACCCGGGTTCTTTTTTTGCGACTGGCATAAGGCGCCATCTGGCGGGCAATATCAAAAATCCGGGTAATACTGGCGCGGTCGAATTGCTTAACAGAGAGGATATGCTGGCCTTTGAAGCTCATTGTCAGTACTCACTTAACATTTGCCATGAGGCGCCGCAGCGGGCGCAAAGTGAGGGCTATTATACGCAAAAGCGGCGGTTAAAAGCGAGTTTAGTGCAGCAGCGGTTTCAGGGTCGCCAGCAAAATAATCGCCAGTAGTACCAGCACCGGCAATTCATTAAATATCCGGTAAAAACGCGGGCTGTGCCGGTTGCGATCATGTTTAAAATCGGCCAGTAGTTTAAAGCACCAGCCGTGGTAGCCATAAAGCAGCAGTACCAGTACTAACTTGATATGCAGCCAGCCACTGGCAGCAAACCAGGCTTTACCATAAGCGGCAATAAGTAGTACACCGAAAATCAGGGTCAGTATTGCAAAAGGTGTTACAAAAAAAAGCAGCCGCCGCTCCATTGTTTTAAAGGTGTCCGAGCATTCAGTGCTGCGGGTTTGTGCATGATAGACAAACAGCCTGGGCAGATAAAAGATGCCGGCAAACCAGGCAACCATAAAAAACAGGTGTAACGCTTTGTATAGCAGAATTAAAGTCATAGTAAATTATTCTGTTTGATTAGCAGGCTGCGAACCTGGTCCCAGCGAATAACGCCAATGGGGTCGGTTGGTGAATCCTGATAGATGTAAACCAGCCCATCACGCTCATCTTCCAACAGAGCAAATACCTCAGCCATGGTCGCCTGATGCGATAACCCGGCAACATCCTGATAATGAATAGCACTGTCACCACTTAGTGATAAACTGACATCATAACTGGCGGCGACAAATTCGGTGCTATCGCCTTCGGTTCGTTTTAGTAATAGTTGTACCGGCAGCTGCAGCTGTGCCAGTTGCTGGCGCACGGCAGCTTCATCCGGATTATGCAGCAACACATATTCTTTACTGAGCAACGCCAGTACCCCCACTTTTTGTAAAATGTCATCGGCTGGGGCAAGCTTATAGGGCATTTGCATAAAATCGAGCTGCATCATAAAGATCGACTTGTTATTAAAAAACTGTACCGTTGTGACATAGGCGGTAATGATCACCACCATCGCCGGTAAAATAATCTGCTGATTCGATGCCAGCTCAATCACCGCCAGCAGCGCGGCTAATGGCGCGTGCAAGGTCGCGGCCATTAAGCCGGCCATTCCCAGCACCGCATAGGTCCCGGCAGTACTGCTGTCGCCGATAAAAATCGCCGGCACGATGGCCAGTAGCGTGCCAAGCACTATCCCCATACCGAAGACCGGGCCTATCACCCCGCCAGGCACGCCCAGTCCCAGTGCGAAAATAGTCAGGATCAGTTTGCCAATAAAGATAACCAGCAGTAGCTGCACATCAGTCGGGTGATTTACAGCATTAAATATCGCTCCGGTTTCTGCGCCCATTGCATGCGGGATCAGATACCCCACCGCTGCCGTTACGGTACCCGCCAGCGCCAGACGCAACGGCAGCGGCCAGTTTTTAACCAGCCTGATCAGCCGCATCAGATTCTGGTTAAACAAAAATGCCACTGCGCCAAACACAATGCCGCAAATAATCAGGTACGGAAAATGCCAGATATTAATCGCCACGATATTCAGTGAGGCCAGTTCCCGATCATGACCAAATACCAACTGAGTCGCCAGCGCTCCCACCACTGAGGCCAGCATTATCGGGATAAAAACATGAATACGGTATTCCCGCAGTACGACTTCCATCACAAAAATCACTGCCGCCAGCGGTGTATTAAAAGAGGCTGAAATGCCAGCCGCTATGCCACAACCGGCAAGAATGCGGACGCTGTTATACGGCAGCTGCAGGTAGCGCCCTACGGTGCTGGCGCCGTAAGCGCCCAGATGCACTGATGGTCCTTCCCGACCCACTGAAAAACCACTGACCAGCGCAATAATACCGCCGAAAAACTGATTCAGGGTATTGCGAAATGGCATAATGCCATAGCGGGTTTTTATCCGGTGAATAACAAAAGGGATCCCCATCCGGTAATGGCGATAGCCGGTAATCAGGGCAATCAGGCCAATCAGCAGTGCTCCACCGAGTGGCAGCAACCAGACAATCTCCGGATCGGCGCTGGAAAAATCATCAGATTCAGTTAAAAACAGTTGTTGCAGCGCTACAATTGCCAGCCGGAAAATAATAATCAGCAGGGCGGCTATTAAACCGCCAAGCATACCCAGCAGACACAACTGTAAAGAGGTCTGAGGTAATGCTAATCGGCGCTGCAATCCGGGCAGCCAGTCTCGCCATTGTCGCATAAAAAAACAGGAGTATTTAACGATGGCTTAAGTCTAACATAAGCACCTGAGAACGCAGATAATAATTGCAGGTATCAGCTGATAGCTGATTTATGTTTGGCTGGTCGCGGCTTAATACTTGAATAAATTAGTCAGGTATTAGATAATCCGCATTGTTGTAACCCCTGTTGGAGCACCCATGTCTGATATGCAAATACCATTAGAATTTACTGATGCCGCAGCACGCAAGGTGGCGATGCTGGTAAGTGAAGAAGACAATCCGAACCTGAAACTACGGGTGTATATTACTGGCGGTGGCTGTTCAGGCTTTCAGTACGGTTTTATTTTTGACGAAAAAATAAACGACGGCGATTTGACTGTGGAAAAGCAAGGTGTGTCGATGGTGGTCGATCCGATGAGCCTGCAGTATCTGATGGGTGGCATTGTCGATTATACAGAAGGCCTGCAAGGCAGCCGTTTTATTGTCCAGAATCCTAATGCCACCACGACCTGTGGTTGTGGATCATCATTTTCTGTTTAGCAAAAGTAGACATTTTGTAAATTTTTATAGACAATTTTGCCGGGTTATCCGGCAAACTTGTTTAAAAATCACTGTTTTACTTTATGGCCGGGTGGCAAACACCAGCAGGGTCAGAACCAGCGCTATAACAAGGTTAAAGCTGATAATATACAAAAAACCTTTCTTGCCCTGCGCCAGAGTCCAGTTATTTTGCTGAAGATACAGATACCAAATTACACACATTAATAAAGGTATTATAAACAATAGTTTAACCATTTTTTTAACCTCTGAGTTTCGACAATTGCTGGCAAATCCTTGCTGCTCATGCGTTTATCTTTGCCGCTGATTTCTACCAATGTAAAGTCGATGTACATTTTTTAACGCATGTAGCTATACGCTCGTCGCATCCTATGGTTTAATTAATTGCTTTACATTGCTTATTGCACTGGCAATAAGGTTTGGATTTTATTTCGCAGGAAGGCTGGTTGATCATAATAAAAGCGTAACACGCTGGGAGAAGAAAAAATATGAAAGGTACTAAAAGTGTAATTTCAGACGAAAATAAGCGTCTTTGTGTCTGGCTGAAGCGACAGCGTCAGGACAAAGGTCATACCATGCGTAGTTTGTCAGAAATTTTAGGGACACCTCATTCGTTTATCGGAAAAGTTGAAAATCAGGAGCGCCGGCTGGATGTCATTGAGTACGTCCGTTATTGTCAGGCGCTGGAAGTCGATCCAACTGAAGGTTTAAAACAGGTGCTCAGCGCCTGATAAGATAATACTATAAGTTTAAGGTGAAACTTAAGCAGTGATAATAAAGGAAGCCGCTATTCAGCGGCTTTTTTATTCTGGCCCAGCTTATTTGTTGTTGCCAGTAAAACAATCAGTACTAACACCGGCAAGCCCATCGCCGCGGTCATCATAAAGAAATTACTGTAGCCGAATTGATCAACCCACTGGCCGGAAAAGCCGCCGGTAAACTTGGGTAGCAATAACATTAAAGAACTGAACATCGCATACTGGGTGGCAGTAAAAGCTAAATTAACTAACGACGATAAGTAAGCAATAAAGGCGCTGGTAGCGATGCCGGCACTTAAATTGTCGGCAGAAATAACCAGCGTCAACCACATTAAATCGTAGCCAATCTGGCTCAGGGCAGAAAATAGCAGGTTCGTTGCCGCGCTCAGAATTGCCCCGGCAAACAATACCTTCATAATGCCGAACTTATTAATCAGCACACCGCCAAGTGCGGCGCCAATTAACGTCATGATCACGCCAAAAACTTTCGACACACTGGCAACTTCCTCCTTGCTGTAGCCCATATCGACATAAAAAGCATTTGCCATAACTCCCATAACCACATCTGTCAGCCGGTAGCTGGCAATCAGTGCCAGGATCAGCAGGGCATGCCATTTGTAGCGCGAAAAAAAATCAGTGAAGGGGGCAACCACGGCTTGTTTCAGCCAGGCTGCGAAACGGTGTAACCTGCTGCCATTGGCAGACTGCTGCTGTTTGAGACCGCTGACCGGCTCAGTACTAAGCAGAGTGGTCAGTATGCCCGGTACCATGCAAAGCGCCATGACCATATACGCTTGTTGCCAGCCAGATAGATCGTAGTCACTGCCGTCTGAAAATAACGCGGCTAACCATAGCGTTCCTGCTGATGCCAGAATCATTGCCAGCCGGTAGCCGGTCAAATAGGCTGCAGCCAGTGCCGCCTGCATTTCAACCACGGCACTTTCTATCCGGAAGGCGTCAACATTAATATCCTGGGTAGCAGATGAAAATGCCAGCAAAACGGCCAGCGCGGCCATCAACGCTAAATTATGCTGCGGATCGGTAAATGCCATACAGCAAATAGCCATGGCCACCAAAATTTGTGAGGTGAGCAGCCAGCTTCGACGTCGGCCCAGCCAGCGGTGCAACAGAGGGATTTTCAGATTATCAGCCAGCGGAGACCATAGCCATTTTATAGCATAGGCCATTGCTACCCAGCTGAAATAGCCGATGTCAGCCCGTGATACTTCTGCTTCACGCAGCCAGAATGACAACACACCGAACACCAGCATTAATGGCAGGCCACTGGAAAAGCCCAGCACGAAAATAACTAATACCTGGCGTTGGCAATAAATACGCAGACCTGACAGCCAGGCAAAATAAGAGGTCAAGGCACACATCCGGACAAAAAAAGTGTGATTAGCTTACCCTGCTGATAATTCTGGTCAAGAGGTTACGGTCGGACGCCGATACAATCTAACGGGCAATGGCCTTTGCCGCGCAGGAAGCTCAGACAATCCTGGATACTTCGACGTAGCTGGCGGTTATGCTGCAGGCAATCAGCTGGCCAATATTCCAGCTGATGCATCAGGTGCCAGAATACCCGTTCCCGCGGGCTGCCGGGGGTGCCTGCCAGCAGATCAAACTGTGACCACTCTTCAAGCGTGTCCCAGATAAAAATATGCAGCTCTCTGTGAGCCAGCCGGCCGCGTAAAAAGCGGGACACATAGTACACCAGCTGCTCTGATTTAAGTTCAATAAACCGCTCTGACATCGCTAGCCTCAACTGTTGTCAAAAATACAACAATTAAGGCAAGTATAGCCGGTTTTATTCGGTTGGCAGTAAGCGCACCGTTTTTAGCAGTAAAGGCTCGCCGGGAACATCAGGCCAGCCCAGTTTTTCGCTGGTTTCCGTTTCCAGAGCATTGATTTTATCCAGCACGTCGAAACCGGTCACCACCCGGCCAAACACCGCATAACCCCAGCGGGAACCCGGGTCAAGGCTGTCATTGTCGGCAAGGTTAATATAAAACTGACTGCTGGCACTGTGCGGATCAGACAGTCGCGCCATGGCAATAGTGCCATACTGATTTTTTAAACCATTGCCAGATTCATTAAAGATAGTTTTACCTTGTTCAATTTCCCTGAACTGCATATCGTAGCCGCCACCCTGTACCACGAAATCGGCTATAAGACGATGAAAAACAGTATTATTGTAGGCATTGGCTTTGACATAGCTTAAAAAATTATTGACGGTGATTGGCGCCCGGCTGCGGTCAAGCTCAAGCACAATATCACCCTGCGAGGTTTCCAGTTTTACCCGGGGGTAAAGATTGTCAGGTTGCATAAATTTACCCGCTTGTAACGGCATGGCCCACAGCAACGTTATAATAATTAACCAAATTCGCATTTTTTATCCTCGCAGATGAGTTTGCCAGCTTTCATCACGCAGCAGATCAGTCAGCACCTGCTCGGTCAGCACTCTGAGTTCGCGTTCAATAACCGCTATATCAGCGTTAAAGGGGGCAATCTGCCGGCTGTCGCCGCTGTAAGCCTTTGAAAAACTGTTGCCGTTATGCTGCACCAGCACTGTCATTGTTACCCGGTTTACCACTTCATGATCAAGCGGGCGCTGATTTACCCGGGCCTGCAACTGATTAATCTGGATGGTCAGCGAGCGCTCTGTCTGATTGGTTAAGCTGGCGCCTCTTGCTCGTAATGCATCGGCAACGGTTTGTTCCAGTTCTGCCCGCAGATCATTGGCCGTAGCATAGCCATTAGTATTGTCTCCGCGCTGAATCACCAGGGTATTCAGGGTTGAACGCTGATCCAGCAGATAAAAGCTGAAAGAGCTTTGCTGCAACGACGGTGCTTGCGGCCAGAATACCTGAGGGCTGACAATCAAGCGCGGTGGCTTGCTGGCACAGCCGGCGAGCAAAAGTAAACACAGTAACAGGGTACGCATCTGGTTAGCTCCTTTTTATGGCTTCGAGTATCACAAATTTTGGATTTGCAGCCAGTTGCTGACAGTGACCGAATAGCCGCTGCAGTTGCTGCTGATAATTGAGATGACGGTTAGCCACAATACGCAAGCGGCCACCCTGTTTCAATACCCGTTTCGCTTCAGCGAACATCTGACTGGCGATATGGGTGGTTACCGTGTGCTGCTGATGAAAGGGCGGATTGCAGATAATCTGATCAGCACTCTGGTCCTGCTGGCTGGCCAGGCAATCATCGACGACAAACTCGCTTTGGCCCAGACACTGAGGCAGATTCAACTCGATGGTCGCTTTGGCAGAGGCGACGGCCATAAAAGATTCATCAGTAAAGACCAGTTTGCTGTCGGGCTCATCAGCCAACAGCATCAGGCCGAGCACGCCGTTGCCGCAACCTAAATCAATAACCCGCTGGCCGGCTGTGCCTTGAGGTAAGTGCTGCAAAAAAAACCGGGCACCTAAATCCAGCTTCTCGCGGGCGAAAACATTAGCGTGATTGATAACTGTAAAATCAGTATCTTCCAATGGCCATTGCAGCGGAAACTGCGGTTGCAGTTTGCCGGGCTCTGGCTGACAGCGAATTAACCGGCATTTTTTAACGCTAAGCGATGCCTCGGCCGGGCCCAGTTGTTTAGCGAATATATCAAGCACGTTGCGGTTAATGTCTTTAGCTTTAGCTGCCGCCAGCACAACCGTTCCCGGACGGACCACAGATGCCAGCTGGCTTAAAATAAAACGCAGATAACTGTGGTTATTGGGCAGCTTCAACAGCACAATGTCAATATCGTCCGGCAACGCAGCCAGGCTGTCAATGCTGGTAAATTGGCCGCTATTAAGCCCGTTTGCCGACCGGTTGTAAGCAACGGCCTGCCGGGACAGGTAAGAGTCAGTGCTGCTGGTTTGAGGCCAATCAGCCAGACCACAGGACAAGGCCCCAAAGCTGTCGTTGATTAACAACAAATGTGGCCTGCCAGTGCCTGTTGCCGCTAAGTCGGCAATCGCTGAGTGCGCCGCATCAAGAAGTAGTTCATCAGCTGCGTCCCAGGCCTGTAGACTATGATTAGGCTGATTTAACGGCCAGCGATGAAGCGTCAGGTTGATCTGACCAAACTGAAATTGGGTATTCATAACGACAACGTTTTAGCAGAGAGAACCGCATTTTGACACGCCAGGCGCAGAGCGACAACTGCAAAGCAGATCCACAACACTTTTTATTACCCGATGCTGCCATTACCCTCTGGCCGGCCTGGCTATCAGCCAGCGAGACCATGTTATTGCAGACGAAGCTGACTGCGGAGTTGAATTGGCGCCAGGAGCAAATCCGTATTTATGGAAAAACTGTTAAGATACCGCGCCGCCAGGTCTGGATGGGGGAGCCGCATTGCAGCTATCAGTATTCCGGTGTGCGCTTTGCCCCTGAACCGTGGCATCCGGCGCTGCAACCACTGGCCGTTAAAATAAGTGAGCTTGCAGGCTGCCCTTTTAATTGTGTGCTGCTCAATCTGTATGCCAATGGTCAGGACCATATGGGCTGGCACGCTGATAATGAGCCTGAGCTGGGTGAAACACCTGTTATCGCCTCACTGAGTTTAGGAGCAACCCGCCGCTTTGACCTTAAGCACAGGACAAGCGGGCATCAACTGCAGTTACAACTTGAAAATGGCAGTTTATTAACGATGGCCGGGCAATGTCAGCAGTACTGGCAACACCGTTTACCCAAACAAAGCCGGGTGGCTGCAGCCCGGCTTAATCTTACTTTTCGATATATTAAGCCGCCGGCTTAGATAAAATTATTTTTAGCAGCCTGGCCAGTTCGTTAGCCTGATATCTGCGAAGCCCGAAAAAATAGTGGGCGACAACGGCAAGCTGCTTTACTAAGATCAGCATAACAACCTGTTCAGGGAAAGAGACTAATGCTAATTCATACCGCGATAGAACAAAAGTTACTGAATGCTTTCGAGCCGGTGTTTCTGGAAGTGATTAATGAAAGCAGCAATCATAATGTACCCGCGGGGGCCGAATCACATTTTAAGGTCGTGATCGTTACGCCAGCGTTTGATGGCATGCGGCTATTAGCGCGCCATCGCGCAGTAAATGCGGTGGTGGCCGAGGAACTGGCAGAAAAAATTCATGCGCTGGCGCTGCATACTTATACGCCGTCAGAGTGGTACGAGTACTACGCCGAAACCCCGCCGGTATCGCCCAAATGCTTAGGCGGCGGTAAAGCCGACAAAGCTTCGCTGTAAGCCAAATCAGTAATATCAGGTCGTAAATTCAGCCTAAAATAAAATAAACAGGCTGATCAGACCTGTTTTCTGCGTTAAAGTTTTACACTAGCGTAATTTTTTAGCGAGCTAACAGCAGGACTTCTTATGGTTATTCAACCGAAAATTCGTGGTTTTATTTGTACTAATGCTCATCCGGTGGGCTGTGCTGAGAATGTAAGACAGCAAATCAGCTATGTAAAACAGCTGGGCCCTGTCGCAGATGGGCCGAAAAATGTGTTGGTTATCGGCGCCTCTACTGGTTATGGCCTGGCCTCAAGAATTACTGCGGCCTTTGGCTCAGGTGCCAACACCTTAGGCATCTTTTTTGAAAAAGCACCCACTGAAAACAAAACAGGTTCGGCTGGCTGGTATAATACCGCTGCCTTTGAACAGGCTGCGAAAGCGGAGGGCTTGTGGAATAAGCACCTCAATGGCGACGCATTTACCGATGAATTAAAAGCCGAAGCAATAAATCTGATCCGCAGTGAAATGGGTAAGATTGATTTAGTGGTCTACAGCCTGGCCGCGCCAAGGCGCAAAGATCCGGTCAGCGGCGAAGTATACAGTTCTGTGTTAAAACCGATTGGTCAGGCCTATACCGCGAAAAACCTTAATACTACTAAGCGGGAAATCGAGGAAGTCTCTGTTGAACCGGCGAATGACGACGAAATTTTCAACACGGTTAAAGTCATGGGCGGCGAAGACTGGGAGCGTTGGTTAGACCAGCTACATGCCGCCGGTGTTCTGGCTGAGAATTGCCAGACGGTGGCGTACACATATATTGGCAAAAAACTAACCTGGCCAATATACGGCAAAGCAACGATTGGTCGGGCGAAAGAAGATTTAGATCGGGCAGCTGGTGCTATTCGCAACAAACTGAGTGATGTTAAAGCAAAGGCCTACGTCGCCTCGTTAAAAGCACTGGTAACCCAGGCCAGTTCTGCTATTCCGATTATGCCGTTGTATATCTCGCTGTTGTACCGGGTGATGAAACAGCAGGGCAGTCACGAAGGCTGTATCGAACAAATTAATGGGTTGTTTCGGCAGGGCTTATACAGCGATACACCGATAATGGATGATGCCGGCAGACTGCGGATGGATGGTAAGGAACTGGCCGATGAGGTACAGAATAAGGTGGCATCGTTATGGGATCAGGTCACCACTGAAACCATTGACAGTCTGACTGATTACCAGGGCTATCATACTGAGTTTCTGCACTTATTTGGTTTTGGCTTTGCCGGTGTCGATTACGATGCCGATGTCACACCTTTGGTGCCGTTGGCTAACCTGGCCAATTAGTCGTATTGACAAGCCGCCTGCTGGCGGCTTTTATTTTGCTATCGATTGATGCAACAGTGCGATAATCCTTGTTCGGTAATGGTTGCGGCCAGACAACGAACATGTTGTTAGCGGTATTTTACCGGGCCTGGCCGGTAATGATTTTGCTGATAATTTTATGCTGCACCATGGATAGCCGCTGGCTTTAATGTTAGAATTCGCGACTTTAATACGTGTATCTGGTTAAAAATTAATCGCCATGCTGGCCGCATTAGTATAATCAGGTGTGCTGCGCTCGCTGCAGCTGAAAAACTAGACCCGGTTTCTTCCCAAAATAGTAGTGCAAGTACGTATGATAAAACTCAAAAAAGGCTTGGACATTCCCCTCGCAGGCAGTCCTAAACAAGAGATAAGTACGGGTAACGCCATTACTACCGTCGCCGTTTTGGGCGAAGAGTATGTGGGCATGCGTCCGACAATGTCAGTCGAAGTAGGTGATACCGTAAAAAAAGGTCAGGTGCTTTTCGAAGATAAGAAAAACCCTGGCGTGAAATTTACTGCACCACTTGCCGGTACTGTTAAAGAGATTAACCGTGGTGCCAAGCGGGTATTGCAATCAGTCGTTATTGCCGTCAACGGTAATGATGCAGAGCAATTCAAGCGTTACAGCAGCGATCAGCTAGCCGGTTTAAGCCGGGAGCAAGTCACTGAAAACCTGGTTGATTCAGGCTTATGGGCAGCGTTACGTACCCGGCCTTTCAGTCAGGTGCCGGCAATTGACAGCACGCCACGCGCCATTTTTGTCAATGCAATGGATACCAACCCATTGGCTGCCGATCCGACCGTTATTATTAATGCTGAGGCCGAAGCCTTTACCCAGGGTCTGACGCTGTTAAGTAAGCTGACCGACGGTAAAGTGTTTCTGACTAAAAAAGCCGGCACGCAGCTGCCAGCCAGCTCTGCGGTTGAAGTCGCTGAGTTCGACGGCCCGCATCCAGCAGGGTTAGTCGGTACCCACATTCACTTTTTAGAACCGGTAAGCATGAAAAAAGTGGTATGGCATATCGGTTATCAGGACGTTATTGCCATGGCAAAGCTGTTTTTAACCGGTGAACTGGATGCAAACCGGGTAGTGGCATTGTGCGGTCCTGTAGTGAAATCACCACGTTTGGTAAAAACAGTGCTTGGTGCGTCATTAGCAGAACTTACTGCTGATGAACTTAATGACGGTAAAAACCGTATTATCTCCGGCTCAGTGCTGGCCGGTAGCAGCGCCCATGGTGTGCATGGCTACTTAGGCCGTTATCACAATCAGGTGTCGGTGCTGGCTGAAGGCTATGAGAAAGAGTTCTTAGGCTGGATTACCCCTGGCGCCACTAAATTTTCGGTAACGCGCGCTTATCTGGGGCATCTGAGCCCGAAACGCCTGTTCAATATGACAACGACCACCAATGGTTCATCGCGGGCCATGGTGCCAATCGGTAATTATGAGCGGGTAATGCCGCTGGATGTATTACCGACTCTGTTGTTAAGAGACTTAATCTCCGGTGATACCGACAGCGCCCAAACCCTGGGTTGCCTGGAGTTAGACGAAGAAGATTTGTCATTGTGTACTTTTGTATGCCCTGGCAAATACGACTACGGTACGATTCTGCGCAGCTGCTTGACGACCATCCAGAAGGAAGGCTAATCATGAGTTTAAAGCATTTTTTAGAGCGCATTGAACCGCAATTTGAGAAGGGCGGTAAATACGAAAAATGGTACGCATTGTATGAAGCTGCGGCGACTATTTTCTATACACCCGGCCTTGTAACCAAAAACGGTACCCATGTCCGTGATAGTATCGACTTAAAACGAATCATGATTTTCGTTTGGCTGGCACTGTTTCCGGCGTTATTTTTTGGTATGTACAATATTGGTCATCAGGCTGTTGAAGCACTGGTTGCCGGTTATGGCACGCCAGACACCTGGCAGGTGGCTATTTTCCAGATGCTCGGTGGCAATCTGACCGAAGCCTCCGGTTGGGCTGGCAAGATGTTTTATGGTGCAGTCTGGTTTCTGCCGATTTATGCCGTAACATTTGTGGTGGGTGGTTTCTGGGAAGTTTTATTTGCTTCAGTGCGTAAGCATGAAGTGAATGAAGGTTTCTTTGTCAGTTCTATTCTGTTTGCATTAATTCTACCGGCTACTATTCCGTTGTGGCAGGTTGCGTTAGGTATCACTTTTGGTGTGGTCGTCGCCAAAGAAGTGTTTGGCGGCACCGGTCGTAATTTCCTTAACCCGGCTCTGGCTGGTCGCGCTTTCCTGTTTTTTGCCTACCCGGCTCAGATATCAGGTGATGCAGTCTGGACCGTGGCTGATGGTTATTCGGGTGCTACCTGGTTAAGTAAAGCGCAAATGGGTGAGCTGGATTATGCTGCCAATACCGAATTATGGTG
The DNA here is from genome assembly GCF_033721375.1 of Arsukibacterium sp. GTDB lineage: Bacteria > Pseudomonadota > Gammaproteobacteria > Enterobacterales > Alteromonadaceae > Alishewanella. Next base: position 30,949 of record NZ_JAWWAP010000002.1, on the reverse strand, counting down.
GGATGCGTTCCTTGGCTTTATTCCGGGTTCAGTAGGTGAAACGTCAGTGCTGGCCTTGTTAGTAGGTGGCTTAGCGCTGATTTATTTCCGGATTGCATCCTGGCGCATCGTGCTGGGTGTCATGATCGGTATGATCTTAACCAGCTACCTGTTTAATGCTATTGGTTCAAACACTAATCCGCTGTTTGCCATGCCATGGCACTGGCATCTGGTGCTGGGTGGTTTTGCTATTGGTATGTTCTTTATGGCAACCGATCCGGTGTCAGCATCCTTTACCAATCAGGGCAAGTGGGCTTACGGTATTTTAATTGGCTTTATGGTGATCATGATCCGCGTTGCTAATCCGGCCTATCCGGAAGGCATGATGCTGGCTATTCTGTTTGCCAACCTGTTCGCTCCCTTGTTCGATTTCTTTGTAGCTCAGGCAAATATTAAGCGGAGGCTGGCACGTAATGTCTAGTAATAATGACTCCATCAGCAAAACGCTGATCGTAGTAATTTCGTTATGTTTAGTTTGCGCTATTGTGGTGTCTACTGCCGCTGTGCAACTACGTCCTAAGCAGAACCAGAATAAATTACTGGATTCTCAGGTAAACATTTTACGCAGCGTTGGCCTGATTGAGGGCAAAGCCACGCCACAGGAAATTGCTGACAAGTTTGAAAAGCACATTGAATCGCGTTTAGTAAATCTGGAAACGGGTGAAATAGTTGCCGATTGTGACAAAGCCTGTGCCGAGACCTATGATTATCGTGGCGCAATGAAAGACCCGGAGTTAAGCACTGCGCTGGAAGGCCCTGCTGACATCGCGTCAATCCGCCGCATTGCTGAACTGGCCCCGGTTTACCTGACCTATGATGACAGCCGCAATCTGATTGCGGTCGTGTTGCCGGTTCATGGCTATGGTTTGTGGTCGACCATGCACGCGTTTCTGGCGCTGGAGCCTGATGCAAATACCATTATTGGCTTAAACTACTATGAACAGGGCGAGACACCAGGATTGGGTGCAGAAATTGAAAGCACCCGTTTCAAGGCGCAGTTCAAAGGTAAGAAGATAACGGATGACGCAGGCGGTGTAGCGCTGGAAGTGAAAAAGCCAGGCAACGCTGACCCTGATTCTGACTATGAGGTTGATGGTCTGTCAGGTGCTACCTTAACTGCCAATGGTGTGCAAAATACCTTTACCTTCTGGCTTGGTGAGACGGGTTTCGGACCGTTCTTACAAAAAGTGCGTCAAGGAGCTTTAAACAATGGCTAATGTAAAAGAAATTAAAACGGTTCTGTTTGGGCCGGTTTTCGCCAATAACCCTATCGCATTGCAGGTGCTGGGCATTTGTTCAGCGTTGGCGGTTACCACGAAAATGGATAAAGCGCTGGTAATGTGTATTGCACTTACTTTCGTAACGGCGTTTTCAAATTTATTTATTTCGACAATCCGCAACCATATCCCCTCCAGTGTGCGGATAATTGTCCAGATGACAATTATCGCCTCGTTGGTAATAGTGGTTGATCAGTTCCTGAAAGCTTTTGCATATGATGTCGCAAAAGAGTTATCAGTATTTGTTGGCCTGATCATTACTAACTGTATTGTAATGGGCCGGGCAGAAGCCTACGCCATGAAAAGCTCACCGGGTATGAGCTTTTTAGATGGTATTGGTAATGGTCTTGGCTACAGTGTGGTATTGCTGATAGTGGCTTTTATCCGTGAATTAGGCGGTTCAGGCTCATTGTTTGGTGTACAAGTGCTGCCACTGATTGCTGAAGGCGGCTGGTATCAGCCGATGGGCTTCCTGCTGATTGCACCCAGTGCTTTTATTATTATCGGATTATTTATCTGGGTGTTGCGGACTTACCGTCCGGAACAGGTAGAGAAGGCATAGGAGCGACAAATGGAACATTATATAAGCTTGTTTATCCGTGCCGTCTTTATTGAAAACCTGGCGCTGTCTTTCTTCCTGGGTATGTGTACTTTTATTGCCGTATCGCAGAAGATCAAAACAGCCTTTGGTCTGGGCGTAGCCGTAATAGTGGTACTGGGCATTTCAGTGCCGGTTAATAACCTGGTATTTCACTTGTTGCTGGCGCCGGGTGCATTGGCCTGGGCGGGTTTTCCGGAGGCTGATTTAAGCTTTCTGGGCTTTTTAACCTACATTGGGGTTATTGCCGCGCTGGTACAAATTCTGGAAATGACCCTGGATAAGTTTTTCCCTGCACTGTATAACGCTCTGGGGATATTCCTGCCATTAATTACCGTGAACTGCGCAATTTTTGGTGCGGTAGCCTTTATGGTAGAGCGTGATTATAACTTCGGCGAGAGTGTGGTATTTGGTTTGGGTAGCGGCGTTGGCTGGGCCCTTGCCATTACTCTGCTGGCTGGCGTGCGTGAAAAATTAAAATATGCCGATATACCAGCTGGCTTACGCGGCTTAGGGTCTACCTTTCTGGTAGTAGGTTTAATGGGGCTAGGCTTTATGTCTTTCTCTGGCGTTTCACTGTAAGGCAGTAGAGGGAATATATAATGCAAGAGATATATCTTGGCGTTGGCATGTTTACCATAGTGGTTTTAATGCTGGTGTTTATTATCCTGGCGGCAAAATCCAAACTGGTGGCAAGCGGCGACATTACGATTAGTATTAATCACGATCCTGACAAAGCCATTAAAACCAAAGCAGGCGGTAAACTACTGGGTGCCCTGGCAGACAATGGTATTTTCCTGTCGTCAGCTTGCGGCGGCGGTGGCTCTTGTGGTCAGTGCCGGGTACATGTCAAATCAGGTGGCGGCGAAATACTGCCCACTGAAATGGGCCATATTACCAAAGGTGAAGCCCGCGAAGGCTGTCGTTTATCCTGTCAGGTTGCCGTTAAATCTGATATGGAAATTGAAGTTGAAGAAGAAATCTTCGGTATCAAAAAATGGGATTGCGAAGTTATCTCTAATGATAGCAAGGCAACCTTTATTAAAGAGCTGAAAATGGCGATTCCGGATGGTGAGTCAGTACCGTTCCGGGCCGGTGGTTATATTCAGATCGAAGCGCCGCCGCACCATGTTAAGTACAAAGACTTTGATATTCCAGAAAAATTCCGTGGTGACTGGGAGCGCTTCAACTTCTTCAGCTTAGAGTCGAAAGTTGATGAAGAAACCATTCGCGCTTATTCAATGGCTAACTATCCGGATGAAGAAGGCATTATTATGCTGAACGTGCGGATTGCCACGCCACCGCCAAATAATCTGAGCCTGCCTTGCGGCAAGATGTCATCGTACATCTGGAGCCTGAAAGAAGGCGATAAAGTGACTATTTCAGGACCCTTTGGTGAATTCTTTGCCAAAGACACTGATGCTGAAATGGTATTTATCGGTGGTGGTGCTGGTATGGCCCCGATGCGTTCGCACCTTTTCGACCAGCTACGCCGCTTAAAATCGAAGCGTAAAATCAGCTTCTGGTATGGTGCCCGCTCTAAGCGTGAAATGTTCTATGTGGAAGATTTCGATATGCTGGCGGCTGAAAATGATAATTTCGAGTGGCATGTTGCGCTGTCCGACCCACAGCCGGAAGACAACTGGGATGGTTACACCGGGTTTATTCATAACGTTATTTATGAAAACTACCTGAAAAACCACAAAGCACCGGAAGACTGTGAGTTTTACATGTGTGGACCGCCGATGATGAACAAAGCGGTAATTAACATGCTGAAAGATTTAGGCGTGGAAGACGACAATATACTGCTGGATGATTTTGGCGGTTAACTGGCGGCAGCCGTAGTTTAAGCAAAAGGGGTAACGTTCTGCGTTGCCCCTTTTATGTTATTAGCAATGTTAGCAGGACGAATAATGAAACGCTTTTCCGATTTGCCGGGTATCTGGCTGGTTATCATAGGCTTATGGCTCAGTGGTTGCTCACCAGCAGCTAAGCTGCCGCAGGAGCAGGAACTGCACGGTCGCACTATGGGGACGACTTACAGCGTAAAATTTTTCAGCCAGCAACCAGTCGATAGCCAGGCGTTGCAGCAGCAGTTTGAGCAGGAGCTGGAGCTGATAAACGATTTAATGTCGACTTACCGGCCAGAGTCTGAACTGATGCAGTTTAACCGGCAACAAACCACAGAACCTTTCACTGTTAGTGAACAAACAGCCAAAGTTATTGCCGAAGCCATAAGAATTGGTAAGCAAAGTAATGGGGTGCTGGATATTACCGTCGGCCCCTTGGTAGAGCTGTGGGGTTTTGGCGCCAGTGGCCGTATTACCGAGCGCCCGGCGGCTGAGCAGCTGCATGAAATCAGCGACTACGTTGGCATCGATAAAATCAGCTTAACCGGTAACCAGCTGCAAAAAACTGAGCCACGACTGGCACTGGATTTATCAACCATTGCCAAGGGTTACGGCGTTGACCGGTTAGCGGAGATCCTGGAGGGCGCAGGTATTACAGATTATATGGTAGATATCGGTGGTGAAATGCGGGTAAAAGGCCGTAAGCCTGATCGTGCCTGGCGGGTGGCTATTGAAAAACCGGTGGCTGGCGACAGGGCAGTGCAACGGATTATTACGCCAGGTGATATGGCGATTGCCACCTCGGGTGACTACCGTAACTACTTCGAGCAGGATGGTGTTCGTTACTCCCATCTTATCGACCCGCGGACCGCTGAACCGATACAGCATCGGACAGTGTCCAGTACTGTTATCCACCCGAGTAGTATGACGGCCGATGGCTATGCCACAGCCCTGCATATTATGAATGCAGAAGAGGCGCTGCTGTTTGCCAATCAGCATCAGCTGGCGGCCCTGTTAATTGTTAAAACTGATGACGGCTTCACAGAGCTGGTCAGTGATGCGTTTCAACCTTTTTTAGCTGACGAAGTGAGGTAAGCAATGGCGGTCTTTATTTTTACCTTTGGTTTATTTCTGGTGGTGGTATTAGCAATGGCAATCGGCTTTATAGTCCAGCGTAAAACCATTGCCGGTAGTTGCGGTGGATTAGGTGAGCTGAATATAGACAAAGCCTGCGATTGTGATAAGCCCTGTGAAAAACGTCAAAAGCGGCTGGATAAAGAAAAGTTCTGGCAGCAGAATAAAATCATCTGAATTGTGGATCTGAGCGTATAGGTTAAGCTATTACACAGAGCAGGCTATGGCGACCGCTGATAGCCTGTAGTTTGTTTAACGTTTCATGCTAAGGATAACTACAATGTTAAGGTTACAACCTCTCACGCTGCTCCTGTTGCTGTTTTTAAGTCTACCTGTACTTGCTAACCGTTTTGCCAACGTCGAGATAAACGCCACACCGCTGGCTGATAACCTGTATATGCTGACTGGCTCAGGTGGCAATATGGCGGCGCTGGTCAGTGACAACGAAGTGATTTTAGTTGATGCTCAGTATGCAGAACTGGCAGATAAAATTAACGCTAAGCTTGCTGAACTTAGCGCAGGTAAAGCGCTTGGTACCCTGATCAATACCCATATGCATGGTGACCATGTAAATGGCAACAGTGCTTTAATGCCGAAGCGGATTATCGCCCATGCCAACGTATTAAAACGCTTAACTGCCGATAAAGCATTTCCACGAAACGGTTTACCCACTGAAACGTTTACAAGCCAACTTCGTTTAAACCTCAATGGCCAGAAGCTCCGGTTGGAATACCTGCCGCCAAGCCACACTGACGGCGATATTATTGTCTGGTTTGAAGATAAAAATGTAGTGCATATGGGCGATATGCTGTTCGAGGGCCGTTTCCCGTTTATTGATTTAAATAACGGCGGCTCGGTTCGCGGCTACATTGCTAATGTGGCTTACGTTATCGCCAATATTGATGATGAAACCAGGGTGATCCCGGGGCACGGTGAATTAACTGACAAAGCCGGCTTACAGCGTTTTTATCAAATGATGGTGAAAACCCTGGCACAAGTAGAGCTTATGCAGGCGAAAGGTTTGAGTAACGAGCAAATTGTGGAAACCGGACTGGGTGAAGAGTGGCAACAGTGGCACTGGAATTTTATTACCGAGCAGCGCTGGATTAATACCTTGTTGCAGGCTGAGCCGCTAACCAGGTAGCACTAAAGACAGTTTGTTCACCCGGTTACTGCCAGCACTGGTGTTAGCACTCAGCGCTGGCGGCAGGGCCTGTCGTGCTACAGGCGCCAGACCCGGTATTTTTTGCCTTTCATCTTGCCATCATTTAACAGCGCCAGGGCCTGCTTAGCCACCTTGCGGCTGACCGCCACAAAAGCAACGGTATCCAGCATCTGAATTTTGCCAATATCAGCGAAAGCAATCTGCTGGCTGGCAGTTAAAGCGCCAACAATATCGCCAGGACGCAGTTTATGCTTTTTGCCGCCGTCAATTTGCAGGGTCTGCATCGCCGGCTCTGGCAGTTTCTGGCTAAGTACGGCGTTATCAGGTAACGCCCGGGCGGTTATTTCAAGCTCCAGCTGGCTGGCCAGGGCGCTGAGTTTCTGACCATCATCCGGAGTGAGCAGTGAACAGGCCAGCCCGCTGTTACCAGCGCGGCCGGTGCGGCCAATGCGATGGGTGTGGGTGGCAACGTCATGGGCCAGCTGATAATTGATGACTAAATCCAGTTTGTCGATGTCCAGACCGCGGGCGGCAACATCGGTTGCGACTAATACGCTAACGCTGTTGTTACTGAATTTAAGCAGCGCATGTTCGCGCTCGCGCTGCTCTAAATCGCCATGCAGGGCGCTCACACTGACACCCGCATGCTGCAGGGTGTCTGCCAGCTGCTGGGTTTCCCGTTTAGTATTGCAAAATACCACGGAACTGCCGGCCTGAAACTGGTGTAACAGTAATTTTACCGCATCGGCACGGTTTACCCCGTCCAGTTGATAAAAATGCTGTTCAATGCTTGTCTGGCTATGGCTGCTCTGGACAGTTATGGTAACCGGCGTCTGCATAATGCTGTCAGCAATCTGCCGCACAGCTTTATCAAAGGTGGCACTGAATAGCAGGGTTTGGCGTGCCGCCGGTACGTCTGCCAGAATGGCGTTCAGGTCATCTGCAAAGCCCATTTCCAGCATCCGGTCGGCTTCATCCAGCACCAGAGTGGTTAAATTTGTCAGATCAAGCCGTTGCTGTTGCAGGTGGTCAAGGATCCTGCCAGGCGTACCGACCACAATATGAGCACCATGCTCCAGCGAGACGATCTGACTGCGGCTTGGCACGCCACCACAGAGGGTCAGCACTTTAATATTGTGAATATTACGGGCCAGCTTGCGAATTTCAGCGGCTACCTGCTCTGCCAGTTCACGGGTCGGGCACAATACCAGGCTTTGAACCCGATACCACTTTACATCCAGCTTTGCCAGGAGACCCAGCGCAAAAGCTGCCGTTTTACCCGAGCCGGTTTTCGCCTGAGCGATAACATCCTTACCGTTTAAGATGTCAGGCAGGCTCTGAGCCTGTACCGCTGTCATCTGATGGTATTCAAGGCTGGTTAAACAGTCCAGTAAAGCTGCTGGCAGTGCCAGTTGGCTGAAAGAGTGGTCAGACACAATAAGATCCTGTAACTAAAAACAGGACGCCGCCTGCAAAGGGGCGGCATTATAGCAGAAGTAAACTCAGGGTGTTGTCGTTTTTTTGCTCAGGCTTTATTCTCAATCCGGTTGTCAGTATCACTGTCGTCCGGCTCAGCTTTGGTAAGACTAATCACCTGATCCTGAGAGGTGCGTTGCGTTTCACCAATAAAGCTGCCACCGCGTTCAATACACAAATCATCGCTGTGAATAATACCCATCGCCTTACCCTGAGGTAAGATCTCTACTGTGTTGGCAAATAATTCGCCGTCAAATAAGCCATTAATGATCACTTTATCTGCAGTGACCTGCGCTTTCACCCGGCCAGCAGCGCTGATGATCAGTGTCTTCTCACTGGTTATTACGCCTTCAACATAGCCATCGACCTGCATATCGCAGCTTAGTCGGAGACTTCCGATAATTGAGCATCCCGCAGCGATGACAGTTGTAGTTGTGTGCTTGCTTTGGTTTGCAGCATCGTTACTAAAGAATCCCATTTAATACTCCGTTCTTTCTCGAACACCAGGTCAAAATTGTTGGCATCCCAATCCATAAAATTCTGTGGATTGAGTGACCGGTCTAAGAAGTGTATTTCATAATGCAAATGCGGTGCCGTTGAATTACCGGTATTGCCTGACGTTGCAATCAACTGACCTTTGTGGACAAACAGACCGTTGCCAACCTTAAATTCATCCAGGTGTGCGTACAGGGTTGAAAAACCAAAGGCATGGCGAATTTTAAGTAAGTTACCGTAACCATTTTTACTGGGCCGGACGACCTCAACCACGCCATCTGCCGGCGCATAAATAGGGGTACCGCGGTTAGCGGACAAATCTATCCCGTTATGGTGCTGCTGTTTACCCATAATCGGATGAGTACGGACACCAAAACGGGACGAGCGGCGGCGGAATTCCAGTGGTGAGCCATTAGGAACCAGCTGCAGCATTGCCATTTTTGCGCTGGAGTTAACGGTCGCGGTATCCAACCTCGCTTCTAAATCCTGCGGAAATTGTTGCTCCAGGCCTAGCGTTAGCTCAATTTCACCGAGCCGGTTACTGACCTGTAGCATTTCATCCTGCTTAATGGCCAGTTCCTGTTGTAACTGCTCACGGGTCTGGCTCAGTTCAGTGATTTCAGAAACGAGTTGTTCGGCTTGTGCAGCCAGCACCAATTGCTGGTTTTTGGTGTCATCAACGGTTTTCAGCAAATAATCAATGACAGCTGCGGTAATAATTACCGTGAACAGGATCAGCCATAAGCTGATCACGGCATTGCGTTTAAACAGTTTGCTGACGCTAAAGTGGCGGGTACCATTGATGCTCGATACCGAGATAATAATTCTATCTTTCATCTGATATAACAGCTTTTACAATGGTTAAATACAAGACAAGAGGCCAAAATAGGGCTCTTTGTCGCTGCTGTCAAGGTTTTCGTCGCAGCCAGAAATGACAAAACCGCAACAAAATGCTGCGGTTTTAAAAGTTATTGCAATACTGTCAATACATTAATGACTTTCGTCACCGTCAATACCATGAACATGGCCGTGAGCTAATTCTTCCTCAGTGGCATCGCGTACTTTCAGCACTTCGACATCGAAACTCAGTTCGATACCTGACAACGGATGGTTGCCATCGACGACCACTTCTTCATCAGAAACATCGAGAATGATAACTGACTGCTCGCGACCATCTGGTCCGGCTGCGCGAAACCGCATGCCCGGAGCAACATCCATGCCTTCAAACATGTTTTTAGGGACAGACTGCACCAACTGATCATGGCGTTCGCCGTAGGCGTCTGCTGGCGCAATAGTCGCGGTAAACGTATCACCAGCCGCTTTGCCGGCTAGCGCCTGTTCCAGGCCGGGAATTAATGCGCCATGGCCAAACAAAAATACCAAAGGCTCGCCATCAACAGATGAATCCAGTTTGTTACCTTCCGGATCAGTAACGGTGTAATGCATGGCGACGACTTTGTCTTGTGAAATGGTCATGAAAACCTCTTTAACTTAAAGGATAGGGTAACGGCAGTAACTGCAGTGCCGGTGCACTGTCGGACTTTAACCGCAACGAGTCTGCCGGTGTTATATCATTAGGCAGCACCGCAATTAACCAGAGTTGGTTATTGATATTTACTGCGTTAATAACCTGGCCCACCCGGCGCCAGTTTTCGTTAAACTGTTGTTCAATATCGCACCCTGCAGCTGGCGCTTCATCCGTTTCTGCCTGCAGGATCCAGGACGCGCGTTTATTCCGACCCAGATATTTCATCCGGGCCACCGTCTCTTGCCCAAGATAACAGCCTTTGGTAAAGCTGATGGCTTCCACCGCCTGTAAGTTAAGCATTTGTGGCACCAATTCGCCAATCAGCGGTTGTTCCAGATAACAGAGGCCATGCAGAATATGCTGTTTTAACCAGAGCGTCGGTGCGGCCAATGGATAATCGCTGTCCAGCAGGGCTATCGCATCAGCTTTGGGCAGGATCAGCATAAAATGCTCATCAGCCAGCTGTAACAGTGCCCCGCCATTATGGCGGCTAAGCCTACCATTGCTGCCTGGCAATTTAAAGCCAAGCCGGCTGACCAGTTCGCCAGCACCGCGGCCACCGATGCCGAGCGTAGCGAAATTATTATCCGCTGTATTAAAGCTGACTTTAGAAAATACGCCAAATTTTCGCCACTGGGTAACAGACGCAGTCAACTCATCGCGAAAGGCGACGATCAGCAACTCGTCACCGTGTTCAAGCATGTGAAACACTGACCAGGTTTTGCCCTTAGCATCACAGTGGGCGCCGCGCAAAAACGTATCGTCACTGAGCTGGTCAATGTCACAGGTAGTCTGGCTTTGTAAATACTTGCGGTTATCAGCGCCACTGACACTGACAATATCGAAGGCTGGCAGCGGGGCAATAAAGGCGCCCTGAACCTGATTAGATAATTTGCCGTAACTGTTTGCGGTTAACCAGGATGTATGCATTGTTTATATCACCAGAAGTATCACCAAAGCTAAGATAGTTGTAACATTGGGGCTGCAGTGAAAAGCTCAACCCCAGAGCGGCAGAATTGTTGAAATGCCGTTATCTTTATTTATGTCGCTGGCAGTAAGGAATTTGAATGACCGAGTTAATGATTAAACCCCGTCTGCGCTGGGCGTGCCGCCGCGGCATGCTGGAGCTGGATGTGTTACTGGCGCCTTTTGTCGAAGAAGGTTACGACGCCTTGTCGCTAACGCAAAAAAAGGATTTTGAGCGCTTGCTGGCATGTGATGATCCGGATTTATTTGCCTGGTTTATGGGCCATGCCAAATCAGCAGACCCTCAGTTGCAGGCGCTGATAGCCGTTATTCTTGACCGTGTCCGGGTGTAACGTTGCTATTGTGACGTCAACCTGGCGTCGGTATGGCCTGCTGTTGCTGGCACTAATGCTATTTATATTGATAGTTGCTCAGCCATTGCAACCGCTGACTCTCTGGCTGGCTACGCCATTCATCCTGGCTTTATATTGGTATGGAGTAAGGCTGTACAGGCAAGGTGCGGTGGCCCGGGGGCTGAGCTTACAGGCCGACGGCCGGTTGCGCTGGTGGCAAAGCGAACAGCCTGCCGGTCAGCTTATTGCTGGTTGTCTGGTCAGCGAATTCGCGTTGCTGCTGCGCTGGCGAAGCGACAACAATAAAAGGCATTTACAATGGCTGCTGGCCGATCAACTGTCGGTTGCTGATTACCGGGCATTAGCCCGTCAGCTTAATCAGTTTAACTGGCAGCGCACAGGCGTTCAGCCTGATAGTTAGCGGCTACCGGGCAGCAGCCGGCGGCCTAAAAGGGGGGTGTTAATAGCGTGGGCGTGCTGCTGCTGAGCAAGTCCGGGTAGTCCAGATTATAATGCAATCCGCGGCTTTCTTTGCGTGCCATGGCGCAGCGGATAATCAGCTCGGCAACCTGCGCCAGATTGCGAAGTTCCAGTAAATTATGGCTTAACCGGAAGTGGCTGTAGTAATCATGAATTTCTGATTGTAACAGTTCAACCCGGTGCAGCGCCCGCTCCAGCCGTTTGTTAGTGCGGACAATACCAACATAATCCCACATAAATAACCGCAGCTCATGCCAATTATGGGTAATGACAATTTCTTCGTCTGAGTCGCTGACCCGGCTTTCATCCCACGCTGCAATCTCCGGATAACCGGCGCTGGCAGACAGCTGACTGATAATATGTTTTGCCGCAGCCTGTGCAAACACTACGCATTCCAGCAAAGAATTGCTGGCCATCCGGTTGGCGCCATGCAAGCCGGTATAGGCCACCTCGCCAATCGCATACAGATTTTCCAGATCAGTCTGACCATTAAGGTTGGTCAGTACGCCGCCGCAGGTGTAATGCGCGGCCGGTACTACCGGGATAGGCTGACGGCTGATATCGATGCCGACACTTAAACACTTGGCATATATCGTCGGGAAATGCTCAATAATAAAATCTTTCGGTTGATGGCTGATATCCAGATACAGGCAGTTGGCACCGAGGCGTTTCATTTCGTAGTCAATGGCCCGGGCCACGATATCCCGCGGCGCCAGCTCAGCGCGCTCGTCAAATTCAGGCATAAAGCGGCTGCCGTCCGGCCGGCATAAATACGCACCTTCGCCGCGCATCGCTTCAGAAATCAGAAAGTTTGGTGCGTCCGGGTGATACAGGCTGGTCGGGTGAAACTGATTAAATTCCATATTCGCTACCCGGCAGCCGGCCCGCCAGGCCATGGCAATGCCATCGCCACTGGCAACATCCGGATTGCTGGTATACAAATAGACTTTGCTGGCGCCGCCGGTGGCCAGTGCCACAAAATGCGCTTTTATGGTTTCAACTTTGCCGCGGGTTTTATTTAACACGTAAGCGCCGTAGCAACGTTTGTTGTCTAAGCCCAGTTTGCTGCCGTTAATTAAATCAATGGCGTTGTAGTTTTCCAGCAACTGAATATTCGGGTGCTGTTTTACCTTATCGACCAGAGTTATCTGCACGGCCTGACCGGTGGCATCGGCTGCGTGCAGGATCCGACGATGACTATGACCGCCTTCCCGGGTAAGATGGTATTTCAGACTGCCATCGGCGTCATGATACTGATCAAAAGGTACACCCTGGCCAATAAGCCATTGCATCGCCTCTTTGGCATGTTCAGCGGTAAATTGCACGGCGGTCTTATCACATAAACCTGCACCGGCTATTAAGGTATCGTTAACATGGGACGCGATACTGTCATTTTCATCAAATACGGCGGCAATGCCGCCCTGCGCATACAGGGTGGACCCTTCGCGCAGCGGACCTTTACTAAGCACCAGTACTTTCGCATGATCAGCTAACTGTAACGCCAGAGATAAGCCAGCAGCGCCGCTGCCGATAATTAAAACGTCACAATGATATTCATTTTGTCGTGTCATGCGATACACTTATCCCAATTGAACCTTAATGTTAGGGTAACCTAGGGGTTACCGCTGCAATTACCCGACAGCCGGGCTGTTGGATCAGCTTATTGTAGCGGTTTTGTCATAATAAACAGAACTATTTATTGTGGTCATGGTCAGAGCCTCAACGCCAGACAAGGGCCATATAAACTCGACAACCTATATAAGTATTACAGGGGACAGGCTCACAGAATGAGCGAGCAAGAATTAGATTGGCAAATTGTCCAGCGAGTCCAGCAAGGTGATAAAGCTGCTTTTAATCTGTTGGTAAAAAAATATCAGCACAGGATTGCGAACTTAATCTCCCGTTATGTCTCTAATCACGGAGACGTGGCAGACGTTGCTCAGGAAGCGTTTATTAAAGCGTACCGGGCCATGCCCGGCTTCCGGGGAGAAAGTGCATTTTACACCTGGCTGTACCGGATTGCCGTGAACAGTGCAAAAAATTATCTGGTAGCGAGCGGCCGCAAACCGCCAGCCACCGATGTTGATGCTGAAGATGCAGAATATTTTGAGGGCAGCGATGCTTTAAAAGAACAGGATTCGCCAGAGCGGTTGTTATTGTCGGAAGAAATTCGTGCTGTGGTATTTAACACTATAGATAAATTACCAGATGAACTTCGCACCGCAATTACGCTCAGAGAGCTTGAAGGGTTAAGTTACGAAGAAATAGCAGAAGTGATGGCGTGTCCAATCGGCACAGTCCGCAGCAGGATTTTCCGGGCACGTGAAGCGATAGATCTTCAGCTAAAACCATTGATAGGCTAAATCGGATAATGAACAGCAAGCAGACAGGAAAAATTATGTCGTCAGAAAAACAGGAATGGCTCTCAGCGGCCAGTGACAACAGACAAATCAGTGACTCTGAGCTTGATCTTTTGTTGCAGCAACCTGAGTTACAGCAGAAGCTGGAACGGTATCAATTAGCTGCGGCTGTTTTCCGGCGTGAGAACACGGTGCCGCTACCGGCAGATTTCAGTGCAGATATTGCTGCATTGCTGCAGGATGAGCCAACCTACCAGCTGACACAAAGCCGCAGTTTAGTGCAGAAAGTCAGCGCGGGTATCCGCTATGCGGCCAATGGCAGCTGGCTGAAACCTGTAGCGCAGGGTGCGGTAGCAGCGTCCGTAGCATTGTTTGCTGTACTGGGTGTACAACAATACCAGCAGCCGGCTGGCCAGGATTTAATGCTGCCAAGTCCGGTGCTGCAAACAAACCCGATAGGTGGCTTTGCCACGCCGGTCAGTTTAAGTTCCAGCACCGCTGACAGCCGTTTTGCCGAGCAGGAACAACAAGCTATGCAGGAGCAGCAGCGCAGACTGCAGGCTTTATTGCAGGCACACCGGCAGCAGGTTCGGGTAATGGAGCAGCAACAGGCTAAAACTGAGCAAGACAACGAGCAGTAATATGAACAAAGTAGTAAGTCTGTGTTGCACCCTGATGTTGTTGTGCAGCAGCTTGCTGCAGGCCAATGAGGCCGGCTGGGCCTTGTTTGACCGGGTGCAGTTAAGTGTAAAGCAGTACAATTTCGACAGCTCATTCGTCGTTTTCAAAGGTGGCCAGGTGGAAACCTTTCGCTGGCAACATGGCCGCCAGGGCGATAAAGAAATAGAGCATCTGGTGCCGCTTGATGCCGAAGGCGTTGATATTTTGCGCCGTGACGGCGTCGTCTATTATTTTTTAACCGACCGTCCTGCCCTGGTAACCACCAGTGACAGCATCAAAGAACTTCCTGCTATCCTGTTTCGTGACAAAGAGCAAATTCGGAATCTTTATACGGCCGTGCTGGGCAGTAGCTCGGTCATGTCGGGACATAAAGCACAGCTGCTGCGGCTGAGTGCCAATGATCCGGCGCGCCACAGCTACTGGCTGTGGGTGGAAGCTGAATCAGGATTTCCGCTACGGATTGACGTGATGTCTGAGCAACAGGCACCGCTCGAGCGCTGGTTAGTGACCCATATGCAAATCAGTCCTGAACTGCCTGAAAATCTGCAGCGCCTGCTGGAGACGGAATTACCTGAACCGGCTGCCCGCTCCCCCGGTGCTATGTTACCGGCGAATAAGTTGCAGCTCACCTGGTTGCCTGAGGGGTATCAGCTGGTTACGGAGCCACATATCGTGCCGCAATTGCAGCAAAGCCTGTTAAACTACTGGCTGCTGACAGATGGCCTGCATCAGGTT
The DNA here is from genome assembly GCF_033721375.1 of Arsukibacterium sp. Lineage (GTDB taxonomy): Bacteria > Pseudomonadota > Gammaproteobacteria > Enterobacterales > Alteromonadaceae > Alishewanella. The sequence continues at coordinate 15,812 of NZ_JAWWAP010000002.1, read as the reverse complement.
TCGGTGTTTGTGCAGCCCAGTCAGCGGATGCCAACCCAGGCTTATCGTGATGGTGCAACCACCATCTATATGTTAAGCGCACCGCAGCATGACATTACGGTTATTGGCCCGGTCAGTATTGATATCGCCGAACGGCTGGCTGCAGCAGTGCGCTAGCAGCTAAAATAAGTTGCAGGTAACAGCAAGATGATTGAGCAGATAGCGACAGTGGTTGCAGTAGAACCAGACGGAGTCTGGCTGGCAACTACGCCGGTAACAACATGCAATGCCTGTCATGCCAGTGATGACTGTGGTACCGGCATCGTCGCCAAAACCATGACACCCCGCCAGAATCGCTTCTTTGTCAGTACTGAACTGTCGCTGTTGCCCGGCGAGCAGGTAACGGTTGCCATGGCCGGCCAGCAACTGGTCAATGCCGCCTTACTGGTGTATCTGCTGCCACTGTTATTGATGATGGCGAGTGCCTTACTGGTTCATCTGAACTGGCAACCTGCAGAAGGCTGGGTGATGCTGGCCGCTGCGGTGGGCGCCGGCAGTGGTTTGTTACTCGCCCGCTACTATGGCGCTGGCATAACGGCTCAGCAGCCCCTGAGCATTCTGGCCGTGTTGCCAGAGATTAAAGTACAACACCTTAGCTGAGGCATTGTCGAACAACCGCATTGGCTAAGAACACCATTGTCTAAGAACACCATTGTCTAAGAACACATAGCAAGCTGCCCGCGGATAGAGTACAATTCCCGCTAATTTTTTTACAGCACCGGTCTCACAATAGCCGCACCGTTAACCGGTGCGTCTGAGCTTATTGTCAGTACCCTCAGTATATTTCGGACATTTGCGGATAACATGGCAAAACTTAATAACATCAGAAATTTCTCCGTCATCGCCCATATTGACCATGGTAAATCTACCTTGTCTGACCGGCTTATTCAGTATTGCGGCGGCCTGGCTGATCGGGAAATGCAGCAGCAGGTACTGGATTCAATGGATCTGGAGCGTGAGCGCGGCATTACCATTAAAGCACAAAGCGTGACGCTCAATTACACCGCGGATGATGGTAATACTTACCAGCTGAATTTTATCGATACCCCTGGCCACGTTGACTTTACCTATGAAGTCAGCCGTTCACTGGCCGCCTGTGAGGGCGCCTTGCTGGTAGTTGATGCGGGTCAGGGCGTTGAAGCGCAGACCGTGGCGAACTGTTATACCGCGCTGGATATGAACCTGGAGGTGATTCCGGTTCTGAACAAAATCGATTTACCGCAGGCTGAGCCGGAGCGGGTAGCCGAGGAAATTGAAGATATTATCGGTATCGAAGCGCTCGGCGCGGTGCAATGCTCTGCTAAAACCGGCTTTGGTATTAAAGATGTGCTTGAAACCATCGTTAAAAAAATACCGCCACCGGAAGGTGAAGCCGACTTGCCCACTCAGGCCCTGATTATCGACTCCTGGTTTGACGCTTACCAGGGCGTGGTGTCACTGGTCCGGGTAAAGCATGGTGCTATTAAAACCAAAGACAAAATTAAAGTGATGTCGACCGGCCAGGTATACGAAGTGGATAAAGTGGGGATTTTCAGCCCTAAAGCCACCCATACCGGCGAGCTGAAAACCGGTGAAGTGGGTTTTGTGATTGCCGGCATTAAAGAAATTAAAGGTGCACCGGTGGGTGATACCCTGACCCTGGCCAAAAACAGTGCTGAAAAACCGTTGCCCGGCTTTAAGCGGATTAAACCACAGGTTTATGCCGGGGTATTCCCGGTATCCAGTGATGACTATGAAGATTTCCGCGATGCGCTGGCTAAGCTTAGCCTGAATGACTCTTCATTGTTTTATGAACCGGAAAATTCCGGCGCGCTGGGTTTTGGTTTCCGGATTGGTTTCCTTGGCATGTTACACATGGAAATTATTCAGGAACGGCTGGAGCGGGAATACGATTTAGATTTGATCACCACTGCGCCGACTGTGGTTTACGAAGTGATCAAAAAAGACGGCGAAAAGGTGATGGTCGACAATCCCAGCGATTTGCCGGCGGTTAACGACATAGCTGAAATTCGTGAGCCAATAGTCGAAGCACATATTCTGGTACCACAGGAATACCTCGGTAACGTGATTACCCTGTGTATTGAGAAGCGCGGTACCCAGACCAATATGCTGTACCATGGCCGGCAGGTGGCAGTAACTTACGAGCTGCCAATGGCTGAAGTGGTAATGGACTTTTTCGACCGGTTAAAATCAACCAGCCGCGGTTACGCCTCGCTGGATTATGCGTTTAAACGGTTTCAGACCTCAAACATGCAACGGGTTGATATTCTGATTAACGGCGAGCGGGTTGATGCGCTGGCCATTATCAGTCATATCGATTTTGCCCAGGGCCGGGGCCGGCAGCTGGCCGAAAAGCTGAAAGAGCTGATCCCACGCCAGATGTTCGATATCGCCATTCAGGCGGCAATTGGTAACCATGTTATTGCCCGGACCACCATTAAGCAAATGCGCAAGAACGTATTGGCGAAATGTTACGGTGGTGACGTCAGCCGCAAGAAAAAACTGCTGCAAAAGCAGAAAGAAGGTAAAAAGCGGATGAAGCAGGTAGGTAATGTTGAAGTTCCGCAGGAGGCCTTCCTGGCCATTCTGAAAGTTGGCAAGTAAATACAGGTAAGCATAAGGGAAACGCATGGCCGGTTATTTTGCAATATTTTTAGTGATACTGACATTAGCCAGTGGCCTTATCTGGCTGCTGGACGCACTGCTGCTGGCACCTAAACGCCGTGAACGCCTGGTGCTGGCACAAAGTGGTGCCGGCAATCAGCTTACCGCTGAAACCAGTGATACCTTATTGAAAGAACCGGCGGTAGTGGAAACGGCAAAGTCGATATTCCCGGTGATTGCCGCTATTACCTTATTTCGCTCGTTTTTATTCGAACCGTTCCAGATCCCGTCGGGTTCAATGATGCCAACCTTACTGGTGGGTGACTTTATTCTGGTGGAAAAATTTTCTTACGATGTCAAAGACCCGGTCTGGCGCAAAACCCTGTATCACAACAAACTGCCAGAGCGCGGTGATGTTGCGGTCTTTAAGTATCCTGAACAGCCTACCGTTGATTTTATCAAGCGGATTATAGGCCTGCCGGGCGACCGGATTATTTACCGGGATAAACAGCTTTATATCGAAAAAGCCTGCAGTGCAGGGCAGACGACCGGCTGCGGTACCCTGGAGCGGATTACCCTGACTCATGTGCCGGATAACCAGTTTTTTCAGGGGCCTTACCAACAGCGTCGTTATCATGAAGCGCTGGGCGAGCAGGGCCATAATATCCTGGTGACGCCGGGCGCCCAGGAGCGGGTGCGGGAGTATCATCAGCAGCCGGGTACCGCTATAGATGAGTTTGTGGTACCTGCCGGGCATTATTTTGCTATTGGTGACAACCGGGATAACAGCCGCGACAGCCGGTTCTGGGGCTTTGTTCCGGCCGACAACCTGGTAGGTAAGGCGGTATTTATCTGGATGAGTTTTGAATTCAGCGACGACCCGGACAGCTGGTTGCCGGGTTGGGTGCCGGTAGGTGTGCGCTTTGAACGTCTTGGCAAGATTGAGTAAGGTACCTTAATGCTACAACCGGTTAAACCGTTAATGAATAAGCTGGGCTATCAGTTTGCCGATCCTGCCTTGCTGGAACAGGCGTTAACTCACCGCAGCTGCAAAGGCAGGCACAATGAGCGGCTGGAGTTTTTAGGTGATGCAGTGCTCGGGCTGATTATTGCCCAGACCCTGTTTGAACAGTTTCCGCAAACCCGGGAAGGCGATTTAACCAGAATGCGCTCAGCGCTGGTTAAAGGGGTAACCCTGGCCGAAATAGCCCAGGAACTGGCCATCGCCCAATATTTACGTTTGGGGCCGGGCGAGCTGAAAAGTGGGGGGCACCGGCGCGAATCAATTCTGGCTGATGCGCTGGAAGCCATTCTGGGCGCGATTTTTTTAGACAGTGGCATGGAAGCCTGTCGTGAACGGATCCTAAGCTGGTTTGGCGAGCGGTTAAAGCAAATTGCTCCGGGCGAGCAAAAAGACTCTAAAACCCGTTTACAGGAATATTTACAAGGCCTGCGCCTACCCTTACCGGTATATGATGTGATTGCCACCGAGGGCGAAGCGCATCAGCAAACCTTTACGGTGCGCTGCACCGTACCGGGTATCAGGCCTATTACTGCCAGTGGCAGTTCACGGCGTAAAGCCGAACAAGATGCTGCTAATGCGGCTTTGGAACAGATTAAAAATGAACGATAAACCAGTGCCAACCTCTGCTGCGGCTCCAACCACTTATGCCGGTTTAGTGGCCATAGTAGGCCGGCCCAATGTCGGCAAATCTACCTTGTTGAATAAACTGGTTGGCCAGAAAGTCAGTATTACCTCGAAGAAACCGCAAACAACCCGGCACCGGATCCTCGGCATTGATACCGTTGATAATTATCAAACCGTGTATGTTGATACCCCGGGGCTGCATATCGAAGAAAAGCGGGCGATTAATCGGCTGATGAATAAAGCGGCCAGCAGTTCAATCAGCGATGTTGAGCTGGTGCTGTTTGTCGTTGAAGGTACCCGCTGGAATGATGACGATCAGATGGTGCTGAACAAACTGATCGCCTCTGGCAAACCGGTGGTGCTGGTGGTTAATAAAGTCGACTTATACAAAGATAAATCAGAATTACTGCCGCATTTACAATGGCTGGGCAGTCAGCTTAATTTTGTTGACGTGGTGCCGTTATCGGCAGAGAGCGGCGATAATGTGGCGGCACTTAAAAAAGTGGTGCAACGGCACTTGCCGTTATGCGAGTTCTTTTTTCCGGACGATTATATTACCGACCGCTCACAACGTTTTATGGCGGCCGAGATTGTCCGGGAAAAGCTGATGCGTTTTCTGGGTGATGAGCTGCCCTATTCGGTCACCGTTGAAATTGAGCGCTTTAAGTGGGAAGAAAAACATTTTCATATTGCCGCCTTAGTGCTGGTTGAGCGGGAAAGCCAGAAACGGATGGTGATTGGTAATAAAGGTGAGCGGATTAAAACCATCGCCACTGAGGCCCGGCTGGATATGGCGGCAATGCTGGAGCAACCGGTATTTTTACAGGTATGGGTCAAGGTGAAGTCGGGCTGGGCGGACGATGAAAGAGCGCTGCGCAGCCTGGGCTATGGCGAAGATTAACCCGTTTTAACAGTAAGGTGTAACCAGATGCAGCCGCTATGTCCAGCCTATATCCTGCATAGCCGGCCGTTTCAGGACGATAAGCTGCTGTTGCAACTGCTGATGCCAGAGCAGGGCAGGGTGTCAGCTGTTATCCGCAAGCGTCAGGGCAAACAGCGGTTTGCGATGCAACCTTTTCAGTTATTTACTGTGGCACTGACTGGCCGCAGTAGCTTAAAAACCATCAGAACGCTGGATGAACTGGCCCCGGCCAGCCGCTTTACTGGCAAGTTCTTATTCAGTGCGCTTTATCTCAATGAGCTGATTTGCCGGCTCTGGCCGGATGATATGGCCGCCGAGCAATTATTTAATTATTACCAGCAAAGCCTGCAGGCATTAGAACGGGCACAACAGACGCCTGAGCAGCTGGAGCCGTGTTTACGTGAATTCGAATTTTCACTGCTCAATGAGCTGGGGTTACCGGTCGACTGGCAGCATGATGCCAGTGGCAGCGTATTAAACGCTGATTTACAGTATTACTGGCTGCCAGAGCAGGGTTTTGTGATTTCGCCCGGCGGTTGGCCCGGTGCCGCCCTGCTGGCTATCGGTCAGCAAAACTGGCAGCAAGCCGGCAGCTTACAGGTGGCCAAACAGCTTAGCCGGCTGTTGTTAAAACCGTTACTGGGTGATAAGCCTCTGCAAAGCCGGGCTTTGTTTTCGACGCCGGTTTAGCCGGCACAGTTTAACCTGTATTTTTAATTTTAATCTGATACCGGAGCCGTTATGAGCCCTATTTATCTTGGTGTTAATATTGATCACGTGGCAACGCTGCGCCAGGCCCGTGGTACCAGCTACCCGGAGCCGCTGCATGCGGCAATGGTAGCCGAGCAGGCCGGCGCTGATGGCATAACGGTGCACCTGCGGGAAGACCGGCGCCATATCATTGACCGCGATGTTTTTTTATTACGGCAGAGCCTGAGTACCCGGCTTAATTTTGAAATGGCGGTCACCGACGAGATGCTCGGCATTGCCGGCCAGCTGAAGCCACATTTTTGCTGTCTGGTGCCGGAAAAACGCCAGGAGCTGACCACCGAAGGCGGCCTCGATGTCGCCGGCCAGCTGTCACGGCTGACCGATGCGGTCAGTCAGCTGGCGGCTGACAATATTCTGGTGTCGTTATTTATTGACGCTGACAAAGCCCAGATTGATGCTGCCGCCGCTGCCGGCGCGCCTTTTATTGAGATCCACACCGGCCGCTATGCTGAAGCAACCGATCCCAGGCTGCAGCAGGCAGAGCTTGTCAGAATAACCGAGGCCGCTGCCTATGCGGCGTCACTGGGGATTACCGTAAATGCCGGTCATGGTCTGCATTATCATAATGTGCAGCCGATAGCGGCCATTCCGCAAATGTACGAGCTGAATATCGGCCATGCTATTGTCGCCCGGGCTGTTTTCAGTGGCCTGGCTGCTGCCGTAACCGAAATGAAACGGCTGATGACTGAGGCCCGGCGCTAATGGCCATTATTGGTTTAGGCACCGATATTGTGGAGATCAGCCGGATAGAGCAAAGCCTGGCGCGCTCGCCGGGGCTGGTTAAGCGGGTGCTGACGACAACCGAGCAACAGCATTTTGCCGGCCATTCCCTGGCCAGCCGCTACTTTGCCAAACGCTTTGCCGCCAAGGAAGCGGCGGCTAAAGCGCTGGGCACCGGTATTGGCCGTGGTGTGTCGTTTCAGCATATTGAAATCAGCAATGATCAGCATGGCAGGCCAACGCTTAGTTTCAGCGGTTATGCCAAAGAGCTGGCAACAAGTTTAGGGGTCAATCATTGCTGGCTGTCGTTAAGCGATGAGCAGGCCTATGCGATGGCCACCGTTATTCTGGAAGCGTAACGCTGGCCAGCCAGTTTTCATCCAGCTGCGCCAGGGCAGTTAAAATATCATCCAGTTCAAACAGTTCCGGCTCCAGCTGCTGCAGGCTGGTGCCGCTTTTCAGCTGGGTTTCCAGCGTTTCTGCCAGATTTTTTAACGCCGGCACACCGGTATAACAGCAGGCACCATGCAGCTTGTGCACCAGTTGCAACAATTGGTCACTGTCGTTGGCGCTGATCGCAGCGCTTAGCATTTGCTGGGTTTGCGGCAAGCTGGCCAACAGCATTTTCAGCATATCCTTCGCCAGCTCCGGCTTGCCACCGGCCCGTTGTAATCCCATTTGCCAGTCTATCAGGCTGTTGCTGTCAGCACTGAGATACGCTGACGCCTGCTCTGCTTCAGCGGCCTGATGGGTCTGGGCTATCAGCGGGCAAAATTCCTGCAAGGTATAATGCAGCATTTTGTCATCCAGTGGTTTACTTAAAAACTCGCTAAAACCAAGCGCCAGTAACCGGGCGCGTTCACCGGCCACGGCATGGGCTGTTACCGCGATAATTGGGGTATGTTCATTTAGTGAGCTTTGCCGGATCCGCTGGCAGGCACTGATCCCATCCATTACCGGCATGTTGATATCCATAAAAATTATGTCATACACATGCTGGGTAGCTTTTTGCCAGGCATCTGCGCCATTGCTGGCTGATTCCAGATGCTCTACCAGTTCAGTCAGTAAGGCATTAATCAGCTTCAGGTTGGCCTCATTGTCATCAACCGTCAGCACTTTTAAGGCTGCTTTGGGCTGGACAATTGGCAGCGGCAGATTTTTTGCCTGGTCCAGATAGGGTTTAGCCAGCGCTATTGCCAGCTTGCGCTGATGGGTAGGTTTGGGTAAACAGCCATTGGCACCCGAGGCCAACATGGCTTCGCGTAAATTGGGTGACAGGGTATTAATCAGTAAATAAGTATACTGACAGCTGGGCTTAATTTGCTGCACCAGGCTGATAATCAGATTAACCTGATTAATGGCAATAGCCCGGCCTATTAAGCCAATATCGTACTGCTGACCATGATTCAGCGCCTGTTGCAGCTGGCCTTTGGTGGCACAGGCAGTAACCTGCAGCCCCCAGCTGTGCAGCAGGCTCAGCGTGGCTTCGCGTGAGTATTGCTGCGGTTCAAAGTACAACAGGGTTTTGCCGTCCAGCACGTCAATCGGCAGTGGCTCGGCCACCGACAAATGATGACGCTGGCATTTCACGGTAAACCAGAAGGTGGAGCCTTCAGCGGCTTTACTTTCAAAGCCAATATTGCCGCCCATCGCCTGCACCAGCCGCTGGGAAATCATAAGGCCGAGGCCAGAGCCGCTATGCTGATCGTTTGGCTGGCTGCTGCTAAAGCCCTGGAAAAGCTGATGCTGCTTATCTTCACTGATGCCACGGCCGGTATCCTGAACCGAGCAGTGTAAAATAAGCTGATCTTCATTTAATAAGGTAGCGCTGACCCGGATCACAATGCTGCCATGTTCAGTAAACTTAATCGCATTGCCGGCAATATTCATCAGCACCTGAATAAGCCGGCCAGGGTCGGCAATTAAATCGTCCGGGCAGCCGTTGTCAATCATCATCACCAGCTCAAGGTGCTTATCAAAGGCATTGGCGGCCAGTAATTCGGTCGCGTCGTTTAACAGGTCGCGCAGCGAAAATGGCTCTGGGTTAATTGACATCCGGCCTTCTTCGAGTTTGGAGAAGTCCAGTACATCATTGACCAGATGCAGCAGGCTGTTGGCGGATTTCTGAATGGTGCTGAGGTAGTCGTGCTGATTGGCACTGAGCTGAGTTTTCAGTAACTGGCGGGTAAAGCCTATTACCCCATTTAACGGCGTTCGTAATTCATGACTCATTTTTGCCAGAAACTCAGATTTCTGGCGGTTTTCTTCCACGGCTTTGCGTCTGGAAAAGTCGAGCTGAATATTCTGTACTTCCAGTTGCTCCATACTGAGCTGTAAATCGCTGGTTACCTGTTCAATATTCTGCTGCATTTCCTGCTCCAGTGAGCTAAGTTGGCCACTGAGCTGGTTAATGCTGGTCTGAAACTGATCCAGCTCGGTAATGCCGGACATATTATGATGTTGCTGCTGGTAATTCCCGGCCTGTAACTGCTGCAGTTGTAATTGCAACCGGCCCAGTACCGGTTGAATTTTCCGCCGCACCAACTGACTTAAAATAATACATAGCAGAATCGCCGCTGCCACCAGCATAGCAACATGCAACTTATAACGCTGTTGTTGCAACTGAATTTGCTCATTTTGCAAATGCAGCAGAATATAAGGCCCCTGTGCCTGTGAGTTGTGGTTAAACCGCAGCGACTGATAACTGAGCAGGCTATGGTCAAACGGCAGCAACTCGCCGGATGCGCCGTTGTTGTCCGGGTTAAACTGCGGATAGATAGCCGCGTTGTATTGCGGGTTACTGCTGGCAATAATCTGACCGTCTTTATCGAACAGCAAAATATTGCTGACGACGGGCGAGTTCAGACGATGACTGGTATTAAGCAGCTGCTCTATCGCATCAATATTATTAGTGGCCAGAAACTTTTCGCTGCTAATCGCCAGTGGCACTGCTATATTTCTGGCCTGAGTTGCCAGATTGCGGTGTAACTCTTCTGCCTTACTATGGGTAAAGTAGCCGCCCAGACTAACACTGGCCAGCACTGCCGGCAGCAGGGCGCAAAGTAATATCCAGTAACGTAACGCAATTTTCGTCATTAGGGTCAGAGCTTGATACAATAGTTGCGGGCCCACCCATAATGACATAACAATTTCTACTTGCCTATAACACAGAGCGCAGATGGTCACACTATACAAAGCAAAAGCGAAAGCCAGCCTGGTTAAATCCACCGTTACCCTGGATATTGATAACTCAGACTATGAGGTAAATGGTCTTAGTCGCTACAAGCAGAAAATTGCTTTTGTCAGCGGCGCGCTGCCAGGTGAAAAAGTACAGGCGGTGGTGCTGGAAGATAAAGCCGGTTTTCTGAAAGCCCGGACTACTAAGGTGCTGACGCCCGCAGCAGAGCGACAAACGCCGTTTTGCCCGCATTTTAACCAGTGTGGTGGTTGTCAGTTGCAGTATCTGGACAACGACCAGCAGCGCCGGTTAAAGCAGCAGGGCATTGATCAGCTGATCCGGCATCAGACGGGCCTGACAAATTTACCGTGGCAGCCGATGCTGACCGGCGCTGATACCCATTACCGGCGCAAAGCGCGGTTGGGTGTCTGGTATGACAAAAAAACACGCAGGCTCAGTGTCGGCTTTCGGGCCGAGGGTAGTAAAACCATTACCGCGATTGATGAATGCAGCATGTTAAGCCCGCTGTTAACCCCGGCGCTGAACTTGTTGCCAGCGGCGATCAAGGCGTTGCCTGATCCGGCAATAATTACCCATTTAGAGCTATTTACTGCCGGCGGGCAGCCCTATGTGGTGGTACGCCATGTTAAACCGTTAACCGCCGCCCAGCAGCAGGCGTTTATTGACAGCTGGCCCCAGGCGTATTTTTTGGGGGACGACGGTACTGAACAGCTGCAAGCCTGGCAGGCCGCTACCCCGGTTCCGGCCTATACCCTGACAGAGCAGGATATTAAACTGCAGTTTCAGCCGGGCGACTTTATTCAAGTAAATGAAGCAGTTAACCAGCAGATGGTCAGTCAGGCACTGGCATGGCTGCAGGTTAATGCCGACGATACTATTCTGGATTTATATGCCGGTATCGGCAATTTCAGCCTGGCACTGGCCAGATACGCCAAAACAGTGCAGGGGATAGAGGGCGTGGCCAAAATGGTGCAACAGGCAGCAACCAATGCTGAACTTAATGGTCTTAGCAATGCCAGCTTTGCCCGGGCCGATTTACATTTACCCTGGCCCGCTGCACCATGGCGCCAGCAGCATTACACTAAAGTGGTACTGGATCCGGCCCGGGCCGGTGCGCAGGGCGCCATAGAGCAGGTGGCCACGCTTAAAGCGGCACAGATATTGTACGTGTCGTGCAACGCGGCTACCTTTGCCCGCGATGCCAAAGTATTGCTGGAGCAGGGCTATCAGTTACACAAGCTGGCGGGTGTCGATATGTTTCCGCATACCAGCCATCTGGAGCTGATGGCGTTATTTAGTTTGCCAGCTAAAAAATAAGGAGTTGTCATGGTCAGGGTTCGTCAATCGCACAGTAGTGGCTATCATGGCGGCGATACGCTGGAATGGCTGTGTTCGCTGGGATTGACTGAAAAGAAAATCAACGCCTTACTCAACTGTGACGTATGGTTAAAGCAACAGGGCCTGGATGACGATGTCACTCAGATCAGAACCGGCTGGGAAATGGTTGAAATTCTGGCTGATCTGAAAATGGACCACGACTCGCTGCTGGCGGCCTTGTTATTTCCGGCCTTTGATGCCCATTTGCTCACTGAAGACAAGCTGGCTGCAGAATTTACCGCCACCGTGGTGGGCTTGCTGCATTCGGTACAACAGATGGACGCGATCCGCACCATACCTACCGGGGCAAATCAAAGTGTAAACCCGCAGCAAGCCGACAATTTGCGCAAAATGCTGCTGGCAATGGTAGAGGATGTGCGGGCGGTGGTGCTGAAACTGGCGGCACAAATCTGTTACCTGCGCGAAGTAAAAGACGCTGACGAAGAAACCCGGGTGCTGGCGGCCAAAGAAACCAACGCGATTTTTGCGCCACTGGCTAACCGGCTGGGTATTGGTCAGCTGAAATGGGAGCTGGAAGACTTAGCCTTTCGCTATCTGCACCCTGGCGTATACAAACAAGTGGCCAGCCTGCTGGAAGAAAAACGGCTGGACCGCGAACAGTATATGCAGGATTTTGTCGCTGCTGTGCGTCAGAAAATGCAGGATGCCACCCTTGATGTAGAAGTATATGGCCGGCCAAAGCATATTTTCAGTATCTGGAAAAAAATGCAGAAAAAACACCTGAGCTTTGATCAGCTGTTTGATATCCGGGCGGTGCGGATTGTTACTGAGCGGGTGCAGGACTGTTATGGCGCGCTGGGTATCGTCCATACCGGCTGGCGTCATCTACCCAAAGAATTCGATGATTATATCGCCACGCCAAAGCAAAATGGCTATCAGTCTATTCATACTGTAGTGCTGGGGCCGCAGGGCCGGGCCGTCGAAATCCAAATTCGCACCCGGCAAATGCATGAAGACGCTGAATTAGGTGTCGCCGCACACTGGCGTTATAAAGAGGGCGCGGTGGGCGGCAATAAAGTGGTAGCCAATGATGAGAAAATCGGCTGGCTGCGCAAATTACTGCAATGGCAGGAAGATGTGGTTGATGGCACCGATCTGGCCGGTACCGACTTAGCCGAAGAGCTGCGTACTCAGGTTATTGAAGACCGGGTGTATGTGTTTACCCCCAAAGGCGACATTGTCGACTTGCCTATTGGCTCAACCCCGCTTGATTTTGCCTACTATGTGCATTCAAACGTTGGCCATCGCTGCATTGGCGCCAAAATTTCCGGCCGCATTGTGCCGTTTACCTATCAGCTGAAAACCGGCGATCAGGTGGAAATTTTAACCGGGCGCGAACCTAACCCCAGCCGCGACTGGTTAAACCCGAATTTAGGTTATTTAAAATCAAGCCGCGCCCGCTCTAAAGTCCAGTACTGGTTCCGGCTACAGGACCGTGATAAAAATCTGGCTGCCGGCAAAGAACTGCTCGATACGGAACTGACCCGGCTTAATCTGGTCATGGAGTATCCGGCCAAGGTACTCAGCCGCTTTAATGTCAATTCAATGGATGAGCTGTTAGTCGGCATTGGTGGTGGTGAAATTAAAGTCACCCAGGTGGTGCATTTTATTCAGAGCCAGAGCGGCAAGCTGGAGCAGCCGGAAATTGACCCCAGGCTTAAAACCAAACCGCTGCCGGCTGTCAAAAGCAAAAGCGATGTGGTGGTGCAGGGCGTCGGTAATTTACTGACGCATATGGCTGGCTGTTGTCAGCCGCTGCCGGGCGATGCCATTATTGGCTACATTACCCAGGGCCGCGGCATCGCCATCCACCGCGATGACTGCGACCAGTTTAAAACCCTGCAGGACAGCAATCCCCAGCGGGTGGTCGATGCGACCTGGGGTGATAAATATGCTTCGGGTTATGAAGTGGATATCCGCATCGTTGCCCACGATCGCAATGGCCTGCTGCGCGATATCACCAGTATTCTGGCCAATGAAAAAGCTAACGTCACCAAAATGAGCAGCAGTTCTGACATTAAAGAGCAAACTGCAGTGATTAATATGACGCTGGAACTGTATAACCTCGACTCGCTTAATAAGTTATTAAGTAAAGTCAGCCAGATTGACGAAGTCATCGAAGCAAAGCGGTTTCATCATTAGCATGTTTTAGCATTCCAGTGATACCGTCGTCAGTACAACTAAAAAGAGAGCAGTGTGGCAGATAATATTCAGCGCCTTTTAACGATTATGAGCCGGTTACGCGACCCAGAAACCGGCTGCCCATGGGATTTAAAGCAAAGCTACGCCACTATCGTGCCGTACACGCTGGAAGAAGCCTATGAAGTGGCCGATGCCATTGCCCGCGAAGACTTTGCTGAACTGAAAGACGAGCTCGGCGACTTGCTGTTTCAGGTGGTGTTTTATGCCCAGCTGGCCAAAGAAGAAGGCCGCTTTGGCTTTGATGATTGCGTCGCCGCTATTTGCGATAAGCTGGAGCGGCGCCACCCGCATGTGTTTGGCGATATACAGACAGCAGATGGCGAAGACGCAGAAGCGGTGCTTAAAAACTGGGAAGCGCTGAAAAGCAACGAGCGCAAAGCCAGTGGCCAGCACAGCGTGCTGGATAATATCCCTCAGGCAATGCCGGCACTTAGCCGCGCCAATAAACTGCAGAAACGCTGCGCCACAGTCGGTTTCGACTGGCCGACAGTAGAAGGCTGCTGGGACAAAGTAAAAGAAGAAATCCTGGAAGTAGAGCAAACCGCAGCCGGCAGCCCGGAGCTGGCAGAAGAGCTCGGCGATTTAATGTTCGCGCTGGTTAATGTGGTACGTAAACATAAACTCGACCCGGAAGCCGTGCTACGCGCTGCCAATAATAAGTTTGAACGCCGCTTTCGGGCAGTAGAACAAGCCCTGAGCGACCAGGGCAAAAGCCCGCAGCAAAGTAACCTGGATGAAATGGAAGCACTGTGGCAGCAGGTTAAGAATAACAAAAGCTAATAGTGACACTGCACAATAACAATCTGATGGTCAGTCACTTTATAAACCAGCCGGTGCTGCCGGTCTATCCGTCGTGACCAATAGCCTGACCAGTTATGCGTTAACGGTTCTGGATCAGCGATGTCAGCATCACAACAACATCGACAGCGGGCTTTTTACGCCACTGGCGCCTTGTTTTAGTACATGGGTGTATATCTGGGTAGTTTTAACATCGGTGTGGCCAAGCTGTTCTTGTACCGTGCGAATATCCATTCCCGCCTCTAGTAAATGGGTCGCACAAATTCATTGGGAATGAATTTGAACAGCTGCAGGCTGGCCCGTAGGGTAAAATACATGGATGTATTTTATAAACGAGTGCCGTAAGGTATGGCAGGTAACATTTTTGGCAATATCAGCTTTACGGGCAGCACTGCGCACGGCTTTTTGTAAGCCCGACTCATCCAGGTGGTGGCGGCGTAACACCTTAGCATCAGGATCGATACTGAGTTTGCTGGAAGGAAACAAATACTGCCATCCCAACTCTTTTGGCGCAGCCGGGTATTTACGTGCTAACGCAAAAGGCAACCAGACCCCGGCAAATTCGGCTGTGCGGATATCCAGCTGATAAAATGCCTTTACCAGACTAATTTGCCGGCGCAACGGCTCAATCAATTCCGGGGCTAAAGTTACTCTGCGATGTTTACCGCCTTTGCCGTGCCACACCATTACAGATAAATAGTCAAAAGCAATAGCATTAACCCTTAACCTGACAGCCTCCATTAACCGTAAGCCGCTACCGTACAGCAGCTGCGCCAAGAGTAAATATTGTGGATCCATGCATGTAAAAAGCTGCTTAACCTCAGGCTTAGTGAGTACAACGGGTAACTTTCTTGGTTTAACTGCCTGATTAAAGTTAAGGTTTAACGCCAGCGGTCGCTTAAGAATCTCTTTATACAAAAAACTTAGCGCATTCAGCGCAAGTGCTTGGGTTTGCACCGCAACATTTCTCGAAACAGCAAGATGAGTTAAAAACAGCTCTACATGCACCTCCTGTAAATCTTTGGGGTGTTGCTTTTTATGAAACAAGATAAAAAATTTAATCCAATGCAGGTAAGTTTCTACGGTTCGTTTTGCGTAGCGTCGGGTGTACATCTCCTCAGCAATGAACTGCATAAAAGGTGATGACTCTGGCATAAGATAACCCTCATAAAAGGCACTGTTTAAGTATACAGCTATTTTGAAAAAGTCAAGCTCCCTTTGTTAGGCGGATGTATCCGTATTTGTCTTGTTGTGTAAAAAATTAATTTTTATAAGATATTGTCGACAAGAGGGTTTCTGGTTAATGTACAAGCCATCAAATTTACAAATATGGAAAAGTCCGTGTTTAAATACGGATCTTTCCGTCGAATAAGCGTTGAACTAAGCCGCTGCGCGGAGCCTTAGCAACCACCTATTATTGAACCACACTTACTCCGGGAATGTTCCCAACAGAACCGGAGAATCATCATGACCCCGTTACGCCAGGCAATGATCGACGAATGTCGGTTGCG
>NZ_JAWWAP010000001.1:0-669607 GCF_033721375.1 Arsukibacterium sp. | reverse complement strand
TGAGCAATGTAGTACACCGCCGATACCCACGCCGCGTACCATTCATGGCACGCCTTGCCGGCTCGGCCGTCCCGGGGCCTCGCTTTCGACACTGAAATAGCTCCATGTCTTCGCTATTTCCGGGCGCGTCTCAACCACAGCCCCTGCGGGGTGTGGCATTGTGCTGACCCTCCCTGTCAGCATCGCTTCGCGACTTGCCTGCGGCAGTCCAAAACTGCTCCAGGCAGTTTTGTCGCCATGCGAGAGTAGGGCGACCACATGCAACAAAAACGTCCGGAACGTTATGCACCACAACATCCTTGTTGCTCGCCTTCGGCAGCAGAGCTGTGCAAAACGGCCATCCTGCCGTTTTGTGAGACAGCTTCAGCTGGCCGCGTAGCGGCGAACCCCAGGGATGGGGTGAGCAATGTAGTACACCGCCGGCTTATCTCTGTCTTTGCCCGCTTAAGCGCAACTCTTTCACCTCGCTGCAAAAATAGGCTAGTATCATCTGACAATTTTCAACCAATGGATATTCAGATGAGTTTAACCAAGCTAACAAGCTGTCTGTGTTTGACAACAGCGCTGTTATTCAGCCTTTCTGGCTTTAGTGTTGCCGCTAAGCCGCTGCAATATGAAGATGTGTTTGAACTTGAATTTGTATCTGATCCTCAGCCAAATGCCAGCGGCGATAAGATTGTGTTTGTGCGCAACTGGATGGATAAGCAAGCAGATCGTCGGCGTATGACGTTGTGGTTAAGCTCTGCCGACGGCAAGCAGCTTGAGCCGTTAACAGATAAAGATATCAATGCCAGTTCGCCCCGCTGGGCACCGGATAATAAACGTCTGGCGTATATTGCCAATGGTCAGATCCATATTAAATGGCTGGATTCAGGTCGGACATCGCAGCTGGGGCAATTAACTCAGAGCCCTGCCAATGTAAGCTGGTCACCTGATGGCAACTGGCTGGCCTTTAGTATGTTTACGCCAAAACCGGCTAAGTCACCGGTAACCCTGCCTGGCAAGCCGGAAAACGCAGATTGGGCTAAAGCCGCAGTTTATATTGACAGTAAACAGTATCGGGTTGATGGTGCCGGCTATACCAAATCAGGTTTCCGGCATATCTACATTATGCCTTCATCCGGCGGTTCAGCCATTCAGTTGACTGAGGGCGATTTTAATCATTCTGGTACAATTAGCTGGGCAAATGATAGTAAAGCGGTATATTTTTCAGCCAATCGCCATCCTGAGTGGCAGTCTAAACCATTAAACAGTGAGCTTTTTAAGCTAACGTTGAACGACCGTAAGTTAACCCAACTGACCGATCGTAATGGCCCTGATAACAGACCGTTATTATCGCCTGATGGTAAACAAATAGCCTATGTCGGTTTTGACGATCGAAAACTGGCCCATCAGGCTAATCGGTTGTATGTGATGAATATTGACGGCAGTAATATCCGCAACTTAACTGAGGATCTGGATCGTTCTATTGATGATTTTCAGTGGCTAGCCAACAGCAAAGCCTTATATATCTCTTATGATAATGAAGGTAAAGGTATTCTGGCTGAACAAGCCTTATCCGGTAAACGCAGCATTATTACTGCAGATTTGGGCGGAGGCTCCTATGGCCGGCCGTACAGTGGTGGTCAGTTTACTGCAGCAAATAACGGCCTGGTTGCCTACACTCAGATGAGTAGCCAGCAGCCGGCTGAGCTGGCGGTAATTATTAAAGGTAAAAAGCGGACTTTAACCGAATTGAATGCTGATCTGCTGTTTGCGCGGGATATCGGTAAGGTAGAAGAGTTTTGGTACAATTCAACAGCAGATCAGCGTAAGTTGCAGGGCTGGATTATCTTTCCGCCAGAGTTTGACCCAAAACAACAATATCCGTTAATCCTGGAGATCCATGGCGGTCCGCATACGGCATACGGCCCGCATTTCGCGATGGAATTGCAGTTAATGGCTGCTAAGGGTTACGTCGTGCTTTATACCAACCCGCGTGGCAGCACCAGTTACGGTGAAGATTTTGCAAACTTAATCCATCATAATTACCCCAGCCAGGATTATAACGATCTGATGGATGGGGTTGATGCAGTAATTGCTAAAGGTTTTATCGACGAAAAAGAGTTATTTGTTACCGGGGGCAGTGGTGGCGGAGCGCTAACGGCCTGGATAGTTGGCCACACCGACCGTTTTGCCGCTGCAGTATCGGTAAAGCCGGTTATTAACTGGATTAGTTTTGTATTGAACGCAGATATGTACAGTTATTTCAGCCAATACTGGTTTCCTGCGATGCCGTGGGAAAATCCGGAGCATTATCTGAAGTATTCACCTATAAGCTATGTAGGCAATGTTAAAACGCCTACTATGCTGATGACAGGTGAGGCTGATCATCGTACGCCAATCTCAGAGACTGAACAGTTTTATCAGGCGTTGCAACTGCTTGACGTTGATACTGCTATGGTAAGGATCCCTGAAGCATCACATTCGATATACAGCCGGCCAAGTAACTTAATGGCAAAAACGGCCTATATTCTGTACTGGTTCGAAAAATATCGGCAGGATAATAGCGGTACAGATAACAAAGTCAGTACTGATAAGGCGGCACAATAACACAGATAAGCCCGGTAGCCAGACGATCGGGCTTATGTCAGGATAAGCGTTTTCTGAAACAGGATGCTCGTTTTATATGCAGTTGAATGCGTTAGTACAGCTTTTTGCTTTACCTTTGGAGCGGCTTTTGTATAATGGCGCCTCCAACGCTAGGGGCATAGTTCCAATTGGTAGAACAGCGGTCTCCAAAACCGATGGTTGGGGGTTCGAATCCCTCTGCCCCTGCCACTTCTCTTGATTATGAATATATCAGCAAGCCAGGCTCAGTTACTCCGACAGCTTAATATTAAGCCACTGCAGCGCCGTGATTGCTTCTTTGCTGGATCCCCAGACCAGACTGCAACATTAGCCGCTGATACCGCAACCTTACTGCAGCCGGAAGACGGTTTATTAAGCCGCGATATCAGGCAGCTGTTAGCACAAACTTCAATCTCTGACTGGTTGCTCAATCCTGCTGCAAGCCAAAGCGTACTTACCGAAAACGGCAGCGTCCTGGTTACGCCAATACTTAATACATTACAACACCCTGCAGCAAAGCAACAACTCTGGGCATTGCTGCAACAGCAATTAGTTAATGATGCTGATTAAACCCCTGACTGTTACCGATATTCCAGCCTTGCTGGCCATAGAAACGCAGGCCAATCGCTATCCATGGACTGAAGGTGTTTTCAAATCCTGCTTCGGTAGTCAGTATTTTAATTTTGGTCTGTTCGCTGATGAGCAGTTGCTGGGTTTTTATTTTGGCCAGTTTATTGCTATTGAAAGTCAGTTGTTTAATATCTGTGTCAGCAGCGATCAGCAAGGTAAAGGGCTGGGCGGCCAGTTGCTTAGCCATTTTATTGCCCAGTCCGAGCAGCGTGCTGCGACAGAAGCCTGGCTGGAAGTCAGAGCCTCAAATCTGTCTGCTATTCATTTATATCAGAAGCATGGTTTTATCGAAGCAGGCTGCCGGCCAAACTACTATCGCAGCGCTACCGGTATGGAAGACGCAATAATGATGTGCTTGCCGCTGCGCTTTGCAAATTAATCCCACGCTGTGCCAGCGCCAGTGATGCTGCTATAATCCCCGGCAATTATTTTCTTTGTTTTGTCAGCCAGCACTCTGGTTGTTAACTGATATTGGATACCATGACTAAAGATAAATTTCTGCATGAAATAGACAGCAGACGGACTTTCGCTATTATTTCGCACCCGGATGCCGGTAAAACCACTATTACTGAAAAAGTGCTGCTGTTTGGACACTTGATCCAAAAAGCCGGCACGGTAAAGGGTAAAAAGTCAGGCCAGTTCGCGACCTCTGACTGGATGGAAATGGAAAAAGAGCGCGGCATCTCTGTTACCACCTCGGTAATGCAGTTTCCTTATAACGATTGTCTGGTCAATCTGCTTGACACCCCCGGCCACGAAGATTTCTCGGAAGATACTTATCGTACCTTAACGGCCGTGGATTCCTGTTTAATGGTTATCGATGGCGCCAAGGGTGTTGAAGACCGCACAATTAAACTGATGGAAGTTACCCGGCTGCGTGATACGCCTATTATTACCTTTATGAACAAGATGGACCGGGATATTCGCGACCCTGTCGATTTGCTCGATGAAGTGGAAAGCGTATTAAAAATTGCCTGTGCGCCTATTACCTGGCCAATTGGTTCGGGCAAGGAGTTTAAAGGCGTTTATCATATTCTGCGTGACGAAGTTATTTTGTATAAATCAGGCATGGGTCATACCATCCAGGATTTAGACGTTATTAAAGGTCTGGATAACCCGGAACTGGATAAACGGATTGGCTATTTCGCTGGACAGCTGCGTGATGAAATGGAGCTGGTACAGGGTGCCAGTAATGAATTTGATCAGGAGCTGTTTTTAAAAGGCGAGTTAACGCCGGTGTTTTTTGGTACGGCCCTTGGTAACTTCGGTGTTGACCATATGCTGGATGGTCTGACTCAGTGGGCGCCCAAGCCACAGTCTCGTCTTACGAATAGCCGTACCGTTGAGCCTGCTGAGAGCGGCTTTAGTGGTTTTGTCTTTAAAATTCAGGCCAATATGGACCCGAAACACCGTGATCGGGTTGCATTTTTGCGAATTGTTTCCGGTAAGTATGAAAAAGGTATGAAGGTACGGCATGTCCGGATTGGTAAAGATGTGTTGATCCCACAGGCGCTGACATTCCTGGCCGGCGATCGGGAGCATCTGGATGAAGCTTATCCCGGTGATATTATAGGGTTACATAACCACGGTACCATTAAAATTGGCGATACCTTCACCACCGGTGAGGATATGCAGTTTAGCGGTATTCCTAACTTTGCCCCTGAGTTGTTCCGCCGCATTCGCTTACGCGATCCGTTAAAACAAAAGCAGCTACTTAAGGGCCTGGTGCAATTATCAGAAGAGGGGGCGGTCCAGGTATTCCGGCCCCTGGACACTAATGATTTAATCGTGGGGGCAGTCGGTATATTGCAGTTTGATGTGGTTGTCAGCCGTTTAAAATCTGAATACAACGTTGATGCCCTGTATGAGAGTGTCAACGTGGCAACGGCGCGCTGGGTATACAGCGACGATGGTAAAGCGTTGCAGGAATTTCAGAATAAGGCCAGTGCTAATCTGGCGCTGGATGGTGGTGATAACCTGACTTATATCGCGCCGACGATGGTGAATCTGAACCTGGCAACAGAGCGCTATCCGAAAATTTCTTTCCAGAAAACCCGTGAACACTGACAGGCTGGTGATATGAATATTAAGCAACTACTAAGTGAACGAACGTTAGCCGGCTTTACTGCGTTAGGTTTACCGGAAGGTACCAATCCGGCTGTTACCCAAAGCACCCGGCCTGAATTTGGTGAATATCAGATAAATGGCGCTATGGGCGCTGCAAAGTTAATGAAAACCAACCCCAGAGAACTGGCCGGCAAGCTGCTGGCATCACTGGATCTTGATGATATTGCTGAAAAAGCTGAGATAGCCGGCCCGGGTTTTATCAATGTAACCCTTAAAGCTGACTGGCTGGCACAGCAATTATCGCTGGCTGCTGCAGATAAGCGCCTGGGGGTAAGTATTAACCCGCAGCCGCAAACGGTGGTGGTAGATTACTCGGCGCCTAACTTAGCCAAAGAGATGCATGTTGGCCATTTACGTTCCACCATTATTGGTGATGCTGTGGTTCGCTCGCTGGAGTTCTGGGGCGATAAAGTTATCCGGCAGAACCATATGGGCGATTGGGGCACCCAGTTTGGTATGCTGATCGCCCATCTGGAAGATAAGCTGGCGGCAGGTATTGATTTAGAGCAGGTTGCACTGGCGGATCTGGAAGACTTTTATCGTGAAGCGAAAAAGCGCTTTGATGATGAAGCCGGCTTTGCCGATAAATCGCGCGATTATGTCGTAAAACTGCAAAGTGGTGACAGCCACTGTCAAAAATTGTGGCAATTGTTTATTGATACCTCAATTAAGCACAGTGATGAGGTATATCAGAAATTAAACGTGACATTGAAACATGCTGATATTAAGCCGGAAAGTGCTTATAACAGTATGTTGCATGGCATTATTGACGATTTAAAACAAAAGAAGCTGGCCGTCGAGAGTATGGGCGCGCTGGTGGTGTTTTTAACCGAACTTGCCGACAAAGAAGGCAATCCGTCGCCTTTTATCGTTCAGAAAACCGGTGGTGGCTTTTTGTATTCCACTACCGATTTAGCGGCCTGCCAGTATCGGAGCCATCAGTTATCAGCCGATCGGATAATTATCTTTACCGATGCCCGCCAGGCGCTGCACTTTAAGCAGGTGGAACTGGTGTCACGCAAAGCAGGCTATCTGCGCGATAGCACAGCCTATGATCACTGCCCCTTTGGCACCATGATGGGTGAAGACGGCAAACCTTTTAAAACCCGCAGCGGCGGAACCGTTAAACTGGTAGATTTGCTGGACGAAGCCGTGGTGCGTGCCAAAGCTGTTTTGGCAGAGAAAGTAACAGACTTAAGCGCAGCAGATATTGCTGACATTGCTAACAAGGTTGGCATTGGCGCTGTTAAATTTGCTGATTTATCAAAAAACCGTACCAGCGACTATATTTTCAGCTGGGATGCGATGCTCAGCTTTGAAGGTGCAACAGCTCCCTATTTGCAATACGCCTATACCAGGGTGCGCAGTATTTTGCGTAAAGCAGACGTCGCTGACGATTTTACGGCGCAAATCCTGTTGGATTCAGCCCAGGAAAAACAGTTGGCAGTGAAGTTACTGCGGCTGGAAGAAACCCTGCAGATGGTGATAAAAGATGCCCAGCCTAACTTGCTGTGTAACTACCTGTATGAGCTGGCCAGTTTGTTTATGAGCTTTTACGAAGCCTGCCCGGTGCTCAAAGAGGGCGTTGAACCAGAAATACGGGACAGCCGTTTAATGCTCAGTATATTAACATCCAAAATACTGCAGCAGGGGCTGGACTTGCTGGGTATTGAGGTAATGGAGCGTATGTAATGAAAATTGACGATATTCGCCGCAGTTACACTAAGGATCGGCTTGATGCAGACAAGCTTAATCCTGATCCGATTGCCCAGTTCGAGTTGTGGCTGCAAGATGCCATAACGGCAGAACTACCGGATCCGACGGCAATGTGTGTGGCGACTGCCGATCAGCAAGGCCAGCCATCACAACGGCTGGTCCTTTTAAAAGATGTTAATCATGATGGCTTTACCTTTTATACCAACCTTGGCAGTCGCAAAGCTACCGAGCTGGGGGAAAACCCCAGGGTTTGTCTGCATTTTCCCTGGCACCCCCTGGAGCGGCAGGTTATTGTTTATGGTACCGCTGAACGGGTGGCAAGCTCGCAGGTAATGAAATATTTTGTGTCGCGGCCTAAAGAAAGTCAGCTGGCCGCCTGGGCATCAGAACAAAGCCGGCCGGTGTCGACCCGCCAGGCCTTGCTGCAGAAATTTGCAGAGATAAAACACAAGTTTCAACACGGTGAGGTGCCACTGCCATCATTTTGGGGCGGCTTTCTAGTGCGCCCTCATAAAATAGAGTTCTGGCAGGGGGGGGAGCACCGGTTACATGATCGCTTTATGTACAGCAAAAGCGACAGTGATAAGCCATGGCACATTGAAAGGTTATGTCCTTAAATAGCGCAGCAGCCGCGCCTTTAAAACTATTTGACAGCCACTGTCATCTCAACTTACCTGAGCTGGCCACAGCGCAAAGCTGGCACTGGCAACAGGCACAAGATGCCGGGGTGGCTGCGCTGGTGATCCCGGCAGTCGAGCAGGCAGCCTGGCATAATCTGCTTAAACTATACAGTGAACAACCCGGCTGGCATATCGCACTGGGAATTCATCCCTGGTGGGCTGTTAAACACAGTTTGGCAGACGTAAATACCCTTGCGGTATTGATGGAACAGCATGCTGATAGCGTTTGTGCCATCGGTGAAATAGGTCTGGATTTTGCGCTGCCTGAAAATACCTTTACGATGCAAAAACGGCTATTTGCGGCGCAATTGGCGGTCGCTAAATGTCATACTAAGCCCGTTATTCTGCACCATCGGAAAAGTCAGCCACAATTGCTGGCTGAGCTGAAACGACAACAATTTTCCGAAGGCGGTATTTTACATGCGTTCTCTGGTAGTCAGCAGCAGGCTGAAGCGTTTCTGGATCAGGGTTTTAAGCTGGGAATTGGCGGCACTATTACCTTTGAACGGGCACAGAAAACCTGTAATACCGTAAAAAAACTGCCATTAAGCAGTTTTGTACTGGAGACAGATGCGCCTTCTATGCCGCTTGCCGGTGAGCAGGGTAAGATTAATACCCCTGCGCATTTGGCCAAAGTATTCGAAGCCTTTTGTCGGCTACGTAGCGAAAATCCTGAGCAGTTGGCCGAAGCGCTGTGGCAGAATACTGAGCAGGTGTTAAGGCTTGGTTAAACGAAAGCCCTGCCTTGAGAAGCGCGAGAAGCTGCGGCGCAGCAAATAGCCTATCAGGCCGGTTAACAACAATAGTAATAGCAGGTGGTGCATCAATTGCTGCCAGCGGGCAAAGCTGGGGTTGAGTTTGGTATCCGGTTGCAGGCTGATTTTAATATAGCCAAGCAGCTGCTGCTCATTACGGATTTCCTGCACCAGCGGCACTAAGGGCTGACTGGCAAACTTACCATACATGACTCTGGCGGCCGCACTGGCTTCCGACCAGCTGATACGCACGCCATTGCTGTCGTAAAATACCACATCATATAAAAAAGGACTGGCAGCAATATTGCGGGTCAACTGTTCCAGACCATCAAGCTGATCATGCTCAATCAGGTAAGCTGCAGCCTGCGATAAAGTAAGCAGATTTTCACGCATCAGTTGCTCAGCCTGATTTTGCAAAATAGCCTGGCCCTGATAGCTGGTTTTTACCCAGCTGTGCAATACAAACCAAATGCCCGCTACCGCAATAGCTAATTGAACCAGCTTAATAAAACTTGAAGTGGAGCTTGGTATTGCGATATTGTTCTGCATATTTTTTTAAACAAACAACTGCTGCTGGCCCGGATGCGCTAAGCATGCCATGGTATTAACTTCAAGTATAGGTTGCCCATTGTCGTTCTCAATTTCCGTCAGCCCATCCCGGCTATCTGCTGCCGATATCGCTGCCTTACTGACAGAGCAGGCCGCACTCTGGTTACAGGCAGATGGCGGGCAACTGCTGTTGCAAAACGCAGCACCCGCACATTTATTGTCTGAATCTGCACCAGAGCACGCCAGGACCGGTGAGCTTGGCAGTAGCTCAATTCGTCTGTTTGGGAAACCGATTGATGGCATGCTGCTTTACAGGATCTGCCAGTTTATACCCGCTGATACCGGAGTACGGGCGTCATTACTACAACCCCATCCGCAATTGCCAGCAGCTGTGCAGCTTTCTCTTAGTTGTGCGTTATCAGCTGAGCTGCAGCAGCAATTGTATGTCTTTGCTTCTGAGCAACAGCTTGAGCTGGTTTATCTGCAGCAGCCGGTCAGCTTATCGCAACCTGGCTTGCTGGTGATGGACATGGACTCGACAGCTATCAGTATTGAATGTATTGATGAGATCGCGGCGCTGGCAGGAGTTGGGCCGCAAGTCGCAGCAGTTACTGCGCGGGCGATGAATGGTGAGCTGGACTTCGCTGCCAGCTTAACCGAGCGTGTCGCAGCATTAAAGGGGGCACCGCAAGCGGTGTTGCAACAGGTGCTGGCAACGTTGCCGCTGATGCCGGGTTTAAGCGAGCTGGTGCATTACCTGCAGCAGCAGCAGTGGCAGGTGGCAATCGCTTCGGGGGGCTTCACTTACTTTACTGATGCGCTGCAACAGCGTTTGGGGCTTACAGCTACTTTTGCCAATGTGCTTGAAATTGAAAACGGAATACTAACAGGTAAAGTTGTCGGAGCTATCGTTGATGCTAATGCTAAAGCCAGAGCAGTTGGTAAACTGGCTGAAGTTTATGGTATCGCCAAAAATCAGACTGTTGCTATTGGTGATGGTGCCAATGACTTACCGATGTTAAAAACAGCTGCACTGGGGGTGGCGTTTCATGCCAAACCTAAGGTTCAGGCCGCGGTTTCAGCCAGAATTAATCATGGCTCGCTATTGCAATTACTCTATTTACTGGACCCTGTATGAAACATCAACAAAGCTCAGTCTATGTTGATTTACAACAGTACCAGCTGCATGTGCGTCGCTTAATACCACTGCAAGGCGCGTTAAGTCCGGTATTGTATCTGCATGGCGCTATTGAAAACGGTCGTATTTTTTACAGCAACTCAGGTAAAGGCTTAGCCTGCTATCTGGCTGATCAGGGTTTTATTGGCTATTGTGCCGATTTTGCTGGCCGGGGGTTATCACAACCGTCGCTTAGTACGGGTTTCAATCAAAGTCAGCATCAGGTCATTACCCGGGATATTCCGGCATTAATTGAATTTGTTTACCAGCAGCATCAGCAGCCGCTAACGGTCATCGCTCATTCATGGGGAGGCGTGCTGCTTGCCGCGTCATTAGCTCGCTTTCCTGAACTGCTTTGTAAAGTGCGGGCAAAAGTCTATTTTGGTACCAAAAGGGTAATCAGCGTTCGCAGCCTGGAGCGGAAAATAAAAATAGACTGGCTCTGGAGCCGTTTTGCGCCGTGGCTGGGGCGCAAGTATGGCTACATCCCGGCCAGAAAGTGGGGCTTTGGCGCTGATAATGAACCTACCGAGTTTTTAACAGATACTATTAACTGGATAAATGGTGCGCCTTTTGCCGATCTGACCGATGGTTTCGATTATGCCGCCGCAAGCCAGCAGACTGATTGGCCTCCCAGCTGGCACTTTGCCGCGGTTAATGACACTGTGCTGGGTCATCCGGTCGATGTGCAGCACTTTATTAACGAAACCGGCCAGCAAGATGGCAAATATATCTTGCTGGGACGGGCCGCTGGGTATTTGCACGACTATGATCATATTTCGATGCTGACCCATCCTAAAGCCACTGAAGATCATTTCATCCAGCTTAACCAGTGGCTGGTAGACCTACCTGAATCTGCTGAGCATTCCGGGCAAGCTGCAGCTACTTAACGGTTGCTGCTAAGCGATTGCTGTTGGCGCAGTGCTGAATCTTCTGCCTGCTCTATGCAGCCGTAACGCCAGGCCAGTTCTTTGCTGATATCAACTGCGTCCCCAACCCCGGCTACACTCCAGAGTTCTTCTTCCAGGGTTTTTGCCCGATGAATAGCATAAACGCTGATATAGTTTATTTCTCTGGCAATATAGTCGGTATCGGGCCGTCCGGTGCGGGACAAGAACAACCTGAAAGCAAATAAGGTTGCGTCACGTAGGGTATTTCTTATAAAAGCTTGTTTTTGCTGCTCGTCATCGAATTCGTAATCGTAATAGCTTTCCAGCGGGGCAGTTGCTGCTGCGCTGTGGCGGGGTGCTTTAATATACAGCTCATAGCTTTTTGGCGGGTCAAACCGTTTCATCGCTTTCAGCTGCTGAGCAAATTGCAGGTTGGCGGTACTGTTTTTCAGCAATAGCTCAAGATCAAGTGGACCATTTTTACTATATTGTACTAACAAAGTATGCAATGCGTTCGGAGTCGCCCCCTGAGCTATCACATTTAATTCATAACGTATGCCTTTTCTGTGCAGATAAAAAGCAAAGTTATTTAATGCTTTTAAATACATACTGCGTAATGCTTCGGATAGACCCGGGTATTTGGGCGTTTCTTCTGCCAGGGTTAGCTTAGCCCGGTTATTCTGAATGAGTTGCTGAAAAAATTGCTTGCCGGTATGGCCATCTGCTGTTGGCATCGCGCGCAGGTTCATAATGGTATGACTTTTACTAACTGCCATTACTTCATAAGGTAACTGGGTTAACTGGTGTTTAGATGTGATTTTCTGTAAATCGACCAGATCCAGATACACAATATCGCCCTTACTGTAGCGCACGGGTTCTACTGTTTCTATTTGCAAGCCGCCGGTGGAGAAGTCCCGGCTGAACCCTGCTACCAGTTGCTCGTTTTGGCGCAGCTGCACTGTGGTTTTATATAAATAACGTGATTCAGCCCGCAGGTTTATATATTGTACCGGTACAGCTTCACAGGGAGGCACCTGCGGTAATTTGCGATGACCGAACTGGTTTAACTGACTAAGCAACGCCGGGTTGTAGCGATATTGTTGGTAGTTAACTGCATTGTTAGCGCTGATATCGGTAATACAGGCAATATAGCGCAGGTTTTTTATAACACCCTGCACTAATGGAGTTAATGCCGCTTTAGCCGGATTTTGTTCTGTCGTTTGTGGCGCAGCAGGCAGGGTGAAGGTTTCAGTGGCATGCTGAGCTGTGGTTTTAATCAGATTCAGATGAAAAACCCGCCAGCTTGGCTTGGCCGCGCCAAAACCGAAGAAACTATCCCTTAAGTCGGCAGCGGCAAGCAACTCTTCGGCGGTTGCCGAGTAAAAATACAACTTACCTTTTGCTGCATGAGTAAAACAGTACAGGATGGTAGAGCGTTCAGGGCCGGGTTGAGCCAGCAGGGATTTCAACCGTTTAACGGTCAGTAAAGTGATCAGTACTGAACGCTGTTGCTCGTCCAGAAAATAATGCCAAACGGATTTGTTGTAATCAGTTGTCAGAGCAAACCGTGGGCTTACTGCACCTTCATTGACAGCAAGATATACCGGCAGGCTATTGAGCCTTGGCAGGTAAAACTGCTCGTATCCCTTAGTGGTTACAGCATCAGTAGTATTATCTAAGTTAACTTTATAGCGGCGTTTGTTGCCGTGAATAAACTTTTGCAGAAAATTACTGAACCCCTGATCCTGTTCCGACGGGAGCTTTTTCAGCCGCCAGTAATTGACTTTATCCAGCTGTTCAACCTCCACCAGAGAGTATTGGACCCCGCCAGGGATATCCAGAGTAAACTCCTGTTCCAGACCGGTAAAATTAATGGTGATGATATCGCCTGGCTCAGCAGTTCTGCCTTTGGGGATCTTTAATTTACAGCCTGAAATTGACAAGTCACTGGTGGTCGCCATAAACCGACCGTCATTAATAACAACTTCGACATCTATACCAAAATTCATCCGCTCTTCAGTACGGTTGACGTAATGACCAAAGGTGACTAATTTTGCTGAATTTTGCTCGTTTTGCTGGCCAACAGAGCTGTTCTCTGCGGTATCATTACTTTGCAACGCTGATTTAACCCGTTGTGCGGTTTCCTTTTTGTGCATAACCCGAAAATTATTGTCGGCGTTCATCACCTCTTCGTATACACCTAAGGTGTAACCACCATATTGTTTAAGGCCACTTTCAAATATCTGAATGGCTTTGTCGTCCATATAGTGGGTTTTTTCCCGGTAAACATAAGGACGCACTTCTCCATCCACGTGGCCACGCAAATCAATAAAATAGTCGCATGGCTGGGCCATCCGCTTTAATTCCATTTTCAGCAGAAATTGTTTGGATTTGGGCAAGTCTGATGTCAGCATACTGAAAACTTTATCGAATTCAGCAGAGTTCATCAGGCTTTTCATGCGCTCAATTATGCCAACATAGTCTTTCAGGTCTTCAGAGGTCATAGTTTCAATATTCAGATGCCAAAATTCAGGCGTCTTCTGGTTATAATCGTAGTACGCTACGTGGTTATAAATTGAAAAGCAATATCTGTGCCTTTCTTTCAAATTAGGGTTTTTAGTAATGGCAAAAGTAAAAACGGCTTACGTTTGTAATGAGTGTGGTGCCGACTTTATGCGCTGGCAAGGACAGTGCACCGAATGTGGCGCCTGGAACAGTATTACAGAAGTCCGGCTGGGAGCAGTAAAAACCCCCGGAACGCGCCAGGGGTATGCCGGAGCAGCGCAGGCCAGAGTGATGCGGCTGGATGAGGTTGATTTGCAGGAGGTACCGCGGTTTAGCTCTGGTTTTGCCGAGTTTGACCGGGTGCTCGGTGGTGGTATTGTGCCCGGCTCTGCCATTTTAATTGGTGGCGCGCCAGGTGCCGGTAAAAGTACCTTGCTGCTGCAGTTAATGTGTGGTTTAGCCGAGCAGGGCAGTGCGTTGTATGTGACCGGGGAGGAGTCATTGCAACAGGTCGCGATGCGGGCCCAGCGGCTGGGGCTGCCCAGCAGCAAATTAAATATGCTGGCAGAAACCAATGTCGAAACCGTCTGTTTGCTGGCACAGCAGGAAAAACCCCGGATCATGGTCATTGACTCTATTCAGGTTATGCATCTGGCTGATATTCAGTCTGCTCCTGGCAGTGTGTCGCAGGTAAGAGAAAGTGCCGCTTTTCTGACCCGCTTTGCCAAACAATATAATATCGCGATAATTATGGTAGGCCATGTCACGAAAGATGGATCGCTGGCCGGCCCGAAAGTGCTGGAGCATTGTATTGACTGCTCGGTGATGCTGGAAGGTGATACCGATAGCCGTTACCGGACGCTGCGGGGCAATAAAAACCGGTTTGGTCCGGTCAATGAATTGGGTGTATTTGCCATGACCGGCCAGGGCATGAAGGAGGTGAAAAACCCTTCGGCAATATTTCTGACCCGGGGCAAAGAAGATCAGTCAGGCAGTATCGTGATGGTGTTATGGGAAGGTACCCGGCCACTACTGGTTGAAATTCAGGGGCTGGTCGACCATTCCCCCCTGAATAATCCACGCCGGGTTACCCTGGGTATGGAGCAGAACCGGATTTCAATGTTGCTTGCCGTGATGCATCGCCATGCTGGTATTCAGATGGCCGACCAGGATGTTTTTGTCAACGTGGTAGGCGGGGTTAAAGTTAATGAAACCAGCGCCGATTTAGCCACCTTACTGGCATTGGTGTCGAGCTTTCGGGACAAACCGTTACCCAACGATTTAGTGGTGTTTGGAGAAGTTGGTCTGGCGGGAGAGATAAGGCCGGTGCCAAGCGGTATCGAGCGTTTAAAAGAAGCGGCAAAACATGGTTTCAAAAGAGCTATTGTGCCTTTGGGGAATAAACCTAAGGAGCCGATTAGCGGGATGGAGGTTGTGGCGGTATCAAAACTTGCCGAAGCACTGGAAGCAATCTAGTCTGCCGCTCGTTAACGGCCCGTTAAAACAAAAAGCCCCGCTATCGGGGCTTTTCAAATCAGAACCGGTTGTTTGCCGGGAAATTATGCTTTAACACCTTATGGGTATCATTTTTAAGCTTTTCCAGGCCCAGCTTATCGTAACTTTCTACCATCACCTCCAGAGCCTGCTCAACATGAGGTGAGTCCCGGAAATACTCCACTACATACTTGCCTCGATTAGCGGCTGCCAGATAAGCACCGCGGCGCATATAATAATCAGCAACCATTAATTCATGCCGGGCCAGGGTATCTTTTATCTGAACCATCCGGTTTTTGGCTTCAGCGCTGTATTTACTGGCCGGGTAGCTAGTAACCAGAATTTTAAAATCATCAAATGCCTGGCGGGTGCTGCTTAAATCCCGGTCTGCCCGGTCAACGCCAAAGAATTCCTGAAAACTATTTTCATCGGCTTTTAAATTAGCTAAACCGCGCATGTAGTAGACATAATCTAAGTCTGGCTGGTTAGGGTTCAGCCGGATAAAGCGGTCAATACTGGCCAGTGCCTGCGGCAAATTTCCGCTTTTGTAATAGGCATAAATTAAATCAAGTTGCACCTGACGCGCCAGAGGGCCGAAAGGATAGCGTGACTCTACTGCCTGCAATAACTCAACGGCTCTGTTATACAAGCCATTATCCAGTACCTCTTTTGCCTGTTGATACATTGCCTGGGCAGTCTGGGTGCTCGGGTCTGGCTGAGATGGCTTGCCGGCACAGGCGCTTAACACTAAAGATACAACTACTATCAGTAAAAAATTCGCTTTCATGTAAAAATCCGTAACTACTTGGCTAAATGGCTGTCTAGTCGGGTGTAAAATCGCTAAAATAAGCGCTAATGCGATTCTACCCCAGATAAGTTGGGGTTGCACACAGGATAACTGCTTCCGTCATGACAAAACAGATAAAACTTTCACAAATCGTCCCTGACCACTTTTATGGTAAGCGCTTAGATCAGGCTTTAGCCGAAATGTTCCCGGATTATTCGCGCTCCCGGATAAAAGAATGGATCCTGGCCGATGCCGTGCAGCTGGATCAGAACGTCCAGAACCTGCCGAAGTTCAAGGTGGTCGGTGGCGAACAGGTTGATATTGTTGCAGATATTGTCGAAGAACAACGCTTCGGTGCCGAGCCGATAGCGCTGGATATTCTGCATGAAGATGAACATATTCTGGTAATAAATAAACCTGCCGGGCTGGTGGTGCACCCGGGTGCCGGCAATGCTGACGGCACCTTGCTTAACGCCTTGCTGCATCATTGCCCGGCGATTGCCGAAGTGCCACGCGCTGGCATTATCCATCGGCTGGATAAAGATACCACCGGCTTAATGGTGGTCGCGAAGACGATTCCGGCCCAGACCCATTTGGTGGAAGCAATGCAGGCACGGGAAATTACCCGCGAGTATGAGGCTATCTGTTATGGCAAAATGACCGGCGGTGGTTTTGTTAACCAGCCGATTGGCCGTCATCAGACTAAGCGAACCCAAATGGCGGTTATTGAAGGCGGTAAGCCGGCAGTAACCCACTATCGGGTAATGGAGAAATACCGTGGCCATACCCGCTTGCGACTGCGACTGGAAACCGGCCGAACTCACCAGATCCGGGTACATATGGCCTTTATCAACCACTCGTTAGTCGGAGACCCGGTTTATGGCGGACGGCCAAGGCCACCCCGTAAAGCGGCAGAAAGCTTGCTGGTAATGCTCCGTAATTTTAAACGTCAGGCACTGCATGCTGCCATGTTACGGTTAGCTCACCCGATAACCAGCGAAATTCTGGAATGGCATGCGCCGTTGCCTGATGATTTAGTTGAACTGAACGCCGCACTGCGGGCTGATACCCAGCTGCATGGCATGGACGAAGCCTGAAGTGATAACCCCTGACTGGCCAGCACCGGCCAATGTTAAAGCGGTCTGCTCTACCCGGGCAGGGGGCTGTTCAGTTGGGCCTTATCAGAGCCTGAATTTAGGCCGTCATGTCGGTGACGATCCTGCCGCTGTCAATCGCAACCGCCAGCTATTCCGGAGTACCGCCCAGATGCCAGGCCAGCCCGTCTGGCTTAATCAGACCCATAGTAGCCGCTGCATCACTTTATCTGCCGACACTGCCTATCTCAGTGACTCTGATGGCACGGATGCCGATGCCAGTTTCAGTCGCCAGGCCGGGATTATCTGTACCGTAATGACTGCAGATTGCTTACCGGTGCTGATTTGTAATCAGGCTGGTACTGAAATAGCAGCGGTACATGCGGGTTGGCGTGGCCTGTGCAATGGCGTTATCGAAAACACAATGCGGTTGTTTAGCCAGCCCGCAACGTGTATGGCCTGGCTTGGGCCGGCTATCAGCCAGCCGGTTTTTGAAGTTGGCGGCGAAGTGCGGGCAGCCTTTATGCAGCAGGATCCGGCCGCTGCCAGTGCTTTTGTTGCCACTGAGCAGGGTAAATGGCTGGCAGATTTATATCTGCTGGCCCGCCAGCGCCTGGCTCGCTTGGGCGTCAGTGCTGTATATGGTGGTGACTACTGTACTTACCGGCAAGCTGCGGACTTTTTCTCTTATCGGCGCGATGGCCAAACCGGGCGGATGGCGGCTGCGATCTGGTTAGAATAAATCTTTAGCAACAGCAGGTAACAGCTGTTTTTCTGATCTAAGTCAATTTTTTGACGTCTGTTGCTTGATATTTGCTCAGTATCACCCAATCTTACTACACATCAAGGTTACATGATGTGGAGCTAAGCATGCGTTTAGACAAATTTACCAGTAAATTCCAGGAGGCCATTGCCGATGCGCAGTCATTGGCACTGGGCCGTGATCAGCAGTTTATTGAGCCAGTTCATCTGATGTTCGCCCTGTTAAATCAGGAAGGTGGCACCGTTCGCGATCTGCTGAATAAACTCGCTATTAATTTTAATGAACTGCGTGCCAAAGTCAGTAAAGCCATTGAACGCTTACCACAGGTAGAGGGTGAGGGCACCAATATGCAGTTGTCGACCGCAACTGCCCAGTTGTTGCAGCAATGCGACAAGTTTTCCCAGAAGCGCAAAGACCAGTTTATTTCCAGTGAACTCTTTGTGTTGGCCGCTACCGAGGATAAGACCGAGTTAGGGAATATTCTGCGCTTGCTTGGCGTGACCAAAGAAAAAGTCGATGCCGCTATTGAGGATATCCGTGGGGGCCAGAATGTGGATGACCCGAATGCTGAAGACAGCCGCCAGGCGTTAACGAAATACACTATCGATCTTACCGCCCGGGCTGAAGCTGGCAAGCTGGATCCGGTAATTGGCCGGGATGAAGAGATCCGTCGCTGTATTCAGGTGCTGCAGCGGCGCACCAAAAATAACCCGGTGCTAATCGGTGAGCCCGGGGTCGGTAAAACCGCTATTGTTGAAGGGCTGGCGCTGCGGATAATTAATAAAGAAGTACCCGAGGGCCTGAAAAGCAAACGGGTGCTGTCACTGGATATGGGCTCGTTGCTGGCCGGTGCCAAATACCGTGGCGAATTTGAAGAGCGTTTAAAAGCGGTATTAAACGAACTGGCCAAAGAAGAAGGTCAGGTGATTCTGTTTATTGACGAAATCCATACGATGGTTGGTGCCGGTAAGGCAGAAGGCGCAATGGATGCCGGCAATATGCTTAAACCCGCGTTGGCCCGCGGTGAACTGCATTGTCTGGGTGCTACTACGTTAGACGAATATCGCAAGTATATTGAAAAAGATGCTGCGCTTGAGCGCCGGTTCCAGAAGGTATTGGTCGAAGAGCCCAGTGTTGAAGATACCATTGCAATTTTACGTGGCTTAAAAGAGCGTTATGAACTGCACCATGCAGTTGAAATTACCGATCCGGCCATTGTAGCGGCAGCAACGCTATCGCACCGCTATGTCAGCGATCGCCAGTTACCGGACAAAGCGATAGATTTAATTGACGAAGCGGCCTCCAGCATCCGGATGCAGATGGATTCGAAACCGGAAGAGCTCGATCGGCTGGAGCGGCGGATTATTCAGCTGAAACTGGAAGATAATGCCCTGGCAAAAGAGTCAGATGAAGGCAGTAAAAAACGTCGGGACATTATTCAGGAGCAAATTCAGGAGCTTGACCAGAATTATAACGAGCTGGATGAAGTATGGGAGTCAGAAAAGGCTGCCCTGCAAGGCACCCAGAATATCAAAGCGGAGCTGGAGCAGGCCCGACTGGATTTGGAGGTAGCCCGCCGCGTTAGCGACTTGCAACGGATGTCCGAGCTGCAGTATGGCCGCATTCCTGAACTGGAAAAGCGGCTTGATTTAGCCAGTC
Organism: Arsukibacterium sp.; assembly: GCF_033721375.1. GTDB lineage: Bacteria > Pseudomonadota > Gammaproteobacteria > Enterobacterales > Alteromonadaceae > Alishewanella. Next base: position 650,171 of record NZ_JAWWAP010000001.1, on the reverse strand, counting down.
AGGCAGAAATGCAGGAAATGACCTTACTGCGCCATAAAGTTACTGAGCAGGAAATTGCCGACGTATTGTCTAAGGCAACCGGTATTCCGGTCAGTAAAATGCTGGAAGGCGAGCGCGATAAGTTGCTGCGGATGGAGGATGCCTTGCACGGCACTGTGGTTGGTCAGCATGAAGCGGTTACTGCGGTAGCAAATGCAATACGCCGCTCCCGCGCCGGGCTGGCTGATCCGAACAAACCTATTGGTTCTTTCCTGTTTCTGGGCCCTACCGGGGTAGGTAAAACCGAGCTGACCAAGTCACTGGCGCAGTTTTTATTCGACAGTCCGGATGCCATGGTACGGATTGATATGTCAGAGTTTATGGAAAAACATGCGGTATCCAGGCTGGTGGGCGCGCCGCCGGGCTATGTCGGCTATGAAGAGGGCGGTTATTTAACGGAAGCAGTCCGCCGTAAGCCATACTCGGTGATCCTGCTGGATGAGGTAGAAAAAGCCCATCCGGATGTATTTAATATTTTGCTGCAGGTGCTGGACGACGGCCGTTTAACCGATGGTCAGGGCCGCACTGTCGATTTTAAAAACAGTGTGATCATTATGACGTCCAATCTGGGTTCTGATTTAATTCAGGAACACTATCAGGAGTATAGCTACCAGCAGATGAAAGATATGCTGATGGGCGTTCTTAGCAAGCAATTCCGGCCGGAATTTTTAAACCGGTTAGATGAGGCAGTGGTGTTTCATCCGCTGGATACCGGCCAGATTAAAAAAATTGCCCGTATTCAGCTGGGCAGGCTGGAAAAACGACTGCAGGATCGCCAGTTTGAGCTTAACGTTACTGATGCAGCGCTCGATAAGCTGGCCGCCGTGGGTTTTGACCCACTGTTCGGGGCCAGACCGCTGAAGCGGGCCATTCAGCAACATCTGGAAAACCCGTTGGCTCAAACCTTGTTGCAGGGAACCATGCTACCCGGAGCGACCATTAAAGTTGATCATGACGGCGAGCAGTTTGTGATCAGCAGTTAAGCCTGGAAGTAATATCAACAATAAGCTGGAATAAGCTAACAGCAACAGTCAGACTGCGCTCTGACTGTTGCTGTTTTTTAGCTGGATCATTCGCAGAGTCAGTTGTTGCACAGTTGGTTGCAGAGTCGAAAGTGCAGCAAGTTTTACCCTTTGCCTATCCATGTTACGGTAAGTCCCTTATAATCTATTCATTGCTAATCAGAAAAGATGTTTTATGACAGACTCAAAAAATACTGACACCAGCCCACGCAAAGGCATCTACCTGCTGCCGAATCTTCTGACGACAGGGGGGTTGTTCGCCGGGTTTTTCGCCATTGTCTCTTCCATGAACGGTCATTTTGAAGCAGCCGCAGTAGCCATTTTTGTGGCGATGGTTTTTGACGGCCTGGATGGCCGGGTTGCCCGTCTGACTAATACCCAAAGTGAATTCGGCGCCCAATACGACAGTATGTCGGATATGTTGTCATTTGGGGTTGCTCCGTCGCTGGTGGCTTACAATTGGGGGCTGGCCGATTTAGGTAAATTTGGCTGGCTGGCAGCCTTTATTTTTGTTGCTTGTGCTGCACTTCGGCTGGCACGTTTTAATGCAAACTTAAGTGTAACTGACGGCCGGTTCTTTCAGGGTTTAGCCAGTCCGGCTGCTGCTGCGATTATCGCGGGTATGGTGTGGACAGGCTCCATTTACGAAATTGACGGCGATAACATTGGTTATCTGGTTGGCTTGCTTACTATTATTACCGGCTTACTGATGGTCAGTAATTTCCGCTATCATTCCTTTAAAGATGTTAACTGGCGCGATCGGGTATCTTTTCTGGCGATACTATGTGTGGTGCTGATCTTTGTCGTTATCGCTGCCCGGCCGGCTGAAATGTTATTCGGTATTTTCTTTATTTATGCCTGTTCCGGCCCTGTTACTACTATCCGCAGTGTACGCAAATTAAAGCTGGAGCATGTGGTTGGGGATACTAATGATGCTGATTTTGCTGATGAATTACAGGAACGCAATGACGCAGTCAAAGTTGACGAGCCGGACAATGAGCCACGTTCCTAGTCACCTTTTCTCTACTATTTAGTAAAGCGAATGCCGTTACTTTATTTAAAGTAACGGCATTTTTGTCTTAGCCAGTTATCAGCCAAAACTCTTATTTAAACTTCTGATCTCGGCCGCTTTTTGTTGTAATTGCTGGCTGTTCTCAGCAACCACCTTGCTATTGGCCAGATTGCCATCAGCGATACGCTGAATAGCACCGACATTGTTTTCAACATCCTGAGCTACCGCGCCTTGCTGGGTTGCCGCAGTAGCTATCTGACCCGACAGGCTGCTGATGGTATTCATCATGCTGACAATTTCTGCCAGTTGCAGCTGGCTTTGCTGAGTCTGGCTGACGGACAACTCGGTCTGCTCTTTACTTTGTTGCATCACTTTGCCCCAGCTCAGTAATGTTTGCTGGATTTCGGCAATGGACAATTTAATTTGTTCTGTCGCTTTATGGGTGCGGGTTGAAAGCGCCCTGACTTCATCTGCCACTACCGCAAAGCCACGGCCATGTTCACCCGCTCTGGCCGCTTCGATAGCAGCGTTAAGTGCCAGTAAATTGGTTTGATCGGCGATACCCTGAATTTCAGTCATCACGGTACCAATTCGTTCAGCTTCTGTGGCCAGACTATCTGCAGTATTCGCTGCTCCACTGACTTCTGTCGCCAACTGCTGCACCGTGCTGGCAGTTTGCTGCATCGCCTGTTTGGCGGTTTCGCATATTGCATGAGTATTGGCAACATGCTGGTTGGTTTCTAACGTGCGGCTGGCAATATCCTGCACGGTGGCGTTTAGTTGATGAATTGCGGTAGCGATACTGATCAGTTGCTGATGTTGCCGTGCCACCCCTTGCTCTGTCAGCGATACCGCTTCCGCCTGACTTTCTGCAATATGACTCAATACCGTAGTGCTATCCATTGTCCGTCCCAGCACAGTTCTAAGCCTGGCCTGTAGCATTTTATTTTGAAAATCAGCAATACCAAAGGGCCCGAAACCGGAATATACCCAGCGCGAAACACTGTCAAACTGCTGCTTTTGCTGTTGCAATTTATCAGGAATGACAACCAATTCATCATAAAAACACAGCAGCCAGATCAGTGGCAATAATGCTGAGAGTAAAAATGCTATGCCAAGATACCAGCTGCCGGCCGCGATCAGAATTACTGTCAACAGGGCAGCGAGCAGGCGTTTTGCATTAAAATTACTACGCCAGTCTGACGGGGTCTTGCCAGCCAGCATGGCCGGGTAACTTTCTGCAGCGCGCTTAACCGTCTGACTATCGGGTTTAACCCGCACAGATTGATAGCCTACCAGTTTGTCCTGCTGAAAAATCGGGGTGATAAAGGCATCAACCCAATAGTAACGGCCATCTTTGCAGCGGTTTTTAACGATGCCACGCCACGATTCACCTTGTTTCAGCTTCTGCCATAAGTCGGCAAAAGCCGCTGCTGGCATATCCGGATGGCGGACGATATTATGATTTTTGCTTACTAACTCATCTTTATTGTAGCCGGCAATCTTACAGAAAGCCTCGTTGGCATAAGTGATTACGCCCCGTAAATCGGTGGTAGATACCAGCTCTTCACTGGCAGAGTAGCTTACTTCTTCATTAATAAGAAGGCTGTTGCGGCGATTCATGCGGCTCCCGGCGGCTGATAGCGGTTCTTTGGTCAAATAGTACTGTAGATCATAGTTTATTTCAGCAGACTCACCTGCTCATTCAGGCTATTGAGCGCACTGGTGTGACAAAGAGATTGTTGAAATGAGTTCGGCGCGTTAAATTAGCAATCATGCTTGAGATTTTAATAACGCCACCCCATGTTGGATGGCACAATTTAAAAGTAAGGGTCCCACTTGGCTGATATCCTGCAACACCGCCTGCATGCGCTGGCGTCCGATAAAAATAAAGATGCTATAGTTGGGATAAAACGGGGTATTGAACGCGAAACCCTGCGAATTAACGCCGATGGTAGTCTGGCTTTGACGCCGCATCCTGCCAGCCTGGGGGCGGCATTAACCCACCCATGGATCACTACTGATTTTTCAGAATCACTGCTTGAGTTTATCACTCCGGCAAGTACCAGTATTGATACCACCCTGGCTCAGTTGGCCGATATCCATCGCTATACGGTAAAGCAGCTGGGTGAGGAAGGACTCTGGCCTGCCAGTATGCCGTGCTTTATTGACGAGAGCACCACAATACCGTTAGCGCAATATGGCAGTTCTAATGTGGGCCGGATGAAGACCTTATATCGTAAAGGTTTACACAACCGTTATGGCAGTATGATGCAGGCGATTAGCGGCGTCCATTATAACTTTTCATTACCGCAAAGCTTCTGGCTGCTGTATCGGCAGCAGCTTGGTGATCAAAGCCCGCTGCAGGACTTTATTTCAGAACAATATCTGGCGCTTATCCGCAATTATAAGCGCTATGCCTGGCTTATTGTCTATTTATTTGGTGCGTCGCCGGCGATGTGTCAATCGTTTCTGTCCGGGCGTAGCTCCCGTTATTCTTTTCAGCAGCTTGGCAAAGGCACCTTATATCTGCCTTATGCCACATCACTGCGGATGAGCGATTTAGGGTACACTAACAGTGCGCAGTCAAGCCTGAGTATCACCTATAACAGCTTACCGGAATACATTAAGGGCCTGCACAATGCAGTAAGTCAGCCATCAGCTGAGTATCGCAATATCGGGGTGAAAAAAGAGGGTGAATATCAGCAACTGAATGGCAATGTCCTGCAGATTGAAAATGAGTTTTACTCCACGATTCGGCCGAAACGAACGACAGAATCGGGTGAGCGGCCTACCTGCGCCCTGGCTAAGCGCGGCGTTGAATATATTGAAGTAAGGGCGCTGGATGTTAATCCGTTCAGTGCAGTGGGGATCACAGCTGAACAAATGCGCTTACTGGATATCTTCCTGCTTTATTGTTTATTGCAGGACAGCCCGCCGCTATCGGATGAGCAGCAAACCATTACCGAGCAGAATCTGCGAAAAGTTGTGACTGACGGCCGGCGGCTAAATCTGGAACTGAACCAGGACGGTAATAACAGATTAATGCTGGACTGGGCCGAGCAGATCTTTGCCGACATGATGCCGATAGCTAACTGGCTGGACGCTGCCTATCAGGGAACAGCATATCAGGCGGCATTAAAGCAGTACTACCTGTGCTTGCTTGATCCTGGCCAGACTTTTTCCGGCCAATTATTAAATCAATTGCTGGCTGAGCAGCAGGACAATGGTCATTTTATGCTGGCTAAAGCGCAGCAGTACAAGGCGCAGCTACTTAGTGAAGACTATCAGTTTTACAGTGTAGCGGATTTTGCTACAGCGACAACCAATTCAGTGCAGCAGCAACAGCAAATTGAAGCTGCTGACAGGCTGAGTTTTGATCAGTATATTGCCGACTATTTTGCAGAAGTACCCGCCTGCAATTAGCTGATAAAAGAAGATAATAAAGGAACAGAAAAAAAAGCGGCTGCCAGATGGCAGCCGTTAAAAGGAGAATCCAGGGGAAAACAAAAACTTGGTTTGCATCCTTGCAACCTGTTAGAATCAGTCCGATGAAGAAAGTTCAATTCAGCCAGAAATACCTTAAAAACGCAGTTGCAGTAACCTTAGCTGGTGTGCTTGCCGGCTGCAGTACGCCGCCTCCACAAAATACCTCTGATGTCTGTGAAATATTTCGCGAGAACCGTTCCTGGTATAAAGCCGCGGCTGCTGCCAGTGACAAATGGGGTATGCCGATAGCGTTGCCAATGAGCATCATGTATCAGGAAAGCAGTTTTAAACACAATGCCCGGCCGCCAATGCGCTGGTTTATTGGTTTTATTCCTTATGGCCGGGGCAGTTCTGCTTATGGCTACTCTCAGGCGAAGACGGTAACCTGGGACGAATATGTAAAAGAGGCAGACAGGTTCTGGGCCAGTCGGGACGATTTTGCTGATGCAATTGACTTTATGGGCTGGTATATAGATAAAACTCATCGCCTGAATAAGGTATCAAAATGGGATGGATACAACCAATACCTGAATTATCATGAAGGCTGGGGTGGCTACCGACGGGGTAGTTATAAGCATAAAGCCTGGTTATTAACGGTTGCGCGCCGGGTAGATGACCGGGCAAAGATATATAGCAGCCAACTGAAAAAGTGTGAAAAAGAACTACAACGTGGCTGGTTGTGGCGGCTGTTTTTTGGCTGACAATGCTGCCTTACCCCATTAGTAAGGCATCTGAGCACTGAAGTAATTAATGGGCCGGTTTTTTTGAGCCCGTTTTTTTAGGGTTGGTTAGCAGCCGGACACTTTTAATCATATTGTCCTGTACATCAACAATTTCAATCGGGTAACCCGAAAGCTTAACACTCAGCCGGCCCTGCGGTATTTCTTCCAGATATTCCAGAATCAAACCATTTAAGGTTTTAGGACCGTCTGTCGGCAGGCTCATTTTCATTTCCCGGTTTAAATCCCGTAAATTGATACTGCCGTCAATTAAGAAGGTGCCATCTGGTTGCGCCAGTATATCTTCATTGGTATCTTCGGCTATATCAGTGGTAAATTCACCAACTACCTCTTCTAAAATGTCCGCCAGGGTAACCAGCCCCTGAATATCGCCGTACTCATCTACCACCAGACCAATCCGATCTTTAGCGCCCTGAAATTTTAACAGCTGGGTGTTAAGCGGTGTTCCTTCCGGAATAAAATAAATTTCACTGGCCGCGCGTAACAGTGATGCCTTGGTCAGTTGCTCTTTAATCAACAGCCGCATCAGCTCACGCGGATGGACAAAGCCAATAGCATCGTCAATATTGTCCCGGTACAGCAAAATACGACTGTACTGGAAGTTTGCTAATTGCCGTTCAATGTCTTTCCAATCATCATTAATATCGATGCCGACTATTTCATTGCGCGGGATCATAATATCTTCGACGGTAGCGTTTTCCAGATCCAGCACACCCACCAGCATATTCTGATGTTGCTCCGGGATCAGTGCCCCGGCTTCGTATACCACGGTGCGCAGCTCTTCGGCACTTAAACTATTACCCTGATGTTTCTCAGGGCTGACACCCAGCAGGTTAAGCAAACCGTTAGTGATTTTATTTAATAAATATACAAAAGGATAAAATACTTTCAGTAAAAACTTTAAAACTAACGAAGAAGGAAATGCTACCCTTTCAGGATAGAGTGCAGCTAGCGTTTTCGGGGTGACTTCTGAAAATATAAGAACTACCAGAGTAAGGGCGATAGGTGCTATTACTAAACCTAGATCGCCATAAAGACGTTCGCCAATCAGCGCAGTTACGGTCGCTGCAGCAATATTGACCAAATTATTACCAATCAGAATTAAGCCAATTAAACGGTCAGGGCGTTTTAACAGTTCGCTGACCCGAATGGCACCCTTATGATTTTTATTTGCTAAATGTTTTAAACGATAAGGGTTAACAGACATCATGCCTGTTTCTGATCCTGAGAAATAGGCAGATAAAAATAAGAGCACGCCTAATATTATAAACAGCGTGCTGGTCGATATGTCGTCCAAGAGCTAAATACCTTTATTGCCAAACATCAAAATGCATCTTAACAGCAGTTTAGCGCCGGGCGCTATCAAAAAACCGTCAAATTCAACCCAGACCATCAATTATCACCTCTTTGACAAAGCGACTGCCAAAATAGGCCAGAGTAAGCAGGCTGGTGCCAATGACGGTTAAGGTGATAGCTGTTCTGCCCCGCCAGCCTTTGCGCGCATGGCCCCAGCACAAACTGACAAAAACCAGAAATGCGGCGGCACTGAGTATGGTTTTATGCAGATTGGCTTTGCCCAGCCAGTTTTCAATAAATATCACACCAATAGCCAGCGCCAGCCCCAGCAGCACCGTGCCTGCCATCAGTAACCGGAACTGAATGGCTTCTGCCTGCATTAACGGCGGCAGATACTGGCTTACCGGAGTAAAGTCCTTTTGTTTCAGCTTAGTGCTGATATAACTGACCTGAAAAGAGTATAGCGTTGCCATCGTTAGCACCACGTAGGCCAGAAACGCCAGGGTTATATGTACCAGCAGGCTGACGTTTTGCTCAAAATGTTGCAGTTGTAAATCCTGCGGCACTAATAAAGTCGCCAGCTGCATCAGCGCTGCAAAGCCATACACTACCGGTAGCAACAATATAGTTGGGGTGCGAAGCGCCGTTAGAGTGACCGCCATCGTAACCAGCCAGCAAACCAGTGAGCTGACATTAATTAAACTGAAATTCTGGCCGGCCGGGGTAAACAGGAATTGGGTCAATGCCAGCATATGCAGGACCAGACCGAGGATACCAGCACTGAACATCAACTTAAAATGAGGACCTTTCGGATGAAACAACCGCATTAACACTGAGCCTGTCGCCAGTAAATAGGCCGCTAATGCGAAGAAAGGAAGCAGTCCGGTCATTATTAACAATCCTGTTATTCAGTTGGTTAACTATTGTATGGTAACTATTTACTAATGCCCAGTAGTTATACCGGGGCAGTTATACTGGATAGATGCTTTGACAACTTTAGCACGTGATAAGCGGCTGACGTAACACTCTGGCTGCGTTATAATCGGCGCAATAGTTGAATACGGGTAATAAAAATGTTTGAGAACCTGTCTGATAGGTTAAGTAAAACCTTAAAAAATATCAGTGGCCGCGGCCGTCTGACCGAAGACAATATAAAAGATACATTACGCGAAGTGCGGATGGCGTTGCTCGAAGCAGATGTTGCGCTGCCGGTGGTGCGGGATTTTGTCGCTACCGTAAAAGAGCGCTCCGTCGGGCTGGAAGTCAGTAAAAGTCTGACCCCGGGCCAGGAGTTTCTGAAAATTGTCCGTAAAGCGCTGGAAGAGGCAATGGGTGAAGCCAATGAAGAGTTGGCACTGAACACCCAGCCGCCGGCAGTCGTGCTGATGGCAGGTTTACAGGGTGCCGGTAAAACCACATCGGTAGCGAAACTGGCCAAATTCTTAAAAGAGCGGAAAAAGAAAAAGGTGCTGGTAGTATCTGCTGATATCTACCGGCCGGCGGCAATTAAACAGCTGGAAACGCTGGCAACTGATGTTGGGGTAGAGTTCTTTCCCAGTGACTTAAGCCAGCAGCCGGTGGCGATTGTCAATGCTGCTATTGCTCATGCCCGTACCCGGATGTTTGATGTGCTGTTGGTCGATACCGCCGGCCGTTTGCATATCGACGCCGACATGATGACAGAGATTAAAGCACTGCATGCTGCTGTGAAGCCCATTGAAACGCTGTTTGTAGTCGATGCAATGACCGGCCAGGATGCTGCCAATACCGCGAAAGCCTTTAATGAAGCCTTACCGTTAACCGGGGTTATTTTAACCAAGGTTGATGGTGATGCCCGTGGTGGTGCGGCGTTGTCTATTCGCCATATTACCGGTAAGCCGATTAAGTTTCTGGGTACCGGAGAAAAAACTGATGGTTTAGAGCCGTTTCACCCTGATCGGATAGCCTCGCGTATTCTGGGCATGGGCGATGTGCTTAGCTTAATCGAAGATCTGGAACAAAAAGTCGATAAAGATAAAGCGGCGAAGATGGCTCAGAAGATGATGAAAGGCAAAGGCTTTTCATTGGAAGACTTTCGGGATCAGCTGGTACAGATGCGTGGCATGGGCGGTATGATGTCAATGATGGATAAGCTGCCGGGCATGAAAAACCTGCCAGCAGGCGCCGCCGGGCAACTGGATGATAAACAGTTTATCCGGATGGAAGCGATTATTAACTCGATGACCCCGAAAGAGCGCAATTACCCTGATTTAATTAAAGGTTCACGCAAAAAGCGGATTGCTGCCGGCTCAGGCTGTCAGGTACAGGATATCAATAAGTTGCTGAAGCAGTTTATGCAGATGCAGAAAATGATGAAACAGATGTCTGGTAAAGGTGGCTTAATGAAAATGATGCGCGGCATGGGCGGCAAACTGCCACCGGGTATGTTGCCACCACGCTGAACAAGCTAACGGACCTGCTGTAAAGCCTGAAATGCCTTGCATTTGCAGCAAAAATCCGTACAATGCAGCAGCCCTTCAGTCTGACTGGGGGCTTTATTATTTTTTAAAACCTGAACGATTATTTTTAGAGGACGGTATGGTAACTATTCGTTTACAACGTGGTGGCGCGAAAAAGCGTCCATTTTACCAAGTTGTGGTAGCGGACAGCCGTTTTGCTCGTGACGGCCGCTTTATTGAGCGCGTGGGTTTCTTTAACCCAATCGCTGGCGGTACTGAAGAGAAACTGCGTCTGGACCTGGAGCGTGTTGATCACTGGGTAGCACAAGGTGCTGCATTAAGTGACCGCGTTGCAAACCTGGTAAAAACCGCTAAGAAAGCAGCTGCTTAATTAGCAACTTGGTGTGGAGTAGTAACCTTGAGTAACAATGACGACAAAGACTTAGTTGTCCTTGGTAAGTTTGGTGCCGTTTACGGTATCAATGGCTGGCTTAAGGTAGTTGCTTACACCGATATCCCGGAAGGGATTTTTGACTACACACCCTGGCAAATCAAATTACAGGGTAACTGGCTACCGGTGCAGGTTGCAAGCTGGAAGCGCCATAGTAATGGCCTGATAGCAAAACTGGAAGGCATTAGTGACCGTGATATTGCCCAGCGCTATGTTAACGCTGAAATAGCGGTAACCGCGCAGACGCTACCTTCATTAGAAGAGGGCGATTACTACTGGAAAGACCTGATGGGTCTGGCCGTGGTAAATGAAGCAGGTTATCACTTAGGTGAAGTCTCGGACATGATGGAAACTGGCTCGAACGACGTTATCGTTGTAAAGGCCAACCGGACAGATGCATTTGGTAAGAAAGAGCGTTTGTTGCCGTTTTTAACCGATACAGTGGTGAAAAGCGTCGACCTGGCTGAAAAGCGGATTATTGTTGACTGGGATCCGGCGTTTTAATGCAGGAAAACACCAAACTCTGGCTAGGCGTTGTCACGTTATTTCCAGAGATGTTTGATGCTATTACGCAATACGGAGTAACCGGCCGCGCAGTAAAGCAGGGCATTATGCAGTTACAATGCTGGAATCCGCGGGATTTTACCACGGACAAGCATCGTACCGTTGATGACCGGCCTTATGGTGGTGGTCCGGGCATGTTAATGATGGTTCAGCCTCTGACCGAAGCAATTCGGGCGGCAAAACACGCCGCAGGGGGCAAGGTTCACACCATCTACTTATCGCCGCAGGGCCGTAAGTTAGATCAGAAAGGTGTGGCTGAGCTGGCCGCGCACGATAAGCTACTATTAGTAGCTGGCCGTTACGAAGGTATTGATGAGCGCGTAATTGAAAGCGAAATTGACGAAGAATGGTCAGTGGGTGATTACGTGTTAAGTGGGGGCGAGTTGCCGGCGATGACACTGATTGATGCAGTTTCTCGCTTAGTACCTGGTGTACTGGGGCACGACTTATCCGCAGCGCAGGATTCATTTTCTGAAGGCTTGCTGGATTGTCCGCATTATACCCGGCCTGAGGTGTTAGCCAATAAACAGGTGCCGTCAGTTTTGCTGAGCGGTAACCACGAAGAAATCAGACGCTGGCGTTTGAAACAGGCCCTGGGAAGGACCTGGTTAAGACGGCCAGATATATTAAAACCCCTGGCTCTGACTAAGGAGCAACGCAAATTACTGGCTGAGTTTCAACAGGAACACCAGGCGTTGCAGCAGCAAGATAGTTAATTCCAGGTAAAGTGAGATTGTTATGAGCAAAGTTAGCCAAAACATCATCAAACAACTTGAAGATGAACAGTTAAAGCAAGACGTTCCAGCGTTCGCGCCGGGCGACACTGTTGTGGTTCAGGTAAAAGTAACAGAAGGCGACAAAAGCCGTCTGCAGGCGTTTGAAGGCGTAGTTATCGCCAAGCGTAACCGCGGCCTGCATTCAGCCTTCACCGTCCGTAAAATTTCTAATGGCGAAGGTGTTGAGCGTGTATTCCAGACGCACAGCCCGCTGGTAGACAGCATCACCGTTAAACGTCGTGGTGCGGTTCGCCGTGCTAAGCTTTACTACTTACGCGATCGTTCAGGTAAATCAGCGCGTATCCGCGAAAAGCTTAACTAAGCAAACCTTAAAGGCCGGCTTTTGCCGGCCTTTTTCTTATGTCACTTAGCCAACCCCCACTTACCGAGCCAGTATTACAGCTTCTGAAAAATCAGCTGGCAGGCCTTATCCACTCAGCGATTGCTGACACTGACGACCATACTCTGACCGAGCAATACTTAATGTCCCGCCTGGGGCTGAAACTGTGCACCGACACTGAACTTAGCCCGGATTTACAGCGTTTCCAGCAACACTTTGTGTTGTACCATTTATTATATCGGCTGCAAACAGATTGGCTTGCCACGGGTGAAGGCTTTCTAGATATCGGTCTGGCGAAAGTACGGTTGGTTAGTAGCGCAGCAGCTGATCCTATGGCACTGGCGATGCAGAGTGATAACAACGGCCGACGCGAATACTATAGCGACTGGCAAAACTTTTATGCGATGAGCGAGCAATTGCTGGATGAGTATCTGCGGCAGTTCTGGCAGCATTACCGCAAAAATAGCGACGATAAAACTCAACTGTCAGCTGAGCAGGCGCAACAGCTACTTAAATTGCAACCAGGCTTTACTCTGGCCGAATTAAAAAAGGCATACCGTAGTCAGGCTTTGTTAGCCCATCCGGATCGGGCCAGCGGAAATGCTGAAAAGTTCAGGCAAATCCAGCGGGCATATCAGAGTCTGTTGCGGCAGTGTCAGTAGCTCACTTTGCTTGTATGAATAAGTTTACAAAAATTTCCTTGCCGTAAATTCTGAATTATCTTGTATTTATTGACTTATAGCGGGTTGACGCTGCCAGTCAAGATCTTTAGTATGCACAAATCGTATCTAATTAATTACGTGCTGTATATAAAAGTTTACATCAAAGCGTCAGACCAGTAGTCCCGTCGTTTTTATCTATGCTTAAACACCAGCACCACACTGTACCAGCGGAGTTAGCATGAGCCAGATCGTCGATGATTTAAGAATAGTGGCAACCAAACCACTAAGCCCACCAGCAGTAATGAAAAAAGCCCTGCCATTATCTGAGCAAGGTGCTGATTTTGTTGCCCGCGCCAGAGCCGACATTGCCAATATCGTGCATGGCCGTGATAAACGGTTGTTAGTCGTTACCGGGCCCTGTTCTATTCATGATCCGGTGGCTGCGATTGAGTACGCTACTAAGTTAAAAGCGCTGCAACAGCAATACATCGACAGCTTATATATTGTTATGCGGGTTTATTTTGAAAAGCCCCGCACCACAGTCGGTTGGAAAGGCTTTATTAATGACCCACACCTGGATGACTCGTTCGATCTGGAAACCGGCTTAACCTGGGGCCGCGAGTTACTGTTAAAAATGGTGGAAATGGAGCTGCCTACCGCGACTGAGGCGCTGGATCCTATCAGCCCGCAATATTTATCTGATCTGATTAGCTGGGCGGCAATCGGCGCCCGGACGGTTGAGTCGCAAACCCACCGCGAAATGGCCAGTGGTTTATCAATGCCGGTGGGCTTTAAAAACGGCACCGACGGCAATTTAAATGTGGCATTAAATGGTCTGCAATCTGCGGCCAGTGGCCATAGTTTTATTGGCATTAATCAACGTGGTGAAGTTAGCCTGGTGCAAACTGCCGGCAACCCTGACGGCCATATTATTTTGCGCGGTGGCGTTAAACCCAACTACGATGCTGACAGCATCAATGCTGCGCTGGCTGAGCTGGATAAACTGAATCTGCCACACGGTATAGTAGTGGATTGCAGCCATGGTAACTCGAACAAAGATCATAACCGCCAGCCTGCGGTTGCAGAAGCGGTGTTGTCGCAACGGCTGGCTGGCACCGAGGCTATTATTGGCCTTATGCTGGAAAGCCATTTGTTTGGTGGTCGCCAGAATTTAACCAATGGCAAAGCGGAGCATTATGGTATGTCGGTTACCGATGCCTGCATTGACTGGGAAACTACTGCACAGCTACTGGCCAGTTTGCACCAGCAAATGCAGCGCCTGGTAGCAGCGGCCTAGCATGTTTAAATAAAAGCATAGTTAAATATAAGCATAGTTAAATAACAGCATAATTAAATAAAAGCATGGTTAAACAACAACATGGATAAACAACAGCAGGCGCAGCAGCAGCTGGCTCCTCTGCGTGAACAGATTGACAGCATTGACAGCCAGTTGGTGCAACTACTGGCTGCACGGGCCAAAGTAACCGCCCAGGTAGGCAAGGTAAAGCAGCAATTCGCCTTGCCGGTGTATGTGCCTGAGCGTGAGCAGCTGCTGTTGTCGGCGCGGCGCGAGCAGGCACTGGCACAGCAGGTGTCCCCAGAGCTGGTCGAAGATGTGCTGCGCCGGGTTATGCGTGAGTCTTACGCCACCCAGGAAAACCATTTTGTCTGTTGCCGGCCTGATGGCGGTAAAGTGGTGGTGGTAGGCGGCGCCGGCGCGCTCGGCCAACGCTTTGTCAGTTTATTTCAGCGCTCTGGCTATCAGGTGGTGGTGCTGGAGCAGAGCGACTGGCCAGATGCCAGTACGTTATGCGCTGATGCTGCGCTGGTGCTGATAGCGGTGCCGATTACATTAACAGAGCAAGTGATTAGCCAGCTACCTGCTTTGCCGGATAACTGCGTGCTGGCCGATATTACCAGTATTAAGCAGCAACCATTAAATGCGATGCTGGCCAAACACCCTGGCCCGGTGGTTGGCTTACACCCGATGTTCGGCCCCGATATCACTAATCTGGTGAAGCAGGTCGTGGTGGTATGTGATGGCAGGGCAGAGCGTCAGTATCAGTGGTTATTACAACAGCTGCGCGTTTGGGGCGCAGAACTAGCCAGCCAGAGCGCAGCAGAGCACGATAAGGCGATGCAACTGATTCAGGCAATGCGTCACTTTTCGTCCTTGGTGTACGGCAGCCATCTGGCAGAAGAGCAGGCTGACTTAGCGCAGCTGTTACAACTAAGCTCGCCAATATACCGGTTAGAGCTGGCCATGGTAGGTCGCTTATTTGCCCAGAATGCCGAGCTGTATGCCGATATTATGCTGTCATCGGCTGATGTCACCGCCTTGCTCGAGCGTTATCAACAGCGCTTTAGTGAGCTTTTGCAATTGCTGAAAAATCAGGATAAAGCCGGCCTGATGGCTCAGTTTGCTATAGGCCAGCAGTTTTTTGGCGAACTCGCCGGCCAGTTTCTGCAGGAAAGTAAGCAACTGCTGCAAAAAGCAGCCGATAGCCGCAGTTAGGTTATTCTTTTTGTTCCATCAATCAAATTTAGTTTAGGTGCGTGCTCCCTCATATAATATTGACACTACTTCGTGCCTTGCTCGATTCTTATTGCTGTGTTTTGTTATTTCAGTCTGGCGGCTATACGTTGAGAGCTTTAGGCGAATACCTTGAATTACATTATTCATGGGGTAGCAAGATCGTGGCAAAATCAATGAGCTGGCCCTGCTGATCCTTACAACAACCTGGGGTTAGTTGATACCGAAACCCTGATTACAACGCGATGGGGCACTTAACGTCGTTAACGTATCCATCCAGCCGCGCTGTAAGCTTTGCGCCAAATGCGTTTGGCCAGGCCACGCAAGCCGGTACCTATGCTACTTTGGCGCAGTACTATCCTACCGGGCAGTTAAAGCAGTTTAATTATGGTAATGGTCAAGCTTTCCACCAGACACTGGATGACAAGATGCGACCATACACCCGCGTGGTAAGTAAGTCAGGCAACGTGTTATCGCAAACTTATCTCTATGACGCGAACGACAATATCGAAACTATTACCGACAACATTATAGCCACTAACTCACTTGATTTAGGATACGACAACCTTGACAGGTTAACCTCAGCAACCGGTTTTTGGGGCAGCGGTAGCTTTGGCTATGACGAACTTGGCAATATTGAAAGCAAAACCCTGGGCAGCGAGCAGCTAACCTATAACTACGGCACTAATAACCGGCTTAACAGCGTAACCGGCTCGTTAAATCGCAGCTTTAGCTATGACAGCAGGGGTAATGTAGAAAACAATGGTCAACGCGGCTTTGTGTTTAACCGGGCAAACCGGCTAGCGAGTTCAGGCACGGTAAGTTACAGTTATGACGGCCATGGCCGGCGGGTACTGAAAAACAACAACGGCGCCAAAACCTACAGCCTGTATAACAGCCAGGGTGTATTAATGAGCACCTATGAAAGCGGCGGTTACACCGACTATTTTTATCTCGGTAGCCAGTTAGTGGCCAAGTACAATGACCCTAACACCCAGTCAGACAAGCCCGGTTACACCGGCCATGTTGAAGATGACGACCTGCAGTTAACTTATATGCAGCAACGGTATTATGACCCAATTATCGGGCGGTTTTATTCCAACGACCCAATGGGGTTTAAAGCCAGCAATCCGATGATGTTTAACCGGTATGCTTATGCGAATAATAACCCGTATAAATTTGTTGATCCGGATGGGCGAGTAGTAGTCTTAGCAATTCCGTATGTCATCGAAGGTGCAGTTATTGCGAGGAATGCTTATACGGCTTACAGGGCTGCAAGAGCTCTTCAAAATATTATTCAATCAACTAATGCTGCAAATGAATCTGCCGACCCTATTGATCAACTTGTTGATGAGTTGAAAGGTGATAAAGTTTCTGCTCCTGGCAAAGAAGGTGATAGAGGAGGTCTTTTGGGAACGCCAGAACAAGCAGATGCTGATTGGGATAAAATAAAAAGTACGGAAGGTGCTGAATTAAAAGACGAGAACAATGTTAAGTTGCCTGGAGGAAGGCATGCGAATAGACATACCTCATCCCGCCCTTATCCTGACGGTGTTCCAGCTGGAACGGATACTATTAAAATTTATAAACCTGGAGCGAGAGTGCCGGAATATACAGCTCGGTACCCAGAGGTGAAAAAGAAATGAGTACTGTACACGATGACATTTTTTATCTTTGTAAAGAATTACATGATATCGATAATATTGAGTTACCAAAACGATGGTTCTCGTTGGCGTTCAATCGATTGTTGCATGATAATTTCGCTCCAAAGTTTATGTGGGATGCTTTATTTGAGTACTGTCGAAGATCTGGCGACTTAGAGTGTTATATCGGGGAGGAGGATTTTTTCTTGTCACATGATAAGAATGAAATGGATAAAGTTCTCTTAAGTGAGACATCAGTAATTTCTTATTTGGTGCATGACTTCAGATTCACGAGGAATTATGTTCTTATTTCTTTGTCTAAGCGTTGGGCTGTCCGTCTAGACCAAGACGTAATTTATTTCTTGTTTCGTGTCGAAGATAAAGACTACATATTTAAGTTATTTGGTGGGTTTGATAACGTAGAGAACATGATGTTGAATGAGTTTGATGGAGTAAAAGGGAGAGCTGGCGCCGTAGAAAAGTATGTCTCGGCGCTATTAAAAAATATTTGAATCATTCGGTTCGTACATGTTTCCAAAATTTTGTTGTCTCCCAGAGGGGGCATAACTCCTCAATTGAGTAAAACCACCAGCAGACCAGGCAGTGTATTATTGTTTGCTGGTGCAATGTAAAATAGCAAGGCTGGCAGCTGTGTGCAGCGCCAGCATTTTCTGGCACTGCTATTGCCAATGACAGTGGGTTTGGTATCAATAAGCTCAGCTTAGTTGCAGCTGAGTTAAGGCAAAATGTAGGTATGGCAGAGCATGGGTTAATGGTCATAACTTACTACCCGGACCACTGTCCAGCGCTCATCCTGTTTTTTCCAGATATGTAAAAACTTAAAAACGTTACAGTCTGGCTCCTCATTTTCGGTATGGCAAAAGCGGTGTTGGCCGGTTTGAATAGCGCCAAAATCTTTAATCGGGTACACCTCAGTTCTCTCTGGTAGCAACGTACGGGTTAGGTCACCAGCATTGGCGAACAGCTGGTTTAAGTTGGCGATAGTTTGCTGGTAGTCGGCCAAACCGCCGGTATCATGGTAGAACTCAACATCGGTATCCAGCAACCGCTTAGTGGTTTCAATATCGCGCTGATTGAACGCATCAAATAATTGTTTATCCAACTGCAGAATTTCATCGTGCAGAGAGGTGTCTTCGTTAGCAAATAGTGGCAACGAGCTCAACAGCCCGGCGCACAGTGTTAGTACAATAGTTAATTTTGACATCAGCTCGCTCCAATTGCGTGTTCCAGAGGAGTGTTGCACAGGAATGCGTATTGGGCAGGACAAAAATGTAACAAAACTTTAGCAGGTTTAGCAGGTTTCGGTGGTAACTGCTATCAACGGTTGCTGGGCCTGTTTACTCTGGCTGCGTTTGGCCTAACTCATAGTAATCATAAATCAGTTGCCAGGCATGCTCCGGGGTGTCGGCAAACTGAATAAGCTCTAAGTCCTGTGGGCTGATTAAGCCCTCTTCTGCCAGCATGTCGAAGTTTATTAGCCTTTGCCAGAACGCTTTGTCGTACAAAATAACCGGCACCCGTTCGGCTTTTTTAGTTTGAATCAGGGTTAAGGTTTCAAACAACTCATCAAGGGTGCCAAAGCCACCGGGGAAGGCAACTAACGCCCTGGCACGTTGCAGAAAGTGCATTTTACGAATGGCAAAATAGTGAAACTGAAAGCAGAAATGCGGGGTAATGTACGGGTTGGGGTTCTGCTCTTTGGGCAGCACAATATTTAAGCCGATACTTTCACCACCGGCGGCCATCGCGCCGCGGTTGGCGGCTTCCATTACCCCGGGGCCGCCGCCGCTGATAATCATTAAGGCACTGTCCTGATGTTTATTGCTATGCTCGGTCACCAGCTGTGAAAAGTGTTGTGAAGCCAGATAATAGTCACTGTTTTTCTGGTTGCGTTTTGCCAGTTTAACGGCCTGTTGTAACGTTTTGTCCTCTGGCTGCTTAGCCAGCCTCTGTTCGGCCAACTGCAGGTTTTTATCCGCCTGCTCAGGTGACAGAAAACGGGCGCTGCCAAAAACTACTATGGTGGCTTCGACGCCGTGCTGCTCCAGTACCAGTTGCGGTTTCAGGTACTCCAGCTGCAACCTGACATGGCGCAAATCATCCTGCATTAAAAAATCGTTGTCGGCAAAGGCCAGCTTGTAGGACTCGTGGTCCTGCAATTTGGCAATCGCGGCTTGTGATTCTTCAGCTGAGGTGAAATGGCGTTTATATAGCTTATGCGCGTCTGACATAACAGCTCCTGCACAGTGGTGTTTATTACAAACTAACAATATGTTTGATATAGACTAATCTTTTAGCAGTCAGGATGCGATATAAACTTAATTCGCTAATCACAGGGACAACACTATGTCTGTAGCCAATTTAACCTTTTTAGGTGCTGCCGGTCAGGTTACCGGATCTTGCTATCTTATCGAGCATAATAAGCAGCAAATTCTGCTCGATTGCGGCATGACGCAGGGGGCGGATCAGGTACGGGAGTGGCATAAGTTCCGCTTTGCCTTTAAACCGAAAGACATTGATCTGGTTATTCTCTCCCATGCGCATATTGATCACAGTGGTTTACTGCCGCTGCTGGTTGCACGCGGCTTTAAAGGCAAAATTATCTGCACTCCCGGTACTGCTGAAATCTTACCGGTATTGCTGAAAGACTCCGTTGGCTTGTACCTGAAAGATTTAGAGTGGCAAAACAAAAAAGCGGCTCGCGGCGGCAAAAAACAGCAAGATCCGGTAATGACGATAGCTGATGCCGAGCGGGTTAGTGAGTTGGTGCAGCCACTGGCTTATCGCAAAAGGTTAGTGGCGATGCCGGGGCTGGAGCTGGAATTTGCCGATGCCGGGCATATTCTGGGGTCGGCTATTGTCCAGTTATGGCTTAAAGGTAATCAGGCGATGCGTAAACTGGTGTTCTCGGGCGACTTGGGTAACCCGGCCACTGTACTGATGCATGATCCTACCGAAATTGGCCAGGCCGATATTGTATTGCTGGAAAGTACCTATGGTAACCGCAACCACCAGAGTCTGGATAATACCGTGGAGGAGTTTGCCAGTGCGCTGGAACAGGCCTACAACGATGGCGGCAACGTTTTTATTCCGGCCTTTGCGCTTGGGCGCTCGCAGGAAGTGCTGTATTACCTGGCTTTACTGCATCATCAGGGCCGGTTAAAGCAGCAGGCAATTTTTCTGGATAGCCCGATGGCAATCAGCATTACCAACATTTACAACGATTTTTTGCATGCGCTTGATCAGGCTGACTTAGACAAAATTGGTGCCGGCCGCAGTTTGCAACAACTGTTGCCGATGCTGAAGCTGACCCCGAAAGTCGAAGATTCAATGGCGATAAACCGGGTAAGCCATGGTGCCATTATTATCGCCGGCAGTGGTATGTGTAACGGTGGCCGGATAGTGCATCACTTTAAACATAACCTGTGGAAAAATACCAATCATCTTATATTTGTTGGCTTTCAGGCTCGTGGCACCCTGGGCCGGCGGCTGGTTGACGGTGAAAAACGGGTTAAGATGTTTGGTCAGGATATTGTGGTTAAAGCCAGGGTGCACACCATTGGTGGTTTTTCCGCGCATGCCGGCCAGAGTGAACTGTTAGCCTGGGCGAAAGCAATTGGTGGTCAGCCGCAGTTTTATCTGGTGCATGGTGAGCCTGAAGCTCAGCTGGTATTGCAGCAGGAATTAGAAGCCCTGGGAATTAACGCATTGATCCCGGCTAAAGGTGACAGTATTAAGTTGTAACCAGATAGTATTGGGCATTGGCAAATGGCTGTCAGCGGTTACAATGCTGCTAACACTTAAATTAAGGACAGCCATGAAACGAGTAACTTTTACTGCTTTGCTGCTTAGCTTTGGGCTAAATGCTGCGCCGGCAGATCTGCAACAACAAATATCAGACCTGTGGCAGCAACAGGATTTTGCAGCTGCCAAAGTGCTACTGGCTGATAAAGTAAACCGAAAAACCAAAGATGCCTGGTTGCTGGCAGCGCTGGGTCGCAGCGAACTTGAGCTGGGGCAGGCAGATGCCGCAGAAGAGCTGCTGGCCAGAGCAATACACATTGAAGCCGATAACGCCCGTTATCAGTTCTGGTTTGGCAGAGCAAGTTGCGATAGTGCTCAGCAAGCCAGTATGTTCAGTGCGCTGGGTTATGCCAAGCGCTGTCGCAAAGCCTTTGAGCAGGCAGTGTCGCTGGCTCCTGCAGATACCGGTTACCTGAAAGCATTAGGAAAATACTATGCCCAGGCCCCTGGCATTGCCGGTGGTGATAAAGAGCAGGCACTGGCTATCGCTGCCAGGCTGGAACAGCAAGACCCGTTACAGGGCCAGCTATTAACGCTGGAAATATTATTCAGTGCCGAAGATACTACAGCGGCAGAGCAATTCATTGACAGCAGTGAACTGTTGCAACGCCGGCCTGAGCCCTATTTTATTCGCGGTATTCAGCTGGCACAAAATCGTGATTATGCCGCAGCAATCGCGGAATTTCTTAAAGCCAGTAAGCAGGAGGTTGCCGATGATGAGGGCAAACGTAACCGCTTACTGGCATTGTATCAGCTGGGCCGGGCCAGTGTGCTGGGAAAAACAGAACCACAGCAAGGTATAGATGCTCTTAACGAGTTTCTGGCAGACGGCAGCATGACTGACTTTAACGAATGGGCACAGCTGCGGTTAAGTCAGCTTTATCTGGCGCAAGAGCAGCGGTCACAAGCTGAAGCAATTTTAAAGCCGCTGCTGGCGACTACCCAGGATGATAAGCTGAAGTCTGAGATTAAAAAAATCCTTTGAAATTATCATTCCCGGCAACGGGGCCAGGCTGATGGAGTAAAGCAAAATGGTGGCAAAGCTTGGTGGTATTCATCATGTGGCAATAATTTGCAGCGATTATTCACGCAGTAAAGCTTTTTACAATAAGTTGCTGGGAATGGAGATAGTTGCTGAAAACTACCGGCCGGAGCGGCAGTCGTGGAAACTGGATTTACAACTGGCCGATGGCAGCAAAGTGGAACTATTCAGTTTCCCCAACCCACCGGCTCGGCCCAGCCAGCCGGAAGCACAGGGGTTACGTCATCTGGCATTCAGGGTGACAAATCTCGCTGATTACGTGGCGTATTTAACGGCAAACGGGGTTAGCGTCGAACCGGTCCGGGTTGATGAATATACCGGTAAATCTTTCACTTTTTTTCAGGACCCGGATGGTTTGCCGCTGGAGCTGTATCAGCAATAGCACAGGAGGTTATATGGCATTACAACTTATTCCACTTATTAAAGTACTGGGGCCTTATCTGACAACAATTGCCACGACGGCTATCCCCGCTTTTACTGCTAAACCTGCTGAGACAAAAACCGACCCGGTACAGGCGCAGCAAATCAGTGAACTGCAGCAGGCAGTAACCAAAAATGCCCAGTCTTTGCATACTCTGGCAGAGCAGCTGCAAAAAGTCATAGCGCTGGCTGAGCAGGCGTCCAAAGAGGCCGAGCGTCAGATCACTACTTATAAGTTGTTAGTTATCGGTAGTACCGTTGTATCTGTTGCCGCCATTGCGCTGGCGGCCTTCAGCCTGGTTAACTGAAAGCAGTAACAGCTAGCTGGCGCTGACCTGGGTCGGCTCAATATCTTCACTGGGGTAGCAGCCTAATACCTTGACGAACTTGGTGATGTTATTCAGCTCCTCCAGTGCGCGAGTCATGGCGTAGTCAGCCAGGTTGGCAAATACATCCACGTAGAACATTTCTTCCCATGGGTTGCCCGGAATGGGTCGTGATTCCAGCTTGGCCATGCTGATGCCGTGTTGTTTTAATACCAGCAGTGCTTCTACCAGCGCGCCTGGTTGCTGGCCGGTATACATAATAAAGGTGGTTTTGGCTGGTATCGATTTGGCCACGGCAACGGGTTTGCGTGCTACCACGATAAAACGGCTGACATTGTCTTTCTGATTGGCTAAATCACGGGCCAGCACTTCCAGGCCGTATAACTGGCCACCTTCTTCACCGCCGATGGCAATCACCGTCGGATCCTGCAGCTGTTTAACTTTAGCAAAGGCGGCAGATGAGCTGTCGCAATAATCGATTTTGACATTGGTCAGCCCCAGCAGAAATTGGCTGCACTGCGCTATTACCTGCGGGTGAGCGCAGACCTGGCGTATTTTGCTAAGCTCAGCGCCGCTTATGCCCAGCAGGCAATGGGCAATAGGATGGGTTAGTTCGCCAACAATAGATAAGCGGGTATGCTGAAGTAAATCAAACACTTCGTTAATTGAACCTGACGAGGTATTTTCAATCGGTAGCAGTGCATAATCGGCATGGCCGGTTTCTACCGCCTGGACAATCTCGTTAAAACTGTCGCAGCCAAGTTCAATAATCCGCTCAGCCCGGCGGGTGAAATACTTCTGGGTCGCCCAGTAGCTGTACGAGCCCTGACCACCAAGAAAGGCGACCCGCACACTGGGGCCGTTTTCGCCGTTTAATTGTCCCTGTACCTTAGCCTGTTGCTGCAGCACCGAATCTTCAATAATGACATGGTAAATCCGGGTTACGTACTGGGCATCTATGCCGAGGGCCTTGCCCTGAGCGATGAGTGATACCAGCAGTTCCTGTTCCCGCTTTTGATCACGGATCGGTTTATTCTGGCTTAACTTGGCTGCTGCCACGGCCAGTGCCAGTTCACGGCGTTTCGCCAGCAATTGCAGCAATTGCTGATCGGTACTACTGATTGCCTGGCGAATATCGTCAAGTTCCATGATGTTTCCTTTTATCGGGCTGCTGTCAGCAAAGTAATCACTGGGTAAAAGTCTCAGGCAAAAAAAAAACCTCCCTGCGGGGGGAGGTTTCTTGCCAATTGTGCACGCACGGCCAGTTACCTCCCCTATGGGGGGGTAAAGCTAAAAAAACCGAGCGCGCAATTTAATCTTTTCATAGTCAGCACCATAATCCGTCTGGATGGCCAAAGTCAAGCAGCAGGTACCAACCTTAACTGATATTTTTTCGGACCAGGTAAAAAGGGTAGCGCCACCTCATTTAACCAGTACTGGTGATCAGCCCGGTAAAATGGCGACAGCGGGTGGCCGGACTGACCGGCCGGGATGGTCAGAATACCGTCCTGCTCCTGGCCCGGGGCAACCACCATTCGTTGCGACTGACCAAAAGAAGGCAGTTGCACCCGTGGCATATGGCGATCGCCGGCAAACTCAGAAGCCGGCATATTTAACCAATCACCCATCACCGGAATTGCACTACTTAGCGGGTGGCGGATTTTCGCCTGATTTTGTTTACCCCAGCGGCTGTCATGCAAGCTACCATGCTGCTGCTCCAGTTGCTGTTTACTGCTAAGCACCGCCTGTAACAATAGCTGTGACCAGTCAGTGTAACCTGAGGGCAGGGTATCTGGCCGGCGCGCCTGCAACATGGCCCACGCCGGCGTTTCCAGGGAGTATTTTAAGTAAGCGCTGCGGCTACCATGCTGTTCAAGCAGTGCCGACAGTGGCGCAAACATAAGCTCAATTGTCTGCTGCCGGAATTGCTGCACCAGGGTATAGCCAATATCATCACTTTGGGCATAACGGCCACTTTGATTTAGCAACATACGATAGTCAGTCAGCTGGTGTTTGGCGGTCACTTCAGGTGTCAGAATTTCAAGTAACAGTTGCTGCCAGCGCTGTAAAAACAGAGCCCGGTTATCGAGCTGAATTTGATGCAGCGCCTGCTCATCCAACTGGCCCTGACTTAACAGGCTGTCACGGATTTGCTGGCCGCGGGCGCCTAAATCGTAGCCGCCATTGCCCAGTAACCGGTAGGCGTCGCCTCCAACACTGCGGGCATTGGCTGTCCAGAGCACGCCCGAGGGAGGATTATAAATTTGCGGATACTGTTCAGCGCTCAGGTTAGCTGACCAGAAATTAACGCCATCACTCCAGTCCTGGGCGGTATCCCAGTCTGTTAACTGTCGTCCGGGTAGGGGACCCAGCGGCGTCCAGCCGATATTACCTTCTTTGTCGGCCACTAACAGATTCTGGGTCGGAATGCCGGTTATCGCACCAAGTGCCAGTGCCTGTTCGGTATTTTGCCGGGTTTCCAGTTTAAGCAAATTAAAGTTTACCGCGTTAGGGTCATAGGCAACCCAGCGCAGGGCAAAGGTGTGCTCACCGTAATTTATAAAGGGCCCCCAGCGGGTTTCCTGCAACTGCAGCGAGTAATCGGCTGCATCTTTAACTTTTATCGTTTCATAATATTGCCGGACAGGCTGCCAGCCCTCTGCAGTTAAATAGCTTTTACCATCTTCAGATAACTGCAGTTTAATTAAATCGTGCCAGTCTGCAGTACTGTTGGTAAAGCCCCAGGCAATATGGCCATTACTTCCCACTACAATAGCCGGCGCACCGGCCAGGCTCAGGCCCGTTACTTGTTGCCAGTCGTTGCCATCGCGCCAGTTCAGCTGCACTTTATACCAGGTTCCGGGTGCTCTGATCGTCAAATGCATATCGTTAGCCACTATGGCACTGCCATGGCTGGTCAGCCGACCCATTACTGCCATATTATTGCTACCCAAATCTGCACTGTCTTTTGGTGTGCAATCCATGCATGGGCTGGCGGCGCGCAATATTTGCGGATAAGGGCCGTCGGGCATGCTTACCGGTGCAACTTCTGTAAGATCAATAGCAGCCTGCCAGTCGCTGCTGTGTTGTTGTAAAAACTGAAACCAGTCGCCGGGTACCGACTCTTGCAATACGGTCATGGCATATTCATCCCGGCCCAGCTTGCCCTGCAATTCCAGATACATATTATAAATCACCAGCACAGAGTCGGTTTCCTGCCATAAAGCCGGTGCTGCTCCAAGCAAAGTATATTCAAAAGGGGCTGCCGTCAGCGAGGCCAGGCCATCATTAACCCCCCGGCTGTAAGCACTGAGCAGCTGCAAGTCGGTGGCAGTAAATTGTAACAGCGTCTCTGCTGCCCGTTCAGTAAAGCGATGACGGCGCCGTTCAATGTCGGTGGCAAGGGCTCGTTCGCCAAACAGTTCAGCCAGGGTACCGGCTGCGCTTCTCCTGGCCAGATCCATCTGAAAAAACCGCTCCTGAGCATGCGCAAACCCCATGCCATAAGCGGCATCATTGCGATCTGCGGCGGTGATACTCAGGTAACCCCTTACATCACGGTCAAGATTAACCGGGTTTGCCACCGCAGCCGGGTATTCGCCCTGATATTGCGGCAGACTGAGGCGCAGCCAAACATAGCCGGCCGCTACTACCCCAACCATTACCACCACGGTTATCAGCAGCAGCCATTTAATTCCCTTCATCAACTTGATCCGTTATCATAAAATCGAAAAGTCAGCATAGCAGGAGCAATCCAATTGGCGCAAAAAATAAAAGTGTGGGATGGCGCAGTGCGGTTTTTCCATTGGGCGATGGTACTGCTGGTGGCCGGATTGTGGTATAGCGGCAGTGAAGGCTATATCGCCATCCATCAGTTGCTGGCCTATAGTCTGGCATCGTTATTGCTGGCACGACTAGCCTGGGGGATCTGGGGTAGTCAAAGTGCCAGATTCAGCCAGTTTGCAGCCTCACCTAAAGCAGCAATAGGGTATTTGCGCAATACCACTCCGGTGGCAGGCCATAATCCTGCCTCTTCATATATGATATTTACTTTGCTGGCTTTGCTGATACTGCAGGTAGTCAGTGGCCTTGCCACTTTTGACAACAGCTATATGAATGACGGGCCACTGGTCGCTCTCCTGCCGGCCAGCTGGGTTGATCTGGCATCTGCTATTCATCAATTTAATATCGACATAATTCTGATCCTGATTACGGTGCATATTGCCTTTGCGCTGTGGCATAGCTGGCGGCATGATAATGTTATTAAAACCATGATTACCGGCACAACGGAGCTTGAGGGAGCCATGCAGCCAACATTGCGAGGTAGCTGGCGTTTTTTTGTGATGTTGGCGGTATTGTTGCTGTTAATGTATTACTGGCAGGGGCGGGCATTACTGGCGCTACTGTAACTGCAGCGCCCTGGGATCGATACTGTTGCCGCTGTTACTCTTTATAATTGTCGTGGCAGGCTTTACAGTTACGGGCAAAATTGCCAAATGCCTGGCGCAGCTCAGTGCGATCGCCGGTCTGCGCGGCCAGTTGCAAGGCGCTGGCATCGGCAGCCAGTTTTTCACCCCGCTCAAGAAAATCGCCCAGATTTTTCCAGATATCCGCTTTGGCGTCACCGCCACCCAGTTCTGTGCCGGCAATCTGAAAGGCCTCCCATGGCAAAGTAGTGACCAGTACTAATGCATCCGCCCGTTTCTGTACCCGCGCGGCATCAAAAGCCACTTCACCTTTAATCATTTCATTAATGTCACCCATATTGTGCCGGATAAGCTGGAAAGCCGCCTGGCGATACTTAACGGCATCAGCAGCATCGGTGAAGGCAGTTGCCGCCATTAATGGTGTCGAAATAACAAGGGTGGCAAGGCCGGCAAACAGGGCTTTTTTCATTTGTTCATTCTCTTTTGTTGGTTTTGCATGCAATAATGATAAGGTAATTACAATAGCACTCGGCTAGTGTATGTTGTACCAGACTGAATTTACTATAACAATAGCAAGGTCGCTTCATTGAAGGATGTAAACACTAAACCAACAGGGATGAATTCACTGGGGCTTAAGTTCTCAGTTGTTGTGTTTATTGCCATTACAGTGGCAGGCTTGGTGTTTGCTTATGCAGTACTATGGTTGCAGGAGCAGGCACTTTCTGAACAACAACTGGCTGCTGTGCAGCGAACAGCCAAGAATTATGCCCGGCAGCTGGATACCAATCTGGATGACAAAGAAAAAGCGGCTATTTTAGCCAGTCAGGTAATCAGCCGCTATTTAGCTGAACAAACCCGGGCCGGTACTAATATTCCGCGACCGGGCCCTGATAACAGGGTTCGCCAACAAGACAGCTTCTCTGCTGCAGTAATACCCTCAGCCAACCTTAAAGCCAATACCTCTGCTCTTTTCAGCCACAGTCAGCTGTTGTGGCAGCAATTATCGCCGTTAATGCTGCAGGAGTTTTACGCTTTCTATTTTGTCAGTGAGCAGCAGTTTTTCCGGGTTGCCCCGGCTGATTTATTACAACAGTTAAAGCCAGAGCATGATTTAACAACGGACTTGTATTATCGGGAAGCAACGCCACAGAACAATCCGGCTAAGTTGCCCCGTTGGACCCCGGCATATTATCACCCGATCTGGCAGGAATGGGTTGTCAGTATTGTAGTACCGGTTTATATCAAAGAGCGGTTTGTCGGCGTCAGTGTGGCTGATCTGGAGTTAACAGAAGTAACCCGTAACAGCAGTAACATCGGCTACTGGAGTCGCCATACTCAGACATTACTTTTTGACGCTTCAGGCCAGGCTATATCACCCACTATCATAAATAACAGCAGCCCAGTTGCCGCCAATACCCTTTATCCCGGGGTCGCTGTGGCAGAGCCTGCGCTGAGAGCCCATATTGCGCATATATTGCAGCCAACCCCGAATGGGGTATCACCAGACAATAACTACTTATTTGCAGCTGCGCCGCTGAAACATCTGAACTGGTATGCGGCGGTTTATCTGGACAAAGCCGAAGTGATGGCGGCACTAAATCAGTTCCGCGGCCGGCTGGTTATCATATTTATTGTTGTAGCAATCGTTTTGGCAGCACTGCTGCATCTGATCAGCTATCAGTTTGTGCTGAAACGATTAAACCGGTTAGCGGGCGCGGTGGTTAAACTGAGCCGTGGCGATATTCAACAAATCAGTTTAGACAACAAAAAAGATGAAATTGGCCAGTTAAACCGGGCTTTTACCGGTATGTCTGCGGAAATTTCACAATTGGTCACCGGGTTAAACGCCCGCATCGCAGAAAAAGAGCAAGCAGAGCGTGCGGCCCGCAAGTTAAGTAAAGCGGTGTCATTTTCCAGCTCAGGTATTTTGCTGACCGATCCGCATCTGAATATCGAATACCTCAACCCCTTTCTGACAGACTTACTGGGCTGTGAAGAGCGCAGTGTCGTCAATCAGCCACTGAATATGTTGCTGGCAGATGAAATGGCGCAGCTAAGTATTGAAATTACCGAGACATTGCATGAGCGGCAGCACTGGCGCGGTGATATTTTATTGCAGCATCAGAAATTGCCGGCGCGGCAATTCTGGGTCTCGCTGGCAATTGCCCCTATCCGGGATGATATTGGTAACTTACTGAATTATGTCTGTGCGATGCAGGATATTTCGTTTATCAAACAAAGCCAGAAGCAAATGGAACATCTGGCGTATTACGATATTTTAACCGGTCTGGCTAATCGCAGTTATTTCCGGGACCAGCTGCGTAAGGCCATTGCTATGGCGCATCGTGGCTACTATAACTTTGCGTTACTGTATTTTGATCTGGATGAATTTAAACGGATAAATGACACTCTTGGCCATGATGCCGGTGATGAGCTGTTAAAAGAAGTTGCCAGACGGCTGACCTCACGCTTGCGGGAGGAAGATACCATAGCGCGCTTAGGGGGCGATGAATTTGCGGTTATTTTAAGTGGTATAAAAGACCGTCATCAGGCCTCCACTATTGCTGCCAACTTACAGCAGGCATTTCACGAACCGGTTAAGTTAGGCCATCATGACGTGGCAATCAGTGCCAGTATTGGTATTACTGTGGCACCTGAAGACGCCTCGGAAGAAGAGCTGCTGCTCAAGCATGCTGATCTGGCGATGTATGAAGCCAAAGCACGCGGTAAAAATACGTTCCACTTTTTCAGTCAGGATTTAAATGATGCCGCCAACGAACGGCTGCAAATTGAAAATCAGTTGCGCGAAGCCATTCGTGAAAACCAGTTTTTATTGTATTTCCAACCTAAGATGGATATTCGTACCGAAGTAATAACCGGTTACGAAACCCTGATCCGCTGGCTACGGCCTGATAATACCCTGGTGCCACCCGTTAAATTTATTCCGGTAGCCGAAAGCACCGGCCTGATTGTGCAGATTGGCGAGTGGATAATCTGGGAAGCTTGCCGTTTTCTGGCCCGCCAGCAGAGTCGGGGCTACGACGTGACCTTGTCTATCAATTTATCAGTCCGCCAGTTTAACGATCAGGACCTGCCGTTAATTGTTGAACGGATTTTAAAGCGGACCGGGGTAAAACCGCGGGCTGTGATCTTTGAAATAACCGAAAGTATGCTGATGGGCGACACCGATGCGGCTATTAACCAGTTAAATCAGTTAAAGCGTCTCGGCGTGTCTTTATCTATTGACGACTTTGGTACAGGCTATTCATCGCTGAGCTATCTGAAACGTTTTCCGGTTGATGAACTGAAAATAGACCGTTCTTTTGTTAAAGATATTCCGCAGGATCGCAACGACATGAATATTGTCGCGGCTATTATCGCCATGGCTCAGAAGATGAATCTGCGCGTGGTGGCAGAAGGGGTGGAAACCGCTCAACAGGTGGAGTTTCTGCGAACCAATGGTTGCTTTGAAGTACAGGGCTATTTTTACAGCATGCCATTAGCAGAGCAGGAACTCAGTCAGCTCAATTACACAATTAACAGCTAAATTATAATAACTCAGGAAACATTTATGACACCAGCTCGCCTGTCCATGTTCAGCATGGCTCTGCTTGGTGCTTTTTGCACAGGTAGTATTGCCGACCAGACATCACCGCAACTTGGGATCCGGGATAAAACACCGAATCTGCTTGCGCTGATTAACGCCACTGTGGTTACCGAACCGGGTAAATCCCTGCCATCAGCCATGGTATTGATCCGCGATGGAAAAATAGAATCTGTCAGCAGTAACATTAAGGTACCTGCCGGCTACCAGAGCGTTGATTTAACCGGTTACCATTTGTACCCGGGTTTTATCGACCCTTATACCCAGTATGGTGTCCCAGACGCAGGTAAGGCTGAAGGGTTCAGTTTTGGTGGTAAACCGGTTTATGAAAATGAACGGGTAGGTGGTAATGCCGCTAATGCAGCGATTCATGCTGAGCAGCGCTGGGCAGACCAGTTTAAGCCCGATGCCAAAGCCGCAGATGAGTTACTGAAACAGGGATTTACTGTGGTTCAGGCGGCACGTCATGACGGTATCTTCCGTGGTACTGGTTTTGTCGCATCACTGGCTCAGGGCCTGCCAAACGATCTGATCCTAAAAGCGGACAGCCAGCAGTTTATGTCATTCAGTAAAGGCAGCTCCAAACAAAGCTACCCTTCTTCACTGATGGGCAGTATTGCCCTTATTCGTCAGACCTTTGCCGATGCCAACTGGTATCAGGCAGCACAAAGCAAAGAGGATTTTCGGTTTGTCAGCGGCGCTGTTGAGTACAATGCCGCACTGGCTAATGTGGCGAATGCGCCAAAACGGGGCGTGTTATTTGAAACCAGTGATGAACGGGCCTTATTACGGGCAGATAAATTACTGGCCGAATTTAATATCAGTAATGCGGCTATTTTAGGTTCCGGCCATGAATATAACCGGCTGACTGAAGTAAAAGCCAGTGGCCGTACCCTGGTGTTACCACTGACGTTCCCGGCCGCACCTGAAGTCACCTTGCCGGATCAGCAGCTGGACGTTAGCCTGGCAGATTTACGCCATTGGGAACGGGCTGCCGCTAATCCGGCGGTGCTGGCAGAGGCCGGGGTACGTTTTGCCCTGACCAGCCATGGCCTGAAGAAAAAAGAAGATTTTCTGCCTAATCTGCGCAGTGCGGTTAAACAGGGGCTGAGCCAGCAACAGGCATTGGCGGCCTTAACCACAGTGCCAGCCAGTATGTTAGGTCTGGAGCAACAACTGGGCAAAATTGCCAGTGGCTATCAGGCCGATATCGTGGTCAGCCGTGGCGATTTATTTGCTGACGGAGAAATTGTTGCAACCTGGCTGCGTGGCCAACTGCGGGAGTTTACGCCACTTGATGCCCCACAGTTTGCCGGCACTTATCAGTTGAATATTGCAGACAACAGTTTTGATTTAACGTTAAGCGGTCATGCCCCGAAATTAAAAGGCGAGCTGAAACTTGCTGACCAGAAAGTGGAGTTAAAACATTTGCTGGTACAGGGCCAGAACCTGCAATTCAGCGCACCACTGCAAAAGCTGACCGGTGCCACAGAGGTCGCCCAGTTCAGCGGCGTACTGCAAGGTGCGACGTTAGAAGGTCGCTGGCAGCAAGCTGACGGCAGTCAGCTGACAGTCAATGCCGCACGAACGGATTCGCCAGCAGCTGAGCCCGAAAAAGCGAAGACGCCAGCACCGATGGTGTCACAGCTTACCTATCCGAACCGGGCATTTGGCCGGACTATTTTACCCAAGCAGCAAAACCTGCATATTAAAAATGCCACTTTGTGGACCGCAACGGAGCAAGGTGTGCTGCAGAACGCCGATATTATTGTCCGAGAAGGCAAAATCAGCCGGATTGGCCAGCAGTTATCGACGCCGCGCGGTTATACCGTTATTGATGGCAAAGATATGCACGTTACGCCGGGCATTATTGATGAGCACTCGCATATTGCCACTGAGCAGGGTGTCAATGAAGGCAGCCATGCCAACACCGCTGAAGTGCATATCGGTGATGTGGTTAACCCGGATGATATTAATATCTATCGCGGTCTGGCCGGTGGTGTAACGACGGTGCAATTGCTGCACGGCAGTGCTAACCCGATTGGCGGCCGGGCACAGATCATCAGCCTGCGCTGGGGTGAGTCGGCTGAAGGCATGAAATTTGCCGGTGCGCCTGGCAGCATTAAGTTTGCGCTGGGTGAAAACGTCAAGCAATCAAACTGGGGCAGCGAGTTTACCAGCCGCTATCCGCAAACGCGGATTGGGGTGGATACCTTTGTCCGCGATAATTTCCAGGCTGCAAAAGAGTATCAGGCAAAGTGGCAGGCATACAATAAACTGTCTAAACGCCAGCAAAGCAAAGTGCAGGCGCCGCGGCGTGACTACCAGTTAGATACTCTGGTCGAAATTATCGAAGGTAAGCGGCACATTCACACCCACTCTTATGTCGCTTCTGAGATTTTAATGCTGATTGAAGTGGCAGAAGAAATGGGTTTTAACATTCAAACCTTTACCCATATTCTGGAAGGATACAAAGTAGCCACTGAAATGAAGAAGCACGGCGCCAGCGTCTCAACCTTTGCCGATTGGTGGGGCTTTAAAATGGAAGTAAACGACGCGATACCAACCAATACCTGTCTGATGCACGAGCAGGGATTGCTGGTCAGCGTTAACTCTGACGATCCGGGTTTGCTGCGCCGGTTAAATCAGGAAGCGGCTAAATCACCGATGTATTGTGGTATGGACGAGCATGAAGCGCTGAAAATGGTCACGATTAACCCGGCCAGACAGCTGAAAATTGATAACAAAGTAGGCTCGCTGGCCGAAGGCAAGCAAGCTGATCTGGTACTTTGGGATGGCCATCCGTTGTCGGTATATGCTCAGGTACAGCAAACCTGGATTGCCGGCGCCCGGTATTTTGATCGCAGCGAAGATATCAGCATGCGTGCGGCCCAGGATACTGAAAAGCAGCAGCTTATCCAGAAAGTGCTGACGGCAGGCGATTCAGCCCGCAATGGCGTGGAGAATGGTTATAAGCAGGACGATCCTATCTGGCACTGTGAAGACAATGCCGACTGGTTGCAACTGCGCTTTGGCGGGCAATCGGATCATACCGGCCATGCTCATACTCAGAACCATCAGTATCTGCAGCACTAGGGAGTAGCATAAGCGATGAAAACATTAAGCAAAATAGTGATGCTGGCAACGGTACTGACCTCAGCACTGCTCACAACAACAGTAGCTGCAGTAAACCCGGTACCGGCAGGCAAACAGCAACAACCGCTGTTGCTGCAAAATGCCATGGTGCATAGCGTAAGTGCCGCGCCAGCAAAGCAGGATGTGTTGCTGGTCGATGGCAAAATCGCAGCGATGGGTGCCAATTTGGCGGTACCCGCTGGTGCCAGGCAGCTGGATTTAACCGGCAAACATCTTTATCCGGGGTTAATTGCGCTGATTAATCAGCTCGGATTGATTGAAGTTGAAGCGGTGCGGGCGACCCGGGACGATCGCGAAACCAGCTCGACTAATCCGGATTTACAGGTACAGGTGGCTTATAATGCTGACTCTGTTGTGATCCCGACCATTCGCAGCAATGGTTTCAGCCACAGCCTGATTTATCCTGATGGCGCCATGTTAACCGGCCGCTCAGCATTAATGCAGCTGGATGCCTGGAACTGGCAGGATGCCACAGTGCAGGCCAATGTCGGCTTACACGTTAACTGGCCGCGGATGAGTGTACAAAATGGCTGGTGGGTACGCGACAGTGCTGAAAAGCAGCGGGAAAACCAGCAAAAGCAATTGGCCGAGCTGCAGCAATATTTTGAACAGGCACACGCCTATTATCTGGCCGAACAAGCAGGCTTAAACAGCGGCAAGGATTCCCGCTGGCATGCGATGCTGACGTTTTTTGCCGGTGAACTGCCATTATTTGTCCATGCCGACGACCCGCGGCAAATTCGGCAGGCAATGCTGCTGGCAGATAAGTATCAGGTGCGGCTGGTGATTGTCGGTGGCCGGGACAGCTGGCGGTTGGCTGACGAGCTTGCCAAAGCAAAAGTAGATGTGATTTATACCGCGCCTTATGGCCTGCCAACCCGTGGCGATGAAGCCTATGACCAGGCCTTTTCGGTGCCTGGCCTGCTGCGACAGGCAGGGGTGCGGATAGCGCTGTCACTAGATGGTTTCTGGGATACCCGTAATCTGGTATTTGCCGCCGGTCACGTTACCCGTTATGGCTTAAGTAGCGAAGATGCGTTACGGGCGCTGACTCTGGATGCGGCAGCCATTGCTGGCGTATCAGATCGACTTGGCAGTATTGAAGTGGGTAAAAGCGCCAGCCTGGTGGTGTCTGATGGTGATATTTTTGATTATCGCGGCCATAAAATTGAACATTTATGGATTGATGGTCGTGAAGTTGATTTAACTAACCACCATAAACAACTGCATGAACGGTTTAAGCAGCGTTATAACAACGCTGAATAAATACGCATAGGTAATATATTTAGGAAGTAAAAAAGTACTTGTTAGTGTTGCAACTGTACTTGAAGGTGAGAACAGGTTTGCTCTAAGCCGACCGTTGAAGCCCCGGACGGGCGGAAACGAGCCCCCAGGGATGGGTTTACGGCGTGTCGGCGTGGGCAAACCTGTTTGAGCCTGCTTCCTAACCTCAGTAGTACTTTTATTTGTGGAGAATCCATGTTTTATAAATTAACCTGCGGCGCGTTGTCAGCGCTGCTGCTGAGCGGCTGCACTATTGGCAATCAGCCTGCGCCGCAACAAAGTGCCCGCCCGGCAGCGATTGAAGCACATCTGCAATTTCTGGCCAGTGATGCACTGGAAGGACGTGATACCGGTAGTCGTGGCCATCAGATTGCGGCGAATTATATTGCCAGCCAGTTTCAGGCCATTGGTTTAGCACCGGCAGGCGACAATAACAGCTATTTTCAGCAGGTGCCGCTGCGCTCGGCCCGGGTAGCGCAGGAGAGCGTTAAACTGAGTTTTCGCCGCGGCGAAAAAGAGTGGCAGCTGAGCTATCCGCAGCAGTTTTTCAGTGGTGCTTCGGTCAACCAGACCGAGGTTGCCGTTACCGCGCCGCTGGTATTTGTTGGTTATGGTCTGGTGTCAGAAGAGTTTGGTCTGAATGATTATGCCGGGCTGGATGTGAATGGCAAAATTGTGGTGCAACTGGCAGGTTTACCAGCCTCACTGCCAAGTGAAGAGCGGGCTTACCTGGGTAGTATAAAAGGCAAGCTGGCTGCAGAGCGCGGCGCCATCGGTGTTATTACCATTCATACCCCACAGCAGGAGAAAACCCGGCCCTATGCCAATAGTCTGCTGTATTTAAATACACCCCGTCTGGCCTGGCTGAATGCTGCCGGCGAACCGGGTGCGGGCGACAGTAAGTTGCAGGCAGCGGCGTATCTGCATCCTGAGGCTGCGGTCAGTTTATTTGCGCAGGAGCAACAAAGCCTGGCCGATATTTTCGCCATGCTCGAGGCTGATCAGCACCCAGCTGGTTTTGCCTTAGCCAGCGAAGCCATTTTGAGTGCCAGTAGCAGTCATCAGCAGATCAGCAGCCCGAATGTTATTGCCATGCTTGAGGGCAGCGATCCGATCCTTCGGGATGAGTATGTGGTGATCACCGCTCACTCCGACCATATCGGCTTTAGTAATGACTTACGCTCGGATGACAAAATAAATAACGGGGCGATGGACAACGCCGCCGGGATGGCCATTTTACTGGAAACGGCGCGGATGTTCAGTGAGCTGTCAGTAAAACCGAAGCGCTCTGTGTTATTTGTGGTGGTGACCGCAGAGGAAAAAGGCCTGTTAGGCGCGGATTATTTTGCCACTAACCCGACCCGGCCAGTAGCAAGCCTGGTCGCTAATGTTAATCTGGATATGCCGGTGCTATTGTATCCGTTTGCCGATTTAATCGCCTTTGGCGCTAATCATTCCACGCTCGGCGAAGTTGTTGCTGCAGCTGCCGCAAAGGAAGGCATCGCATTAAGTGAAGATCCTATGCCGGAGCAGGCGATTTTTACCCGCTCAGATCATTTTACCCTGGTAAAACAAGGGGTGCCGGCGGTGTTTTTAATGACCGGTTTTACCTCAAAAGATCCGAAGCAGGATGGCGCGAAAATCTGGGGTAGCTTTTTTGCTAAGCATTACCACAAACCTTCCGATGACATTGCCAGCTTAACCCGCGAGTATGGTCCCATCCGGTATGATGCCGGAGCCGTATTTGCTGATATTAACTTTAATATCGCGCTGGATATCGCCAATAACGGCCAGCGGCCGCTATGGAAAGCTGACAGCTTTTTTAATAAGGTGTTTGGAAAAGACTATAACCGTGAATAAAGAATGCAGCACCCAGCCGGCTGGCTGGGTGCTGGAGGTTTATTGCTCCAGTAATTTATAGAGCAGTGCCTTTACCAGTTCAGGTTCAAATGGTTTATCGCACATTGCGTTAACGCCAGACTGAGCAATGTTGCTTAGGTGAGTATCGTTAGCTTCGCTGGTTACCATTAATACCGGAATATGCGACTGCTGGCTGTTTTCCCGGATATACTGGGTCAGCTCGCGGCCATTAACCTCCGGCATATTGTAGTCAGTAACCACCAGATCGAACATTTGCTGTTTTAATATGCCGATGGCTTCGCGGCCATCTTCTGCTTCGGTCAGGTGTTGAATACCCAGGTTGCTCAGCACCCGTTTTATATGATTACGAGCCAGTCTGCTGTCATCCACCACTAATACCCGGATGTCGTGCACATCGAATAATGACAGTTCAAGCTCGCTTGGGCTTAATAAATCAATAGCCGCATTTAATGCTTTACCTAAATGCGCTGTAGTGAAAGGTTTGGGCAGAATAGCCACCACACCGGATTGTTTAAATTCTTCTAAGGTTGCTTTGCGGGTTTCACTGGATACCAGCATAAACGGAATTTCTGCCAGCTTAGGGTGTTGTTTAATCTTCTGGAGCAAATCCAGCGCAGTGCCATCGGCAAAATGCAGGGCACAGGCGATTAAGTCGGGCTGGTGTTCATTCAGTTGCAAAAATGCCGCACTGACCGAGTTTGCTTCGCTGATGTGCTGAACCTGCTCCTGTTTCAGATGATGACTGATAATTTTGCGCTGAGTATCTGACGGCTCGACCAGTAAGATATGCAGATCGGCGGGGGATAATTGTTGCATAGTAATTCCTGTAGCTGATGCTGGCTTATATACAGCCTGGTTTAACCGCCGGCCCATTTCACATTAAAACCAAGCTGGTTTAAATGTTGCTCAATGAGTTGCCGTTTATCGGCCTGAATTTCAATAATACCGTCTTTAACCGCACCCCCGCAGGCACATTTTTTCTTTAACGCGCTGCAGATATCGGTAAGTTCAGCAGCGGGCCTGGCAATGCCGCTGATAGTCAGCACTGTTTTACCGCCGCGGCCTTTTTTTTCCCGTCGCAGGCGGATTGCGCCATCAGGATAAGCGGTACCACCAGGCTCAGCCGTCTTAGGTGGCGTTACAGTGCCACTTGCTGTGCTGTACACCAGTGCAGCGTCAGCATTATGCTGGGTATCGGCAACTGTAGAGCCATTATCCGGCTTATTGTCGCCCCGACCTAGCTGTTGCTGCCAGTCGGCGAGGGAGATTTTTTGTGCCATAACTTTTGCCGTTACGAAAAAGAGTAAGCTAATAGTGGCGTCAGCTTACCGAGCCAACGCGATGCCAGCAAGTTTTTCTCTGGCTGGCTTGGCTTTTTAAGTTCTTCTGCTAAAATAGCCCGTCTTTTGGAAATCTGGATGGCTATAGCCCGGTGAAGTATGCAGGCATTTGAATATTTACGACGTAGTGGTTTGCTGGATGAATATGGTGATATCAGCGCAGAAGTTGAGCGTGCCCGCCAGGCTTTAACGCAGTACCTGCAGACGGCCACAAGCGAAGTGCGCTGGCAGTTTCAGGTACCTGAGCTTGGTGAGGGCGGCGCTTGCAGTTTATTTGGTCAGCTGGCCGCTGAGCCGTATTCATTGCTTCCGATTTTAGGTGGTGCAACCCCTGAGAATCAACTTGCACTGACTAAATTAGCTGCAGTGGCCGGTTACTACCAGCAGCATAGTGCTCAGGATTGGTTTGGTATTTATCAGGCCCGTCAGAATACTGCTGCTGAGCCGGTACTGGTAAAACTGGCCTATTACGGGGCGCCATCGCGGGCCGAGTTTCCACTTACCAGCGAATTTGCCCAAATCAGTAATAACAGTACCGTTGGTTTGTCGGGCCGGGCCCGGGTGATCAATAGTGTGCCGGCCTACTTAGCAGCAGGTGGTGAATATTATACCTGCGATCCGAAAGTTCAGGCTGAAGCCTGTTTGCCTCTGTTTGACCAATCAGGCAAAATAGCGGGTATTGTCGATGCCGAACATTTTCAGCAAGCTATATTTACTCCTGCTGCCATGGCATTACTGGTAGCGGTGTGCTTGGTAGTGCCGGACTATTTGCCCTAGCAAGTTACCCTAGCCAGTAAGCAAGCTGCTTACTTTTATTGAACATTTTAACCAGGTAGAGCCTTATGTTTTCTCAGTTACAAACGGTTGCCACTGATCCTATTCTGGGCCTGATGGCCGAGTATAAAGCAGATCCTAACCCTAACAAGGTTGATTTAGGGGTGGGGGTGTATAAAGACGAACAAGGCCATACTGCGGTACTTAAATGTGTCAAACAAGCAGAAGCGCTGCGCTTAAAGCTGGAAGACAGCAAAACCTATATTGGTATGGCTGGCGATCTGACGTTTAACAGCCATATTGAAAAGCTGGCTTTTGGTCCGGCACATCAGGTATTACTGGCCAACCGGGTAACGACTGCTCATACCCCTGGTGGCACCGGCGCGCTAAGAGTTGCGGCTGAGTTTATTAAACGGGCGAACCCTGATGCAACTATCTGGGTAACCACGCCTACCTGGGCAAACCATATTTCGTTGTTTCAGGCGGCCGGATTAAAGGTGAAAGAGTACGCCTATTACGACTACGACACTAAAGGCTTGCAGAGCGAGCAGATGTTTGCCGATTTAAATAACGTTGCCGCTGGTGATGTGGTGCTGGTCCATGCCTGCTGTCATAACCCCAGTGGCATGGATTTAAACTTTGAGCAGTGGCAGCGTTTTACCGCTATTGCTAAAGAGCGTGGTTTTACCCCGCTGGTTGATATGGCGTACCAGGGCTTTGGTGCCGGGCTGGATGAGGATGCTGCAGGCTTACGCTATCTGGCGGATAATGTGCCTGAGTTGCTGCTATGTAGTTCTTGCTCGAAAAACTTTGGTTTATATCGCGAGCGGATTGGTGCAGTCAGTATTGTCGCTGAGAACAGCAAAGTGGCTGAGATTGCCCGGGTGAACCTGTTAAGTGTGGTGCGCAGTATATACTCAATGCCACCGGCACACGGCGCAATTATTGTCAGCCATATTCTGGATAGCAAAGAGCTGACCGCCTTGTGGCATCAGGAGCTGGCAGACATGCGCAACCGGATTAACGATTACCGGCAGCTGATTATTGATAAACTGGCGGCAGAAGGGGTGACAGACGATTTCAGCTTTATCAGCCGTCAGCATGGCATGTTTAGTTTTCTGGGGATCAGCAAAGCGCAAATTGAGCGCCTGAAAGCAGAATTCAGTATTTATATGGTCGGCTCAAGCCGGATCAGTATTTCTGGTTTAAACCACAGCAATATTGATTATTTCGCTAAATCGGTAGCGACGGTTTTAAAAAACTAAATCAGCGTCTGCTATCACAAAATCCAGCTAAAACCGCAACCCCTGACAGGGTTGCGGTTTTTTTATTTTAGTTTTTCTATTTTAATAACCGGTTAAACAGCTGGCGGAACTTCGCCATTTTTGGGGCAATAATAAACTGACAGTAACCCTGCTGTGGATTCTGCAGAAAATAGCCCTGATGATAGTCTTCAGCCGGATAAAAAGTGGTGGCCGGACTTATTTCAGTCACAATGGGCTGATCAAATAATTGCTGTTCAGTCAGCTCTTTAACCACATCTTTAGCGGTTTCTGCCTGCTCTGCACTATGATAAAAAATGGCAGACCGATACTGGGTACCAATGTCGTTGCCCTGACGATTTAGCTGGGTGGGATCGTGCAACGCAAAAAATATCTGCGATAACTGCTTAAAGCTAATCTGCTCTGGATCAAAGGTTACCTGTACTACTTCTGCATGGCCGGTAGTGCCAGTGCAAATACTGCGATAATCCGGATTGGTGGTATGGCCGCCCATATAGCCGCTGACTGCCTGCTCCACTCCTTTAAGCTGATTCAGCGCTGACTCCAGACACCAGAAACATCCTGCGCCAAACGTGGCAATTTCATTGCTCATGATTACTCCGCTTAATTTGATTGCAAATTCGATAGCAAACTTGCTGGCCGCTAAACAGATCGGGACCTTATAGCATAACGTAGTAAAGGTCATCGTGGTTTGCTAATCAAGGAAGCTTTTATGACAGTGGCAGTAATTGGCGCCGGCATGGCAGGTGCTGCTGCAGCCAGAACCCTGCAGATGGCCGGCTTACAGGTAGAGGTATTTGATAAAGGCCGGGCGGTGGGGGGCAGGATGAGCTCTAAACGCAATGGCGAGGGTTATCTGGATTTAGGTGCCCAGTATTTTACCGCCCGTGCTGCGCCTTTTAAGCAACAGGTGGAGCAATGGCTGGCAGAGGGTATTGTCAGTAGCTGGCAGGCAGACTGCTACAAGTTTGAGCTCGGTCAGTTAACCGGCTCTGATGATCAGACATCGCGCTTTATTGGCATACCGTCAATGCACTCGCCGGTAAAAGCGCTGCTGGCCGACATCACGATTTATCCCGATTGCCGGATCAGCCGGCTGCGTTATCTGCAAAACAGCACAGCAACTGACACCAGCGGCTGGTATCTGTTTGACCAGCATAATAACAAATTCGGACCTTACCAGGCCCTGATCCTAACGTTGCCGCCGGTGCAGTTACAAACCCTGCTGGCAACGGCTTTTCAGCCTGCTGAAGACGGCTATGACGATGTCCATCAGTTGATCTCACAAATACAGCCCCAGGTGTTATTGCCATGCTGGGCGGTAAATCTGCAATTAGCTGAACCGTTACAAACGCGCGCGGATGCGGTGTTTGTTAAAGAAGGCAATCTTAGCTGGCTGGCCCGGCAAAACAGTAAACCCGGCCGGGCAAGCAATGCAGATAACTGGCTGCTGCACTTTAGCCCCCAGTGCTCTGCATTGTATTTGCGGACAGAACCTGCACAGCTGATAGCGCTCGCCAAAGCCGAGCTGGAGCTGATTTTTCAACAAGCCCTTTCGATTGGCAATGCCCTGACTCACCGCTGGTTGTATGCCCAGATTAACCCGGCGGTTAACCAGGTTAAGCCTGATTATCATCCCGGCTTAAAACTGGCACTTGCTGGTGACTGGTTAATGGGGGGCAGAGTCGAGAATGCATATTTAAGCGGTGTTACTGCTGCCAGGGAGGTTTTAGCTGATGTCTGAAAATATTCTTATTATTGGTGCCGGCAGTGGCATCGGCCGGGGGTTGGCGCGCCATTACTTAGACCAGGGGCATCAGGTGCAGGCTATCAGCCGTAGTCGTTGTCCATCAGCGTTAGCACAGCCCGCTATGAACTGGCTCCAGCTTGATACCACTGCCGCAGGCGATGCGGCAGATAGTACTGCTAATAGCGCGGTAGCCGAGGCGGTAACTGCTCAGCCCACAATTATTTTTATTTGTCAGGGCTGGCTGCATGATAATCAGCACGGACCGGAAAAAACGTTGCGCCAGTTAACGGCGGCGCAGATGCAGAAAAGCTTTGCCATTAATGTCTGGCAGCCTGCGTTGTATTTAAAGGCATTGTTTGGTTATCTGAGCAAGCAGCCACAGGTAAAAGTGCTGGTGCTAAGCGCAAAAGTCGGAAGCATCTCAGATAATCAGCTGGGCGGCTGGTATAGTTACCGGGCAAGCAAAGCCGCGGTTAATATGCTGGTAAAAACCAGTAGTATCGAGCTGAGCCGTTACAATAAAACTGCAGTACTGGTCAGTGTCCATCCGGGCACCACTGACACAGCATTGTCTGCACCCTTTCAGGCAAATGTGCCTGCGGGACAGCTGCAATCAGCTGCTGCCACGGCCAGGCGGCTGGCAGCAGTAGCAGAGCAGTTAACGCCCCAGTTAAGCGGTAACCTGCTGAACTGGGACGGGGACGTTCTGCCGTTTTAAGCACTTAAATCTGCCTGGCAAAGGCCAGGCTATTTGGGCACGA
Source organism: Arsukibacterium sp. (assembly GCF_033721375.1). Taxonomy (GTDB): domain Bacteria; phylum Pseudomonadota; class Gammaproteobacteria; order Enterobacterales; family Alteromonadaceae; genus Alishewanella. Next base: position 607,293 of record NZ_JAWWAP010000001.1, on the reverse strand, counting down.
CTTCATCTGCCGCATGTTCGTCTGGCGCTTGACTCTCCAGCTTGACAAGTTGCTGACTGAGCGCTTTTGGTGAGCCGGTATTGCGGGCAATAGCAATATAGGTCACCGGCACTACATACAGCGTCAGCAAGGTCGCTAACGCTACACCGCAGAAAATTACCATGCCGATTACCATCCGGCTTTCTGAACCCGGGCCGGTAGCAATAATTAACGGTAAGCTGCTCATAATGGTGGTAAAACAGGTCATAGTGATTGGCCGCAGTCGCTGAATCGCAGCCCGGCGGACAGCATCTTCAAACGCCACGCCGGCATCGCGCAGCTGGTTGGCAAATTCGACAATCAAAATGCCGTTTTTCGCCACCAGACCTATCAGCATTACCAGACCAATCTGGCTGTAGATATTCAGTGACATATCGAAAAAATACAAGCCAGACAGGGCGCCAACCAGACCCAGTGGTACAGTGATCATAATTACCAGCGGATGAATAAAGCTTTCAAACTGGGCCGCCAGTACCAGATAGGTAATAATCAGCGCCAGCATAAACACCAGTAAGGTCGACTCACCGCTTTCCTGAAACAGCTGTGACTCGCCTTTATAATCAATTCCCACCGTATCCTGAATTTCAGTCTGGACGACGGTTTCCAGGTATTCTAATGCTTCGCCCAGACTATATCCGGGAGCCAGACTGGCGGAAATGGTAATGGAACGCATCCGGTTGTAACGGTTAAGCGCGGCGGCAGTTGCTTCTTCGCGCAGGGTTACCAGGTTATCCAGCGGAATTAGCTGGCCGGTGCTGTCAGAGCGGATAAACACGTCTTTAATGGTACCCGGTGCCTGGAAATCGTCATCCCAGCCTTCCAGTATGACATCATACTCACGGCCGCGATCTAAGAAGGTCGTTACCCGTCTGCCACCGAGCATGGCTTCCAGCGCCCGGCCAATGGCGCCAACTGAAATGCCCAGATCGCCGGCCCGCTCTGTATTAATTTCAACGAGTATCTGAGGTACTGTCTCTTTGTAATCGTGATCCAGCATTAGCAGGCCAGGGTTTTCACTGGCTTTGTTAATAACGATGTCGCGCCAGCGGGCCAGCTCTTCATAGGTATTGCCCTGCAGCACAAACTGTACCGGCCGGCTGCCACCGCCACCGCCGCCCAGACCGCTGCGCATAAAGGTAAATGCGCGCACATCGGGTAACTCGTTTATTTTAGCGGCAACTTCCGGCATCAGTTCTGCGGTGCGTCTTTGTTCATTATTCCAGTTTTCAGTGCCAACAATAGCAATACCACCGCTACCACCCCAGCCGGGTACCCGGATCAGCAGCCGGTTAAACTCACCTCTCTCGTAATATGGCATCAGAATATCTTCAATTAACCGCATGTTGCGGCTATTGCTCTGATAACTGGCGCCTTCAGCAGGGGTCATTGAAATAAAGAAGGTACCGCGATCTTCGGTAGGCGCCAGCTCTGAGGGCAGCATTTTAACCAGCTGATAGCTGGCAGCAAAACAAAGCACTACCACAACAAGTACCGGCCAGCGGGTTTGGGTAACAACATTCAGCTGCTTGCGATAGCCATTTTCAAGTTTGGCAAAACCGCTATGCAGCGCCTGGCCCAGTTTCGATTCACGTTTACGATGCTGCAACAGCTTACTGCATAACATCGGTGACAGGGTAAGTGCGGTTACACTGGAGAACGCCACTGCTGCGGCAATCGCCAGCGCAAACTCAGTAAACAATTTCCCCAGTTGCCCCTGCATAAATACCAATGGTACAAACACCGATATCAGCACTAATGTGGTGGCAACCACGGCAAAGCCCACTTCCCGGGCACCGCGGTAAGCCGCCAGCAATGGTGCTTCGCCGGTTTCAATTCGCCGGTAGATATTTTCCAGCACCACAATAGAGTCATCAACCACCAGACCAATCGCCAGCACCATTGCCAGCAGAGTAAGCAGGTTGATAGAAAAGTCCAGCGCAAACAACACCGTAACGGCTGCAACCAGCGCCACCGGGACGGTGATGGCGGGGATAAAGGTTGCTCTGATATTGCCAAGAAACAGGAAAATAACCAACACCACCATGCCCATGGCAATACCCAGGGTGTTGTACACTTCTTTTATCGACTCAGAGATAAACAGCGAGGAGTCGTAGCCGGGCTCGATGGTTGTGCCCTGAGGTAACTGTGCTTTTATCCGTTCCATTTCAGCCCGGGCGCTTTTAACCACTTCCAGGGTGTTGGCTTTAGATTGCTTAATAATGCCGATACCTAACAGGTTTTTGCCATCGCCACGAAACTCACTTTCTTCATCTTCAGATGTTAATAGCACATCGGCTATTTCACCGAGCCGCACCAGATAATTATCGGCACCGCGTTTAATCACCAGTCGCCGGAAATCCTGCTCGGTTTTATAAGTACGGATCACCCGTACCGTGAAATCACGATCAATAGATTTAATATTACCTGCCGGTAGCTCAACGTTCTCGTTGCGCAATACAGTCTCAATGTCCTGCACGGTAACACCGCGGGCTGCCATAGCATCGCGATCCAGCCAGACCCGCATCGCATAATCACGGGAGCCACCTAACTGGATCCTGGCCACACCATCTACCACAGAAAAGCGCTCAACGATATAGCGGTTAGCGTAGTCAGTCAGCTCCAGTGTGCTCATGTTTTCACTGTTCAGCACAAACCAGGCAATGGTGTCTTCATCGGCGTTGGCTTTGGAAACTTCAGGCGGGTCAGCCTGATCGGGCAGGTTATTTAAGGCCCGTGAAACGCGGTCTCTAACGTCATTGGCGGCTGAATCGATATCCCGCTCAACATTAAACTCTATGGTAATACTCGAGCGACCATTGCGGCTGTTCGAGTTAATACTTTTAATACCCTCGACGCCGCTGATCCGGTCTTCCAGCAACTGGGTTATCTTTGTTTCAACAATTTCTGCCGATGCGCCGGGGTAATTGGTATTAATGCTGACAATGGGGGAGTCAATGTCAGGAAATTCGCGCAGTGGCAACATGGTAAAACAAACAATACCAAATACCACCAGCAACAAATTAACAACGGTAGCAAATACCGGCCGTTTTACTGATAAATCTGACAACAGCATTATCGTACTCCGACTCGGTTAATCACCAGTCCCGGCCGCAGTTTCTGAATACCTTCGACCACAATTTCCTCGCCTGCTTCCAGCCCCGCGGTCACTTCAACCCAACCCGGAATGCGCTGGCCAACTTCAACTTCGCGCTGGCTTACTGTGTTGTCGCTATTAACGACGAATACAAACTGCTTGTTTTGCTGGGGAATTAACGCCCGTTCTGAAATTTGCAAAGCCGGTACGTTAGCCAGCTCTACTTTTACATTCAGCAACATCCCGGGCCGTAAGCGTAAATCGCTGTTGTCCAGGGTCGCATGCACTCTGATTGAGCGGGTAACCGGATCCAGCCGGGTATCGATGGCACTGACTTCACCTTTAAAATCAACATTGCCGTAGGCGACGTTGCTGACATTGACCGGCATTCCCCGTTTTATTTCAGCCAGATAATGTTCAGCGACGCTAAACTCTACCTTCAGGGTATGTAAATCATCGAGAGTAGTCAGCACAGTACCGGCATTAACGTACGCGCCCTGACTAACCTGGCGCAGGCCGAGGTAGCCATCAAATGGTGCGCGGATGGTTAGCTCATTCAACTGCGCTTTGGCAATATCCAGTTGCGCCAGGGTGGTATTCACCCGGGTTTGTTGCTCATCCAGTAACGACTGCGCCGTTGCCTGAGTGGTGGCCAGATTTTCTAACCTGGCCAGCTGGCGGCGCTGATCTGTCAGCACCGCTGATAATTCAGTGACTCTGGCCAGTTGTTGTACATTATTTAACCTAGCAATAATGTCGCCGGCTTGCACCTGCTTGCCTTCCTGAATATTCAGCTCAATTAAAAAGTCGCTGGCAGGGGCGACAATTTGCACTGAATTATTTGCTATACCTGTGCCCAAAGAGGTAATTTGCCGGATCATCGGTTTAACAGATACTTCTGCGGTACTGACAGCGACAACGCCACCAGCGCCCCTGGCAGATGTCGTGTTCTGCTGTTGCTGCCAGTACAGATAACCCAGAAATAGCGCTAAGGCGATTAAAATGACCCAGATCAGACGAGAATGAGTAGTTGTCACAATGACTCCGTATACCGCATGAAAATACTTTGCGTGTATTGTATGTTTTAAATGGTGAAACAGATGATCTGTTATCGCAATCACGGCGGCGTTGGTCGTATTCCAGCGTATTTTGCGCTGATCCAGTATAACAGCTGCTGCTGTACTGATAGTCTGAACTCAGTAAAAAGCAGCCCGTGTTATTAGAGGGAAAGTTATGGAACCCATTTTAGTCAGTCAGACCAGTCACCAGGGCGGCGCCCGCTTGCTGCTGTCAGGGCTTGGTGCATTTACGGGATTGGTGTTGTTTACTGCGTTATTTGCCGGACAGTTTAATTTGTGGCTGGCGCTTGCCTATATTGCTGCCCTGATGGCGATATTTCTGGGTTTTGCCAAGCTGGCTGAGCCAAGACATTTTCTGCGCTGTGACGAGCAGGGCGTGCATTATTATCACCGTTATGGCAGCTGGTCTTTACCGTGGAGTAGCTTTCTGTATTGTGCCGTGCCCCAGCTGGAGCAGCAGGATTTGTCATTTATCGGTTTTAAAGTGACGGATTATGATGCGGTATTGCAACCGTTAAGGCTGCGACTGGCGGTGCGTTTAATGACGGAGCAACGGCCGTTGTTTATCACTGCTGTCAAGCAGGGCTGTACTGGCGGCCAGTGCGCCAGCGAACTGCTTAGTGAGAAAGACATATTTGCTACAGCAAATCAGCGTTATGACGGAATTAAGGCGGTATTTGCCCAGCGAATGCAGCGCCTCGCGCAGGCCAGTGGTTTTGATTTATTTGTGGCTACGTCGCTTACCGCCGAGCAAACCGCTGCGCTTTGCCAGCAAATTAATAAAGCGCGCTTACAAATAATACAGAATACAGCCACCTAGACACACTGCCGACTGTGTATCATAATAAGCCAAACCTCTTTTCTGGCAGGATGGTGCATGAACAGCTACGATAAAGCATTTCTGGTTAGCGGGCGTAATACCCTGATCCATAAAAATAAAAAACTCGACTTAATTGTAATTAATGATGATAACGATCCGCCTTTGATTATTACCCGGCATGGCGTAAAAATGTTTCAGGAAACAGTGCCGACAAATAAAGTTGAAGCAAAAGAGCGTTACATGGAAATCGTTGATATTTCCAGTACTGAGGTATTCGGTGAAACTAAAACCCTGTTATTTGTCCAGGCGCTGAATAATAAAGAATATAAAGTTGACTATAGCAAGAAAGGTACAGATTTGTTTATTCGGATCCATCAGGACAACTATATCTAGTTTTTTCAGCTTCTAAGGCCCTGAAATGCAGTAAGGGCTTGCCTTTCTGCCTGATATTTGCTTCATTAAGCATAATACTTTTGTCGTAGTCCAGGCAGACAATTTACATGCAATTTTCTGAGCACAATAATACAATAAAAATAACGGTGCCCGTCTCGTTAGCTGCTATCAGTGCGGCCGAAATTCAGCAGCATATTAATAATAATGGTTATGAACGTTGTCTGGTGCTGCAGGATCAACTCACCAACCTGTTAGTTGAATATCAGCAAATCCAGCAAAAAATCAAAGAAAATCTACTGACGGAAAACAGCAAGGAGTTAAGTTACCGCATCGCTGAAAAGCGTGATGCTGAACTTACCTTTGATATCAGTGAAGACAAAATGATGGCAACGGCCATCATTACCGCAGCCTGGGGTGGGGCCCCTGTTTCAGCCAACGATCTGGTTAAAAGTGCCCAGGCCAACGGTATTGCTTTCGGTTTCAGTAAAGAGCAGATCATTAAACTGGTTTCTTATGCCGCTAAAGCGGAACCCGGCAGCAAAGTAAAGCTGTTGATTGCCCGGGGCAGGGCCATGGTACCTGGCGTAAATTCACGCTTTGAACCGTTGCTGGCGGAAATGGAAAGCCGCAGAAACCGGCCTGTAGTAAAAACGGATGAAAAAGCCGACCTGCGTGATTTTGGGGTTATTCCGGCGATCAGAACCGGTGAAGCCATAATGCGTCGTCATCCACCAACGGCAGGCGTCGCTGGCATGCTGGTTACCGGTGAAATGATTCCGGCCACGCCCGGCCTGCATCTGGAGTGGCAGCTGGGTGAAGGCGTTGAACTGGCGCCGGCTGATGGTGATTTGCTACTGGCTGCCCGTGATGGCTTACCGCGGGTAATTGAAGCAGGTGCTACAGTGGACGAAGTGTTCACTGTTAAAAACGTCGATTTGGCAACGGGTCATATTGTGTTCCGTGGTTCGGTGGTGGTGAATGGCAACGTGACCGAGGGCATGAAAGTGGTCGCCGGCGGCAATGTCTTTGTGAAAGGCATGGTGGAAGGCACGTTAATTGAGGCGGGTGGTGATATCACCATCAATGGCTCGGTTATTGGCCATCAACTGGCGCAGGCCGAACAACAAAGTGAATACAGCACTGAGCTCAAAGCCACTGGCGATATTCAGTGTAACCTGGCGCAGTATAGCCGGATAAGCTGCGGCGGTAACCTTTATGTCAGTAAGCAGCTTATGCATTGTGCTGTAGAGGCTGCCATTGTGTATGCCGGTCCGGAGGATAACCCTAATGGTAAGTTAGTGGGCGGCTACTTTTATCTGGACCAGGGGCTGTTCTGTGGCAATCTGGGCGCCCCGTCGAGCAGTGCCGTATTGGTCAAATTAAATCGGCAGCTCGATCCTATTGTTGAAAAGCAAGACGTCCTGCGGGCCAGCGTAGCGGCAGAACGCACTGAAATGGAAGATATACGCCAGCAGCTGGAAAAACTGAAAAAAATAGAAGGTAATGCTCAGATAGAAATGCGCCGTCTGGAACTGATAGCAAATTTTGACGAGCATAAAGAGCTGGCGGTATCGTTAATTAATGATATTAAAATTCTTGAAGCGCAACGCCAGGAAAAACTGGCAGAGTTGCTGATAGTGGTGCGCCAGCAACTATTTTCGGCTGTAGAAATTCATTTTGGTAAAGAGCAGGTTAAAAGCCGGCGTGAATATGGCCCTTCTAAAGTGGTGTTAGTTGATGGTCATCCGTCTATCGAGCCACTATAAATAAGCCACTGCAGCAAGCCGCTGTAAATAAGCCATGTTAAAAACTGATTCGCGACAGGCTGTATTGGCTGTGCGGCATAAAGCAGTGTCATTTCAGCAGGTATCAATTAGGCTGTATAAGTGTGTTTAAAGAGATTGCTGTTGTGAAAGTTATATTGCTTGCTTTGTTACTGTGCTTGTCATCGACGGCTGTTGCGGATTGCAATATGGCGTTTCGCTATGGCTTATTGATTGCGCCTGACCATATCCGTTTTATGCAAAATACCCGCACCTATGTCCAGATTAACAATGATCGGCAGCTATTTGTGGCAGGTGAATGGGTACACTTAACAGCGCAAGATACAGAACTGCTTGAGCAATACAGCCAGGGATTACGTAAATTTGTGCCGGAAATCGTTACTCTGGCAGTAGATGGCGTGGAAGTGGGCCTGTCGAGTATCGAGTCGATGCTGTCAGGGCTGGGCAGTCAGTCACAGCAGGCAGAGTGGCAGGCATTAATCCGGGAAACCACCTTTCAGTTTCTGTCACGCTTTGTTCGCACCGGCGAATATTTTTATCTGGCGCCGCAAAGTTTAAACGAGCTGGATCATTTCTTAAACCGGGAATTAAAGCCGCAACTAAGTAATCTGGCCCGCCATACAGTAGGGGCTGTGTGGGGAGCCTTACGCGATGCTTTGCGTCAGTCTGACAGTAACTTTGAGCGTACCGACAGTCAGGGCCTGGAATCAGTGGAACAACTGGTCGACAACATCAGCTTTGGCCTGGATGAAAAGGTCATTGAGCTGGAAGCTAAATCAGCGCTGTTCTGTCAGCGAATGCGGGAGCTGGATGAAATCGAAACCAGCCTGCAACAGCGGATCCCGTTGCTAAGCCAGTATGATGTAGTCACTGAGAAAAACTAAAGCGTTATCACCGCCAAACCATTCTATACAACACCGTATTCATCCCGCAGGGCTGCAGGCATGGCGTTGTCTACTTCATCGCTTATCGCGTCCAGGGTCTTTTCAGCTTCATCCAGCGAGCTGACTTCTGCCACGTGAAATAGCGCTTCGCCTTCGTTGACCAGCGGCAGGTTATTACGGCCAATCACCACGCCATCAAAAGTTGCAGGAATGGCAATCTCAAAGTCAGAGTAGGGCGAATAAATATGCGCCATAATATCTCCGGTTTTCACCGTTTGCCCCAGCGTCACATAGTAGCGGGCGATACCATCATGTTCTGCCCGCACCCAGCTGCTTTTCTTGGAGAAGACCGAACGGTTTTTCGGCGCCTTGGTTTTGCCGCTGAGCATGCCTAAATCCTGCATAACATTGACAATACCACGCACGCCAATTTTTATTGATTGTTCGTCAAAGCGCAGGGCTTCACCTGCCTCATACAACAGTAAAGGAATACCCAGATTATTGGCAGTGCCGCGCATAGTGCCATCGCGGCTGGCGGCTTTAATAATAACCGGGGCATTAAATACCTCAGCCATCCGCAAGGCGGTTTTATCTTTGGCGCTGGCCCTTACCTGCGGCAAATTGGCCCGGTGAATGGCGCCGGTATGCAAGTCGATGGCATGGGTACAGCATTTAAGGATTTTATCGGTAAACTGATAGGCCATCCGGCTGCCGAGCGATCCTTTTTCGCTGCCGGGGAAGCTGCGGTTTAAGTCACGCCGGTCGGGCAGGTAGCGCGATTGCTGGACAAAACCGTAAGTATTAACAATAGGCACTACAACCAAGGTGCCTTTGATCCGGTTAAGCCTTGGCAGTTTCAGCAAGCGCCGGCAAATTTCCACGCCATTAATTTCATCGCCATGCAAAGCAGCGGTAATTAACAATACCGGCCCGTCCTGGCGGCCGTGAATGACATGAGCCCCGATATTCAGTTCGGTATGGGTATACAGTTTGCCAAACGGAATATCGACCACCGCCCTGCTGCCTGCGGCAATTTTATCGCCACCCAGGGTAAACGCAGCTCTGCTTTGCATCAGCCTGTTCCTTTCGTTTTGGCTTTACGCCGGGATTTGTGGCTGGCGACTTTTTTCTCTAAAAAGCTGACAATCAGTCCGGCGACGTCTTTGCCGGTGGCGCTTTCAATACCTTCAAGCCCAGGCGAGCTGTTTACTTCCATCACTACCGGGCCATGGTTTGAACGCAGTAGATCGACGCCGGCCACATTCAATCCCATAGTTTTGGCCGCGTGCACGGCCGTGCTGCGCTCCTCCGGAGTTAACCGCACCACAGCGGCAGAGCCGCCACGGTGTAAATTTGAGCGAAACTCACCTTCTTTCGCTTGGCGCTTCATCGCCGCCACAATTTTATCGCCAACCACAAAGCAGCGGATATCTGCCCCATTGGCTTCTTTAATATATTCCTGCACCAGAATATTAGCATTCAGACCCATAAAGGCTTCGATAACGCTCTCTGCTGCCGTGCGGGTTTCAGCCAGTACTACCCCTATTCCCTGAGTGCCTTCCAGCAGTTTGATTACCAGTGGTGCACCGCCAACCATCTCAATTAAATCGGGAATATCACCCGGCTTGTCAGCAAAGCCGGTAATCGGTAAACCAATACCCTGACGGGCCAGTAACTGCATAGAACGTAATTTATCGCGGGCCCGGCCGATAGCCACCGACTCATTAAGTGAGTAAACGCCCATCATTTCAAACTGGCGCAGTACTGCAGTACCATAAAAGGTAATAGAGGCGCCAATCCGGGGGATCACAGCATCAAAACCATCCAGCACCTGCCCTTTATAGTGAATCGAGGAATTGGTGCGGTTAATGTTCATATAGCACATTAACGGGTCGATAACCTGAACCTGATGTCCTGCTGCTTCGGCCGCGGCTACCAGCCTTTTGGTCGAATACAGTTCGGCATTTCGCGATAATATCGCAATTTTCATGCACTCTCCGTAAGTAAATTAGTTAGTTAAATAAGGTGATCGTGGCCGGTAAAAGCTAAGCCAGTAAAAGCTATACCAATAAAAGCTATGCTAATAAAAACAAAGACCCCAGGCCCAGGAACGCAAAAAAGCCAATTACGTCAGTCACCGTTGTCAGAATAACCGAGCCGGACAATGCCGGGTCTATATCCAGTTTTTCCAGCCAGATTGGAATAAATACCCCGGAAATAGCCGCCGCTATGATATTAATAACAATAGCCAGGCCAATAACCCCGCCAATAATCCAGTCACCGAACCAGAAATACGTAATAACCGCAATTACCAGTGCCCATAATACGCCGTTGATGGCACCGACTCCCAGCTCTTTGCGAAACAGCATCAGGTAGGTTTGTGGCGTAATTTGCTCCAGTGCCAGGCCGCGGATCATCAGGGTTAACGTCTGGCTGCCAGCGATGCCGCCCATGCTGGCAACAATCGGCATTAACACTGCCAGCGCGACGACTTGTTGCAACGTAGCTTCAAACAGGCCGATAGTCCAGGCCGCCAGAAACGCAGTTAACAGGTTAATGCCCAGCCATAATGCGCGTCGTTTGGCACTGTCAAATACCGGCGCGAACAAATCCTCTTCTTCGTCCAGACCGGCGGTATGCATAAACTGGCTTTCCAGCGCCCGCCGTACGTTCTCCAGTGCTTCACCAATCGACAAGCGGCCAAGCAGTTTATCGTCCGCATCCACTACCGCCAGTGCGGTGTAGCCTGAGCGGGATACGATATCAGAGCCTTGCTCCAGCTCCATTTCACCGGTGACCACCGGCGCATCTTTATCCAGAAAGTTCTCAACCGGCAGGTGGCTTGGTTGGCCCAGCAGGGCAGTAGCATGCACCAGCCCGGCATAACGGCCGGTGCGGTCGATAACAAACAGCGCGTCCTGATATTCTGAGTCATCCGCCAGCTTGCGAAACATCCTGATGCCATCTCGTACCTTGGCATTTTTATTGATGATCAGTAAGTCATGGTCAGCATAGCGGCCACATTGATCATCGCCATAAGTTAATGCGGTTTCCAGCCAACTGCGCTGGCTGGCATCCAGTCGTGAGCAGGCATAGTTATAAATACGCTGCGGTAACTCGTCCAGCAACTCAATTAAATCGTCAACTTCCATGCCCTCTACCAGGGTACGCAGTTGCTGCTCATCAAGTTGTTTAAAAATATTATCCCGGGCATCAACCCGCATGTAGGTCAGGGCAGCGACCTGATCGTCCGGATGTAAACCCAGCCAGGTGCTGACCCGTTGCTCAACCGGCATTGCTTCCAGCACCAGCGCAATTTCTTCCGGTTCCAGTTGGCTGATTTTCTCGATCAGCGAACTGCTGTCCTCATCAATAAAGCTGCCGCGAACAATATCCTCAATATCCAGTAGCGGGTTTTCTGCCATTACAAATCCTTATTACCACCAGTTTTTAAACTTAAACCAGAGCATACCGCCCATTCCCAGCACGGCCATAGCTAATAGCGCATAAAAGTAACCGTGGGGGTTAGCTAACTCCGGTATATTAACAAAGTTCATCCCGTATAAACCGGCAATAAAGGTCAGTGGAATAAATATTGTGCTGACCATGGTCAGCACTTTCATTCTTTCGTTAATCTGGTGCGACGTGGTGGACATATAGCCTTCGACTAAATCACTGAGCTGATCGTAGTACAAATCGGTCATGCTATGCAGCCGTTCAAACTTTTCATAAAAATCACGTACATCCGGCGCGCTGAAGTGGTTTAGCAGCGGGCTTTTTTCTTCATACAAGGCATCGGCAAAAATGTCTTTCTGATAGGCCAGATTGCGGTTTATTTTCCGAAGAACCGAACGGTAGCGCATCATCAGTGCCATTTGCTCGTCATTACCCCGTTGCAGCATATTGTCTTCCAGTTCGCTTAATACGTCTTCAAAAGCGATCAGCTTTTCAAGATAACTGCCCGAGACGGTCAAAATAAACTGTTTGACCCAGTCGGTCAGTTGCAGGCTCTTGTCAGCAGTAATCTTAGGCGTAAGCTGTTCCAGCAGACTGGCGCTGTGACAACGCACCAGACTTATTAAAACTTGCTTGGAGTATAACAAGTTAACCTGGGCACTGCTGTTGAATTCGCTGAAATCCGGGTCGGCGTAGCCACGTAAAATCAGCAGGCTGAAATCAGTCTGGGTTTCCAGCTTAGGCGGATGGCGCTGCCGGCTGAAGTCTTCGGCGAGAGTCGGCATAATGGCAAACCGCTGCAGCACCTGTTGAATTTCCTCGGGGCTGGCGTCGTTCAGGTTAAGCCATACCCGGGCGTCGGCACTTAATTGCTGGGGCAATCTGGCAAAACTGATTGTCTGCCAGCTATTGGTTTCCGGTTCAAAATAATTGAGTAAAATCATATTGCTGCTCCAAGCCGGGCATAATGATTACAGCATACCCAGCTTGGCGCTGTTTGGCGAAAATTTTATGGCCGCCAATGGCATAAAATAATGCAGAGACTGGATGATCGTATTAACTTTTTGTACCAAATTTCTCATGTTCACCAAGATCTGGCTGCTGGCCTTTCATTTTAGCCGTCATGGTTTTAACACTTTTCATCATTTTGCTGCTGTCACTGTCCCAGTGTTCGCCTTTTTGTACCTTAACTTCCAGCATACCGACATTTGGTGAGTCTTTCCCCTCGGGGAACCAGGCGGCCACAAAGGTGTTCCAGTATTTATCAATCAGGGTTTTATCATTAACGGCACGACCGACCCCGGTTAGCGAGACATAGGTCTGATTATCAGGATCAGCAAAGGTGACGCAAACATCGTGGTCTTTCGCTACTTCCATCACTTTTTCTGATTCAAGATCAGTATAAAACCATAAGGTGCCGTCATATGCGTCCTGCACCAGTACCATAGGGCGCGACCGCAGTTCACTGCCATGCAGCGTCGTTAACATCCCGGTTTTGATATTTTTGATAAGATTCCAGATTTTTTGCTTATGCTCGGGGCTCGACATAGGGTCTCCTTTTTATCTGAGATAGCCAGTGCAGGCTTTGAATACTTACCCTAAACCCTAGCACAAAAACGCCGGCTTCGTTTTTTGCGGCTGGCCAGCCCAATAAAAAAGCCGGTCAGGGAACCTGATCGGCTTTTTTTAATGCTTCGTGGGCCAATTATTCGGGTTTAGCCGCCGCGATATATTCGTCGACCAGTTGCTCCAGAATATCCAGTGGCACAGCACCGTTACGTAGTACCACGTCATGGAAATCCCGGATATCAAAGCGTTCGCCCAGCGCAGTTCTGGCTTTTTCCCGCAGTTCCAGCATTTTAATCATGCCGACTTTGTAGGCAGTCGCCTGGCCTGGCATTACGATATAACGCTCGATCGCCTTAGTGGCGTCGGTTACTGAATTTGGCGTGTTTTCAACAAGATAAGCAATAGCCTGTTCGCGCGTCCACTCTTTGGCATGAATGCCGGTATCAACCACTAAGCGACAAGCGCGCCACAGCTCCATCGCCAGCCGGCCAAAGTCGGAGTAGGGGTCCTGGTATAAGCCAATTTCTTTTGGCAGCACTTCACTGTACAGGCCCCAACCTTCAATGTAAGCGGTGTAACCACCAAAGCGGCGGAACTTAGGCATGTCTTCCAGTTCCTGGGCGATAGCAAGCTGCATATGGTGGCCCGGGATACCTTCGTGATACGCCAGTGCTTCTAACTGGTAGGTCGGCATATCCTGCATCTGATACAGGTTGGCATAATAGACACCAGGCCGGCTGCCATCCATTGAGGGCCGCTGATAAAAGGCTTTGCCGGCGCTTTTTTCCCGAAACGGCTCTACTGCTTTGACAATCATATCTGCGCCCGGTTTTACCCGGAACAACTCATCCAGCCGGCTTTTCATATCATTGATAACCCGGGTCGCTTCAGCCAGATAGGCGGAGCGGCCTTCGGCGGTATCAGGGTAGTAAAATTGCGGATCTTCACGCATAAACACGAAGAACTCAGCTAAGCTGCCATCAAAGCCAACCTTTTGCATAATGACGCGCATTTCATCGTGAATGCGGGCGACCTCAGCGAGCCCCAGCTGATGAACTTGCTCTGCCGTTAAATCAGTCGTGGTGATCCGCTTAAGCCGGTGCTGATAAAAATCAGCGCCATCGGCAAAACGCCAGACACCATCATCAGTAGTAGCCTGCTGCTGCAAATCCTGCAGGTAACTAATCAGGCTCTGGTAAGCGGGACCAACACTGGTTAGCAGCGCAACGCTGGCCTCATCCACTAATAATTTTTCTTCAACGTCATCCAGCTCTAACGCCTGAACTTTCTTTTTAAAATCAGCCAGCAGGGTGCTGTCATCACCCGGATTAAATGGTGCGCCGCTAATCACATTCTGGCTGGCACTAATAACGTGAGCAAATACAAATTCAGGGATGATAATATTTTTCTCAGCGCGCGCAGTCAGTTGCTGCTGCAGCTGGTTAAACAGCACAGGAACATTATTTAACCGGCCAATATACGCTTTAGCGTCGCTGACATCTTCAACTTTATGCTGATTAATCAGCAATGACGGCACCAGTGAATGAATGCCATACATCTGATTTACCGGGTAGCTGTACAGGCGCCATTTGCTGTCTGCCAGACTGTTTTGCAAGTCCTGCTGTAGCAACTGATAACTTAGCGCGGTATTCGGGTCCAGCTGCTGTGGGTCGATAGTGGCAAGCAAATCCAGCTGGCTACGGTACATGGCCAGTTCTGCCTGATAGGCTTCATCACTTAAATCCTGCCATTTGTCATAGTCATCTTTAATGCCCAGCCGGGTTTGCAACACCGGATCATGACGAACCTGCTCCATATAAATTTGTTCAAACAGCTGATTGGCCTGCTCATTGACATCAAGCTTGGCGGCTGCAGTTTGTTCAGCGCTCAGGCCTGGCTGGCTGGTTTTCGGACCACAGCCACTCACTAGTGCCAGGCTGACGGCCAGCGGTATTAAAGCCAGGCTGCGAAACATTTTCTTTCTCATGGTAAATCCTGTGTTGTCGTTATTAGCTGCTGCCGCAGGTTACAGAGGTATGCCCCGGAATTTGGAAATAATGCACTGTTAATCAATAAAAAGTGTCAGTAAGTCGTTCAGGTAACGCGCACCTTTATCGGTAATTTGCCAGTGTTGTCCGGTATCCAGCAGCAGTTGCTGTTGCACGGCCTGGTTAATCGCTGGTGCTATCATACTGACAGGTAAGCCGGTATAGGCGGTAAAGTCAGCATGCGGGCAGGGCTCCAGCAGGCGAAACCGGTTCATAAAGAATTCGAACGGCCGATCTTCTGCCGGTACCTGCTCTTTACTGTCCAGATAACCGCGGCCAATGTCCATATAGCCTTTTGGATGCTTAATTTTAACGGTCCGGACTATAGTATTGCGCGTTGGTAAGGTTATCTTGCCATGGGCGCCACAGCCAATGCCCAGATAATCGCCGTAACGCCAATAATTCAGGTTATGCCGGCATTGATGGCCCGGTTTGGCATAAGCGGATATTTCGTACTGCTGATAGCCGTGCTGTTGTAATAACGCCAGGCCCTGCTGCTGAATATCCCATAAGGTATCATCAGCCGGCAGCACCGGTGGGCGAGAGGCAAAGGCGGTATTGGGTTCAATGGTTAACTGGTACCAGGATAAATGCGGTGGCGCCAACGCTATCGCCTGCTGCAAATCGGCCAGGGCGCCGCTGATATCCTGCTGCGGCAAACCATGCATTAAATCGAGATTAAAGCTGCTAAGGGGCAGTGTGCTGGCAAGCTCAGCGGCCCGGATTGCCTCGTCACAATCGTGAATGCGGCCAAGGGCTTTTAACTGAGCGCTC
Organism: Arsukibacterium sp.; assembly: GCF_033721375.1. Taxonomy (GTDB): domain Bacteria; phylum Pseudomonadota; class Gammaproteobacteria; order Enterobacterales; family Alteromonadaceae; genus Alishewanella. Next base: position 591,353 of record NZ_JAWWAP010000001.1, on the reverse strand, counting down.
TGAAAGCTCTGTACACCAATTGAAAAACGCGTCACGCCGGCAGCGACATAACCGGCAAAGCGCTCAGCTTCAACGGTGCCCGGGTTGGCTTCCATGGTAACTTCCATATCTGCGGTGCAGTTTAAGCGCTGCCTGACCCCCTGCAGGATTGCACTGATGCCCGTCGCTGAAAACACACTGGGGGTGCCACCGCCGATAAAAATACTGCTGACCGGCCGGTCGGTCACCAACTTCAGATCCTGGTCTAAATCGGCCAGCAAATGAGCAATGTATTCCTGCTCCGGAATGCCCTGCTTAACAGCATGCGAATTGAAATCACAGTAGGGACATTTTTGAATACACCAGGGAATGTGAATATACAGCGAAAGCGGTGGTAACTGCAGGCCCATTTAACCTGCCTGCTGCGTTGTTAATTGTTTTAACAACTGGCGAAGGGCCTGGCCGCGGTGGCTGACAGCGGCCTTTTGTTGTTTACTGAGCTCAGCAGCACTGCAGCTTTGGCCATCAGGAATAAATACCGGGTCGTAACCAAAGCCGCCATCACCGGTAACCTGTTCACTGATCCTGCCCGGCCAGATACCGTGGCAAACAATTGGAGTAGGGTCGCTGGCATGGCGCATAAATACCAGTACACAATGAAACTGGGCTGTACGCTGCTCCTGGGGTACCTGACGCAAGGCGTGCAATAGCTTGCTGATATTTTCGCTGTCGGTTGCGGCTTCACCACTGTAGCGTGCTGAATAAATGCCTGGCTCTCCGCCGAGGGCATCAACCGCCAGGCCGGAATCATCGGCAATGGCCGCCAAGCCCGTTGCCAACGCTGCATGCCGGGCTTTAATAATGGCGTTTTCGATAAATGTCAGGCCGCATTCATCGGCGTCTGACACGCCAAGCTCCTGCTGTGGCACAATTTCAAACTCACAGGGAGACAGCAGGCTGCTAAGCTCCGCTATTTTGCCTTTGTTGGAGCTGGCAAGAACAATTTTTTGCATTTTTTCCAGGCTTTAAATGATAAGTAATATGTTTAATCTACAAAAAACGTATGGCTGAATGTCAGCTGCTGTTGCTGCTCGCCCTGACCAACGTTAATGGTAAAATTATACAGCTGCTCGTTCTGATATGGCACTGTTGCCAGATAATAAACTGCATCGCCTTCTGTTACCTGGTTAAACTCCAGTTGACGCTGGCGGCCAAATAAATCTTTCGCGATACCGCTTATGGCGACCTGTTGCGCTTGCTGGGTTTTGCTGTCCAGTACCGAAATATTAATAACGCCATTAAACTTACTGCGCTGAATGCCATATTCCACTGCAACTTCCGGCGTTAAAAAAGTGGCAGGAAGCGCCATATAATGGACATCCCAGTTGCCTAACTGCTTCATTTGTTCTGCGCTTAGCTGTGCGCTCGCCAGCAAAGTGAACAAACCAAATAGTAGTGCTGAATAACCTGACGTTTTCATATAATCACTCCTGTTGCATGGTTAACTTGCTGACCCGGTCCTAAGCGTAAGCTCTGGAACCATACGCTACGGAATTACAAGCCCCGGAACACATCACTGAGTAACAGATTAATAAACTGAATTGCAATAATCAGTACTAAGACCGACAAATCCAAACCGCCCATAGGCGGGATAATCCGCCGGACCGGCCGCAGCAGCGGCTCTGTCAGCTGATGCATAACCAGTTCTATCGGGTTATTGCCCTGGCTGAACCAGCTTAGCAAGGCCCGGATAATCAGGATCCAGAACAGTAAATTCAGGGTTTCTTTTATCACAACCACCAAACCACTGATAAAGGTTACCGGTATCTGAATACTGCCAACCAGCACCAGTTGCAATACGATAAGTTTAGCTACTGCCACCAGATACGCCAACACCACCGTGGCGGTGTCAAGTTTGCCGATGCTGGGGATCAGCCGGCGTAACGGCAATACCGCCGGATTGGTGGCTTTAACAATAAACTGGCTGAATGGGTTGTAAAAGTCAGCTCTGGCCAGTTGCAGCCATACCCGCAGAATAACGATCATCAGCAGTAAGTTAAAAGCAGTATTAATTAAAAACAGCATCGCCTGCATTATCGGCTCTCCGGCAACTTAGATTTGTTTGGCCATTTCTTCGGCACGTTTGATAGCGGCATACATGGCGTCTTCAACCATCTTTTCCAAGCCCTGCTCAGCAAAAGTGGTTACCGCTTCATGGGTGGTACCGCCTTTTGACGTAACATTGGCCCGCAGCTGGGCAAAGCTTTCTTCACTTTGCAGTGCCATCGTTGCCGCACCCAAAGCAGTTTTAGCAACCATGGCTTTAGCCTGCTCAGGCGCGAAGCCCAGCTTTTCGGCTACCTGCTGCATCGACTGCATAAAAAAGAAAAAATACGCCGGTGAGCTGCCGGTAACGGCAATAATGTGGTTGATTTGCGCTTCGGTTTCCAGCCAGACATTCATGCCGGTGCCGCTGAACATATGATCAACAAAGGCGCGCTCATAGTTCGAGCAACGGCTGGGAAACAAGCCGGTAACGCCCTGGCCAACCAGCGACGGGGTATTAGGCATAGCACGGACTAATCTCACCTGGCCCAGCCACTGCTCATACCGTTTTACTTCAATGCCAGCGGCTATTGTTACAAACAACTTTTCCTGAATTTCCGGGGCTTGTTGCAGTAGTTGTTCACACAAGTCCTGCATCATTTGTGGTTTTACCGCCAGCACAATAATATCCGCTTTGGTTACGGCCTCAATATTGTCCAGCGTGGTGTTGATGCCGTAATCGGCAGCCAGCGCAGTCAGCTTGGGCTGGCTGCGGTTAGCAGCGATAACATTAGCGGGTGGGTAGCCGGCATTTACCATGGCGGCAATTACACAGCGTGCCATATTGCCTGCGCCGATAAAGGCAACGGTATTGTCATTCATTTCTTTCATAAGTCCTTGCGCCAAAAATTGCGGTGCCTAATCGTATCATAGTTGCGCCATATTGCAGAGCCAGCGGCCAGTCGTCAGACATGCCCATTGACAGCTCTGTTGCGCCAGGGTGTTGTTGCTGCAGGTTTTCTGACAGCTTTTGCATCGCCGCAAACGCCCGCTTGCTGTCACCGGGTGCCGGTATTGCCATCAGTCCGCGCAGCGTTAAGCCGGGTAATTCAGCAACGGCTTGCGCTAACTCTGGCAGCATGTCGGCACTGATGCCGGCTTTGCTGTCTTCAGCACTGATATTTATCTGCAGCAATACCTGCAACGGCTGAAGGGAAGCAGGGCGCTGCGCTGCTAACCGCTCAGCTATTTTCAGCCGGTCAACACTGTGCACCCAGCTGGCGTGCTCGGCCACCAGCCGGGTTTTGTTTGACTGCAATGGCCCGATAAAATGCCACTGTATATCTGGTAACGCAGCCAGTTGCTCTGCTTTGGCAACCAGCTCCTGTGGATAATTCTCACCAAACTGGCGCTGCCCGGCCTGATAGGCTGAAGCGACTGCCTCAACCGGCTTGGTTTTGCTTACCGCTATCAATCGCACGCCGGCCGGATCCCGGCTGAGCTTAGCGCAATTTTCTGAAATGTTCTGATAGGCGGCGCTCAGTTGTTCTGCTATGTTATTCATATTTGTTGGCAAGCCGGAGTAGATATTGTCATGGATATTACCGAATTATTAGCCTTTAGTGTTGAGCATAAGGCATCAGATTTACACCTTTCCGCTGGAGTGCCGCCCCTTATCAGGGTTGACGGCGATGTGCGTAAACTGAATATACCGCCTTTAACCCATAAAGAAGTTCATGCGCTGGTATACGAAATTATGACCGACAAACAGCGTAAAGAATACGAAGAAAAGCTTGAATCAGATTTTTCATTCGAAGTTCCTAACCTGGCGCGGTTCCGGGTTAATGCCTTTGTCCAGAACCGCGGTGCTTCGGCGGTATTCCGGACTATCCCGAGCGAAGTCCTTACCTTAGATGATTTGGGCGCGCCGGATATTTTCAAGACCATTTCTGAAAATCCGCGTGGTCTGGTGCTGGTAACAGGACCAACCGGTTCTGGTAAAAGTACCACCCTGGCAGCGATGGTTGATTATATAAACACCATGCGCCACGACCATATTTTAACCATCGAAGATCCGATTGAATTTGTCCATAACAACAAACTTTGCCTGGTAAACCAGCGCGAAGTTCACCGCGATACCCATAGTTTCAGCAATGCATTGCGCTCGGCACTGCGGGAAGATCCGGATGTGATTCTGGTCGGTGAATTACGGGATCTGGAAACCATCCGCCTGGCGATGACCGCGGCTGAGACCGGTCACCTGGTATTTGGCACGCTGCACACCACCTCTGCCCCTAAAACCATTGACCGGATTATCGATGTGTTCCCGGGTGAAGAGAAAGATATGGTGCGCTCGATGTTATCCGAATCGCTGCGGGCGGTTATTTCCCAAACCCTGCTGAAGAAAATTGGCGGTGGCCGGATTGCCGCCCATGAGATTATGGTCGGGGTGCCGGCTATCCGTAATTTAATTCGCGAAGACAAAATTGCCCAGATGTATTCTGTTATTCAGACCGGTGCAGCCCATGGTATGCAAACCATGGATCAGTGCCTGCTGAATCTGGTGAACCGGGGCTTGGTGTCGCAAAAAGATGCGCAAACCAAAGCTCAGGATAAGAACACCTTTGGCGCTATGGGGCGCATTTAAAGCCGTACTTTAGCTGTAGCGGCTTGGCATTGACCGATTGGAATTAACGGAATGGAACTGACAGATTTTTTAACCAAAATGGTAAAAATGGGTGCCTCAGATATGTTTGTTACGGCCGGCATGCCGGTCGCCGCAAAGATAAATGGTGAGATGACCCCGATTGATGATACGCCACTGACCGATGCTGCCTCACTGGAGCTGGTGCTGGATGCGATGAATCAAAAACAGCAGCATGAGTTCAATAGCAGCAAAGAGTGTAACTTTGCTATTGCCAATGATGCCGGCCGGTTCCGGATCTCGGCGTTCTGGCAACGGGATCAGGCCGGGATGGTGGTACGGCGCATTGTTACTACTATCCCCAACGCTGATGAGCTGGGCCTGCCGCCGATTTTAAAAGACATTATTATGTCAAAGCGGGGCCTGGTGTTGTTTGTCGGTGGTACCGGTACTGGTAAATCAACCTCGCTGGCGGCCTTGCTGGGCTATCGCAATAAAAACTCCAAAGGCCATATTCTGACCATTGAGGATCCAATAGAATTTGTTCATGAGCACCAGAAAAGCCTGGTAACCCAGCGCGAAGTTGGTATTGATACCGAATCATTTGAAGCCGCGCTGAAAAGCTCGTTACGCCAGGCGCCGGATGTCATCCTGATTGGTGAGATCCGCAGCCAGGACACCATGGAGTATGCATTGTCGTTCGCTGAAACCGGCCATCTATGTATTGCCACTCTGCACGCCAATAATGCTAACCAGGCGATTGACCGGATAATGCATTTAGTGCCAAAAGAAATGCACGATAAACTGCGTTTTGACTTATCTCTGAATTTACGGGCAATAGTGGCGCAGCAGCTTATCCCAACCGCCGATGGTCAGGGCCGGGTTGCGGCAATAGAGGTACTGTTAAATTCGCCACTGGTGGCCGATTTAATTGCCCGTGGTGAAGTAGGCGAAATTAAAGCGGTAATGAGTAAATCCCGTGAGCTGGGCATGCAAACCTTTGACCAGGCGCTGTACGATATGTATCAGCGCGGCGATATCAGCTACGCCGACGCCATTCACCATGCTGACTCACCAAACGATTTACGTCTGATGATAAAACTGCGTAATAACGAAACCAAAGGTGCCGGCTTTTTATCCGGTGTTACGCTGGAAGGTTTTGAAAATAAAGACGACAAATAAACCCCAACGGCTTTGTATTATTGCCAGCAAACACGCCGCCGTCAGGCGGCTTGTTTATAGCGCTTATGCAGGATTAACACCCGTTTAATATAAGCCTGTGTTTCGGCAAACGGCGGCACACCCTGATGGCGCCTGACATTGCCCGGTCCGGCGTTGTAGGCGGCCAGGCTCAGGCTTAAGTCACCATTATATTGTTTCAGCAAACTGGCCAGGTAGCTACTACCCCCTTGAATATTCTGCTCTGGCGATAATGGATCACTGACGCCCAGCATCGCTGCGGTATCAGGCATTAACTGCATTAAACCAATAGCACCCCGTTTAGATAAGGCAGCAGCCTGAAACGCTGATTCAGCGTGAATGACTGCCCGGATAAGCGCAGGTTCAAGTTGCTGCTCCAGCGCCACTTTGTCAATAATCCGGTTATACTGGCGGACGAACAACGGTGTTTTATGCCAGTTGACAGCCGAATTGGGATCGCAGGCAAAACAATCAAAATGCAGTTGCTGATAAGGCCGGTTCACTGGTCGTCTGTCGGAGAACAGCACGGTGCCATTGGCCTGGCTGGACTTAAATACGGCAATACTTTTGGCAGCAGCGGCTTTAGCGGCTACCGGCTGAGCGCTTTCGGGGCTGAGTTTCAGCTGGCGCTTAGGTTCTTTGGCAACGTCATTATCTGTGCTCTGCTGTGCCGCGCACTGTAAAGGCAGGCACAGCAATAACCAGCACCAGCAGATTTTTGCAGTAAAAGGTCGCAATTGCTTTTATCCATCTGATCTGAGATCGCCAGTAAAGCACTAAGCCAGTCAAATCTCAAGCGGGTCATTCACGGGCTGTTATCGTTTTTCAGCTGTCTGCTCAAAAACCATAACAGCAAGGCTACGGTCAGTAATACCAGTGGCAGGCTGATGCTGCGCCACAGGCTGACATTAAGTGCCGGCAGCCAGAATGCAGCGGTATGCAATGCTTTATCTGCCAACTGTACGCCGTAGTAACTGATGGCAACAAACGACAGACTTTCCACTACTTGTTGCAGTTTCAGCTGTTGCCGGGCCTTTTTATCCATCGAAACCAGCAGTTGCTGGTTTTGCTGCTCGAGTTTTAGGTTTATCCGGGTGCGCAACAGTTCGGTCGAGCGACCAAGCCGCGAACTTAACGCCGTCTGGCGGGCCTGGACTGACTCACTGGTGCGAAATGCCGGGGTCAGCCGGCGTTCGGTAAAATCCTGCAGCGAAATTAAATCGCTGATTGGCGTTTCATCCAGCGCTTTCAGTCTGTCCTGAGTCAGTTGGTAGTAAGCCGCGGTTGCCGCCAGCCGGGAACTGGTTTCGGCAATTAAATGTTCGGTCTGGGCGGCAAGCTGACTGATTTGGTTTAGTAAAGGCTCGTCGTTATCCCGCTCCTGCTCCATGCGCTCGGTCAGCCCGGATAACTGTTGCTCCAGATTATTCAGTTTATGCAGGGCCTGGCGGGCCACCGGCCAGCCCAGCAACGCCAGTTTCCGGTAGTTGCCGAGATCAAATAACTGCTGAGCCAACCTGCCAAGCCGGGCGGGGCTCAGGCCATAGTCAACCAGCAGCAACCGGCCGGCACCCTCGGCATGTTTTTGGAAATCGGTCCAAATCCTGGCTTTTTCGTTGGCCAGCATGCTGCTGATACAGGTTTCATCATTAAAATACCGGCTGATTTCTCCTTTTGCCGGTAGCGCAGCGGCCGGAATAACCGTTAGCTGTACCACCCTGAACACCTGGCCTGGCAGTTCATCAAACCAGTCGCGACTGGGCAGGAAGCTAAGCGGATCATCAAACAGTGCCGGTGCCGTGCCGGGTTGAATAAAGGTATAGCTGGAAAACTCGCCATGGCGCTCCCAGCGCAATGTACCGGCAAACAATGAGATATTCAGATCCTGATCCGTCTGTGTTAAATGCGCGCCTTGCTGCTCTGCCTGCTGCTGCATCAGGTTAAATTCAAGCTGGCGCGACGCATTTGCTACGGTAAAAGTAAAATGACATAAGCGGCACGGCGCACTGAGTGCCGGAAAAGTGCGCTGGCGAAGCTCTTTGTCCAGCACATCACGCATTGGATGATTTCGTAAGGTCAGCTTACTCATTTGTTGTCCTCAATCACAGAAAACCGGAAAGGCAATAAGTCGGTTACCTTAAACTAAGCAGATCCTGTGCCAGTTGGCTGCTGGCCGTATCGCTTACAGCAGTTTGCAGCTAACTCATTACACCTGTTTGAATTATCTGTGACGCTTTAACCGACTTGCTTTTTGCAGGGGGCCTTTTCGCTGAACTAAAACAAGGCAGGCTGCTGCAAGATGGGGCAGTGTCAGGTAATATAATGCTCCCGCTTGATGACCCGATCCGGACTGCTGCTATGGCGCGCACTGTTGATAAAACCTTACTGCTGGCAATTGGCTCTGTGCTGCTGGCCATGATCACCATTCAAAGCGGTGCCTCGCTGGCGAAGCAGCTGTTTCCGTTGATTGGGCCCGACGGCACAACTGCTTTGCGTCTGGGTTTCTCTGCCATAGTGCTGTGGCTGGTGTTCCGGCCCTGGCGGGCGTTACCAAAGGGCCGTGACTGGCAGGCTATTATTGTGTACGGGCTGTGTTTAGGGGGCATGAATATTCTGTTCTATCTGGCGATAGCCCGTATTCCGTTGGGAATAGGGGTGGCACTGGAATTTACCGGGCCACTGGCGGTTGCCTTGCTGGCATCCCGGCGTAAACGGGATTTATTCTGGGTCGGCTGTGCTGTTGCCGGCATCTTACTGTTATTGCCAGACATGCGCGGCGCTGAAGCGTTGGATCCGCTCGGAGTCATGCTGGCGTTAGCTGCCGGTGCCTGCTGGGCAGGCTATATTCTGTTTGGTAAAAAGACCGGTTCGCAAGCTTCAGGCGGCATTACAGTGGCGCTCGGGATGACCGTAGCTGCACTGGTACTGGTGCCGGCAGGGGCAATAACCCAGGGCATGGCACTACTGAGCTGGCAGGTGTTACCCCTTGGTTTGCTGGTGGGTATTTTATCCAGTGCGGTCCCTTATTCGCTCGAGATGGTGGCGCTGCGGCATATGACATCACAGAACTTCAGTGTCTTTATGAGTATGGAGCCGGCTATCGCCGCATTGGCAGGATTGCTGTTTCTGGCGGAGCTACTAACGGTGTGGCAATGGCTGGCGATTTTACTGGTGATTGTGGCATCGCTTGGCAGTTCGTTAACAGCCGGCAGGGCTAAAGCAGCCCCACCGGTGATCACAGAGCACTAATTTCAAAGCGCAAGTTTAAAAGCGTTCCAAAACGCAAGTTACATTTTTGGCATAATGACACTGTCCAGCACATGGATCACACCATTGCTGGCTTTGATATCGGTAGCGATAACTTCCGCGCCATTGACGTAGACTTTGCCCATTTTAACTTCAATAGTCACATCCTGGCCCTGCACCGTAGTGGCAGAGTCCATTTTTACTACATCAGCCGCCATCACTTTACCTGCTACTACATGGTAGGTAAGTACTTTACTTAATGCGGCTTTATCGGCAAGTAATGCATTTAAGTCAGCTGCTGGAATTTTGGCAAATGCAGCATCGTTCGGGGCAAAAACAGTAAACGGGCCTTTACCTTTTAAGGTGTCGACTAAATCAGCGGCTTTAACCGCAGTAACCAGTGTAGAAAAATCGCCTGCAGCAACGGCAGTATCAACAATATCAGCAGATTTTTTGTGATTGTGCGCCTGCACAGTCAGCATAAACGAAGCGAGCAACAGCGAACCGGTAAGTAATTGTGAGACTCTCATAATGTTTCCTTCTGTTACATTGTTCAGGACAAAGTTGTCGGTGCTATTAACGTGACGGCAGCGAAAAACGATCAGTCTGGTCAAAAAAAAGCCTGTCAGCACGCGCTGACAGGCTTTATGAACTGACCTGGATGGCGGTTAGTTGCTACTCACTATGGCTGACTGCTGTTGCAGCGCCGGGCTCTGGCTGTAACTGATAATCTCGCGCCAGCAGCAGGTACATGGCCGGCACCACATACAGGGTAAACAGCGTACCGATGGTCATGCCACTGGCGATAACCAGGCCCATAGCATAGCGGGAGCCGGCACCGGCACCGGTGGCTATCAGCAATGGGATCATGGCCAGCACTGTGGCAGCGGTGGTCATTAAAATTGGCCGCAAGCGGATAGCCGTGGCTTCTTCAATTGCGGCACGCTTGCTGCGCCCGTCAACTTGCAGCTGGTTGGCAAATTCAACAATCAGAATACCGTGCTTGGCAATCAGCCCTACCAGAGTCAGCAACCCGACCTGGGTGTAAATATTAATACTGGTAAAGCCCAGGCTGGTAAAAATAAGTGCCCCGCATACACTCATTGGCACCGTGACCATAATGATGATGGCGTTTTTAAACGATTCAAACTGGGCAGCCAGGATCAGGAAGATAACGATCAGCGCAAAAAAGAAGGTGACAACCAGTTGCTGTCCCTCGGCTTTGAACTGACGTGACTGACCAGCGTAATCAACACTGAACCCCGCGGGCATTACTTCGGCAGCGATCTGGTCCAGTACTGCCAGCGCTTCACCCAGCGGTACTCCCGGACGCGGTACGCCTGATATCTTCACTGCATTCAGCTGCTGGAAACCTTTTAATGCCTGTGGCTGCACAGATTCAGTTAAGCTGACAAGGGCAGACAGAGGAACCAGTTCACCTTCACGGTTACGGGTATAAAAGTCTTTCAGCTGCTGCGGGTTTAACCGCTCGCTGCGCGCTACCTGCGGAATAACCCGGTATGAGCGGTTATCCAGGGCAAAACGACCGGCATCGGCGCCTGACATTAAACTGCCCAGATCGGCAGCGATTTGCTGCATTGACACGCCCATCAGCGCGGCCTTTTCCCGGTCGACCTGCACGGTCTGCCGCGGCCGGTTTATTTTTAAATCACTGTCGACAAAAATAAATCGGCCAGAAGCCATCGCCCGGCCCAGCATTTCCTGTACCACCTCTTGCAGCGCCGCAAAGGGTTGGGTTGAACCAACAATAAATTCGACCGGCGTACCACCACCCGGCGAAGGCAGAGAAGGGGGGATCAGCGCAAAGCTGTTAATGCCCGGCAGGTCAGCCATAAAGGGCTGAATATCCTGCTCCAGTACTGTGGCTGTCGTGCGCTCGCGCTGGTCCCACGGTGCCAGCACAAAACCGGCAATCGCATTGTTGGTACTGCCTGTGCCGTTAATAATGAAGATATTTTTAATTTCCGGGGCGACAGTGCTCAGCTTATTCAGTTCGCTGGTATTTCTTTCCAGATAATCGAGGGTCGCAAAGCTGTCGGCTTCCAGAATAGAGAACACAAAGCCCTGATCTTCTGCTGGTTCCAGTTCTGACGGGCTGGTGACAAATAAAAAGTAACATGACACCAGCACAATGGCACCGAACGTCAGCACCACCGGCAGATAATTAAGAGTGCCATGCAACTGGCGCTGATAGCCGTTTCTCAGCTTGTCAAAGCGTTGGTCCAGCCAGTGTTCCAGCGAATTCTCCGCCTGGTCGCCGCTTTGGTGCCCTTTTAAAATATAGGCACACATCACCGGCGACAGGGTCAGGGCGACTACCCCGGATAAAATCACTGAGGCCGCCAGGGTAAAGGCAAATTCAACAAACAATACCCCGGTTAAGCCACCGACAAAGCCGATAGGTAAAAACACCGCAACCAGGGTAGTAGACATAGTGATAATCGGCCAGGCCAGTTCACGGGCGCCCTGGATAGCAGCTTCTGTTCGTGATTTGCCCTCTTCAATATGGCGGTGAATGTTTTCCAGCATAATGATGGCATCATCGACTACAATACCAATAGCCAGCACCATCGCCAGTAAGGTGAGCAGGTTAATGGTAAAGCCCAGCAGCCACATTAAAAAGAAGGTACCGATGAGCGATACCGGTATCGCCACAGCCGGAATAATGACACTGCGCATTGAGCCTAAAAAGGCATAGATCACCAGAATAACGATGACCAGCGCCAGCACGATTGAAATAACGACTTCGTCAATAGCGTTTTCAATATACTCGGTAGAGTCATAAGGGATGTCGGCATCCAGTCCTTCAGGTAATTGCGGAATAATATCGCGATCCCATACTGTTCTGACTTGCGCTATTACATCCAGCGCATTAGCATCGGGCGATATCTCAATACCCATAAAGGTCGCCGCCAGGCCGTTAAAGCTGACTGAGCTGTCATAGCTTTCAGCACCAAGCTCAACCGTGGCAACGTCTTTTAACCGCACCAGCGTGCTGCTGTCAGCACTTATCACTAAGTCGGCAAATTGTTCTGCACTGCGTAAATCGGTGGCAGCGTTTAAATCCACTGCGACCATCTGGCCTTTGGTGCGGCCAAGTGCTGCCAGCACATTATTCGTGCGCAGAGCGTTACTGATATCTGAGCCGGTAATCCCAAATGCCGCCATTTTTGCAGGGTCGAGCCAAATTCGCATCGCAAAAGTACGGGCACCCAGAATTTCTGCCCGTTGCACGCCCGGAATGGTAGCCAGTTGCGGTTCAATCACCCGCACCAGGTAGTCGGTGATCTGGTTATTACCTAAAACTTCTGAATAAAACGACAGGTACATCGCCGCGGTATCCTGGCCTACCTTAAGAGAAATAACCGGGTCGCGGGCATTTTCAGGCAGCTCTGAGCGAACTTTATTAACCTGAGCGGCTATCTGGGTCAGTGCTTCATTCGGATCGTAATCTAGCCGTAAAAAGGCTTCAATGCTGCTGGAACCGGCTACCGAGGTGGACACCAGATAATCGATACCCTCTGCTGAGGCTATTTCCCGCTCCAGCGGCGTGGTGATAAAACCCTGAATAAGATCGGCATCGGCACCAACATAGACAGTATTGACTGTTACCACCGCATTCTGAATTTCCGGAAACTGCCGGACATTCATGTCCATAATGGCCCGCAGGCCCAGTAAAATAATAAATAAGCTGACAACCGACGCCAGAATAGGCTTATTAATAAATACATCAGTAAAGCGCATTATGATTAATCCTTACTGGTTGGCCGGTTCTGGGGCAGGATCAGCAGTGGGTGTTGCCAGTTCATTGTCGCTGATTTTAACCTGAGCACCGTTACGTAGTTTCAGCAAACCCGAAGTAGCGACCCTGTCGCCAGGTTCAAGACCAGCAGTAATCGCAACCAGGTCGCCGCGGCTCTGACCGGTGCTGACAAAACGCTGATGAGCCGTCAGTTTGCCGTCGGTATCGCGGATTAAAAAAACCGAATTACCGTAAGGATTAAACTGAATCGCCGTTTGTGGTACCAGGGTAACCTGATTACTTTCACCGGTGTCCATTTGTACCCGGGCAAACATGCCGGGCCGAAGTTTATGCTCCGGGTTAGCAAAAGTCGCCTGCACTTCAATACTGCGGCTTGACTGACGCACCGCCGGGGCAATAGCGGTTATTTCGCCGCTGAATTGCTGGCCGGTCCAGGCATCAACGCTGACGGTCAGTTGCTGGCCTTTGTTTATGCTGGCAAGTTGCTGCTCAGGCAAGCTGAAATTAAGATAAATCGGATCAAGCGATTGCAACAACACCACATTGTCACCGGGCGATACCAGCTGGCCCAGGCTGACCTGGCGAATACCGGTAATGCCATCAAAAGGCGCATGGATAGTTTTCTGGGCAATGCGTGCTTGCTGCGACTTAACAGCAGCAAGCGCCTGCGCGGCTTCGCTTTCCCGGCGTCGGACATCCAGCTCTGATACACCTTTGTCCCGTAGCAAGGTTTGTAACCGGTCCAGTTCAAGCTCGGCCAGCTTACTGGCCGCTGTCAGCCGGGTTAAATCTGCCTGATCCACACTGTCGTCCAGGGTCAGCAGCAACTCGCCGCGGCGAACTTCACTGCCATTATCGAATTGAATGCTGGTAATAATGCCGCTGGCTTCAGTGGAAAGTTCAGTACTGTTGACTGCGGCAAAACTGCCCACCGCACTGACAAACGGCTGCCACTGGGCGGTGCTGACGGTTGTTGCGGTAATAGTGGCAACCGGCATTGGCATAGTGTCAAAATACTGGTTCATAAAATAATTACCAACCGCCTTATAACCGAAAATGCCGCCAAAAATCAGGCCAGCAATAATCAGCATCAGAAACATGCGCTTAAACATGGACTCTCCTTATCAAATATCAGGGCTAAGTATAACTGTTATTGCTGTCTGCTTTTGTGAAATTTAGTAACACGTTATTTGAAAATCTTTGCCAGACGCAGTGATGTTACTAGTACTGTTGCTCAGTAGCAGCGGTTTAGTGGTCATTGCCGCTGTACTGACAATATCAATTAAAAACGGTTGGTTGTTGCCATAAAACGTGATCTGGCATCAGGCAATACTCTAAAATATTCGCTATACCTTTAATCAGATAATGATTTTAATCTGACAAGGAGTTATTTTTATGACTATTGCCACCGTTGCCGAATTAATGACTGCTGATCCCCTGTGCGTGCTGCGCAGTGACAGCTTAAAAGATGCCCATGACTTAATGCGCGAGAAGAACGTGCGGCATATTCCGGTAATTGACGCTAATGGTGAATTGGCAGGTATGCTGACCCAGAAAATTATGATTGCCAAAGTCATGGGGCTAATGGCTCAGTATGGCGCTGCAGCGCTGGAACGCAAAGAAAGACAGGTATTGGTAAGTGAGTTAATGGCAACTGATTTCGCCGCCGTAACCGCGGAGCAGCCATTGATTGAAGTTGCTGATTATTTTGTATCCAATCGCCATGGCTGCTTACCGGTGGTTGACGCTGATAATAAAATTAGTGGTATTCTGACATCATCAGACTTTGTCCGGTTGGCCGCGCGCCTGCTGAAAACCAGCGCTCAGGGCTGATACCAGCAACGCTGGTTTTTACCCCGACTTTTCGCCTGGTACATCGCCGCATCAGCCTGACGTAGCAACAGCTCAGCGGCTAACTGCTCGCCACTGAACAGCACCAGGCCAATACTGCTGGTACAGCGGTGGCTTAGCGGGTTTTCTGTGCCGATAAGCAGCGGCTCACTAATCGTGGCCGCTATTTTTATTGCGACCTGCTCGGCGCGCTGTTTGCAAGGGACTTCGCTGCTGGCGACTTCATGGAGCAGCACAATAAACTCATCACCGCCAAAACGGCCTACCGTATCGGCTTCGCGCACAACTTGTCTGATCCGCTCAGCCACCTGAGACAGCACTTGATCACCGGCTTTGTGGCCATATAAATCATTGACGGGTTTGAAATTATCTAAGTCGATAAACATCATCACACAATAGTTATTGCTGCGTTTACTGCTAATAATCGCCTGCTGCAGGCGCTCTTCCAGTAAGCGCCGGTTTGGCAGGCCAGTTAAATCATCGTAAAACGCCAGTCGGCGAATTTTTTCAGCCGATAAGCTGCGATCGATGGCCAGTTCAGCCAGGTTGCTGTATTGGCTTATTTTCTGGCGCTGACTGGCTGTGGGCTGACAGGGTTCACTGTGATAGATACCAAAGGTACCCAGTACTTTTCCGGCGGCATTTTTTATCGGTTGTGACCAGCAGGCGGCCAGATTAGCCGCCTTAGTTAATTCCAGAAAAGGTTGCCAGTATGGATGGCTGTTAATGTCTTCAACAATTACCGGCTCACCGGTAAACGCAGCTGTGCCGCAAGACCCCTGGCCGATACCAATGGCCAGGCCATCAACGGCCTGATTGTAAAAATCAGGCAGTGAGGGCGCGGCGCCATGGCGTAAAACCAAACCATTGTTGTCCAGTAACAACACTGAGCAACGCATTTCGGGATGCAGTAATTCAATTTGTTGTACCATACAGTTTAAGATATCAATCAGGCTGGCACCCTGACTTATTTTGCTTAATATCAGGTTTTGCAGCTCCAGCTCCTGAGTCCGTTCAGCGACTTGCTTGCCAACAGAACTGATGGTCCGAACATATCGCTGATTAGCCATACTCAGCTCAGCAATCTGTTGGGCCAATGACGTTAGCAGGTTCAGCAGTGCCGGCAGTTTTTCTTCGGCCACTATTGGCACTTCTGCTATTGCGCTAAGATATTTTTCGGTATCAAACCCCAGTTCTTTCGCTTGTTGGGTAAAGAATCTGATATCGGGTTCAGCCAGAAAAAACTGGCCAATAAATAAATTGGCGACATGTATCTCATCAATAATCAGCGGGCTTGAGCAATCTGTTAAGCCATTTCGGCATTTATATAAAGCATAATTGCTGCCTTGTTGCAGCTGGCTTGCCAGGTCGGTATCACTTTCAAGACAACGTTGCCGGCTGCTTTCATTTGCCCGGTGAAACTGGATACAGGCACGCTGCCATTTAGAAGAGGCGAGGATTTTGCCGTCCAGCCCAACCAGCGCAATAGCAATGCCCATGGCCTGCAAAAAGTGATCAAACAGGCTGTTTAAACGGGAAAAGTCAATTTCTGCCGCCAGAGTGTGTGCGGTATTGTCGGGGCCTGAACGCTGCGAGTTATTCCAGTCAGCGGACAGAGGATCAAGCATTTGAATTAAGCTGGATTCTTTTTGCAAATACTTACTGTGTTTGGCCATGGCACTTTAACTTTAGCCCGCGCTGTCAGACTTCACCAGTTTTCAGTATTTTTTAATGAAAAAAACCTCTGCCAGGCAGAGGTTTTCCAAAAGATGCTACAAATACAGCTAAGCATCAGCAGCAGTTAGTTAACACCGATTTCCTGCAACAACGCCTTCGCGTTATCCACCTGCTGCATTTGCCATAGCATAAAGCGCAAATCCACCTGAATAGAACGGGTAT
Organism: Arsukibacterium sp.; assembly: GCF_033721375.1. Lineage (GTDB taxonomy): Bacteria > Pseudomonadota > Gammaproteobacteria > Enterobacterales > Alteromonadaceae > Alishewanella. Next base: position 574,704 of record NZ_JAWWAP010000001.1, on the reverse strand, counting down.
TAGCCGGATTGTAGTCCCAGTCTGAGATAATAGAGTCGAGTGTGCCATCAAAAGCCAGACCGACAAACTCAGCCTTACTGTTTAAAATGGCAGAGCCGGAATTACCACCGGTAATGTCCAGGGTAGCAAGGTAATTAACGGGTACTGAATTTAGCTCAGGTGCCAGATAGGGGCCGTAGTTTTTCGCTTTTATTGCCGCAAGTTGCTCCGCTGGCGCGTTGAATTCACCTTCACCCGTTGCCTTGGCGGTAATCCCGCGGAGCGTGGTGAACGGGGCCCAGGCGTTGCCATCTTCATTGCCATGGGCCCGACCTTTGACATTGCCGTAGGTAACCCGAAGCGTGCTGTTAGCATCAGGGTAAACTGCCTGACCTTTATTCTGCATAAAAGCAATTTTCGCTCGCATATAGCTGGCATAGGCCTGTTGAATTTTGCCGGCAAGTTCCTCTTCTGCCGCTTCCTGTTTTAAGTCAGATTTGTAAAGGGCAACTGCCGCCATCACAAACGGATCAGCGTTCTGGCTGAACTCAGCCGGGCTGGCATCGATCAACGCTTGCCGGCTGCTCAGGTCAGTTAAGCGGGTATCGGCATACCAGCTGTCAATCAGTGCTGTCAGTTCGCTCTGACTCATATTGCCTTTAATGCCAAGGGCGCTGTCAAACTCCGCATTACGTTGTTTTTTGGGCAGGGCAACGTATTTAGTCAGATTATGTAAGTCCAGCGCTTTTTCCACGCTGACATCAAAGTTTCGCTCCATGCCGGCAACAAAGGCTTTGTAACGTGGAATATCCCGTTGCTGATAGCCAGCTTTACGCTCTGGATCAGGTTTGGTGCTTTCCTGGGCTAACCGGTACAACGAGCGCGCCACATTTAACAGGCGCGGGGTGGCATTATTCAGAGCGTAATCTGCTCTTGATTGGCGATGTTGTTCAGCCAGCAGTTTCTCAATAGTGGCTAAATCTTTGGCATAGGCTTTTTTGTTTTCCCTGCTGCTGTTTACCCAGCTGGTCAGTGCCTGGTGCTCTGCTGTTTTGCGTTGTAAAAAGTCACTCTGAGCATAACTGTCCAGCATACCCTGACGGTTTTTCATATAGTTATTCAGTCCGGCAACCCGGCTGGCATATTTCAGCTCGGCGTCTTTATTGGTGGCCGTTACCCGGTCAATAATCGCCAGGGTATCTTTGAACTGTTGTACTGTATTCGGGTAGCTCCATTCGAAAGTTTCACTGACTTCAGAAGGTAGCCGGTGCCGGTTAGTGCGGCCCGGGTAACCCAATGCCATAACAAAATCACCTTCCTGCAAGCCTTCATTGGCCAGCTTCAGATAATGGTCCGGCTGATAAGGCACGTTATCAGCATGGTAGTCGGCAGATTTACCCTCCGGACTGACATAGGCCCGTAAAAAACCGTAATCGCCGGTATGGCGAGGCCACATCCAGTTATCGGTATCACCGCCAAATTTGCCTACACCCTCAGCAGGGGCATGGACCAGCCGGACGTCTTTTATTTCAAGTTGTTTTATCAGGTAATATTCCAGGCTGCCATAGTATGCGGCTACCCGGCAACGATGGCCTTCATCCTGCTCACATTCGGCGATTAATTTTTTCTGATTTGCTTCAATCGCATCAATTCGCAATTTGCCGCTTAATCTGGCCGTTGCTGCATCAATAATCTGTGGCGTAACGTTATCAACCGCTTTGGTCACATATACCCGGCTGCCTGGCGCCGCGGCAACCTCGTCAGCTTTAGTCGACGCCAGAAAACCGTTGGCAAGCAAATCGTTTTCCGGGGTAGAGTTGTGGGCGACGCTGTTATATATGCAATGGTGGTTAGTGACCACCAGGCCATCAGGGGAAATAAACGAGGCAGAACATCCGCCCAGACTGACAATAGCCGCCATCGGAAATTCAGTGAGTTTGGTCAGGTTAGCCGGGTCCAGTTCTAAACCGGCAGCTTTTAATTCGCTGGCAATGTCGGGCAGCTGTTGCGGCATCCACATGCCCTCGTCAGCCATAGCAAAACTGCTGGTCAGGGCCAGTATTAACAGAGATTTTTTCATAATTGCTCTTACTTTTTAGTTATAGCGCACCATACGCAGATCATCGTTATACTCGACGCCTGCCAGCAGCTTGTCAAGATGCCGGTCAGCACTGTTGTCTTATTATCAGTTAAGCATCCGGTTTTGCACGTCAGGTTGTCATCTTTAGGAAGGGGCATAATTACTTGCTCTAATTAAGTAGTATCTTAATTAATTTCAGTCTGGTTTGCGCTGGAACAAATAAATTTAATCAAAAGATATGCCTATTTTGCCGGTTATAGCCTAAGCTAGGTTTAGCAAGTACTGAAAATAGCCAGTTGTTTCATACTGGTAATGTCGACATCTGTTGCTGATGATGTTTGAAATCAGGCGTAAGTCCCGTTCAGTGAGGTAATAATGAGAAAAAGTTTGTTAGCCCTGTCCCTTGCAGTTGCTCTAATCCCCGCCACTGCGTATGCCAACACAACAATTAACGGTTTCGCTTCTATTAAAGCAGGTATGACTACCGGCAGTGATGAGCGATTGTATGGTTATGATGATACCCTTGATTTTAAAAACGAAAGCCTGATTGCGCTGCAGGTTAAATCCGATCTTGGTGACAAGTTATCGGTTACTGCGCAGCTACTGGGCAGGGGCCGGGACGACTTTGATGTCGGCTTTGAATGGGCTTTTATCAGTTATCAGCTCAGTGACAATATGACGATTAATGCCGGCCGGCTGCGTACCCCTTTTTATAAATACTCTGACTTTAAAGATGTTGGCTATGCCTACGACTGGTTACGGGTTCCGCAAGGGGTTTATGGGCTGGGGTTTGACACCATAGAGGGGCTGACCTTTTATCGCACTGCTCAGATCGGTAGTGTCGACTCGACCCTGCAACTGATTTTCGGTGGTTACGATGGTAATGCCAGTCTAAGCGGCGTCCAGGTCAGTGCTCAGATTGACAACGTAGCCGGGGTTACCTGGGAGCTGGCAAAAGATGCGTTCAGTGCCCGCTTTGCCTATTTAACCGGTAAAACCAGTATTGATACCTTACCTGTCACCCTGGCTCCGGGTTTTACTGTCGGCAATCTGTATCAGGCGCTGACGGCTAATGGCCTGACGCCGTTGGTTACCGCCATTGATATTGATGACGAGAGTTCAAATTTTATTGGGGTTGGCCTGACATACGATGACAGTGACTGGATCGCCGTCGCTGAATATACCCGGGTTGAAGTTGAGGACAGTTTTATCTCAATTCAGAAAAACTGGTATGCATCACTCGGTAAACGGTTTGATAGTTTTACCCCTTATATTTCCTATGAGCGCGAAAATAATGATGCCGTAGTCAGCATCTATCAGCCCTATACCACCGTATTACCACCACAGCTGCTGATGCCGGTGCAAGGTTTGGTGGCAACTCAGGAGCGGGATGCCAGCACCTGGAACCTTGGTGTTCGCTACGACTTTCACCCTTCTGCCGCGTTTAAAGCGCAATTCAGTTCAGAAGATAATGAGACAACCGGCCAGCGTAATGGCGTATTGGCATTTGGTGTTGATTTGGTTTTTTAAGGAGCCTATATGTTAAGCAGATTCTTAGCCATTGTTTTACTCCTTGCGGCTTCAGGCACGGTATTGCCGCTTAATGCTGACATCGCTGTTATCGTTAATCCGGCCAACGCTGTGACCGTTACGCCTGATGAACTGACCCGACTTTATACCGGTCGTTCCTCGGCACTTGCTGCAGTTAATATTGCCGAAAGTTCACCGCTGCGTGGTCAGTTTGATGAAAAAGGCGTCGGTCGTTCTTCCGCTCAGTTAAAAGCCCATTGGTCGAAACTGGTTTTCACCGGTAAGGGAACCCCGCCGCTGGAGCTGGCAACAGAAGCAGCAGTAATTGATTACGTAGCCCAAAACCCCAATGCGGTGGGCTATGTTGATGCCGCCAGCGTGACAGATGCTGTCAAAGTAGTCCTTACCCTTAACTGACAGCGGTTTTCCAGGCAGTTAGCTGGTGGGCATAAAAGAGTATTGTTATGAAAAATATGTCGATAGTAATGAAGATCTGGTTGGTTATCGGGCTGGCAGTTATCGCATTCTCAACGGTAGTGGCGGTCAGTGTTTATTTTACCGCTAAGAATAACGCAACCACTCAAAGTATGCGGGATTACATGTATGAAACATCAAAACTGGCTTCACAGGTGCATTCAGGGTTTAATTCGCTGGATGAGTTTTTTACCCAGGCAGTAACCTTATCAGATCCTGATTTGCTGGCGACTGCGCAACAACATAGTGCCAAGCTGCAGCAAAACCTGAACCGGCTGAAAACCCTGAATCCTTCTCAGCAGAGTTTACTTGATGAATTGCAGCGGGATGCAGCCGCCTATGCCGCGCTGGCCGGTGGTATCGCCCAGCAATTTATTGACGGTAATGTTGATTTCGCCAAAATTCAGGCCAGTGTGGCGACCAAAACTGAACAGTTTGAACGTCTGAACAGTCGGTTTGCTGAGTTTGAACAGCAGGCTGATGCGCGTTTTTCCCAGGCAATTGAAGATATGTCGGGCAATATGGATTTGGCTTTAACAGTTATTCTGGCACTGGGCAGCGTACTGATCCTGTTAACTGCAGGGTTGGGGCATTTTATTGCCAGCCGGATCAGCAATTCCGCCAAAACACTTGGGGTATCGCTGGCAGAACTTGCCAGTGGTAAAGGCAATCTGGGCAGCCGCTTGCCGGTAACCGGCAACGATGAGCTCGGGGTAGTAGCGAAACAATTTAATTTGTTTATCCAGATGCTGCAAACGTCGTTTAACGATCTGGCGAAAACGATAGAGCCGCTTAACCGCAGTGCTAAAGACCTGGCTTCAGGCATGAATAACATGGAGAAAATGACTCTGGAACAATCTGATAACTCTGAGACCGTCAGCCACAGCATGGCGGAGATGCAGTTATCGGTGCAGGATATCAGTCAGTCGGCCAACGATGCGGCCAGCGGCGCCGGCAAAGCTAACGAACTGGCGAAGCTGGGATTGGATAAAACCAGTCATGCCGTGAAATACTCGCAGGGTTTATCTGATGAAATAAAGCACGCGCAGGACGTTATTACTGAGCTGGCGGAGAAAACCAAAAACGTTACGGACATTCTGAAAAGTATTAATGATATTGCTGATCAAACCAATTTACTGGCATTGAATGCCGCCATTGAAGCTGCCAGGGCTGGTGAACACGGCAGGGGGTTTTCAGTGGTAGCAGATGAAGTGCGCAACTTATCGTCAAAAACAGCGAAATCAGTCACCATGGTGCAGGAAGTATTGCGCCAACTGAACGATAATGTCAGTGGTGCGGTCAGTATTATGAGTCAGGCGGTAAGTAATGCCGAACATTCAGCCAGTCTGGCTGCCGACGCAGGCAGCTCGATTGAGCAAATTAATCATGAAGTGCAGCAAATCAGCATGTTAAATGCGCAGATTGCTGCAGCGACGGAACAACAAACCATGGTTGCCGAGCAAATAGCCAGTAATACCGCTAAAATGATAGGATCATTTGCCCAAACCAAGAGCTTGCAGTTAAGTGTCCATGGTATATCAGACGACTTACGGGTACTGTCCGAATCGCTGGTAACGGTAAGTTCAAAATTTGAGACCTGATTTTAACGCAACCCAGGTTGCAGTGAGGAAGCACCATGAGTTCATTAATGAGTTCGGTCGACCAGAGAACCAATATTGTGGGTCAGAACCGTCTGGAATTACTGATTTTCCGCTTAACCGGTCAGCAACCCTATGGCATTAACGTATTTAAGGTGCGGGAGGTTATTCAGTGCCCGCAACTGACCGATATGCCCGGTGCAAATGCTCATGTCCGGGGTATTGCCCATTTGCGTGGTACACCGGTTACTGTTATCGATTTAAGTAAAGCCACGGGTGGCAAATCGATTGAAGATCTGAGCAAAGCTTATATTCTGGTGACTGAGTATAACCGTACCACTCAGGGCTTTCTGGTTGGTGGTATTGATCGCATCGTTAATATTAACTGGGAGCAGATACTGCCTCCACCAAAAGGGGCAGGGCGCAGTCACTATCTGACCGCGGTAACCCAGCTGGACGATAAACTTGTGCAGATATTGGATGTGGAAAAGGTATTTGCAGAAATATCTCCCCCCGATGAGGAAGTCAGTGAAACCATTAAGCAGCGCAAATCAGAGCGTGATTTATCTAAACTGACAGTACTGGTTGCAGATGACTCAGCTGTAGCGCGCAATCAGGTGAAACGGGCGCTCAGTTCAATTGGTATAAACGTTGAGCTGGTGAATGATGGCCGGCTGGCACTGGACTGGTTAACAGCCAAAGCAGAGGAAGTGGGCGGCGACATTTCCGACCAGGTACCGCTACTGATTTCTGATATTGAAATGCCGGAAATGGATGGGTACACCCTGACCGCGGAAGTTAAAGCGCATGAACATCTGAAAAATGTCCATATTGTGCTGCATTCATCACTGAGCGGTGTATTTAACGAAGCAATGGTGAAAAAAGTCGGCGCCGACCAGTTTATTGCCAAGTTTCACCCGGATGAGCTGGCTTCAGCAGTACAGCACTGGATGTCGATAGATTAAGTTAAGTTAGCAGGGTAGTGCTATTCAAGCGCTACCCTGCAGCGGCTTATTTATGCCGTTGTTGTAATACCTGGATGACATCATTCAGTTCTAATTTCTGGCTGCGCAACAATACCAGCAGGTGAAAGATTAGATCGGCCGCTTCATTGGCCAGCTCTTCCCGGTCACCGGCCATTGCCGCCAGCGCCGATTCCACGCCTTCTTCGCCGACTTTCTGGGCGATTCGTTTTACCCCTTTAGCAAACAGGCTGGCCGTGTAACTGCTGGCCGGATCCGCACCTTCGCGGCTTTGAATAACATGCTCTAAATCATACAAAAAACTCAGCTGCGGGCTGTTTGCTGCATTGTCATGCCAGCAGGTTTCAGTACCAACATGGCAGGTAGGGCCGTTGGGCTGAGCCAGCACTAAAATGCTGTCGGCATCGCAATCACTGGCAATGCTGACCAATTGCAACGTATTGCCGGAACTTTCGCCTTTGGTCCACAGCCGCTGTTTGCTGCGACTGAAAAAGGTCACCTGGCCGCTTTGCAGGGTATGTTCAAGTGCTTGCGGGTTCATATAGCCCTGCATCAGCACTTTACCGGAAACGGCGTGCTGCACTATTGCCGGCAGTAACTGGTTTTCGGGCCAGCTAAGCTGGCTGATTTGTTCTTGGTTCATAGGTAACCTTATATTTATTTTTTTGCCAATGTACAGCTGTTCTGGCTCTGAGGCTTAGTTGCACACAGAGACGCCGTAAATACATCCTTGTAGGCTCCTCTGTGGCATCCCTGCCACAGACGCTCTGTTTAGCAGCTAAGCCTCGACGCTGGAGACATTCGCTTTGCGGCTGGCACAAGCAAAGCAAGCGCGGATGTACTTTTTTCAGCGACCGTTGCAGGCCATGGATGGCCGGAACCGAGCTCCATGGACGGTTTATGGCGTGTCGCAGAAAAAATGTACGCAGCGATTGCGTTTTCGAAGCGCTTGCCTCAGTCCGCATCAGAGTCGTGTCAGAGAGCTTCAGCGTAAAACAAGGCGCTATGGCCTGATACTTACTCCATCGGCAATCAGTTTCGCTTTCAGCGCGGCAATCTCAATAATCGCTTTGTGAAATACACTGGCCGCCAACGCGCCGTCGACATCAGCTTGCTGAAACACCTGAGTAAAATGTTCCATAGTACCGGCACCGCCACTGGCAATTAACGGTACCCGGCAGACATCACGAATGCTTTTCAGCTGGGCAATATCATAACCCTGGCGCACGCCATCCTGATTCATGCAATTTAGCACAATTTCTCCGGCGCCCCGTGCCTGCACCTCAGCCACCCAGTCGCGGGTAAGCCAGCGGGTTTTCTGGGTACGGCTTTCATCACCGGTAAACTGGTATACCTGATACTGGCCCGAAGCGACATCAAAAAAGCTGTCGATGCCAACCACCACACACTGCTGGCCAAACACATGATTAAGCTCGCTGATAAGTTCAGGCCGCGCCAGGGCAGGGCTGTTAATCGAGACTTTATCAGCGCCCATTTCCAGGATTTTGCCGGCATCGACCACACTTTTAATGCCACCTGCGACACAAAACGGGATATCAATTACTTCAGCAATCCGCCGTACCCAGCTTTTATCCACCACCCGGCCATCGCTCGAGGCAGTAATATCGTAAAACACCAACTCATCAGCGCCGGCTTCGGCGTAGCGCTGGGCTAAGGGGACAATATCGCCGATAATTTCATGGTTACGGAACTGGACGCCTTTAACCACCTTGCCATCGCGCACATCTAAACAGGGAATTAACCGTTTTGCCAGCATGCAATGGCCTCCTTCAGGGTAAACTTACCTTCCAGTAACGAGCGGCCGAGGATAACGCCAGCCACGCCACTACCTGTTAACGCTTTAATATCATCCAGCGAGCCAATACCGCCGGATGCCTGCCACTGAATTTGCGGGTAATGGGCGGTAAGCTCACGGTAAAGCGCCACGTTTGAACCACTCAAGGTACCATCGCGGCTGATATCCGTGCATAGCACATGTTTTGCGCCAGCTCCGATGTAATCGTCCAGCACTTGCTCTAAGGTAATGTTAGATTGCTCAATCCAGCCGTGGGAGGGCAGGGTTTTCTGCCCTTTATCATTAATCGCTACATCAAGTGCCAGTACAATCTGCTCGCCACCGTATTTACCGATCCAGCTCTGCACCAGCTCTGGCTCACGAATAGCCAGGCTGCCAATGACTACCCGGCCGGCACCGGCGTCGAGTAAATCAATAACATCCTGCTCAGAGCGAACGCCGCCGCCAACCTGAATATGCAGCGGAGATGCTGTCATCAGCTCTGTTAACAGTGCCAGCTGTCGCTTGCTGGCATCTTTAGCACCGGATAAGTCGACAATATGCAGCCAGTCACTGCCATCCTGGGCATACTGGTTGCGTAAGCTAAGCGGGCTGAACTGGTATTCAGTGGTGCTGTCGTAACGCCCCTGATACAGGCGTACCACAGTACCGTCTATTAAATCTATTGCCGGGATAATCACAATTGCCACTCCAGAAAATTCTGTAATAAGCGGGCGCCCGTTTTACCGGAGCGCTCCGGGTGAAACTGCGCACCTGCAACGTTATCTTTGCCAATAACTGCGGCAAAATCGCTACCATAGTTACACAGTGCCAGCGCATGCTCACCCGGCGCGACCGCAAAACTATGGACAAAATACAGATAATCAATGCTGGTAAAACCCTTCATCAGTGGATGACTGCTGATATTATGCAGAGTATTCCAGCCCATATGCGGTAAGCGTAGACCGGCACTTTCCATTGGCAGTACCCGTCCCGGGATCAGGTTTAAACACGGCACGTCACCTTCCATACTGTGGCTGGTTAACATTTGCATACCTAAGCAAATCCCCAGCAGCGGTTGTTGTAAGCCCTGCAAAGTCTCGATAAGTTCGCCATGCTGCAGTTGCGCCATAGCATTGTGGGCGGTGCCGACACCCGGCAATACCACTTTATCGGCGGCTTTAATTACCGCCGCATCACGGCTGATCGTTGCCTCAACCGCAAGTCGTTTAAAGGCAAAATAAACCGAGCTGATATTGGCGCAGCCGGTATCAACAATCACCAACTGCATTACAGTACTCCTTTGGAGCTTGGCAATGCTTCACCAGAGATAGTAATGGCCTGGCGCAATGCCCGGCCAAAGGCTTTAAACAGGCCTTCTACCATGTGGTGTTTATTGCCGTCAGTAATAGACAAGTGCAGGCTGATTAACATGGCATCGCTGAGTGAACGGAAAAAGTGCGGCACCATTTCCAGATTAAGGCCACCGACACTGCCTTCGCCTAAGTTGGCATCGAATTTAAACAACGGCCGGCCCGATAAATCCAGCACGCACTCGGCCCGGCACTCATCCATTGGCAGCACAAAACCAAAGCGGTTAATACCACGCTTATTGCCAAGCGCCTGTTTCAGCGCCTGTCCCAGCGCCAGTGCAGTATCTTCGACACTGTGGTGATCATCAATATGCAGATCGCCCTCAACCTTTACCTGCAGCGAAAAGCCGCCATGAGTGGCAATTTGCTCCAGCATATGGTCAAAAAAGCCGACACCGGTATTAAAACTGTTGTTGCCGCTGCTATCCAGATCAACGCTGATTTCAATATCGGTTTCGCGGGTTGTCCGGCGCACGGTGGCCTGGCGGCCGCGGCTGAGCAGCCGTTTTGTTATCTCAGGCCAGCCCAGGGTATCACGGTTGTACAAAAATGATGGCAGCCCCATATTGTCAGCCAGTTGCACATCGGTTTGCCGGTCACCAATAACAAATGAATTGGTAAAGTCGATTTTTCCTTGCTGCAGGTAGTCTTTTACCAGCCCCAGCTTGGGTTTGCGACAGCTGCAGTTGTCCTGTTCAAAGTGCGGACAAATCAATACATCATCAAACTGAATGCCTTGCGAGGTTAACAGCTGCATCATTTTGTCGTGCGGCGCATCAAAGGTGTCGCGCGGGAAGCTACTGGTTCCCAGACCATCCTGATTGGTTACCATCACCAGGCGGTAGCCGGCGGCCTGCAGTTTGAGTAATGCAGGCACCAGACCGGGCTCGTAAGCCAGCTTTTCCAGGCTGTCGAGCTGCTTGTCTACCGGCGGCTCTTCCACCATGGTGCCATCGCGGTCAATAAATAAAATAGGCTGGCCACTCATGCATGTTCTCTCTTTGGTTGATTGTTTAAAGCGGTGTTGTCAGCTGAAAAATACTGTTGCATTGCCACTGTCAGGCGCTGCATCTCAGCGGCGTTGCCAACAGACACCCGCACTACCTGCGATAGCCCCAGCTGACTGGACTGATTGCGGATTAAAATGTCAGCCTTAATCAGCGCAGCGACACAGTCTGCCGCATCGGCCACCTGCAGCAATATGTAGTTGGCATTACTGGGCCATATTTTCTGCACGCCCGGCATCTGCCTGGCAGCGGTGATAAAGTCGGTTCGCAGCTGATTAATAGTGGTGACACTTTGCTGCATCTGCCGGATGCCAGCAGCTGATAACGCCTGAGCGGCAATTTGTGCCACCGGCTCAGCAATCGGGTAGGGCGCGATCATTTTTTTCAGCGCATTAATTATCTGAGGTGCGGCCAGGGTAAAGCCACAGCGCAGCCCGGCCAGGCCAAAGGCTTTAGACAGCGTCCTCAGCACCACTAAATGCGGGTAGCGACTAAGCAGTGGCACTACCGACGCTTCGGGGGCAAACTCAATATAAGCTTCGTCGACGACTACCAGTGCTTTGTCTTTAAAATGCTCCAGCACCGCGATAATCTGCTGGTGTGGAATCAGATCACCGGTCGGATTATTCGGGCTGCAGATAAACACCAGCTTAGGCCGGGTGGCAAAAATGCCGTCCAGATCGAGCTGCTCATTATCAAGCAGCACTTTATTCACCGCAGTCTGATTACTCTCGGCACTTATTGCATACATACCATAAGTGGGCGGGCAAATGGTAATGCTGTCGGTTTTTGGCTCGCAAAAGCTGCGGATTAACAGCTCAATGCCTTCATCGGCGCCGCGGCTGACCAGCACCTGGTCGGAGCTTACGCCGGCATAAGCCGCATAAGCGTTAATGACGGCTTTGGGCTGGCATGACGGATAGCGGTTAAAGGTGCCATCCAGCTGATAAGCCGGTGCCAGCGCATTTTCGTTGGCATTAAGCCAGACAGCGCCACCACTCATGCTGCTGCGGGCTGAAGCATACGGCACCAGATCTTTTACTAATTGCCGGGCCAGGCTGTTTACCTCAGAAGCGGTTACCTCAGAAGCGGTTACCTCAGAAACGGTTAGCTCAGACATGCTTTATCTCCGCCTTTGTTGTGTCCTGTGAATTGTTGTTGTCTGTAGTCTGGTTATCTGCAGTCAGGTTAGCAAGCGCCGCCAGGCGCAGCCGTACTGCATTAGCATGGGCTTGCAGACTTTCGGCCTCAGCCAGCGTTACAATAGCCGGGCCAATATTGCGCATACCTGTGGCTGATAATGTTTGTACCGTGTAACGCCGGTAGAAGTCAGTTAATGACAAACTGGATACCGTTTTGCTGTAGCCATAAGTTGGCAGCACATGGTTAGTACCACTGGCATAATCACCGGCCGATTCGGGGGTCCACTGGCCAACAAAAATGCTGGCGGCACTGCTGAACTGGTCAATAAGCTCTGCATCAATCGCTGTTTGCACAATTAAATGCTCCGGTGCATAGGCGTTGGTGACAGCGACAGCCTGCTCCAGATCGGCTGTTAAAATATAGCGGCTGTGACTGAGCGCCGCTGCGGCAATAGCCTGGCGCGGTAATTCAGCCAGTTGTCTGGCAACTTCCTGCTGCACGGCGTCAATTAACACGGCACTGTCACTGACTAAAATGACCTGGGAGTCGGGGCCATGTTCGGCCTGAGAGAGCAAGTCTGCAGCAACAAAAGCCGGATTTGCGGTATTATCAGCCAGCACCAGCACTTCAGATGGGCCGGCTGGCATATCAATCATGGCGCCTTTGACATCCTGACTTACCTGTTGCTTTGCCTCGGTGACAAAACGGTTGCCGGGGCCAAAAATTTTATCTACTTTGCCAATCGTTTCGGTGCCATAGGCCAGTGCGGCAATCGCCTGGGCGCCACCAATGGTATAAATTTCTGTAATACCGCATAGCTCTGCCGCATACAGAATTTCCGGTGCAATATCATCAGCGGCTGGTTTGCCAGGCGGTGTAACCAATACAGGGCGCGGGCAACCTGCCAGCTGCGCTGGTACGCCCAGCATCAGTACTGTAGACGGTAATGGCGCACTGCCACCCGGGATATAAAGACCAACAGCATTAATTGCCCGGCTTTTTAACTGACAAATCACACCGCTGCTGGTTTCCACTTCAATATCGCGGGGCAGCTGGGCCGCATGAAACTTGCGGATATTATCATACGCCAGCTCAATGGCGGCTTTGCGCTCCGGTAATAAGGTTGCCAGCACACTACGTTTTTTGCTGTCGCTTAACCGTAGCGGATTATCAGCCAAGCCATCAAACTGCCGGCTATACGCCCGAAGCGCGCTGTCGCCCTGCTGTTTAACGGTACCGATAATAGCGCGGACCTGGTCGGATAAACCCGCTGTGTCAGGCAGTTCAGGCCGGGCCAGCGCAGCGAGTCGCTGCTCAGCAGTAAGCTGTGGCCAGTTAAACAGGGACGCCGACGTTTTCGCCATGGTATCAGCCATCGTTACTCCATCATTTTTTCGATTGGCAACACTAAAATAGAGCTGGCACCCAGTGCCTTTAATTGCTCCATGGTTTCCCAGAACAGGGTTTCGCTGCTAACCACGTGAATGGCTACCATATTGTCATTGCCTGCCAGTGGCAGCATGGTCGGGTTTTCGGCGCCGGGCAGTAACGCAATCACCTCGTCCAGTTTGGCGCGTGGCGCATGCAGCATAATGTATTTACTTTCATTGGCCTGCATAACCCCGTTAATCCGCGGCATTAGTTTGTTTATCAGTTTAAGCTGTTTGCTGTCAGTTAAACCTTTACGTTGAATAAGCACGGCCTTGCTGCGATAAATCACATCCACTTCTTTTAAGCCGTTGGCTTCCAGCGTGGCACCGGTTGAAACCAGATCGCAGATGGCATCGGCCAGGCCGGCACGTGGCGCAACTTCAACCGAGCCTTTTAAATTGACCACCCGGGCATTCACACCCTGCTGCTTTAAGTAGCGGCCCAGCAACCTTGGGTAGGTTGTAGCAATGGTCTTGCCGTCTAATGAAGCAGGGCCCTGATATTCATCTTCCTGTGGCACGGCAATTGATAAGCGGCAGCCGCCAAAATCAAGCCGTTTTAATACGGTATAGTCATAGCTGTCGTTATCCAGTTGCCGTTGCAGTGATTCTTCTTCCAGCACGTTTTCGCCGACAATGCCCAGGTCACAAACCCCATCCATTACCAGACCCGGAATATCATCATCGCGCACCCGCAGAATATCAATGTCCATATTCTCGACATGGGCAATCAGTCGCTGCTCACGTAAGTTAATTTTTAAACCACAGCTGGTAAAAAGGGCCTGCGAATCAATCGATAACCGACCTGATTTCTGCATTGCAATACGTAAGCGTTTACTTTCTGTTGCCGGACTCATAACGGTCTCCAAGACGATAACTAAAATTGGTGAATATATTTTTAAATACATTAAACAAAAACCCCGGGCCTGGGCTCGGGGTTTTTGATACGTTACCACCGGAGCGCCAGACTGCAGCCCTCCGAAATATCGGACGGCTAGTGCCTATGATGGTGCTGCAGGGGGGTAACGTTAAACATATGCTGATTCTTGCTTATTAAGATGCTATACAAGTTACCGCTACAACAACGAAAGTGCAAGCATGTTATCTTTAGCGCTAAGCAATGAGTTAAGCATTAAGTGATTGAATATAATCATTTATAATTATGATGCTACTGTTTGCCGCTAATTTATTTTTTTGCAGCTGAACTGGTCAACTGAATTTATCGCTTTAAAAGTGGTCAACTTGTATAGTCAATAGTTGCCGGGTTCAAGGTTTTCGGCTTCAGGCCGATAACAACTTAATCAGTCTTGTAGGGGATTATGATGGACGCATTTATGCCATTTATGCCTAGGGTGCCCGGCACGCCGGTAGATCCTGATCCAAAGCAGGTGGTACCGGTATTTAAAGAAGCCAGGTTAAGCCCGTTGAAACAGCATGAGCAGAAGTTTCTTATTCTGCGCCCGCCTGTATCCCGCAAGAACGGGCGCAACGAGCAGTATCCTGAGCCACCTTACACTACCCCGGAAGAAGACCAGCACGTTGATAAAGACGGCCATCTGGATATTTTTGTCTGAATTTTTCTGCTGATAAAGGCATAATAACGCTCTTTTAACGAGCAGGTGCCGTCGTGACCCGTTTAAACTCCAGCCTGAACCAACAAAACCATGACCAATAGTCTCGCCAGACAGGTGCTGGCCGCCTTTGCGGTAAAGGGCAAACTGGCCAGTAATATAGCCGGTTTCAATCCGCGCCAGGCCCAGTTGCAAATGGCTGAAGCCGTGGCCGGCGCTATTACGGATAATACGGCGCTGGTCGTAGAAGCCGGTACCGGCACCGGTAAAACCTATGCTTATCTGGTACCGGCGTTACTGGCGGGCAAGAAGGTTATTCTGTCCACCGGTACTAAAAATCTGCAGGAACAGTTGTTTCTGCGTGATTTACCCAAAGTACAGCAGGCGCTGGCCAGTCCGCTGCATACAGCGCTGTTAAAAGGCCGGGCTAATTACCTTTGTCTGTTCCGGCTGGAGCAGCATTATAATCATGTGCCGCTGCAGGATGATCAGCTGATCCAGGATTTAAGCCTGATTAAAAAGTGGTCATCAGAAACCCAGTCTGGTGATATTGGCGAACTGAGTTATATTGCCGAAGACTCTAAAGCCCTGCCATATGTAACCAGCACCACCGATAATTGCCTGGGCAAAGACTGCCCGGTATATGAAGACTGCCATCTGCTGAAAGCCCGCAAAAATGCCCAGGCTGCTGATTTAGTGGTAGTGAACCATCATTTATTTTTCGCCGATTTAGCGTTAAAAGACACCGGCTTTGGTGAGCTGCTGCCGCAAATGGATGTGATTATTTTCGATGAAGCTCATCAATTACCTGATATTGCCAGTGATTATTTTGGCGAGCAGGTATCCAGCCGCTTATTGCTGGATTTATGCCGTGATTTGGAACTGGCTTGTAAGACCGAGCTTCGGGATCATCCGCAATTAGTCAAAGTTGCTGAAAAGCTGGCCAGTTTAGTCCGTGACTGGCGCCTGCAGTTTGCTGCCGACCCCGCTCGTGGTAACTGGCGTGATTTAGCGCAGCAGGCACCGATGCAAACTGCGCTTACCCGGGTAAACGATGCGATTGATATGCTGTATCAGGTATTAAAAAGCAGCCTGGGCCGCAGTGACACTGTTGACAGTGTGTTTGAGCGTCTGGCGCAATTAAAAAACCGCTTGCTGAAAATGCAGGATTTAACTCAGACCGGGGTAAGTCTGTGGTATGAAACCAGTCGTTTGCATGTCAGTTTGCATTTAACGCCGCTGAGTATTGCACAGCGGTTTAAAGCAATAGTAGCTGCGGAGCAGCGCAGCTGGATTTTTACCTCAGCTACTTTGTCGGTGAACGAGGGCTTCAGCCATTATACTGCGCAGATGGGGCTGGATGATGCCCAGACCCTGCTGCTCGAAAGCCCGTTCGATTACGCCAGCCAGGCAATGTTATGCCTGCCACGCTATTTACCAGAGCCGCATCAGCAGCAAATGGGGCCGGCGTTATTAGCACTGGCGGTAAAGCTGATTAAAGCCAACAACGGTCGTTGCTTCTTTTTATTTACCAGTCATCGGATGTTGCAGTGGATGGCGAATGCACTACCTGAGCAAATCAGTCAACCGGTGCTGGTGCAGGGGAGTACCGGCAAACGCCTGCTGCTGGAGCAGTTTGTTACCCTGGACAACGCGGTATTGCTCGGGACCGGTAGCTTCTGGGAAGGGGTTGATGTGCGTGGCGATACCCTGAGCTGTGTGATTATTGATAAACTGCCGTTCGCGTCGCCTGACGACCCTTTGCTGCAGGCACGCAGTGAAGATTGTCAGCGCCGCGGCCTTGACCCGTTCAGTACCGTGCAGTTACCGCAAGCGGTCATTACCTTAAAGCAAGGGGTAGGCCGGCTTATCCGTGATGTCACCGACCGCGGCGTGCTGGTGATTTGTGATAACCGCTTGGTCACCCGGCCTTACGGCAGCGTGTTTCTGAAGAGTCTGCCACCGATGCGGCGCACCCGCTCTCTGGACGATGCCGTGGCGTTTTTACAACAAACAAGACAGGAAAAGTAAGGTGAAGTTACTGGCATTAGATACCTCAACTGAAGCATGTTCAGTGGCCCTGCTATACCAGGGCAGTATTATTGCGCTGGACGAAGTGTGTCCGCAGCAGCACAGCAAAAGAGTGCTGCCAATGATTGATGGTTTACTGGCCGAAGCCGGGCTGAATTTAACCAGTCTGGACGGCATCGTGTTTGGCCGCGGTCCGGGCAGTTTTACCGGGGTAAGAATTGGCGTGTCAGTGGCACAAGGTCTGGCATTTGGTGCTGATTTGCCGGTATATGGTGTCTCTACATTAGCAGCAATGTCCCAGGCAGCGGTGCGCTTGCATCAGGCCAGTCAGATCGTCGCCGCTATTGATGCCCGGATGGCCGAAGTGTATCTGGCAAGCTATCGCTGCGACAGCGACGGTGTGGTGCAGCAATTGACTGCTGAGCAGGCGATTAAACCACACTTGCTGCCACCAATGGCGTTAAGTGGCCCGGTTATGGCGGTAGGAACCGGCTGGCAAACGTATGCCAGTGAATTACTGGCAGCTCAGCATGCTGAAATTGCCAGTGATATTCTTTATCCGTCGGCGCAGGATATGCTAACGCTGGCCCGGCCGGCGTTCTTTGAAGGACATTTTGTCAGCGCAGAGCAAGCCGAGCCCAGCTACGTGCGGGACGAGGTCAGTTGGAAAAAACTACCGGGCAGATAAAATACTTGGATAAAGTAGTAAAGCGGTTATAATTACACCAGTTTGCTTACTATGAAGATGTTATGAGCCTGACTGTAAACCAAAGCCTGAATGCCCCCGCTAACGTTGCCAGCGTATTTGCCGGCACTGAGCAGCGTCGTGTGCCGCAGGCTGAAGATAATCGATTGTCAGGTTTGGCAGGCGGCAATACCGGCACCGGTATCCGCGCCAGTCAGCAGGTGATTAATCAGCTGGATAACGAACGCAATCAGCGCAGTAACTTTCAGAACTTTAACACCAATAACAACAGCAACCGCGGCCAGCAAGCGGTTGCCGCCTACCAGAGCCAGCAAAACGAGCAGCGCCGGGCTGAAGTTCAGTCTTTATTGGGCGTTGATCTTTACGCCTGAACTAATCCAGTTATCGTCACTTTACGTACACACGTCATAATGAAGTCGTTATAAACTGCAACGCAGTTTCGATATAAGGATATATTATGACCAAAACCTGTTTGATCACCGGTGCCAGCTCTGGCATGGGTAAGGCAACTGCTTTACATTACGCGGCAAATGGCTGGCTGGTATATGCACTTGCCCGCTCCGCAGATAAGCTGGCTGAACTTGCCAGTCAGAACGACAATATTAAACCGGTCAGTTTAGATGTGACTGACAGCGTTGCTCTGGCAAGCTGGGCAGCCGCTTTACCCGCCGACCAGAAATTTGATGTGGCAATACTTAACGCCGGCACCTGTGAGTATGTTGATGTGGCAGATCTTGATCTGGCCGCCTTTGAACGTACCTTTGCGGTTAACGTGCAGGGAGTGGTTTGCTGCACCCGCTACCTGCTGCCTCTGCTGAACAAAGGAAATCATCCGTCTCTGGCTATTGTCAGTTCCATGTCGCATTTTTTTCCGTTTACCCGGGCCGAGGCGTATGGCGCCAGTAAGGCTGCAGTTGCATATTTTGCCGACAGTTTGCGGGTCGATTTAGCCGACACCGATATCAATGTCTGTTTAATTGAACCCGGTTTTATTGATACTCCACTGACCCGGAAAAACGATTTTGAGATGCCATTTCTGATGGCGCCTGAAAAAGCCGCCAGCCGGATTTTTGATGGTATTAACGCCGGCAAAAGCCGCTTACGTTTTCCGCGACGGTTAAGTTTTAGTTTGAAATTGCTGGGATTATTGCCCTATAACCTGCGCAATAAGCTAGCCAGCAAAATGAGGCAGCAATGAGTAGTATCGACACCAGCACCGACACCGCTACCGTAGCAGGATACTTATCGCCTCAGCGTGGCATCCACTGGCGGTCAATTATCGGCTTTGAGCTGGCCTGGCTGGCGCTGGTTTATTTTCAGAGCCTGGCGATAGTGCCGGCACTAGCCTATTTATTGTATGGCCTTTACAGACTGCCCAACCGGCCCCGACTGGCGGTAATGATTATTGCCGCAACCGGCATTGTGACCGATACCCTGCTGGTGTCGTTGCAGGTTATCTCGTTTAGCGAAACCATGCTGTTGCCCGGCTGGTTTTTATTAATCTGGCTACTGTTCGCGCTGGCTGCAGTGGAAACAATGGCAGGTTTTCTGCGCCCCTGGTGGCTGGGCATGCTGCTTGGCGCGACGGGCGGCCCGCTGTCTTATCTGGGGGGGGCTGCACTAAGCGGTGGGATATTGCAGTTTCCGTTGGCCAGCTGGTCATTTGTCGTGCTGGTTGCGGTATGGGGCGTTATTGGTGTGATACTGGGATACAGCAGGAGGTTTTATGCACAAACTGTTAAGTAGTGTTTTCGCTCTTGGCTTTGCCGGCATGGTGGCAGCGACACCGGATCTGACGACAGTGGGCGAGGGCAGTCACCGTTACTTATTCTGGCAGCTTTATGATGCCAGACTTGCCAGCGCAGATGGTACTTTTCGTGATTACCAGCAAAGTCGTCCATTGTTGCTGGAATTAACCTATAAACGCGACATCAGCAAACAAGAGTTTATCGAAGCTACAGTAGAGCAATGGCAAAGGCTGGATAACAGCACAGCGCAACAGCATCAGCAGTGGGCAGAAAGACTGAAAGTGTTATGGCGCGATGTCAAAGAGGGTGACCGGTTAGCGGCAGTGTTAACTGAGCAGGGCCAGGTACAGTTTTATTTTAACGACACCGATATCGGTGTGGTGGAAGATAAAGCATTTGCGTCGGCGTTCTTCGATATCTGGTTACACCCGGATACGATGGCGCCGAAATTACGGCGCCAATTGATTGCGGCAGAGTAGAGTTAAGTTAAAATATCGAATCTATTTGTTCACGCTAACACGCCGTAAACCCATCCCTGGGGGCTCGTTTCCGCCCGTCCGGGGCTTCAACGGTTAGCTTAGAACAAATTGATTCTCACTTCTGAGTTTTGACAAAATTACTTAGTCTGCTGAATATACTGGAACAGCTTTTTGGCGATAGCCGTGTTATCCATAAAACCGTTAAATTCGCCGGCATTTTTACCATAGGCCATTACCGGGACATCAGCCGCCGTGTGGCCGCCGCTGGTCCAGCCGGTTTGCGAGGCGTCGCTGATAAACTGCAGTATCTGATTGCGGCCTGCCTTTTCGTCAGCATCTTTCAGTGCCGTTAGCAGTAATTGTAATTGCGCTTCATCCAGACTTATTCCGGTAAGTTCAGTATAACGTTGGCTGATTTGCTGCGGGCTTTGCAGTTGCTGCAACTGGCGGGCGATTTCCCTGCCGGTTGCTTTAACTTGTTTGATGACATCTGTCCGCCATTCGTAAACACCGTTGGCGCCTAATGATAAACCACCGGTTTCATGGTCTGCAGTTATAACCAGTAAGGTATCCGGGTTAGCATCGACATAAGCTTTAGCAACACTGATGGCTTTGGCAAAGTCATTCATTTCAGCCATGGCACAGGCAATATCATTATCATGACCACACCAGTCAATCTGGCTGCCTTCGACCATTAATACAAAGCCCTTGTCGGCAGCTGATAATAACTGCAGCGCTTTTTCCGTTAACGGCGCCAGCATGCCGCCACCGGCCGAATTCAGTGCTGCAGGCAGGGCAGTCTCAGCCAGTAACGCCATTGCCGGTAACCGGGTTAAATTATCAAGCTGGTTATAGTCATCAGTATACTGGTAACCCAATTCAGTAAAGCCATCTACCAGGTTACGATCTTCACGGACAAAATACCTGGTGCCACCCCCGATAATTAAATCGGCAACCGGCTTGCCGTCAATCCGGTAGTCCAGATACATATCAGCAATATCATCCATATTGCGCCGGCTGCTGTTGTGGGCCAGAAATGAAGCCGGGGTAGCATGGTTAACCTGCGAGCTGGCGACAATACCATTGGCTTTGCCAAGGCGTTTGGCCAGCTGCATCATGGTGCCAATTGGGATATGTTGCCGGTTGACTGAAATAGCGCCATTGTAGCTTTTTACTCCGGTAGCCAGCGCCGTTGCGCCGGCCGCAGAATCTGTTACCAGGGTATCATCATCAGGATAAGTACTGGCCATTCCGGTTAGCAAGTCATCAAAAACGGTACTGGCTACCGTTGCTGATACCGGGTCATGCTGATAATAACGATAACCTGCGACATAAGCCGGCCCCATTCCATCACCTATCATATAGATAATATTTTTCGGCGCGGCAACGCTGACCACGGGGAATAAACTGACAACGGCCAGAGATAAGATGGCTGTACGCATTGGTGAAACCTGTACTTTAACTAATTTTGATTAGTGTACGTTAACTTCTCAGGCCAACCAAGCGCCATGCGACAGGCAGACTTTTTTTCAGGCAGATGATCAATGAAGTGTTTTGCTGGACAATTTTCAGCCTGACAGGCTATCTTAGAACGAATATCTTGTACCGTGGTCGTACAAGTATGATGTTTAGCATACTGAATTGTTGTAAAAGGAAGCTATGAAAAAAATAATAACAAACATAGTACTGACTGTTGGGCTTACTTTAGCCTGGCAATTACCGGCTACAGAGCCTGACCCACGCCAGAAAATTAGCGAGCTGGCGCTCAGTAGTGCCCGCACAGCCGAGCACATTAGTCGCAACCAGTATCGTCACCCGGCTGACACCCTGCACTTTTTTGGTATAGAGCCCGACATGGCAGTGCTGGAAGTCTGGCCTGGTCGCGGTTGGTATACTGAAATTCTGGCTCCCTACTTAAAAGATCAAGGTCATTTTACTATTGCCCAGTTCCGCCAGGACGATGGCACCTTAAAAGACGAGCGGGCAAAGTTCTGGGCCCGGCTTAGTGCAACATTGTCGGACAAAATATCTGAACAGGAAGATTATTTTGGTACCGTGCATCAGATTGAGCTTGAGCCCCCCTATTTTGAACCTGCTCTAGCGTCAGAGCAATTTGACATGGTGTTGTCATTTCGCAATGCCCACATCTGGGATGAAAGTGGCCATTTATCGGCTACCCTGCAAAGCTTGTATGATCTGCTTAAACCCGGCGGCGTATTGGGTTTAGTTGAACACCGGGCGGCGACCTTGTCTGATACAACGAGTGTGGCAGTGGAAGGGTATCTTGATGAAGCTTATGTGATTGCAGCAGCGGAACAAGTCGGCTTTGAGCTGGTTGCGCGCAGTGAAATTAATGCCAACCTGCTGGATAGTAAAGACCACCCGAAAGGCGTTTATACACTACCCCCCACTCTGGCATTAGGTAACTACAACCGGGACATGTATCTGGCAATTGGCGAAAGTGACCGGATGACCCTGAAGTTTATTAAACCCGTTGCGCAGCCCTGATAGCGCGCAACTGCTGTAAGTTAATTGTGCGGGACGGCTAATTATGGGATGATTAGCGCTAGAGTAAATACTCAATATTCGGCTTATTATCCGGCAGTAATGTATAGCCAGTTATTGCAGGCAGCCATATTTATAACTATAAAATAATAACCTTAACAGAAAGGAGAGGACGGTGGATAAAGTTTGGTTAAAACGTTACCCGTCAGGTGTGCCCGCAGAAATTGATGCTGATCATTACCCTTCGCTGCTCGATATCTTTTCCCAGAGCATTAGCCAGTTTGCCGACAAAACCGCTTTTATCAATATGGGTAAAAGTATCAGCTACCGGGAGCTGGACAAATTAAGTAAAGCATTTGCCGCCTATTTACAAAAAGATCTTGGCCTGAAAAAAGGTGATGCAGTCGCCATTATGATGCCGAATTTACTGCAATACCCGGTCGTATTAATGGGTGTACTGCGGGCTGGTTGTACTGTTGTTAATGTTAACCCGCTTTATACACCGCGCGAATTACAACACCAGCTGTCCGACTCTAAAGCAAAAGCGATTGTTATTGTTGATAACTTTGCCCATACCCTGGCTGCAGTAGAAAAGCAGCTTAACCTGGACCACATTATTCTGACCCGGATGGGTGACATGCTGGGTATGGTAAAAGGCACTGTTGTCAATCTGGTGGTTAAGCATATTAAAAAGCTGGTGCCCGCCTATTCGTTGAGCAAGTTTGTGATGTTTAATGCGGTACTGGAAAAAGGTCAGCATTTAAAATATCAGAAGCCAGAGGTAAGCGGCGATGATATTGCCTTTTTGCAATATACCGGTGGTACCACCGGGGTATCGAAAGGTGCCATGTTAACGCATCGCAATATGGTGGCTAACCTGGAGCAATGCAGTGCTTTTCTTGACTGCTTTCTCGACAAAGGTAAAGAGCATGTGGTTACCGCATTGCCGCTGTATCATATCTTTGCCTTAACCGCTAATTTCTTTACCTTTTTCAAGTACGGTGGCACTAATTTATTGATTACGAATCCACGGGATATGCCCGGTTTTGTTAAAGAACTGGCTAAATTTCCGTTTACTGCTATTACCGGCGTTAATACCCTGTTTAATGGCTTACTGAACACGTCAGGTTTTGCTGAGTTAGATTTCAGTCGCTTAAAGCTGTCATTAGGTGGCGGTATGGCAGTGCAGCGGCCGGTAGCAGAACGCTGGAAAAAAGTAACGAAAACCCGCCTGCTTGAAGGCTATGGTTTAACAGAATGCTGTCCGCTGGTTACTTTAAGCCCGTTTGATCTGGACGATTTTAACGGCAGTATTGGTTTACCGGCACCGTCGACGTTAATTCGTTTAGTCGATGAGGACGGTAATGATGTTGCAGCCGGGGAGCCGGGTGAAATGCTGGTTAAGGGCCCACAAGTAATGCTGGGCTATTTAAACCGGCCGGAAGAAACCGCCAAAACCCTGAAAGACGGTTGGTTGTACACCGGTGACATTGCCACTATGGATGACGAAGGCTTTTTCTATATTGTTGATCGTAAAAAAGACATGATTATTGTCTCGGGCTTCAACGTATTCCCGAATGAAATAGAAGAAGTTGTGGCGATGGACGAAAAAGTGTTGGAAGTGGCTGCCGTTGGCGTACCCAGCGACAGTTCCGGCGAGGTTGTGAAGGTGGTAATCGTTAAAAAAGATCCATCACTGACCCAAGAGCAGGTAATCGCCCATTGCAAACAACATTTAACGGGCTACAAGGTACCAAAACTGGTAGAATTCCGCGACGAATTACCGAAAACCAATGTTGGTAAAATTTTG
The DNA here is from genome assembly GCF_033721375.1 of Arsukibacterium sp. Lineage (GTDB taxonomy): Bacteria > Pseudomonadota > Gammaproteobacteria > Enterobacterales > Alteromonadaceae > Alishewanella. The sequence goes on along the minus strand of NZ_JAWWAP010000001.1, from coordinate 550,462 downwards.
CGGCGCGAGCTGCGGGATTAATCCAGAGCCGGCGTTTGCCGGCTTTGTTTTTTAGAGATGTATCGATGAGTTATTTGCTAACCGACAACCTGAGCCTGGCACAGTATTGCCAGAATGCTGCCGGCCAGAGCGTGCTGGCGGTCGATTCTGAATTTATCCGTCAAAGTACTCTGTACCCTAAGCTTGGCTTAATTCAGTTGTTTGATGGCAAGCAGCTGGCGCTGGTTGACCCGCTGACCATTACCGACTGGCAACCACTGGCGCAATTGTTAGCTGATGAAACCATAGTAAAAACGCTGCACTCCTGTACTGAAGATCTGGAAGCGCTGGCAACCATTGGCATTGTCCATATTCAACCGTTATTTGATACCCAGCTGGCAGCAGAGCTACTGGGGTGGGGCAGCAGTATTGGCTACGCCCGGCTGGTAGAGCAGGCAACCGGCGAGGTGCTGGATAAAAGTGAGTCGCGCACCGACTGGCTGGCCCGGCCACTGGCGGCAACGCAGCTGGAATATGCCGCCAATGACGTCACCTATTTGCTACCGCTGTATCAGCACTTAATGGCCCAGTTTACTAATCCGGCATTCTTACCGTTATTATTGGCCGAAGGACAGCAGTTGCAGCAGCGAAGGGCCAACCCTTTGCCATTGCGGTTAAAGTATCTGGAAGTTAAAAACAGTTCATTGCTGCGCAGTCGCGAGCTGGCGGTACTGCGCGAGCTGGTGGCCTGGCGTCTGGAATACGCAGCGAGCCGGGATTTAGCACTGGGCCTGGTCATTAAAGACTTTCAGATGCTGGAACTGGCGAAGCGCAAACCCGGCTCCGTTGAGAGCTTATTAAATATTCCCGGCATGACCGGGCGCGATCTGCGCCGCCATGCTAAAACCCTGATTGAATTAATTGAGCTGGCAAAGCAGTTACCGCAAGACAGTTGCCCACAGGCATTTTATTACCCGGAGCATTTTCCGGGTGAGAAAGTGGCGCTGGCTGAACTGACCCAGGCAATAAAGGATACCGCTGCAGAAACCGCTATACCGGCAGCGTTTTTATCGGTTCGGCGCCAGCTGCATGAATACTTTAACTGGTGTTGGCGGGTGACTGATCAAGAGCGAATGTTACTGCCGGTACCAGAATATTTAACCGGCTGGCGCCGGCAGTTGCTACTGCCAAAATTACCGGTACCGTCGCACGTGCAGGAAATTATCAAAAATCTTGTTTAAACGCTGTTAAGTTTAAAACAGATCAGTAGAAAAATTTGGTTAATACAGATAAAAATCTGCAATAAAAAAATCTGATCCTTTTCAGTTTTTAGTGGCGTACACCTTACGCAACTATTAACTGAAGGGTAATAACCATGAAAGGAATACTAAAATTTGCCGTACCGGCTGTTTTAACTTTATCACTTGCTGGTTGTTTTGACAGTGATTCAGAATTGCCAACGCCGGTCCCACCACCGCCACCGCCGCCAGTAGTTGATGCCACCTTACGGGTCGTGCATGCCTCATTTGATGCGCCAGCTGTGAATGTCAGTGTTAACGGCGATGTCGTTATTGAAAATCTGGCCTATGGTAACAGCTCTGAGAATTTCAGTTTGCCGCCAGCTGATTATGCAGTCGCGGTCGACGCAATACTGCCGGGTGAAGGTAATACTGCGACGGTGATAGATGTGCCTGAACTGGCCCTTGCCGAAGCAACCAACTACAAAGTCTTTGCAGTTGGCCTGGTGGCCGATGAAACCCTGGCGCCATTGGTAGTCACCTCAGATGTGGCTGAGCTGGCTGATGGCAACGTCCGGTTGCAGGTTGTGCATGCAGCGTCTGCTGCCCCTGCGGTAGATATTCATGTTACTGCGCCAGACGCAGAGCTGGGTGCGCCGCTTAACACACTGGCATTTACTGAATTTACCGAGGCATTGGACGTGCCGGCCGGCGATTACCGGGTGCGGATCACCTTACCAGGTACTGAGACGGTGGTATTTGACAGCAACACCCTGACGCTGGCTGGCGGTACTGATTTAGTCGTCGCGGCTATCAACAGCGAGTACTCAGGTGCATCACCGGTATCGCTTATCGCAGTAACACCTGAAGGCGAGGTGCTACCTATCCTGGACGATGGTTCAACCTCTTCGCTGCGGGTGGTGCACAATGTATCAGACGCACCGGCGGTTGATGTCGTGGTAAATGATAACTTCGCCGAGCCACTGGTATCAGACTTAGCTTTCCCTGATTTCACCGGCTATGTTTCGCCGGCACCGGGCGACTACAATGTTAAAGTTACAGTAGCAAACACCCAAACCGCAGTGATTGATGCTGATGTCACACTGGACCCAGGCGCGTTTTACACGGTACTGGCAGTAGGCTCATTAAGTGATGCTGACGACTTTGCGATTGAGCCGTTAATTCTGATAGACGATACCCGTACTGTAGCCACTGAAGCCCGGGTTCGGATCATCCATGGTTCTACTCTGGCCGGTAATGTTGATATCTATGTCACAGCCGATGGTAATATTGCCGATGTGATGCCTGCTTTTAGTGATGTACCTTTTAAAGCTGAAACCGGTTATGTGCCACTGGCCGCCGGTGAGTACTTTGTAACGGTAACCCCAACCGGTACCAAAACCGCTGCTATTGAAACCGGTGCCCTGATGCTGGAGGCCAATAAAATTTACACCGCTATTGCCCGCGATGGTGCTGGCTTAATGGGGGTAGGTTTAACGGTAATGGATGGTTTTGTTGCTGAGTAATCTGCCAGCAAATACGCCACTTTAACGGTTCTGATTAGACGGTTCTGAATAAGAACTGACACCAAAGCCCGCGTTGCGCGGGCTTTTTGTTGCAATAATTATCACTTTTTATAGAAAACATTTTGCCTGTTTACAGCCAATTTGCTACTTTGCAGCAGCAAAAATAATATAAAAAAGGAACATCAGGGATGAAATATTTAGTAGCCAGCGTAATGCTGTTCGTCACGGTATCGGCCTTTCACACCATTGCCAGCGAATTGCCGGTAGAGGCATTTGCCAGTGCGCCCTCTGTCGATATGTTGAAACTGTCACCAGACGGTACCAAGTTGTCGATGATCCAAACCATTGATACTGATGAGCAGCAACTGGTGTTAGTCAAGCTGGTTGACCTGACAACCGATGAGCAACGTTTTCTGGTAAAAGCCGATAGCCGGGATCTGACAATTTTTTCGGTGATTTGGGCTAACAATAAGCAGTTGCTGATGCGGGCGGCTTATGCCACCCATCGCTTTGGCACACCGGTTACTGAAACCCGGTTAATGGTTGTTGATGTGGAAACCGGTAAAAATAAAAGTATTGTCAGCGGCCAGTTAGCACGTCGCTTAGTGCGTACCCCGCAGTTTCAATCCAATATTGTCGATTTAATGCCCGCTGATGAGCACAATTTTTTACTGGCGTTGGACGGTTTCAATCAGGAATCAGGCGTCAGTGTGGTGAAAGTTAATCTTAACGGCGAGCGTTACAGTATCGTTGCCCATGGCCGTAAAGGGATCTATGACTGGGTGGCCGATCGCCAGCACCAGCCGCGCATTGCCATGTTTCGTGAGGACACCCTTTACGAAGTCAAAGAAAAGCTGGCCGACAGCAATGATTTTCGGACCTTATGGCAGTTTGAGATATTTTCCGGAGACGAAGTCTGGCCGATAGGCTTTGATAGCAATCCGAACATTTTGTATGTATCGGCTTACCATGATGGCCGCTTAGCAATATTCAGCACCGATATCTCAAAAGAAAAGCCGCAGCTGACCCTGGTAAAGGCAGACCCCAATTATGACGTGCCTGCTGATATTGATTATTCATGGCAGCATAATAAAGTTATTGCCATTGGTGGTGATTATGTTGATGACGCTCATCAGCTATTCCAGAAAGCCCTGGATGCCGCCATTCCTGACGCCGATAACCATATCCTCAGCATGAGCCATGATCAGAATCGCTACATTGTAAAATCAAGCAGCGCGACAATGGCCGGAAGTTATCTGCTGGGCGATCGCAACGAGAAATCGCTTGGCTATTTAATCGATAAGTACAAAGCGCTTGACCCCGCTTTAATGGTGGCGAAGCAGAAAATCAGCTATCAGGCGCGGGACGATTTGAAAATTGAAGGCTTTCTGACCACACCGCTGGGCTATCAGCAAGACGTTTCAGCTGCCTTACCAACCATTATTTTCCCGCATGGCGGCCCCATCTCTTTTGATGATGACGGCTTTGATTACTGGACCCAGTTTTTTGCCAATCGCGGCTTTGCCGTGCTGCAAATGAATTTTCGCGGCTCGCATGGTTATGGCTTCGATTTTATGCAAATGGGCTTACAAGGCTGGGGCCTGCAAATGCAGGACGATGTTGAAGATGGCACCCGCTGGCTGATAAAAAAGGGCATTGCTGATCCCAAGCGGATATGTATCGTTGGCGCCAGTTACGGTGGTTACGCCGCGCTGATGGGCGCGGTCAGAACGCCCGAGCTGTACCAGTGTGTAATAAGCTTTGCCGGCGTTACCGACGTTGAAGATTTGGTAAAATCGCATCGCAGATTCACCAATTATGAAATAGTCAAAAAACAGCTAGGGGATAATTTTGATTTGCTGGAGCAACGCTCGCCGCTGACTCATGCTGAAAAAATTCAGGTACCGGTGTTACTTATTCATGGCACCAAAGATCGCAGTGTCCCGGTCGATCAAAGTACCGCCATGTATAAAGCACTGCGTAAGCGCGATAAAAACGTGCAATACATTGAGCTGGAAGATGGCGATCATTACCTCAGTACCAACAGCCACCGTCTGCAAACATTTAAAGCGATGGATAGTTTTTTGAAAACCCATTTGCTAAGACCGATGCAGCAGGCCGCAATAAACTAGCGTTATTACTCTGTCTAACAAAAATGCCCGCAATAAGCGGGCGTTTTTGTTAATGTTAATTTTTTTCGTTGCTAAAATCACATTTTTACGACGACCCGGCCCTGTATTTTTCCCTCTAATAACGCGGAGGCGGTATCAATTACCTGATCTAACGAAATAACCTCGCTTATGGCGTCAAAATCTTCCGGGTTAAGCAGTTCAGATAAGTGCTGCCATGCCTGCACCCGATCAGCTAATGGCCGCATTACACTATCAATACCATATAACGTCACTCCGCGCAGAATAAACGGGGCAACGGATGACGGAAAATCCATCCCCTGAGCCAAACCACATGCCGCAACGGCACCGCCATAGCGGGTGCTGGCACAGGCATTCGCCAGGGTGTGGCTCCCCACACAATCTACCACACCGGCCCAGCGCTCTTTTTGCAATGGTTTGCCGGGCTCACTGAACTGTGAGCGAGGTAAAATATCCACTGCGCCTAATTTTTTCAGGTAGTCGCTTTCCTCTGGTCGGCCTGTTGCCGCTACTACCTGGTAACCCAATTTACTTAATATACGCACAGCATAGCTGCCTACGCCACCATTCGCTCCGGTTACCAGTATTTCACCATGCGCTGGCGTAATGCCATGCTTTTGTAGTGCTAATACAGACAGCATGGCGGTGTAACCAGCCGTACCTACTGCCATGGCCTGTTCCGGGGTTATGCCGGCTGGCAGTGGGATCAGCCAGTCGCTTTTCAGGCAGGCTTTCTCTGCCAGGCCACCCCAATGCCCTTCGCCTACGCCAAAGCCATTCAGCAGTACCTTATCGCCCACGTTAAAGCGATCGGCATCGGATTGCAGCACTTCACCCACCAGATCAATGCCCGGCACCATCGGGAAGCTACGCACCACCGGGGCCTTACCCGTTATCGCCAGCGCGTCTTTATAATTAATGGTACTGGCGATTACTTTAACAGTAACATCAGCTGCAGGCAGCTGTTGCTCGTCCACGTCGTTTAATACAGAGCGATACCCTTGTTCGTCTTTATTAATCAGAATGGCTTTAAACATATATTTCTCCGTTGAGATGGCTTGCTTGGATGTAATGTTAAAATCAGTTTTGCAGCTGCTCTAGAAAGAATTGGCAAAACTGGCGCAGCGGTAAGTCAGAGCTCAGTAAGCGGGCGCGTGATACGGCACCTTCCCAGCCGATCCAGAATACTTCTGCCAGATATTTACACTCTTTGTCGGCACTTATTTCGCCGCTTGTTTGCGCCTCGCGCAAACAAGCGGCAACCTTGTTTTGCCAGCTCGCATAAGTATCCATAATGGCCTGGCGAAAAGCCGTGGGTAACTTTGTTACTTCTAATTCTAAATTGCCAATAAGACAGCCGCGGTTGTAGTCGTATCTGGCCATACTTGCGCTAGCATCCGTCATAAAATTATTTAACCGCTGCAGCGGCGCCACACTGTCATCCGCAAGACTACGGTCTAACTTATTTTCAAAATACTGCCGATATTCCTTAAGCACCTGCAAACCAAAGTCTTCTTTGTTATCAAAATGATGATAAAAAGACCCTTTTGGAACCTGAACCGAACGTAAAATACTATCAAGGCTACTTTGATTAAAACCGGTTGCGGTTAACCATTCTAATCCGGCTCGAAGCAACACAGCTTTAGTGTCAGTGGGCGCGTCTACGCATGTTTTTGGCCTGCCGCGGCCGCGTTTTAGACTGTCCATAAATAGCCCTACTGGTTTTACTTTATTTAGACTGATTGGTCTAAAATAGGCTATGTTGTATTAGTTTGCAAGTGGGTAACGAAATGAGGTGGCGGTAAAACTGATGGGGTAAGCCAGAGCTGGCAGCTTAATGGAAGAGTAAAAACATAAAAAAACCCGCGTTGCGCGGGCTTTTCTCAATGCATTGTCAGACGCTTAGCGCTTATCATCCGGGAAGGTGACATTTAACTCCAGTACCGAGATCTGGTCGCCGCGCTGTTCAAGCGAGACGGCAATCTGGTCGGCCGGAATATCAACATATTTGCGGATAACTTCCAGGATATCGCGTTCTAATTGCGGCAGATAATCCGGGCCGTTACGCCGTTTGCGCTCGTGGGCGACGATAATCTGCAGCCGCTCTTTGGCGGTGCTGGCAGTGTTTTTCTTGGTTGAGCGAAAATAGTCCAGTAATGACATAGGTTAACCTCCAAAAATCCTTTTCATAAAGCCCTTTTTCTCCACAGTCAGAAAACGGAATGGCACTTGCTCGCCCAATAAGCGCTTTATCGTATCAAGATACGCCTGGCCGGCGTCGCTTTCTTTATCCAGAATAACCGGCTGGCCTGAGTTAGAGGCGTTAAGCACTGCTTGTGATTCCGGAATAACGCCAACTAATTCAATGGCCAGAATCTCTTTTACATCCTCGACGCTGAGCATTTCGCCTTTTTCTACCCGCTCCGGGTTATAGCGGGTGAGCAGTAGGTGCTCTTTAATACCTTCCAGGCCCTGCTCGGCGCGGCGTGATTTGCTGGATAACATGCCAAGAATGCGGTCTGAATCGCGCACTGATGAGACTTCCGGGTTAGTCACCACTACCGCTTCATCGGCAAAATACAGCGCCATCATTGCGCCTGATTCAATACCGGCCGGCGAGTCACAAATAATAAAGTCGAACTCTTTAGCCAGCTCGTTTAATACTTTTTCCACGCCTTCTTTCGTCAGGGCGTCTTTGTCACGGGTTTGCGATGCGGGCAGAATAAACAGATTATCGGTGCGTTTATCTTTAATCAGGGTTTGCTTTAAATTGGCTTCGCCGTTAATCACATTAACGAAGTCATATACCACCCGGCGCTCACAGCCCATAATTAAATCCAGGTTACGCAGGCCGATATCAAAATCGACAATAACGGTTTTATGGCCTGCCAGCGCCAGGCCGGTGCCAATTGCCGCACTGGATGTGGTTTTGCCAACACCGCCTTTACCCGATGTAACCACAATAATTTTTGCCATAGTGACGATCCTTACACTAATTCAGAGATGACTAAGCTATCGTCCTGCATCTTAATGCAGGCTGATTTGCCCCAAAATTTGTCCTGCAAACTGTCGCTGAGCCAGTAATTACCAGCGATAGACACCAGTTCTGCCTGCAGGTTATAACAATAAATGCGCTTGCTGGTATCGCCACTGGCACCGGCAATTGCCTTGCCCCTGAGCGAACCATAAATATGAATATTGCCATCAGCAATCACTTCGGCGCCGGCGCCAACAGCCCCTTTAACAATCAGGTCGGTGCCTTTGGCATAAATCTGCTGACCGGAGCGGACGGTTTGCTCGACAACTTTGCTGTCCATGGTCACCGTCACCGCCGCAGCGGGAGCAGTATCTGCTGCAGTAGCTGTAACCGCAGTTGCGCTGGCAGCTGGCTCTTTGGCTTTAACACCGGGCTTGCCCGCTTGTAATACTGCCAGGCCTGCGGCATGAGCTGCAGTTTTCTGCTCAGCATTAGCGGCCGTTACGCCAACTAATACCAGCTTTAGTTCAGTAAACAGGCTTTTTAACGCTGCAAAGTCAGGTGTGTCGCTTACATCGCTCAGGTTGAGGACAATCGGGGCCTGCAGGAAAAATGCAGGCGCTTGCGCCAGTTTGGCGCTTAGCAGTTTTTGCAGGGTTGCCGCGCTTAAATCAGCACAATGCAACACTGACATTGGGAATAAACTCCCTTTCAGTTCTAACGAATTATCAGACATAAAACACTTGGCGCACGCGTTATTTTTATCACTGCGATAAGCAGTATTATTTATGCACCTGACGCTTGAGCCAGTGCGCATTACCTGTGCTTCATGTTATAGTTTCGCCCTCTGTTAGGCAAGGTAGCGAAGACGTTTTATTGATGTTATGTGTTGTTTATAAAAGCCCGCGCAAAGAGGGCACTTATCTGTATGTTGAACGCCGTGACGATTTCAGCCCGGTACCGGCTGCTTTGCTGACTACTTTTGGTAAACCGCAGCTGGTTACGGTAATTAATCTGGCAAAGCGGGAACATTTAGCCCTGGTGGATATTCATAAGTTACGAACTGCGCTTAGTGAGCAGGGATTTTATCTGCAATTGCCACCTCCACCTGAAAACCTGCTGGCTCAGCATAAAGCCAGTATCCAGACAGAAAAAGGTTAATATGAAATTAAAATTTGCGCTAAAAAACATTGGCTTACCTGTAATAATGGCTAGCGGGCTGCTAACGGCTGGCGGCTGTTTCGCTGTCACCAGTCAAACCACTAATCAGCCTGAAGCCACTAGCCAGCCTGAAACCACGGCTGCTGAGCAACCGGCAAAACCAAGCTTTGAGCAATATACTGCTGCCCTGCGTCAGGAAGCTGAGCAGAAAGGCTATGACAAGGCCCTGCTTGATCAAGTGTTCAGCTCGTTAACTTTTCACGAACGGGTAGTAAAAGCCGATCAGAGTCAGCCTGAAGTTGTGGAAACACTGAGCACGTACTTACCGAAGCGGGTAAGTGACATCCGGATCACCATGGCCCGTGGTTTTTATCAGCAATACCTGCCACAGCTGGAAATAATTGGTGAAAAGTATGGTGTGCAACCGCGCTTTATCGTTGCCCTCTGGGGCCTGGAGAGCAGTTTTGGCCGCTTTATGGGTACTTATTCCATTCCATCGGCATTAGCTACACTGGCTTATGATGGCCGGCGCGAAACGTTTTTCCGCCAGGAGTTTTTTAATGCGCTGGATATTCTGGCCGAGGGCCATATCAGCTTTGCCGATATGAAAGGCTCCTGGGCCGGGGCGATGGGCCAGAGCCAGTTTATGCCAAGCTCATTTTTAGCCTATGCTCAGGACGGTGATGGTGATGGCAAAAAAGATATCTGGACCAATCAGCTGGATGTGTTTGCCTCTATTGCCAATTATCTGAAACAACAGGATTGGGATAACAGCATTACCTGGGGCCGGGAGGTTGTCTTACCGGAAGGGTTTGATACCAGTTTGGCTATTCAGCGCGGCAGTCTGGCGCGCAGTGCCTGGTTAGGCCGCTGGAACGACTCTGCCCGCAGTCTGGCGAAATGGAATGAATTAGGTGTCCGGCGCTTAAATGGCACTGAGTTACCTAAACGTGACATGCAGGCGGCATTAATTCTGCCTGATGGCGATGCAGGGCGGGCTTTTTTAGGTTATGACAACTATAAAAGCCTGATGCACTGGAATCGCTCTTATTATTTTGTTACCAGTGTCGGCTACCTGGCCGACCTGATTATCGCTGAGTAAAGTATGATTTATTCGCATCAGCACGTTGATGGTGGGCTTATTGGCCTGCCAGCGGGAAAAGTGGTCTGTATTGGTCAGAACTACCAGGACCATATCGCCGAAATGCAAAGCAAGACGGCGGCAGAACCGCTATTTTTTATTAAGCCGGCAACTGCCTTATGCGCGCTGGCGCCTGGTTTTGCCATTCCTGCCGGACGGGGCGCGGTGCATAACGAGCTGGAACTTGCTGTTTTAATCAGTCAGCCATTAACGCAGGCCTCAGCAGAGCAGGTTGCCAATGCCATTTGGGGTTACAGTCTGGCGCTGGATTTAACCCTGCGCGAGGTACAGGCCAGCCTGAAACAACTGGGCCGGCCCTGGGAAATTGCCAAAGGCTTTGATGGCGCCTGCCCGGTGGCAGGGTTTGTGCCGGCAAGTGATATCGATCACCCGCAGCAACTGGATTTCAGTTTAACGGTGAACGGGGTTCAGCGACAGCACGGTAACAGCGCGAATATGATCCGCGGTATCAGTCAGTTAATCAGTGAAATGTCGCAGCATTTTACCTTGTTGCCCGGTGATATGGTGCTAACCGGCACCCCGGCTGGCGTCGGACCCTTGCAAACAGGAGACCAGCTGCAGCTGCAACTGGCCGACTATTTTACTGTAACTAGCAGAGTAAGCTGAGCATGGCACTAGCAGAGCGTTACTGGGAAACTAAAACCCTGGATGAGATGAACACCGAGGAATGGGAAGCACTGTGCGATGGCTGCGCAAAATGCTGTCTGAATAAATTTATTGAGGATGATGACGAGCAGGGCCCAACCGATGTGCTGCATGCCGATGAGCAGGTGCACTATACCAATATTGCCTGTCGCTACCTGAACAGCCACAAGTGTGAATGCACCGAATACAGCCAGCGTAGTGTATTGGTGCCCGACTGTATTCAGTTAACCAAAGCGAACTTAAAAGACATTTTCTTTATGCCAACCAGCTGTGCTTACCGGCGGTTGCATGAAGGGCGGGGCCTGCCCGGCTGGCATCCGCTGCTGAATGGTGGCAAAAAAAGCCTGATGCATAAAAAGCAAATGTCGGTGCGCAATAAAACCCTCTGCGAAACCAAGGTAGATATGGAAAATTTTGAAGACTATATCGTCCGCTGGCCGTTAAACGATTTAGATTAAGCAGCAGAGGAATAAAGGTGTCTTTTCTTGAATACAGTCAGCAACTGGTGCGTCATTTTAATCCGGTTACTTTGCAGCTGATTATCAGTGTATCGGTAGTAATATTGTATTTTATAGTCAGTTACCGGGTTATGCCGCTGCTGTATCAGGTTATCGCCAATAGCCGCCTGAAAGCCGATATGAATAAACGCGCGGCCGCAGTATTTCATATTTTGCTGGTATTGCTGCTGATTGTCGTGCTCAGTATTATATGGGGCGTAGATATTCGCGGTTTACTGGTGCTGGCGTCTTCTATGATTGCCGTGATCGGTGTCGCATTATTTGCCGCCTGGAGTTTACTCAGTAATATTACTGCTTTTTTTATTCTGCTTGGACAAAAGGCTTTTGCCAAGGGCATGGAAGTGCGGGTAATCGACGGCGCAAATTACCTGGAAGGGCGGATTGTCGAAATTAACCTGTTCAGTACCGTACTGCAAACTAAAGACAACGAGCAGGTGATCTACCCGAATAACCTGCTGGTGTCACGGCCGGTGGTGGTCGCTGCCAGAAAAAGCCGCAATACGGCAAAAATTACAGTAGCCGAAAAAGCACAGCGCTGGCGCCGCAAGACCTTCAGCACGCCTAAGGCCGACTGATTATTCCGTGACAGCTGATTTTGCTGCTGTTACATTCAGCTAAAACGGCTACTAAAAACAATAATACCGGGCACTAATGCGCTTAAAACACATTAAACTGGCGGGCTTTAAGTCCTTTGTTGACCCAACCCTGGTTCCTTTTCCTGAGCAAATGACGGCGGTGGTCGGGCCGAACGGCTGCGGTAAATCCAACGTCATTGATGCGGTGCGCTGGGTGCTGGGTGAAAGCTCGGCCAAAAATCTGCGCGGCGATGCCATGACCGACGTTATTTTTAATGGCTCAGGCCAGCGCAAGCCGGTATCCCAGGCATCGGTTGAGCTGGTGTTTGAAAATACCGAAGGCCGGCTAAGCGGCAATATGGCCGATCGCAGTGAAATTTCGATTAAGCGGCTGGTCACCCGCGAAGCGCAATCAACCTATTTTTTAAATGGCAGTAAATGCCGGCGGCGGGATATTACTGACATATTTCTGGGGACGGGGCTGGGGCCCCGCAGCTACGCCATCATTGAGCAGGGTATGATCTCGCGGCTGATCGAGTCTAAGCCACAGGAGCTACGGGTATTTATTGAAGAAGCTGCTGGCATTTCCAAATATAAAGAGCGGCGGCGCGAAACCGAAAACCGGATTAAACACACCCGCGAAAACCTCGAGCGGCTGGCTGATGTGCGTGAAGAGCTGGCGAAAAATATCGATAAGTTAAAACGTCAGGCCAGCACGGCCCAGCGCTATAAAGAATTAAAAGCGCAGGAGCGCAAATTAAAAGCAGAACTGACGACGTTAAAATGGCTGCGCTTTAATAACCAGTTAACAGCACTGGAGCAACAGGTCGCCACCGCGGAAACAGAGCTGGAAAAATATCAGGCCGGCATGCAGGGCGAACAACGAATACTGGTTGAGTTAAAAGAACAAACCAGTGACGCCAGGCAGCAAGCCGAGCAGCAGCAAAGTCGCTTTTATCAGCTGGGCAATACCATCAGCCGGTTGGAGCAGCAAATATTGCATCAACGTCAGCAACAGCAGATGCTGAGCAGTCAGTTGCAGCAAAAACAGCAGGCGCTGGCGGACAGTGAGCAATTTATTGCAGCCGAGCAACAACAACTGGCAGAACTGATAAGCCAGCAGCAACAGTACAGCCCCGAGTTAGCGCTTAGCGAAGAGCAGCTGGTTGAACTGGAGCAGCAGTTGCAGCTGGCTCAGGATGAGCTGGCAACTCAGCAGCGGCTATGGCAGCAATGGCAGCAGCAGCATTTTAACCTGCGTCAGCAGCAACAGCAGGCGCAGTTAGAGTGGCAAAATGCTACCCATCAGGCTGAACAGTATCAGAGCCAGTTAACCCGACGCCAGCAACAGTTAAACCAGTTGCAGCAGCAACAACCTGCACAGCATGATGAAGCGCTGGCAGCCAGGCAGCAGCAGCTGACAACGCAAAGTAACGCCGCAATCCAGCAACTGGAGCAGGCTGAGTTAAACGCAGAGCAAACAGCACAGTACAGCGCCGCCTTTAAGCAGCAACTGGCTGCGCTTAGCCCCCGGCAGCAGATGTTAAAACAGGAGCAGCAACGGCTCAGTGCACTTGACGCCCGCCAGCAGCAAAACCAGCAGGCATTGCTGGCGCAGTTAGCGGTGCAACCGGGTTGGGCAGCGGCGGTTGCCACTGCGCTGGGTGCGCTGCAACACGCTATGGTAAATAATGATGCTGCCAAGTCAGGTTCAGAACCTGATAATTTCTGTTATGTCAGCGCGATAAGCCAGCAAGCCCGGCCCGGCACATTGGCCAGCGTAATAACAGACGGCTGTTATCCGGATTATTTTCAGACGATTTTACTGGCAGATAATCTGGCGGCGGCACTACGCCTTGCTACCGACCTGACGCCAGGGCAGTCGGTAATGACTGCAGACGGCCACTGGTTGGGACAAAACTGGGGGCAAAGTAGCAACAGCGATAGTAACGACTCCGGTTTGCTGCGCCGCGAGCGGTTAACAGTTATTGCCAGCGAACTGACTGAGCTGGCTGCTGAGCAGGCACTGCTGACTGAGCAACTAACAGAAGCACAGCAGACAGCTAACGACGCCCGCCAGGCCCTGGCCGAACAGCAACAATATCTGAGCGAATTACGCCAGCAACTGCAGCAGCTGGATACTGAGCGTCAATTGCAAGCTCAGGCCGCACAAATGGCCAGACAACAACAACTTCAGCTGGCAGCGGAATGCGAGCAACTGAGTAACCGGCTAAGTGCACTGGCAACAGAGCAGGCTGTGCTTGACGAGCGCCGCCAGCAAGCCGGATTCAGTCTGGCTGAACATGCCGATGCTGAGCAGTCCCTGCAGCAGGCGCAGCAACAGGCACAACTTGCACTGCAGCAGCGCTCTCAGCGCTATGAGCAGCAAAAAGAGCAGTGCCGGCAACTGCAAACCCAGTTAATCCTGGCCGAGCGGCAGCAGCAGAGTCTGGCGCAGAACCTGAACCGGGCGCAGTTACAGCTGGCGCAATTGCGCGAGCAAATCGTTGAATTACAGCAGCAACGTGATGACAATAATGAGCCGGAAATTCTGTTGCAGGAGCAATTACAGGAAGCGCTGTTAAACCGCGAAGATGCCGAGCAGGCGATGATTGCCGCCAATGATTTACTTGCCGGCTTTGAGCAACAAATGAGGGAACTCGAGCAGGGCCAGCAGGGAATTATGCAGCAGCTTAACCTGAAGCGGCAGCAAATAGAGGCGTTGCGTCTTGATGCCGAGGGTTGCCGGATCCGAGCTAATAATATGCTGGAACTGCTGCGCGAACAGCAGGTCAATATTAAGGATGTGTTACCGCAACTACAGGCTGATGCCGACGAAAGCCAGTGGCAACAACAATTGGATAAAACCAGCGAAGCGGTAGCGCGGTTAGGCGCGATTAACCTGGCAGCAATTGATGAATACGAGCAACAGGCAGAGCGCAAGCGTTATCTGGATAGTCAGCATGATGATTTAACCTCGGCGCTGGATACCCTGGAAAACGCCATGCGTAAAATTGACAAAGAAACCCGGCAGAAGTTTAAAGACACTTTTGAGCAGGTAAACGAGGGCTTAAAAGGATTGTTTCCGAAGGTATTTGGCGGTGGTAGTGCTTATCTGGATCTGACCGAAGATGATTTACTGGAAACCGGTGTTACTATCATGGCCAGGCCGCCGGGCAAAAAAAACAGTACAATTCATTTATTATCGGGTGGTGAAAAAGCGCTAACGGCCTTATCATTGGTGTTTTCAATATTCAGACTGAATCCGGCACCGTTTTGTATGCTGGATGAGGTAGATGCACCGTTAGATGACGCTAACGTCGGCCGGTTTTGTAATCTGGTGCGGGAAATGTCAGAAACGGTGCAGTTTATATATATTAGCCACAATAAAATTGCCATGGAGATGGCAGCACAGCTGATGGGCGTGACCATGCAAGAGCCTGGGGTATCGCGGGTGGTGGCTGTGGATGTGGATGATGCTGTCAAGCTGGCAGTAGCCTGATAACATAATAAGGTACAACTATGGCTAGTGAGTTGAGATTAGTATTAATTATTTTAGGGGCGCTGGTACTGGGCGGCCTGTTTATTCATGGGCTTTGGACAGTACGGAAAAATAACCGCCAGGCCGGACATCGCTATCATCCCGATAACACACCAGCGGCGGCGCCGGAGCAGACAGAAGGCTTTGACGATTTAGGCGTGGGCCCGGTACGGGTTGTGAAATCCCGGACAGCTGCTGCCGGCACGTCCGCTCGAACCGAACCTGAAGTCAGAGCAGCGTCACAGGCAGCGCCCGGGGCCAGTCAGGTGCGGCAGCAGCCGGAGCTGGACTTTGGCGAGCCAGAGGCAAAAACCGAACCGAGTATTAATTTCAGTGCGCTGGCTGATGATGAAACCCCGCGCAGCCCGCAACGTGACAGCGCATACCGTACCGGACCACAACACGATTTCGATGAGCAGGCCACAGCAGGCGCTGCTGAGCCTGAGCAAAAATCAGCGCATCAGCCCTCTGAAGTGCTTATTTTGTATGTGCTGTTGCCGGAAGGGCGTGATATTAAAGGCCCGGATTTATTATCAGCGTTATTGCCACTTGGCTTTAAATACGGCGATATGGATATTTTCCACCGGCACCTGGATAGCGCCGGCGGCGGTGAGGTGTTATTCAGCCTGGCCAATATGTTTAACCCCGGCACCTTTGATTTAGAGCAGATAGATAAAATCAGCACCCGTGGTTTAAGTTTGTTTATGACCTTACCTGGCCCGGGCGAGCCGCTGCAGAATTTTAATTTAATGCATAATGCCGCCAAAAAGCTGGCCGAAGAATTCGGCGGCCAGGTACTGGATGGTCAGCGTAGCGTATTAACGGTGCAAACCGTGCGGCATTATGTCGACAAAATTCGTGAGTTTCAGCGCCAGCAACTTATTCACGGATAAGTACAGTGTTTATCCTATACGGCAGGGCAACCCCTGCCGTTTTTCATTCGGTATTAAAAACTAATGAGCCAAGCAGACCAAGCAGATAAAGCCAGAATTGTTGCGTTAAGGGCGTTACTGCATAAATACTCGCACGCCTACTATAACCTGAACACCACCCTGGTGCCCGATGCGGAATACGACCAGCTATTTGATGAGCTGGTAGCGCTGGAGGCAAAACATCCTGAATTAGCCGATGAGCATTCGCCTACCCGCAGAGTAGGGCAAACCCCGCTGGATAAATTTGTCCAGTTTCAGCATACCCTGCCAATGCTATCACTGGAAAAAGCCAAAACAGAAGACGAACTGACCCAGTTTAATAAACGAATAGCCGATAGCCTGGATGCCAGTGCAGAAATTGAATTCTGTTGTGAACCTAAACTTGATGGCGTGGCGCTGAGCTTACATTATCAGCATGGCCTGCTGATAAGAGCTGTGACCCGCGGCGATGGCTTTACCGGTGAGGATGTTACCCAGAATGCGAAAACGATTAAATCGGTGCCGCTGAAGTTATTTGGTGACACGCATCCGGCATTTCTGGAGGTAAGAGGCGAGGCTTATATTCCGCTGCAGGATTTTAGCCAGAT
The DNA here is from genome assembly GCF_033721375.1 of Arsukibacterium sp. Classification (GTDB taxonomy): domain Bacteria; phylum Pseudomonadota; class Gammaproteobacteria; order Enterobacterales; family Alteromonadaceae; genus Alishewanella. Next base: position 533,471 of record NZ_JAWWAP010000001.1, on the reverse strand, counting down.
GAATGCACGAATGGCGCAAAATGGTGAAAAACTGTTCGCTAATCCGCGTAATGCGGCCTCTGGCAGCTTGCGGCAACTTGACCCGAAGATAGCAGCAGAGCGGCCGCTTTTTTTCAGTGCCTATGCGGTAGGGGATTACGATGATGCCTCCGGCCAGCTGGATCAAGCCAGTCACTATACCCGCCTGCAGCAGTTGCAACAGATGGGCTTGGCAGTAAGCCCGCTGCTGCAAAAAGTAACCGGCATTGCTGCGGTAATTGACTACTGCCATGCTCTTTTTACCAGACGGGATCGTCTGGATTATGAAATTGATGGTGTCGTTATCAAGGTTAACCGGCTGGCCCAGCAACAGGCACTGGGTTTTGTGGCCCGGGCACCGCGCTGGGCCATTGCTTTTAAATTTCCGGCCCAGGAGCAGCTGACCACGCTGCTGGATGTTGAGTTTCAGGTGGGCCGTACCGGCGCCATCACCCCGGTGGCACGGTTAGCGCCAGTCGAGGTCGGCGGAGTCACTGTCAGTAACGCCACCTTACATAATCAGGATGAAATTACCCGGCTGGGTATCAAAATAGGCGATACCGTCACCGTGCGCCGGGCAGGCGATGTCATTCCGCAAGTTGTTGCAATATTACCTGAGCGGCGACCTGTGGACGCGCGGGATATTTTATTTCCTGTCAGTTGCCCGGTTTGCGGTTCAGCAATAGAGCGGGTTAGCGGCGAAGCGGTGGCCCGCTGCAGTGGCGGCTTATTTTGCCCGGCACAGCTGAAAGAGTCGATTAAACATTTTGTCAGCCGTAAAGCCATCGATATTGATGGCCTGGGTGACAAGCTGGTAGAGCAGTTGGTTGATCAGCAACTTATCCGCACCCCGGCTGATATTTACAAACTGGATATGCCAGCATTAATTGGCCTGGAACGAATGGCCGAAAAGTCGGCGTTAAAGCTGCTAAATGCGATAAAAGCATCGTGTCAGACCACGCTGCCGCGGTTTATTTATGCATTAGGTATTCGCGAGGTCGGCGAAGCAACGGCGCTTAATCTGGCGCAGCATTTTGGCAGCTTGCCAGCGATCGCTGATGCCAGTCTGGAGCAACTGCTGGCGGTCAATGATGTTGGCAACGTGGTGGCAGAGCATCTGCAAAGCTTTTTTGCCGAGCCGCATAATCAGCAGGTTATTGCGACGCTGCAACAGGTGGGTATTCACTGGCCGGATATTAGCGTGCAGCAGGCCTCAGCGCAGCCACTGGCTGGCCAGACGGTGGTATTAACCGGCACGCTTAGCAGCATGGGGCGGGATGATGCCAAAGCCCGGCTGCAACAGCTGGGGGCCAAGGTATCCGGTTCAGTGTCGGCGAAAACCCATGCGGTGATAGCCGGTGATAATGCCGGCTCAAAACTGACCAAAGCCAACGAGCTTAATGTGCCGGTGTGGACTGAGCAGCAAATGTTAGATTTATTCAGTAGTAACGGAGTGGCCTGATGCGCGAGCTGTTGTATCAGTTATTAACAGACTGGGGGTTATTGTTCCGCCCTTATATCCGGGATATTGCGCTGGCAATGGTCGCGACCTGTCTGGTGGTGTTTGGTGATGATATCAACCGGTTTATCCGCCGCCAGATTAACAGCCTGCATTTTATCTGGCGCACTACTATTTTTATTCTGGTGTGTGCTTTTGGCTATGGCGCTATTACTATTTTTCTGACCCCGGTAGTCGCCGGTTTGCTGGTGCGGCTGACCAATATTGAGCTGCCCTGGGTTTGTCTGGCAATTTTTATTGCTCTGGGTATGCTGGCCCAGCGCAAGCGTCAGGTTTAAGCTGCCGATGGCACCGTTACTATGAGCGCCCCACAGTACTGGCCGTTACTGGATAACAATGGCTTATTGCAAATTCCAATGCGCTTTTATGCGTTGCTGCTGCTGTTGCTGCGACCTTATATCTGCTGGGTGGCTGAGCTCAGTATGATGCGCTCGCAGCACAGTTTACTTAGTCAGTTTTACCCACGCCAGCATGATTTTTTAGTGGCCTGTCTGATCGCATTACCGCTGTTGCTGCTGGTGGCAGCACTGAGTCAGCGCCGGCCAAAAGGCCACAAGTTCTGGTTTTATTTGTGGCGGCCGGGCCTTTGGCTGCTGTGGCTGGTAACGCTGGCAGATTTTGCTCACAGTATCAGCGGCCTGGATGCTGATGTTATTCTGGACGCCCCCTGGCGCCTGATAGCCCCCGGATTGTTACTGCTGGCGATGATCTGGCTGGCAGGTAGTAAAACCCTGCCGGCTATTTTCAAAGAATGGCCAGGGCCGGTAAGCAGTACTGATTCTAAGACAGATTAAGCAGGCTGGTTCAGGTGCTTTTGTTTAAGTTGCTGATAACGCTGTTGCTGTTCAGGCTTTAAGTTGCTGGTTTCAATTAACTGCTGGCATTGATCCAGTAATTGCTGTTTGCTGGATGGCGCACACAGTGGCCGCGGGCTGGTTAGCAGGGTTTGCCATAAATTCAGGGCGATGCCGGCATTTTTTGGCATTACTTTCCAGGCCAGTTTAAAGGCATCAAATGCTTCCTGCCAGTTGCCGTGTTTGTATAAGGTAACCGCATTGTTGTTCAATTCACGCGGGCCAAGCCGCATTGCCAGGCGTTCCTGCTGTTCTTGTTGCAAATAGGCTTTAAATAACGGATCGGCCAGTTGCTGCTGACAGTGCTGACTTATTTGGGCAAATAAATCGGCGGACGCCTGACTTAAACCCACTTCGTGCAGGGCTTTGGCCCGGTCGAGCGCTCCTTCCACCGACTCAATTTTCTGGATCGGATCCAGCGAGCTTAGCATTGCCTGGGCTTTGTCTTTATGATCCTGCAGATATAACAACCTGGCTTGCAACACCTGTTGCTGACTTTCCAGACCCCCTGAGCTGCTGGCATACTGACGCTGCATGGTACTGAGTGACACCGCAGCCTGGCGGTTTAAACGGCTGCTTTGCTCTTCATCATCCACGCTTAAAGCGTAATCAATACTGGCGCGGGCCAGGGTTAAATATAAGTCGGGCTGTTCGTACATCGAGTAACGGGCGTACTTCACCATATCGCGCGCTGCCCGGTACTGGTTTTCATAATCATGATTAAGCCGCGACAGTTGCAGTAATTTCTGCTGACGGAACATATTGCGTGGTGCCAGCTCAGCGGCTTCCAGCACATGTTGCTGAGCCTGCTGATAATGTTGCTGTTTAAACTCCAGCTCTGCCAGTAAGTCCAGCGCAAACAAGCGGCTTTCTGAGCGCTGCAGCAATGCTTCCAACTCCGTAAAAGCCTGCTGCTCTTTGCCCTGAGCTAAATGGCAACGCACCAGGCCCATTCTGGCCCAGCTGAACGGCTGAATATTTAACATCGCGATGAAAAACTTCTCCGCAACGCTGTAAGCACGCTGACTTAATAACACATCGCCTTTCAGGCGTAACAGCAGCGGGAATAACTTGTGCTGGTTGGCATCAGCCAGTTGTTTATCAATCGCGGCCAGCGCTTTGCTGTCGTCCTTGGCATCCAGCGCCTGGTACACCTCACGTAACTGCTGTTTACGGCGTAATACCCGCTCTATTCGCAGCTGTAAATCTTTAATAACAAAGGGTTTTGCCAGAAACTCGTCGGGCTGCAGCTCAATAACACTGTGTACCAGCGACGGGTCAGTTTCGGCACTGATAAAAATAATGGCGCAGCTAAGTTGTTGCAGACCTTTGGCTTTAATCTCTTCATATAACTGAAAGCCGTCTTTACCCTGCTGCTGGTTATGGGCACAGATTATTAAATCAAACTGATTATCCCGGCACAGGGTCAACGCCACATTCGCCCGCTCGGCCACAAAAATATTTTGATAACCCAGCTGCTCCAGGGCAAAACGGAAAAAGCCCTGAGCCAGACTTTGATCGTCTATCACCAGAATACGTTCATCGCGGCGCGGTGCTGTGTTCATGCAGTAAAGGGTTCCAGCCGGGGGTAAAACACTTTGTTTACTATAGCAAGTTTTGGCTGTGGCCACAGCATAACAATGGGATAAGCTTATGGGTTAAAATACACCAGATAACCTGAACTAGTTGCCGGTGATCCAATCGTATCTGGTATGGCTACTACTTAGTCTTGGAGACAGCCGGCAAAGTTAGTAGCCAATATGGGCGATAACTGCGGTTTAATGGAGGATTGATGAAAAAAGTACTGATATTTTTAACCAACCACGGCACCCTGGGTGATACCGATGAAGCCAACGGCACTTTCTCTCCTGAACTTACTCATGCGCTGGATGTGTTTTTAAAAGCTGATGTTTATTATGATCTGGCTTCTATCAAAGGCGGAACAGCGCCGTTATACGGAACCGACATTGCAGATGATGAGGTGAATACTGCTATTCTGGCTAATGACGAGTTTCAGAACCGGATCAATAATACCCTGGTGGCCGCGAAAGTTAATATTGATGATTACGATGCGATTTTTTATCCGGGAGGCTTTGGCTTGTTATCCGATCTGGCCAGTGATGAAAGCGTCGCAGTGTTAAGTGCCCGCCATTATGAACAAGGGGGCATATTGGCGGCGGTTTGTCATGGTCCGGCGGGCTTATTGCCGATTACCCTGAGCGATGGCAGAAAACTGCTTGAAGATGTGGTCGTCACCGGTTTTACCCGCGAAGAAGAAGTTGACTACGGTACCATCGACAAGATCCCGTTTTTACTGGAAGAGTCGTTAACCCGAAATGCAAAACAGTATCGTAAAGGGCAACCCTGGCATGAACTGGTTATTAAAGATAACCGGGTGATTACCGGCCAGAACCCGGCCAGTGCCCATGCCGTAGCTGCAGCACTGGTAAAACATCTGGCATAGTGGGTGCAAACCAACTTTTGAAAGCTAGATTGTGAAGATAAAACGTCCCGCTCCGGGACGTTTTTTTGTAGGGTACTTTCAATCTGCTGGGTTAAAGTGTCATAGTTAAATAAAAAATCAGGTACAAATTATGTCGCTAACGGCAATTATGAGCAAAAAAGTGCGGGTAACCACCGAGGATGCCAGCATGGCGAGTTTGCGTACCCTGTTTGCTGAAACAAAATTTCAGCATGTCCCGGTAGTAAACAGCATGCAGCAACCAATCGGTATTGTCTCGGTAAAAGATTATTTTAAAGCGGTAAGTTCGCTGATGGATACCGCGTCTGACAGCACTACTGAGCTTTATATGCAAAAGCGAAAGGTTGGCCAGATTATGTCGTCCCCGGTGTTCAGTGTGTCACAGGAGACCGGCATTCTGCAGGCGGCCAGTATTCTGGTTGACCGCAATATCAGCTGTTTGCTGGTTGTCGATGCCCAGAAGCGGTTAGTTGGTATAGTGTCCTGGAAAGATATTCTGCGGCGCATTGTGCTGGCACAGCAGCAAAAGAAACAACAACCAGATCAAAAGAAAACGTAGAAAATTGGTGGATTGTACTGGGGCGACATGCAATGTTTCGGGCTAGGGGCAACTGTGTCTTGGTAAAGAGAGGGCGGTGCTTTTTTATGGTATCAGATAAGGAAGTGGTGGATTGTACTGGGTTCGGGCTAGGGGCAACCGTGTCTTGGTAAAGAGAGGGCGGTGCTTTTTTATGGGTTTTAACAAAGGAAGTGGTGGATTGTACTGGGTTCGAACCAGTGACCCCCGCCTTGTAAGGGCGGTGCTCTCCCAGCTGAGCTAACAATCCACGGGAGAAAAAGTGTGGCATCAAATTGGTGGATTGTACTGGGTTCGAACCAGTGACCCCCGCCTTGTAAGGGCGGTGCTCTCCCAGCTGAGCTAACAATCCACGCTGTTTGATGGCGCTCATTATAGGGAGCATGAATTTACTGTCAACTTTATTTTTTAAAAAACGGTTTGATTGCTGTAAAAGTAAACATCAGCGGTTTTTGGGGTGAAATGGCCGATGAATGGCTGCTCGCAGGTGGTGCATCATTTCGTCAGCATTGTTACAATAGCGTCATCTGCGTTTTCGCCTATTTTTGGATTAATTATGTCGTTAGTTACCCGTTTTGCGCCAAGCCCTACCGGCTATCTGCATGTTGGCGGTGCCCGTACTGCGTTATACAGCTGGCTTTACGCTAAAAAGCGCGGCGGTACCTTTATTCTGCGAATTGAAGACACTGATTTAGAGCGCTCAAATCAGGCATCGGTTGACGCTATTTTACAGGGTATGCGCTGGCTCGGCCTGGAGCATGATGAAGGCCCGTATTACCAGACCCAGCGGTTTGATTTATACAAAGAAGTGGTCGCGCAGTTACTGGCAGAAGGCAAAGCCTATAAATGTTTCTGCACGGTAGAAGAAGTTGACGCGATGCGCGAAGCCCAGACTGCTGCTGGCGAAAAACCGAAATATAATGGTATGTGGCGCGATCGCACTGACCACCCGGCTGACAAGCCTTTCGTTATCCGCTTTAAAAACCCGCAGCAGGGCGTGGTAGTGATTGACGACATGATCAAAGGCCGGATTGAAATAGCTAACAGTGAGCTGGACGATCTTATCATCGCCCGCAGTGATGGCACACCGACTTATAATCTGACCGTCGTGGTGGATGACTGGAAAATGGGCATTACCCACGTTATCCGTGGCGATGATCATGTCAATAACACACCACGGCAGATGAACATACTGGCAGCACTGGGCGCCGATATTCCTAAGTATGCCCATGTGCCGATGATTCTCGGTGATGACGGCAAACGTCTGTCAAAGCGCCACGGTGCGGTTGGCGTTATGCAATACCGGGACAATGGTTTTCTGCCCGAAGCATTAATTAACTATCTGGTGCGGTTGGGCTGGTCGCATGGCGATCAGGAAATCTTCAGTAAAGACGAGTTAATTGAGCTATTTGATCTGACCGATTGCAACCGGGCGCCCTCAGCCTTTAATACTGAAAAACTGTTGTGGTTAAATCAGCACTATATTAAAACCCTGCCGCCAGCGCGGGTAGCTGCAGAACTGCAGTGGCATCTGACAGCACAGCAACTGGATACCAGTAACGGGCCAGCAATTGCTGCTGTAATCAGTGTGCAGGCAGAGCGGGTGAAAACCTTAAAAGAGCTGGTGGAAGTCAGTCGTTATTTTTATGAAGACTTTAGTGAGTTTGAAGAAAATGCGGCCAAAAAACACTTGCGGCCGGTTGCCGCTGAGCCACTGGCATTGGTCAGACAAAAGCTGGCTGAGCTAACCGACTGGCAGTTAGAACCTATCCATAATGCTATTAATGCTGCCGCTGAGCAGTTGGGCCTGGGGATGGGTAAAGTGGGAATGCCTATGCGGGTTGCGGTTACCGGTGGCGGTAATTCACCGGCATTAGATCAAACCCTGTTGTTGGTCGGCCGTGAGCGCACCTTAGCCAGAATTGATATGGCACTGGATTTTATCAGTAAACGGGCAGAGGCAAACTAACACAGTGTTAAACCGGCCAACTGTAATATTGCTGTTAGTTGTCATATTTGCGACCATTTTGCCAGTGTGGGCCGATGCTGACTCTAATTCTGACACTAACTCTGACGGAGACGGTGTTGCTACCGGTGATTCCCCGACTTTTCAGTTACCGCTGGAGTTTCTGGGCACCATAGGTGGTGACATTGAACTGGGTTTGCTGGTTAATACCGGCAATACCGAAGCCCACTCGGTCAGAATCGCCAGTCAGCTGGTGCATGAACTAGAATATTTTCGTAACCGCTATGAGCTTTATGGCCGTGTTCAGCGCAGTAAAGTGCCCGATCCTGATACTCAGCACAAAGACAGTGTTACTACGGCGAAGCGGTACGGTATTACCGGCCAGAGTAATTACAAGTTTTTAGTGGGTCGGCAGTCGCTGTTTGGCCGCGGCGCCTATCAGTACGATATGTTTGGGGCCTTCCGGGTGCAGAGCTCGCTGGCAGTTGGTTATGCCAACCGGGTATATGAAATGCAAACCAACTACATTGATCTGGAAACCGGCCCGGGTTTTGCCCACCAGCGCAGCAATAGTGGCAGAGTCAATACCGGTTTAATCTGGTTTCTGGCCTTTAATATGGAGCAGAAAATATACAAAGGCAGTAATTTCCGGCAAACCTTTGAAGGCTCGGTGTCGCTGGATGGCGCTAACTCGACCTTTGTCAGTCGCAGCAGTATTACCTCACAGTTGTTTGATAAATTATCGATGCGTTTCAGCTTTACTGCCCGGCATAACTCGCGGCCAGAAGGCAATCTAAAAACCATGGATACCGAAACTGCCGCATCAGTGGTTTATACGTTTTAATTTTTCAATAAGCGGGCTGCCAGAGCGCAGGCAGCCCGGTTTATCCGTTAGTGCAGCACCCGCGCCCGTAACGTACCCGGAATGGCTTTTAACTCGTTTAATGCCAGTTCATGATCCTCAGAATCTACATCAATAACCACATAACCAATGTCCTGCACCGTTTGTAAGTACTGGCCGGAAATATTGATATTATGCTTGGCAAAAGTCTCGTTAATCTTGGTCATCATACCTGGCTGGTTTTTATGGATATGCAGCAGCCGTGAGCGGCCTTTATGCTCAGGCAGCGATACTTCCGGGAAATTAACCGCCGACAGGGTGGAGCCATTGTCGCTGTATTTGACCATTTTACCGGCCACTTCATAACCTATGTTTTCCTGTGCTTCCTGGGTAGAACCACCAATATGCGGGGTCAGCAATACATTGTCAAAGGCACGCAGTGGCGAGATAAATTCTTCATCATTACCCTTGGGTTCAACCGGGAACACATCGATGGCAGCGCCAGCCAGCTTTTTGCTTTGCAAACTGGCGGTTAGGGCGTCGATATCAACCACAGTGCCGCGCGAGGCATTAATTAAAATGGCCCCCTGTTTCATTTGCGCCAGCTCCGCTGTCGCGATCATATTTTTAGTTTGCGGTGTTTCCGGGACATGCAGACTGATCACATCTGAGCTAGCAAGCAGGGTCGTTAAATCCACCTGATTGGCATTGCCCAGCACCAGTTTGCTTTCAATATCGTAAAACTGTACCCGCATGCCGATATGTTCGGCCATAATACTTAGCTGCGTACCAATGTGACCATAACCAATAATACCCAGTGTTTTGCCGCGCGCTTCGTAAGAGTTATCGGCGGTTTTTAACCATTCGCCGCGATGGGCAGCAGCATTACGCTGTGGAATACCCCGCAGCAGCATAATGATCTGGCCAAGCACTAATTCTGCTACCGAACGGGTATTAGAAAACGGCGCATTAAATACCGGAATAGCCCGTTTCAACGCCGCGTCTAAATCGACCTGATTGGTACCAATACAAAAGCAGCCAATTGCCATCAGTTTGTTGGCCGCCTCCAGCACCCGCTCGGTTAACTGGGTACGGGAGCGGATACCGACAAAATGCGCTTCGCTGATCCGCTCGATTAGCTGATCCTCAGGTAACGAGGTTTTCAGGTATTCAATATTGGTATAGCCCTGGTCAGTAAAGGTCTTCACTGCACTCTGGTGCAAGCCCTCCAGCAGCAGTATTTTTATTTTGTCTTTGGCCAGCGAATATTTTTCCATGATTTTCTCGTTGCTTTAATTTATAAAATGATCTGCTAATTAACTGCAGTGGCTGCCACGGTGGCTTATTTCATGTTCTTATCGAAGACTTCTTATTTAAGGACGCGGGTGCCGCTGTCGCTGCCAACCAGCACTATGTCAGCCGGTCTGCGGGCAAACAAGCCGTTGGTCACTACGCCGACGATATTATTCAGCTGCTGCTCCAGTGCCAGCGGATCAATAATCTGCAGGCCATGGGCATCGATAATCTGGTTACCATTGTCGGTTATCACACCCTCGCGCAATACCGGCTTTGCCCCCAGCTTTTCCAGCTCGCGACTGACATAGCTGCTGGCCATCGGGATCACTTCAATGGGCAGGGGAAAGCGACCTAACAGCTCAACTTGTTTAGTGCTATCAACAATGCAAACAAAGGTGTCAGCGACCGCCGCGACAATTTTTTCGCGGGTAAGGGCTGCGCCGCCGCCTTTGATCATCTGCTTCTGGCTGTTAATTTCATCAGCACCATCAATATAAATACTCAGCTCGCTGATGTCATTTAAGTCAAATACCGTTATTCCCAGCTGTTTTAATCTGGCAGTCGATTGCTCCGAGCTGGATACGGCACCGCGAATGTCATCTTTGATAGTGGCCAGGGCATCGATAAAATGATTGACGGTTGAACCTGTGCCCACCCCGACAATGCTGTCTTTACTGATAAATTCCAGGGCTGCCCAGGCAGCATCACGTTTCATTTCATCTTGGGTCATGGCAGTTCTCTTGTTTGAACAGGGTGTTTTTGGCGTTTAGCCGTACAGATGGATATTATATCGAAAGCGACCACAGACTAAAGGGCAAAAGCCAAAAAAATGGAAAACAGTTTAACCGATGGTTCATTGTACTGAACGCTGGCCACAATACCCGCCCTGGCTCATCACAGCAACTCGCAGGGCTCAGACACTCTGTGATGACCAGATCGGGTTTCTGGCCTGCTTTCTTATGGTAGATAACAAGTTATCAGCGAAAATCAAAATACTTAGCCGGCGTTATCAGTTGTTGCAGCGGCACATCCCAGCTTTCAGTCGGTATCTGGTCTACCTGCTGGCAGTTATGGGCCAGGCCAATCACCTGACAAGGGCTGTTGGCGGGCAGTTGCGACAAGGTCCGGTCATAAAAACCGCCGCCCATGCCCAGCCGGTTGCCTTTGGCGTCAAACGCCACCAGCGGGGTGAAGACGATATCCAGCGCGGCTACCGGCATTACGTTGGCGCAGTTAAGCTGTGGCTCGGGAATACCAAAGCGGTTTGGTTGCAATTCGGTGGTTTGCTGGTAATGAACAAACAGTAAATAGCCCGGGCAAAAAGGGTGCAACACCGGCAAATAAACATCTTTACCGGCCTGCCATAATGCCTGAATTAATGGTCCGGTGGCCAGTTCAGCGTCGTTGGCCAGATAAACGGCAAAATGTTGTTTTGCCATAATACCGGGCTGGTTTAAAACCTGCTCTGCCAGCTGGCTGGCGGCCTGGGATTGTATGGTGGTAGCTAACTGCTGGCGTAACTTTCGAACATGCTGGCGAATAGCCTGCCGGGAGGGGGGCACTGAGGCTAAATCGGTGTGCTGCAGTAGTGACATCAGAATACCTTTGCTGCCCTGACGCTGAATTACTGAAGAATAAAAGAAGGGTTCTCCAGGTTGCCGTTTGTTATTTAAGCCCTTGAACCCACGGTTCAAGGCGGAAGTCTCATGGTTACCGTAGGCTTCCCGGTACAAGCCGGGCCTGCACAAAAGTAACGCAGAAGAATTCCTGGATAAAACAATTATCGGCTCAGGGACGTCAATAACATTACAAACAACCCAGAGAACGCCTTAAGTATAGCAGCTGAGTTGTCAGCTTATAAGGGGGCGACTGATAATTGCCAACTGTTTGCCCAGATATCCGGCAATGCCAGAACGGGCCGCGGCATACTGGCAGTTGGCTTGCGGCAGTGGTAGGATATTGCCGTGTAAATTTGTGAAGACTATCCTATGACGCATCCTCTTATTCAAAGTTACGACCGCTGGAGCACTGAGCTGGAGCAGGCTCATGTCATGGCATCGGCTGCTGAGCTGCATGGTTTAATTGCCGGTATGTTAAGTGCCGGGGTAAAAGCAGATGCCCGCTCGTTACTGCCGGTGCTGTACGATTTTCTGAACGATGGCCAGGCATTGCCACTGGCATTAGAGAAGCAGGTGCAGTTACTTATTGATGCCACTGCAAAGAGCCTTAATCAGCAGGATTTTTCTTTTAGTGTGTTACTGCCCAGCGATGATGATGCCTTATTTGAGCGCTTAGAAGCGCTGGTTGAATGGTCACAGGCTTTTTTAGTGGGGTTTGCCGTGCAGCAAACGGATTTATCGCTGGTGTCAGAAGATGTGCGCGAAGCACTGGACCAGCTGACTGAAGTGACCCGGGTCGATATTCATACCGTAACCGATGGCAGCAAAGATGAAAACGAAGAAGCCTATTATCTGGTGCTGGAACATGTACGGATCATGGTGTTGTGTTGTTTTAATGAAGTCGGCCTGAAATACAGCCCGCAGCCACCTCATGGCAAAACGCTGCACTAATGTCGGCTTGCCCGCTGACTATCAGCTTTGAAGGATTGTGATGGAAAACTCTGTATTCGTTCAGCGTCGCCAGCAATTAATCGCTGCGCTTAAGCCCGGTTCAGTTGCTCTGTTAAGTGCTGCCAGCGAGCAAAGCCGCAGCCGGGATACTGAATATCCGTTTCGACAGCATAGCGACTTTTGGTATTACAGCGGCTTTAACGAGCCCGATGCATTACTGATTATTACTAACCGCGCTGATCTGCCCGCTGTTCAGCTGTTATGCCGGGAAAAAGACCCGGCGCAGGAAGTCTGGCATGGCCGCAGGCTGGGGCCGGCTGTCGCAGCTGAGCAACTGCAGTTGCAGGCCGTGGCGCTAAGTGAGAAAAGCCAGTTGTTGCAACAAGCCATTAATGGCAGCACGGCGGTCTATCTGCATTTAACTGAAAGCAGTGCGCTGCTGCAGCAGGTTACTGAGCAGATGCAGCACTTAAAGCAACGGGAAAAACGTGGCGATAAAGCACCAAGCCAGCTTATTGATTTAGCCCCTGTTACCGCCGAAAAGCGCTTGGTAAAAGACCAAAATGAAATAGCGATAATGCGCCGGGCCGGCCAAATCAGCGCCGAAGCCCATAGCCGGGCTATGCAGCTGTGCCGGCCGGGACGGTTTGAATATCAGCTGGAAGCAGAGATTTTGCACCATTTTGCTATGAACGGCGCCCGCCATCCGGCCTATAACAGCATTGTCGGCAGTGGTGACAATGGCTGTATTTTGCATTACACCGCTAACAGCAGCGAACTGAAGGCCGGTGATTTAGTGCTGATTGATGCCGGCTGTGAATTAGCAGGCTATGCCGCTGATATCAGCCGGACCTTTCCGGTATCGGGCAAATTCAGTAAAGCTCAGGCTGAGCTGTATCAGCTGGTGCTGGATGCCCAGTATGCCGCCTGTAATGCGGTAGCTCCGGGCAGCAATTTTGCAAAAGTCACTGCAGCCGCTGAGCAGGTACTGACGGAAGGGCTATTGGGGCTGGGCATTTTACAGGGCGAGCTGGAGCAGCTGATCAGCGATAAAGCCTGCAAACAGTATTTTATTCATGGCATTGGTCACTGGCTGGGCTTAGATGTGCACGATGTCGGCGCTTATAAAATAGCGGGCGCGGCTGGCGACATGGCAGAGCAGCCGTTTGTGCCTGGTATGGTATTAACTATCGAGCCCGGTTTGTATATCCCGGCCGGCAGCCCGACAGATCGGTGCTGGTGGGACTTAGCGATCCGGATTGAAGATAATCTGCTGGTAACGGCCGAAGGCCACGACAACCTGACCACCGGCGTGCCAAAAGAAATAGAGGCAATCGAGCAACTGATGGCAGCAGCTGATGCCGGTAACTAAGCCGCAGCATTTTGATATTGTTATTGCCGGTGGTGGCATGGCCGGCAGCCTGCTGGCCTGGTGTCTGCTGCGCGCCCGGCCAGAGCTGCGCTTAGCCCTGATTGAAAGACAAGCCAGCGAAAGACAAGGCGGCGACAAGCAAAGTGCTGAGCAGGCACAACGGCCGCAGCCGGCCAGTTTTGACAGTCGCAGTATCGCGCTGGCAGCTGGTAGTGTCAGCTTATTAAAGCGCTGGGGCCTGTGGCAAAGTCTCGCTGCTAATGCCTGCCCGTTACAGCAAATCTGGGTGTCAGATCGCGGCCATTTTGGTAAAACCCGGTTAACAGCCGCCGAATACCAGCAAGCCGCGCTGGGGCAGGTATTAGAAGTTGAGTATCTGGGCAATTTACTTAGCGCTAAGCTGGCTGAGCAGGCTAACCTTAGCTATTTTCAGCCCGATTTTATTACCGCCATTACCCCGGCAATTGAGTCTCAGACGGTGCAGCTTAATAGTGGCACTGTGTTAAGTAGCAGTTTATTGATTATTGCCGAGGGCGGCTTATCGCAGAGCCGGCAGTTGGCCGGCTTTAAGGTCAGCAGTGATGATTATCAGCAAAGCGCCGTTATTGCCAATCTGGCGCTGGCACAGCCTCATAATAATACCGCTTTTGAGCGCTTTACTGAGCATGGGCCTATTGCGCTGTTGCCGCTGACCGGGCAGCGCTATTCGCTGGTCTGGACGGTGGCACGTGATGCGGCCGAAGGCTTGCTGGCCCTTGATGAGCCGCAATTTACGGCCGCTGTACAGCAGGCGTTTGGTTACCGGGCAGGGCTGTTTACCGGCGCCGGCGCCCGGGCCCAGTATCCGCTGCTGCTGCGCCGGCCGGATGAAATAGTGCGCCATCGTACCGCCCTGCTGGGTAACAGCCTGCATAATTTACATCCTATTGCCGGTCAGGGGTTTAATCTGGCTATCCGTGATATCCAGGCCATGCTGCTGGCACTTGATGACACAAGCGAACCCGGCAGCTATCAGATGCTGCGCACTTATCAGCAACTGCGCGAGCAGGATATTAAACGGGTTATCTGGTTTACCGATGCGTTGGTGCGCGGCTTTTCCAATAATTCACGGCTGGTGGCACTGGCCCGCAATGCCGGCCTGGCAGCAATGCTGCTATGCGATCCATTAAAGCGGCCACTTGCCATGCAGGCGATGGGCCGGGGGCAATCCTATGCAAAATACTGATGTCACCATTGTTGGCGGCGGTAGCGCCGGCCTGACGCTGGCCTTATTACTGGCCCGTTTGCAGCTGCGGGTGGTGCTGGTCGAAAAAGGCCCGGCACCCTCATTAACAGCTGCGCCAGCACAAACCGGGGCGAAACCGGATTACCAGCGGGTTAGTGCGCTGAATATGGCCTCGCGTAATCTGTTTCAGCAATTAGGGATCTGGCCGCAACTGCTGGCGGGCGCGGCAGCCTATACCGATATGCAGGTGTGGGAAGCCGACAGTTTTGGCCGCATCGGTTTTTCAGCCGCTGAGCAGCAGCTTGAGGCGCTGGGTTATATTTGCGATAACGAACAAATCCGCCAGCTGCTGTATAGCCAGTTGCAGCAGTACAGTAACGTGCACTGCTACTTTGACGTGGCGATAAGCCAGTTAAAGCAGGGTGAGCGGGAAGTGATGCTGCAACTGGATAACAGCGAGCTGATTTTAAGTCAGTTACTGGTGGGCGCCGATGGCGTTAACTCGTTTGTGCGGCAGCATATGCAGCTGCCGTTAACTCACTGGGACTATCAGCATACGGCGATTGTGGCCAAAATCCGCTGCACTGAAGCTCATCAGCTTACGGCCCGCCAGGTGTTTTTAACCAGCGGTCCGCTGGCACTGCTGCCGCTGCCAGAGCCTGATCTGTGCTCTATTGTCTGGAGTGCTGAAACGAGCGAAGCTAACAGATTAATGGCGCTGGATGACAATGCGTTTAATCAGGTATTATGCGCGGCCAGCCAGGCCGTGTTGGGGCCGGTAGAGCTTGTCAGCGAGCGTCAGGCGTTTGGCTTAACCATGCGTTACGCCAGCAGCTGGCAACGGGGCAGGGTGGTGCTGGTGGCAGATGCCGCGCACAGCATTCATCCGCTGGCTGGTCAGGGTATGAATTTAGGCCTGATGGACGTTACTGCGCTGGCCCAGTTAATTAGCGAGCAGCAAACTGCTGGCGACGACATTGCTGCGACGTCGATGCTCAGATACTACGAACGCTGGCGTAAAGCGGAAGCGCAAAGCATGATTGTCGCCATGGAAGCCTTTAAACGCGGCTTTACTGCCAAACCGGCACTGTTGAAATTGCTGCGCGGCGCCGGCTTAGTGGCGGCCGATAAGCTGCCATGGCTGAAACAGCAACTGATGGCCCATGCCCTCGGGCTTAAAGGTGACTTACCCGAGCTGGGAAAAAAACAAGGTAATGATGGCGATACATTGTCAGAGGCTTAATCCGCTGCTTTGCCTTAGTTTTATTTGTAACAGCAACTGTCGCATTACAAAAAGTAATCCAAATTGGGCTGTTTGCTGCCGGGGCTATGCGGTATAATCGGCCGGTATTTTTTAGTCTCAAGCTTAGCATTTTTACGTAATAGCCTGAAAAATAAGGCTTATTGCTATTGTTAGTTTTACCGCTTGTGGCCCTCACAATAAGTAGGAAAAAATAATGGCTCAAAAAACCGCGTTACATGCCAGCCACCTTGCTGCTGGTGCCAAAATGGTCGACTTTTTTGGCTGGGAAATGCCAATTAACTACGGCTCACAAATTGAGGAGCACCATGGCGTTCGTCGCGATGCCGGTATGTTTGACGTATCCCATATGACCATTGTTGACTTAACCGGTAGCAATACCCGTGAGTTTTTACGCTATTTACTGGCCAATGATGTTGCTAAACTGACTGTACCGGGTAAAGCACTGTATACCGGCATGCTGAATACAGCAGGCGGCGTAATCGATGACTTAATCGTCTATTTTATCCAGGATGATTTTTTCCGGTTAGTGGTTAACTCGGCCACCCGCGAAAAAGATCTGGCGCATATCAACGCTGAAGCTAAAGCTTTTGATGTCACCGTGACCGAGCGGCCGGAATTTGCGATGATTGCGGTGCAGGGCCCGAATGCTAAAGCCAAAGTCGCCACCTTATTAAGCGCTGAGCAGCAAGCGGCGGTTGCGGGCATGAAACCTTTTTTTGGCAAGCAGGCCGGCGAGTTATTTATTGCCACGACCGGTTACACCGGTGAAGATGGCTATGAAATAGCGATGCCTGAAGAGCAGGCCGCTGCTTTCTGGCAAAAACTGCTGGACGCCGGCGTCGCCCCGGCCGGGTTGGGCGCACGTGATACGCTGCGCCTGGAAGCCGGCATGAATTTATACGGCCAGGATATGGACGAAACGGTATCGCCGCTGGCCGCCAATATGGGCTGGACCATTGCCTGGACGCCGGAAGATCGCAACTTTATTGGCCGCACGGCGTTAGAGCAGCAAAAAGCCGCCGGTACCGATAAACTGGTGGGGCTGGTGATGGAGCAAAAAGGTGTACTGCGTCACGGTCAGCGGGTAGTGGTTGACGGTGGCGAAGGCGTTATTACTTCAGGCACCTTTTCACCCACTTTAGGTTACAGTATTGCGATGGCGCGGGTTCCGGCTAACACTGGCGACACGGCTGAAGTGGATATTCGCGGCAAGCTGGTCAGCGTTAAAGTGGTTAAACCGGCGTTTGTACGGATGGGTCAAAAAGTCATCTGATAGCAGTACTGCCAACAGCAGATATAATAACTAACGTAGACAACTAAAACATACGTATCAAGACAGCTAAGGAATTTACAATGAGCTCAATCCCTACAGAATTAAAATATGCGAACAGCCATGAATGGGTTCGTAACGACGGTGATGGTGTTTTCACCGTAGGTATTACCGAGCACGCCCAGGAGCTGCTGGGTGACATGGTATTTGTTGAGCTGCCGGAAGTGGGTGACACTGTTACCCAGGGCGACGATTGCGCCGTGGCAGAGTCAGTAAAAGCCGCCTCTGATATCTATGCACCGCTGTCAGGTGAGGTGGTAGAAGTAAATGAAGCGCTGGCCGATTCTCCCGAGCAGGTCAACGCCAGCCCGTATACCGACGGCTGGATGTTTAAGATTAAAGCCAGCGACGAAACTGAGCTGAATACCTTACTGGACGCTGCCGGTTACAAAAGCAGCATCGACGAAGCTTAATAAACAGATCGCTATAGCATAAAGCCCCGTACTTACCGGGGCTTTATCTTACTAACAGCTGTGCTGCACGCTGTAACAATATTAGGACATTCAAAGCATGACCCATACCGCTGTGAAAACCCTGTCGCAACTTGCGAACCACGACGAATTTATTCAACGCCACATTGGCCCGGACGAGGCTGAAACCGCCGCGATGCTGGCCGAGCTTGGCGTTGACAGCATGGAAACGCTGATTGCTCAAACGGTACCGGCCAGTATTCGCTTACCCAAGCCACTGGCTACCGGTAACAGCCGCACTGAAAATGACGCGTTAACCCATTTAAAAGCGGTGGCAGCAAAAAACAAAATGTATAAGTCATACATTGGTATGGGTTATCACCCGACGTTAACGCCGAATGTTATTCTGCGTAATGTGCTGGAAAACCCGGGCTGGTACACCGCGTACACGCCTTATCAGCCGGAAATTGCCCAGGGCCGCTTAGAAGCGCTGCTAAATTTCCAGCAAATGTCGCTGGATTTAACCGGCTTAGAGCTGGCCAGTGCGTCTCTGCTGGACGAAGCGACCGCCGCTGCCGAAGCGATGGCGCTGGCCAAGCGGGTGAGTAAAAGCAAAGCGAACCTGTACTTTATCAGTGACGATGTGCACCCGCAGACTATCGACGTGGTAAAAACCCGCGCTGAAATGTTTGGTTTTGATATCGTTATTGGTAAAGCAGCAGACGCTGCCAGCCATGATGTTTTCGGTGCCTTAATTCAATACCCGACCACCAATGGTGATATCCGTAACGACAGCGCGTTAATTTCCGCGTTGCAGGCGAAAAAAGCAGTTGTGGCCGTAGCGACTGATCCGATGGCATTAATGCTGTTAAAGTCACCGGGCGAGTTGGGTGCCGATGTGGTACTGGGTTCAATGCAGCGCTTCGGTGTACCTATGGCCTACGGTGGCCCGCATGCGGCCTTTTTTGCCACCCGCGATGCTTACAAACGCTCCATGCCGGGCCGGATCATCGGTGTGTCGAAAGACCGTCGTGGTAATCAGGCACTGCGGATGGCGATGCAAACCCGTGAGCAGCATATCCGCCGCGAAAAAGCCAACTCAAACATTTGTACCGCTCAGGTATTACTGGCCAATATCGCCTCGTTCTATGCGGTTTATCATGGCCCGCAGGGCTTAAAAGACATCGCTGAGCGCATTCACCGCAGTGCTGATATCTTCGCCGCCGGTATTAAAGCCAAAGGCGTTGAACTGGTAAACAGCCACTGGTTCGATACCGTTACCTTTAAAGTCAGCGATCGCGCTGCCGTGGTGAAACGGGCACTGGCTGCCGGCGTTAACCTGCGCACTGACGTCAGCGACAGCCTGGCTGTCAGCTTTAATGAAGCGACCCAGGCCGCCGATCTTGCTGAGCTGTTTGATATTGTATTAGGCACAGGCCATAGTCTGGATGTTGAAAAGCTGGATGCTGATATCGTTGCTAATGGCTCTGCGTCTATTCCGGCTGAATTGGCGCGTACCACCACAGTATTAAGCCATCCGGTATTTAACCAGTATCACAGTGAAACTGAGATGCTGCGTTATATCAAAAAGCTGGAAAACAAAGATTTAGCGCTGAATCATTCAATGATTTCACTGGGCTCCTGCACCATGAAATTAAACGCCACCGCCGAGATGATCCCAATCACCTGGCCGGAGTTTGGTTCATTGCACCCGTTCGTGCCACGCGATCAGGCAACCGGTTACTATGAAATGATAACCGAGCTTGGCGACTGGCTGGTTAATATTACCGGTTATGACAATATCTCAATGCAGCCTAACTCAGGCGCCCAGGGCGAATACGCTGGTATGGTGGCGATTCGTAAATACCATGAAAGCCGTGGTGAAGGGCATCGTAATATCTGTTTAATTCCGGTATCGGCGCACGGTACTAACCCGGCAACAGCGGCAATGGCCAGTTATGATGTGGTGTTGGTCGACTGTGATAAGTCGGGCAATATCGATATGGCTGATTTAAAAGCCAAGGCAGCAGAAGTGGGCGAGCGCTTAGCGGCCATTATGGTTACCTATCCGTCTACCCACGGTGTGTTTGAAGAGAGTATTCAGGAGCTGTGCGACATCGTCCACTCTTACGGTGGCCAGGTGTATATGGACGGCGCCAATATGAACGCCCAGGTTGGTTTAACCTCACCGGGCTTTATCGGCTCTGACGTATCGCACTTAAACCTGCATAAAACCTTCTGTATTCCGCATGGCGGCGGCGGCCCGGGTATGGGCCCAATCGGTGTGAAAAGCCATTTAGCGCCGTTTTTACCAAACCACCCGGTGGTAAAAATTGACGGTACCGGTGACAGCAACGGCGCAGTATCTGCTGCGCAGTTCGGCAGTGCCGGCATATTACCTATCAGCTGGATGTACATTGCGATGATGGGCGCAGAAGGTTTAAAACAGGCCACCGAGTTTGCCATTTTAAATGCTAACTATATGGCCAATAAACTGAACCCGCACTTCCCGGTACTGTACCGTGGTACCAACGGCCGGGTAGCCCATGAATGTATTATCGATATCCGGCCATTAAAAGAGGCCAGCGGTATTACCGAAATGGATATTGCCAAGCGCTTAATGGATTACGGTTATCACTCACCGACGATGAGCTTCCCGGTAGCCGGCACGCTGATGATTGAGCCAACTGAATCAGAAAGCAAAGCCGAGCTGGATAAGTTTATTGAAGCGATGAGCAGTATCCGTAACGAGATTGCCAAGGTAGAAGCAGGCGAGTGGACAGTAGACAACAACCCACTGGCCTATGCGCCGCACACCATGGCTGACATTCTCGACCCGGCCTGGGATCGCGCCTACGAGCGCACCTACGGCGCCTTCCCGGTAGCCTACGTTGCCGAGAACAAGTTCTGGCCAACCGTTACCCGTATCGACGACGTATATGGCGATCGTAATTTAATGTGCGCCTGTCCAAGCCCTGAGGCTTATCGGTAAGCGAATCACTAGCGTGTAGCGTTTTAGCGCAATAACTAAAAACCCCGGCCAACGTGCCGGGGTTTTTTATGCAGGATACCCTGCTAAATATGAGTTTGGTTTGGTCTGATAGACTACGACGTGCACGAAGCAGACATTCCTAACCTCTAGCCATACTATTAACACTGAATTATATCCACTTCACATTTGGATGCCACAGGTGCTTGTTAGCCGAGTCAGCAGGTACTGTAGCTTAATCAAATATTAGCTGTACCTATAAGTTATTGTAAGTTTTAAAGAACCGGTGTAATGTTCTGTACATTGAATTTACAAAGAAAGGTTAAGCCGGCTGAGTTTGAGCGCAAATGCGCATAACCGAGTTTCTACTTTTTATGGGTAAGAACAGCACAAGCAAAAGTTCGGTGCATTGTTATCTTTTAAATTAATATCAATATGTATGGAAATTAAAATGGTAGATGTTGCCCAAATTAAACCAGAAAACTTGAATCTTTCGAAGGAAGAAATTTACAAGAAAGATCAAAGAGCTAGATTAGCCAAATATTTAATCGGTGAAAAAGATGCTATGGGGTATACGATAAGTAAAATTTATGCCCGAGGAGATGAGCATGTGATTTATGAAGTTAAAGAAGCTTCTGCCATAGAGTCACTTAAAGTAATCATTGATACCGAAATTGAAACCAACGGAGAGCCGATCAATAATTTTCAAAAAGTCAAAGACAAATTCGACAAACTCAAATCTGTAATGTATAAATCTGGTTCGGATGCATCCTATAAACAACGTGCAGCTAGTGCGTTAGTTACTGGAATTATGGGTAATATAGCGGAGTCTAAATCTCTTTTTGAAGGTATTGAGGCAGATGCTCTTGAAGAATATAAAAATAAAATTTACGGGCGTTTATTTTATTTATTGGGCGCAGTAATCCTTACTGTTATTTTTGTTTTTATATCCCTAGGTGTATATTTTTTTAGACATGCCGACATTATTAAAAATAATACTCAGTTTGCCTATATTATGTATAGCGTTACTTTTGCGTGTTTCGGTGGTTTTTTTTCAGTTTCTTTAAAAGCAAAAGAGGTTTTTACTCAACGTGCTTTAGGATATTGGATGTTTGCAGTATACGGGGCTGAAAGGTTGATCATTTCGATAATTGCAGGAATCGCTGCGTATACTCTAGTTTCTTCTGGCTTGTTATTTTCAGCGTTTCAAAACAATAGCTCCAACATTTTTCCTGTACTAGTACTTTGCTTTGTATCTGGGTTCAGTGAAACCTTAATCCCTAACTCACTCAATAAATTAGAAAAAAAGACTTAAAAGCAGCGCTAACACATATGAGCCTTCTCGGATTCAATAGGTAAAACCGTTCTTCTGGCCGCGTTAGCGGTCAGTCTGTTGTCCATCAGCAAGATAGACTGCTTCATCTGCCATCATGGTTACCAGGCGCTAGCCTGCAACAAACACATATCGGGGCTCTCTTATCTCATGCTCAATGAGTGACTGCTGATTTCAGCATCCTTGCTGACAGCAGGGGCACCGGACATTCATCGGTTAACCTGTTGCTGGCACTATTCAATCAAAAGGGTCACAATCAAAAGGGTCAGGTTCATTGATTTTGGATAAGTGGGTTGTTCTCAAGAGAAATTAAGTTGTCAAACCGACCAATCTTCAACCTGCAAATCCAGTACCCGTTTAAATTCCCGGGTGTTATTGGTTACCAAAATACAGCCTGTGGCGATGGCCTTACCGGCAGCAGCCAGGCAGACAACAAGTTCTTGTCACCCGTTAACCTTTATTTTAGCGACTCAAAAGAGATCTGGTTTTGGGAGGTCAGGTAATTGCTATGAAAAAACTCGCCATATATGCACTACTTGTTGTTGTCACCTTTATCTTAAATTTTGCCATTTACAACCTGTCGTTTAATCCACAAGCCACTCCGTTCTTGCATGAAGAGCAGAGAGTTGTAAGCGGCTTACTGATGTTGAAAACCACCTTGCCCGCATACTTTATTGCCGCTGTTGTTATTGCGGCGATGTTTTATTGGCTGGGAAAGCGCAGGTAGGGCTCTCTAAAATGAGGGGTGATGGATTATCTGGGAGCAATCAAAAGGGGCAGTGTCATTGATGCATAGCTGAATTGCTTCTGATGCAGTATCAAGGAACCTGACCCTTTCGGTCTGTATTTTGTAGGTTGGGGGACGTTAATGCTAATTAATGCGGTACTCGCCCAAGGCAAAAATCGTAGTGGCTCGTGGTTTTTAATTTCATTAATCTTGGGGCCTATTGCCACTTTAATGCTGGCCCTGGTTTCCAAGCTGCCAGAAAATCGGTAAGGTAAACTTTTTTACTACAAACGGTTGTTTGCCAGCGCGGCTACGCTGAGCGTTATCGCGCAGATAGGAACGATATGAGCGGACCACAGAAAAGCGGAGTTATAGTTTACTCAAACAATATAAAGAGATTGTCTGATTTCTATACTGGTATGTTTAACCTGACCTTGCTAAGAGAAACCGATGATTTTATCAGTGTTGGCGATAGTGATTTCAATATTGTGATCCACACACCACCAATTGAGATTCCTGAACACCACTTCAATACAGTAAAAATATTTCTCACGGTAGAGAGCCTCGAAGAAGCAAGAGGTCGGGTTGAAAAGTTGGGTGGCGAAGCGCTAGCGGGGGAGTGGTCAAATCCCGTATTTAGCGTCTGCAATATTTCAGATCCAGACGGAAACCACATACAAATCAGAGAGTTTAAGCTATAAAAACGCTATCTCTTACGTGCCTTTTAAACAGGTTCTAATTATATCGCCAAGCGATCCCCGTCTGGCAAGGCTAACCGTTCCGCATGGCGCTCCAGTTTGGACTCAAGATGTGTACTCGGCGATAGAAATAAGCTATAGAAGGGTTACGGGGAAATAACAAGCAGTAGCAACCTCGTTTGGATAAAACAAGGAGAGACAAATGAAATGCATATTGCTGATACTTACCTGCGTTGCAACATTAACTATTGGTGCTGTTAGCGCCGCCGACGTTATTGTGCCATTTGGCATACCCAAACCCCCTAATGCGAGATTGGCTATTAATGATGCCTATGATAGCGGTGCTGGTGACAGAGAGGAATGGATAGCAAGGTTCGGCACGAAAGCATCACGCCAGGACACTATCGCTTTTTATCGTGATGCGCTGGAACAGGCTGGGTTTGAAATTTATTCAACAGCGGACAGAGCTGGTTCTGCCATGCTGGCGGCCAAGCGGGATAGTGACCGCATTACCATTTCTTTTAAAGATAAAAGCGATTGGGTTGAGACGAATGTAAGCGAAATTTCTATCAAAGCGGTGTACAACAAATAGCTGATATCACTTAACACAAGCGCGCCCGTTGCCTGCGGCAGGCTCAGACATTCCCCTGTTCGTTTAAAAGAGGTTCTATCCACTATTGATTAAGTCGATACTTAAAAGAGAGCGGCTGACCCCCCGTTTTGGTTGACACAGAGTGTCACCTTGCCCGCATACTTTATTGCCGCGATGTTTCATTGGCTGGCGAAGCGCAGATAGTGCGCTTTAGAATGAGGGTTGCTGGGTATACTTCACCCATCGGCGACAAACCAACAACACCATACACCTGGTAATTAAGGGCTACAGACAATGAGCAAGATTTACGTGCTGCATGAAAACAATGACTGGACAGTTCATTTACAAAACAGACTTGATGAACTGAATTACCCTTATGAGTTATGGCACTTAGATGAGGGCTCAATCGATTTATCGGCTGAGCCACCACAAGGCGTTTTTTATAATCGTATCAGTGCATCGTCCCACACCCGGGATCACCGGTTTGCCCCTGAACTGGCTGGCGCGGTTATCGCCTGGTTGGAATATCATGGCCGTAAAGTAATAAACGGCAGTCGTGCATTAAGTCTGGAGATCAGCAAAGTACATCAATACTTAGCCTTAGAAAAAGCAGGTATAGCGACGCCAAAAACCATTGCCGCAGTAGGTAAAAAACATATTATTGAAGCGGCAAACTCGCTTGGCATCAGCTCATTTATCACTAAGCATAATCGTGCGGGCAAAGGCCAGGGTGTGCAATTATTTCACTCAGTACAGGCACTGCAAGACTATCTCGACGGGCCCAATTTTGATGCGCCGGTTGATGGCATTACCCTTATTCAACAATATATTAAGGCAACCGAACCCTTTATCATCCGGCATGAGTTCATTGGCGGCAAGTTTTTGTATGCGGTTAAGGTTGATACCTCTGAAGGCTTCGAACTATGCCCGGCTGATGCCTGTTCAATTGGTGACATGTTCTGCCCAACTGACGAAACCTCCACTAAGCCCAAGGCTAAATTTGAAATACTGCAAGACTACCGCCCGGCGTTTATTGAACAGTATGAAAGGTTTTTGGCAGCGAATGCCATTCAGGTTGCGGGTATCGAGGCCATTCAGGATGCCGACGGCAACAGCTATGCCTATGATGTGAACACCAATACCAATTACAATTCAGACGCTGAGGCAAAGGCGGGGCAATTTGCCATGCTTGAGCTGGCACAGTACCTTAAAGCTGAGTTAGATAAATTAGCGTTGTAAAACGTCGGTTTCTGGACGAGTAGGGTTATTAAGTAGCAGGCAAAGTAGCAGGGACAGGTCTTGCCTTTTGCCAATCCCCAAAGGCAAGAAACAAGACCAGAATCCGATACGCGTAAATTACAATGTCGCACACTCTGATTAGTTGTCTCTATTGCTTAATGGCTTTTTCCGGCACTAAATCCGGGTTCCATTTTCTAAAGGTGTTGTCTAAAAATTCATTGGCAAGCGGCTCAAACTCAGGGTGTTGGCTCATTCCGTAAAAGGCGGGCGAGCTTAAGATAAACTTCTCAATTCCTATGGTGAATGTGTCCAGCATTGGTTGGCGCTTAAACATATTCTGGGTTTGCTGTAGAGAAATATCGCTTTTGAAATACATCAACCCTGCACACCACCAGCCAAGCTTATTTTGGGTTTGTTGGCATAGGGAATTTGCATTAGCAAGGTTAGTTTGCAGTGCCAGTACATAACTGTCGTCGCCTTTGCGTTTTTTAACGGCTGCGTAGTCATAAGGCTCACTGCGATTAAGATCAACGCGTTGCATAAACTCCTCTGCGCTTAGGCCTGCCAACTGCTGCTGTTGTTCATACAAGGTTTCGTCGCCTAACAGCAGCTTGTAGTATGTCAGTAATTCGGTTTTTGTAGATTCACTAACCGGTAATTGTTGATAGCGCAGGTGTTGTTGTTCGTTGAGTTTGCCTCGCATATCTAAATCCAATAGTAGTAAAAAGGCGTTATAAAATTGTTCTGCATAATCCGGTGACTGGCGTAACTCTGCTGCCATATAATCCAGCGCGGTATCGGTATTGCCGGTCAGGATATTAACTGCAGATTTTGCCCTTCTATAGTCTGCAACTGGCTCGCCGCGGTAGCCGCTAACCAGGGCTAAGGTCGCTTCAATATCCTGTTGGTAGGCGTAACTAAAATAAAGGTTGCTGACGAAGTTCAGTGAGCTGTCGGGAAATAGCCGTTCCATTCTTGATAACAATGCCTGAGCTTTAGCTGGCTGTTCCGTTACTAAGTACAAATACACCAGGTTGGACATATTGACCTGACTTTGCGGATTGGTTTTCAGTATCTGCTCCCGGCGCAGAATCATATCCTGGTAATTATCCAGCCTTAACGTACTGATATTTTGAATGAGCGGGTCGTTAGGGGCTTGTGCATAAGCTTGTTGAAAAAGCACCTGACTAACCTCTAGCTTAATGTTGTTCTCAGCGTGCTTTGCCATTACCAGCGTTTTAAGTGGAAAGTCTGGTGCCGCCAATAGCTCCCAAAACAAGCGTTCTGTCTCTGCCTGACGCAATGCGTCGGTAAAACCACCATAGTCTAAGGCAAAGGTATACACCATATACAGTTGCGCCTTAGCCAGAGAAAACTGCGGATCGAGTTTAATGGCTTGTTGCAATAAGTCAGCGGCTTGCTCTAATGACTCTGAGGTGCGCTGATAAGCCAGCTCCCGCCCCTGAATAAATAACTCATAGGCGTCGGGATTGGTGGTCATCCCGGCTTCATGTTCAACCTGCTCGGGTAACAGATTCAGTTTGAGTGCCTGGGTAATGGCAAAGGTCAGCTCATCTTGCAGGTCAAAAATACTGGTGAGTTCACGATCATAGGTTTGTGACCAGATATGTGCGCCAGTGGCAACTTCAATTAACTGCGCGGTAATCCGTACTTTGTCTTTATCTTTGCGCACGCTGCCTTCGAGTACATAGTTAACATTAAGTAGTTCGCCGATTTTGCGAATATCAGTTTGGCTGCCTTTAAAGTTAAACGAAGAGGTACGTGCTATCACCACCAACTGATTTAAACGCGCTAAAGAATTAAGGATTTCTTCGGCAATGCCATCACCAAAATAACCCTGGGAATTATCCCGACTCATATCTTCAAACGGTAATACGGCAATAGAGCGCTCAACTTTCATCGGCTGAACTGACAAACCAGTTTTGGTAAAAGATAAACGCCAATGCCAGCGCTAACGCGGCGGCTAAAATATAATTAATTTTACTGCCGGTTTGCTTACGAATAGACTCGTTAATATCCACCTCATGAGTGCGTTTAAGCCCCTCAGGTGTCAGTTCAAAGGCCCAGGCAAAAATACAGACAAACGGCAAGGCAATGGCCAGAATGACGGTGGTAATGGTGCTAAATAGAGTAGGCAGATGTAAGGCGGGCGAAATAACCGCAACAATTTGCAGGATAATCCAGCAGGTAACCAGATAAACACTGGCAACCTTGAATACATTACGGCGTTTTAGCTCAGTAAATAATGTCATGCGTCCTGCTCATTATTTTTTGTAAGTTAACCTTAAAGGATAAACGGCAACAGTACAAATAATGTACGAATATATTCATGCTTGAAACCACGCGATGCTATTTGCTACCGGACTTACCTCTATGAGCTGCGGGATCCGAGCTGCAGGGTCGGGTCTTGCGTTTTGCTAATCAGAATAATGCTATTTATATCAAGATACTGATGTAAACTCTGCTTCAGGTAAAAACCAGTAAGCAGGGTATGTGATGAACAGTGCTTTACACTTGTTTCTGTGGATAGCAGGGCTAACAACGCTTTGTTATTTTGTATTTCTTATCCTGACTCATATGGTCGAAGACAAAAGGCAACGTGGCATTGAGATGATTAATGGCAGAGAAGTCGATATGGGCCTGCAGGGAAGTGCCTATGACGATGAATTATTGCAGGCTGGGTTACATTTATGGCCTGGTAAAGACGGCGAAAACGAGTTAATTAGTGCTGCGCCTACTGCTGCAATCATTTCTGAATTAATGGCTGAACTGTACTGGCAAGAGATTAGCTATGTAACATTGGTATTTGCCGATTCCAGCAGGGTTGAGGTCAGTGGCAGTTTAGATGACGGCTTTAGTGCAATGTACCAAAATGGCGACGAGGAGCAGTTTGCCGATCCGGCCCCCGCATCCATTACCGAGATGACTGATATGCTGTGCGCTTTTAAAGCGGATCCGCAAGCGGCTTTAAAGCAATATGGCTTTGTATGAAATATTAGGGGCGGGCCTTTCTTTTTGAATCAGTGGTCGGAGTTAATTATCGCCATTATCCTGCAAGGTATTGAGATGCATGGAGTTAACTTAGGTCATCTTTATTTTTTTCCGCCCCTTTTTCCTGCTCTCTTTTTCCGTGTTTATCTATAGTATTGCTCTTTACCATCGATATAATACCGGGCAGGTTTGACTGGTTGTGATTAATTAAAGCATTACTAATTCATGGCACTATACGTTTAACCCTATAAGAACGACATTAACCCAAGCATAAAAGGTGTACTTACAATGGAAGAAATAACAGTAACATGGAAATTGGCAATAAAAGTATGGTGGAGCTGGTTCTGGCGGATGTTTATCTGGGCTATTCCTGCAGCTTTATGCGTGGGGTTTTTTATTGGAATGGTCTCAGCAATGGTAGGCTTTTCGCTTAGCGAATACGGACTACAATTGAATCTTATTGGTGTGCTTATTGGCATGTTCTTTGGTATCTACGCAATGAAAACCATTTTAAATATCCGTTTTAACGGATACCGTATTGCGTTAATTAAAACTGATGACGGGGTAACGGCTATTGATGCCTGAAGCATAAATGAGTGGGACAGGTTCTGTATTATTTTCCAATTGAAAAAGTAACAAACAAACCTGACTCTGAGACGTGTTAGCTTTAAGGGAGTTAAATTTGAAACTTGCAGAAGCATTAAGTATAAGAGCCGATTTGCAGAGAAAGGTAAATCAGCTAAAAGAACGGATATTAAGGAATGCAAAGATTCAAGTTGATGAGAAACCAGCTGAAGATCCAAATGAGCTACTCTTAGAATTAGATCAGGCTTCGAAAGAGCTTGTTGTTCTGGTGAAAAAAATAAATAAAACAAATAATATTTTGACGTTTGACCAGAATAATACGATGGCTGACATCTTGGCCGAGCGAGAGCAGCTGGCCTCTTTGCGAGATCTCTACAGAGAGCTAGCCAAACAAGCTACTGTTTCTCAAGATCGTTATAAAAAGCTAGAGATCAAGTTTATGCCTGCTGTGGACGTAAAGAGTGTTCAGAAGCAGGCTGATGACTATGCCAAACAGTTCCGTGAACTTGACGTCAGAATACAAGCATTAAACTGGACTGAAAACTTGATTGATTAAAGAAGTACGGTAAGTTTGTATTCGGGCGAATGTTTCCCGTCAACTGGGTTAAGTTGTACTACGGTGAGGTGTAGGGGCATACCTCGAAGGTTCAACTCCTTCATTTATTGTTATCCCCTGTATTGTGTACATTAGAACATAGTACTTATTACTGTTACTCCCAAAAACATTGACGTTTACAAGCTGAGGGTGGGGACGGGGTCTTCTTTAACTAAGCATTTTTGAGCTTTTTGTCTCATTTGTTTGATAGTGGGGGCGGGCATTGTGTCCGGTTTTAGATGCACTGTTGCACTGGGTAGAGCAGAAAGCCTCGCTTTGATAGAAACGTTCTTTTGAATACTTACTTGACGGTTGAAACACAGTGTTGGTTCATGAGCCCTTGCCTGCAATTGTGCCGACTTGTTATACGAACGCGTTTATAGAAAACGGAGCCAGCGTGAAAATTATTCGCAGTAAAGACTTTAGCGCCAGCCGCGCCTGGGGCGCGCTGGATATCGCCAGTATGAATGGCATTACCACCCGCTTGCACTGGACAAATCAGCCTTATAAATGGCATATCAATGATGGTGAAGAAGTATTTGTGGTGCTTGATGGCATGGTAGATATGCATTACCGCCAGGATGGCAACGAACAGGTTAGCCGGTTAGCTGCCGGTGATATTTTTTATGCTGGTATTGGCTGTGAGCATGTCGCTCATCCGGTGGGCGAAGCTCGGATTTTAGTGATAGAAACAGCGGGTAGCGTTTAACAGGTTTTGCCGCGCTAAGAAAATGACACCGACACCGACAATGACAATGACAATAACAGTCCGATTAATTAAACCGGCAGATATTATGGCAGTCGTGGCACTACAGGATAGCTGCTACAGCGACGCCTTATATGAAAGCCCGGCACTATTGCAGCAACGTTTAAGTGTCGCTGCCGACAGTTGCTGGCTGGCTGAAAACGTTAACGGCCAGTTATTAGCTTATTTATTTAGTTATCCGTCAATCAATGGCCAGATTACGCCGTTGGCGTCGGCTTTTACATTAAATGCTATGCCTGAGCTGCTATACCTGCATGATATGGCCGTAAACCCGGCAGCGCGTGGGCTGGGGCTGGCCAGCCGCTTGCTTGCTACCGCTCAGCAGCATGCATTAAGCCAGGGCCTGATGAAACTGGCCCTGGTAGCCGTGCAGGGCTCGGTACCTTACTGGCAGCGACAAGGTTTCAGGGTAGTTACTAAGCTAACCGGTAGCGCAGAGCACGCTCTGAGCAGCTATCAGGGTGAGCACGCGCGTTATATGCAAGCTGCGCTGTTTAGCGATACAAAAGGCTGAAGCGGAGGGCTTTTGGATATTATTGATACCTTTATTGCACCGGCCTGCCATGAAGCTGTGGATGTTTTATATCAGGACGAGGCGATATTACTGATCAATAAGCCGGCAGGCCTGCTGAGCTTATCGGGTAAAAACCCGCTTAACCTTGATTCGGTGCACTTTCGGTTAGTGAATGGCCGTTTGGTAAATGGCCGTTTAGTAAATGGCCAGCCTGCTGTCAGTCCATCGTTTCCCCATGCCAGATTACCGCACCGCTTAGACTTTGGTACCTCGGGCATTATGGTGGTTGCGCTGACCCCAGATGCCACCGCTAAGCTTAATAAACAGTTTCAGGATGGCACCGTCCAAAAGCATTACACTGCGATGTTAGAAGGTTGGGTGAGGGCGGATGAAGGGGTGATAAACGCGCCGATTGCCAAAGATAACAGCCAGTTTCCGCGGGTAAAAATTTGCCAGCGCACTGGCAAAGCCGCGACCAGCCAGTTTAAAGTATTAAACCGGTTCAGCGATCCAAAGCGCAGCCTGGTGCAATTTACCCCGCTTAGCGGCCGCACCCATCAGCTGCGTATTCATAGCCTGAGCATCGGCCACCCCATTCTGGGGTGTGATTTATACCATAGTGCCAGCAGCCAACAGCTGGCAGACCGATTATTACTGCATGCCAGTGATATCTATTTTGAACATCCGGTAACCGACGAGCCGCACCACGGCCACTGCGCCAGCCCTTTTTAGGTTCTATCCTCTATTAGTTAAATCCATACCTGAAAGAGAGCGGCTGGAACCCCGTTTTTCGTCAACCTCGTAAACTACAAAAATTGACAATCTTTGTCGCCAAGCCTAGCATGACGGATACTAGTGCTTACCCTTGGAGGCCATCATGCATGTATCCCTGACGCCCGAATTAGAGTCTCGCATTAAAGCCAAAGTTGAGAGTGGCTTATACAATAACGCCAGCGAAGTTATCCGCGAAGCCTTGCGTTTTATGGATACTCACGAAGACTGGATCCATGAAGTAAAACTGGCTCAGCTGCGCGAGCAATTGACAGTGGGTACTGATCAACTGGACCGTGGCGAAGGTATTGCAATTGAATCAAGGGCAGCACTGGATGCGCTGTTTACTGATATAAAAGGCTAAACATATGCCTGCTTACATGCTCGTTATTGCGCCTGCGGCTAAAAATGACTTGAAAGATATCTATCAATACGGACTTCGGCAGTGGGGGCAAGCCCAATCAGACAGCTACCTGCTGGCCATTAAACATCAGCTTTGGTTGCTAACAGAGCAACCGCTAATCGGCGTCGAACGTCCAGAACTGCTACCTCATATCAGATGCTTACCCATTCAAAGCCATATTTTGTTTTACCGGGTTATCACCAACCAGGTTGAAATTATTCGCGTGCTGCACGGCCGACAAGATCCTCACAGGCACATGCTTGCGCTCCCGATAGCTGGAGGGTAGGGATTGCGCTTTTAAAATGTGACATCTTATTTTGCAGCATTAGCAACGAGCGGGTGTTAGTGTCAGGTTTTGCGGTGCTGTATCTAAAAGGCACCGCTTATATTTAATGGAAGTTTTGTTGGCCGTTAGCATGCCGGACACAACACTCTTCCTCACTCGCCGGGGCAACTCGCCCGCAGCCTTGCGGCAGGGCTCAGACACTCCCCGGCTCCTTCAAAAGAGGTTCTATCCTCTATTGATTTAGCCGATGACAGTGCCTGAAGCTGCCACTACAATAACCTGCAATACCTGTTACTAGCACGGTAAACCTAAGGAGTCTGGCTTGGAAGTAGATATTTATATTGTTGATGCCTTTACCAAACAGCAGTTTAAAGGTAACTCTGCCGCGGTGGTGCCATTACAAGATTGGCTGGCGCCTGAGCTAATGCAAAATATTGCCGCTGAGAATAATCTTTCCGAAACCGCCTTTATCGTTGCTTCAGCTGCTAATCAATATCAGATCCGCTGGTTTTCGCCGTTAACCGAAATCGACTTTTGTGGCCACGCCACCCTGGCGGCTTCCTATGTGATATTTCAGCATTTGGCCGGGCAGGGGGAAATTGAGTTTGTCACCCGGGAAGTGGGCTCTTTGTTTGTTAAGCAGCATAGCGACGGCAGAATTGAGATGAGCTTTCCCAACCAGTGCCCGCAACTTGTTGAGCAGGTGCCGGAGGCCTTACTGGCCGGTTTATCAGTAACACCGATTAAGGTTTTAAAAAACCGCCAGGCCTATTTTGCGATAATGGCATCGGAGCAGGAGGTTAAAAAACTGAGCTATCGCTCTGAGCAGTTAAAGCAGTTAGCGCCTTATGATGTGGTGGTTAGCGCTAAAGCCAGTGCCACCAGCAACACAGATAAGTATGATTTTATTTCCCGCTATTTCTGGCCGGCGAACGGTGGTGATGAAGATCCGGTAACTGGCTCTATTCATGCCGGGCTGGCGCCTTACTGGGCGCAGCAGCTGGCTAAAACAGAATTAGTGGCGTACCAGGCATCAGCGCGCGGCGGCACCTTGTATTGCAGCATCAGCAATGACCGGGTGTTAGTATCAGGTTTTGCCGTGCTTTATCTTAAAGGCACAATTTTTATTTAAAGGTACTGTTTTTATTTAAAAGCGTTGGTTTTGTTAGCGTCGCGGTTGGCAGGCTATGCCATAGCCAGGCGCTTAGTCCTTTGTTTTGGCTAACATTTGTTTACACTCTCCATTTGAATCTGCCAGCTTGCTGGGGTTTAATAAGCCAAAAAAAGAGAGAAAACACCATGGACCTTAAGCGCTTATTCTCAGGAGCAGTCGCCGTCAGCCTGCTGTTAACCGGCTGCGGTGAACCCGGTTATCCTGATCATTTGCAGGTGCAACGCATCGATCAACCGGATCTGCAGGCAATGTTAATTATGCCTGAAAACCCCGGCACGGCGCTGCCTACCGTGATTGTGGTCGGTGGTTCAGATGGCGGGCTGAATAGCGCAACCACTGCCGCTCAGGCCTTTGCGGAGCAGGGGGTTGCCGCTCTGGCTGTCGGCTATTTTGGTATGCCCGGATTGCCAGAAACGCTGAACCGTATTCCGCTGGAATATTTTGACGCTGCCTTGCAATACATTGACGCATCTGCGCAGCTAAGTCGCAATCAGTGTCAGAAAGTGGCGATTATCGGCAGCTCCCGGGGGGCGGAACTTGCGTTGCTGCTTGGTGCCAACTTTGATGGCTACGGCCCGGTAATGGCCGTTTCGCCCAGCTCACACGTCTGGGGAGCCGTCCAGGACAGTAATGCTGCCGCCTGGACGCTAAATGGGCAGCCGCTGAATTATGTACCGCGCCATTCTCAGCCCGATTATTCGGCCAAACGCTTTATTGGCCGTGAGTATTTCAGGCAGGATTTACAGCACCCCGATGCAGTTGCCGCAAAGATAGCGGTCAGTTCGGTTCAGACTGAACTATTACTTTTTGCCGGCGCCGATGACCAGCTTTGGCCTTCTGCGCAAATGGCAGAGGCCATTGCCGCTGAGCTTAAACAATCGGGCCCGCAATCAAGGGTGACGTCCGTTATTTACCCTGCGGCTGGCCATGTGATTACCCCGGGGCTGCCTGCTAATTTAACCGAAGCCACCCTTATTAACGGCCAAACGCTGGTACTGGGCGGTCAGCCTGACGCCAATGCCCGGGCGCAGCAGGATATTCTGAAGCGGGCCGTTCACGCCATTAAACATCCGGTTTGCTATGACAGCAACGCAGCGTTTAACCGCAATAAACTTAACCAGTTAACTGAGTTTGTTAAAACGACCGGCACCTCGTCGATGGTGTTGATGCGCTCCGGTGAAGTGGTTTTCAAATATGGCGATATTCATCAGAAGCATACTATTCATTCTATCCGCAAAGCCATGCTGAACTCTCTGTACGGTATTTATGTTGAGCGCGGTGTTATTAACCTTGATGCCACCCTGGCTGAGCTGAATATTGATGATGTCACCCCCCTGACAGCAATCGAAAAAGGGGCGACGCTTCGTCAGTTGCTGCAATCCCGCTCCGGGATCTATCTGCCTGCGACGGCCACTTCAGCGGGTATGCTGGCAGCCATGCCGTCGCGTGGCCAATTTAAGCCCGGTGAACAATATGTATATAACAACTGGGATTTTAATGTGGCCGGTGCCATTTTTGAAAAACTGGCCGGCGAATCAATTTATGCCGCCTTTAAGCGGGAAATCGCTGACCCCCTGGGTATGCGGGACTATAACGGCAGCTATACGACCATCGATAACGATACTGACATTGCCACGCTGACAGTAGATGGCTTTTATCAGTATGAGCCTGAAAAATCAGCATTCCCGGCCTATCATTTCCGGATGTCGGCTTATGATATGGCGCTTTACGGCCAGCTGTATGAAAACTTCGGTGTCTGGAATGGCCAACGTATTTTGTCGCGCGAGTGGATAGAGCAAAGCACCACCTCTTATTCTGTTACCAACCGATACATGGACTTTGGCTATGGCCTGCTGTGGAATGTGATTAATGCTAACGATAAACGGCCCAACCAGGCCTTTTATCATACTGGTGTTGGCATTCACATGCTTGGGGTATACCCGGGCTCTGATCTGGTTTTTGTGCATCGCGTTCAAACCGAAACGGAGTACGAATTTGATCAGCAAAACCTGTATCGGATTATTGGCCGGATGTTTGATGCACTTGAAATGGCAGCAGAAAAATAAAGCAAACAGCACAACTGTATAATATTAGTTTTGCAGCTGGCGGCTCAGTCAGTAGCTTGCCAGACATGCTCCCGTAATAATTCAAGGTAGGGACCAGATTCTGGATCATCATTAAACCAGAGCGTCAGCACTTGCAAAAATGCCGGGTGCTGGCGAACCAGTGGCAGTACCTGATTTATCTTTTCAATCGCCGCCCGGCCCCATTCTGAGTTGGTACAACCAATAGCGCCCAGCACATGCTGACCCTGGTTTTCGGCAACCTGCAAAAATACCAAATCGTCAGAAGGGTTTTCAGCTTTATCTAAATTATGCAGAATTTGATACTCAAGGGTGTAGTCAATCCGCCCCTTCTTAATCATCGCCAGAATAGCGACTGTTGCGTTCTCTCCGGTGTGAGCAATCCGGCTGATGTCGTTCTGTAGTGCGTTATCTAAAATATTTTGTACTGCAGGGTAATGACGGCCGTCGGGATAACCAAAGCGAAAAGTACGGTCGCTAATTAAACTGGCAAGCCGAACCGGATTACCATGCCGTGCCTCAATTAAACGCGCCTTTTCCGGGGTGGTGATAATGCCGTGTGGATAGTAAAAGTGAGTGGGTTCGCTTTGAATGGTATCGCCCGGGACAGGGCGATAAATCATGCAGGGAAAACATTGGTTTTCTTTGCGTTGGAACTGCTTGCGGATGCGTGATTGAGGCAACACAAGACGGTTACTGGCAAGTTCTGGTAAATGTTGATCAATAACATCGGTCAGCACATCACAAATGCCCTGGCCAGCAAAAGGACCATCTACAATATGAAATGGTGGCGCGGCGTTAATCACCCATTGCAGAGAGTCAAGCTGGTACTGCTTAGGATCCAGCGCTACCGCTGGCATCAAGACGCTCGGCAATAACGTCGCCAGCAATAACAGCTTTTTTTTTAGCAACACTCCAGTCTCCTCCAGTCAGCGAAACCAAGATTAAGTTGACGGCATTGTACCCTGTGATCATAAATCGCTACTGAACCCGACATCAGGTTTGATGTTTAGTGGTTAAGCTCGCTAGACATCAATACGGTTATGTGATGCTTTGCAGTTCAATGAATATTGCTAATTTACCCTAATAGCATTCTTACTCAGCGCTGTTATTGCTGTAGCTTCGCTGCGTTATAGGCTTCGGTACCCCAAAGTGGCACTGTCGACAGGCTGTGTTTAAAGCTGCCTGAGGTTTCCTTGGTGGAGTAGGACACATACATCAGGGTCTGGTTGTCGGCGTCGTAAATGCGGCGAATTTTCATGGTTTTAAAAAAGATGCTTTTGGATTTGGTAAACAGTACATCACCGTTTTTGCTTTTATCTATCTGCGCAATCATTTGTGCAGTGATAGGGCCGGTCTGGCGACAGGCGATCGAGCTGTCTGACGGGTCGGAAAAATCCAGGTTAGCCTCAATACTGGAAACATGGCAGGTGACGCCGGTAACTACCGGATCGACCACCGCATCCAGCTTTATATCCTTAGTAGTAAATACCCCCAGCGATACATCGCCCACTTCGTTTTTGCCACAGCCGGCAAGTGCCAGCAACAGTAAGCCACAGTAAATAGCGCGCATCATCAGCTCTCCTCAGGTTAATTATTGCTATGTTGCCAGCCTTGGCAGTTGACACTCAGCATAGCATTGTCAGATTGCTATGTAGTGGTTATCTGCTAGATTATCAGGCAACTGATGACGATTTGGCGGGCCAGCGTATGGAGCAATTGATCAGGGAAGGTCTGGTGCAGTGGGCGAGTGCAGCGATCCAGGCGTCACTTGCTATGTCAGCGGCCTTTATCTTTTATAAAGGACTGGTATTTTTAATTGCCCGCCTGTTCAGGCCTGATTCTGCTACCCGTATCTTTTTTAATGCCTCGGCCCGCGCGCTTGGTACTACGTTAATTCTGTTAGCGCTGTATAGTGTGCTAAATACGGTGCCGGAAGATCTACCATTGCTGGCGCCTATTCTGCACATCACAAAGCTGCTGTTGATCATCTCGTTATCCTGGACCGCAGTCAGTTTTACCTCAGCCATTGGCGATGTCATCGTGATGCTGAACCCCGCCTTTGAAAACGAATGGAAACACGCCCGTAAGGTTGAAACACAAACCCGATTTTTTGTCCGTGGTTTAAATATTGTCATTGTGCTGGTGGGCTTTGGTGCTGCGCTAATGACCTTCGAAAACGTCAGCACTATCGGCTCCAGCTTGCTGGCTTCAGCCGGTATTGGCGGTATTATTCTCGGCTTTGCTGCCCGCCCGGTCCTGAGCAACCTGCTGGCAGGAATGCAGATTGCGATTACCCAGCCATTTAGGATTGATGATGCGATGTATGTTCAGGGCGAATGGTGCTGGGTGGAAGAAGTCACTGCTACTTATGTGGTGCTAAGGGTATGGGATTTGCGGCGGCTGATAGTGCCACTGCAATGGTTTATTGAAAATCCGTTTCAGAACTGGTCGCGAAATACTTCAGATCAGACAGGCAGCGCGCTGATTTGGGTAGATTATGGTATTCCTGTTGATGCACTGCGCGAAGAGTTTGGCCGGCTGCTGGAGGCAACACGCGATTGGAATGGGGTAACCCAGTCAGTTCAGGTGGTCGAAACAGGTGAAAAAGCAATGCAAATCCGATTTCTGGTGAGCGCTAAAAACTCCAGCACCCTCTGGAATTTACGGTGTTATGTGCGCGAAGGGATGATTCGTTTTATTCAGCAGAATTATCCGGGCTATCTGCCACAGCACCGGGCTCAGCTAACTAAAACCCCGGAAGCGGGCGGGGAACAACCAGGCTTCAGCGCAGATAAACCCACTTTTTAGTAAGCTTGTGTTGATTTTATTGCGGATTAACAAGGCTGATAAAATTGCCCTACGGAGTAACCGATGAAGCAATCGCAATATCCATTATGGTTACCACTGGCAGCACTAAAGCAAAAGTTAAAAGTATTGCTGCAGCAGAAGTAACTGCAGCATTTCAGTCAGCTAAACCGATAACCCGTTGTAATTAAAATAGAACCGGCGTAATGTCCTTACATTTAATTTATAAGGTCGATAAAGTCTGCTGTTTAGCGCAGATTTTTCTCAAATTACTGACTGGGAACGCTATCAGTGGTGACATTTAAACCTGCTACAAATTTGGCAAAAGCGGCGCGGTATACCCTGACCAATATGCGGTCTTATTATCAGCAGTATTCGGTTGAGTGGGATGAAGCGCAAATTGAGAAAATAACTGAGGATCTTATTAATTTTGATATTTTCTCTGAAGGTGAAACGGTAGGTGTAATCAGGTTGCAATTTGACAGTGAAGGCTGTTACCTGCGTGATTTGCAAGTTGATAAAAACTATCAGAATCGAGGTATCGGCTCTGAAGCCATCGCCGAAGCAGTGCGGCTTGCCAAAGCGCATGGCTCACATTTACTTAAACTCAGAGTATTTAAAAACAGCCCGGCAGTATATCTGTATAAGCGGCACGGCTTTAGTGTAACCAGTGAAGACGAGCGGTTTTATTATATGCGCCGCGCTATTGGCTGACTATCCGTTTTTACCGAAAGCTATTCTTGCCGCATTAAATAGCATCTGGTTGCTATTTCCCACCAGTTAGGCGGCTGCAGACATCCAGGCTCTGAATAATCCCCCTGTTTCAGCGACGTTTTAGTCACATTGGCTTTGCTAACATCGCAGCGTTTCATCAGAAAAATACAGCGGATTGTTGGAGGATAGTGATATGAGCAGGCACGCAAGACAGGTATCGTGGGAAACTGGCAGAGGGATAGCACTATGAGCAGACAATTGAAACAGGGTTCGTGGCTGATACTGTGGGCGCTACTGGCTGGCTTGCCGTATTTTAGCCACGCAGCAGAGGCGCCTGGTGCACTGACCGTTATTGTTAAAGATCAGCTGACTGAGCGGCCACTCCCAAACGTGCAGATCACAATCAGGGAGCGGGAAACCGCTGCCAGCCAAACCTTAGCCACTGACGAGCTGGGGCGCATCGTTGTTGAGCAGCTCGACCCGGGTCTGTACTCGGTAAACGTTAGTAAAAGCGGCTTCGCAGCATTGTATGAGCCAAGCGTGCGCGTGGTGACGCGCAAAAATATCAAAATTGAATTTGACCTGCGGCCGCAGGCAATTGAGGTCGTAGAGGTGCGGGCGCAGCAAACCGATCCATTTGCATCTGCTTCCAGCACCTATCTTGACCGAGAAGCGCTACGCAGTGCTGTCGGCGGTGGTGCCGATCCGCTGCTGTCGCTGGACGGCTTGCCTGGCCTGGCATCGGCCAGTGAATTTGCCAGCTTTAGCGTGCGCGGCCGCGGCCCAAGAGATAATTTGTTACTGGTGGATGACTTTCCGTTTGATAAAGCGGTGCATTTTGATGCAACCCTGGGTGAAGAGGAAGATGTTGGCGGTGGCGGCCGTTTCTCGATTTTTGCGCCGAATGTTATCAGCGGCGCAGAGTTCTCACCGGGAGGCTGGGGCCCTGCTTATGGCGGCCGCGCAGCATCACTGCTGAAACTGGACGTTGCCGATGGCAATCCAAGCCCGTCAGCCAGTCTGCGTCTGGACCTGGCCGGTTATGAAGTGGGTTACGACGGTCCTGCCGGTATTACTGATGACGCGACATTGCTGGTTTCTGCCCGGCGGCTGGACTTTGGCGCGTTATTTGAAACAATTGAAGAGCTGGACATTGGTGAGCCGGTGTTAAGAGATATCATTGTAAAGTCGGTTATACCCATTAATCAGAATCACACCTTTGAAATTCTGATGATTGATACCCACGAGGATTACAGCCGCGATGTGACGCACGTGTTCGAATCGCCCAACTTCGAAGATGCTGCGCTGCAGGATTCTGAACAAGACAGTGATTTGTATGGTCTGACATTGCGCTCATTAATCGGTGATAAAGCGGTCTGGACCAACAAGGTTTACTACCGCAACAGCGACAAGGTTAGCTCAGAGGGCGAAGCCTTTCCTGATCTGGTACCTGAAGGATCGCCTGCGGCTGATTTTCCGCTGCGCGAAGACATTATTACCATCGGTGAAGCTGAAACAGAAATAGGCTGGCGCAGCGATTTTGAGACAGTCAATCAGTGGGGGCTATTCAGTGCCGGGTTGCGGGTAACCCAAATTGAACTGGACTACCACACGGTGTTGGACGGCGACTGGATCCGCTTTGTTTACGACGATGATGATTTCAGACCAGACCCCGACCAGCGGTTTATTGTGCTTGAGCCCGGCAACATCAACTCTGCCATCAATCAAAAGGAAATGAGCTACGCTGGCTATGTCGATCAGGTGTTTGAGCACGGTGACTGGGATTTCAGCACGGGCTTACGGCTGGAACGGGACGGCTTTGCCGATGAAAGCGTCGCCTCGCCCAGGTTCAGTGTTAACTGGCAGCCGGGCAGAACGGTCAGATACTTTGCCACTGCAGGGCTGTTTTATCAGTCGCCACGCTATCTGGAGCTTGCCGCTAACGAGTCAAACGCGCTTAAAAACGAAAAAATCAGCCATGCCAGCGTCGGTGTTAAGTATTTCCCGGCCAATAACTGGTCTGTATTAACCGAGGCCTATTATCAACACCTCGACGATCTGGTGGTCGATCTTGATCGGGCCAGCGGTACCTTTGCCAACATTGGCGATGGCACATCGTACGGTGTCGATATCGTTATCAACGGTATCCTTCGCGAGGGCCTTTACGCTACCGCAACCTATTCATATAACGATGCCGTCGTCGACCGCAAAGATGGTCGGGGTGAAGTTGCCGCTGAATTCAGCCGCAAGCATGTTGCCACCCTTGGCCTGACCTGGGAAATCAGTGACCGCTGGAAAGTTGCCGGGCGTTACAAATATCTTTCCGGCAGGCCAGCCGACAACTTTATTATTCACGCCGACGTATTGGGACCGGGGCAACCGCTGCGGTACTCGAAAGAGATCACTGAGCGCAATGTGGGTCGCAACAGTGGTTCCGGCTTGCTGAATGCTCGCGTTGACTATCGTCGCGCCTTTGGCCCGATAGATTTAACCGCCTTTCTCGACGTTATCAACGTCACGGCAGCGTCTGCGGGCGATGACACCGAGTTTGACTACCGCCGCGGTGTTCTGGTGCAGGACGATAGCGAAGCCGAACCGCTGATCGGTCTGCGACTGGATTATGCGTGGTAAATTGGGCATGGTAAATTGTGCCTGGTAACAACAGGTAATAGCGGGCAATAGCGGGTAAGGAGAAGCAGCTTATGGTTTACGCGCTTGGTGTAATGCCGGTCAGAGTGTTGATTGTCGAAGACAACCGCGACATTTGCGCAAATATTGCTGCCTATCTTGCAAAACATAGCTACGTGATGGATTTTGCCTATGACGGGATAAGTGCGATGCAGCTGGCGCTGACGCATCGGTTCGATGTTATTGTGCTGGACCTGATGCTGCCCGGGATGGATGGCTTAAGTTTTTGCAAAAAACTACGCTCTGATGCCAAAGCTGATACGCCGGTGCTGATGCTGACGGCCAGAGACACCCTCGACGATAAACTTAAGGGCTTTGCGGCGGGCGCCGACGATTATCTGGTCAAGCCATTCGCATTACAGGAGTTACATGCGCGGCTGCAGGCGCTGTACAAACGCAGTCACGGCAAAACCGACAATTTGTTAACGGTGGGTGAGCTGACGCTGAACCGGTCTACACTGCAGGTGCATCGCGCCGGGCGGCGTGTCGACCTTAATCCTACCGGTATGAAATTACTGCAACGACTGATGGAGCAGGCACCGGCTGTGGTGACTCGCGATGAGCTTGAAACCTTGTTGTGGGCTGACGAGCCCCCTGATGGTGATGCCCTTCGCTCGCACATGTACAAGCTGCGCCAGGCTATCGACAGGCCGTTTGACAGCCCGCTGATCCATACGGTGCATCGTATCGGTTACCGGATTGCGGAGGATGCATAGAGGATATATGAAAGATAAACAGCCGCTAATGTACCGGCGCAGTTTACGCAGCCGTGTCGCTCTGGCATTTGCGCTATGTGTTGCGGTACTTAGCGTGGTCTGGGGCTTCGCTTTCGTCGCTGCGGTCAGGTTGAGTGAAGACCGGGTACTGAGCCAACAGCTGCAGCTTGCCGCCAACAGCTATCCGACAATGCCGGCGAACCTTCGCGGCTATGATGATATTGCCAGCTTGCCGCAATCACTGAGGGCCTGGGCAGAGACTAACCCTGCTGAGGGATTGTACGAATTCGAAGCCGACGAGTTGCATGTCGCGGTGCTATCTGCCGACAATGAAAAGCTGCCTGCCGGCAATGCACAGCGACCGGCCTTTGTGGTGTTTGACGTTGCCGGGATTGAGGCGGCCTCGTCAGAGGATTGGTGGTTGCTGCTTGTTATCAGCGGCGTTGTCGGTACGCTTGGTGTGCTTGGTTTCGGCCTGGGCGTTATTGTGATGCGCAGAGCGGTCGCCCCTGTGGCGCAAC
The DNA here is from genome assembly GCF_033721375.1 of Arsukibacterium sp. GTDB lineage: Bacteria > Pseudomonadota > Gammaproteobacteria > Enterobacterales > Alteromonadaceae > Alishewanella. Next base: position 490,532 of record NZ_JAWWAP010000001.1, on the reverse strand, counting down.
TGGCCAGAGCGGTTGCCGACATCGACCTGGAACATTTGTCAGCTGAAGATTACAAACGGATAGACTCCAGCCGCTTTGGTGATGATGAGGTTGGGGTGCTTGCTGCGGCTATTGAGAAAACGCTTGAGCGTATCAGCGCCTTTGTTGAGCGGGAGCGCTATTTTACCGGTTCTGCCAGTCATGAGTTACGCACGCCAATTACGGTAATAACAGGCGCACTTGAGCTGCTGGAACAAAGCGACCTGTCAGCGACCGATGTCAAGGCGCTGGATCGGGTGCGGCGGGCGACGCTTGATATGAAAACCACCATTGAAATGTTCCTGTGTCTCGCCCGCGAAACCGATGACGGCTTGTATGACGAGCAGTTTTCGGTGTTGCCACTGGTGAACAAGGCGATAGATCAGCAGCGCTACCTGTTAAACGGCAAGTGCATCGATGTTAATATCGACCAACTGGCAAACCCCAGTATCAGCGGCCATCCACAGGCTTTTGCTATTGCCGTCAACAATCTGGTGCGAAATGCGTTCGAGCACACGCTCGACGGCCAGGGCCCGATTACCATTCGTATTAATGCGCATGAGCTGTTAGTTACCAATCAGCTGAGCCATGACACTGATGAGTTGCACCCGCCAACCGGGGCGTCGCCTCACGGTTATGGTCTGGGGCTGGCTATCGTACAACGGCTATGTGAGCGCAATGGCTGGTCGTTTTCAATGCTCGCAGATGAGAAGCGGGTAGTCGCCCGTCTTTCCTGGTGACGATGGACTGCTCTTTTGCAGGTTGAATGTTTTTAGTAGCAAAATGCTGTTTAGCTTGAGACGGCCATCAGTCAGCTGCTTAGTCATCCGTTGTTCGGCACTGACTATGCGCATGTGCTGACTGGCTATCGCAGTTTGCAGGTAGAGTATCACGCAGTTTTCTATCGTGTGCTGCAGTCAAAGCTGCGGATTGTTCGCGTTCTGCACCAGGAGATGGATGCGCCCCTGAAGCTGTTGGATTAACGTTATAAACCACACACACTGATTCTTAGAAGTTTTCATATTGGTGACGATGGCTAAGACTGCGTACACCTATAAATCATTGTAAATAAGCCAGTTACAATGTAATGTCATCAACATCCAATTTACAAAGACGTACAGTTATAGCAACGGGGTGGGGCATACTGCTCTATCGTGCAGGTTTTGGCGACTGCTGACAGCGTTCTTGAATTTTAAAAAAGGAGTTCGTATGAAAAAAGGAATTATTTCGTTGTTGGGTTTTATATTTTTTAGTTCAGGCACACTGGCTGATAAATTTGATTACGATGTGTTTGTTAAAGCTTACTACCAGGCAGAGGTGATGACTCAGCAACCAAATGCAACGGCGGAAGATTTGGAACATTATTTGTCTTTTCTTACCGATGACGTTGGCAACCAACATTTCCCGAACGCGCCTGATGACTCTCGTGAACCAGATGGCAAAGCCTTGATGCGTAAAGGTATGACCCATTATCTTGGTGTTCATACAGAATACAAAGCGGAACTCATCGACTATCAGTATGGATACAACGCGGTTGCCATTAAACACAAGTATTCTGCAAAAGGCAAAAGAGCAGATGGTTCAGATTTTAGCTACAGCAAAGTAGCACTGGATGTACTTGAACTTGAAAATGGCAAAGTCTCTGTTATCCGTCGCTACAGTGAATAACTCACAGATCACAAATTTTATAGCCAGCAAAAAACCGTTGGCTGCGCCGCCAAACCGCTGCGTGGCTTTTGGCGGATTTGGCGGCTGTTAGCCGGTTTTCGGGTTATATTGCTCCGTGTAAGTGGGATATAAAATGACAAAATTTAGTGTGTTTGCTTCGCTATACTTATTTTTTGCCTGTGCTGCCAATGGTCAGACTTCCAATGTTGATGTCCATACTGCAGTTGATGCTCAACTGCGGATTAATCAGCAAACACATGGCATTCCTGGTCAGGCCGTGCTTGTACTTCACAACAGCGATATTTTGTACCGCAATGCTACTGGCATGACAGCGATTGAAAACGGTACCTTTGTCACGCCCGAAACGGTCTTCCCGGTGTATTCAGTAAGCAAGCTGTTTGCCATCACCCTGGCGATGCAATTGCAGGAAGAGGGAAAGATTGATTTTTCTGCGCCGGCCTCACGTTATGTAAAGAATCTGCCGCAATCCTGGCGAAATATCCGGATCGATCAGTTTTTAAACCATGTGTCAGGCATTCCTGAATATTTTGACAGTAATGATTTCACACGTCCTTTTCCGCCCAGCCTGGCAGCTGTTTTTGCGAACTTAAAAGATGTGCCTGTATCTGCACCCGGCGAACGGACAAACTACACCAATACCAACAATCTGGTTATCGCGGCTATCCTCGAATCCATAACGGGTAAACCATACCGCATGCTGGTACGCGAGCGGATCATTGAACCGCTTGAGCTGCAAGATACGTGGCTTGATCGTGCTGACGTACCCAAAAACCGCCTTGTTGAAAGCTATCGGGCGAATGAGGGCAAGATTGTGCCTGACTTATTGATAGTGTGGCCGGATTACAGCGCCGCGCACGTGGGCGCTTACATGACACTGGACGACGTGGGCAAATTTATGTCTGCTATCGCGCAAGGGCGTCTTGTTGCAAAGCAGGAACTACAGCGCCTTTGGCAGCCTTATCAGTTCGCTAACGGTAACGTTGGATTTTTTGCCGCAGGCTGGGATTATGGTAAGTCAGGTCGCTGGCACGAGGTCGGCCACGACGGTGGCACCAAGGTGCGGGTGCGCATTTTGTTCGATGATAATCTTGATGATCATTACGTGGTCGTCTATCTGACCAATGGCAATAAAGATGGTGTCTGGTCGCACACGCTGGTCACTTCGGTCCAGACGCTGATATTACCGAAATAGCTGTGGCCTGGCAGAATAGCGCAACGTTTCTGGCCAGCTTCATTGAAGTTATTAAAATAAATGGAAAAATAATGAAGAGAAGGAATATCGCCAGAAGAATAGTTACCTTTTTAGGTTTGTCACTGATTGCTTCAGCTGTTTTCGCTCAGCAGGCATCAGTTTCCAACAATGAATACAGAACAGTGACTGATACCCTTTATTCGGACGTTCTGAGCGAAAACAGAACTATTACGGTGCAACTCCCCAAGAGCTATAACGCTTCGCCGGACAAGCACTATCCTGTTATTTATCGGCTGGACGGTAAGAGTAATATTCCGCTTGTGTCGGCAGTGTTAGAGCGGCTGCAAAAAACAAATGCGGCGCCTGAAGTTATCATTGTCGCCATTGAAAATACTGACAGGTTGAGAGATTTTTACCCAACCGTCAATCAGGAGCCGCAGGGCCCTGTTGGCATTGGCGGGGGGGCGCCAAAATTCTTAAAATTTATCGAAAACGAACTTATCCCTTTTGTTGATAAAAAATACCGTACCCATGATTTTAAGGTCATTGCCGGGGCCTCCGCTGCCGGCGTATTCGTACTTTACGCTTTGCAAACCAACCCCGAACTTTTCCATGCGCATCTCGCTTACAGTGCAGCTGTTTGGTGGAATTATGGGGCATCGGCAAAAAGCACAAAAGCGTTTATGTCTGAAACAAAAAAACTCGACACCTATTTATATATGAACATTGGTGAAGAAAGTGGCGTGATGAGAGAGCGCTACAACGATTTGCAAAGCTTTATTTCAGCCAACCGGCCTGAAGGCTTAACATTGATAAATGATGAGTTTGACAATGTCCCGCACGGGTTAACCTCAGCCGCTGGCATTTTTAATGCCTACCAGAATCTGTTCTTACCGTTACGGATGCCGCTTCGAGACTATACCGGCGACACCAGCTCAATTGCAGATTATTACCAGCGGCTATCAGCTCAATATGGTGAGCAGACTGTGCCGCCGGAATGGATGGTACGTGAGTTGGCTTACCACTTCGTCAATATCGGCAATTTTGAACAGGCGATTAAGCTGTTCAAATATGACATATTGCTTTATCCCGAAAAACCAGATGCATACAACGGTCTGGCCTATGGCTACGAGCAAAGTGAGAAGTACGAAGCGTCACTCGCCGAGGTTAACAAAGCAATTGCTTTATCCGGTAAAGACGACGACGGCTATGACGTTTATCTTGCCCGTAAACAGCGACTACTTAAGCGTTTGGCGCAGTAAATTTTAAACCCGGGGCGACCCGTCGAATCAGTGTTATATGCCATGTTAGAAATATTATTTGCTGCGAGTTTAGTTACATTTATTAAAGATGATGCCTTTGAGGTTGAATCTTGTACTGCCACTCCATTCGAAGTTGTTAAATCGGAAATACCAAAATGGCCAAATGATGCTTATTCAACTTACGGTTTTACTGAGTTTCGAGTGTATGTTGATGAATCAGGTAGCGTTATAAGTAGTGCAATTAAAGCATCTGAGCCAACAAGAATATTTGATAGGGTGTCTAAAAGAGCATTAAGTGGTTGGCAATTTAACAAATCTAAAAACAAGGAACGTTGCTTCAATGTTAAATTTAAATTTCAGTTGGCAGAGTAATGGCTTATAACAAGTTGCATAATTTCGTTCGTCAACTCACTGAGAAAATTACAGCTGGCGGTTCCGGCCAAAGCGCAGTATTTTCTCATTGGCAAAGCGTTAGCGCTAAAATCGGTTCGCATCCTGGTTACGAGCAGCATCATAAAATTAAGGGAATAAAAATGAAGAAAATCGTTCATGGATTACTGCTGCTCATTTTGGCGAGCCACTGGAGTAGCTGGGCTGCCGCGCGCCTTCCTGTATTACAGGAACTTACTATTGATAGTGCTGTACTTGGCGAAAAGCGTGATCTGGTACTTTACCTGCCTGAGGGGTATCAAACTAGTCAGGATCGTTATCCGGTTTTATACCTGACCGATGGTAACATTCAGGGCCTACATACTGCCGGCACAATAGATTATTTAGCAAAATTCGAGCAGATGCCGCCGATGATTGTGGTCGGTATTGTCAACCCGCGAGAAACTCGTGAGAGAGATCTGACTGTAACCCCCTTAGAGAAGCAAAACCCTAATCAACTGGAAAATGCAGACAGATTTTTAGATTTTGTTGAGAACGAAGTGATTGCTTTTGTGAAAAAACAGTACCGTACTCTGGACTATCAAGTACTGTCCGGTACGTCCCATGGTGGTCAGTTTGCTATCAATGCTTTGGTGAAACGACCTGGCTTATTTGATGGCATTATCGCTATCAGCCCGTCTTTATATTGGAATAACCATCAATTGCCTGGATTAGCTGAGCAGGCTTTAAAAAGCGATCAGTTGCAAGGGCGCTTGTTTGTATCGATAGCCAATGAAGAATCGACAATGACAGAGTCGTATCAACGTTTTGTTGATTTGCTAGCGCGTTATCCATCTAATAAGTTGACCGTCGCGTCCCAGACGTTTAGCAATGAAACCCACAATACGACCGTGTTGCAAGGACAGTATGCCGGGTTAAAGTATTTGTTTTCCGAATGGCCTATTCCAGAAGGTGAGCCTAAAACGTTGGCCGATTTACAGGCGAAATTTGCCAGTCGCTCGAAGCTGCTCAAAACAGAGATTATAATCCCAGAAGATAAAGCCAACGGTTACGCTGGGTGGCTGCAATATTTAAACCGGCAAGATGATGCGTTGGCATTACTGAAATGGAATCGAGCCAATTATCCTCAGTCTTTGGATGCTCATACAGCTTTAATTAAGGCTTACTTACATTTCAAAATGCCGGAAGATGCCAAAGCAGCACTTAAAGATGCACTAAAGACGTTAAATGAGCTTAGCCCTGAACAAAAAGCTCAGTTTGAGGCTTTGTTCACTTAGTATGTATTTGAGTCTGATGCGCAAGCAAACGCCATCATAACGGGCCATTTTGGCGCTCGACTCGCAATAAGTTGCTCGCATTTGTGGCGCGCGTTAAATTCCGGTAACCAGAAAGTCTATGGCAGCGACAATATCCTCTCGACAGTCAGTAAGTGAAGCTTCTTTCTCTATCAAAAAGCTGACCGAGACGCTCGTTAATTGATGAGTAAGAAGAACAAACTGTTTGTTTTTGATTTCATTGACAGGACAAAGGTGCTTGGGGTAGGTTTTGTCAGATTTTTGAACGGGCGTTAGTGGTGTTACTACTCTACTGTTAAGTGTATCGAGAAGGCTATTTTGAATATCAACAAAGTAGGGATAAGTCTGATTAGTGTCTTGATCGGGATTTACGTAAAGGTCAAACTGCTCCATCAGAGTAGCCGATGTTTATCAGAAAAAAGACCGTTTTCTTCGACAAGTGTATTACAATTATCAATGGCTTCACGGTTATCTTTCCGCCACTGATTGCGCTTTTCCAGGCGGATTTTCTCAGTCAGTGCCCATTCAAGATTTGCTGAGAGGTTTATGTTCAGGCTGCGAGCCTCTGCCAATAAATCTCTGTTTATAGAAAGGTTTGCCGATTTTTTAGAGCTAGCGTTGCCAGATAAAGGTTGCATCAAATTTGCTCCAAGCATAACCCGTGCGTATTTTTAATGCGCATTAATGTAGTTAGACGCATTTAACAAGTCAAGTAACCAGACTGCTTCGCCGCCTGTTCTCAAAGGCGTTAACGACCGTTTATCGCCCTGAGACTTTCAACAAGCTTTTTATACTTTCAGCAAAAGCCTGCCCAAAAAGCTGAGCAGGGTTTTGGGCAGCCAGAGTCAATGATTACATGCGTGCGGTGTTAGTTAATCTAAAAAACATAAATAAAACCAACACCTATCTCAGCCTCATAGTTGCTGCGGGCGATGGGGCTATTGCGAACATCGCTGCTAAAATACTCATACAGTGCCTCGGCGAAAATCTGCCAGTTATTGTTGACGAAATAGCGGTAGTTGTAATCGAGCCCGAACGAGCGTAATCCTCCACCCAGGTTGGTTTCATTCAGCCCGGATGCCGCCGACTGCTCTGCGGTAACGCCGAAACCAGTATTGGCGTATTCGCTATCGTGAAATACCACAACGGCATTCAGTTCAGAGCCGGAGCCGTCATTTTTATCGCCGAAGCGCCGGCCAACTCCAAACAGCCCAAGATTACCGTTTTCAGTGGCCACTGCCCGGCCAACTAACCAATAACGCCAGTCGGCATCCAGTGCACGGCGTGCCTGGAACACTAACTGAAAACCCTCTTCTGTATCACCAAGCCCATCCAGACGACCGTCATCGGAATCACTTTCTTCGCGGCCCTCATCGAAGCCTATTAAGGCTTCAAGTAGCCAGGTATCAGAACGAAGGCCGCGCCAGCCGAGCGCTTCACCGGCAAAAAAGAATACATTGTCACCGCTGCGCCATTGCACTGCTCCTGCAGGCTGGATCTCAACACCAAACTCATCCGAGCCCTCGTAGGCTGTCTCATATTCAACCCCAAGGCCCAAGCCAAAGCTCCAGCCATCTTCACCATTGGAGAAGTCATCAACCGAGGGCAAAGGTACCAAAGCTGTTCTACTTTCCTGGGCTATAGCTGTCTGTACCAAAATTAACTGCATGAATAATAACGACAATAAAGTTGTAAACGTTTTCATCTAAACACTCTCCAGACTAAGTTGAAGCAAAATGCTATTCCCAAAGTATAGTATTTGCTTCACCTTAACGTGCGGCGATAGCAAAGCGATCTCTTTATGGCGCTATTTATTTAAATGTTCGGTTCGCTCTGATTATTCGAAGCCCAATCTATAGTTTGCCGCAGTAAAGCTGTTTACAATGCCGGTTAAGATTGTCAAAAAAGTTGCCCAAGAAAATTGCCAAAAGAGAATACCAACCATCATGAGCCTGATTTGTGAGACTGCACGTTTAATAATCCGCCGTTTTACGCCAGAGGATGCCGGCTTTATTGTGCAGTTATTAAACGACGAGTCGTTTATTCGATATATTGCCGATAAACAGGTGCGCACTTTAGCCGATGCCGTGAATTATTTAGCCAGCGGCCCGGTTGCCAGCTATAACGCCCAAGGTTTTGGCCTGAATATGGTGCTGCTAAAAAATGCTACGCCGCGCTTAACCAATGAACCGGCTACTCCGATTGGCATGTGTGGTTTGCTGAAAAGGCCTGAACTGAGTTTGCCTGATTTAGGCTTTGCATTTTTGCCAGCATTTTGCGGCCAGGGTTATGCCCGGGAAGCGGCAGCGGCGGTGCTTAGCCAGGCCATTCAAACTCATAATCTGCGCACGGTGCTGGCGGTAACTAAACCGGACAACCTGCGCTCAAATGCTTTGTTGCTGAAGCTGGGCTTTGCTTTTAAACACAACATTTCCCTGTTTGGCACAGAAAATAAGTTGTATCAGTATCAGGCGGCGTAAAGTTCCTGTTATGAAAATATCTCCGGCAAACGTAACCAACAAGAGAATGCTATGCGCGTAAAGGGCAAGATAACCCAGTGGGACGATGATAAAGGCTTTGGCTTTATTCAGCCGATGCTGAAAGCTACTTCAAAAGTTGAGCGGGTATTTTTGCATGCCAAAGCGCTGCAGAACCGCAGCCGCCGGCCACAAGTGGGTGAGGTTGTTACCTATTCGATGGCTAAAGATCAACAAGGCCGCAGCCAGGCAAAAGGCGTTACCTTTGCCGGTGAAAAGCAGCTGGTTAAATCAGCCAGAGCAACAGGCAGCTGGCCGCTAAAAGTGGTGCTGCTGTTCTTTTTGCTGCTGGCTGGAGCCTGTTGGTTTGGCAAACTACATTACTATGTTCTGGCCGGCTACGCTGGCCTGAGTTTGCTGACTTTTATTGCTTACGCTTCAGATAAGCAAAAGGCAAAAAATGGAAGGTGGCGTACTCCGGAAGCAACATTGCAGCTGATGGCTTTAATTGGCGGCTGGCCAGGTGCTTTGTTGGGGCAAAGCTGGCTGCGGCACAAGTCGAAGAAAATGGCTTTCTTGCGGGTTCTCTGGTGCTGTGTTTTACTCAATTCGGCATTGTTAATTGGCGTACTATGGCAGCCAGCCATCCTGCAGCTTTTGGTTGGTTAGCGTTTGCTATGCTATATTTGTGGCACTTTACCGACCATTCATAACAAATAAGGACTTATTTTATGAAATATTTGCTGTTATCTGTTGCTGTATCTTTGGCCGCACTGACAGGTTGTGCCAAAGAGTCAGAAGTGCAGTGCACAACGGCTGCTAAAGACACCTGGCAAAGTGAACAAAGCTTTAAAGATAACCTGATTGCTGAAGGCTACACAATCAATGAATTTAAGGTAACACCTGGCAACTGCTACGAGATTTATGGTACTGATGCCGAGCAGAATAAAGTTGAAATATATTTTAATCCGGTTGACAGCGCTGTGGTGAAAAAAGAAACAAAATAACAGTGTCTTCCGGCAATAAAATCCTCGTCTGGGACCCTCTGCTGCGTCTGCTGCATTGGGTCTTTTTCGTTTGTTTTATCTTAAATTACTGGGTGCTTGAAACCGGCGGGCTCTGGCACAGGATCACAGGTTTATTGGCACTAACAGCGGTACTTTGCCGGTTGTTCTGGGGTTTTTATGGCCCGGCTAATGCCCGTTTTTCGGTAAAAGCATTGTCAACACAACGCTGGCGGGCCCATTTCAGACATATCAGACAGCGCCAGTTCGATCCCAGACAGGTGCACAACCCCTTTGGTTATGTATTACTGTATGCAGTATTGACGTTATTTGCCGCACTGGCAGTGACAGGGTTGCTGCTGGAAGAGGTGGATTACTTTTTTGGTAGTGATCGGCTGGAGCGTATTCACGGCACTTTGGCCGACATCGTCTTTGTACTGGCATGCATTCATATCGCAGCCGTGTTTATTATGCAGTGGTGGGGCAAAGTCGCCTTGATAAAACCGATGCTGACCGGCAAACGCAGGCTATAATTGTTTGCTTCAGGCCTCGTAGCTGATGCGGATTTAAGCTAAATACCGACCGGGGACACTGATTGGCAGATTTTAATGGTTAAAAGCAGAAATTCACGGTGAGGGCCTGCGGTTTAATGTAGAATGCGCGCACTATTCTGCGCGTTCAGCTTTATGTTGTGAGTGTGCCCACCTGTAGGAAATTTTATGAAAAAAACATTCGCGTTAACCCACCCTAAGCTGAATACCGATCGTCTGGTCGACGCCATTAAGCATGAGATAAAAAAGTACCTTGCCCGCGAGCGGCGCAAAGCCCTGCCTGACGGTAAAGACTACTGGACTTTTGATTGTCGCTTTGGCGCAACAGAGGACACGGCAGAGCAGATTTTCACCTCTGAGATTAATAAAAAGATAGATGCTGCGGTGGCAGAAGCGTTGCCGGCGTTCTATATCGAGATTTTGGCCCGTGCTTGTAATCATAAGCCGCGCGATACCGATGTAGCGGCAGACTAATTCACTGATATTATTAACTGTAGCGTGGCTACAGAGGACACCTGATGCACTTTTCATCGTTAGATTTAGCTCCTGATTTACAACGCGGCCTGGCAGAATATGGCTACAGCGACATGACCCCGGTACAGCAGCAGGCCATTGTGCCGGCGCGCCGGGGCAAAGACTTACAGGTAACGGCGCAAACCGGTACCGGTAAAACCGCCGCGTTTGCCATTCCGCTATTACAACAGATGCTGGATAAGCCAAAAGCGACCGTTGAAAAACGGCCGCGGGCGCTGATCCTGACCCCAACCCGCGAACTGGCCGAGCAAATTGGCGTGGCAATAACCGGCTATGCGCAGTTTTTACCGCTAACGATTACTGCTTTGTATGGCGGCGTAAAAATGGGTGGCCAGACTAGTAAATTAGCTGCCGGCATGGATATTGTGATCAGCACCCCGGGCCGCTTGTTAGAGCACCTGGCGCTGGGCAACGTTATTCTGAGCGATGTTGAATTTGTGGTGCTGGATGAAGCCGACCGCATGTTAGATATGGGCTTTAGTACTGATGTGCTGAACCTGCTGCAACAAACAGCTACTAAGCGCCAGACCTTGTTGTTTTCGGCAACTACCTCGCCGGCAGTCAATGAGTTATCACATAAAATTCTGCGCAATCATCAGCAAATCCGGGTGGCGAAAACCAACAGTGCCGCCGACACGGTTAACCATGTAATTTATCCGGTGGAAGAAAGCCGTAAAATTGAATTGTTTGAGCAGTTACTGGCCGAGAATAACTGGTTTCAGGTACTGGTGTTTACCAGCACCAAAGAGCAGGCCGACCGTTTATTAGCCGGGCTGCAGCAACGTAAAATTGATGCTGCGGTATGCCATGGTGATAAAAGCCAGGGCGCCCGTCGCCGGGCTATCGCTGATTTTAAATCAGCCAAATTGCAGGTGTTAATTGCCACTGAAGTGGCAGCCCGTGGCCTGGATATTCAGGGCCTGGATTATGTGGTGAATTTTAACCTGCCGTATTTGCCGGAAGATTATGTGCACCGGATTGGCCGCACCGGCCGGGCAGGGGCCTCGGGCACGGCTATTTCGTTTGTCAGCCGCGAAGAAGAGCAAACCTTAGAGCGCATTCAAAAGCTGATAGGCGCCGGAATTAAACGTATCGTTAAGCCGGGCTTTGAAGTCAGTAACCGCGAGTCGCTGTTAAAAAGTATCTCGCGCAAAGTGTTGTCGGGCCGCGCCAATAAAGCCAGTGAAACCGCGATTGATTTGGAAAAAACCAGTAAGGCTAAATCGAAAGCGAAGCCAAAGTCAGCAGCGAAACCCCGAGGCACTAAGTAGCGGGGTAGGGATAAAGTAACTGTCGGAACATTGATATGGATAGTAAAACTAATAAAACAGCGCGTATTCATTCGGCTACAAAGATTATGCCTTGGTTGTTAGCTTTAGTTTTAATGATGTTTGCCTTAGCTATTTTCTTTGGACGCTATGATCTGAACGCAGTGAGTCTGGCCAGCATTGGCTGGGGCGCGGTGTTTAGCGGTTTTTATTTTATCCTGCTCATCCTGATTTGGCGGTTTGATCTTGATTGGTTGGGGTCTTTACTGGCTGTAGGAGCGCCGTTGCTTTTGGTGCAAAGAGATAGCGCAGATTCGTTAGAACCCGACGCTATTTTTATTGGCTTAATATTATTTATGCTACTGTTTATTGTGCTGAAGAAGCCACTATTTAGATTGGTAGTTAAAGAAACTTAACTCATGCAAATGGCTAATCAGTGGCATGATTTAATTTATAAATGAGTGGCCTTAACAGGCACCCGGCAATAATTGCGGCATACCACCATAAAATAGACAGCACCTGCAAAGCGCAAGCCATCATAGCTGACAAATATGCGCCAAATTGCCGCCAGACTGAACATATTGGTTTTAAATACCCGATAAATACGCTTTCCAGTAGCTGCGCCAGAATTCCACCTGTGCTTCACTTTCTAACTTTTCATGCTGAACTGACAGCGCCGCTTTATCGGTACTTTTCTGATAGATATTGATATTTACCCTTGAGCCATCAGCCAGGCCGCAGCGCCAGTAGCGCCATTTTTCAGTCTGGCTGATATCCGGTCCGCGGCTGATGCTGATATCAGCAAAGGCTTGTTCGTTAGCGACCAGTTGCTGCCAGCGCTGCAGTGCATCGTCCATCGTCCCCGGCAGGGTTTTATTGACCGACACACTAAAGCTGCCGGTACAATCCTGTCCCACCACCCGCCGGCCAATATGCTGCTCGTACTGCACTGCCAGCATTTGCGCCCACCACGGGCTGGCCTCGTGCTGGCTTAAGTATGCAGCAATTTCTTTATGTGACAAGTTAGCCGCCTGCTGCTGTTGCAACAGCGCCAGCCAATGCTGCCATGGCTGACCACTGCCTTTTAAGATGGCTTGCTCTGACATAGAAATGGCCATGTTGTGACCCGTTAAAGTGAAAACGCCTTGGTTTAAGATAGCAAAAATTGTCAGCACTGGCCTGCCATTTTTATCCTCGCCGCAAGCTTATTCCGTATCCGGATAGGCTTTTATCTAAACGCGCACGCAAATAACAATAATTATCATTAGTATTGACGTTGGCGTAAGAGGTCGTCTATTATCCCCTGAATTTTTTAGAGCGCTCTTGCTCACGGATATAAAAAGGACGATAAAAATGAACCACCTGACGCCGGCAAAACTGGCTTTAGTTATTGGCGCAACGCTTTGTGGCAGGGCACTGGCTGACCCGGCAAATATCCCTGATGGTATTGAACATATAGTGGTAACAGCGTCAGGGTTTGAGCAAAAGCTGACAGAGGCGCCAGCCAGTATTTCAGTGATTACCCAGGAAGAAATCCGGCAGCGCTCTTTTACCAGTCTGCTGGACGCGGTGAAGTATCAGGAAGGCATTGATATTGGCACGACCCGTGATAAAACCGGCCAGGGCTCGGTCAGTATGCGTGGTTTAACCGGCGAATATACCCTGTTGCTGATTGACGGTCGGCGCCAGAACAATCATGGTGATATTTATCCGAATAATTTTGGCGGCAATGCGTTTAATCATGTGCCGCCGCTGGCTGCCATTGACCGGATTGAAGTGATCCGTGGCCCGGCCTCGACCCTGTACGGTGCCGATGCGCTGGGTGGGGTAATTAATGTTATTACCAAAAAACACACCGAAAACTGGACCGGCGAATTCAGCATGGGCCGCAGCGTGCAGTCGGATGATAGCTTTGGCGACGACTTTACCACTGAAGTATCGGTAATGGGCCCGCTGATTGACAACGTACTGAGCCTGGGCCTGCGCGCCAGCCTGTATAATCAGCAAGCCTCGTCACCGGCTTTTGCCCCGGCCATTGATCCAAACGGCAACCAGATCGTGCGGGAGCTTGGTTTTGGCGGCGGTGGTCGTACCGTTGATAATAAAGATGAACATGCCGGCTTCTCGCTGTCATGGACCCCGGCCGGTAATCAGCGGCTGAAGTTTGATTACGATATCTCCAACCAGATTTACGACAATACCCCCAGTTACGATCTTGCCAACGATACCATTGTCTACCCACTGGGCACCAAAGACAGCATCGAGGCACTTTGGCAGGCCAGAGGGGGGCAGGTTAATCCGCGGGCAGGTTATGCTGCTGATCAGGAGTTTGATCGCAGTTGGTGGTCACTGGCCCATGAAGGCAACTGGAACTTTGGCTCCAGTATGCTGGCACTGTCCTATGTTGATACCGCTAATAATGGTCGTACTTTGCCGCTGAGTGTGGCAGAGCGGCAATTATTACAGGCAATGTATGACGGCAGCGGTGACTATGCCGGTTTAACAGAGCAGGCCCGGCGTGATTTGGCTGAACAAACGTTTCTGCCGCGGCCGGCCCGGCCGCTTGAAAGCAATCAGTATACGCTGGATGCAAGGCTTGATATTCCGCTGACTGCAGCGGGCTACCATAATCTGGTTGTCGGCGGCCAGCTGATAGACGGTGAACTGATTGACGGCGTGTTTGGCCTGGAGTCGGGTAACGCCGGCGGGGTGCAGCAGCAAAAAATGTATTCGCTGTTTGTTGAAGACAACTGGCTGATGACCGACTCTTTCACGCTGACGGCAGGCGTACGGTACGACAAGCACGACACCTTTGGCAGCCAGATATCACCCCGCGTGTACGGCGTTTATAACATCAGCCCGCAGTGGACCTTGAAAGGCGGAGTGAGTACCGGCTATAAAACGCCCAATACCACCGACTTATATGACGGTATTACCGGCTTTGGTGGCCAGGGTACCAGCCCGTTTGCCGGTAACCCGGAATTACAGCCGGAAACCAGTGTTAACTCAGAAATAGCGCTGTACTGGAACGCGACTGACAGCAGTCATAATTTTAATATTACCTATTTTGCTACCCGGTTCGACGACAAGATAGCCAGCGGCGATACCATTCAAAGCTGCAGCCAGACTGGCGGCGTGCGGCCATGCGTTAACCTCGGCGAGTATGACGAGCTGGGTTATCAGAGCTACAGCCAGAAAATTAATATCGACAGCGTTGATATTCAGGGGATAGAAATTGCCGGCCATTACCAGTTATCCCAGAACTGGGCAATGCAGGGTAACTATACCTGGACCGACAGTGAGCAGAAAAGCGGCCCGCAAGCCGGCCTGCCACTGACTAATACCGCCGAGCATATGGCTAACGTGCGGCTTAACTGGACACTTGCCGACAATCTGCACCTTTATCTGCAGGGTGAATTGCGCTCTGACCGCTATCGTGGCTACGACAGTGTCATTGAGCAGGAACTGTATTATGAAAACTACAACCTGCTGAATATCGGCGCCAGTTACCGGCTGAATGACATGATCCGGTTTGATGTCAGAGTCAATAACCTGCTGGATCGTGATTTTACCTCTTACTCAACCGTCTTTACCGACTTAAACAATGATGGCCAGTACGATTATGTTACCGGCCGTGGCGCGGTCAGCGAGGTATTGTTTACTGATGACTACAACGTTAAAGACAAGGCCCGTAACTTCTGGTTCGGGATGACGGTAAGCTTCTGATGCGGCTTAGTCTTGGTTCAGTCCGGCAGTGGCACTGGGTAAGTGCCGCTGTCACCCTGGTGGGCATGTTGCTGTTTGCGATTACCGGCATAACGTTAAATCATGCCGCCGCCATTAAAGCCGATCCGCAGATCATTACTATTGAAGCCGCAGTGCCCGAAGCGCTATTGCAACCGCTGCTGCGCTTGCCGCCAGGCAAAGTGACATTACCGGCAGCGTTGCAGCAATATCTTACCGGCCAGGGGGTCAACATTGGCCCGCAGCAACCCGGCGAGTGGGATGGCAGCGAGTTTTACGCGGCGATGCCAAAGCCCGGAGCTGACGCCTGGCTGGCGCTGGATGCTCAGATAGCAGAGTTTAGCTATGAGCGGACCGACCGTGGCTGGGTGGCTTATTTTAACGATCTGCATAAAGGACGTGACAGTGGCGTGGTTTGGTTCTGGTTTATCGATGCCTTTGCCGTGGTGTGTGTGGTGTTTTGCGTCACCGGACTGATTTTACTGTTCAGGCAGGGGCCGCACCGGCCAATGACCTGGCCGATGATCGCCTTGGGCGCCTTGCTGCCTGTGGTGATAATGCTGGTATTTATTTAAAAAAGGAAAACAACATGGCCCGACTACTTATTCGATTAACCCTGCTGCTCAGTGTCTGCAGCAGTGCAATGGCAACAGCGTCTGAGGTATCGCTGACGGTAACCTTGCCCCGGCTGAACGTGGCTGAGTATCACGCGCCCTATGTGGCGGTTTGGATTGAAGATGAGCAGCGACAGGCGACTCAGGTTGCGGTGTGGTACGACGTAGCGATGGCCAATGGCGAAGGCCAGCAGTGGCTGAAAGATTTACGACAGTGGTGGCGGCGCGGCGGCCGGGCGCTGAGTATGCCGGTAGATGGCCTGACCGGGGCAACCAGAGGGCCGGGCCAGCATACGGTCAGTACCCGGTTAACTGCGGCACTTTCGTCATTGCCGCCAGGTCAGTACCAGCTTGTAGTGGAAGCCGCGCGTGAAGTGGGCGGTCGCGAAGTGTTGCAGCTGCCGGTTACGCTGCCATTAACGGCGCAACAATTACCCAGCGAGATCACCGGACAAAGTGAGCTCGGTGCTATCCGGCTGCATTTTTGAAGCCGCTGTTATTTCTGAAGCGACTGTTATTTCTAAAGCGACTGTTATTTCTAAAGCTACTTTAATTTCTGAAGGAAAACGATTATGCGTTTAACCATTATGTTTATCAGCGCCGTCTGGGCACTGACCCTGTCAATGACGACAAGTGCCCACCGGGCGTGGCTCGAACCCAGTGCAACGGTATTGTCCGGCGAAGATGCGCTGGTTACCGTTGATGCTGCTATTTCAAATACTTTGTTTCACCCGGATCATGTTGCCATGCCTGTGGATGGCATAAAGGTAACGGCCCCGGATGGCACCAACGTCGGGATGATTAATGCAGTAAAAGGGCGCTACCGCAGTGTTTTTGATGTGCCCCTTGCTCAGCAGGGTACCTATAAAATTGCCAGTGGATCAGGTGGCTTACGGGCTTTCTGGCGTGATGAAGCCGGCAACCGGAAAATGTGGCCGGGCCGCGGCCAGCAAGCCAACGAAGCCGATTTTGCCAGCGCCGTGCCGGCCAATGCCACCGATTTAACAGTATCCCGTGGCTGGCGTCGGGTTGAAACTTTTGTAACCGTCGGCGCACCGACCAAAGAGGTGCTGCAACCGGTCAATCAGGGTTTAGAGCTGGTGCCGCTAACCCACCCGAACGATTTGTATGCCACCGAAACGGCGACCTTTAAACTGCTGATTGACGGTGAACCGGCAAAGGGCGCCGAAGTGGAAGTGGTACCCGGCGGTATGCGTTATCGCGACAGCCAGCAGGTTATTACACTAACCAGCAATTCGCAGGGTGAAATCAGCATTACCTGGCCCCATGCCGGCATGTATTTTCTGGAAGCCAGCTACCAGGATAATAACGTAGCCCGGCCTGCCACTGTCCGCACCGGCAGCTACTCTGCCACCTTTGAGGTGTTACCGCTGTAATGACTGTGTTAGCCGTTACGCTTTGCCTTAGCTGGCTGTTCTGGACGCTTAGTGTGGTCTGGCGTCACCGCAAACCCGGTGCCGCTGCGACAGCGCTGCAGCCGGTGCTGGTGGCCTATGCCAGCCAGACCGGCTCTGCCCGGGCACTTGCCCTGCAGCAGCAACAGGCGCTGGGCGGGCCGGCGCAGGCCAGTATTCTGCCATTATCAGAGCTGGTACCACGGCAGTTGTCGCAGGTACAAAAAGCGGTGTTTGTGGTCAGTACTTATGGCGATGGCGAGCCACCTGATAATGGCCGGCGTTTTTACCGCGAGTTGCAAAATCTGACCGCAGACACTGCGGCTGATGGCGCCAGCGGTGTGTTAAGTTCATTAGCCTATGAAGTGGTGGCACTGGGTGACAGCAGCTATCCGAAGTTCTGTCAGTTTGGCGTCGATTTGTTTAGCCAGCTGGCCCGGCTGGGCGCAAAGGCAACTGCGCCGCTGCAAACCAGAGATCAACAGCAAACAGCAGCTGAGGGCAGTGTTATCTGGCAAAGCTGGCAACTGGTGTCGCGCCAGCGCTTAAATGCCGGGCCGGAACCTGGCTTGTATCTGTTGCGTTTTAATACGGCGCAACCGTTGCCCAACTGGCGGGCTGGCGATCTTGTCGCGATAAAACCATACAATAATGATCAGGCCACCGCGCGCCGTTATTCGGTCGCGTCAGTGCCGGCTGACAATGAACTGCAGCTGGTGGTGCGTCAACAGGTTAACGAACAGGGGGAGCCGGGGCTGTGCTCAGGTTGGCTGACTGATAGTGCCGGGCTGGGGCAACGTATCAAGATGCAGCTTGTTCAAAATCCGGCTTGCCATATTGCTGAGTATCAGGCACCGCTATTGCTAATTGGCGCAGGCAGTGGCCTGGCCGGCATTCGTGGCCATCTGGCAGAGCGGGCACAGCAGCTGCAGGCAGGGCCCGCATGGCTTATTTTCGGCGAGCGCACTGCCACGCTTAACCAACCGCTGCAGGCTGAGCTGACACGTTGGCAGCACGCCGGCGTGTTGCAGCAACTGGACTGTGCCTTATCACGCGATCCGGACAATCCTCGCTATGTGCAGGATATTGTTGCTGCCAGCGCGGAACAGGTTAACCGATTTATTGGCAAGGGTGGCCATGTGTATGTCTGTGGCCGTTATCAGGGGATGGGCCTGGCGGTTGATGTCAGCCTGCGCACTGCGCTTGGCAATGCCGCCTACCAGCAAATGCTGGCCCAGGGCCGTTATCATCGCGATCTTTATTAACTTATACCCCCCGCTTTACGGTTCAAAACCGATCTGGCGCCAGGATGAGCTATTATCTAAGCAGCAGCCTGATTTACTATCATTTTATCCCGGCAACTGGCTTGCCGGTGTATTTTGATGTTTGTCTTTTTGAGCAACGGGACGGGAGTGGCATGTCTGAACCAGCAACCGGGAAAGTCGATTTAAAAACCCGGATTTTTCAAATTATCTTTGAATCTGATACCCCGGCAGCCAAGGCCTTTGATGTGGTACTGGTCGTGCTGATTTTTTTCAGTGTGGCCATCATTATGCTCGACAGCGTGCAGGCATATCATCAGCGCTACGGCACGATCTTTTACTATACCGAATGGGTTATAACCCTGTTGTTTACCGTCGAGCTGGCGCTGCGGATTTATTGTCTGGAAAAGCCCCGGCTTTATCTTAAAAGCTTTTTTGGCATTATTGATATGCTGGCGGTGCTACCGACCTGGCTGGCGCTGATTGTGCCGGGCGCCCAAACTCTGGTGGTGCTGCGGCTGCTTAGGACCTTACGCTTATTCCGGGTACTTGAAATGACCTCCCTGGTCGGGCAGGGGCAATTGCTGTTAAGGGCGCTGGGACGCAGTCGCGGCCAGATCATGTTATTTTTGTTCTCGGTGTTAATGCTGGTCATTGTATTTTCAACAATGCTGTATCTGATTGAGCCTGCTGAGGCGGGCTTTACCAGTATTCCCAAATCTGTTTACTGGGGCATTGTTACCCTGACCACAGTTGGTTATGGCGATATCGCCCCGGTGACCCCGCTGGGACAGTTTATCTCGGTGATGATTATGCTGTCGGGTTACTCGATTATTGCGCTGCCGGCCGGCGTATTTTCGGTTGAGGTTATCCGCGCGCTGCGGGAAGAGCAGTATTCTGATGAAGCCTGTCCGGGCTGTGGTGCCCATCAGCATGAACATAATGCGCTGTTTTGTAAATACTGCGGTACCTGGCTGGATGAAGAAGATCCGAAACCGGACTCGCCGACAAAATATGCCAGGAAAAAACGACTGGGCAGGAAAAATATTTTATTTTAACCCTCATTTTCAGCCGCAGTGTTAGCGGTCGCAGCAAGGGTATGGCGGCCGCGATTTTCAGCTTTGCTAGAGAAAATAGCTAAAGCAATCTACTATTTAGAGTATCCGACACCTTTAATTTCTTCGAATTTCTTCGCTTACGGATAGGAGGTTTTGAACAGTGTACCCGGCAAACTGTGAAGTTAACGCAGCACACTCTGCACCAGCATCAGCCATAACATAAGCAAGAATAGAAACTGATGAGTACGACTGACGATCCAAAATCAGCGACTGATCTCAGGGTCGATCCAGAGCACAAGGAGCGGCTGCTGGCGCGAGGTGAGTGGACGCTGGCTAATGTGCAATCGTTAAGTGCAGAAATTAAAGCATTGGCACAGCAGGCGTCGCAACTTGATGCCAGTGAAATTTCAAGGCTGGATGCGTCCGGCGCCATGCTGCTTGATAAGCTGTGCGTGCAGACTGGTCAGGATATATCAGACGCCGGTCTGGCAGAGCAATGGCATACCCTGTTTAAGACCGTTGCTGCGATATCGGAGCAACAGCTGCCAGAGGATGAGGCGCCGCCAGCCTGGTCACGCCTGCTGGCGGGCATTGGCCGCCGCACTGTCGGCTTCTGGCAACAAAGTCTGCTTAACATTAATTTTCTGGGGATGATTGTCCACCGGCTGGGCCGAAGCGTGCTTAAGCCTGGCCGACTGCGCCTGACGGCCACGGTCTGGCATATGCAGCAAACCGGCCTGAATGCGGCGCCGTTACTGATTTTACTGGCCAGCCTGACCGGCGCAGTTGTTGCCTATCTGGGGGCAACGGTGCTGAAGGACTTTGGCGCAGAAGTGTTTATTATCGATTTGGTGACGTTCGCCTTTTTACGGGAATTCGGGGTGCTGCTGGCCGCTATTTTGCTGGCAGGGCGCACCGCCAGCGCATTTTGTGCCCAGATTGGCATGATGAAAACCCGCGAGGAACTGGACGCGATAAGAATTTTGGGGCTGGACGAAATTGAGGTGCTGGTGCTACCGCGGCTTATTGCCCTGATGATAGTACTGCCGCTACTGACCTTTATCGCCACGATAGCCGGGCTGTTCGGCGGACTGCTGGTGGCGGTGTTGTCGCTTGATATCAACCTGGCCACCTTTATCGAACGGATGGAACAAAGTGTTACGCTGCAGCACTATCTGGTGGGCATGTTTAAAGCCCCCGTTTTCGCCGCTGTCATAGCGCTTGTTGGCTGTCTGGAAGGCATGCGGGTCAGTGGTTCGGCGCAATCTGTCGGCGAGCATACCACAAGTGCTGTGGTACGCAGCCTGACGCTGGTTATCGTGCTTGACGGCCTGGCTGCTATCTATTTTATGGAGATTGGCTGGTGAATAGCGCTAAGGCAGCAACAGACCGGGCACCGGTTATCCGCATCAGAAAGCTGGAAAACCGCTTTGGCAGCCAAGTGGTGCACAGCGAGCTGGATTTGGATCTGCACCAGGGGGAAATTCTGGCGGTGGTCGGCGGCTCGGGCAGTGGCAAGTCGGTGCTGATGCGCTCTATTCTGGGTTTGCTGCGCCCCGACAGCGGAACAATTGAGGTGTTTCAGAACGAGATCACCGGTACTGAAGCATTACAGCAACTGATGGCGCGCCATGCCGGCGTGTTGTTTCAGGAAGGTGCACTGTTTTCATCGCTGACCGTACTGGAAAATGTTGAGTTACCGCTGAAAACCCGCTGGCCGAAGCTGTCGGTGCCACTGCGCCAGCAATTGGCGCTCTCTAAGCTTGGCCTGGCCGGATTAGCCGCGGCAACGGCTCTGAAAATGCCGTCAGAATTATCCGGTGGTATGCGTAAGCGGGTAGCCCTGGCGCGGGCTTTGGTGCTGGAGCCTGAAATACTTTTTCTGGACGAACCGACTGCCGGCCTGGACCCGATAGGCGCAGCCGAATTCGACAATTTGCTGCGCACCTTGCAACAGGCACTGCAGTTTACCGTGTTTATGATCACCCACGATCTGGACACCTTGTATGCGATTGCTGATCGGGTGGCGGTGATTGCTGATCAGAAAATTGTAACAACGGCGTCGCCCGATGAGGTTGCGAAGCACAGCCACCCGTGGATCCGCGATTATTTTACCGGGCCCAGGGCAAGGTCGGCCCGGCAGCAACGCGCTGACACCACAGAATGAGGAATGAGGATGGAAACGAAAGCCAATTACATTATTGTCGGTGCTTTTACCCTGCTATTTGCGCTGGCTGCCGTGCTGTTCGGCCTGTTTAGTGCTAAGTATGCCAGCGACAGCGCCTGGCAGCGCTATCAGGTGGTTTTTAATCAGTCTGTTATTGGTCTGGCAAACGGCAGCCCGGTTTTGTACAACGGGGTTAATATTGGTCGGGTTGCTGATATTAGTCTTAATCCCGGCAATGTCAGAGAAGTGCTGGTCACCGTTGACATTACAGCAAAGGTGCCCGTCTATCAGGACACTGTTGCCACTATTCGTCTGCTGGGGCTGACCGGCAATGCCGCCGTGCAGCTGAAAGGTGGTACGCCGGGCAGTGCAGTATTAGCAACGAACCCTGCCGAGCCGGGGCAGATCGAATCGGTATCTTCACCGCTTAACACGCTGCTGGAATCGTCTGAGGGGATAGTGGTTACGGCCAATAAGGTGCTTAGTCAGCTTGATACCTTGTTAAGCGACAGCAATATCGAACGAATCAACACCACACTCGGCTCACTGCAGCGCTTTAGCAGCTTGCTGGCCGCACCTGACAGTGCGCTTAATCAGCTACTGACTAACAGTGCCCGGGCCAGTGATGGCTTGCCAGAGTTGCTGAACCAGCTTAGTCAGATCACCGCTAAATTCGACAAGGTGCTGACTGTTGTCGACCAGGAATTTATTGAAGATTTGCCAGAGCTTAAGCACAACCTGGCTGGTACCCTGGCTAATCTGGAATCGCTGTCTGGCCGGCTTGACACGCTGGTTGCCGGTACTGAGCACCAGCTAAGCCAGTTCAGCGGCGTCGGTTTGCGGCAGTTGTCTGCTGGTCTGGAAGATCTGCGCACCCTGATCCGTGACCTGAGCAGGCTGGTGCAACAACTTGAAAACAATCCGGGCCAGCTGCTGCTGGGTACCGAGCAACCAGAGGTATACGGTAATGATTAACTGCAGACAGTTAACAGCACTATCCGGCCGGTTAGCGGCGTTTGTATTACTGCTGGCAACTGCCGGCTGTTCTGTGTTACCAGAACCGAAGCCAGTGCAGTTGCTCGACCCACAGTTAGCGACACCGGCGGCGCTGCCAGCGCCGGAAAACTGGAGTCTGAACATTAACCGGCCGGTTGCCGATCCGCTGCGCGACTCAAACCGGGTGTTGATCCGCACCCGGCAAGGACAACTGCAGGTTCATCCTTCTGCGCGCTGGGTTGCCGCAAGCCCTGATCTGCTGCGCACTCTGCTGGTCCGCTACCTGCGGGATAGCCGGGCATTACCGCAAACCGGGTCTGCCGCGGGCGGGCTGGATCGGACCCTGGATATCGATTTACGGCAGTTTGAGCTGGTGGAAGACAGTAACCGGCTGTTAGCCAAAATCAGCGTCGAAGCGAGACTTTACCACAACCGTTCAGCAAAACTGTTAGCGCGGCAGCTTTTCACCCGGCAACAGCCAGTGTCTGGCATACAACCGGCGCCGCTGGTCAGCGGCTTTGAAGCTGGACTGCAACAGATTATTCCTGAAATCAGTGACTGGCTGCTGGCGTATGATGCACCGCTGGACCCGCCTGGCAGCAAGCCGCGGCAATAAAAAAGGGCCTGTCGGCCCTTTTTGTCAGGTGTTGCTCAGTATTTGTTATTATCTGTCCAGGTTCATCACCTTAGTCCAGGCGTTAACAAAGTCATCGACAAACTTCTGCTTTGACGTATCAAAAGCATACACTTCGGCGACCGCCCGCAGTTCCGAGTTGGAACCGAAAATCAGATCAACTGAGGTGGCCGTCCACTTTTTATTGCCGGTTTTACGGTCAAAACCTTCATATACGCCATCGGTATCAGACTTTTTCCAGACCGTTGCCATATCCAGCAGGTTAACAAAAAAGTCGTTGTTTAAGGTGCCGGGCCGGCTGGTTAATACGCCGTGCTTAGCGCCCTGATAATTGGCATCCAGCGCCCGTAAGCCACCAAGCAATACGGTCATTTCAGGCACGCTTAAATCAAGCTGATCGGCTTTATCAATCAGCATCTCAGTCGGTGATTTATAGCTGGCATCTTTATCAAAGTAGTTTCTGAAGCCATCTGCTGTTAATTCCAGCAGGCTGAACGCATTAACGTCAGTCATTTGCTGAGTGGCATCACCACGACCGGGTTTAAACGGGACAGTGATAGAGTAGCCGGCATCTTTGGCCGCTTTTTCTAGCGCTGCAGCACCACCCAGTACAATTAAATCGGCCAGTGATACTTTTTTTCTGTTGCTGTTAAAGCCGGCCTGGATTTCCTTTAGAGCGCTTACTACTTTGGCTGTTTCCGCCGGGTTATTTACCGCCCAGTCTTTCTGTGGCGCTAAGGCAATCCGGGCACCATTGGCGCCACCACGCATATCGGTGTCGCGGTAACTGGCCGCTGATGCCCAGGCCACGCGTACCAGCTCAGGTACCGTTAAACCGGTGTCCAGAATTCTGGCTTTAAGGGTTTTAACATCGCGCTCGTTAATGGTGGACTGGCTTGCCTGATCAACCGGATCCTGCCACACCAGAACATCTTTTGGCACTTCGCTACCTAAGAAATTACGTGGCGGGCCCATATCGCGGTGGGTTAATTTGTACCAGGCTTTGGCAAAGGCTAAGCGGTACTCTTCCGGATCGGCCAGAAAACGCTCAGCGATTTTGCGGTACTCAGGGTCAAACTTCAGCGCTAAATCGGCCGTGGTCATCACCGGCGGGTTAAATTTGCCTTTGACATGCGCATCAGGTACCGCTTTATGTAGTGATTCATCAGTGGGGATCCACTGAATAGCACCGGCCGGGCTGCGGGTTTGCTGCCAGTCAAAGTTAAGCAGGTTACTTAAATACAGTGAAGTCCAGCGGGTAGGGGCCTGAGTCCAGGCGCCTTCCAGGCCGCTGGTTACGGTATCTTCAGAGTGGCCTTTACCACATTTGTTTTTCCAGCCAAAACCTTGCTCTTCAGTGCCCTCGGCAGCCGGCTCAGCGCCCAGACAATCTGCAGCTTTGTGCGCGCCATGCATTTTACCAAAAGTGTGGCCACCTGCGATAAGTGCCAGGGTTTCCTCATCATTCATCGCCATCCGTTCAAAGGCAACCCGAATGTTTTTGGCAGAGCCCATTGGGTCCGGCACGCCTTTTGGCCCCTCGGGGTTAACATAAATAAGGCCCATATGGGTGGCCCCCAATGGCCGCTGTAATTTGCCGTCGGCATCTTCCCGATCACTGGCCAGCATTTCTACTTCCGGCCCCCAGTACACCATATCAGGCTCCCAGTCATCAGTCCGGCCACCGGCAAAACCATAGGTTTTGAAACCCATATTTTCCAGTGCGACATTACCGGCCAGCACCATTAAGTCAGACCAGGACAAGGCTTCACCGTACTTTTGTTTAACCGGCCATAACAGCCGTCGGGCTTTGTCTAAATTACCGTTGTCTGGCCAGCTGTTAAGAGGCTCAAAGCGTTGCTGGCCGCCCCCGGCACCACCACGGCCATCCAGGGTGCGGTAGGTGCCGGCGCTGTGCCAGGTCATGCGGATAAAGAATGGGCCATAGTTACCAAAGTCGGCTGGCCACCAGTCCTGTGACTCGGTTAACAGGGCGTTGATGTCCTGCTTTACTTTGGCCAGATCAAGTTTGCTAAACGCCTCTGCATAACTAAATTTGCTGCCATACGGGTTAGACCGTGCATCGTGATCACGCAGCGCCGACAAATCAAGTTGATCAGGCCACCAGAACTGATTATCCCTGACGGCCACCCCTTTGCTTGCGCCGGTAGCCACTGCGCCTTGCGGCTTGGCCATTTCAGGTTTTTGCGGATCGTTGGCAAAAGCCGCCCCTGAGGCCAGCAGCATACTCATCATGCCGGCCAGGATTGTTTTGTTAAATGCTGTTGTTTTCATTGTTTGCATCCTTAATGTTATCTATGGTTGTTGAGACAATGACACGGTAAAAGCTGAACCACACTGATCAGACTATAGTAAGTTTCTGATTGTTTTATGTGAAATAAAGCGATTGTCCTAACCTTAAAAATCGATTTAAGGCAAGCAGGGCCACTCTGCTGCAGCGATCGGTTTGAATATTGGCTGACGGTTTTTTTATCTGATGAAGGGGCAAAGCATGATTGCGGTATGGCTGATAAACAGCTTAGTTGTGGCCATTGTGGTGATTATTCACTACGAATTTTTATACCGGCTGACAATAACTATTCCAAATCTGAACATTAAGCACCGTTACCGGATTGTAGTGGGCGTGTTCGGCGCGCTGATTGCCCATGCCATTGAAATATGGGTATTTGCGCTGGTGTATTATCTGATGCACCGCTCTGATGGCTGGGGTGAGCTCAGTGGCAATTTTGATGGCAGCCTGATGGACTGTGTCTATTTTTCGTTTACCGTATTCAGCACAGTCGGTTTTGGCGATATTGCGCCGTTGGGGGAACTGCGGTATTTAACCGGCATTGAATCGCTGACCGGCCTGGTGTTGATCACCTGGACCGCCTCATTTTTGTTTTTTGAAATGCAACGGAACTGGAGCGGGCGGAAATAATTATCGTAAAACAATTCTACGAACAGCTCGTAGTTAAAAGTTTCCACCATATAAAATGTATGATTTATAAAATTTTATTCTGACTCCCACTCATAGCGCGTTGGTAAGGCAGTAAAAGCGCCGAAGTGCTGGCAGGTCAGTGAACCTGCTTTAATCGCTTTGCTGAGTATAAGTTTTTGTTTGATTTCGTCCTGCAAAAGTGCAGGCCAGGTTTGGTCGGATAAATGCTGACTAAGCTGATAAAGCCAGGCGCCAACGAACGAATCACCCGCTGCTGTCGTATCGACCACATTAACTGCAGAGACAGGTAAACTGAATATATGCTTGCCATAGCTGTTTACTGCATTGCTACCAGCAGTAACTACTAACCAACTATTGCGTTTAGCTTGCAGTTGCAAAAGCCAGCTTGTTGGATCTTGTTGCTGTGCAAGGTAATTCAACTCATCATCGCTAAGTTTAATGATATCGGCCTGCTGTAATAACTGTGATACCAGACTAATGTCTGCTTTGCCATTTGCCCAAAGATTATGGCGTAAATTGGCATCGACCGACACCAACCAGCCATGTTTATGAGCTTGCTCTACCATGGCAAAACTTGTATCCGCAATTGCTTTATCTGTCAGACTATTAGAACACAAGTGCAGAATGGCAGGAGCGTGCCAGAAACCCACCGGCAAATGCGCCATGGTATAAAGCAGGTCAGCTGCTGGTGGCCGGTAAAACGAAAAGCTGCGGTCGCCTTCGTCATTCAATGCTACAAAGGCCAGCGCTGTTTTTGCGTCACTGGTGGTTGTGCAGGCATGGCAGTCCACACCGTAATGAGCAAGTTCTGATAACAAAAACTCACCAAACATATCAGCGCCCAGCATGCCCACAAAGCAGCCCTGACCGCCAAGTTTTGCTACGGCAACGGCAACATTTGCCGGTGCGCCACCTGCAAAACGACGAAACAACCCGGGCTGTTTTGGGTCTTGTAAGAAGTCGATTAGAACTTCTCCAAAGCAATATACTGGTAATGACATATAAGTCTCCCGGGATGGAATAAATGTGTTCAGATATTAGATGTTAATCTAAAATGTTTAAGTTCAGGCTACTCCATAGGGTGAATATTGTAAATATTCTGACCAAAAAAACAGCTGTTTTTTTCTTATCTACTTGCATTACAGTCTGAATAAGGCAAATATAGTGTATTGCGTAGGAGAGGGGAACAGAGAGATGGCCAACAGAAGCTTATCAGAATTGCAGCATAATCCAGTAGCGCTGGCTAATTTTTCCAGTGAATTACTTAAACGTTATAGCTCTTCTCTGAAAGCGATAGCTAAACAGAACTGGCCGCTGTTTGAAGCCCGTTTAAAAACGCATTTACCTGCACTGGTGCAACTATATCTGCCGCTATATGGTGAGCGTTTTGACAGTTATTATTATTTTGAACAGCTGTTAAAGCTATTGGCTAAAGCCGTTTTTCAGCGGCCTGCCTATTTACTGGCAGATGATGAGCAGCCACAAGACTGGCATAAACATCAGAATGCCCTAGGCTCTGCCTGTTATGTCGATTTATTTGCTGATAATTTTACGGGGTTGGCTGAGCGTATTCCTTATTTAAAGCAAACTGGCATTAATTACCTGCATCTGATGCCCCTGTTTAAAG
The DNA here is from genome assembly GCF_033721375.1 of Arsukibacterium sp. GTDB lineage: Bacteria > Pseudomonadota > Gammaproteobacteria > Enterobacterales > Alteromonadaceae > Alishewanella. Next base: position 462,373 of record NZ_JAWWAP010000001.1, on the reverse strand, counting down.
CGCCAGAGCCCAATAGTGATGGCGGTTACGCTGTGTCTGATTACCGTAAGACGATGCCCGCGCTTGGCAGCATGCCGGAGCTGGCTAAATTAATGCAACAGCTGCATCAGCATGGCATCCGGCCGGTACTTGATTTTGTGTTTAACCATACTTCTGACGAACATCGTTGGGCGCAAAAAGCCAAAGCGGGTGATAAAGACTACCAGCAGTTTTATTTCTTTTTCAGCGAGCAGGAATGTGAGCAATATGCGCCATGGTTGCGTGAGATTTTCCCTGAGATCCGTCGCGGCTGTTTTACTTTTGAACCGGGCACACAGAGTTGGATCTGGACCACCTTTAACAGCTTTCAGTGGGATTTAAATTACGCCAATCCGGCGGTATTTAATGCCATGGCCGAAGAAATGTTATTTCTTGCCAATCAGGGGGCCGCGGTACTAAGGTTAGACGCTCTGGCGTTTGTTTGGAAAGAGGCTGGCACTAATTGTGAAAACCTGCCAAAAGCACACACTTTAATTAAAGCTTTCAACGCGGTCACCCGGATCGCTGCACCAGCGTTACAGTTTAAGTCTGAAGCGATAGTGCATCCGGATGAGGTGGTGAAATACATTTCGGAGGAAGAATGTCAGCTCTCATATAATCCTCTGTTGATGGCGTTGTTGTGGAATAGCCTCGCTACCCGTAAAACCCGTTTATTGACTGAATCATTACAACGACGTTTTGCGATAGACCCACATTGCAGCTGGGTAAACTATATTCGTTGCCATGATGACATTGGCTGGACCTTTGATGACAATGTGGCCTGGCAATTGGGTATTAACCCTGAGCATCACCGGCAGTTTTTAAACCAGTTTTATACTGGCCAGTTTAGCGGAAGTTTTGCCACTGGCGTGCCATTTCAGCAAAACCCTGTTACCGGGGATTGTCGCGTTACCGGTATGCTGGCGTCGCTTACCGGGGTAGAGCAAGCGCTACAGAATTCAGATGACGCGCAACAGCAGCTGCAGCTTGAGCAGGCGCTGGCACGAATTTTTGTTTTAAATAGCGTAATTTTAAGTATTGGTGGCCTACCGCTGCTCTACATGGGTGATGAGTTAGGCTTGTTGAATGATTACAGCTACCAGCAAGACCCGGCTAAAAGGGATGATAGTCGTTGGGTGAATCGGGTTAAAATGTCTGAGCAACAGCTGTTAGCAGCAAAAGACGCTGCGAGTTTGTCCGGGCGTATTTATCAGCAGTTACAGCATCTAGTTAAGGTAAGAGCCAGCCTGAAAGTGTTAGGGCAGGGCAGCACAGAAATTTTAGCAAGTGGTAACCCCCATTTGTTTTCCTACCAGCGACAAGCAGACTCGCAACACTTACTTTGTGTAGTGAATTTTAGTGAGAATGAGCAGCTGTATGCTGGCTTAGCAGCCGGAAAATGGCGTGACGAGTTAACGGGGCAGCAGTTTGAAGGCCAAACCATTAATTTAAAGCCTTATCAGGTAGTGTGGCTAAGCTCCATGAATTGAATTTAAACAAGCAGCGAAAGCCGGCATCTGTGAAAACGCGTTGCCGGCTTTTTTTGTTAATAAAATTGCTTTAGCACAAGCAAAAAAAAGCCCCGCGGGGCGGGGCTAAAAAGGAGAAATACAGGTTTATAAAAAACTTTTATACAATAAAATTTTATAAAACAACCTAATGTGACATTATCTGCAGTTGTTGCTCTGCAGGGTTTACCAAGTGATTCCACCACAAACCAACTGTCATAATAAGAGCAAAGCCCGTTGCCAGGTAAAACCCATAGCGCACATCACCAAATATATCACCAACAATTCCCATCATTAGCGGGCCAAGGGCCGCGGCTAGTGCGGTGAACGCTAAAATTAAACCAGCCGCTGCTCCGTGTTGATGTCGGGGGAAACAACTGATGCCTTTAGAATTAAGTGTTGGGTACATCATTGACATAAACAAACCGGAAAGTGGCATCAGCCACAACGCCCAGGCTACACCTTGCCACATACTCAGGACAAAACATAAAGCGATGGCGGTACTAAACCAAGCCAATAAAATAGTCCAGCTAAAAAGGGTTAACAACCACTCTGCTAAAAAACGACCAACGGTGCGTAAGATAAAAAATACTGTGATAGCATGTGCTGCCAGCAATGTGTATTGGCCGTCGTATTGTTGCAGCAAAGTTGGCAGCCACACAAACACCGCGACTTCGGTTGCTACATAGCAGGCTATGGCCAGTGAAAAACCAAGTGCATAAGGATTTTTTGCCAGTTTAAGGCAGTGCCAGATAGACGTTTTTGGCTGGGTAACGTAAGCAGGGTAGTCCATGCGCCAGGCGATAATCAGTAAAATTGCGCAAATTAAGCCTGCAACCAGATACAACTGCTCCCATGCCATATCCAGCATCAGCAGTACTGCAACCAGGGCTGGGCCGACAATAGCGCCCAAGCCAAAAAAACCTTCTACCCGGTTCATCAGGCGGGTATGGCTAAGGGTATTGGGGCTAATGTCGCCAATCAGGGCCAACGCACCTGTTTTAAATAAACCTATGCTTAAACCACATAGGCCGAGCAGCAGCATATAAAAGTAAAAGCTCTGGTTAAGTGCGAAAGCGAAGCAGGCCAGGGTGTAAATAAACAGGCCAAATAAAATGATCTTTTTACGCCCAAGTTGATCCGCCAGCTGCCCCAGAAATAAGCCAGACAATCCAATAAAAATCATTGGCACATAGTGAAAGGCTGCGGCCTGGGTAAGGCTAAGATCAAACTGCTTGACCACTTCCGGTATAATCACACCAACTGCATCGGTGGTCATAGCGAAAACAAAGAACATCAGGCAAGTCATCCACTTTACCTGGGTGTAGGTGTGCTCGGTTACCACAGCCGTGGTAATTACTGGTTTGTGCTGCATGTTGTTACCCTGTCTTGTGCAGGCATGATGCCTGTCAGTTTTATTTTGCCAGTACAGTCATAATTTTCTGGCTACCACTTTATGGTGGTTTTGATGTTATTGGTTATCGCTGGTTTGGCAAAAAACCATGCTTAAAATTACACCTTAAACGTTTAAGTATCAAGCGAGAGTTCGAAAAATGAACACAAAAGTTGCTGGTTAATCAGTTTATGTCGTTAGCAGCTGGTGCGTAGCCTTAATTCACACTCGAGCAATATGTCCTGCTGAACATCTCCAGCCAGTAACATGCGGGCTGCTGTGCGGCCTTTTTCATCGCTATGCTGAGCAATAGTCGTCAGGGCAGGATAAGCTCGCTCAGCTTCTTCAATGCCATCGAAACCAACCAGTTTTAAATCTTCCGGGATCTTTAAACCGAGTTGCCTGGCTACACTCATTGCACCAAGAGCAATCCGGTCGCTCATACACAACAACAATGTTGGCCTCGGGTGTTGCGTCAGTGCTTCTCTTGCAGCAATTTCTGCATAGTGATGGTTGTTAACCGGTATATGCCAGATTTGCTCGGCACTGAGTTCACGGTTTAAATCAGCAGCGGCCGCCAGATAGCCATCGAGTCGACGGCGGGAGATGGCTTCATTTTGATCATACAGCTCGTGGCTTTGCAGCCGGCAAACCCGGTTTGAATCGAGTAAGCGCAGGCCCAGGACAGCAACCTTGCCAGCTTGCTGTTGCAGAGCATACCGGGCAATATCATAGGCATAGCGATAGTTATCGATATTAACTGAGCCAATGCTTGTTAAGTTACAATCGACACTAATAATCGGTTTGCCGCTTTGGATAACGCGTTCCAGTTGCTCGTGATTTTTAGGGCTGCCATAAATAATAAAACCGTCAGGCAGCGCTTCAGCAGTGCTGTGAACCGCTTTGACACCCGACAGCAGTAGCATGTCTTTGCCATGTTGCTGCAGCACTTCAGCAATGCCTTTGATGAGTTGGTTTGCTACCGGATCACTGACTGAATACTCCAGTGAATCAGACAATAAAATAGCGACGATATCTGAGCGACCGGTACGCAGACTTCTTGCTTGGGCATTCGGACCACTGAAGCCCAATTTTTCGCTTTCTTTTAAAATATGGCGTCTCAGATCAGCAGAGAGTTGATCAGGACGATTAAAAGCATTGGAAACGGTGGCTATTGACACGCCAAGGTGTTTTGCCAATGACTTAAGCGTAATGTTCGCCATGTATTAGCTATTCCTTATGCGAAAAGTTCTCATCAATAATTCCATAAGCACTTTAATACAGTTGAACTTAAACGTTAAGGATTATTGTTGTGAGAAGTGAGGTAAGTATTTGTTTAAGAAAAAAGCGGCTGCGTATGCAACCGCTTTCAGATAATGGGTTAACGTAGTTTAGAACTGATAACGCAAACCAACTGAGGCGGTACGACCATTAATAGTGCGCGCCGTGATAATGCCATTTTCAGGAATACTGCCCTGCTCTGCTTCAGTAATACCAATGGTATCAAACAAGTTATTGATGTTCAGAGAAAGTGTCAGGTTTTCTGCCAGTTCATAATTTGCAAAAGCGTTAAGCTGAGTGTAACCACTGAATTTCAGGTCATTATTATCCTGAGCATAAGAATCAGTGGTACCAACCAGGCTGATGCCGACCTGAGCGTTATCCATTGTGTAACGTGCCAGTAAGCTATAAATCATATCTGCCTGGCGCCTTGGGGTATTACCAACGACATCTGGGTTTAACGCATCACTGCTGATTTCAGCGTCAGTAAACGTCACTGAACCACGGAAATCAAAGTCGCCGATACGGTAGCTACTTTCTAACTCGATACCTTTAGCTTTATAAACCCGGTCGAAAAAGAGCTGAGTTGTGGCTTCAAAGTTTTGCTCATCGGTTTCTGCGAAAAACAAGGTCGCAAACAAGTTAAGGTTGCCATGGCGGCTTTTACTACCAATTTCATATTGTTTTACTTCGTCAATGGCATCTTCACGTGCTACTGAACCATCAGCATTAACTTTGCCGAACAACAGGCGGTCAGCATTAGCGCGGGCACCTTTGCTAATCCGGCCAAACATTGCCCAGTCGCGATTGAACTGGTAATTAGCACCGACAGAATATGAATTGTAACCCCAGCTGTAATTGACCAATTGTGGGTTGGCTAAATCAATACCGGATACACTTTGCTCAATTTGACTGATAACGCCATCGCTGTTCATATCGCGACTGCTTTGCGAGGCGCCGGCATAAGTGCCGGTGGCTTTACCATTGTCCCGCCTTACACTGGCATCAAGTGACCAGTCACCAAAGGCCCAGCCAACGTTAATATAGGGTGCTTTTGTACTGTATTGGGTGTCATAGTTACGTTGGCAGCAGTTTCCCCAGAAAGGAACTCCATACGCCAGCTGACCTTGCTCTGAGAATGCTGTTCCATCTGCTGCGTTAACATTTAATAGTTCGGCATTATTTCCTTTCAGGGCCATCAGGTACGAGTTCCATAGCCATGACATGCTGATAGTTTGATCAGCCATGTAATAACCAAAGGTGACATCGACGTCGCCAAAACTTCTTGCTAATTTAAGATCATTTACCATGGAGCCAAAGTCATTGATTTCAACATCAAAGGTATGGATCCGCATGGCATCTGCTGCAGTATAGTTTTGGCCAGCCTGGGGCCCTACAGCATAAGTAAGCGTCGAGTTATTCCCTGCAATACTGTCTGCAATGCCCTGTGCGTTGCCCACTTCAGCAGGGAACAGGGTAATGAAATTGCCACTGACATCACTAATTCTGAAACGATTGTCTAAGGTCCAGTTTTCATCTAAATCAAATTGCGCTTCAATACCAAAACTGTCGACTTTCGGGTTCATACCGTTGCGTACATCACCGCGAGAGATTTGATTGTCACCATTCAGGCGCACGGTTTGGGTTAAATAAACCGATTGCAAGGTGTCTTTTTGTGCATCGTAGCCCGGCACTGAACTGCCATTGGCATACATTGGCATTGGCATATAACTGGCTGCGCGGTCGTTAAGATGTTTTGCATACACTCTGACATAGCCAGCACTGAATTCTTTTGTCACATTCGCTTTGATTTGATACCCACGCTCACCCTGATAGCCCGGATCGCGAACGCCTTCACCCTGACGGACAAAGCCACCAAAATGAAAACGCATGTCGTTGTTAATATCTCCACCGAACTCAAAGTCAGTTCTGAACTGGTCGAAGTTTAAGCCTGAACTGACGGCAATGCTGCCACCCTGGTTTTCACCGGTTTTGCTGATAAAGTTAATGATGCCACCCGGTGAATTACTGGCTGCAGTACTGGCTGAACCGCCACGGATTACATCTAATCTGGCCATGGTGGAATCTGCCCTGACAAAAATGTCTGCATTACCAAAGGCAATATCGCCAAACTGTAACACCGGTAAGCCATCTTCCTGTAAGGTTAAAAACTTGGCACCGCCTGCGGCAACGGGCAGGCCGCGTACCGCAATATTTGCATTACCTTCACCACCTGTAGATTCACTTCGTACACCAGGCAACATCCGGAAAATTTCAGCTGTTGAGCGCGGGCTTGATACATCAATATCTTCAAATGTCAGGGTGCTGACGGAGACACTTGATTGCATAACTGACTGATTTCGTGATACAGCCCCGGTTACTAAAATACGTTCAAAACCAAGGCCTGTACTGGCTGAGGATTCCGTTGTTGCTGTTTCGTTCTCATTTTCAGTTTGTTGTGCAATGGCTGTGGTGCTGCCTATTGCCAGGCTTATGGCTAGTGCCAGGCAGGAACGATTTAAGTTCTGTGTTTTCATCTGTTGTTACCCTCGTCAATCTGAATTAATGTCATTGCAAGTCGCTTAATCGTTTAAGCTTGTAGGTCTGATTAAAGGTCGAATGAACATCGTTAAATTTAATTTTTTTCAGCTAGTCAAAAGCAATTGCGTTGATTGCTCGTTATTTTTGGTTTCGTTTGAACGTATGATCCGAAAGCGCTTAACTTCTGTTGCCCGCTACTGTTGTTAATTTCATCATTCGAATCATCTTAAACGTTTTACCTCTAAAAATAATGAACGTCAAGCCTGGTTAATAACTAAACAGGTTTATTTCTTTCCAAATGCTTAATTCTTGTTGTTTCACTGTGCTGTTTGCTTCTTTGCCGCGTACAATAACTGCCTTTATCAACCAAAGGATGCTGTTTTGACTGTCCGTTTACCTGCAGATTTGCTGCCTGGCCCCAATGATTTATGGTTTCTGCCACTGGGTGGCTGTGGCGAAATTGGTATGAATCTGAACCTGTACGGCCATGACAGCCGCTGGTTGATGGTGGATTGTGGTGTAACCTTTTATAATCCGCTGCAGCCAATCGCCAGCCCGATCACCGCCGAAGTGCAGGCAGCGGATCCGGCGTTTATCGCGCAGCGCAAAGAACTGCTGGCAGGTATTATTATCACCCATGCCCATGAAGATCATATTGGCGCCTTACCATTCTTATGGCCACGTTTGGGCTGCAAGGTGTATTGCACACCTTTTACCGCAGAGGTTTTACGCCGCAAAATTGCCCGCAGTGGTTTATCGCAGAACATGCCAATTATTGAGATCCCACTTGGTGGCACCTGCCAAATTGGCCCGTTTTTAATTAACTGGCTGAATATTACCCATTCTATTCCCGAGCCACAGGCACTGCTTATCAGCACTGTCGCCGGTAAAGTATTCCATACCGCCGACTGGAAAATTGATAAAGCGCCAATGACTGGCCGGCCTTTTAAACCGCAGGTGTTTAAGCGATTGGCCAATCAGAATATTACCGCGATGGTTTGTGATTCTACCAATGCGCTGAAGCCGGGTTTCTCTGAGTCTGAAACCGCCTGTTACCAGGGGCTGTATCAGCTAATTCGCCATGAAAAACAGCGGGTAGTAGTAAGTGGTTTCAGCAGTAATATTGGCCGGTTGATTAGCCTGGGCCATGTGGCACGGCGCACCGGCCGCTATTTAGCCCTGTTTGGCCGGGCGATGGAGAATATGGTGGGGGCTGCCCGGGCCTGTGGTTACTGGCCCGATGATATTCCACTGATAGAGCCCGCCCATGTGGGCTATTTACCGGCGAATGAAGTACTGGTGGTTGCGACCGGCAGTCAGGGTGAGCCCAGAGCGGCCCTCAGCCGGCTGGCCCAGCAGCGCCATCCGCATTTAATCCTGGAAGAAAATGATCTGGTATTGTTTAGCGCTATTCTGATCCCGGGCAATGAAATGCTGGTCAGCCGGCTGATTGAACAACTAAAGGCGCTTAAAGTACGGACCCTGCAAAGTGCTGACAGCCCTGAGCTTATTCACGTATCAGGCCACCCGAACCAGGGCGAGCTCGATGTGATGTATCGCTATGTGCAACCGGCGATAGCGGTGCCGGTGCATGGCGAAGCGGCGCATATTCAGGCCAATGCAAAGGTAGCCCGGGCAGCGGGTATTCCTCAGCAACTAACCGGCCAGAACGGCGATATATTTGTGCTGTCGCCTCAGCCCCGGGTGTGGCCACAAGCGGTGGCAACGGCCAGGATTGCAGTAGAGCATTAGGCTTACCGCTAGCGTCGGCCCGGCCGTCAGGTAACCTTATTCAGTTACTTTCCTACCATGTAACTAATTGTGGTTACATATTTGACATGTAACCAAATTGGGTTACTATTAAAGGCCTGAAGCGCTAACCGGGATTGTTATGCCTGCCAACTATGCCGTATTAACCGGCGACTTTGTTAAATCACGCAGTATTGCTGGTGGCCAGTACGATACGGTGTTGTATCAGTTAGAGCAGCTATTGGTTTCACAGGCAGAATCGCTGGGTTGCAGCTATAACTTTTATCGTGGCGATGCGTTTCAGATTTTGCTGGCGCAGCCTGCTGCAGCGGTAAAACTGGCTATTTATATCCGGCTAACCCTGTTAAGCCTGGGCCGGGATTGCAAAATCAGCATTGGTCTGGGGGAAGTAACTAATTTGCGGGATGATGTCAAAAGCGCCAGCGGCCCGGCTTTTACGTTATCGGGCAATGGCCTGGACAAACTGCCAGCCAGCCAGCGTTTCGCCATTCATAGCCAGCAACCCCTGCTGCAGCAGATACTAGCGGTACCGTTGCAGATGGCAGACAACATGCTGGCAAAACTTACTGCCCGCCAGGCTGAGGCACTGTTACTGTATTTTCTGACCCCAGGCAGTTCCCACGAAAGTATCGCCAGCAAACTGGGAACTTCCCGTGAGAATGTCACCAAATTGCTCAATAATAATCACGCTGACTATCAACTGCTGCAGGCGTTTATTCAGTACTGCGACAGCCATATTACAAGGAGTTTGCAATGACAGACAGCAGCTTACTGCTGGGGTTAGTGCTGGTACATATTCTGGCCGATTTCTTTTTGCAGCCCACCGCCTGGGTACAGGCCCGGGCAGCCCGGCACTGGCGCTGCGCCCAGTTGTATTATCATGGCTTAATTCACTTTGGCCTGAACCTGCTGCTGTTAGCGCTGTGGTATCAGTTCAGCTGGTCGGCCGTCAGCGTTAGCGGCGTGATTGGTTTAGCGCTGCTGATTGCCGCCAGTCATCTGCTGATTGATATTGGCAAGTCGTACTTTAACGGCCTGCGTTATTTTGTGCTGGATCAGCTGTTACATCTGCTGGTTATTGTGCTGGTATGGTTGTGGCTGGCAGAAAGCGGATCCAGCATGCTGGCAAAGCTAGGGCTGGCGTTACTTAATAAAGAGTATCTGCTGGTGTTGCTGGGGTATCTGCTGCTGATGAAACCGGCATCGGTATTGATAGGTCTGGTGCTGACAAAAATATCGGCGCCTGTCAGCAGTGCCAAACAGGGCTCACCGGCGGCAGGCCATTTAATCGGTATTGCTGAGCGCTTGCTGATCCTGACGTTAATTCTGGCCGGCCAGTATTCGGGTGTCGGCCTGGTCGTCGCGGCAAAATCAGTGCTGCGCTATAACGATTTACGCGACTCGCACGACAGGGCATTAACAGAATATATTCTGCTGGGATCACTATTAAGCTTTGGCATTACCTTGCTGGTGGCCATTGCAATGTTGAGTCTGATGACGCAAAGCATCCCGCCGGTAACGGGTTAGGCCTTACTGACAATAAACTAAAAATAATACAGTTAATAATACAGGTAACGCACTGTGCTGCAGATTCCGGCCACTGAACGGTTAAGTTTTAAATTGCTCCATGAGCAGGATGCTGAGCTGTTATTTGAGATAGATCAGGACGAAGAGGTTATGCGCTACCTGAATGGCGGTAAACGTACTTCCATGCAGCAAATTACCGAAATTTTTCTGCCACGAATGGCGCAGTATCGCAACCCTGAGCGCGGCTATGGCATCTGGCAGGTGCGTAGGATTGACGGTAATGCTTATCTGGGTTGGGTATTGATCCGGCCTATGGGCTTTAACACGGCAACACCCAGCAGCGATGATGTTGAATTAGGTTGGCGTTTTAAACGGCAATTCTGGGGCCAGGGTTATGCCAGCGAGGCCGCGGCTGCTATTGCTGCTGCGGTACTGGCGCATAACCCTGCAGTTCACTTTTTATCAGCCATTGCCATGCCGGATAATGCCGGTTCAATCGGGGTAATGCGCAAACTGGGCATGACATTTATTAAGCGCTATCTTCATCAGGATGCATTGGGTGAGGTGGACGCAGTGCTATACAGGAAGCAAATCAATGAAAATAGCTAAATTTTTACCCTGGTGTGGGGCAATAAGTTGTGTGCTGGCACTACAGGTCAGCGCTAATACCATTTATCTGGTGCGCCACGCTGAAAAACAGGATGACGGCAAAGATCCGGTACTATCTGAATGCGGCCAGGCCAGAGCTGCAGCACTGGCCCGATATTTTAGCGATATTGAACTTGAGGCCGTGTATGCCACACCTTTTCAGCGTACCCGGCAAACGGCCGCCGCGGTAGCCAGCAGCAAACAGCTGGCGGTGACCAGTTATGATCCGCGGCAGCCAGAGCAATTGCAACAGCAACTACAGGCCTTTACCCAGCCCGTTTTGGTAGTAGGGCACAGCAATACCGTGCCACAACTGGTTAAACTTCTCAGCGGTATCGAGGTTGCACCGCTGTCTGAACAGCAGTACAACCTGCTGTATAAAGTGCAGCTGGGTCAACAAATCAGTGTCACGCTGCAACTGCAACCTTTTGGCTGTGGCCAGACCGTTAAATCGAAAACCTGACGCAAGCCAGTAAATTTACTGCCGGTTGCTAAGATACCGCGGAATTATCGCTACAGACTCTGGTGCCGTAAACGCAAAACTGGCATCTGCAGCTATATTGCCGCCGGCGCTGTTAAGAATATTGTCAAACCGTAGTACCAGATTGTTCGATTTTTCCGCCACGTACAGATGCTGACCGCTATACATAATATCTACCGGATTACCCAACGCTGAATTATTACCGCTGATATTTATCGCAATATTGGTTAAGCCATTAGCGGTGCTGGCATTATTCAATACATAAATTTTGCCATCAGTAGCATCTGCTGCACTGCCCACATCGGAAACGATTAATGCATCACTGGCAAAGTCGTAGTCAATACCATGCAGGTTAGTCGGTGCAGCGAGAGCAACCCCGCCGGTTGCCGGGGTAATAATACGGTCAGCATTTATCGTACCAGTGCCCGCCAGCCATTTACTTCTAACTTCATTAAATACTGCAACGGTGCCATTGGTCAGGGCAACAAAGGCTTTGTCGCTGGCTGGATCATAATCGACATCCCACGGCTGGGCCGGTGCAGTGTTTAAAGTTATAACAGGGGCGGCATTGCCACTGCTACAGCTGGAAAAAACTAAGATCCCGGGCGTAGCAGGATTATTTTCTGCGACAAATATCAAACCACTGGCCGAGTCGATGTCCAGCCCTTTTGGCGATATTAAGCCGGTGTTACTACCACTTATAATACGATCCTGCGCAGTTGAATATTGCTCAGCACTGCGCTGACTGGCAACCCGGTTAGAAATGACAATGCCACCCCCGTCGGCGTTATCAAAGGTAGTGTAACTATCACCTGCCAGATCAAAGGTAACACTTTCAATCGTTTGTAATGCATTGTACTGACTGAGCTCACTGGTAAGGGCGGCTGTTACCCGACTGATCTGGCCGGTCGTTGGGCCTGCCGCTGCGGGGTTACTGGAAACGACTACTCCCAGCAACACCGACGGAGCACTGGTATCTGAAATATCCGGGTGCTGACGTGGTGATGTAAGCTGCACCAGCGATTCCGGTTTGATAGCTGTGGTGGCTAAATCCGGGGCAATGTCACCACTCTGGCCGGCGAATATGTTGGCATACACTAAAATGGCATCATTGGCTTTTTCTGCTACCCGCAACTCACTGCCAGATAGCACGATATCAACCGGGTTACCCAGCAGGGTTGCCGGACCGCTGATAACCCTGGCCGGAACGACCTCACCATCTGCAACCGAGATATTATTTAATACAAACAGGCTGCCATCAGTGGCATCGCTGGCACTACCAACATCTGATAACACCATTTTGTCAGATACCCGGTCATAGGCTATGCCGTGCAGGTTAACCGATAACGGCATGCCGCTGTCATCGACTGGGGTTATGCTGCGGCTTGGCATCGCAGCATAGTTACCGCTAACGTAGTTATCGTACACCGACAGCACACCATTGGTCAGCGCGACATATAACCGGTCATTGATTTCATCGTAAAACAGATCCCAGGGCATTGCTTCCGTGGTGGTGGTGGCCAGCGGTGCAGCATCGCCAGCAGCGGCTGCCCCGTAAACGGTAACCTGCATGGCTGTTTGATCGGCAATAAATACCAGGCCACGTTGCTGGGAAAATGCGATGCCTTTTGGGTTTACCAGGCCGGTAGTGGCGCCGGTTAACTCCCGGTCAAGCATTGGGTCAAAGGCCGCGCCGTCAGGCCGCATCGCAATCTGGCAAAATGTTTTCAGACTGCCATTGCTGCTATCGCCTGCCTGAACCAGATTACCGAGCGGATCGAGTACGACACCCTGATTATTCAGGCCGGTAAAACGTTTTAGTGCTGCGGCATTCTGGTTAATCAGATCAACGGTACCGCTATTTTCACTGCCGTTATTCGCTACCAGAAAATCAGCCGCAGCAAAACCCGGCGTCCCATCTGCACCAGGCTGGCCGGGAGCACCGTCAGCACCGGGCTGGCCAGCTGCGCCATCGTCACCGTCGCAACCGGTAAGGGCGAGCATCATCGCCAGGGCTACTGCACTTAATGACATCGGCCCGCGAGCCGCTCGAACAAATTTTGAATGTATCATAGTATTTTCCTTGCTTTATCAACTGTGTTTGGCGAACAGCAGGTCGACAGCCTGAACCTGATACAGCATAAAATGCTCACCTCCAATGCAAGCAACGACTGACTAGCGCAACTGGATGCAGCAAAACAGAAACATTTTCGCGGTTTTTTGCAGGGCTATTTAACGTTTTGTGTCAGAACTGGAAAAAAGATTAACTAAATGACAATTCTGCTGGCACTGGCGGCTTACTTTAGCCCAGGATTAGTTATTCCCCGTTTATTCTGGTACTGACCATGTTAAAACTTAATAACTTGCGCGCTGGGTTAATCATTGCTTCCAGCCTGATAGCTGGTCCGGCGCTGGCCGCAAACCCTTTGGATTTTGGTTTACTGATTGACGGTAAACCGATCCGGACAGCTGATCCCTCAGCCCATGTCTGGCAGGATGGCCGGCTGTATTTGTACACCTCGCATGACGAAGAATGTCAGACTGATTTTCATATGCGAGACTGGCACGTATTTTCAACCGATAACCTGACCGACTGGACCGCCCACGGCGCAGCATTGTCGGTAGACGATGTAGCCTGGGCCGACGATTACGCCTGGGCACCGGACGCCGCATTTAAAAATGGTAAATACTATTTAGTGTTTCCGGCGGGTACCGGTGTTAAAGACAGACAAAAGCCACAGAACAGTACCAAATGGATGGGTATCGGCATAGCCGAGAGTGACTCACCGGCCGGACCGTTTAAAGATATGATTGGCGCACCGCTCTGGCGCAGCCCTTATGCCAATGATCCGGCGTTGTTTATTGACGACGACGGCCAGGTTTATCTGTATTTTCATGGCACTGATTTTGATTATCGCGTAGTAAAAATGCGTGATGATATGCGCGGTATAGCCGGCGATTTTATCAAGATGGACATGGGCGGTTACGAGCCGAAAATGGAAGGACCCTGGGTGTTTAAACGCGATGGTCTGTACTACTTTACCATGCCGGAAAATAACCGGGTGCTGAGCTACTACACGGCAACATCACCCATTGGCCCCTGGACTTACCGCGGCGTTTTTATGGAGCAGGAACACCAGAGCAATAACCATCATTCTGTTGTGCAATATAACGGTCAATGGCTGCTGTTCTATCATCGCTGGCTGGACAGCAATAACTCGGGCTGTCAGAAAAGGCAGCGCCATGTCGCCGCTGAATATTTACATTTTACGGCTGACGGTCGCATTGTGCCGGCAGAGCGCAGCACTGCCGGCTTAAGCGCTAAATAGCCAGCTTTAGTCAGCCGCCAGCCCGGTTAGCCGGTAGGCGGCGACAGAGTTGCCGGCAAAAGTGGGCACGTACAGGATCTGGTGTTGTGGATCCCAGCCAATATCAGCGGTGTTACGTTTTTGCTGGCGGGTGTCTAACAATGTTGTCATGCTGCCATCAGCTGTAACATAGTAAATAATGCCGGCCCAGCAGCTGACAATAAAATCACCATTGCCCACCGGTTCCAGGCCATCTGCCCGCTGGGCGAAACCTTTGGCAATTTGCGTTATTTCGCCACTTTTGTTTACTTTTAGCAGCAGATCGGCGGCAGCGATATACAGTTCGTTACCGATTGCTTTTAAGCCGTTAGCGGCTACGATATTTTCCAGCCAGATGCTGATAGCACCATCTTTATACTGATAAACAACGTTTTTGCGGGTATCAGAAATATACACCACGCCGTTATTATCTACCGTGACATCATTCAGAAACACGGCATCGGCTGCCGGAATTTTTGCCGTTACCGTTGCGCTTTCGATATCAATAATAACCAGTTCGGTCAGATCAGCGACATACAGTTTACCGTTATACTCTGCCATGCCTTTTGGCGCGTTTAAGCCGCGTAGCCAGTTCTGCACGCGCATGCTGCCATCGGTGTTCAGCAGCGCTATGCCGCCTTCGCCGTCGGCGGCACTGCCGGCACCGTCAATTTCAGATACAAACAGAAACTTGTCTTGCTGTTGCTGATGAACCAGCACCGACTCCGGCACCCGGAAACCGTCGGTTTGCCAGAGCAACTCTAATTGCGGTGCGGCACTAAGGGGCAGGGCTATCCAAAATAAAAAGGTCAGATACTTGTTCATTGCGATGCGCTCCGTTGCTGCTTATCTTGTTAATCTATGAAAGCATAGAGCATAACGCGCAGGTAATCAGATTGCGAATGATACCAGGCAGCAGCTAAGGCAACAAAAAGAGAATTCCATATTCGAACATGATGTCGCTGCTTTTTCCCGTGAAACAGCGTTTACTCAGCGTTTGATACAGGCAAACAGCGCATTGCCTGCTGTGGTATCCCACGGGGTTATTTTGTCATAATCGTGCGCCAGTATATGCACTTCAAAGTAGGGGCACAGCAGCGCCTGCAGCCCGGCAAAGCTAACGGCTACCATAGGATGCTGGTCCTGCCATAGCTGAGTGCCTGCACTGTCAGTTCTGGCAATACTTAATTTCAATGCCTGTTGCTCACCGCTGCCGCTGTAATGCCAGCCCGACTCAAACACAAACTGGCTGTTATCGTGGCAGGTGCTATGGCGCACGGCCGACTGGTTACAGATTTTTTCTTTATCCACGGCATTAAACACCAATAGCCCGCCTGGGCTCAATGCGGCATAAATGCTGGCAAAGCATTGTTTCAACGCACTGATACTGGCTGTGTAGTGAATGGAATATAAAAAACAGGTAATTAAATCAACCTGCCTGTCCAGGTTAAACTGACACATATTTTGCAACATAAAGCTGGCTTGCGGACAGCGTGCCCTGGCTAATTCAAGCATCGGCTGGTTTAAATCCAGGCCAATGCACTGGTAACCTGAGTCGATAAAATGCCGGATATGCGGGCCGGTACCGCAGGCTAAATCAAGGTGCTGATGACCGCCGTTACCAAGCATCTTATTCAGCCGGTGCACTGCACTGCTTTGCGCCAGATAGTTGATATCACGACACATCAAATCATAGTAGCCCGATAGATCAGTATATAAAGCGTTGGTTGATATCATAGCGGTATGCTGGCGGCACCGGAATTGGGTGGCGCATCATATAGCACTTCAGCGGTTTTGCGTAGCTACTTCTGGCGCGGTTAATCAAGTATGATAAGTCTGCGTCAGATAAAGCTGAAACAGGAAAACCATTTTGCACAATACCCCACAAAGCGACAGTCACTCTCCAGGCAGGACTTCGGCGGTACTGCCCTGGCTGGCCGGCTTCTTAATGCCATATCGCTGGCGGGTGGTGGCGGCTATGCTGTTTTTACTGCTGGGCGCGCTGGCCTGGCTGGTGCTGGGTCAGGGGGTACGCTTACTGGTTGATGAGGGTTTTGCCGGTGGCGACAGCCAGCGGCTTAATAGCATTATGTTGCTGATTTTACTGATCACCGCTGTCAGTGCCAGTGCAGTATTCTGCCGCTTTTATCTGATGACCTGGCTCGGAGAGCGGGTTAGTGCCGATATTCGTAACCATGTGTACCGGCATATGTTGCTGTTGTCCCCGGCGTTTTATGGTGAAACCCGCACCGGCGAAGTTATTTCCCGCTTTACCGCAGATACCACAGTGCTGCAAACCGTGGTCGGTTCCAGTTTGTCGATGGCGCTACGATCAGGTGTGACTGCAGTCGGCGGGTTACTGATGATGGCTTTTACCAGCTTAAAAATGACCGCGCTGGTGTCAATTGCCGTGCCGCTGGTGCTGATACCTATTTTTGTACTTGGCCGCAAAGTACGGCATATGGCGCGGGCCAGTCAGGATCGGCTGGCTGATATTGGTGCCCATGTTGATCAAAGCCTGCATGAAATTCACACCGTGCAGGCGTATGGCCATGAAATACTGGATCAGCAAGTGTTTGCCGGCAAAATTGAGCAGGTGATGGTAGCGGCAAAGCAGCGGATTTTCTACCGTGCTTTATTAATTGGTCTGGTAATGCTGCTTAGTATCAGTGCGGTCACCCTGGTTGGCTGGGCAGGCGCGCTGGATGTGCTGGCAGGACGGATCACGGCGGGTGAGCTTACCGCTTTTTTATTTTATGCCGTGGTGGTGGCCGGTGCGGTTGCTACGATCAGTGAAGTGATAGGTGAGATTCAGCGCGCTGCCGGGGCCACCGAACGGTTAATAGAGTTAGCGGCTACCCCGCTTGAAATAACTGCGCCTGCGATGCCGGCAACATTAACTGAACCGGTAACGGGCAGTCTGGTATTTGACGATGTCAGTTTTTACTATCCGCAGCTGCCTGATCGCCCTGTGTTAAGTCAGCTCAGGCTGCATATTAATCCGGGGGAGCGGGTGGCATTGGTCGGGCCGAGCGGAGCAGGCAAAACCACGATATTTCAGCTGCTGCAGCGTTTTTATAACTTACCGATGGGCAAAATTTTACTAGATGGTATTGATATCAGCACCCTCGATCCTGCCAGGCTGAGGGCACAATTTGCGCTGGTACCGCAGGATGCTGTGATTTTTGCTGACACCGTGCTGGAAAACGTCCGTTATGGCCGGCCAGACGCCAGCGAGCAGGAGGTGATAGCAGCTTGTAAGGCAGCTGAAGCCGATGGCTTTATTCAGCAGTTAGCTGGTGGTTATCATAGTCAGTTGGGTGAGCGCGGGGTGCGCTTATCGGGAGGGCAGAAGCAGCGGATTGCTATTGCCCGGGCTATTCTGGCCGATCGGCCGTTGCTGCTGCTGGATGAAGCCACCAGTGCGCTGGATGCTGCCAGCGAGCATGAGGTTAAGCAAGCGCTGGCGCAGCTGATGCACGGTAAAACTACTTTAATTATTGCCCATCGGCTAAGCACAGTACTGCATGTCGACCGTATTCTGGTACTGGACCAGGGGCAGCTGATTGCTGCGGGTAAGCACAGTGAGCTGATGCAGACATGTCCACTGTATCAGCAGCTGGCAGCGCTGCAGTTTTTAAACGCCGCCAGTGCGGATTAAGCGCTATTGCAGGATGGCTTCATAGATCAGGCTCATAATGGTGCCGTAGCGGCCGGTTTCATAATTATCCCCGGTAAATTCGTAACTGTTGCCGTTGGCGATAACAGGGCTGTGTTTTTTGTTGGTCAGCAATACCACCATTAAATTATGAGCCGGGTCTATTACAGTGGCGGTGCCGGTCCAACCGGTATGACCATAGGCGTAATCACTGGCATAGGCGCCAAAATGCCAGGTTAAGTCGCCGCCGGCGGCAGTGCGCCAGCCCAGACCAAAGCGGTGATCATAGGATGAGGGCCGGGTAAATTGTTGCACGACTGCCGGGCTGAAAAATCGCTGCCAGCCATAGCCACCTTGTTGGGCTACCACACTCATTACCACGGCCAGATCGCGGGCAGTGGCAAATAACCCGGCATGGCCGGCCACGCCCTGCAGGGCATGAAAGGCCTTTTCATCATGAACCTGACCGCGCAACACACCCTGGCGGTTAGCAGGAAAATTAACGCGGCCACCCCGGCTGTTACCATCCAGTTCGGTGGCGGCAATCCTGGCCGCTGCCACGCCTTTTTGCAATGGGCTAAACAGCAGGTTATTTAAACCCAGCGGCTGGTAAAACTGCTGCTCTAAGTATTGATCCAGCGGCATCGCGGTTAATCTTTCAATCAATAAGCCCAGCAGCATAAAGTTAATATCACTGTAGCGTGCGGTTCTCGCCCGTTCACTGACAAACGGCACCTGCGCCAGCAGCAACTGGTCGGTATAGGCTTTATTCAATGAATAAAACAGCGCGCCATTGCTGTTATCCGGCCGGTGAAAATGCACCTCCGGCGCATAGCCACTGGTGTGGTAGAGCAAATCGCTGACCAGACGCTGCTCCCGGCCATCCCCCAGATACTCTGGCAGGTAATCGGTCAGTGGCCGGTTGATATCCAGCATACCGCTGCTGACCAGCTGCATTACGGCATAAGTCGTGGCATACATTTTGGTATTGGAGGCAATATCAAACAAGGTGTTGGTCTGCATCGGCTGTGGAGCGGGCTCTACTGAGCCATCTGCCTGATAACGCAGGGCATAGCCATAGGCGGTTTCTTTAATGATCCGACCGTCTTTCACCACCAGCAACACCGCACCGGGAAAACCGGCGGCCACTTCTTCGTTAATTAACTGGTCAACTTTACTGAAACGCTGCGAATTGGCAATGGGATCGTGCTGCTGCGGAATAAGCTCAGGATAGGGCACGGCAATGGTCAGTTGAGCCGTGGCAGGTTGCAGTGAGAGCAGCTGCAACTGATTGCCACCGTTTCGGGTAAAGGCGGCAATATCTATTTTAAACGGCTGACCATGGTCGGGACGCTGCAACCGCAGGAGCTTGCCATTAACAGCAATAGTTGCCACCTCTGTCTGCTGCATATTTACCAATAGCTCGCCCTGGCCCTGCCAGCTGTTAAAAACACGCCGGTTATTGACACCCTGCCGGCTGCTGCGCTGCTCTGGCCAATGCACAACATGCTGGCCGGCTTGTTCTGCCAGTGCCAGCTGTTCGGCGCCGGACAGAGATTGTATTGGCGGGACAATTACAGCACCCGGCGCCAAAGCGCAGCCTGTCAGCGCCAGTAACATCAGCATAATAATTAACCGCATCTGCTTACCTTCAATACTTATTGCCTGTCAGATAGTGCTTGCTGAGAATGAATTCACTATACCAAGTTAGTACTGAACCTGAAATCTTGTTGCTTAACTTATTCCTGCAATGGTTAATAACGTGTAATATTCGTTACTGGAAGGGAAGAGAGCCTTTGCCAGCAGTATGAGGGATTATGAAAGTTGGAATAGGATACAGTAATTGCGAAAATGCATTTAACGCCGGCAAGCAAGCTGCACTAAATGCTATAACCCAAGCCGCCTTCGGCAATGCTGATCTGGTGCTGGCCTTTTGCAGTGGTGCGCTGGACCATCAGGCTTTCTACCGGGGGTTACGTGCGGTGTTAGGGCAGGATGTAAATATTTTTGGTGGCTCGGCGATAGGGGTAATCACGAACCAGAATTTGTCATACCAGGGGTATCCTGCAGCAGTGGCGGTACTGAAATTTGAAGATAATTATTGCCAGATGGCGGTAGCAACCGGCTTATTTAACAGTCCGTTTAATGCCGGTGAGCAGTTAGCTCAGGCGTTGCCCAACATGCCGGATGCCAGTTTATTGTTACTGCTTTATGATTCCGTTAAGTTTTCCGGTTCAGAAAATGTTGCGCCGGTAATGAACCCTTCAGCACCACTGCTCCGGGGTTTAGAGTTAAACCTGGCTGCGCCTCTGCCAGTGGCAGGTGCCGGCTTACTGGGCGATCATGGTTTTAGTCATACCCTGCAATTCTGTGGCAAAAGTATTGCTCAGCAAAGCGCCAGCGCGCTGGTGTTTGGTGGCAACATGAGTTCCTATATTGGCGTAATGCATGGGTGTCAGCCTCTAAGCAGTCAGCGTTATACCATTACCGGTATTTTTGGTCAGTTTTTATATTCGCTTGATGGTAAACCGGCAGTTGAGGTTATCGACCAGGCCTTTGGCGGCCGTAACTGGCGCAGCCGGTCTCCGGTCAGCCACTTGTGCCTTGGTATTCCGGCTAATTCAGCGCCCGATTTAAATAAAGAAAACGACTATAGCAACCGGCTTATAAGCGGGGTATTACCCAATGATGAAGGCATCATTTTATTCGAGCCAGATATGCATGAAGGTATGGAAATTCAGTTGATGCGCCGCAGCCCGGCACTTAGCCGGGCGTCCGCCCGAACCAGCACCGAGGCTTTGTTGCAGCAAATGAAGCAGGATGGCAGGCAGCCATTAATCGCAATTTATATGGATTGTGCGGGCCGTATTGCCCAGCTTGACCCGGCGGCCGCAACCGGCGCAGAGTGGCCGGCTGCAGGTCAGGAAGATGCCAGAGAAGTACAAAGTCTGCTGAATGAAGCAAGAATCCCGTTACTGGGGTTTTACTGTGGGGTGGAAATCGCACCCCAGGCTGGTAAAAGCCGGGGCCTGGACTGGAGTGGGGTGCTGATTATTTTAGCAAGATAAAATTTATTCTATGGCCGATGCAGCAGCAAATTGCTGGCGCAGGTAGTGAATAATGTCGTCTGACTCATATAGCCACTGCCCATCGTTAATTCGTAAGCAGGGTACTTTTATTTTTCCTCCGGCTGTTGCCAGCTGCTGACGGTGAACCGCATGATGCTGCGCATCGCGTTTCTCAATATTCAGACCCAGCCGGGCAATTTCTTTACGTACTTTGATACAAAACGGACAGGCAGAAAACTGATAAAGTGCCAGTTGTTCGCAAGCTTTATCTACCTTGACTTGTTGTTCCTGGCTGCGACTTATTGCTTTTGGCGTGGTTAACCATTCCGTCAGCAGCATAAATGGCGTAAGAATAAGTCGGACAAAACGGAAAAATAATCGAACAAACAAACGCATTATGCACTCTACAGGTAATTGATTGCGACGGGCATTGTATCATTATCCCGGTACGGTAGCCTAGCTGTGACAGACTGTAATTAACAGCAGGAGGGTTAGTTGAATTATCTGGCGCATGCCGCTTTAGCCAGGCCTGATCAGTATTCACTGGTGGGTAACCTGCTGGGTGATTTTTGTAAAGGTGTTAATATAGACAGCCTACACCCAAAGGTTCTGGCGGGGTTACAAAATCACCGGGCGACAGATCGTTTTACTGATCATCATCCAATAGTAAAGGCTGCCAAAGCTGATTTTTCACCGATGCGCCGGCGGTTTGCTGCGGTAGCGCTGGATGTATTGTTCGATCATTTTCTGATCCGGCACTGGCAACAGTTTTACCCTGAACCCTTTGCACAATACAAAGCCCGTTTATACTTTAAACTAAATGACGCAATGCCGCTGATGCCGGCGACAATGCGCGACACCATGCAGCGGGTGTGTCGGAATGACTGGTTTGCCAGTTATCAGCAGTTACCACGGCTTGGTCAGGCACTGGACCATATTGCCGGCCGGATCCGGTTTGCCAACAAATTCGGTGGTATTATTAACGAAATTACCCCGCGCTACGCCCGGTTAGAGCAGGACTTTTTACAGTTTTATCCGCAACTGCAACAGCATATCCGGCAGTTGGCGCTGGAATAACGATAACAGGGAGTCATTATGCCACAGCAGATTTTAGATTTTTGGTTTAAAGAAATCAGCCCCAGCCAATGGTGGGCGAAAGACAGCCGGTTTGATCAGCTGATCGCCAGCCGCTTTGGTCATGTGCTGCAACAAGCTGCCCGCGGTGAACTGGAACACTGGCGCAAAACTGCCAAAGGCCGGCTGGCCGAAATTATTGTGCTTGATCAGTTTTCCCGCAATATATACCGCAATACCCCAGCGGCATTTTCTCAGGATGCGATGGCCCTGGTGCTGGCGCAGGAAGCTGTAGCTGGCGGGGCGCTGACGGAACTGACAGCCGATGAGCGCAGCTTTTTACTGCTGCCTTATATGCACAGTGAATCAACAGTAATCCATACGCTGGCTGAAGCGCTTTATAAAAAGCACGCGCCGGATACCAATTACCAGTTTGAGCTAAAACATAAAGCCATTATCGACCGCTTTGGTCGCTATCCACATCGCAATGCGATTCTGGGCCGGACTTCAACACCCGAGGAGCTGGAGTTTTTAATACAACCAGGCTCAGGCTTTTAGCGGGCGCCAACTCCTGTTGCTAGCACTAAAGTGTTATGGTTGAAATTTAACCAGCTGTCTATGTTGTCACAGACCCAACCAAGGAGTTTCTGATGATAACAATAAAAAAAACCTTACTATTAGTTACCGCCAGTCTGGCGCTGCTGTTAACCGGCAAGGTGCAAGCCTGTGTTGATGCAGTCGTGCTGGTTCATGGTAATACTGCCAGCCCGGCCAGCTGGGACAATACTTACAATTATTTGCGTAGCAAAGGCTATAAGACCACTGATATTTACCGACCCAACTGGGGCTCCAAAAGCTGTGCAGCCTGCAATGATCATAGCGGCAGTGAGGAAACGCCGGTTCGCAATGCGATAAACTCTGCTTTGAATAACTCCTGCACAGGTAAAATTGATGTTATTGGTCATTCTATGGGTGCGACTCTGGCGGCACAGCAAATAGATAAACTGGGCGTGGCATCACAGGTTGATGCTTTTGTCGGTGTTGCCGGGGCATTTCGGGGCTTGTTAAGCTGCGGTGTTTATCCATTTAATGTCTGGAGCTCTACCTGTGGTAGTGCCGGCCTGTCTGTATCCAGCCCCTTTTTAGACAGTATTTATGGGGTGCGGTTTGGCCAGCGGGTTTATTCGATTAAAAGCAATATTGATCAGGTAGTCTGTGCCACCGGCAGCTGTCTGGTTTACGGTGTGCACAGCAGCCGTATCTGGGGTGAAAATGCCAGTTATACCTATAGCCTGGGACACTTTGGCTTACAAACCGATACTGCCGTTCGCCAATACAATCTGATCAGATAATCTGTTATCTGTTTCAGCTAAGAATGAGCGACATAACTCAGTTTGTTGGCGCGGCAATTTTTGTTTTGCTTGTAGCTTGTGGTGTTTTGTCGCCATTATATTTTTTGATCGCCTGATTTAATTTCTGCATAAAATCCGGGTGGTTGGCAAGAAAGGCTTTGCTGATATAAATGCCATATGGCAGTTTAATGTGCTTATGGATTTTGTATTGTGTTTTGTCACGTTGATGATTATTAATTAATGTGGTTGCAGTTATCTCCGGCAACATTATAGCGTCGACCCGGCCGTGGTCTAACAGGTTAAACAATCCTCTGATATCGCTGGTGCCGGGGGTAATTTGATAGTCCTGCAGCGCTAACCAGCGATAAATGTTGCTGTTCTTCTGCGCTGAAACAATAGCAACCTCTCTAAATTGGTCGCTGTCAGGTTGGATATCGTTGCGTTTTGCCAGCCACACCCAGGCCCAGTCGGCAAAGAACAGTGGTTCAGAGTATTGTGCCAGGGAACTGCGTTCAGGGCTTTCGGTTGCCAGTAACAACGCATCGAGTTGATTATTTTCCATGTCGATTAACGAACGACCAAAGTGTGGTACCGCCTCAGCCCGGTATTTAACGCCCAGTTCAGTCATAATGCTGTCAAACGCCTGAAAACCTTCACCATCAATTTGTTGATCCTGCACATAAGTGTAGGGTGGGTAGTCGGCAACAGCGACCCGCAGGGTCTGGGCCGGCAAGCTGTTGCCGCAGCTAAACAGCAACATGCTGCCAGCCAGCAAATACATTTTCAGGTTACCGGAGCAAATATAACATATGGTGGTTCGCATAAAGCTCCACACTCATCAGTGATCACGCCAAAAAGTATTATTGTCTAAAGTATAGCCACTTCTCTGACACTTATTGATATATTTATCTTCGTCCGGCAAATTTATTAACCATCCCGACCATGCGCTGCCAGATAATCGATGTCCGGGCCAACCGGCACAATCTGGCTTGGGTTAATCATGGTATGGCTGTAATAGTAATGGCGTTTAATATGATAAAAATTAACGGTATCAGCCACTCCCGGCCACTGATAAAGCTCACGGCTAAAGCCAGACAGGTTAGGGTAGTCGGCCAGCCGTTGTTTATTGCACTTAAAGTGGCCATGGTAAACGGCATCAAAGCGGATAAGGGTGGTAAATAAGCGCCAGTCCGCTTCAGTAATCAGCGCTCCGGTTAAATAACGCTGCCGGCTTAGCAGTGCTTCTATTTTATCAAGAGCAGTAAACAACTGCTGGTAGGCTTTTTCATAAGCTTGCTGACTGGTGGCAAAACCACAGCGATACACGCCATTATTGATATTGTTGTAAACCAGTTCATTAATCTCATTAATCTGCGGCTGTAAATCTGCCGGATAAAAGTCGTTGTTATTGCCGGTAAGCGCGTTAAAAGCAGTATTAAGCATCCGGATAATATCAGCTGACTCGTTACTGACAATACGGTTTTGCTGTTTGTCCCAAAGCACTGGCACGGTAACCCGGCCGGTGTAATCAGACTGGTGTCTGGTATAAACCTGATGCAGATAGTCATGATCAAACAGCGTGTCGCCGGTGCTATGATTACTTTTATCAAACTCCCAGCCATGCTCCAGCATATCCGGACTGACAACCGATACGCTGATGTAGTCTGTCAGATCTTTTAATTGCAGAAAAATCAGGGTGCGATGCGCCCACGGACAGGCCAGTGACACATACAGATGGTAACGGTCTTTTTCTGCTTTAAAACCCGCTTCACCAGTCGGCCCGGCGCTGCCGTCACTGGTTACCCAGTTGCGCAGCTGGGCGCTTTCCCGCTTAAATTCGCCATCGTTGCTGTCAGTGTCATACCATTTGTCCTGCCAGTTTCCGTTAACCAGTAACCCCATCTCAGACTCCTGCTTCATAATTGCATCAGGGTTAACTTTAGCCAACTGGGGCGCTGGCGGCTATCTGATAATAGTGGCAGGTTTATTCGACAAATTAGAACATAACAAGTTTTAGCAGGTTGTAAGCACAACGAACTGATAACTGAGCTCAGCGAACAGCTAAACGCGAAGGCTTGGGTACGTACCGACAGTCAATTGCCTGTCGTGGCAAAACACGTTAGCGTAACGGCACAGGTGAACAGGAGAGAACAGCATGACGAATAGCCAGGAATACGATATCGGGGTAGCAGGACAGCCATGGGGGCCGGCAGAAAACGCTCAGTGGCTGGCCCGTCAGCAAATTCAGCGCAGCTATCAGCAACAGGTGCTTGGCCGCCTGGAACAGGTTGCTCCGGGCTTTAGCGCTCAGCAATATGGCGAACTGGATTATCGTCAGTATGGCGCAGACTGTTACCCGCTGTTTGCATTCAGTAATGGCTTAAACGCTGACAAAGTGACGGTACTCGTTACCGGTGGCGTGCACGGCTATGAAACCAGCGGGGTGCAGGGCGCCATTCGTTTTTTACAAACTGAAGCGGCGAATTACAGTGATCATTTTAATATAGTGGTATTGCCCTGCATCAGCCCCTGGGGCTATGAAACAATAAACCGCTGGAACCCGCTGGCGCTTGACCCTAACCGCAATTTTACTGCTGACAGCCCGGTAGCGGAATCGGCCGCAGTGGTTAACTTTTTGCAGCAGTTAAGTTTGCCGGTGCTGGCCCATATTGATTTACACGAAACTACCGATTCCGACAACAGCGAGTTCCGGCCTGCCAAAGCGGCACGGGATGGTGAGGTCAATACTAACTGGGATATCCCTGATGGCTTTTATTTAGTCGGCGACAGCGAAAAGCCGGCTGCTGATTTCCAGCAAGCCATTAACCTGGCGGTAAGCAAGGTGACTCAAATTGCGCCAGCTGATGCTAATAACTGCTTAATCGGTGAGCCGATAAGCCAGCCCGGGGTGGTTAACTACCCGAAAAAATCGCTGGGTTTATGCGGCGGGATAACTGACGCACCTTATGTCACTACCACCGAGGTTTACCCCGACAGCCCCAATGCCAGCCCGGAGCAATGTATTAGTGCCCAGGTTGCTGCGATAGTTGCTGCGCTGAATTTTCTGCAAAGTAAAGGCTATTAGCAAAGCCTGCTATACTAATCTGGTTTTTAAAATGTAGCCAAGATCTGCTGCTAAGCGGGTGATGTCTGGTTTTCCGGTGAGCAACAAGGAAGACGTCATGGACAACCCGGTTATTATTCTGCATGGCTGGAGCGACAACAGTCGCTCTTTTGCCGCGATCAGTAAATTTATCAAACAACTCCCCAATAAAAAAACCGTGCATTTACATCTGGGCGACTGGCTGTCAATGCACGACGATGTTACCTATACCGATTTAGCCACCGCCATGCAACGGGCCTGGCATGAAATGGGCCTGCCGACCGGCGATCGCACTGTTGATCTGGTCGTGCATAGCACCGGCTCCTTAGTCGCAAGGCAATGGCTTACCCAGTTTTACACCGCCAGCCATAATCCGGTCAAACGCTTTGTAATGATGGCGCCGGCTAATTTCGGCTCGCATTTAGCCCATAAAGGTCGTAGCTTTTTTGGCCGGGCGGTAAAAGGCTGGGGTCAGCCGGGCTTTCAAACCGGCACCCAAATTCTTAAAGGCTTGGAGCTGGCTTCGCCCTATACCCAGCAGCTGGCGCTTAACGACCTGTTCGCTAATGAAAACTGGTACGGCGCTGGCAAAATTCTGGCCACGGTAATGATTGGCAATACCGGTTACTCCGGTATCAGCGCCATTGCCAATGAAGCCGGCTCCGATGGCACGGTGCGGATCAGCGGCGCTAATCTCAATTGCAGCCGGATCACCGTGGCACTGGATGAGCAGCAATGTGTCTTGCCCGGCAGCTTGCATTTCAGCCGCAGCAAAGGTGATATCGCACTGGCTATTCTGGATAACGAAAACCACGGTACTCTGGTATTTAAAGATAAAGGTCCTAACAACCCGCTTACCCGAACTGTTCTGGAGAAGGCGCTGCAGGTAGAGGATACCGATTATCAGCCGCTGGCCGACAGTTTTAACTGGCAGCAACAGATCAATGCACTTGACCCGACCGTGATCGGCAAAAGCCCACAGCGCAGTCAGGTGGTGTGTCAGCTGACTGATCATCTTGCCAATAATGTGCAGGACTATTTTGTTGAATTTTACCGTACCGGTAAAAAAGATGAGAAGTTTGAGCAGCAGTTATATCAGCAGTTTTTATGTGGCGTGCATGCATATAGTGATAATGGCGCTAACCGCGCATTGTATTTTAATCTGGCCAGCCTGAACGAGTTGCGCCAGCGCTATCAGCTTAACCAGTTGTATCTTAGTTTTAACGCCGAGCCGCATTATAAGCCACCCCGCCAGCCAGTAGGCTATGCCAGTGTCGCGGCCAGCGCCACTGCCGGCATCAAGTTGCAACCCGATGATATTGACTGGCTGTTTACCGCCCATCAAACCGTGCTGTTGCAGGTGGTTATGCAACGCAGCGTCGATGCTGCCGTGTTTAAACTGCGCCGGTAGTTGCTTAATGCAGGGCGTCTGGGTGCTTACTTTTTCTGCCATCCCAGTGCTTTGATGTCCTGCAGTAGTTGTGGCTCAATATCGCTGAGTAAAGCGTTGTTTTCGATTTGATTCAGTATCGGCGTATCCGTAGAAGCAAAAGTGCTATTTAGCCTGGCCAAACCAAGATATCCCGCTGCTGAGCCTGGAAAATCGGTAATCAGCTGCTGGTATTGCTCTTTAGCGGCGGCAAGCTCGCCGCGTTCAGCCAGTTTCAACGCCAGATTATATTGATGGGTAATCGCTATCGGGTCGAGTTTGTATGCTTGCTGCAATGCCTGCCAGGCATCCTGGCTCCGGCCCAGCTGCTCCAGCGCCGCAAAACGCCATAAATGGGCCTGGGCTAAATTAGGGTTCAGGCTAAGGGCTTTATCCAGCGCCGGCAGTGCAGCATCGTAATTACTTAGCAGATAAAACAGCAACAAGCCTCGTATCGCGTGGGCTTCGGCTAGCTCAGGGGCTCTTACCAATGCTTTTGCCAGATGTTGCTCGGCTAACGTTGCAGCAATATCAGCTTTTAATACGCCAAAACTGGCGCTGCCTTCGGCCAGTAAAATAATGGTGTCTGCCAAAGCAACATAAGCCATAGCATATTCCGGGTCGAGTGCAATGGCCTGTTCAAATAACCGTCGGGCTTCTTTTATAGATTCAGTGGTTTGCAAGCGATACTGCTCGCGGCCGCGCAGGTACATCATATAGGCATCGCTGCTGGCGGTGCTGTTAAGGCTGGTCAGGCTGCCGGCTTCCAGGTAGCGCTGTTGCAGCAAGTTGGCAATGGCCCGGGCAATTTCGGTTTCTACCGCAAAAATATCAGTAAGCTCCCGGGAAAAGCTCTGGCTCCATAAGGTCATGCCGTCTTCGGCATTAATCAGCTCTACCCGCAGCCGGATTTGATTACCAATTTTATGAATGCTGCCACTCAGTAAGGTATCAACCTTCAGCCGTCTGGCAATATCCACCGGCAGCAGGTTCTGCCGGGCCAGGCTGAAGCCAGCGCTGGCCGATGCCACCTGTAAACCCGCGACCTGGCCAAGTAAA
The DNA here is from genome assembly GCF_033721375.1 of Arsukibacterium sp. GTDB lineage: Bacteria > Pseudomonadota > Gammaproteobacteria > Enterobacterales > Alteromonadaceae > Alishewanella. The sequence goes on along the minus strand of NZ_JAWWAP010000001.1, from coordinate 433,116 downwards.
CTGGCCAGCTCTTCGGTAACGCCGGCCGCCAGATACTGCTGGTCACTTTCAGGGCTTTGATCGCGAAATGGCAAAACAGCTATAGAGCTGGCTTTTACATTGTTTACCAGGCCTTCAGTGCGTTTTACATAGTCGGTGCGGGCGTTGTCGAAATAATGCAGACCCAGCATTAACGAGCCAACTATTACCACGCTTAAACCCAGCCACCATTTAAGCCCCAGTGGCTTGGGGTGTTCGCTGTAATCAACGGCAGTAACTTTAATGCCCTGCGGGGTAATATCAAAATACCAGGCAAGGTAAAACACCACCGGAAAACAGGCAAACAGAAAAATAGTCAGGCTGGTGGCAACAAAGGGGCTTAAATTTAAAAGTGGGGTAACAACGGCGATAATCTGTAGCAGCAGCCAAATCAGGCCCAGAAAAGGTATAAGGGTTTGGATAACTTTACGCCGGCGTAGCTCCGATAAAAACCGCATTACTACTTTCACGCTTGTCTCCCTGACCTTTAATTAATAGTACTGGCTGGCACTTACCCGAACTGAGTTGGATCTATATAAACTAAATATAATTTAGCAGCTTAGCATTGTCTGGCTAAGCGTAGCAGGCAGGTTGGTTTTTAACCAAGTAAAGCGGAATAAAATTTACATTCAGGTGCTGGTACAGGTTCAGTGCGCAGTTTGCCATTGCTGATACAGTTGCAGAGTCTGCTCAGGGGTGGCGGTATACCAGGCGTAGCCCTGACGGCGTTCCAGCGAGACCTGATGCACGTCGTAAAGTATTCTACCGTCGCGATCGGCAAACAGCGCCTTATTACTGCCAATTTCGGCAAACCGTGGCCAGATGCGGTGACTGCCAGGTTTAGCCACTAACACCCGGTCAACCGGGTGCCAGTAAAGATTGGCCAACTGGTTTTGCAGGAACCAGTTAGCCGCCTGGGTTACGGCATTAGCAATCGCTGGTTCGGGTTTGGCTATCCGCATTAGCAGTTCGGTAATAGCGGCACTTTCGGCACTGGCCAGAGCGACCATTTCATAGGCTCGGGCAGCAGCCGGAGCAAGCGTGCGATGATGGTACTGGCCGGCCCATATCGTTAAGCGGTCGCCGGTGTTAACCTGCAGTTGCAGCAGTAACGCCACGCCAGCGGCAAAATGCTGACGAGCCTGTTGCCGGATATTTTCGCTGACAAAAGCAAAATCAGTCGTCTGCTGGCTGATATCCAGCAGCAGGTTCAAAATGTCGGCCATAACGCCATCATTCAGCGTGATATGATCATGATAACCCCCGCGTAGCGGATAGGTTTGCGGCCAGCCCCCATTCGGATACTGTGCCTGGAAAACAAGCTGTAACCCGCGATAAAAAGCCGCGGCATAGTCCGGGTTGCCGGTAGCGGTATACGCCCGGGCCAGCACTTGCAACTGGGTGGTAGTAGCGCTGTTATCAAAGGTTGGAACGTATGCCGGCTCTACGCCGAAATGTTGGCCTGGCTGGCGCGGCTGGCTCATATCGGTGCGCTTTGACCAGCCGCCTGACGGTGTTTGCAGACTAAGCATGCTGCTAAGCAGCGCTTTGCCAGCGGCAGTCTGATACCAGCTTGGCGGCGCATCGGTATCAAAACCAAAACGGCGGCTGGCTGCAGGTTTTGCTGCTGTTTGTTGTTCGAGCTGCACTAGCTCCGCTGCAAGAACGGTATCATCGTGTTGCCGGGTATGTTCTGATTGCCGGTAATAGTGTTGCCAGGCTGCCTCAGCAGTATTTGCAATAGCAGACGCTGGTAACACTATACAGACTATCAGCAGTAACACAGGTAAAGCTGCCATAAGTAAGCTCCGTTCAGAATGTCTCACGCTAAGCGCTGACCGCAGCTGATTCAAGCGCTTTTATAAATAACAGCTGAAACGCTTCGTATATGGAATTAACCGTTGATGGCACCTGTCATCAACCGCTTTGCTGCGCTACTGTAACGCCATACTGCTGTCTGCTATCTGGCTAAGGTTACGCTATGAAATATTTGCTGCTTTTGGTTTTATCGGTGAGTTGGTCAGCTGCAATTGTTGCTGCTGAGAAAACGGCCAGTGTCAGTACACTGCTGCCCGGCACAGCACTGCCTGATTTTTATCTGCAGTTACAGCAGCAACAACCTTATCCGGCGAGTTGGGGCGCAGGCAATTTTGCTGATCCGGCAAAGTGGCGGGCAAACGGCCGCGCTCTATTACGCCAGAGTTTAATGTGGCCGCAGCAAGACGTCGATTTTGCGCCGGTACTTCTTAAAACTGAGCTGCGGGATGGTTATCAGGCTGAACTGTGGTCACTTCAATTAACCACTTACAGCAGAGTCAGTCTGTTGTTGTTACGGCCGGAGCTACCGGCCAAGCCTATCGGGGCGCTGCCCGCCATATTGTTGCTGCATGATCACGGTGCCCGCTTTGATATCGGCAAAGAAAAAATGATCCGGCCCTTTGCCGATGACCCAAAACTTACCAGCGCCAGCCAGTGGAGTGAGCGTTATTTTTCCGGCAACTTTGTGGGCGATGAACTGGCAAAGCAGGGCTATCTGGTGGTGGCGGCCGATACCCTGGGCTGGAGTGATCGTGGGCCAGTAGAGTTTAGTCAGCAACAGGCACTGGCCAGTAACTTCTTGTTGATGGGGCGCTCACTGGCAGGTATGGCGGCATACGAAGATCTGCAATTGGTGCGTTTTATCAGGCAATTGCCAGTCGTCGACAATACGCGGGTTGCGGCACTGGGGTTTTCGATGGGGGCGTTCCGGGCCTGGCAGCTGGCGGCATTAACTGACGATATTAAAGCTGCGGTGGCGGTGGCCTGGCTCAATCGTTATCAGCATTTACTGGTGCCGGGGGGGAATTTAGTAAGCGGTAATTCAGCTTTTTATATGTTGCATCCCGGTCTGGCGGCACAACTGGATATTCCGGATGTCGCCAGCCTGGCTGCACCTAAAGCCATGTTGTTTATTAATGGCGGCAAAGACAAACTGATGCCTGCTGCCGGGGTAACAGAGGCGTACCAGCAGATGGCGCAGGTCTGGCAGGCCTACGCTGCCCCAGAGGCGCTGAGCACAAAACTGTGGCCCCAGCTTGGCCATGAATTTAATGCCGAGCAGCAACAACAGGCCTTTGCCTGGCTGGCACAGCAACTTCAAACCGCAAAATAATGCCATTGGCCGCAAATAGTCGCTAAAGTGTTTCAAAATATTACCAGGCTGATGACTCCGGGGGTTTTAACACTTACCATGCGCTTGTAAATAAAATGACAACAAGAAATCATCTGGAGAATCTGCTTTGAAACTATCTAAAATTGTACTGGCGATGAGCCTGGTCGCCGGTATCAGCGCCTGCAGTCAGCAACCCTCTGCACCTCAGCTGCCACAAGGCGTTAAGCTGATAACTGAACATACCCAGCAAAAAAATGGCGTGTCGGTACCATACAAAAAATACCAGCTGGAAAATGGTTTGACTGTTATCGTGCATGAAGATCATTCCGATCCGCTGGTCCATGTTGACGTGACTTACCATGTCGGTTCTGCCCGCGAAGAGCTGGGTAAATCGGGTTTTGCGCACTTTTTCGAACATATGATGTTTCAGGGATCTGAGAACGTTGGTGATGAAGAGCATTTTCGGATTGTTACCGAAGCCGGTGGTACCTTAAACGGCACCACGAACTCAGACCGTACCAATTATTTCCAGACGGTGCCGTCAAACCAGCTGGAAAAAATGTTGTGGTTAGAAGCAGACCGGATGGGCTTTTTACTGGATGCGGTAACTGAACAAAAATTTGAAGTACAACGCGAGACCGTTAAAAACGAACGTGGTCAGCGGGTAGATAACCGCCCTTATGGCCGGTTAGGCGAGCGGGTTTCTCAGGCATTGTATCCGGTTGGTCATCCTTATTCGTGGCCGGTGATTGGCTACATGGACGATTTAAACCGGGCCAATGTTAATGACGTAAAAGCTTTTTTCCTGCGCTGGTACGGCCCTAATAATGCGACTGTGACCATAGGTGGTGCGGTTACGGCTAATGAAGTACTGCCTTTAGTGCAGCAGTATTTTGGTTCTATTCCGCGCGGCCCGGAAGTTACCGCAGCGCCGAAGCAGCCAGTGTCGCTGGACAGTGACCGTTATATCTCGATGGAAGACAACGTTCATTTACCACTGATTTATATGTCGTACCCCACGGTATACCTGCGTCATGAAGACGAAGCTGCGCTGGATGTACTGGCAGAGATCCTCGGTGGTGGCAAAAACTCAATTTTCTATAAAAACCTGGTAAAAACTCAGATAGCAGTGCAGGCGAATGTTAATCATCCTTGTGCTGAACTGGCTTGTACTTTTAATTTACTGGCGCTGCCGCACCCGGCATCAGGTAAAAACCTGGCTGATATTGAAGCGCTGATCCGGGAAAGTCTGGCTGAGTTTGAACAACGTGGTGTCAATGACGACGACTTATTAAAAGTTAAAGCACAAATGGAAGCTAACACCATTTATGGCCTGCAAAGTGTGTCGGGCAAAGTCAGCCAGTTAGCGATCAATGAAACCCTGACCGGCAACCCGGATAATCTGCAAAATGATTTAAACCGGGTTAACAAGGTAACCAAAGAAGATGTAATGCGGGTTTACAATACTTACCTTAAAGGTAAAGGTTCGGTTGTGATGTCAGTAGTGCCACGTGGCAAACTGGATTTAATTGCCGCCGCTGATAACTTCAGCCCTGAAGTTCTGGATTTTGGTGGTCCATCGCAAACCAGCGCTGATGATTTGCAGGTTCGTCGCGCTACCGATGATTTTGATCGCAGTGTCGAGCCGCAGGCCGGAGTAAACCCTGCTGTTACCGTGCCAGCATACTGGCAAAGCAGCCTGGACAATGGCATTAAAGTATTAGGCGCAGCCAGCGATGAAACGCCAACTACTGCGATGTTGTTAAAGCTGAACAGCGGCCTGTATTACGAAAGCCCGGATAAAACCGGTTTAAGCAGCATGTTAACCGCCATGCTGAATGAAGACACAACTAACTTCAGCGGTGAAGAAATTGCGCTGGAGTTGGAAAAGCTTGGCAGCTATATCAGTATCAGTGCCAGTGATGAACATATTCAGCTGTATGTGTTAAGCCTGAGCAAAAATCTGGATAAAACTATCGACCTGCTGATGGAAAAGATGCTGCGACCGGCGTTTAATGAAGATGACTTTAACCGCCTGAAACAGCAACGGTTGCAGGGCATTCAGCAGTCAGAGAAAAATGCAGGTTACCTGGCGAGTAATGCCTTTCGTAAGCTGATGTATGGCGACAGTATTTTAGGTCAGCCAGGTGGTGGCACTCTGGCCAGCGTTACTAACCTGAGCCTGGAAGATGTCAAAGCCTATTATCAGAGCCACTTTAAGCCTGATGGCGGCCAGTTAATTGTGGTGTCAGACCTTGCCAAAGACACACTACAACAGGCGATTAAACCACTGACCACGTTTACCGGTAAAGCCCCGGCGGTCAATGTCCAGGTGCCCGCTGATACCAGCCGTGGCTCGGTAATTTACCTGGTGCATAAAGATGACTCACCACAGTCTGAAATCCGGATTGGCAAACGCAGTTTATCGGAAGACATTACCGGCGAGTATTTTAAAACCGGTCTGGCTAACTTTACTGTCGGCGGCAACTTTAACAGCCGGATCAACCTGAATCTGCGGGAAGACAAGGGCTACACTTATGGCGCCCGCACCGGTTTTAACGCTGATAGCTATACCGGAGTTTTTGTTGCCTCTGCTGCGGTTCGGGCTGACGCTACTGCCGCGTCGGTAAAAGAATTTATCGATGAGCTGAACCGCTTCAGTGCTGATGGTGTGACAGATCCAGAGCTGGCATTTATGCGCCGGGCACTGAATCAGCGTGATGCGTTAAAATATGAAACGCCCAATGCCAAGCTGGGCTTTTTAGCGCAAATTCTGCAGCATGATTTAGCGCCAACCTTTGTTGATGAGCGTAATGCTATTATTGCCAACATCAGCAAACAGGATATAAATCAGCTGGCAAAACAACACTTTGATCCAAAAAATATGGTGATAGTGGTGGTGGGAGACTCAGCAGTGCTGCGGCCAGAGCTGGAAGCGCTGGGTTATCCGGTAGAAGATTTAACCCTGTAACATAATTGAGTAAGCAAAACGCCACCTGCGGGTGGCGTTTTTATTCGGGCAATTTATTGTGAGCTGTACCGGGGGAACGCTGGCATTTTAGCGGCTAAGCCCCTAAAGTGGCAGAGTATGGTTTTTAACAGGATTTGGTAATGGTATCAGGATTGTGGCTGGCCAGCCTGCTGATTGCAGTATTGACGCTGCTGCCGTTATGGCGGACTGAAATATGGTGGGTGCGTGGGCTGGATTTCCCGCGGCTGCAACTGGCTGCACTGGCATCGGTTATTGCGGTGGCACAGTTGCTGCTGCTGGATTTAAGCCAGTTTAGTCAGTGGTCAATGCTGCTGTTAAGTGGTGGCTGCTTGTTGTTTCAATTGTGGTGGATAGTGCCTTTTACCCCGTTATTTCGCAAAGAAGTCATGACGGCAGCGGCTGACAATACCAACCCCTGCATTGCCATACTTAACGCCAATGTGCTGGCCACTAATCGCAATGCACAGGCATTAATTGATTTAGTCCACCAGCATCAGCCGGATATCCTGGTAACGCTTGAATCGGATGACTGGTGGCAGCAACAGCTGGATCAGCTCAGTAGCGACTATCCCCACAGTGTTAAGTGCCCGCTGGACAATTTATATGGTATGCATGTTTATTCGCGCTTGCCACTGCACAATCCGTCGTTACAGTTTCTGGTGGAGCAGGGGGTGCCTTCGGTGCATGCTGAGGCCGAATTAAGTGATGGCAGTCGGATTGCCGTGCATTTTCTGCATCCGGCACCGCCAAGCCCCACTGAAAATGCCAGTTCAGCAGAGCGGGATGCCGAATTGCTGGTGGTTGCTGCCAGTGTTAAACAGGTTAAAACACCGGTTATTGTCGCTGGCGACTTAAATGATGTCGCCTGGTCTGAAACAACCCGCCTGTTTCGTAAAATCAGTGGCCTGCTTGACCCCAGGGTTGGCCGGGGCATGTATAACAGCTTTCATGCTGATTACCCGTTTATGCGCTGGCCGCTGGATCATTTGTTTCACAGCAGTCATTTTACCCTGCAACAGATAAAGCGCTTGCCATCCATCGGCTCAGACCACTTTCCAATGTTAATCCGTTTATGCTACACCGGTCAGCAACAACCGCAGGATGGGGTCAGCCCCGATCAGGACGATAAAGAACTGGCGCAGGAAAAAATGACGGCGCAGGCGGTTGTGCCCGAACAAGTTCACCGGCCTGAAACCCCGGCAGTAAACGGACAAACAGCATTGTAACCCTGGTCAGCGCGCGGCAAAAGTCGCTTATTTATCGTCTTTATAAAGCTGAACTAAAGAATTAACAACGGATTATTTATGCAATATTCAGTACTTGGCAGCAGTAACATAGAGGTATCCCGGGTGTGTCTGGGCACCATGACCTGGGGCACCCAGAATAGCCAGCAAGATGCCGATGAGCAGCTGGCGTATGCCCTGGCGCAGGGTGTTAATTTTATTGATACTGCTGAGATGTATTCGGTGCCGCCAACAGCTGAGTCGTACGGTGCCACCGAGCAAATAATTGGCAACTGGCTCAGTCGCAATCGCGATAAGCGTCAGAAAATTATTCTGGCCAGCAAAATGGCCGGTAGTGGCTTGTCGTACATTCGCGGCGGCGGTGAAATGACGCCAGCTACTTTACAACAGGCCGTCGATGACTCGTTAAAACGATTGCAAACGGACTATCTGGATTTGTATCAGTTGCACTGGCCTAACCGGGTATCACCGCACTTTGGCAGGCACGCCGTTGGCCATATTGGCTTTTCTGAGGTCAGCGGCGCGCAGCAGACTGAACAAATACTGGGGTTGCTGCAGGCGCTGCAAAACTGCGTTAATGCCGGCAAAATCCGCTTTTGCGGTTTATCAAATGAAACCCCATGGGGGATTAGCCAGTATCTTAAACTCAGTGCTGAGCACAATTTGCCGAAGATGGTGTCAATTCAAAATGAATTCAGCTTGCTCCATACCAAAGACTGGCCGTATTTAATCGAACAATGCCAGCATGAAAATATTGCTTATTTGCCCTGGTCGCCGCTGGCGGGTGGGGCTTTAACGGGCAAATACCTGAATGGCGCGCGGCCAGAAGGTAGCCGCTGGAGCATGTTACAGCGCCACGGCCTGTTTCGTGATACGCCAGAGTCTGAAAGAGCAGTAGCGGCGTTTACCGAGCTGGCAGCCAGCCATCAGCTGGACCCGGCGGCACTGGCTTTAGCCTGGGTCAATCAGGTTGAGGGTGTTACCGCTACTATTATCGGGGCTACCAGCATGGCCCAGCTGCAGCAAAATATTGCGGCCTTTAGTGTAACGCTCAATCAGGCGGTAATTGAAGATATCAGTCGGTATCTCAGGCAATACCCTATGCCGTTTTAACTTCTGGCAATTACCGGCGTCAGATAAAATTAGCGCAATGGCAGCTTGTGAAGTCAGTTTACAGCCATTAAGCTCAGTACAACCGCGCATTTTCTGTTAAGTAGTGGAATTTATATCACCATGAAGCAAATGATAGAGCAGGCAACTAACTTACCCAGTATTCCTGAAGTGCTGCAAAAGCTAATCGCCACTATACACGATGAGGAAACATCGACTGATAAGCTAGCCACTATTATCAGCAATGATCAGGCCATTACCGCTAAGGTACTGCGTTTAGCCAATTCGGTGCACTTTGGTCGTCAGCGCAAGGTTGGCTCGGTTAAAGATGCGTTGGTTGTGCTTGGCCGCGATACTTTACGCACTCTGGTGTTATCTATCGGCTTAGTGTCCAGCTTTAAAGCGCCGGCTACCTTCGATTTAAAAGCGTACTGGCACCGCTCTTTTATGTTGGCGAACCGGGCAAAATGGCTGGCTAAATTAAATAAAGCCGATCCGGAAATTGCCTATACCTGCGGTCTACTGCACGGCATTGGTGAGTATCTTATTCATATAATGGAACCGGAGCTGGCAAAAACCATTGATGAGCAGGTAGAGGGTGGGGCGCCACGGCGTAAAACGCAGCTTGAGCTGTTTGGCTTTGACTACACCATGGCTGGCAGTGAACTGGCAAAATACTGGAAATTTCCCAATGAAATTGCAGATGCCATATTATGGCAACAACAACCGGCCGGTAGCGGCACCCTGCTGCCTTATCCTACGCTGTTATATCTTGCCCGCTATATGATTGTGTACCGGGAGCAGGTGAGTGCTGGCAACTTTGATGAGTTGCCGGTGAAATTAGTTCATGCGGCCCATATGGATCTGGACGATACCTATGCCAGAATGCGCAGCTTTACCGAAGATGAAAGCGATATTTACAGCATGCTTCAGTAACTGAATAACAACGATCTAAGAGTGGATTAGTTCAGTTATTTTTCGACCATCTCAACTCTTCGGTTACTATCCCTGCCACTGTCACTCTTATTTGAAAAAGCCGGTGCCAGCGGCCCTACGCCGTGGGGCTCAAGCCTTTTCGATGCAATGCCGTACCTGTTTATCAGAGCGTCTGCTACGGCCAATGCGCGATCAGCTGATAGCTTAATATTATAACTGTAAGTACCCTTGGAATCGGTATGTCCGACTATGTAAAAAAGTTTATCCGGGTTGGCTTTAAGGTAGGTAACAATTGCCTCAAGAGCAGGTGTTGATTCAGACATCAGCGTTGCCTTATCAAATTCAAAGACAATTCCATCCAACACCACACGGCCATATTCGTCGATGTCAGAACCTATAGCTTCAGCGTCAATTGCCACCAGCCCTGTTTTTGCAGCTTCCACTTCAACGATATCTATCAGCGTGCCTATATAGTTCTTTGAGTGCTGTTCAACATAGACAACAACATAGGCCGTGCCTGCTGCCCGCTCCTTTTTGGCCACAATTACCCCAGCGCCTCCTGATGAAGATGTACCTGATAATAGCGTCGACACCTCGCCAGGTTTGGCGATTGGGTTGGCACGTAAAGTTACCTCCAGCCACTGCCCGGAGCCGATAGCGACACCTTTTCTATCGGCCGACATACCTTCGCCGATGATGTCGAAATTCTCAGACTGCAGTGCATCCAGATAGTTTTTGTAGATCTCAGAATAGGATTTATCTTCGCCCAGGTATTTGTAAAATGTCCTGGTGACCCGGCCCTCTGTTTCAATCCAGTCGCCAATTGCCCGGTAGCCAGTTACAGGGCCTGTTGCTACCTTATAGGGTTGGTAGTTCTCGACATGTTGCCAGGCAATCACCTGCCCGGGATAACGCTCAATCATTGGATGTTCAACTACGCCGTCAATGTCCTGCGCTACAGCAATATCGGAAACAATAACGAGGGTTAAGCCAACTGCCAGAGTGCCAATCCAATTGAACATGTCGGTTTTTCCTTAGAAACGTTGCTTATATTATGGACGACAAAACCAAGTTATGCTTCGTAGATCTGTTCTGTCGAATATCGTTTTTCTGGGGTGGCGGACGAATCAACATCCGCATTAAGCAGTGGCCGATGCACTATAATCATTCGAAGCTTGAATCATTCAAAGCTTGTGAGTCACAAAAGGCTGTAAACCGCTAATGGAGAGCATAAAAATGGTAATGCTAAAGCACATTTTAACCGTAATCGCTGTAGGGCTGGTGTTGATTGGCTATCACCCGCAAAGCCTGGCAGATTCAGCCATCCCGGATAATTTTAATCAGCCTGCTGCCAATCTGATAACTGGTGGCCAGCCGTCGCAGGCCGATCTGAAGAGGCTTAAAGCAGCTGGCGTTAGCAAAGTTATTAATCTGCGCGGCCCTGACGAAGCGGTTGCTTTTGATGAGCAAGCGGCGGCAGAAGCTCTTGGTATGACTTATATTTCGCTGCCTGTTGCCGGGGCCGGCGATGTGACAGTTGATAAAGCCAGAGCGCTGTACCAGCATTTGCAAGGTGATGACAAGATACTGATTCACTGTGCGTCAGGCAACAGAGTAGGTGCCCTGCTGGCAATCGGTGCCCACGACGTTAACGGTAAAGCCGTTACGGAATCGCTGGCATTTGGCCGCGCTGCCGGTTTAAGCTCGCTGGAGCCAAAAGTACAAGCAGTGCTAAGCGGCCAAAGCCAGAACAAATAAGCCAATACAAGGTAATTGTCGCTGACTTTTTACCCTGCATGCAGCTGCAGCAGCGTAAACATCACCAAATGGCTTACGGTAACCACCAGCGTCAGGGCATTACGCAGGCTTTGGTAGCCATTGCTGTAGCGCCGGTTTATTGCGGTGGTGCATTCTGCCAGGCGCAGCAGCACAAACAGCAAAGCCTGCAACAATAAGAAGTAGCCAGGCAGTAATGCCAAACCGATAATACTGACTACCGGGAAACTCACCGCAAGCAGTGCATAGCTGTTGTAGCTATCTGGTGTTCCGCTCTGTTCCTGCTGATGCAGCACCGGCCCCTGCTGATACAGCACTGGCCAGAGCACACCTGCCATAAAGCCCAAAATCAGCGCGCTGTATAGCTGATAAAGCAGCACTAACTGCGCGGAGTCATACCACTGCAGATGATACGCCAGTGGCAGCAGGGCAAACGGCAGCAGGCCGGCATAGCCAAGATATTTGATTAGTTTCATATCTCACTTCATTATTGCTTGTGCAGCTCGCTCAACGACTGCTGTTCAGGATACAGCAGAGCGATACGTTCCTGCTCAGTTAAAATGCCGCTAAGGATGGTGCGCCGGCGCAATTTACGCATTCGTTCACCGTCGTCCAGCAGTTCACGGCGGAACAGTTCCGGCTGATCGATGCAATCAAGGATACTGTGCCAGTGAATATAAGCACTGTGTCTGAGCTGGCCGGCCTGATAGCGTTGCTCCAGCCGCTGATAAATAGCGGGCAGGCCACAGCGGTCGGCCAGCAATTTGTCGACCATCGCCTGATGCAGCCGTAAAATCTGCTGGTCGGCAGCATCAAGTTGTTTACTGACAGGGCGGTTTCGCCCGGTGCGGCGCGGTTTCACAGGTTACAATCACCTTTGGCACAGTTAGTCCGGCTTCGGGCCCAGTAGCTATACGCTTTACTGGCCAGCCAGTAGCAGGGCGCCAGACGCAGTAACGCTACCAGTTTGCGATAGCCTGCCAGCTGCCAGTAGTGCAGACTGGCATCAATACCAACAATAAAATGATCCTGATCCCATAGATGAATTTGCTGCATCATCGAGCCTTTACTGACGCCGGCAAAGCCACTAAAGCCGTTCTGACTGATGTCGACCAGTTGCAGGTGAGGAGTTAGTTTTGGCGCCAGGGCGCTGATTTCGCGCTGGCACAGCTTACAGCTGCCATCATAAAACAATTTTTTCATCATAAGTTACAGTCAGCCACCATGGCTCCGTTTACGGTGGCTGCGTATTTCAGATCATTTTTAATCCTGCTGCTGTAGCAGCTCATCTACGCTACCCTGGGCCAGCGGGTGATAACCCGGCCTTGCCTGCTGATACACTTTTCTGGCAAAAGCCAGCCCGGCCGGCGTCAACGTCAGCTGTTTATATAACGGGATAATCAGTTTGCGCCGGCCAATATTGATCAGATACTGTTCCAGCTGCGGCATAATTTGCTGATAACCGGTCTTCAGCGCCAGTAAATACCAGGCATGGGCAATTTCGCTGTTGGCGGATTCTGTCAGGTTAAACGCGGCGTCCAGGCTGGCCAGTTGAGCCTGGCTGATGCTAAGGGGCAAATTATTAATAAAATACAGCCATTCATGCACCGTCCAGCTGGCGGTGGGCATCGCAGCAAGCTCAATGTTGCCGGCCAGCCAGTTGCTGGCATGCTGGCGTACCTGATTAAACGCATCCGACAGCGGCGCCGGGGTGCCAGTTGGTAAACCACTGTGATAAACCCAGGTTTTTATCTGCTCAAGCGACACAACATCCGGGTATTTCTTTAATAAGTTGTTGTCCAGGTACTGCACAAAGCTGGCAGTATCAATACTTTGAAAGGCATGGTCGGCAAAGTAGCGCCGGACAAAGGGGTCGAATTTATCGCGGCCAAATTGCTGCTCCAGAAACATTAAAAATAACTGACCTTTGGTGTAGGGGACGCCACTGAAGGCATCGTCCGGATCGCGTCCCTGTAAGTCGATATGCAAAATACTGTCGTTGGCGCTAAGTACCGCAAGTTCGTCCTGCAGTGCCTGCACCGATAAAGCTTGTTCCATTACCGCGCGATCAGTACCAAACACCTGCTCCATAATCCGGTTTTCAACATAGGAGGTAAAACCCTCGTTTAACCACAGGTCGCGCCAGGTGGCATTGGTTACCAGATTACCTGACCAGGAATGCGCCAGCTCATGCGCAATCAGGTTAACCAGGCTGCCATCACCAGCCACTACTGTTGGGGTAATAAAGCTCAGCACCGGGTTCTCCATACCGCCAAACGGGAAGCTGGGCGGCAATATCAGTAAGTCGTAACGGCCCCAGCGATAGTCGCCATACAGTTTTTCGGTGGCGTCAATCATTGCCTGGGTACTGGCAAATTCTTTTGCTGCGGCATCCAGAATATAGGGCTCGGCATAAATACCGGTTTGTTCGCTCATCGCTTTAAAATGCAAGTCGCCGGCGGCAATGGCAATTAAATACGCCGGAATAGGCTGGGGCATATAAAACTGGTAATCACCATCCCGGGCGGTGGCCGGGTCATTTGGCGCGCTCATTACTACCAGTACTTTGTCAGTGGTCTGAATACGGGCGCTGTAGCTCATCCGCACGGCTGGCGTGTCCTGAATTGGGATCCAGCTGCGGGCATGGATTGCCTGGTTCTGACTGAACATAAAGGGCGTGGTTTTGCTGGCAGTCTGTTCAGGGCTTAGCCACTGCAAACCTGATGCCTGTGGTGTCGAGCTATAATGAATACGTATTTTTTGTGGCTGAAATTCCGGGCTGATGGTCAGCTTGCTGCCCAGGACTTCATCGCGGGCGGCCAGAATAAACGGTACCTGTTGCCAGTTGCCATTCTGCTGTTTGCCATATACCCGCGAAATGGTTAAATCACGGGTATCCAGATACAGCTCGGTGGCATCGCTGACCAGCCAGTTCAGTTGCAAATCGGCAAAACCGCTTAAGGTTTTCTGTTCAAAATTCATGGCCAGATCAAGATGCAGATGACTGACCGTTACCTGCTGGTAGTTTGCATAGGTGTAACTGTCGTCGCTGGCGACAACAGCGAAGCTGATCAAGCCGGCCCAGAGCAGGCCACAAAGTAATAGCAGACGGTTTAGCATAATTTTCCTCAGCTTGGATAACAGAGCATAGTGATATTCAGTGTAATGCGAATTAGTTATCAGGCATAGTTTCTGATGATTTCAATTGTAACAAACGCAAACCTTGTAAGGCGGCTATGCTTTGGTTATGTTAAAAAGCCACCAAAGCAAAAGGCTGAATTATGTTAACAAAATGGAGTTGGAAGTTACTGCAGTTAAGCCGCAAGCTTTGGGTGCGCACGTCACTGTTTACGGTGCTGGCTTTTTTTACCCCGGTGCTGGGTGTCCTGCTAAGCGATGTCATACCTGACTCGGTTGGCGTGGCCATTGGCAATGATGCTGCCGAAAAAATTCTGACCATTCTGGCGACCAGTATGCTGACCGTCACCACTTTTTCACTGAGTGTGATGGTGGTGGCTTTTAACGCGGCCTCCGCTGGTGTTTCACCGCGGGCAACCCGTCTGCTGATGGCAGACAGCACCACCCAGAATGCTCTGGCTACCTTTATCGGTTCTTTTTTGTTCAGCATCGTCGGCCTCGTGTTACTCAGTGCCGATGTATATGGTCCTAGTGGTCGGGTGGTATTGTTTATTCTTACCATTGCGGTGATTCTGCTGATCGTAGTCACCATTTTAATCTGGATTGAGCATTTATCGAGCCTGGGCCGGGTGGGCGAAACAGCAAACCGGGTGGAAGATCAGGCTTATAAAGCAGTAAAACATAGTGAAAATCATCCCTGGTTTGATGCTAATCAGCTTAGCAGTCTGGATGATATCCCAGAGAATGCCAGTGCAGTCTGTACCAGGGAAATTGGCTACATTGAGCATATTGATGTTAATGCGCTGCAAAGCTGGGCCACTGAGCATAACGCGAATATATATATTGCCAGTCTGCCCGGTGCCTTTATCCACAAAGACCGGCCGCTGATGTGGCTGACAGGCAGCAATGTTCAGCCTGATCAGCTGTTGCTTAAGGCTTTCTCGCTGAGCGATTACCGCAGTTTTGATCAGGACCCCCGGTTTGGGTTGATGGTGCTGGCAGAAATTGCCTCAAAAGCATTGTCGCCGGCAGTAAACGATCCGGGAACCGCTATCGAGATTATTGGCCGCGGTGTCAGAGTGATCAGCAACTGGCCGCCTGAAAATTTTCAGAAGGACGTCATTTACGACCGGGTGTGGGCACCTGATGTCCGGCTGGATGAACTGTTCGGTGACTTTTTTACCGCAATAGCCCGCGACGGTGCCGGGCACATTGAAATTCATATCCGTTTGCAAAAAGCCTTTCTGGCGCTGGCGGGTTATGGTACTGAATTTAAACGCTGTGCCAGAGAACATGCTGCGGCAGCGCTTGCCCGGGCAGAGCTGGCAATCAATCATCAGCCGGATATTGCCTTGCTAAGAAGGCTGAATAAACAGTTGGATGACTAAACCACTAGCGGCATAGTCCGAGCTTTTTCAGATTGTCGAGGGCCGCTTTCAGCCTGTTCAGAGTCGCAGTTTGCGCTGGTGAGCTATCAGCTAGCCAGCCGATAAACACACTGCTGAATAAGCCACTTAGCGCCAGCTCCTGGGCAATCCGGGCGCCACCCGTCGCCTGCAGTCCGGCCAGCTCCCGCAGCCATTGCACGGTGCGGCTTATTCTCAGTAGCGCTGCCGCCTGCAAATGAACATGCCCCGGCTCCAGTTTGTAATACAGCATTTGCCGGGTTAGTTGCTGATAGGGCGCTAACGCATTTAACCAGCTGCGAATAGCCAGCTCCAGCTTTTCGGCTTTATCACTGGCGGTGGCTAGTTCAGTCCTCAGCATGGCGTCATCGGCCCGGTCAAACCAGGCATCTGCCAATTGATCTTTTTGCTTCACTACGGTTGCCAGCTCTGCCACGTCGATATTTAAACTGTTGGCCAGGGCAGTGAGCTGTAAATTCTCCCAGCCGCTGTGCTCTGCCAGTTGCAGCGCCTGATCGAGCACAGTTTGTTTATCCACAGGCATGATTTTTTGCCTCATTGTTTTGCTTAATTGCTGTTTAAGTATAGTGGCTGGCGGCGTTGTACCGCCAAAAGACGGCTTGTTATTGCCTATAGCTTTGGGTATGTTGGCGTTATTACGTTGCTTACAAGTGTTGTTATGACTGATCTGGCCGCTATTAAACTCACTGAATTCAGCCACGGTGCCGGTTGTGGTTGTAAAATTTCTCCGCAAATCCTGGATACCATTCTTAAAACCCATTCTACTTTTACTGACGGTAAATTGCTGGTCGGTAACAGTACGAAGGACGATGCCGCTGCCTATGATCTGGGTGATGGTACGGCCATGTTAAGCACGACCGATTTCTTTATGCCAATTTGTGACGATGCATTTGATTTTGGCCGCATTGCGGCCACCAATGCTATTAGTGATATTTATGCCATGGGTGGCCGGCCGTTAATGGCTATCGCCATTTTAGGCTGGCCGGTCAATAAATTGCCGGCCGAACTGGCACAACAGGTATTGGAAGGTGCCCGGCACAGCTGTAAAGAGGCGGGTATTATGCTGGCCGGCGGCCACAGTATTGATGCGCCGGAGCCAATATTTGGCCTGGCGGTAAGTGGCCGGGTTCAGATCAGCCAGTTAAAACGAAATGATAGCGCGAAGGCGGGTGATCAGCTTTATTTAACCAAGCCGCTTGGGGTAGGTATTTTAACTACTGCCCAGAAGCAGAAAAAACTTAATGCTGAACATGCGATGCTGGCACGGGATAGTATGGTGCAGCTAAACCGGATTGGCACTGAGATAGCCGCGCTATCCGGGGTACATGCCATGACCGACGTGACCGGTTTTGGCCTGCTGGGACATTTACTGGAAATGTGTGAGGGCAGTGGCCTGGATGCACGACTGGATAGTGCGGCGATACCGGTACTACCCTATGTTGCCGAGTATATTGCTAAGGGCTGTATACCGGGCGGTAGTGACCGTAATTTTGCCAGCTATGGTGCTAATGTCTCGCCACTGAGCGCCCGGCAGCGGGCATTGCTTTGTGACCCGCAAACCAGCGGCGGGCTATTGCTGGCGGTCAGTCCGCAAGCCGCACCTGCTTTTCACGATATCGCCTTGGCGTACGATTTAGTATTGCAACCGATAGGCAAGCTGACCCCTCGGGGCAACGGCCACCGTATTCAAGTTAACTAGTAGTTATAGTAATGGCTACTGACTTACCGCTGACAGAAAACTACCGGCAAATACTGTATCAGCAGCTGCCACTGCTGGATTTGCGGGCACCAGCAGAATTCAACCGCGGTGCTTTTAGCTGCAGTGTTAATTTGCCGCTGATGACTGATGACGAACGTGCTGCCGTCGGCACCTGTTATAAGCAACAGGGGCAGCAGGCGGCTATTACACTTGGGCATCAGCTGGTGCAAGCTGAAACGAAAACTGTCAGAGTGCAGGCTTGGCACGATTTTGCCAGGGCTAATCCACAAGGCATGTTGTATTGCGCCCGCGGCGGCCTGCGCTCGCAAATTGCCCAGCAGTGGCTGGCCGAAGCCAGAGTAGATTATCCAAGGGTAAAAGGCGGCTTTAAAGCATTGCGCCAGGCTGCCATTAGTGTCATTACCGAGGCGGCCAACCAACCCATATTGCTACTGGCCGGGCCGACGGGTAGTGGCAAAACCCGCTTACTACAGCAGTTACCGGCGGTAGATTTGGAAGCACTGGCTAATCATCGCGGCTCAGCCTTTGGCCGCAAGCTGGCAGCTCAACCACCGCAAATCCGCTTTGAAAATGATCTGGCCAGTGCGCTGTTACAAGTTCAGGCTGGTCATCCCCCTTATCTATTACTGGAAGATGAAAGCCTGTTAATCGGCCAGCGCAGTATTCCGCACGATTTCTATCAGGCTATGCAGCACAGCCCGATAGTCCTGCTGGACGAACCGCTATCCTCGCGTATTGAGGTGATCCTGCAGGACTATATCGTCGATTTGCTGGATGAAGCCATTACCTTGCACGCTGAGCAGGGTTTTAACCAGTTCAGCAGCATGTTACAGCAGGCGATGGCGCGGATCCGAAAACGGCTGGGGGGGCTGTTATACAGCAGGCTTGACGACATGTTGTTACAGGCTCTGGCTGAACAACGCCGCTCTGGCGACATCAGCCTGCATCGGAGCTGGATAGCGCTGCTGCTGACGGATTACTACGATCCGATGTATCACTATCAGTTACAAAAGCGCGACGCCAGAGTATTAATGCGGGGCAGTGCCTCTGAACTGGCGCAGTGGTGGCAGCAGCTGGCCCGCTAACTGCGGGCAAACCTGCCCAGTTGCTGCTGGGTACGGGCGGTGCCGCTCAGTAAGTCTTTCGCTGCTTTATCAATCGACGTCATTTGCTGGTGAGCATCGCTGGTTACTTTTTCAATTGCACTTAAATGCTGATGCGTCTGCTGGTAGCGCTGCTCCAGTTGCACAACGGTCTGGTTGATATTCTGAATACCATTTTTTGCCTGCTGCAGTTCCTGTTGCAGGTTACTGAATTCGCTGCTGGTGTCAGCAATTTGCTGCTGGGCCTGTTGTGCCTGCTGGTTCAGGCTTTGTGATTCAGTGCGGGTTTCACCGACCAGCTGTTCCATTTCATTTAAAAAACCGGAAATTTGTTTGGTGGCATCGTTTACCTTCGCTGCCAGGGTCCGGACTTCATCGGCAACTACGGCAAAACCACGGCCGGCATCACCGGCCCGGGCCGCTTCAATGGCGGCGTTGAGTGCCAGCAGGTTGGTCTGATCAGAAAAGGTTTCTACCATCACCAGAATTTGCCGCACGTTCTCAGAGTTTTTATGTAAACCATTAATGGTGGTGCCAAAGGTGTCGAGCAACTTAACAATGCCGGACAACTGGCCACTTAACTGCTGCATCTGACCGCTGGCCACTTTGGCTTTATCGACCGCATGACCGGACACCTGGCTGACTTCATCACCGTGCTGAACAATTTCGGCCAGATTATCCAGTACCTGATCGCTGTCGCGGCGAATTTGGCCGCTGCGTTTTTCGGTGTCCTGTAAATGCTGACGGGTACTTTTCACTGCCGTCGAAACCTGCTCGTTAACCTGATGGGTTTCCTGCGCCTGCTGGTGAATATCACCGAGCAGCACGCCAAGCTGACTGACAAACTGGTTATATTCCTCAGACAGGGTTCTGAACTCATCAAAGGTAAAGGCCGGCAGGCGCAGGTTAAGATCGGTACCCTTGCGATTGGTGTCATGCAGCGCACCGACCAGGGTTTTAACCGGCCGGACAAATAAATGATGCATATAACCAATGGTAAACAGAAACGCTCCCAGGCCGACTATCAGTAACGCCCACCAGCGACCAGTTGCACCACCCTCGGGGTAGGCCATATACAATGCCAGTAAGAAAAAAATAGCTAAAAAGCTGATATTGCCTATAATTTTCCGGCTTAAGGTGCCAAAGAATGTCCGCTCAACAAACAGATAAAGTGAGGTAAAGCCGCTCATAAGGTGGTAAACCCTGTCAGGTTAAACTGCGTTAAATCAGCATATCACAGCCTTTCGCCGCCCGCGAGTGTGTGGTTAACAGGCTGTTTGATCTGAAATAAAGGCGTGGCTGAAAGCCGCAAGTCGCTATGGCAGCAAACCTGAAATAACGGAGTTAAGCACAGTATTTGCCGTGTGGTTTAGCATGCACTAAACTGATTAAAATTTAACCGCTGGTGGTTGCTATGCAACGTCGCGAATTTCTGACCAAATCCTCATTAGTGCTCGGTAGCAGCCTGCTGCCATTACCTGCGTTACTGCAAGCCAGTTCAGGGCAAAGTGCTACCGATATGCCGTTAAAACCCGGCGACTGGTCTGGTCTGCGCAAGCAGTTTGCGCTGAGCTATGATTTCATCCACCTGGCCACTTTTTTACTGGCCTCCCATCCCAAACCGGTTGCCGATGCCATTGCCAGGCACCGGCAAGCGTTTGATGTCAATCCGTCGGACTACTGGCATGAACATTTTATGACCATAGATGCTGATATTGCCGCAGCCGCTGCGCGTTACATGGGCGGTAAGGCTGAAAATATTGCCCTGACTGACAGCACCACCATGGGCCTGGCACTGGTATACAGTGGCTTGCAGTTAAGCCCGGGACATGAAATTCTGCAAACGGTACACGACCATTATTCAACCGACTTGTCGCTGCAATTACGTGCTGAGCGCACCGGTACCAGCGTGCGGCAGGTAGCGCTTTATGACAACCCGGCACAGGTCTCGGTGGATCAGGTGGTTAGCAGATTAAAAGCGGCCATCCGTGCTGCAACCAGAGTAGTAGCGGTCACCTGGGTGCACTCATCTACCGGGGTGAAGCTGCCGCTGCATGCCATTGCTGCTATGCTGGCCGACGTTAACCAGCAACGAGATGAAGCTGAGCAAATCCTGTTTTGTGTTGATGGCGTGCATGGCTTTGGTATTGAAGATATTGATGTATCGACCATCGGTTGTGACTTTTTTATTGCCGGCACCCACAAGTGGATATTCGGGCCGCGTGGCACCGGTTTGGTTTGGGGCAGTGATCGCGGCTGGTCGCGCTGCAAGGCCGTGATCCCCAGTTTCAGCCGCTCGTATGATGTCTGGCTGGGTGGCAGTACTCAGGATCAGGTTGCAATAGGCGAGCATATGACGCCAGGCGGCTTTCACTCATTTGAACACCGCTGGGCATTACCCGAAGCGTTTAAACTGCACCTGCAACTGGGTAAAGCGGATGTACAGCAGCGGATTCACCAGCTGAACACCGTTACTAAGCAGGGTTTACAGCAGATAAAAGGCGTAACCTTATATACACCAATGGCAACAGAGCTATCTTCAGGCCTGGTATGTTTTGATTACAAAACTATGGCCCCGGATGACGTGGTAAAAGCGATGCATAGCAAGGGCATTATAATGAGCAGCACGCCGTACCGTCAGTCATACGCCCGCTTTGCCCCCAGCCTGATTAATAATGAGCAGGAAATTGAGCAGACGCTGGCGGCATTGCGCACTGTTTAACATTGGCTTCGGTTCAAACAAGAGCAGTGGCTTTTACAGAAAAAAGCGCTATAGTTCTGCTGTGTCTAACCTAATAAGAACAATACGTTATGCAAAAACATCTGACTGAAATACGCTGGGGCATTATTTTTACCCTGGTGATGTTGTTATGGCTGTGGCTGGAGCATCTGGTCGGGCTGCACGGGCCATATATTGAGCACCATGCCACTTACACTAACCTGTTTGCGATTCCGGCTATTTTGATTTATGTGCTGGCGCTGCGCCAGAAAAAACGGCGTGATTATAACGGGGTGATGAGCTTTAAGCAGGGCATTGTTGCCGGTTTACTGATAACCCTGGTTGTCGTAGTACTAAGCCCGGTATCTCAATGGTTTTTCCATACGGTAATCAGCCCCGATTACTTTGCCAATGTCCAGGCTTATGCCGTGGCAGCGCAGATGATGACACAGGAAGAAGCCGCGGCGTACTTTAATTTACCAAGCTATATCGTCCAAAGCCTGATAGGCGCTGCAATTATGGGCAGTGTTACTTCGGTAATAGTGGCATTTTTCCTGCGCAGTAAAACCTCCTGACGTCAACTGCCCGCCGCACGGGTATCAATCCCCAGACAGTAAACGACAAAAAGCTGATTAAAAAATCAGCTTTTTTCTTGCCTTTTGAAAAATAACTATTAAAGTGATATCAAAATAATATCATATTAATGGGGTTTGATTATGTTGAAGGAACGAATGATTAACAGCAAAGGTGGCTTTGGTATGATTGGCGTGTTGCTGATCTTACAAGTGCTGATGGTGGCTGGCGTTGTAGTAATGCCAGGCGTGTTAAAGGCAGTGTTCGTATTGGGCGCTATAGTGGTACTGGTATGTTGGTTTGGTTTTTATATGGTGCACCCGAATCAGTCGGCGGTGTTGCAACTTTTTGGCCGCTACGTTGGCACTGATTTAAATAATGGCCTGCGCTGGTCTAACCCTCTGTATAGCAAGCAAAAAGTGTCGCTGAGGGTGCGTAACTTTGAAAGCAGCAAAATGAAGGTCAATGACAGCGCCGGTAATCCGGTAGAAATTGCTGCGGTGGTGGTCTGGAAAGTGGTCGACAGCGCCGAAGCGGTGTTTGAAGTCGATAACTATGAGAATTTTGTCAGCATTCAAAGCGAGTCGGCTATCCGGCATTTAGCCTCAAGCTATGCCTATGATGCCGGCAATGATGACGATATCAGTCTGCGCAGCAGCACCGATGATATTACAGAACTTCTAAAAAATGAGATCCAGGCGCGGCTGAACAAAGCCGGGGTGCAGGTGCTGGAGTCACGTATCAGCCACCTGGCTTACGCCCAGGAAATTGCCAGTGCTATGCTGCAGCGCCAGCAGGCAGCCGCTATTGTCGCGGCGCGTCGGCAGATTGTCGAAGGCGCGGTAGGCATGGTGGAGTCGGCGCTGGAACAGTTGTCAGCCCGTAATGTGGTAGAGCTTGATGATGAGCGCAAAGCGGCGATGGTAGGCAACTTACTGGTGGTATTGTGTGGCGATCATCATGTGCAGCCGGTACTGAATACCGGTAGTCTGTACTAGTAACACAAAGGGTGACCAAAGCAGTGGCAAAAAAAGCCTTCGCCTTACGGCTGGATGACAAAATGCTCAGCGCCCTGCAGCGCTGGGCTGATGATGAATTCAGAAGTGTTAACGGCCAGATAGAATATTTGCTGCATGACGCCCTGCGCAAAGCCGGGCGTCTGCCAGCAAAAACGGCAGATGATTCTGCTAGTGATGCTGACGACAACGCAACGTAAGCGACCAGCAAGATACCCAACGATCAACTATGCTTTATGTATTAACAGAGGTTATTGGCAAAGACACCATGTTTTTGGTGTCTGGAAGTTTGGCTGATAGCGTTCTGCTCAGTTAATCATCAGGAGTTGACTATGAGTATCGGACTTAAAATCCCAGTAAGAATGTTCATGCTTGCCGTTGTAATACTTGCCACTGCCGGCATTCTGAGCGGTTGTGACCGGGCAGGTCAGAGATTAGCCCCAGGCCCGGAAGATGCTGCTGCCGGTGATATTACCGGGCCAGATAAGCCGTTAGGGGAGGTCATGGAGTTTGATGGCTACACTATGCGGGCCAGTATCACCCGCGCCAGTGTATTAAACCAGAATATGGCGCAAAAGTATGGCATTGAGCAAAATCCTGATCTTGCGCTGTTGAACCTGGTTATTCAGGATAATAATGAGCCGCGCCAGGATGCCACGGTCAGCGCCAACCTGCTTGTCGAACATGCCAACCTGCTGGGACAGACTCAGGTAGTTGAAATGCGTGCAGCCGAGACAGATGGTTATATTTCCTATTACGGCACGCTGGATGCCAGCTCACAGCGGGTTTTCCAACTGGCGGTAAAGGCACAGCCGGCCGGAACAGAGCAGATGCTGGAAATGAATTTTGAAGTGCGGCTTAACTGGTAATATCTGCTAACTACCGAAGCTTAAGCCGCGCGGTTTACCTGGTTCTCATGATATTTTTACTGCTTTTGCGCCACCTGGCAACGAGTAGCGCATAATGCGCCAGAAAACGCTGCTGTACTGGCTCAGAAAACTACCGGTGTTGTAGCTGATGCCATATTTTTCAGCGATAGCCTGTACCTGCTGTGCCATCGCCGGGTAATGCCTGGCCGGAATATCCGGAAATAAATGATGTTCAATCTGGCAGCTCAGATGGCCGGTCAGGATATGCAGCCAGGTGGGGCCGGTAAAGTTAGAAGAGCCTAACATCTGGCGGTAATACCACTGACCACGGCTTTCGTTCTCGCACTGGGCAACAGTAAAGGTATGCACCTCTTTGGTAAAATGGCCGCAGAAAATAACCGTTGAAGTCCATAAATTACGCAGCAAATTGGCCAGTAAGTTACCACTTAACACCCACAGCCACATTGGTCCGGCAATCAGCGGAAAGAACAGATAGTCTTTTAGCAACTGGCGGGCGCCTTTGCTGAAAAAGGCACGCTTCAGTTCACTGTCAGAGATCTGAGAGTGACGATCTGCTTTTTTGTTACCGGCAAACACCCGTTGTGCTGCCAGCTCGTGATATGACACCCCCCATTGAAATAACATACTCAGCAGCAGGTAAGTACCACCCTGCCACAGATTACGCAGCCGCCAGCGGAAATCGTTACTTAAGCGTAGCAGGCCATAACCAAAATCACGGTCTTTGCCAATAATATTGGTATACGTATGGTGCTCATAATTATGAGTGCGCTGCCACGAGCCGGCATCACAGGCAATATCCCATTCAAAGCGTCTGGAATGCAGTACCGGATCATTCAGCCAGTCATACTGACCGTGCAGCACATTATGGCCAATTTCCATATTGTCGAGAATTTTGGCCAGTGCCAGTAACAGCACACCAATAAGCCATAACCAGGGCGTAATAAAGCCCAGCACCATTAACACCCGGCCGCTAAGGGCGCTCATGCGTTGCACCAGCAGCACCCGGCGGATATAACGCGCATCGGCATCGCCCAGTTGCTGTTGTACCTGTTGTTTTAAACTGTCGAGCTCATGTTCAAGCGCGCTAAATTGTTCTGTAGAAAGTTTCATCACAGCTCCTGTTACAGCTTCTGTTACAGCTTATTTTATAGCTTAACCACGAGTTCAGTTACCGGCTGGCTGACACACAGCTGAATTTGCTCAAAGCCATGGCCACTTAAGGCGCCGCTTCTAATATCGCGCACCTGGCCGGACACCTTGTCGCAGACGCACTGAAAACACACACCCATCCTGCAACCAAAGCGGGCGTTAAGGCCATGCTCTTCAGCGTTTTGCAGCAGGCTTTGCTGAGCGTTTAATAACACCGTTTTACTGATGCCGGCACTGATAAAGTGGCCGCTAAGTGGCTGGTTTCCAGCGGCAGCAGTAACGGCTGCTGGTATGGTTAAGCCAAATTGTTCCTGCTGAATATGGCCGGCAGTAACGCCACTTTTTAAAAGTATGGCGCGAGTCTGCTGCATAAACCCGGCAGGTCCGCACAGGTACAATTGCTTGCTGGCCACATCGCCAGCCAGTTGCTGCTGCCAGCTTCCGGCAGGTTCTGTGCTGCTATCAGACAGATATAAAGTAAACATCGGCTGGCTGGCCGCCAGCTGGTTAAGTTCAGTTAACAGCGCCGCATTTTCGGGGCCGCGGCAGCGGTAATACAGAATTACCGGCGCCAGCCAGTGGCGCTGGCTTAGCAGCATCGCCGCAATCGGGGTAATGCCCGAGCCCGCGGCAATAAACACCGCAGGCAGGGCAGGCTGCTGCCAGTGAAAATCACCCTGGGCCCGGCTGATATTAATGTCGCTGTGTTGGTGTAATGCGGCTAACAGCGGAGTGACTTCACCAGCCGGATTAACTTTGCAGCACAGCTGTATTTGCTGCCGGCTTTGCCACAGTTTCAGCGAAGAGCAGATACTAAAAGGGCGGCTAAGGTAACGGCCATCATGCTTAATGGCTAACATAATATGCTGGCCTGGCACAAAGCCCGGCCAGCGGCCTGAGACATCTAAGGTAAGCTGCAGCATATCCGGCGTTTGCCACTGCCGGCTTAAAAGCCTTGCCCGATACAGCCCGGGTAAAAAACCGGGCCAAAGTCGTTGTAATAACGGTAGCAAGTACAGGGTTAAAGACGGCTGGTTTGCCAGCATTAAACAAAAGGCGCGCCAAAGGCGGGGTAAATTCAGTTTCACTATCGTTATCTACTATACGCTGATATTAAGGGGTATTTTCAGCGCACAGTTGTACACTAAAATATCTGATTTGGCCAGTTTGAATTATTATTTATTTTCATAATTAGTTTTAATTAATTGAATTTAAAGAACTTAAGCTATATTATTAAAATGGCATTTAAAATAAATTCAGTGAACAGTTGTCCATTTTTTTTGAAGGCTAACGGTGTTCACCTGGGGCGGGGTCGTTAAAGTTCAGTCAAACACGGCCCATCACGGCTGGGGTTGTTGTGGAAATCCGGGTTGTTGACTAGGCTTTATATATTCGATGCCTCTAAAGTCTATCCTATTTTGAAAACCTTTCTTAGCGAGCTAAAACGGCGTGCCGTGTTTAAATCAACCCTGGTTTATCTGGCGCTTAGCTGGTTACTACTGCAGGTTATTGCGGTGTTAACCAGTACGCTGGCACTTAACCCTTTGCTGGGTTCGGCTGTTTTTGTGCTGCTGATGTGCTGCCTGCCGCTGGTTATCTATCTGGCCTGGTATTGTGATATTAGTTTTGGCGGCATTAAACGCACGGCCAGTGCTAATCAGCAGGATAAGCCCGCTGCAGCGCCCGGGGCCAGCCAGTGGGCCGGTTTGCTGTTGGTTATGCTGGTCTGTGGCTATGTTGGCATTGAGTACTATGGCGTACTTGAGCAGCAACAGCTGGCAAAGCAACAGGCATTAACTGAAGCGCGCCAGGCCAGTACCAGCACCATTGCGGTATTGCCATTTAGTGATGATAGCGAGGCACAGGATCAGGGCTATTTAGCGCTGGGCTTAGCAGAGGAAATGACCAGCTTACTGGGTAGTGCCGCTAATTTTAAAGTATCGGCCTCGCGCTCCAGCCAGTTTTTAAGCGAACAGGGCTTAACCGCGCAGCAGATTGGTCAGCGCCTGCAGGTTGATACCGTGCTGACCGGCAGCGTTAAGGCAAGCGGCCAGCGACTAAAAGTGCGGGTGCAGTTGCTGGATGTTAAAAGCGGCGGCACCCTGTGGAGCAACAGCTACGCCCGTGAGTTAGCTGACGTGGCGAAGTTGGAGCAGGATATTGGCCGCTCGGTGGTAAACCAGTTACAGGATAAATATGCAGAGGCCGGCAGTTTTAATGCCCTTGCCAGTACCCGTAATGCCGATGCCTATGTGCTGTATTTAAAAGGCCGTGAGCAGTACCGCAAACAAACCACTGAATCTATGCAGCAAGCCCGCCAGTTATTCGAGCAGGCAGTTGCACTCGACCCGGAATATGCCAATGGGTATGTGGGGCTGGCGGATACGTTATTGTTACTGTCAGAAATTCGAGAAGGCTTCGGTATTATTAAAACTGATATTGCAGCAAACCTCGCTCAGCAAAATATTGATAAAGCATTAGCTCGTCAGCCAGAAATGGCTGAGGCGCATCTGGTAAATGGATTTGTTTCATATGTACAAAATGAATTTGATCACGCTATTACTGACTATGATCGAGCGATTGAGCTCAATCCCAGTCTGGCGATTGCCTATATGTGGAAGTTTCTGGCGTTAAATTCTCTGCAGCGCTTTGATGAATCGTTGCAAGCTTTAGAGCAGGCCGAGCAACTTGATCCATTATTTCAGACTAACACTTATAATCTGGGGCGCGCACTAACCCGGGCTGGCCGCTTTGACGAAGCGGCAGCTATTTTTAAACAAATGCAACTGGACTTCCCGCAGTCACCTTTTCCACACCAGGGCTTAGCCGATATCTATTTTAGTCAGGGTAATTTAGTCGGTGCTATTGCTGAAGCACAAAAAGCAATAAAACTCTCGCCTGACAATCATGCTTTGGGCCATAAATTAATCAGCCCAATGGTAAATCTGGGACTCACTAATATTGTTAAAAAAATGGCTAAAGAGCCGGAGTGGGCCAGTACTACTGATTTTTATCAGGAAACACTATTAATTTTTGAACAAGATTTTACCGCATTATTTGCACGAATGGATTTTAAGTTGGCAAGCAATCCAGATGATTATTGGCTGCAGTTTGAGGCAGGCTGGTATCAGGCGATGTTTGGTGATAAACAGCAGGCGCTAAAATTGTTTACCGATAAATTTGACTTGGTTGACGAGGCAGAGCGGTTTGGTATGCCGCATTGCTCACCAGCCATTGAAGTGGCCTGGGCTGAGCTTGAACGGGGTAATAGCGCAGTAGCACAAAGTTTAATTGAGCAGTGCCAAAGCTTATTAGCGCAGCAGCTGCAATCTTCGATAACCTATTTTGAACTGCATTATTTGGCAGCCCGGATTTATGCGTTAGAAGGTAAGCCAACTGAAGCTGTTCAGTCGCTGACCAAGGCGATTGATATTGGCTGGCGGGAATACTGGACCAAATATGACCCATTGCTGGCAAGCCTGGCCAATGAACCTGAATTTCAGCAGTTAATTCACTTTCTAGATCAGGATTTAGCGCGGCAAAAAGCCGAGGCGCTAAAGTTATTTACTGAGTAATATCATTTTAAAAACAAAACAGGCTTGAGCCTGTTTTGTTTTAATAAAAGTTTCAGGGAGAGAATATCAGCTTTGAGTTTTAAACTGCCTTCTTAAGCCCATAGCGAATAAGCCCATCACCAATAGCGCAATAGAGCCTGGCGCATTTACCGGGGTAACCGGGCCGTCAATGGCCGGCAGAATACGCAGCATTTCACCATCAGAGAAAAACGAAAGTGGCGGGTTATTCACTTCTGAATCGTTTCTGTCGACATTGGTATAGCCACAGACCTCAATAAAGGGGTCAATGCCAGCATCCGGATTGTCCGGGTCGAAGTCAGGATTCGGCTTTTCAATACATTTTTGCTCGAATACTATTTCGTCCCCTGGCTGGTTACTGGTCCAGAAAAATCGGCCGGCGCTGGACGATAAGCTGACAGAAACATAAGCCATATAGTCACCCGGGGCAAAAGCCATAGTAGGTGGTGTATTTAAGGTTACCCAACCATTATTAATGGTACCATCCGGCGTCACCAGATCGCCTGCGGTATTAATATCGCCGGGCAGGGAAACGTCATCGATTAACCAGCGTACGTTGTAGCTAACATCTGGCGTATTAAAATACAGACTAAAAAAACCAAACATCGATAGCGCATCACCCTGGTTAAATTCCCAGACGCAGGGCTCGCCGTAAATTGCGAACTCTAATGCGGCGATGCCGACGTTTAATTCGTCTTCAGTGATTAAACCGTTATCAAAGTCTTGGTACAGAAAGTTTATTTCCTGGTCTAAGTTATCTAAATCATCCTGGGTATAACCTTTAATACAGTCATTAGGCACGGCACCCAAACCTCTGCCACCGCCGCCAACGGCCCGCACTATGCTATTGGCTGCTTTCGGGCTATCAAAATCAAAAGCCGACTCAATAATGCCGACCTCGTTTAAATACTGGTTATCAACATAGTAAAAAGCCTGGGAGAAATTGGCGCTGAAATCGCCTCTGCCGCCGGTTCTGACCAGGCCCGCCTCAGCAAACTGGCTAAATAAAAACAGCACCAATAAAGGCAAGGTAAGTAGTTTTAGTTTAGTAGACATAGATATTCCTTAACAGTAACGATACAACGTATGCGTTATTCTCACCACTTACGACATGGCAGGAATGGGTAAGCTACAGGTACTGCATTAGGAGGGTGTTAAGGTAGCTGGTTAACAACTAAGCAAGATTTACACCGGAAAAATAATAGGTTTAGTATACAAGTACCTACTACTTTAGATTGTTTAAATTGGGCTGGATTTGTAAAAGAGCCTGACGGATCTGGCTTAGGTTAACATACTACGCCTGGTGCCGGCTTTATGCCTGATCCAGTAGCACCGGGCCGCTGCCCCTAGCACTTAATACATCTTGCGGATTATACAGCGGGCAGCTGTTCATGCTCAGGCAACCACAGCCAATACAGCCGGTTAGCTGGTCGCGCAGCTTTTGCATATAGCTAATTCGGGCATCGAGCATTTGCTGCCAGTTGGTTGATAGCAATTGCCAGTCTTCGGTGGTGGGGGTGCGGTTATCCGGCAGCGACAAAAAGGCCTGCTTTACTTCTTCCAGGCCGATGCCCAGTTTTTGAGCGGCTTTAATGATTGAAATACGCCGCAGCACTTCAGGTTTATAACGGCGCTGATTGCCGTTATTGCGCCAGCTTTTAATCAGGCCTTTTTGTTCGTAAAAGTGCAGCGTACTGACCTTAACGCCACAACGTTTCGCCACACGGCCGACACTCCAGGTTGCTTCTGCCATATTCTGCTCCGCAATTTTTTTACGCCAACCTTAAAAAAACACTTTACCTCAACTTAGCTTGAGGTTTTAACCTGCCGGTCGAATTAATGCAAGGAGAAATGCAATGACGTACCCGCCAGACCACGAACTGCCGCGCTGCCGCAGTTTTTTATGCCATTTATTCCGGTTGTTTAACCGGGCTATGCAAAATAAATAACGCAAAACAAGTAGCGCAAAACAAATAGTCCGAAACAAGTAATTCAAAACACATAACGAGTAGGAGATAACAATGTATCTGGAACATGTGAATTTAGTGGTAGCGGATATGGACGCCATGCTGCATTTTTACCGCGCGGCTTTCCCGCACTGGCGCATTCGGGATGAAGGCGAGGGCGAGTGGTATGGCAAGCCGCGCAAATGGCTGCATTTTGGCGACGATTATCACTATCTGGCACTGAGCGATCACGGTGAGGGCAGCAATCGCGAGTTGGCGGGGCATAGTGTTGGGTTTGCTCATTTTGCTTATGTGACGACTAACCTGGATGCGGTGATTGCCCGGCTGAAGAATACCGGTTATGCCATTGCCAAAACGGGTGCTGACGAGCCGTATCGGAAAAACATTTACTTTGTCGACCCGGCCGGCTTTGAAGTGGAGTTTATTGAATATTTAAGTGATATTCCGGCCGAGCGGAATTTAAACCAGGAAAAGCTCATTTTAAGGTGATATGAAAAGTCTGGCTTTTCAGGCTAAAAAAAAACCGCTGCATTGCAGCGGTTTTTTTTTAGCCTGAAGGTTACAAACCCAGTTTGGTCGGCATAGCCGGCGCCTTACTGTGATCTTTCGGCGGATTGGCTTTCAGCTCTTTTAACGTATGCTCGATAGCCCGGTTTAACTGGACATCGATGCCTTTATTGACCGCGATAGGGTCGAGCTCGACCACGATATCCGGGGCGACACCTTCGTTTTCTACCCGCCATTCACCATCCGGCGTGTAGAAGCGGAAGAACGGCACCACATGGAAGCCACCGTCAATCATTGGCGGGTTGGCGGAAATACCAATTAAGCCACCCCAGGTGCGGGTGCCGATAGTAGTCCCCAGGTCGAGGCGTTTAAAGGCCCACGGCAGGAAGTCGCCACCTGAGCCGGCATCCTGATCAATCAGCATGGTTTTCGGGCCATAAATACCGGCGCCCGGTGTGGTAAAGATCAGCCCATCGCGGTCTTTCCAGCCGGATAAAAACGGCCGGGCCAGAATTTCGGTAATGTAATTGGCTGCCTGGCCACCCCCGTTTTTGCGCTCATCCAGAATGACCGCCGGTTTATCGGTTTGAGCAAAGAACATCCGGTTAAAGAAGTAAAAGCCACCATCAGCGGTATTGGGCAAATAAACATAGGCTACCTTGCCATCTGTTTTGTCACTAACCAGCTTGCGGTTTTGCTCTACCCAGTGCCACAAACGCAGCTGACTTTCACTGGCTACCGGCTCTACCGTAATATTGCGCTGGTTTTTACCACGGGCATCGTCGGCAATGCGCAGTACCACTTGTTTGCCCTGAGTATTATCTAACAGCGAGTACACATTATCGCTGGCGTTCAATTCCTGGCCATTGATGGCCAGTAAATAATCGCCGGCTTCGGCACTGGCACCCGGCACGCTTAGCGGTGCTTTTAAAAACGGGCTCCAGCGATCGCCGGTATAAACTGTTTTAAACTGATATTTGCCGTTGTTAATTGCAAAATCAGCACCGAGTAAACCGACTTTGCTGCTGCCTTCCTGATGAACATCGCCACCGCCAATCCGGTTATGGCCAACCTGCAGCTCGGCAATCATTTGCACCAGCACGTCGTTTAAGTCTTCCCGGCGCTGGACATGAGCGAGCATGGGCTGGTATTTATCGTAAATGGCCTGCCAGTTAATGCCATGCATATCGGCATCGTAAAAGTATTCCTGCTGCATGCGCCAGGCATCATCAAAAATCTGCTGCCATTCTTCAGCCGGGTCAACGAAGCTACGTACTTCAGCTAACGACACCGCTTTCGCCTCTGGTTTGGCTTTAGCATCACCCACTTCCAGCTTATTAGGCATGCTAACCATTAAGATTTTTTTACCATCGGCACTTAAGGTGTAACTGGCGATATCCTGCTTAACGCTCTCGGCCTTTTTCTCTTCAAAATCAAACCGGTGTAACGTGGCAGTGTTGCGACCATCGCTGCCTGGCAGCTCGTTGCTGCTGCCTGGCTGAGTCCGCTCCAGATAAAACAGCGCACCGTCGCTGGCCACTGATAAGTTATCGTAGTTGCGCTCGGCGACCGGAATGGCAACAATCCGATCCTGCAGGCCATTTAAGTCAAGTTTTACCGGTTTTATTGTCGGTTTATCATCATCTTTACCTTTTTTATCGTCTTTTTTATCGTCTTTGGCGGCAGCGGATTTTGCCGGCTCATCGCCACTTTCCGGCAGCAACGGCGATTTACCGTCACTGGCCAGCACATAAGCATAAATGGCTTTGCGCACCGGCCGCTCGCGGGTCGATAAATCCAGGCCAACCTGTGATGGGCCAGTATTTACCGACGCGGTAAAGTACAGGTAGTCCTGGGTAAATACCGGATCGTCTGCTTCGCTCATACCATCGGTGATCTGGCTGGTTTTATTATTCTGAAAATCAAACAATTTGATCTGACTAAAATAATTGGTACCGGCGACGGTATAGGCCAGGTAGCGGCTGTCTGGTGAGAATGACACGTTAAAATCGGTGCGCCGCAGAGACGTATCGAGTTTCTGGCTGCGCTTGGTTTTCAGGTTGAAGGCATACAGATTTAAATG
This sequence comes from Arsukibacterium sp., assembly GCF_033721375.1. Lineage (GTDB taxonomy): Bacteria > Pseudomonadota > Gammaproteobacteria > Enterobacterales > Alteromonadaceae > Alishewanella. The sequence goes on along the minus strand of NZ_JAWWAP010000001.1, from coordinate 400,004 downwards.
ATTATCATGATAAGCAATCAGGTTGCCATCAGGTGAGAAACTCAGCAGGTTAAAATAGCCGCTGTCGGCCAGAGGATAGACCTCTGGCTCGCTTAAACCATCCTGGTTTTCCAATACCAGCTGATGCTTATTGCCCTTATCGGAAATATAGGCCACCTGCTTGCCATCCGGGCTCCATAAGCCGTCGAATTCCCGCACGCCGCTGGTTTGTGTCAGGTTACGGGTGCTGCCGTCTTTTACCGGTACGGTAAAAACATCGCCGCGGGCACTGACTACCACCCGCTGGCCGGTAGTTGACAGCCGGACGCTGGTTAAGGTTTTACTGGCATCCTTCCACTGCGGCCGTTTCTGAGCTGACTGAGTGCTGATATTGATAGCAATGGGCTTACTCTGGCCGCTGCTGACATCAAACTGATGCAAATAGCCACCGGCTTCATAGACAATGCTGTTGCCATGGCCAGCCGCGCTGCGCAGATCCCAGTCGGTATTATTGGTCAGCTGCTTAACCTGTTTGTCGCGATACTGAAACAAGTTAACTGCCACGTTGTCCCGATCAGATAAAAAATAGACCGTATCACCCAGCCAGAACGGATTAAATTCGTTGGCATTAGGGTGCGGGATTTTCTCCAGCTGCTGTTTTTCTAAATCAATAATCCAGACCGGTGGCGTGCTGCCACCACGATGCAAACGCCAGCCACTGGCGCCGCTGTAGGCCATATTATTAGGGCGATAAGCCAGTTTATTACCGTTATCAGATAGCTGCCCTTCATAAGCGACCGCTTCCATTAACTTAGCCGGGTAACCACCGTCAACACTTATCTGATACAGCTGATTACTGCGGCTGTTAGCAATTTCCCGGTTTGAAGCAAATAGTACTTTTTTGCCATCCGGGCTCCAGCCGTTAACAGTATCGGCAGACGGATGAAAAGTCAGCCGGGTAGCCGGGCCACCAGTTGCCGGCATAACATAGACATCGGTGTTGTTGTTATAGCTGGCAGAGAAGGCAATCCAGTTACCGTCAGGTGAGAACGACGGCGCAAATTCACTGGCCGGATCGCTGGTAAGCTGACGTGGGTTCTGGCCATTGCGGTCGGTTAACCAGATATCGCCGCCATAAACGAAGGCCAGATGATTTGCAGAGATATCAGGTTGTTGCAGCAGACGGCTGCCATCATTTGCGGCGGCTGTGGCTGCAGTCAGACCAAGAGCAATGCAGCAGAGCATCGCCAGTTTTTTGGGTTTAAACATGAGTGTCCCCTGAGTTTTTATTGTGATATTGGCATTTTAATTCCAACAAGTAATAGCACAGGGTAGGGATAGCTGTTGGCAAAAAACTGTAAGCAGAGTTTTCTGTGCGACTAATGTAAGCCACAAGTCGCACAGAAATAGAGGGAGGTATCAGAACGCAGTGCTGATCAAATAACCGGTATAGCCAAAAAATACCGCCAGCAATAAAGCGCCTTCCAGCCGGTTAATCCGGCCCGCTTTTTTGATGCCGATACCCAGCACCAGCAACGCCACTGTTAAGCCGAACATCAGGGTCCAGTCGCGGCTGAGCACCAGTGAATCGACCGCCATCGGCTGTATTAAAGCAGCAATACCCACCACGGCTAAAGTATTGAACAGGTTAGAGCCAATAATATTGCCAAGGGCGATATCATGCTCGCCTTTTTTAATCGCCATTAACGACGAGGCCAGTTCTGGTAACGACGTACCCACGGCCACCACAGTCAGGCCGATGACCAGATCACTGACCCCCAGACCCTGAGCAATATAGACGGCGCCATACACCAGAAAACGTGAGGCCACAATCAGCAGTACCAGGCCGAGCACCAGCCAGAGCAGGGCCTGTTTTAAGGTCATGCTGTTGCTGCTAAGCTCAGTGTTAACGTCGGCTGCCAGCGCATCCTGCGGGTTGCGCATACCCTGCCAGACTGACCAGGCCATGACGAAAGCAAACACTGCCAGTAGACACCAGGCGTCTAACCGGCTTAACTGATGGTCAAACATTTGCCAGCCGGCAAACAGGGTAATGGCCAGCAGCAAAGGCAGTTCTTTTTTCAGTACCTGGGAGTGCACATTGATGGGGCTTATCAGCGCAACTAAACCAATAATCAGCGCAATATTGGTAATATTCGAGCCATAGGCATTACCGAGAGCCAAAGCAGGGTTGCCATCAGCCGCAGCCATGGCGGAAACCACCATTTCCGGTGCCGAGGTACCAAAGCCGACCACCAGCATGCCAATTAATAACGGTGGCATGCCACCAAAACGGGCCGCCGCGGCGGCACCGTCAACAAAACGATCTGCACTCCAGACTAATAACGCCAAGCCGGAAATTAACGCTAACACTGCCAGTAACATAATTTTTCCTGTTTTTCTCCCATACCAATAATGTTGATTAGCATATCAGTTGCCATGCTGTTTACCAGTGGGCAGGCAGCTAGCTGCGAACTATTTTTTTACCGTTATACTAAACTTCAGTTACGTGCCCAGCGTACCGGAATTTGCATGCGTTATTGCTATCGTAAATCAGACAACTGGAAACCAGGAACAAAACTATGAATAACAATAAAAAAGTACAACCTGCCGCAATACCGGAAAAAGCTTATGAATTATATGATAAATACGCTCATGGCATGATAAATCGCCGGGATTTTCTAACCGCTGTTGGCGGCCTGGCAATCGGTACTGCCACAGCGGCCAGTATTCTGGGTGCGCTACTGCCTAATTACGCGCTGGCCGAGCAGGTGTCGTTTAATGATCCTGATATTACCGCAACCTATCAGACATTCCCTTCGCCGGAGGGGCATGGTGAAGGCCGGGGTTATTTAGTCAAGCCGGCAAAGCCAGGCGCAAAGTTGCCTGCGGTGCTGGTAATTCACGAAAACCGCGGTTTAAACCCGTATATTGAAGATGTGGCCCGGCGGTTGGCCAAGGCTGGCTTTATTGCGTTTGCGCCCGATGCGCTTTGGCCACTTGGCGGTTATCCTGGCAATGATGATGATGGCCGGCAAATGCAGCGCAGTATGGATGGCCAGAAAATCATTGCTGATTTAAAAGCCGCAGCGCTGTGGTTGAATAAGCTCGATGGCACCACTGGCAAACTGGGCGTGGTCGGCTTTTGTTTTGGCGGGGCCATGACCAACTTACTGGCAGCCGAATTACCGGATGTGGTGGACGCCGGCGTGCCTTTTTACGGCTCACCGCCACCGGCAGATAAAATCGCGGATATTAAAGCGCCACTGCTGGTGCAGCTGGGCGAGCTGGATGAGCGGGTGAATGCAAGGTGGCCGGAGGCCGAAGCGTTGCTGCAGCAGCATAATGTGCAATTTACTGTGCACCGTTATGCCGATTCGCACCATGGTTTTCATAACGACTCTACTGCCCGCTACAATAAAGAAATGGCCGAACTGGCGTGGCAGCGCACGCTGGCGTTTTTCCGGCAGCATCTTGGCTGAAGGTTGCCGGAGGCTATCCGGTTATACCGGTGTATTGGCGCAGCTGATACACAAGGTGGTGAAGGGCACGGCATTTAACCGCTCCAGGCCAATGTCCTCACCACAGCGACTGCAATACAGATACTCACCATGTTCCATCCGTTGCAGCGCAATATTAATTTGCTTCAGCTCTTCTGCCGCGTTGTATTCCAGCGAGTTCAGCACCTGTTCGTTTTCCCGCTCAGCAGCCTGCTCGGCGGCATCAGCGCTGCGGCCCTGCTGAAAATCGTGATGAATGGCGTTTAGCTGGCGCTCTAACTGCATCTTCTGCACGATTAATTTATGCTTTAATTCCTGTAGTGGCATAGCGCCTCCATTTTCTATTGTTTTGTAAAGCATAGACGCCTTTTGCTGATCAGGGGTTGATCTGGCGCAATCTCAGAGTAGCCGGTAATGAGCGGTTTTCCGGGCGTAAGATTTTGATAAGCAATTCATCCGTTAAACATCAGCTTGCACAGCTGTTGTTATGACTGCCTTTTTCATATCCTGACTTATCACTTCACTAAGTTTGTTGAGCGACTTATGGTACGGTTATCATTTACAAATAGTTTCTTACTGCTGTTATTCTGCTGTGCTGTTGCAGGATGTAAATCAGCCTCGGAGCAAACTGTCGAGCAGCCTGAGGCTGTGGTTTTACCGCCAAAGCCTGCGGTAGAGGGCGCGGGCCAAAGTGTCCCGGATAACCGCACAGTAAATGAGTTTCGGATTGCCTTGTTGGGTAATAGTCATGTCCGGGGTAATAATCTGGCGGAGGTGCTGCAGCAATTACTGCAGGTAGGCAGGCCGCAGGCGTCAGTACAAACTGTGGTCGCAGGTGGTGCTGGCTTTCTGGACGAGCGACTAATGGATTCCGAAACCGAATCGTTACTTGTTACTCAGTACTGGAGTCATGTTATCGTCCAGGGACAGAAATATTCCACCTCAGGTTTAGTGAACTATCCAACAGATGCTGCTAAGTTCTGGCTGGCGTTAATTAAATCCCGTCAAGCGACACCAATACTATTTCCTGAGCATGCCAGATATCAAAATAGTGAGGAAGGAAACCGGGTTTATGCGCTGCACCGGACTATTGCTGAGGAAGAGGCCGCCTGCGTTGCTCCGGTACCATTAGCCTGGTACGCCAGTATCCGGCAGCAGCCAGAACTGCGGTTGCATATGGCTGATGGCAATCATGCAAATGCGGCAGGAACGCTGCTAACCGCCATGTTATTTTACGAAGTAATTACCGGCGATCCGGTCGATCAATTACCCTATATGCCGGCAATATCGGTAAGCCGTAGCAATCAGCAACAACTGAGACAACTGGCCTCGGCAACGTTACAGCAATATCCGGCCTGTCCGTTCTGACTGCTGCTGCAAAGACGCTTTACAGCATCTGTTGTTCAGCGATGCTGTTGTTGCTGTAACTGCCACATGCGGGCGTATTCACCCTGACGGGCTAGCAGCTGCTGATGGTTGCCTTGTTCCGCCAGGATGCCATCTTTTAACACCAGAATAGTATCGGCATCGGTAATGGTAGACAGCCTGTGGGCAATCACCAGGCTGGTATGGTTGCGGGCCACCTCGCGCATTGCCTGTAAAATCGCCTGCTCAGAGCTGGAATCAAGCGCCGAGGTGGCTTCATCGAACACCAGAATGGGTGATTTTTTTAAAATCGCCCGGGCAATGGCAATTCGCTGTTTTTCGCCGCCCGATACTTTCAGGCCGCGCTCACCGACCACGGTAGCATCCCCCTGCGGCAGGCTGTCGATAAAGCTGCGCAAATGAGCCAACGCTATGGCCTGATCAACGTCAGCGGCACTGGCATCGGGGTTGCCGTACTGAATGTTATCGCGAATGCTGCTGTTAAACAGCACGGTATCCTGTGGCACTATCGCAATGGCCCGGCGCAAACTGTCCAGGGTAACGCTGTTGATATCCTGGTCATCAATGGTGATCTGGCCGCCAGTTAGTGAGTAAAAACGGTACAGCAAGCGGGCGAGGGTGCTTTTACCAGCACCACTGGCGCCGACAATAGCCACTTTGCTGCCGGCTGAGACGGTAAAACTCAGGCCTTTAACAATAGGCCGGCTGGCCTGGTAACCAAAACGGACATCAGCAAACTGAATGCGCCCGGCCGTCACGTTAAGTGTTGCTGCATCCGGCGCGTCGCTGATCGCTGGCTGACGTTTTAGCAGGCCAAGCATATTTTCTAAATCGGTCAGCGCCCGGCGAATTTCACGGTAAACAAAGCCTAAAAAATTCAGCGGTAAAAACAGCTGGATCATATAGGCATTTACCATCACCAGTTCACCCAGGCTGATATTACCCTGGGTAACTTCTGCTGCTGCCAGCCACATCAGGCTGGTAATGGCAGCAGCAATAATAAATGCCTGGCCGGAGTTCAGTGCCAGCAAGCTTAAGCGATTTTTCAGGCGGGCCTGTTCCCAGTTGGCCAGAAAGCCATCATAAATTTTTGCTTCATAGGCTTCATTATTAAAGTATTTGACCGTTTCGTAATTCAGCAGGCTGTCGATGGCGCGGCTGTTAGTGGTGTTATCCGCCTGATTGGCTTCACGAATAAACTTATTACGCCACTCGGTGACAAAGACAGTAAAAAAGATATACAAACCAACGGCAATCACGGTAATCACCGCATAAAGCGGAGAAAACAACAGGCTGAAAATAACTGCTACTGCCAGAATCTCAAACAGGGTTGGCACAATGTTAAACATTAAAAAGCGCATTAAAAAGCTTAAACCGTTACTGCCACGCTCGATATCCCGGCTGATCCCGCCGGTTTGCCGGTCCAGATGAAATGCCAGTTCCAGACTATGTAAATGATTAAAGACTTTTAAGCCAATCTGACGCATGGCATGTTCGGTAACCCGGCCGAACAATGCATCCCGCAGCTCGCCGAAAAATACCGATGCAAACCGCAACCCACCATATAGCAGCAACAATGCAGCGGGTAATACCAGTAAGGTACTGACATTGGTGTCGAGCTTATCAATAATTTCTTTTAACGCCCAGGGCATCAGCAAGGTAGCCGCTTTGGCCGCGATAAGCGCTACGACCGCCAGCAATACCCGGCCCTTAAAGGCCATTAAATAAGGCCAGAGCGTCGCCACGGTCTGGCCTAATCGTAGTGCTTCAGGGCGTTTCTGCGGTTCAGGTTGTTTGGCTGTACTTCGCATTCCGCGCATAGGCTACTCGGTAAAAGGTGTTAATGGTTATTATGCATAGGTACAAAGGTAAGCGGTATCCTGGTTTACTTTTACCTGAAATTTAACATTAGCGGCAACTTCAAATTGCTGGCCACTGCTAAAGGTTTGCCAGGCGTTGCTGCCCGGTAACATTACCGTCAGGGCACCACTTATTACGCTCATTACTTCATACTGACTGGTGCCAAACTCATATTCGCCTGGTGCCATCACACCGACGGTGGCCGGCAGCTGCTCACCGGCAAAAGCGATTGACGCAACCTTACCTTCAAAATACTGATTAACGTTAAACATGAACACTCCTTTAAATATGGCCTTCCAGTTAACCTGAAAACGCCGATATTTACTAGTAAAAAAATCTGACAAGTTTATGTAAAATAATAAGTCAAGCATTTGTTAAAAGGTTAATGAAAGTGACATAAATTAGCGTTATGGTAGGGTGCTTTATTTTTTTATAACAATAATCTCAGGGATCCGCGATGAAAAAAACCATCTTAGCTGCCAGTATTGCTCTGCTACTGGCCCCAACTGCTGATGCTGAACTCTTTATTTCAGAATATGTTGAAGGTTCAGGTAATAATAAGGCAGTAGAATTTTATAATCCGACCAGTAACAGCCTTAATCTGGCAGATTACCGGCTTAACGTATTTTTTAATGGCGCTACCAGTGCGGGTGTCAGTGTCGCATTAAATGGTGACCTGGCCCCGGGTGCAACCTATGTCTTTGCCTCTGCCAGTGCGGCGGAAGAGCTACTGCTGCTGGCAGATCAGACAATCGGTGGTGGACTGTGGAATGGTGACGATGCCATTACCCTGACCAAAAATGGTGACGTTGTCGACAGCATTGGCCAGATAGGTTTTGACCCGGGTTCGGCCTGGGGTTCGGGCAGTATTACCACTGCCAATGACACCTTACGCCGCTCTGCAGTAAGTTATGACACTAATCCGTTTGATACCTTTGAGCCTGCAGATCAATGGCTTGGTTTTGCCCAGGACGATTTCAGTGATATTGGTCTGTTTAACGGTGAAGGCGGTGGTCCGGTAGACCCCGAGCCGGATCCGGAGTTGGATTTAAGCTGTGGCGCGCCATTTACAGCCATTCATCAGATTCAGGGCAGTGGTGATGCCAGTCCGTTAGTCGGGCAAACCCTGGTGGTTGAAGCCGTTGTTACCCAAACCCTGCCAGGATTACAGGGCTTTACTATTCAGTCTGTGCCGGGTACAGAAGATAGTGACCCAATGACCTCAGAAGGGGTTTTCGTCTATACAGGTAGTGCAAACCTGACAGTCGCCACCGGCCAGCGGGTAAGGTTACAGGCTAATGTGGCTGAATTCTTTACCATGACTCAGCTTACCGGCATTGCCGCGACCGTTGATTGTGGTAGCGCACCATTGCCTCAGGCTACTGAAATAGCATTACCGGTACCTGATATGGCCTACTTTGAGGCGCATGAAGGCATGCTGGTCAGTTTTTCCGAACCATTGACGGTAAATGATACCTTTACCCTGGGCCGGTTTGGCGAGCTTACCTTAGCAAACGGCCGCCGCTTTACGCCTACTCAGGTGGTCACGCCGGGCGCGGAGGCTATTGCGCTGGCGGCTGCACAGCAGCTAAACCGGATTATTCTGGATGACAACAGTTCGGTGCAAAATCCGGCGCTGGTGCCTTATCCTGCCCCGGCACTAAGTGCCGCTAATCCGGTACGGGGTGGCGATACTGTGGTCGGATTAACCGGTACTTTGTATTACTCCTTTAATGAATACCGGATTATGCCCAACGCGCCGGTCACCATTCTGGCCGATAATCCCAGAAGTTCAAGCCCGGCCCTGCAAGCTGATGGTAACGTAAAAGTCGCCAGCTTTAATGTGCTGAATTACTTTAATGGTGATGGTTTAGGCGGTGGTTTCCCAACTGCGCGGGGTGCGGATTCGACGCTTGAGTTTGAACGGCAGCGGGCGAAAATTCTGGCCGCGATGGCCGGGTTGGATGCCAGTGTTATCGGCTTAATGGAACTGGAAAATGATGGTTTTGCCAGCACCTCGGCAATAGCAGACTTGGTAGCAGGCTTACGTCAGGTAACCGGACAGGCTGACTGGCAGTTTGTCCAACCCGGAACAGGCGTAATTGGTACCGATGAAATCACCGTCGGCTTGCTGTACCGGGCAGATTTACTGGCCCCGGCAGAACCTGCCCGTTTGCTGAACTCTGCAAATTCAGCGCTGGATGGCAGCGGCCAGCCATTGTTTGACGACAGCCGTAACCGGCCGATGTTAGCCCAGCGCTTCCGCTTGCTGGACAATAACGCTGAATTTGCGGTAATGGTTAACCATCTTAAATCGAAAGGCTCGGGTTGTGGAGCAGCAGATGGCGACACCGGCGATGGCCAGGGTAACTGTAACCTGAGCCGGACCCGCGCGGCAGAAGCTATCGGCATCTTTGCCGATAGCCATTTTGCTGATATTCCGGCGCTGGTTATCGGTGATTTAAATGCCTATGCCAAAGAAGATCCGATAACGACTCTGGCGACAGCAGGTTATTACAACGTGTTTGACGTGCTTGGTAAAACAGACAGCTATGGTTATGTATTCCAGGGCCTGGCCGGCTCACTGGATCATGCCCTGCTGAATCAGCATGCTCTGGACGTGGTGGCAGATGCGGCCAAATGGAACATTAATGCTGATGAGCCCATTGCGCTTGATTACAACACTGAGTTTAAATCCGAGCAGCAACTGTTTGATTATTATGCGCCGGATGCTTACCGCTCGTCAGATCACGATCCGGTAATTGTGGCTCTGCAGCTGGCACCGGTATATCCGCCACTGGATATTAATCTGGAGCTAATCCGGGTTAATCGCAGCCGCTCAGGCGCCACTTTGGTGCAATTGCGCTGGAGCAGTGATGCTCAGCAGGCATTAACGCTGTATCGGGATGATGCACCGGTAGCAACGTTAAGCCGGCCTGGTCGTTATAACGATCAGTTTAAAAACCCGGCAATAAACAGCGCGACTTACCGTTTATGTCTTGATAGTACTGCCCAGTGCTCTGCGCCGTTAGTTGTTAACTTCTGACAGCTGGCAAAAAGCTGTGATAGCTTAGCAGTGATAACTCAGTAATAATTTGCTGAATTATCAGACAAAAAAAACCTGCCAGCTGGCAGGTTTTTTTATTAAAGAGGCGACATTAATCAGGCCGCTTTGGTCTTTTTACTTTGCTGCTCATTCAGGGCATCGGCGCCATTTGGCTGCTGGGTCAGGCTGTTATCCGCTGCCAGATACTCCGGCTCGAAGTCATCAACATTAATGACGAATAAGCGACCTTCTTCTGCTAAGCGTAATTTATTAGCTTCATCTTTACTGATCACGCCAAGCTCCAGACCTAAATCAGCAACTTCGTGCAAACGGTAGAATGGCAGGCGCTTATTCGCCGCTTTACTGACTTTATCAAACAGCGGTTCTGCAGCCAGAATATCCAGCAGCACCTGTTCAACCCGGCCTAACTGATTGCCTGGCTCGTTAGTCAGATATAAATGCGAGCCTAAACGTGAACGCGCTTCGCAAGGTGTTTGCATAATACGCGCAACCTGATGCTCTATTTTATCTGACGCTTTACGCAAGGTACGGCCCCATGGGAACACGATGCGTTTTAATACCACACCTACTGCGCGGTTAGGGAAGTTATCGAATAACTCATCCAGCGCCAGTTGTGCTTTAGCCAGATTATCTTCACAGGCCCACTGTACCAGCGGTAAATCCTGCACCTGCCGGCCTTCATCATTAAAGCGTTTTAATACCGCTGAGGTTAAGTACAACATACTTAAAATATCGCCCAGCCGGGCAGAAATCCGCTCACGGCGTTTTAAATCACCGCCCAGGGTCGCCATTGCCACATCTGACATCAGCGCCATCGCCGCACTAAAGCGGTTCATCTGCCGGTAGTATCTGGCCGTAGCGTCATTGTAAGGGGCGTGACTGAACATACCACCGGTTAATGACAACCAGAAGGTGCGGAAGAAGTTACTGATAGCAAAACCGATATGACCAAATACAGCTTTATCAAAAGCAGTCACCGCGGCCAGTTCATCGTCCAGCTGGGCAGCTTGCAGCTCTGCCAGCACATAAGGGTGACAACGGATTGCCCCCTGACCGTAAATAATCATATTACGGGTTAAGATATTGGCGCCTTCCACGGTGATCGCCACCGGGGCACCCTGATAGCCGCGGGCCAGATAGTTGTTCGGGCCCATACAAATACCTTTACCACCGTGCACGTCCATCGCATCGTTAATAGCGGTGCGCATACGTTCGGTCATATGGTATTTGGTAATGGCTGAAATTACTGACGGCTTTTCGCCTAAGTCAATCGCGCCGACCGACATGGTTGTTGACGCATCAGCCATATAGGCATAACCGCCAATCCGTGCCATGGCCTCTTCGACGCCTTCCATTTTACCGATAGGTAACTTGAACTGGCGACGAATCCTGGCGTAAGCGCCGGTAGCCATTGCCGCGGCCTTAATGCCACCGGTACTGTTAGAGGGCAGGGTAATGGCCCGGCCGACCGACAAACACTCGACCAGCATTTTCCAGCCCTGGCCTACCATTGGCGCGCCACCGATGATGTAATCCAGCGGTACAAAAATATCATCGCCCTGGGTAGGACCATTCTGGAACGGTACGTTCAACGGGAAGTGACGGCGACCAATTTTCACCCCCGGCGTATTGGCCGGAATTAACGCACAGGTAATGCCCAGCTCTTCTTTGTCGCCCAGCAGTTTTTCCGGGTCGTACAATTTAAACGCCAGACCTAATACGGTAGCAATAGGGGCCAGGGTAATATAGCGCTTGTTCCAGGTCAGGCGCATGCCCAACACTTCTTTACCCTGCCATTCGCCTTTGCAGACAATACCAAAGTCAGGAATAGCACCGGCATCCGAACCGGCTTCCGGGCTGGTCAGGGCAAAGCAAGGCACGTCCAGGCCTTTGGCCAGCCGTGGTAAATAATAATTTTTCTGCTCATCAGTACCGTAATGCTGTAACAGTTCACCCGGGCCTAATGAGTTTGGTACACCAACAATGCTCGAGAGCATCATGCTCTTGCTGGTCAGTTTTTGCAGCACGCAAGACTGGGCAAAAGCCGAAAATTCCAGACCGCCATATTTTTTGGCAATGATCATGGCAAAGAAGCCTTTGCTCTTCAGATAGTCATAGACCTCAGGCGCCAAATCAGCACGTTCATGGGTACTGTGCCAGTCATCAACCATAGCCAGCAGCTCTTCTACCGGGCCATCGAGAAAAGCCTGCTCTTCGGCACTTAACCGTGGTTTGGGGAAGTTATGCATTTTGTGCCAGTCGGGATTGCCACGGAACAAATCGGCTTCCCACCAGGTGGTACCGGCATCGATCGCTTCTTTTTCAGTAGTCGACATTTCCGGCATGATTTTGCGGTATAACCCCAACACCGGCTTCGTAATGTATTGCTGGCGGACACTGGCAATATTTAATGGCAAGGCCACCACTAAGAATACCAGCCAGGCAAGAATTCCTGAGGTATCTGTCAGGCTGCCGACTACTAACAGCGCTGCTATTGCAGCGGTAAACATCGTTAAGCTGGCGCGGTAATAGGCCAACACGCCAATTGCTACGACGATGGCAACGACTAAAAATAACACATTCATTGTTAACTCCCGATAAGAGGTCTGACCACTAGTGGATAAGCTTAGATTGCTTTGGAAAAAGTTGCAAGCGATATCCGGTTTTTCTCGGTGCTGTTGTTGTAAACAAGTTATAACAACAGTATGTACGCAACGGAGCAGCATACTGGCTCAATCTGCGGTTGAAGCAGCAACAGAAGCAGGGGGCTTAACGGGATAATGTGGCCAGCGTCCGGCATTGTTGCAAGCAACACAATGCCGGCGTAGCCTTGGGAAAGACAGCTGATTAGTTACGGGGTGATAAACTCAAGTTTATGTAATTGCACATCAAATTGTTCAACATTATCTTCGCCGCGCCATAAGCGAACTAACATATAATCCAGTTCCGGCGCTACCCAGGCGTAAACTTGTTTTTCCGGATCGTCCATTCTGGCGATCCGTAACGTGCGCACTGTGCCATAGGGCAGGGCCAGCGGCTCTTCCATTACTACTTTGTAATGATAAGTTTTACTGTTGCCGTTGCGGTTTAACACTTCATAAAAAAACTCGGTTTTACCGGCACGCAGATCTAGTACCAGCTGCTGGTGATAACTTAGCGGGTCCAGCCAGTCATCCTGCCAGCTACCAGCTTTAAGTTCTCTGGATTTACCGACAGTGAGCTTTTGTTTTTCATGGTCTAAATGTAATTCATAATGACGGCTGGGACCGGTTCCCTGACGTTTCATGACGTAATTAAGTGGCTGTATTTTGTTATTGTTGACCACAAACTCACTGGTTTCCTGCCGCTTATCACTGAAAATAAGCCAGCTGATATCACTGCTGTAGCCCATGTTATAGTGGCCATCAGCGTACTTAAGATAGCGATTCGCTTCACCGTGCTTTTTACCTGCCCGGTATACCAGATAATCGGCAGAAAATTGCAGAAACTCGGTTGCTGGTTCAGCTGGCGCGGGATCTGGGGCAGTTTGGGGGTGAGTTATTCCGGAATGAGTAAGCAGGCTGGTCAAAAGTAATGACGCCAGCAGGCGCCATTTAAGAGTCGTCCTCATCGTTCGCATATCCTTGTTCCGACAGTACATTATTATCTAACCATGCCTTATCGCCGCGTTGTTGTAAACGGTTTTGACAGAACCAGCGAATAACCAGTGGGTAAAGCTGATGTTCCTGCTCGTGCACTCTGGCCGCGATGGTCGTGGCATCGTCTCCGGGGAATACCGGCACTTTAGCCTGTAAAATTACCGGCCCACCATCAAGCTGTTCAGTCACAAAATGCACGCTGCAGCCATGTTCGCTGTCGCCGGCATCAATTGCTCGCTGGTGAGTGTTTAATCCCTGGTACTTCGGCAGCAAAGATGGATGAATGTTCAATAATCTTCCACTGTAGTGGCTGACAAAGCCGGACGTCAGGATCCGCATAAAGCCGGCAAGCACCACCAGATCAGGCTGATAGCTATCAATAAGTGTCATTAACTCTTTATCGTAAGCATCACGGCTGGCAAAGTTTTTATGGCTTAACGCATGGTTAGCAATGCCGGCTTCGGCTGCCCGTTGCAAACCATACACTGCCGTTTTATTGGAGATAACTGCGGTTACCCGGCCAGCGATAAAACCGCTGGCACAGGCATCAATTACTGCTTGCAGATTAGAACCGTTTCCTGAAATCAGTACTACTATAGATTTCATCGACAGTCCTATTCGTTAATAATCACGAGTTCTTCGCCGGCAGCCGCACTTTGGATTTCGCCCAGATGCCAGGCTGTCTCACCTGCGGCCTGCAGGTTATCAAGTGCTGCTTGCAGGTGGTCTGCCGGCACTACCAAAAGCATACCCACTCCACAGTTAAAGGTGCGGTACATTTCATGGCGGCTGATGTTACCCTGTTGCTGCAACCAGTTAAAAATAGCTGGCCACTGCCAGCTGTTGCCATTGATCACGGCTTTAGCATCGGCAGGCAACACCCGTGGGATATTTTCCCAGAAGCCACCACCGGTAATATGACAAAGTGCATGTACCGGCATCTGCTTAATTAATGCCAGCAGGTTTTTCACATAAATGCGGGTGGGTTCCAGCAAATGGTCTGCCAGACTTTTGCCTTCCAGCAGAGTATCGGCTGACTGGCCACTGACTTCCAGCACTTTACGGATCAGCGAGAAGCCATTGGAATGAGGGCCAGATGATGCCAGTGCGATAAGCTGATCGCCGGCTTTTACTTTACTGCCATCAATAATGTCAGCTTTTTCCACTACGCCTACACAGAAACCGGCAATATCGTAGTCGTCGCCATGATACATGCCCGGCATTTCAGCGGTTTCACCACCAACCAGCGCACAACCTGACTGCACGCAGCCCTCAGCGATGCCGCCAACGACAGCCGAGGCAGTATCGACATCCAGCTTGCCGGTGGCATAGTAATCAAGAAAAAACAGTGGCTCTGCGCCCTGGACAACTAAATCATTGACACACATGGCAACTAAATCGATACCGACACCATCGTGCCGTTTTAAATCCATCGCCAGCCGTAACTTGGTGCCTACACCGTCGGTGCCTGAAACCAGCACCGGCTCTTTGTAGCCCGCCGGAATCTGACATAAGGCGCCAAACCCCCCTAAGCCTCCCATGACTTCCGGACGGGTAGTGCGTTTTACCGCGCCTTTAATCCGTTCTACCAGGGCATTGCCGGCATCTATATCAACTCCGGCGTCTTTGTAGCTTAAAGATGTGTTGTGCTCGCTCACGGCTTTCCTCGATTGGCTTTGTTAGTTGGCAGAATCGGCGCGTATTTTACCTGTATAATGGCGCCGACAAAAGCATTACTGCATTACTATTGCAGCAGCTTGTTCGACATAGTCGGCAACGCTGATGCTATTGTCCTGCACAATCTTATGATAACAGACTGATGCAAAAGGAAATTCCTTGTCAGATAAATGCACTGAGATATAGGGCGCTGCATTATCTGCGGTATTGCTGTGCCAGTTGCCGCCATAATTATTGATAAAAACTTCTCCGACGTAGGCACCCATGATATTGCTCAGGGTGAAAAGTAACTCGGCGGAATGACTTTGTTGCTGTTGTTGCTGATGCAACGTCGTCAGCACAGTGTCAATGTCCTGCAGGCTGGCGAGGCTGAAGTCGAGCTGCAGTTTATGCTGCTCTGCAACGTAGCCAACGGCATCCCGGGCAGATTCCTGCATCAGTTTGCTTATTTCATTTGTTTGCATAACGATCCTTATTTAAGGTGTTCGGCCAGGATCAACTGGCGTAATTGTTTACTGCCCGGCCCCAGTGTTTCTTCCTGTGGGGTTAACAGCGACATCGGTACCAGTCGTTCTGAACTGTGGTTTAGCTGAATTTGAACCAGCTCGCCGTTTGCCAGCGCCTGGGCTGCAGCAAAATCGGGCAACCAGCAGAATCCCAGCCCCAGCTGTAAAATTTCAATGGCTTCGTTAAAATTATCTACCGTCCAGCGCTGTTCGGCTTTTAACCAGCCCATATTTTCCAGCGGTTTTTGCGCGGTGTCCCGGATAACAATTTGTAAATACTGGCTGAGCTGGTTCTGTTCCAGTGTTGTCAGGCTGGCCAGCTCATGGCTTGCCCCTACCACCGCAATAAAACGGCTGACATATAAGGGTTCACCCAGATAGCCTTTTGGCACCACACCGGCAATGACCAAATCTGCTTTTTTCTGAATAATCACTTCACTGGTACCGGTCAATACGGTATCAATAATCTGCACCCGGCTGCCACGGCTTAGCGGATAAAATTTTTGTAAGGCCCGATATAAATATTGTTTAGGGTAGGCCAGCTCTACCGCAATCCGGATTTCCGGCTCCCAGCCCTGTTCTATATTGTCGGCTAACAGCTCAAGATCTTCAATTTGCTGAGTCAGTACCCGGGAGCGGCGCAACATTACCTCTCCGGCATCGGTAAGCTGCGCTTTGCGGCCAATCACTTCCAGTAGTTCCACCCCTAACTGCGATTGCAATTTGGCAACTGCATGGTTCAGGGATGACTGGCTTTTATTCAGCAACTCAGCTGCCTGAGCATAGCCGCCGGCATCGACCACAGCCTGTAAAATACGCCATTGTTCCAGGGTTGAGCGGGGACGATAGGGCATAACGGGCCGGGTCCTTTATAACTATACGGTGGCAATAATCACAGCACGCAGCGGCGCCGGATACCCTTCAATCGTTTTACTATGGTCAGTCGGGTCAAGAAAATCAATTAAACTTTCATTTTCCATCCACGGCGTTGCCCGTTGCTCTGTCAGACTTGTCGTATTTAAATCAACCACTTTCGGGTTTTTAAAACCAAGCCTGCTAAGCCAGTGGCACAGCGCCAGGGTGCTTGGAATAAACCAGACATTGCGCATTTTGGCATAACGCTCACCCGGCACTAATACCGTGTGTTCGTCTCCTGTCACCACCAGCGTTTCCAGAATAAGTTCACCGCCCGGACGCAGCTGTTGCTTTAGTTGCTGCAGAAAATCAAGCGGCGACCGGCGATGGTACAGCACGCCCATTGAGAACACCGTATCGAACTGCGCCAGCGGCGGCATGTCGTCAATACCTACCGGGATCAGGTGAACATCGGGGTCCGGGTTAAAATGTTTAATGGCCTGGAACTGGCTGTAAAACAGCTGCGACGGGTCAATACCAACGACAAAGTGTGCGCCTGCGCCCCGCATTCGCCACAAATGATAGCCACTGCCACAGCCGACATCGAGCACTGTACGGCCCGTTAACGGGCTGATATGTGGCAACACCCGGTCCCATTTGAAATCTGAGCGCCATTCAGTATCAATCTCGATGCCATGAATGGTAAAAGGGCCTTTACGCCAGGGTTTAAGCTGTTGCAGTAAATAACGGATCCGCTCTGCCTGGCCCTCGCTGATATCTGTTGCTGCACCTAATTGCACGCCATGGGTCAGTTCAACAGTGCTGACATCAGTTGCAGGCAGGTGGCCAATGACTTTTTGCCACTGTTTAAAATCACCATGCAAAGCATGTTGCTGCCAGTCAGCCAATTGCGCCGGCAGGGTTTGCAACCAGCAATGCAGCTTATTTGTGGCCAGCTTGGCGTAAAAAGGGGTGAAGTCGAGCATGGGTTTTCCCTGTAGTTAGCTGGCAGGCTTATTTGATTGCGAGCATTGAGCAGAAGTTAAAACACTGAAACCACAAGCTTTGCTCAGAAAAGCCGGCCTGTTGCAACCGCTGTTGATGCTGCGCCAGCGTATCGGGTTTCATGACATTTTCCAGAGCAGATCGTTTCTGGCTGATTTCCAGCTCGCTGTAGCCGTTGGCCCGTTTAAAATCCAGGTGTAAATCAACCAGTAATTGATTGGTCGTCGTGCTGTGGGCGATAAATTTTTCCGACAAGATCAGCACACCGCCCGGCTTTAAGCCCTGAAATATTTTGTTGATCAGGTCATCCCGGTGTTCTGGTGCCAGAAATTGCAGGGTAAAGTTAATGACCACCACAGCGGCATTGGCAATATTCACATCGCGAATATCTGCCAGCTCCAGACTCACGGGTACCTCAGAGCGAAACGCCAGCAAATGTCGTTCACAGCGTTCCAGCATGGCTTTACTGTTATCCACTGCGATAAGTTGGGCGCCACCGACGTTGATATTGCGGCGCATCGCCAGGCTGGCGGTGCCCAGTGAGCAACCTAAATCATAGTAGTTACTGTCGGCTTGCTGATAACGAGCCGTCAGCTTGCCAATCGTCTGTATGATGGTTTGATAGCCCGGAACAGAGCGTTGAATCATATCCGGAAAAACTTCAGCTACCTGATCATCAAAGCGGAAATCCTGGATCTGAGCTAACGGCTCGGCATAAATGTGATCTTTTTGCATAAATTTAAGCACCGGTGCTGCGCGGTAATGAGTTAAGTGCGCGGTAACAGTCAGGCAGCTAGTTTACCTGATTTGTCGCAACCCGCCAAAAGCAAACTAAATCATCTGATAATACCGTACTGTTCAAACAGAACTGTGCTTAACTTGACCAGGACGAGCAGTGAGGGTACAACAATATGACTTTAACTATCAGTGTAAACACATGATCAGACGTTTATTATGTAATGCTGCATTGTTGTTGTGTTTTGTTTTCTCTGAGCGAATAAATGCCAGCCCGGAGACATTAAAAGTCGCGCTTAGCAACGACACCTATCCATATATGTTTGTCGACGAGCGAGGCCTGCCCAGTGGGCTGCTTGTCGATTACTGGCGCGAGATTGCCCGCCAGCAACAATTTGAAATTGAATTTGTTATGGCGAAGTGGCCGGAAACGGTGGCGCTGTTAAATGCCGGCAAAGTGGACCTGCATGGTGGCATGGCTTATACCGAGCAACGGGCAAGAGACTATACGCTGCAAAGCACTAATATTACCATTTACAGCAATGTATTTGTGCACCGTGATTTATTACGGGTGCAAACCCTGCAGGATTTAACCCCCTATGCCATTGGTGTCGTTGAAAACTCCAGTCATGTTGCAACGCTGAACCGGCATTTGCCTGCAGCGCTGTTGCGACAATATCCCGGGGCGACTCAGATGTATGATGCTGCGCTGGCTGGCGAGCTGAAAGCTTTTGCCGGGCTGGATCGATTGCCGCCGCGCTATTCTGCTTATCAGGTTTTAAATAATCAGTTTCCGTTGTATAAAAAGCTGCCGCTACAGGCAATCGACCTGGTCTTCGGCGTGCCTTTAGCGTCACCGTTAAATGACAGGTTAGCGCATTATGCGGCGGCAGTATCTGTACAAACCTTAAATGAACTGGAGCGAAAATGGCTTGGTATCAGCGTTGATAACGATGATACCCTGTTACTTGGATTATCCGCACTGAATCCGCCATTTATGGATGTAACATCGCAGGGTGAACCCATTGGCCTGCTGGTTGACTTTTGGCGCTTATGGTCAGAGAAAACAGGTAACAGTATTGCTTTTGTGCCGGATAACTCCGGTAACAGTCTGGCAAGCCTGGTTAATCAGCGGATTGATGCGCATGTTGGTTTTCCCGCCGCTGAAAGCCTGAGCCCGCAGCTGAGCAAAGCCTATCATTTATACAGCTTCAGTACGGCATTTTACCGTCTGAAAAACAGTCAGCTACCACCGTTAGACCGCCATTTCAGCGGCAACATTGGTATCTATAACAATGCAAGCTATCTGGCAGAATTACAGCAGTTATATCCTGCAGTTACGTTTAAACGCTATCCGTCACTGGAATCATTAACTCAGGCCACGTTGAATGGTGAAATCGACGGCTTTTTCGGGGCAGAGGTGATAGCGGAAACCCGTCTCGGCCAGCTTAATCTGGCAAACGATTTTGTTGTCACTCCTGCCAGTCGCCTGTTTACCCCGATGTATGCGTTAACTCATGTTGATAATCCAGAACTGGCAGAGAAGATAAGGGAAGGCTTTAATCAGATTACCCTGGCAGAGCTGATTGCTATTGAAAAGAAATGGGTTGGTTTGCCAGAGCAAAGCTACTTCGCTGACTTCAGTAACAAAATACCGCTTACGCCTGAGCAGAGAGACTGGCTGACAGCGAACAGCCCGTTGCGGGTTGGTATTATGAGCAACTGGCCGCCAATGGAGTTTGTCGATGAAAATGGCAACATTGCCGGCTTAACCAACGAAATTCTGCAAATTTTATCGAAGCGGTTGAATATCCGCTTTGAATTTAAGGTATATGATGATTTCGACACTATTCTGACTGACCTGGCGCAACGACAGGTAGATGTCGTCGCCAATGTGTCAGCGAAAGAAGAGCGTAAAGCATATGCTTTATTTACTGAGCCGTTCTATTCGGTGCAATGGGCTGTTATCAGCCCTATCAGCAGTGATAATATTTCAGCCGCGAATCAGCTCAAAGGCAGTCGGGTTGCCATTTTTAAAGACTACGAGTTAGCACAGGATTTAGCGGGTTTAGTGCCCGACGTTGAAGTGATCACCGTTGCTGATTTAAATGATGGTATCCGCCTGCTGCAAAATAACCGGGTAGACTATGTGCTCGATTCGGCAGAGGCCGGTAGTCGCGCCTTAAAACAATCTGCCGCCATTAACTTAAAAATACAACTGATTGATGATCTGCCTGATTACCCGTCGCTGTTTGCCGTGCGCAGTGATTATCAGCCGTTGACGGCTATTATAAATAAAGGCTTGCGTAGCATAGGCGAGGCTGACCGGCAGCAGATCTATGAAAACTGGTTCGATGTTGAAATAACCCAGGGTATTGATCGCAAACAACTGCAGCAAATTATCTGGCAGGTCGCTGCAGTAACCCTGCTGTTTATCATGATATTTATGATCTGGAATCTATTTTTACGCCGTGAGGTCAACCTGCGTCGCAAGGCCGAATATAAGATGCGCTACATGGCTACTCACGACGACTTAACCGGTTTACCAAACCGCAGCTTGTTGAATGAACGTATTGAACAGGCACTGGAGCAACACAGCCGCCACAATGAAATACTGGCGGTACTGTTTCTCGATCTTGATGGTTTTAAAGAAGTTAATGACATTAATGGTCATGATGCCGGCGATGAGCTATTGCTGAAGTTAGCCGGGGTACTGCAAAGTTGTGTCCGTAAAAGCGATACGGTAGCCCGGTTTGGCGGCGATGAATTTGTGGTTTTGCTGACGGCGTTATTGCACCGCGACGATGCGGCTATTGTGGCTGAAAAAATTCTTTATCAGTTAAGTCAGCCTTTGCAACTGTCATTTGGTGAAGTGCGGGCGGAAGCCAGTATTGGTATTGCTGTTTATCCGCATGACGCTACCAGCAGCAGTGGCTTGCTGAAACAAGCTGACAAACAAATGTATCTGGCTAAGCAGCAGGGTAAGAATGGCTATAGTTTTACCGAACAAGAGTTTTCGTGAGCGGGCAGTGACATTAAGCGCTATTTCTATATAATTGGCGGTCATTTTACAGCGGGTGACCAAAGAGATAGAAGGAAGGGTTAATGCGTAGCCATTACTGTGGTTTTTTAACTGCCCAACATGCCGGGCAAAAAGTGTCATTATGTGGCTGGGTTAACCGGCGCCGGGATCTTGGTGGCGTTATTTTTATCGATTTGCGTGACCGTGAAGGCATGGTCCAGGTCATTTGTGACCCGGATTTAACTGAACTGTTTGATCTGGCCTACACCTTAAGAAACGAGTTTTGTATTCAGATAACCGGTGAAGTAAGGTTACGGCCAGCGTCGCAAATCAACGCTGATATGGCAACCGGTGAAGTGGAAGTCTATGCCAGCGGTTTAACCATTTTAAATAAAGCGGCACCGCTGCCACTGGATTTTAATCACGACAACAGCGAAGAGCAGCGCCTGAAATACCGCTATCTGGATTTACGCCGGCCTGTAATGAGCGAGCGTCTTAAATTCCGGGCCCGCGTCACCAGTTTTGTCCGTAATTTTATGGACAGTAACGGTTTCTTAGATGTTGAAACCCCCATTTTAACCAAGGCAACACCGGAAGGCGCCCGGGATTATCTGGTGCCAAGCCGGACCCATAAGGGCCAGTTTTTTGCGCTGCCGCAGTCGCCGCAGTTGTTTAAACAGTTGCTGATGATGTCTGGTTTAGATCGTTATTATCAGATAGTAAAATGCTTCCGGGATGAAGACTTACGTGCTGACCGCCAGCCGGAATTTACTCAGATTGATATCGAAACCTCCTTTATGAGCGCTGAGCAGGTCATGGCGGTGACAGAGCAAATGGTTCGTCAGCTTTTTCTGCAGCAACTTGAAGTTGACCTCGGTGAGTTTCCGCAGATGACCTTCCATGAAGCCATGCGGTTATATGGCTCAGATAAGCCCGATTTACGTAACCCGATGCAATTCGTGGATATTGCAGACCTGGTTAAAGACGTTGAATTTAAAGTGTTTTCCGGCCCGGCTAATGATGGCAAAGGCCGGGTTGTGGCGCTTAAAGTGCCGGCAGCTGCCGATAAGGTATCACGCAAGGACATTGATAATTACACCAGTTTTGTCGGCATTTACGGTGCTAAAGGCCTGGCCTGGATGAAAGTTAATGATGTTACTGCCGGTATCGATGGCGTGCAATCGCCGGTGGCAAAATTTTTAACGGCTGAGATTGTCCAGAGCGTTCTGCAGCGTACCGAAGCCGCTAACGGCGATATGATTTTCTTCGGTGCTGACAGCTATAAAGTGGTTTGCGAAGCAATGGGCGCGCTACGGCTGAAACTGGGTGAAGATCTGGGATTAACGGTACCAGGCTGGAAACCACTGTGGGTGGTTGATTTCCCAATGTTTGAAGAGAACGACGATGGCAGCCATACCGCTGTGCATCATCCGTTTACTTCGCCATTGGATACTGCTGCGTTTTTAGATACGCCGGTTGAGCAACTGGACCATACTAATTTGTTGTCTAATGCCTATGATATGGTACTGAATGGCACTGAATTGGGTGGTGGCTCTGTCCGTATTCACAGTGCTGAGGTGCAGGCCAAGGTATTTAAATTACTGGGTATCAGTGATGAAGAAGCGAGCGAAAAGTTCGGATTCCTGCTTGAAGCATTAAAGTTCGGTGCGCCGCCGCATGCCGGTTTGGCTTTTGGTCTGGACCGGTTGGTGATGCTGATGACCGGCGCTACTTCTATTCGTGATGTGATGGCGTTTCCAAAAACAGCAACGGCTGCCTGCCCACTGACTGATGCACCGGGCGAAGCTAATCCGGCGCAGCTGGCTGAGTTAAGTATTCAGGTTGTTCGTAAAGAGTCATAACCTGGAGTTGTAAACCTGCGGCAGCAGCGCGCTGCCGCATGATGATTAGTGCAAGCGAGGAGTGACAGATGGCCGGCCATAGTAAATGGGCGAACATGAAGCATCGCAAAGCCCGCCAGGATGCCAAAAAAAGTAAAATATTTACTAAAATTATTCGTGAGTTAACCGTTTCAGCCCGCAGTAATCCTGATATCAGTGCCAACCCGCGGCTACGACTGGCAGTGGATAAAGCCCTGTCAGAAAACATGACCCGCGATACCATAGACCGGGCGATTAAACGCGGCGCCGGGGCGACAGAAGGCGAAAATTACGAAGAGCTGGTATATGAAGGTTACGGCCCGAATGGGGTGGCCATTATTGTCGAAACCATGACTGACAATAATAAAAGAACGGTAGCTGATGTGCGCAATGCTTTTACTAAAAATGGCGGCAATTTAGGCACCTCCGGTTCAGTGGCGTACTTATTCGCGCGCCGGGGCGTGCTATTTTTTGCACCGGGCCTGGATGAAGATGCATTGCTGGAAGCGGCGCTGGAGGCTGGCGCTGAAGATGTGCAGAATCATGATGATGGCAGTATTGAAGTCTTTACCAGTGCGGAGCAATACAATGACGTTAAAGACAAATTAGCCGCAGCCGGTTTTATCGCTGATAATGCCGGGATTGATATGATCCCGTCTATCCGGGCGCAGGTGGATGCGGAGAACGTCGGTCGTTTTTTTAAGCTGATTGATATGCTGGAAGATTCTGACGATGTGCAAAATGTCTATCATAACGCCGAAATCAGTGATGAGCTGCTTGGCGAGCATAGCTGACGGTGAGTATTATTCTGGGTATCGACCCTGGTAGCCGTCTTACCGGCTATGGTGTGGTGCGTCAGCAAGGCAACAAATTTGTTTATCTGGCCAGTGGCTGCATTCGTTTGGGCACTGATGAATTGCCCGAGCGCCTGCTGCGTATTTTTAACGGTATTTCAGAAATCATTGCCCAGACCCAGCCAACGGTATTTGCCATTGAACAGGTTTTTATGGCCCGCAATCCCGATTCAGCATTAAAGCTTGGTCAGGCCCGTGGTGCGGCCATCGTTGCGGCAAAGCATGCAGGCCTTGAGGTATTTGAATACTCAGCACGGCAGGTGAAACAGGCTGTAGTGGGTACCGGTGCCGCTGATAAGGCGCAGGTGCAGCATATGGTGCGCTCGTTGTTACAGCTTAGCGCCAGCCCGCAGGCTGATGCCGCCGATGCGCTTGCAGTGGCGTTATGTCACGGGCATACTCAGCAAAGCCTGCTGGCGTTAGCCGGTCAGGCCAGTAAAACGGTGCGTCGCCGCTTGCGCTGAGCCATCCGGGCCAGTTACTACATAACAAACTATTAAAAGAAGAGCCGGCCGATGATAGGACGTTTACAAGGTGTGCTACTGGAAAAACAGGCACCGGATATTTTACTGGACGTGGCCGGTGTAGGCTACGAAGTACAGTTACCGCTTACCAGCTTTTACCAGCTACCAGAGCCGGGCAGCGAGACAACGATTTATACCCACTTTGTCGTGCGGGAAGACGCCCAGTTATTGTACGGTTTTATCAGCCGCACCGAGCGCAGCTTATTCCGCCAGCTGATTAAAGCTAACGGCGTGGGGCCGAAACTGGCCCTGACTATTTTATCCGGCATGACCGCCCAGCAATTTGTGCATTGTGTATTGCATGATGACATCACCACCCTGGTTAAATTGCCGGGGGTTGGTAAAAAAACGGCTGAGCGGTTAGTGATAGAAATGCGTGATCGCTTAAAAGATTGGGGCACAGGTGCTACGCCGGTGACAGACAAACTGACACTGGTTGGTGAAGAAGCGATTTTTGCGCCACCGGCCAGTGCTGAACAAGATGCATTAAGTGCCCTAATGGCGCTGGGTTACAGTCAGGCGCAGGCCGGTAAAGCTGTAAAATTAGTGAAACGTGCCGACATGAGCAGCGAACAGCTGATCATGGCTGCCCTTAAAAGTATGATATAGCCAAGATGATTGAAGCTGATCGAATGATCCAGGGCAGCGCGACCCGGGAAGATGAAGTTATAGACCGGGCTATCCGGCCGAAAACCCTGGCTGATTATACCGGCCAGCAGCATGTGCGCGAGCAAATGGCTATTTTTATTGAGGCAGCCCGGGGCCGGGGCGATCCACTGGACCATCTGCTGATTTTCGGCCCGCCTGGCCTCGGTAAAACCACCCTGGCAATGATAGTTGCCAATGAAATGGGCGTTAATATTAAAAGCACCTCCGGGCCCGTGCTGGAAAAGGCGGGAGACTTAGCCGCTCTGCTGACCAATCTTGAGCAGAACGATGTGCTGTTTATTGATGAAATTCACCGCCTAAGCCCGGTTGTTGAAGAAATCTTGTATCCGGCGATGGAAGATTATCAGCTGGATATCATGATAGGAGAAGGCCCTGCAGCGCGCTCAATAAAACTGGAGCTGCCACCCTTTACCCTGATTGGCGCCACCACCCGCGCCGGAGCCTTAACCTCGCCGCTGCGTGACCGCTTTGGTATAGTGCAGCGGCTGGAGTTTTATAAAGTCGACGAGTTAAGCGATATTATCCAGCGATCAGCGTTATACCTTAATTTGCAGTTAGACAAACTGGCTGCCACTGAAATTGCCAGGCGCTCCCGTGGTACGCCGCGCATTGCCAACCGCTTGCTGCGCCGGGTACGGGATTATGCTCAGGTTAAATCCGATGGTACCGTCTCAGTTGAGATTGCCGGCCAGGCGTTGCAGATGGTCGATGTTGATGCAGAAGGCTTTGATTACATGGACCGTAAGTTGATCCTGGCCATTATTGATAAATTTATGGGCGGTCCGGTCGGCTTAGATAATTTAGCGGCAGCGATAGGCGAAGAAAAAGAAACCATTGAAGATGTGATAGAGCCATTTTTAATTCAGCAGGGCTTTATTCAGCGTACGCCAAGAGGCCGGATAGCCTCACCCCGCGCATACAAACATTTCGGCTTCGACCTGCCAAAATCAGACTAAGTTGAATAAAAGTATCCACTAACTGGCTGGTGCTACAGTTTCAAATAGGACGCATTCTATTCGCTAACTAGTTGGTGCTTAAGCTAGGCGACAAGTAAACGAATTCCCATGAGCATAGTTACCTATGCGATTGGTGATGAGAGAACGCAGCCAACACCGCTGCAGTTTCAAGTAGGACGCATCGGATTCGCTAACTAGTTGGTGCTTCAGCTAGGCGGCAAATGAGTGAGGCCCCATGAGCATAGCTACCTATGCGATTGGTGGCGAGGGAGTGAAGCCAACAACGCTGTAGTGCCAACTAGGACGCGAATAAAAAAAAGCCCGCTCAAAGGAGCGGGCAAAGCAACAAGTTGAAGGAGTGCTTCAATAAATCCAGGGAACATGCTTAAAACAGCAGCAAAACTAATCTTAGCTATCAGTCTCACTGCGCAGTGAACTTTACTAAACAAGATAACCCTCTTACCTTGCCTTTGCGCTAGTTCAGAACACGCAGGCATAATAATAAGTTTGAGTAATTACTTCAAACGAGAAAAATTAGCGCTCAGTCATTAGGAAAACTAATGCGGTGTTGCTGCTGCCCTGCTGATTAATTAGTCAGTTTCTCAGCCTTGGCTGAAAGAATCCCTTTATTCATCTGTGATTAAGTTTCAGTGTGGATGATAGCTCGGATTACTTTTTGTGGTTGGTGCAGGCGTAAAATCAAAAGAGCAGCGTTTTCAGCGGATTGAACTTCAGTGAAGCAGATGAGTCTGTTTCCTGAATACAATGCAATAGCGCAGTGAAAATAAATATAGTTACGTTCTGCTGTGGTTAGCCATTGAGTTTGCTAATCCGGCTATTTATCATACGCACTAAATTAAGATGTGATTATAAATGTCTGAAAAAAACTTCGAATTCCCAATACGGGTTTACTATGAAGACACTGATGCCGGAGGCATCGTTTATTACGCCAATTACCTGAAATTTTTCGAAAGAGCCCGCACCGAATGGTTACGGGCCCTGGGTATTGAGCAGGATGTTTTATTGTCAAATAATGTCGCTTTTGTTGTTACTCAGGTTTTAATGAACAACAAAAAAAGTGCAGGGTTTAATGAATTATTGACGGTGTCGAGTCAAATCAGTACCTTAAAGTCAGCAAGTATCATTTTTACCCAGCAAATTTACAATAGTTCGGCCCAGTTAATTTGCCAGGCTGAAATTAAAGTTGGCTGTGTTGATAAGCAGGCCATGAAAGCCCGGCCAATGCCGGCCGAAATTGCAGAGGTGTTAACACGTGTCAGGTGAAATCTCCATTCTTCATTTATTACTCGATGCAAGTATCGTAGTACAGGCCGTAATGCTTATTTTAGTGGGGATGTCGGTTGCCTCCTGGAGTATGATTTTTAAACGGAAAAAAGTATTGAAAGAAGCGTTGGCCGATGCAAAGAAATTTGAAGACAAATTCTGGTCCGGCGTCGATTTATCAAAGTTATATGCGGAAGTCAGCGCCCGCCAGAGCAATATTGGCTTAGAGTCACTGTTTAAAGCCGGTTTTAAAGAGTTTGCCCGGCTGCATAAAAGTAGCCGGCAACAACCTGCAGCAGTAATGGAAGGCGCACAGCGGGCGATGCGGGTTGGTTTATCACGCGAAGTTGAGCGCTTGGAAACCAACTTACCGTTTCTGGCCACTGTTGGCTCTATCAGTCCGTACATTGGCTTGTTTGGTACCGTCTGGGGCATTATGAATTCTTTCATTGCGTTAGGGGCGGTTCAACAAGCCACACTGGCAATGGTAGCGCCCGGTATTGCCGAAGCATTGATTGCAACAGCAATTGGCCTGTTTGCCGCTATTCCTGCGGTAATTGCCTACAACAAGTTTTCACATCAGGTAGAACTGCTGGAAAGCAGCTACGTTAATTTTGTCGAAGAGTTTTCCAATATATTACACCGCCAGGCGGTTAACAGCGTAGAGGCTGCCTGATGTACGTCCGGAAGAAACGGCGGATGATGGCCGAAATAAACGTAGTACCGTACATAGATGTTATGTTGGTGCTGCTGGTTATTTTTATGGTTACCACACCGCTGATTACCCAGGGAGTTAAAGTAGAGCTGCCAAAGTCAGCTGCCGAGCCGATTGCTCAGATGACTGAAGGTAAGACACCGCTGGTCGCTACGGTAGACAGTGACGGCTTATATTACTTTGAGAAAGACGGTAACCAGCAGGGGCCCTTTACCGCAGCTGAACTGCAGGTGGAAGTAGCCAGCTGGCTGACCATTGAACCCGGAACGCAGGTGATCGTAAAAGGTGATAAAGCGGTAAGCTATGAAGCGGTTATCCGCCTGATTAATGTTTTAAAAAATGCCGGTGCGCCGGCCGTGGGTTTAATGACTGATAATGAAGTTTAATAAGCTTAAACCAGCACTGACAACGCCGTTAGCGAAATCGCTGGCCTTACACGTCACTATTTTGCTGCTGTTAATTTTTGGCGCCAATATCAGTTTTAAACGCAAAACGGTTGAGCTGGCGATCAGCACTGAACAGGCAGTAGAAAGTAACCCTGCGCCGGTTGAAGCAGTGGCTATTGATCGCAAACAGCTGGAGCAGCGGATTGCTGAAATTCAGAAAAACCGCGATGACGCAAAAAAAGCAGAAGAAGAACGAATAGCGGCGTTAGAACGCCGGGCGCAGCAAGCCGAGCGTAACCGGACAGCAGAAGAGCAGCGCTTACAGCGGGTAGCCGAAGAGAAACGCAAGGCCGATGAAGCAGCCCGTAAATCGAAAGCTGCAGCGGCAGAGGCGCAGAAGAAACAACAGGCTGAAGCTGAAAAAGCCAGACAGGCAGAAGAAGCCCGCAAAGCGCGTGAAGCAGAGCAGAAAAAAGCTGAGGCCGCTGCTAAAGCCGCAGAAGAAAAGCGCCGGCAGGCAGAAGAAGCCGCGGCAAAAGCTCAGGCAGAGCAGGAACGAAAAGCACGTGAGGCCAGAGAGCAGGCTGAGCGCGAGCGACAAATTCAGGAGCAACTGGCCAGGGAAGCGGAAGCGCGACGCCAGGCCAGGGCGCAGCAGGCTGTTACTGAGGTACAGCGGTACACGGCGATGATCCGTGACACCATACAACGTAATTTATTGGTGGATGAAAACATGCGCGGTAAAACAGCCCGGATCAATATCAGGCTGGCAACCAGCGGTTTTGTAACTGACGTGCGTTATGTCAGTGGCGACCGGCAGGTAGCAGATGCGGCCATCAGAGCAGTGAACAGAGCAGGAACCCTGCCGGTATCGACTGATCCTGATGTTTATAATCAACTGAAAGATATAACTTTAACGGTGGCACCAGAATTTTGATGATGACTAATTTACTGAAAAAGACCCTAATCCTGACGATATTACTGTTTCCTGTGCTGGCCCGTGCGTCACTGGAAATTGTTATTACTGAAGGGATCGACTCGGCGCGGCCAGTGGCAATTCTGCCTTTCAGTTTTAATGGTACTACCCGGCCAACTGAAAACCTGGCAGAAATTGTGGCTGCTGATTTGATGCGAAGCGGTAAGTTCAGTCCATTAGCCCGGATTAAAATGCCGCAACAGCCGGCCAGCGCCAAAGAAATTAATTTTGAGGCCTGGGCCAGAGAGGGTGTTGAAGCCATCGTCATGGGACAGATTAACGAGATTGGCATTGACCGTTACACGGTAAGTTTTGAACTTATTGATGTGCTGAAAGGAAACACCGGTCCCAGCTCGCAAATGCTTAATGCCGGTAAGCTGGTCACCAGTAACGAACACCTGCTTGATAGCCGCGAAACCACGATTAACGGCAGCCAGTTCCGCCAGTATGCCCATCGGATCAGTGACATTGTCTATGAGAAGCTGACCGGAGAACGTGGCGCCTTTTTAACTAAAATTGCTTATGTGCTGGTACGACCGGCGAATGAATTTCCGTATCAGCTGGTTGTTGCCGATTACGATGGTGTTAATGAGCAGATTTTGCTGCGCTCAAAAGAACCGTTAATGTCACCCAGCTGGTCACCGGATGGCACCAAGCTGGCGTATGTTACCTTTGAACGGCGGCAGGCGCAGGTGTTTATCCAGGATATATATACTGGCCGGCGCACTGTGGTCAGCACCTTCCCTGGTATTAACGGCGCCCCGGTCTGGTCACCCAATGGTGAAAGTCTGGCATTGGTGCTTTCCAAAGATGGCAACCCTGAAATTTATACGTTAAATATTGCCAGCAAGGCATTACGGCGGGTAACTAATAATCGCGCGATTGATACTGAGCCCAACTGGTCGCCGGATGGCAGCGAGCTGGTGTTCAGTTCGGACAGAGGTGGCAATCCCCAGCTATATAGCGTAAATTTAACAACAGGCACTACCAGACGCTTGACTTTTGAAGGTGAGATGAATCTGGCAGGCGCTTACACCCCTGATGGCAGCACTATTGTGATGGTGAACCGGACTCAGGGCCAGTACCATATTGCAAAAATGGATCGGCAAAGCCGTTACCTGCAGGTACTGACGAAAACGAATTTAGATGAGTCACCGAGCATAGCGCCAAATGGGTCGATGATTATTTACAGCACCATGCATGGTTCATCGCAGGTGCTGGCACTGGTTTCAATGGATGGACGCTTTAAAGCCCGACTGCCGGCGATAGATGGACAGGTAAAATCGCCGGCCTGGTCACCTTTTTTATAAAACAAAAACGTGGTTAACTTACTAAGGACAACAAAATGAACTTAAACAAAGTGTTAAAGGCTTTATTAGTCGCAGTACCTGTGATGACATTAGCCGCCTGTAGCTCAACGTCATCAACATCTGCTGACGACGCTAGCACCTCGCAAGCAGAGCAGCAGGTCACCGAAACGGTACAGGTTGAAACTGCAGAACCTGTAGTAAGCCCAGCTGAGCAAATGCGTCAGAAACTGGAAGCATTACGCCAGGAAAACACCATTTATTTCGATTTCGATCGGGCAACGGTTCGTCCTGAGTTCGTTGAAGTGCTGGAAGCGCATGCTGCATTTTTACGTGCTAATCCAAGCGTCCGCGTGACTGTTGAAGGTCATTCAGACGAGCGTGGTACCCCAGAGTACAATATCGCTTTAGGTGAGCGTCGTGCTCAGGCCGTAGTATCTTATTTACAAAACCTGGGTGTGTCTGCCGGCCAGTTATCTACCGTAAGCTACGGTGAAGAAAAGCCAGTTGACAGATCACGTACTGAAACCGGTTTCGCTAAAAACCGTCGTGCGGTGTTAGTATACTAATAAATAACAACGATAAAGAGTGATCATGACAGTAAATAAAACACTGTGGGTTGCTCTGTCCTTAGTGAGTACTGGTGCCTGGGCTAACCCGGCACCAGTTACTGAGCTGGGCAGAATTAACACGCCAAACCAGCAACTGGCCACTCCCGGCGCAGGTACGCTGGAGCAACGTCTGGCAACTTTGGAGCGGGTGGTTGAAGCCCGGGCCCAGGGTCAAATCCGGATGCAGCAGCAATTGAATTTATTGCTGGATGAAGTCAGTCAGTTACGGGGGGTTACTGAAACCCATACCTATCAGCTGGACGAAATGCTGCAACGTCAACGTGATTTATATCAGGAAATTGATCGCAGGGTAGGGGCATTGCAAAGCAGTACTGCTGCTCAGCCGCCGGTTTCCGCTAACCAGAATAACGTGCCAACCGTTTCATATTCTTCCAATATGTCAGAAAACGATGCTTACGATAAAGCCGTGAATATGGTACTGAAGGATCGACGCTACGACGCCGCTATCCCTGAATTTGAAGCCTTTTTGCAAAATTACCCAAATTCTGGCTATGCGCCAAATGCCCATTACTGGCTGGGCCAGCTTTTGTTTAATAACAATGATCTGGCAAAAGCAAAAACCCATTTTGAACGGGTGGTTACCAATTTCCCGGATTCCAGCAAGGTTCCGGATGCTTTATTAAAGCTGGGCCAGGTTGCTGAGCGGGAAAATAATAAAGATGCCGCCTTGCGGTTTTACCGACAGCTCACTGGTGAACATGGGGCTGCAACCTCTGCGCGGTTAGCGCAGGAGCGAATAGACGCCCTTAAATAAGCCAGACAAGCCAACCGACAGGTTGGCTTTGTTGTTTCATATCGCTGGCTTTTTGTGCAGTCAGGCCGGGAAGGGGGCCTTTTTAGCATTTTTCGGTTGCACTAGCGCCGTAAATCAGTAAGATATGCGTCCGCGGTTAGGGTCATTAGCTCAGCTGGTAGAGCAGCGGACTTTTAATCCGTTGGTCGATGGTTCGAATCCATCATGACCCACCAAACCGCGCAAACAAGTATACCGAAGTGGGTCATTAGCTCAGCTGGTAGAGCAGCGGACTTTTAATCCGTTGGTCGATGGTTCGAATCCATCATGACCCACCACTTCGCGTTTATCCTGTTTGGGTCATTAGCTCAGCTGGTAGAGCAGCGGACTTTTAATCCGTTGGTCGATGGTTCGAATCCATCATGACCCACCACTTTACGTTTCTCCTGTTTGGGTCATTAGCTCAGCTGGTAGAGCAGCGGACTTTTAATCCGTTGGTCGATGGTTCGAATCCATCATGACCCACCAAACACCGCACCGTTAAATACTGTTAATGCCAATCTGACCGATGTATAATATGCGCCATTTTATGCAATCTGGCAGGTATTATGACGCAGTCGCTGTATTTTAGTGAGCAGGATTTCAGGTTTCCAAGAAAGCCTGTACCGTTGTCTGCAGATGAAAAGCTGGCATATAAAAGCCGGATTAAAACGTTACTGCAGCAAAAAAATGCGGTATTGGTCGCGCATTACTATACCGATCCGGAAATTCAGGCGCTGGCCGAAGAAACCGGTGGTTGTGTGTCAGACTCCCTGGAAATGGCCCGTTTTGGTAATGAACATCCGGCAGAAACGTTAATTGTTGCCGGTGTGAAGTTTATGGGCGAAACCGCGAAAATCCTGACGCCGAATAAAACGGTATTAATGCCGACACTGGAAGCGACCTGTTCGCTCGATTTAGGCTGCCCGGCAGAACCCTTCTCGGCTTTTTGTGATGCTCACCCTGATCGGGTTGTCGTGGTCTATGCCAATACTTCTGCCGCGGTTAAAGCCCGCGCCGACTGGGTGGTAACCTCATCTATCGCGCTGGACGTGGTCGATTACCTCGATAGCCAGGGTAAAAAAATTCTGTGGGGCCCCGATAAGCACCTGGGCGCTTATGTTCAGAAGCAAACCGGCGCCGATATGCTGCTATGGGACGCTGCCTGTATTGTCCACGACGAGTTTAAAGCCAATGCGTTAGTTGAACTGAAAAAACAGTACCCGGAAGCCGCAGTACTGGTGCACCCCGAGTCACCGGACAGCGTAGTACAGCTGGCCGACGCGGTAGGCTCCACCAGTCAGCTGATTAAAGCCAGCCAGACCCTGCCGAACAGCACCTTTATTGTCGCGACCGACAAAGGCATTTTTTATAAAATGCAGCAACAGATGCCGGATCGCACCTTTATTGAAGCGCCAACCGGCGGTAACGGCGCTACCTGTCGCAGCTGCGCTCACTGCCCCTGGATGGCAATGAACGGCTTAAAAGCGATTGAGGCGGCGTTAACCGATACCACCGGCCATGAGATCTTTGTAGATAGCATACTGCGCGAAAAAGCCTTGGTGCCATTAAACCGGATGCTGAACTTCGCCCGCGATTTAAAAATGCAGGTAAAAGGCAACGCTTAAACATAAACCGAAGGCAAACGAACTACCGGCTGCTTAAAAAGCAGCCATAAAAATCCAGTTACAGATATAACAGTTGCAGCGCGCAGGGAATTTCCCTAGTATAGCCGCGCTTGCAACGCAAGTTCCGGAGAGATGGCTGAGTGGCTGAAGGCGCACGCCTGGAAAGTGTGTTTAGGTTAACCCCTAACGAGGGTTCGAATCCCTCTCTCTCCGCCAATTAAATGAAAAAGGCCCATGCAACTGCATGGGCCTTTTTCATTGTAGCCGCGCGATTAGTTTGAGAATTTGCGCAGGGTAGTTTGAGAATTGAGCCGGGCGTTAAATCGCAGGGTAGTTTGAGAAACAAAGGGCAGGCATTACCTGCCCTTTGCTGTTACGGCTGATAATGAATGGGTTGGCTGCGCTGCTGGGTGGTGCAGGGCAACATGGGCAGCTGCATCGAGCAGAAGGTTAGCCCCACTAAGGTGGTCGATTCCTGTTTCATCTTGGCGATACAGCAGCTCTTTAGCGGATGCAAGAAATGACAGAGCCTGTGGCCGTTCGCTTTCTGGCATGGCGTCTATCATGTCCTGGATCACATCGATACGGTTGTATGCAGCGTTTAAACCGCCAATAAACCAGAAGAAATTAAAACCGTTAAACAGGCTTTTAAACACTCTTTTAATGTTAGCTGATTGCTTCATTACACCACTTTCCATTCCTACCGGTAAAAACAGTACTGCCAGTATTATTGCGTTGTTAACATTGCTTTGGGCTGAGTACCAATACCACAACCACCAACGGTCCTTACTCCAAAGCACATTAGGATCACCCCAGTCGTTTAACCCCATTATATTTTGGTCAATGTGCATAAGTGCATTGCCTAATATGTCTACGGCAAGCACAGCAAATACAACATACGTGACCCAGTAAAGCCGGGTGTTTGTAAGGTAGCGATACGCTATAGCTGCTATGACAATCAGGGTGCATGCACTGCCCCAAAGTACATACTGGAACGTCATGTGCTCCCTGAAAGACTTACCATCAAACAAGTAAGCAGTTACAGAATGATTCAGCGCGTACACTGCTGCCAGTATCGCGGCCAACCATATAAGAGGCTTTAGATCTGCACGCCTGGCGATGTTGTAAATCATCGCCAGGCAGAATGATACGATCCAAATTGTATCCAGCAAAAAAGCTGCAATGTTATCCATTAAAATACCTTTCAACTACTTTGGCTTTTAAACTACTCGGTTAACTTTTTGGGTTCCGGCGGTGGCTCATCGTTACCACCAGTACCACCTGATCCTGGGCCCATAGGTTGCGGCTGAGGCGAGGGAGCCGGAGCAAGCACCAAGCACGAAAGCTTTGCTACCGGGTCGGTAATTTGCTCGCAAACCTCGCTTGCATTTACGTTAAAGTTGACCATAAAACAGGCCAGCAAAGCTAATGTTAGAAAACTGCGTTTAACCATGTTTAACTCCAATTAAGTTGTGTATTAATTACCAGATAATCTATTAGTAAACTACTGACTAGTACCGATTAATCCCTTACAAAAAACTGATATCTAAGCATTTAGTCTATTTCTTATACAATTAAGTTGTTTTAAACCTCAATTTCACTATACGGCAGGTCTGCAGCCTGGCCGACAATTAAACCTCCTTCTATATATGCTTTGCTGGCCACTTCAACGTCTTGGCCAAGTACTGTGATAAATGCCCCGCCCATTAACTGAACTGTGCTGGTGCCATCCGGGTTGTGACTGGTTACGGTGGCCACTGTGCGGGGTTGGTTTTGCGTTAGCGAACGCAAGCGGCGGTAGCTGTTACTCATAGCTGCGTAGTACTCCTACATTCTGCCTAACAGTCAACGTACCGTTTGGGCCGGTCTGCGCTGTTATGGCAATGCTGTCGACCAGCGCTTTATAGGTTTCAGTTTGCCATGTAATGCCAAGCACTTGTCCTGGTATCAGAGGCGGTAGCAAGTCCATTATCACCAGGTTTAACTGCAATGCATCTTTGCGGCCTGAGTTGGCTAGTTCTGCAGTTCCTCGTTGGCGCAGTGCCAGGCTATCGACCATCAAAGGATCAACTACATCGGCAGCTACTTTGTCACCTGCAGTGCCGGTACGCCGTACTTTTGCAGACTGGCCCTGCTGTTCACCACGGACAAACACTGCGTTATACAGTGGAGTGCTGGCAGGGCTGCTACTTAGTGCCTGGATCACATCGTCATGCACGGCAACATCGGGTGTTGCTGTCGGCATGGCCCAAGGTGTGACTGGCCACTGGGGCCGAATATGCAGGGTCTTGGTTTCACCGTCTGGATAGACCATGCCGCCAATGGCTGCGGCAATTTGGGCGATGGCTTCAATTGGGGTCTTATTGACGTATGAGAATATGCCTGCAGGCACGTTGAACTGGGACATTTCAAACTCGTAGTCCCACCCGGTACCAATTAGCTCGTCACTAACTAATGCAGCAACACCCTTTGCGATAGGGTTGGAGTAAGAGCGTGCGGGTGCGTGCGGGCTGGCCAGTATGGCCGAGCTGCTGCGGGCCACCACGGTGTAGCTGTTAGAGCCAAATGCGCCTGAGTAATTAAAAGATTCAGCCAGGCCGTAGAATTCAAAGCCGTTTATAACCAGTTTAAATTCCTGCTCGATACCGTCAGCGAACAGCAGATCCTTGTCACCTTTGCTACCGCACTGCAAGCTGATGGTGGCACCCCATTGGCTGCGCGATATGCTCCAGTTGGCGCTCACAATATTGATTTCAGTGTTATCGCTAACGCGATAGCAGCGTAATTCTGGCTGCATAATGTAGCTCCTGCGCCTTGGTGGCGTAATAGGCTTGGTAGTGTCGATAGTTGGTAAATCTGGCAGTGGCGGTATGAGTCCGCCACCTATGTCGAGTTCGCAAACAATAGGGTTAAGGTGATTGCTGAATTTGAGTGTTATTGCTCCAACCGTCGGGGCGGCTGGCTCTGAAAATTTAAGCTTAAGCGGGCTTCGCTGAGGCCTCCATTTCTGACTGCAAATGTATGATGGTGGGCGAGGCCCGAATGGTAAATGCACGCTTGTAATTATGTCGCCACCGCTGTTGTAAAGCAGGTCCATTGCCAGCGATGTTATAGCAGCATGTTGCCATATAACTTGACTATGTTGCTGCTGCAGCGGTGCAGTTGTCCATAACAGCAAAGTCTGACGATCATGAATAGCCGGGGTCGTCCAATTGGCTTTTGAAATTTTCTGCTGCAGCGCGGTAGCTGACCACGCTACACAATTAAACTGCGAAACGACAGGCAGCGTAGCCCATGAGTTTGCAATCAGTGCCTCGGTAGCTGCTGGCGCTGCCCATACAGTTGAAAATGACTTTGTTGTTGCACGTTCTGCCAACCACTTTGCCTGCCGGGCACCTGTTAGATCACCACCTGAATTCCATTTAGATTTTACTGCATTGATTTGGCTGCCACGCGCCGTATGCCGAGCACAAACTGACATTATCAAGTTGGGTTCCCGTAACGGGACGGGTGGCACAATAACTTCATCGCCAAACTTTAGGGCCAGGGGTAATGATGGGTTAAATGTGCCTGTGAACTTTAGCTGTATCATACAAGCTCAGCGGTAACGTCATTGCCGATTACAGCTCTGTTTAAGCCTGTTTTGTCGTAGCAAATAACAGAATATTTTTTCACACCAAAATCAGGCGCGAAAAAATGAAACTGACCGAGCGCATCTGTCATTGTTGAGCTTTTGTAGGTGAGTCTATCCTCAGCGAGTAAATGCACTCTGCACGCAGCAGCTGGCGTGTCATCAACGTTATCTAAATTGCCGTAAATCGTATAACAAGCTAACTCAACAGACCGGCCAAAAGTTTGGGCTATAGAAATTTCATAAGGTGGCCGCTGATTAGGAAACGGCTCAGTAGCGGGGGTAAATGCGGTTTTATAACGCTCAATGCCTTTAGTTAGTCGGAATTCGTCTACCAAGCCATCAAAGTACCATTGTGTCCCGGCAGAACGTGTCAGTCCCAAATAAAAATTATTATCTGCTGACACTATTACTGAATATAAACCTGAACCTGACGGTTGGCCATTTATCCAAAGTGTGTACTGCTGACCGTTCCGACAAACAGCCACATGGTTCCACTGTCCGATTTGTAGCGCCCCTGGGGGCGATAATGCTACAACCGAGCCCGTACCACCACCTTGCTGGATGTATAAACCGACAGAGCCATCGCTATTCGCTTCGAGCTGGTACCGGCTGTTGTTGCTACCAGGGTCACCATTGAAAAACAGGCCATTTTTACTAAACGAAAGGCTATTGGGTCTAACGAATAGTTCCACTGTCCAAATACTGTCCGGCGCTAAGGCTAAATAAACACTATTACCCAGCAGAGATTTATTTGTGCCCAAACTCATTGATGAGCCAAATAAAGCATTAATTGTCGTCAGATTTACAGGCCCTTGCTTAGCCCATCCTAAACTGCGTTGATCAACGATAGGGTCAGTGTCAAAATGGAGCAAAGATACTACATATGGATAGTGCACATCGTTCATAACAACCACCCAGCCTTCGCTACGGCAAAAGGATATGCCAGCAAATACCCGCCCGTTGCAACATCTTCTGAGAACAGCTCAGGTGCGGCAGATTGTTTGTAAAGGCAAGTCAATAAACCAGGCAACATACATTCAGGACGACCATTTGAACGGCAAATAGGGAACTGTGCATAGTAGCCATCGTTGAAGACGCCGGGGCCCAGAGCAAACACAGATTTTTTGACAGCATCAACACCATTTAGATAAGCGATTCCACCTGCTGCGGATTCGCTGATTGGCATCCGAGTGCCCACTAAGCAAAATCCGTCTGCATCGAGGTAACCCAGCTGGCATGCAGCGCCAGTAATATGATAGGGATTTGCACCCATTAATACCTGTCTAGCCACAGCGCCTAAGTTACTTACTGAGCCAATAACATGCGCTGCAACGTTATAATTTAGATCTGAGTTATTTAATCTGTCGGTAAAAATATATGCTGTTTTGTCGTTCGCAATTATGCACCACTTGCCGGATTCAGGTTTTATCAAACCTTGATTGCTCCCGGCATTTTCGGGTATACGGCTTATCCAGCTGCTGTACGTAAGCGGGCTCGCGTATGTCTCGACATCGGTGTAACTGTCTATGGCAGCCATCAATGCCATTTTATCAGTCACATGAGTATTGCGGTGGTCGTCATAAACCAAATATAGCCATCCACCCAGTACATTGGGCTTGAAAATCGCATTTTGTTGGTTAGCGCTGATAGTTGACATCGACCAGCCCGCAGCAGACTTACTACCGTAACCATCAACCAGCACTTTACGCAAAACATTTACCCAGCTACCGGCAGTTCTGTCGAGCGTTGGGGCACCTACATCTGTTGATTTATAAACTACTGGATCAGACATGATTAACCCCCTAATTACTCTGCATTGCCACGGAAGTGCAAACGGATACTGTCTTGTTCGATAGCGCTATGGCCAGCGGACACTGAGCGCAGTAGCACCGTTGGTGGTGAAGCCGCAATTGTCTTATCGCGAAATACATTGCCTGGCTGCCAGCCACCCCCCCATCCTTGCCAGCGAATAATAAAGTAGGGCATGCCGGTTGCGGGATTAATCGGCGCGAAGTCTGTTTCAACATCTCCAGTACCAACTTGTCCGACTCGTTCACCGATGCAGCGAAACGCAGTTGCTGAGGTAAATATAAAGGCCCAGCGTTCGTTAATCGCTGACTCGTTTGTGACCTCAATCGGAAATGCCACAGCGTTGTAATTAGCCGGTGCCGGGTCACCCTGGATAGTGTCTGACCAAACACCATTCCATGTTGTTTGGTCAAAAATATTGGTTACCCGCGCCTGCAAATCACCCAGCTGGTAAACGCTACTGACGATACTGCCGGCAGGAAAAGCACCTTGCAGTGCTGTGGCTATTTTTAACTTGTTTGACTCTACACCTGTTACCAACGCCAATTCGCTTAAGATGTCGCTAATTTCAAACGGGGGCGTGAAAGCACTGGTATCAATAATGGTGATTTCGCCGGTATCTTTATCATATTCATAGTGTGTGTTTAAGGGGTGCCACAAGCTAGCACCTGTGCTGTCTACTATGTCGATAAAGCTGTTTGGCCTGGCATTGATTACCTGGGCCGCTGGCAGGCTGGCAGCGTCCTGATAAATGTTACTGGCCACGCAGATAACGCCAAATGGCCGATAGAGTTGGACTTTTCCGCCGTTGGGTAGGCGCAAGGGGTTTATGCCATACAGTTCTGCCGGTGGCACTAACTCTACCAGTTCACTGATGTTGTATTGCAGTGTGCTGAGTTTTACCGGCTCGGCAAATGTCAGTGAGACAACACTGCCACTTATGGTACCAGTAACATTTACCCCGCTTATGTCGCCATTGACATCAGCACTTGCAGATAGCAGTCCTCCATCCACTAACTCTACTGACATATAAAATGTGTCTAGCAAAACTTCGTTAAAAGGCATTACGAATTCTGCTGACGTTGACGACTCACCTGATGCAGTGTCGCTTTCGAGCACTGCGACGTACTCCAGCGTACTATGACCGTTATAGTAGGTTGGCGTGCCGTCAATTGGATCAATGATAACAGCAAGTTCAAATAAGTTAGTTGTTGTAGTGTTTATCCAAATACTGAAACGGGTTAGATCTGTATTATCCTGGATAAGTGAATGGCGATTACCTGAGCTGCGTAATACGCTGCCCCTAATGCTTCGTTGCAGCAATGTATAACCAGCAGGCATGTCGCCCGGATAGTTGTAAACTACGTAACGCTCGGAGCTGTAGTACTTTAGCTGTACTTTAGTGCCTTCGTCGGGTATCCGTGGCAATGCAAACTCTACATTGTCGCCATTAATGACTGCATTGGTATAAGTAAGGCTCCAACTGGCACCTCCCCAAACATAACTTACAATAAACGCTGCAGAGTTAGGCAGCTGTATAAAGTCAGGAATGGGTATGCTATAGGCCGCCCCTATGGCCGGTACTTCTATTAAATTGCGGATGGTACCAGTTTCTGAGCGAGCAAACGGGATGTTTTCGGCAACTTCAACAGCCTCTGTTATGCGGGGAGTAACCCTACCGACTGTGTTTTCTACTTGCAACGTGGTGCCAGCTGCAGCATCGGTCAACTGGGTAACACCATGATAAGTCACCCCCGCGCCAGTGGTAATGTCGCGCAATACCGTGCAGCGGTTCTGGCCATTAACCAAACGGCTACGTCCTGGTGCAGGAAATGGCAATGGTGGCTCAAAACGGATTGAAACCGAGTCAATAGATATGATTTTTACAAAGTGCTGAAAGCGAGGCCAATCGCCTGATTCGTCGCCAGTGTATTCAACGCTGATCACGTAAATACCACCTACGCGCAAGGTAATAGTTGGCTGCTCGCCGCCGTCTGCGGCGGCTTGGGTCAAATCCAATGCATTGAGCTGGTCCTGGCCGGCTATCATTTCAGAAAGGCCACGGCGTAGGGTCAGACTAGGCACGACGCTGCTTTCAATCGCGTTGATTATTTCTGCCCGCGTACTGCCGTCATTGATCGTCTCAGACTCAACAATCATCACATCCACCAACCCATCCAGCGGAGGCTCATTAATCAGAATGTGGCCATCTTGCAGCAGGGCTGTGTCGGGAGTGGATACTGCCGGGTAAACTACTACAATATCTACTGCTGATTGGGCGTGGCCGATATCACTAATATTGCCAAACACGTTGTTTAGCTTGCCATTGATAACCTCATTGGCTGTGCGCTGGCCACCGGCATCCGGCTGCTGGGTCATCCGCTCACTTTCAAAAATTTTCAGGTCGGTGCGTAGCATTTAAATACCTTTTAAACAGTTATAAAACGTAAGGTAACGGCCATTAAAAGGCTGTTATTGTCCGGGTCCACTTCATCCAGGAGCGGTGTTGCAGTAACGGGCGCCGCGCTGTAATCCCACATCACGGTAAAGGTGCGAGTATCACCCAGAGTGATATCAAAGCTTCCAGGCGTGGCTTCGCTGTGGGCCAGTAGCTGGTTTACTACTTCGCGGGTAAGTAAGTCTTCTTGCAGCACAATGGGCCGGCCAGCTTGTTTCTGCGCCGGTTCTACCAGCAGCGCGCCACTGCCGGCATACTGTGTGGTGGCTACCCAACTGGACCAGGTGTATTCGTTTGTCCAGGGCATATCTGGCACATTTATAGTGTCAATCATCATAGTGATGTACTCGCTTCACGCTCTAAATGCCGCATCAGGCTTGCGGCTTCGTTACCTTCCATCGTTGCCTGGTAAGTTTTGCCTGGTAGCGCCACTTCCAAACGCACTGTTCTAACACCGCTTGTAGCACTTGTGCCGGTTGTAGCAGGTACCGGGGCGGGCACTTGCTGGCGAGCTGCTGTGCGCCCGGTTGGAGAGCTTGATTGTTGCTGGCCATTGCCTGTCGCTGCCTGAGTGGCTTGCTCTTCTTTAAACTGGGCGGTCTTGATGGCGTAAATCTCTTTGGCCAGGCGCAGCGCTTCCTGGGCAGTGGCAACGGCTTGCTTGTCGCCAGTGGCCTGAGCTTCTTTTAATTTTGCCTGCAGCTCAGCCAGCTGCTGTTGATATTGGCGCTGCTCAATGGCTGCCTGGTCATTGTTCAGGCGGTCCAGCTCGTCACGCAGGCTGTTAACAGTACCCTCTAAGCTATCGCGCATTGACAGGATGCGGCGCTCTGCATCAGTAATGGCGTTACGTAACGGGGCCAGTTCATTGTCGCCAAGCTGCTGGAATTGCGAACTTAACAGCATGCTGATGCGGTTCACGTCCTGCATAGTTGCAGCACTGCTTTCCAGTTGGGCGGTGTACTCTCTTACTTTCAGGGTTTCGCTAATGAACTGCTGCTCGCGGGTAAAGGCAGCGTTGCTGGAGCGGGCAAGTTCGCGCCACCATTCGTTATGGGCCCGGCGGTTCTGATTGATAAAGCCGGTTAGTTCGTCGTAACGCTTGGCTAAGTCCTGGCTGCTGGAGGATGAAAAATCGAATTGCTTACGCAGCCATTCCTGAGCACCTGCATACAGGCTGGTGTATTTGGTAGCTGTGTCGGTATCTTCAGACAGACTTTGCAGCGCAGACGACTGCTCTTTAATCGACTGGTTAGTTCTGTCTACCTGTTGACCAGTATTTTGCTGGGTATCGCCGTGTTGCTCGGTATCGTCTTTAAC
The DNA here is from genome assembly GCF_033721375.1 of Arsukibacterium sp. Lineage (GTDB taxonomy): Bacteria > Pseudomonadota > Gammaproteobacteria > Enterobacterales > Alteromonadaceae > Alishewanella. The sequence continues at coordinate 356,970 of NZ_JAWWAP010000001.1, read as the reverse complement.
ATCTGGCACCAAACCCTGCAGGATTTGGATCAGCATTATTTGGCGTTGCAGCTGCTGATTATATTGCTCGGTGCTGAGTGTGCCAGCCATGTACGCCTGGGTAATTTGCTCAGCTTTGAGCTTAGCGTCTTCAAGTGCCAGTTGTGCTTCAAAGAAAGTTTTGGTTTTCAGTTGCTCAACTTGCAGCAAAGCCTCAGCCTGGCCTTGCAGCAGCTGCTCGGCTTCCAGTAGACGCAATGTCGCCAGGCGCTTTTCTTCAATGCTGGCGGTGGAGCTTTCAATAGTCTGTTTGTAGAACTCTATTGATAACCGGGTTTTATCGAACGCTTGCTTTAAGGCGTTAAAGCTTTGAGACTGTTTATCAGATAGCTCAAAGGATATGCCTTGCTTGCTGGCTAAATCGTCCAGTGCAGACGTTAAACCCAATGCTGCAGCTTGTGCCCGGATTTGCTGAGGAACGGTATCGCCGGTTGCTTTCGCTGCAGCCAGGGCAGCATCGGCCCATTTTAAAAACGCCTGGCGTTGAATTTCCAGTGGTTCGTTAGCTTCGGTAATAATTTCAAAGGCGGCTTGTGCTTTAGCGGCAGTTTCTTCCAGGGCTTTTGCTGAGGTAATGCCAAGGGCCTTGTAGGCTTCTGCGGTGTTTTTCAGCAGTACTTGCTTCTGCTCGTAAACATCACCTACCTGCTTATTTTTATCTGCTAACAGTTGCAGCTGGTTAATTTGATTGCTGTACTCGCCGTCTGATACGCGTAGCACCTCCAAAACTGCAGTTATCTGCCGGTTCAGGCCTGAAGCAGTGTCGCCAGCCCATTCATGCGCGCCGGCCATTGATAGGATACGCTCAGCCGCAGCTGCTGCCTCAGTGCCGGTTAATCGCAGCTGGCCAATTTGCTCGCGCTCAGCCTCTGCCAGCGCTTGGGCTGCATCTTTCACCGCTCGGTAGGCTTTTAGCTTTTCATCGTAAACAACCAAACCGGCGCGCTCAGCTTCCAGCAGTTGATCAATGCTGGTAATTTGCATACCAACTGCCCGGCTAACTGACGTGTATTCATCCGCTAGCTGGCGTTGGGTAGTCGCTAAATTCCGCTGGGATTCGTCCAGGGCATTTTGTGCAGCCTGCAAATCAAAGATGGCGTTCTTTAGGTCGACTAGTTTACCAACGGCCCATATTACACCCTCGACCAGCAGGCCTATGCCGATGGCTCGGAATACGTTTTTGGCAGTTAAGGCCAGCTTTGACATTTCGCCGCTGGTGGCAGCGGTAACGCCAGTTAACGTGCGTAACTGGATAATAGCGAGCTTTGCACCGTCGACAACATTGCCCAGGAACGAACCCACTTTTAACGCTAGCCAGGCTTTTGCTACAAAGCCGATTTCCTCGCGGAACTCGTAAAGCGCTCCGGCAGTGTCTCGGACAAAAGTACCGGCACTAACAATGGCATCACTGACATTTTGTGCCCACTCCTGCAGACGGCCATCAGCGGCCATTTCTTCGAATTGTGCATTTAACTCTGTTAGTTGGTCTTTTAGCCAGTCCATTGAACCTGAGCTGCTTACCAAGTTGTAGAATTGAGCCAGGTTATCTTTGGCGTTAGAGATAAGGCCCGACAGCAATGTCATATTGGCGGCTGCCGATCCTTTTGCCTGGCGGCCGATTTCTTCCATTAAATCGCGTATTACGTCCCGACCTAATTTACCTTGCTCAGATAACTTTTGTAATTGTTGGGTATTTTTACCGGTAACCTGGGCCAACAAATCCCACACTGGTACGCCACGTTCTATCAGCTGCAGGATCTCTTCGCCCTGCAATTTTTGTTTAGCCCAGGCTTGGCCAAGCGCCAGGCTGATGCCTTCGGCCTCTTGAAAGCCGCCGCCAAGTTTAAATGCCTGGTCGGTAATAGCTTGCAAAGTGCCATTCATCGGATCTAAGCCAAAGGCCTTAAGGCGCACAAATAGCCGGCTTACTTCTTCCAATTGCAGTGGAGTGTTTTTGGTAAACTGTCTTACCCATTCAGTGGCTTTTTCGCCACCAGCAATGCTGCCCATTAAGGCAGTGAATTGCACACCTAGTTTTTCAATGTTGCTACCGGTACTAAATAAACTGGTAAGGGTTTGCCAAAGTCGGTTAATACCAAAATAGGTTCCGGCCACTGCGACCAGGCGGGTGGTAAGATCCTTTGCTCCCTGGGTGAAGTTGCGTTGCTGGCCATTGGCACGCAGATAGTCATTACCGAGCTTTTTAACATCGGTTGAAGCGCGTTTAAATTCGTTTTGAACCCGGCGTTTTTCATCTGAAAGTTTGCGGGTGTCAAGGCCAGTTTCTTTTAGTTCACGCTGCAGCCGGTCATGGTTCGCTGCCTGGCTGGCCAGCTCCTGGCGCATTTCTTCCAGCTGCTGCTCGGCGACATCAATATTTTTCGCTAGCTCAACAAAGGGCTTACCACTGTCTTGGGCTTCAGAACGCAGCTTATCTAACTGAGTAGCAGCGGCATACGCTGCCATCGAATTGGCATCTAGCGCATTACTGCTTTGTTCAAATTGCCGGATCAGGCTTTGCTGGTTACTTAATTTTTTTAGTGACTTAGCCAGCTCGTCAGTTTTTGGATCAGCCTCGGCAGCGCCTTTACCTACGTCCCGCACAGAGTCAGCCATCCGTGCCAGGTCTTTATCGCCTGTTACGGTTGCCGCTATTTTAAGTGCTAGTTCGAGGTTCTTGCTCATGCTGGCTCCGGGGCTTTGAAAAAGTGAGGCCGGACGGCCTCACTTGTGTGGTCGCTCTTTACTTACAGATCGTGGTATTCAAACGGGGCGTCTTTGCCATCCACCAGTTTGATTTTGCCAGCCAGTGTGGTGGTAACGAATTCTGATGCCATAAAGTCAACAGCATTCGTGGGTGCCAATGATGCTTCCGGAATATCCAACTTAGCGTTTTTCCCTGTAGCCAGGTTTTTCATGTCGCCAATAATGCGGGCACGGATTTGCGGCCGCAGACCACCTTTAACGGCCATGCCGCTAATCGCATTGTATTGGTAGGTCAGAGTAACCGCGCCGCCTTCTTCAACAGCACCGCCTTTACGGGCACGAACTAAACCAGCTGCATAGTTAATTTCAATGTCAGTAGCAATGTTCAGCGCACCAGCTGGGGCAACAATCGCACCGGAAATACCTTCAGCTGCCAGATTGCTATGGGCCAACGGTACCCACCGCTGGTTAGCGGGCAGGGTTAAGGCTTCATCGGTGGCAGTGCCGCTGGCCTGGTTAATCACTGACGTGTCGCCTAGTAATGCCATAGCCAATAACTCAGCGGGCTGGTCATCAAAAGCGATGGTCACTTCGGTAGGTTGCGCCGATTTAACAATGTCCAGTGCCTGGCCATGGCTAGCCTTTTTTTTGCTGAGGCGCACGGCCTCATTGCTGGGCGTATTAATAGCCAGCTGCGTGACGTTGATCGGACCAATTAAACCAGTGCTGACACCGGTGTCGGTTAAACGATCAATAAAGATGTTGCCTGATAACATTAAACCGCTCATGGGCGATCTCCTTTTATTTGACTCGGAACCTGACTTCAAAAGCCAGGGGGTAATAACCAAAGCCGCTTTTTAACAGGGGCCTGGCGGGAGCGTTTACTCTGTTCAGCGGGCCAATGCCTTGAACAAAACTGTTTTGTTGAATGCCGCGCAGCGTGCGGGCCAGTAACTTGCCAGCTTCCTTGCTGCTGTCGGGGCTAAGCCTTACGGCCAGCACGACTAACCATGTTTGTGTTACGTGGATCAGGCTGCCGGCCTGAACGCTTTCCGGTACCTTGTCGCCCATGTAGATTACGTGGGCGCATGGGGTTACCTGGGTTTTGTCGGTTACTTCGGCCATATCGGCGCTGCAGTAAACCTTTCGTAACCCTTCAACATTTTCCAGCACTGTCTCCAGGTGCTGCTCGGTGGCCAGATAGTCTTCTGCAATGTCCAACATCAGATAAACCCTTTGCTGTTATTGCGGTTAAATATCTGGCCATCAGACTGGATAATGGCAATGGTGTCGCTGGGCTCAGCGGGGGTGCCTTGCGACAGCCCCAAACTCAACTCGCCTTTGCCAACTTTAACTAGGTAGCTAATGACGCTGTCGTAACGCTTTTGCACCGATTCCGGCACCCGGTCACCACCGAGCAAGTAACGAGCGATGTCACAGCAGTGGCGTACCAAAACATCAGGTACGTGTGCCAGTGGCAGCTCGTAACGTCCGGCGATATAGCCGTTAATTTCGGCAGTGGCGTCGTCTATGGCTTGCTCAACAACAGGCTGGTTAAGCTCGTTATCTGCAACACCTTCGCGCCAGCTCAGCAGGATTAAGTCCTGCTGGCCATAACGGCTTACCATGTCGGTAACAGTGCAGTAGGGCATTACTCAGCGCCTTGCTGGTTGGTAGCGCTTTGCTTGGCAACAAACTCAGCCCAAGCCGGATCACGCTCTGCAGCTTTAACTGGCCGCGCCAACAAGCGCGACAACGCATCCAGTTGCGGCAAACCGTTACCGGTGAAGTGGTCTCTGTTGCTTGGATCTAACAGGGCGAATGCCTGGTCCAGCGTTTCAACTGTTGGCGCATTGCCTTCACCTTTTTGCGCCTGGCCTTTTTCATTCGCTTTACGTGCAGCTGCAGCTTCCAGCAGTCGGGTATCAACTGTTTCTGGAACAGCGCTGGCTTCAACTTCACGCACAGACAAGCGTTTTTCTGCATTGATGGCGTTAAGCTGCTCGGGGCTGAAATGGCCTTCCGGGAAAGCGACGCCCTCAGTGGTAAAGGTAGTGCCGGCCCGGCGAAACGTACCGGCCAGAGCTGCCACCGCATAAATAACTAATACTTTTGACATGGGGTTCTCCTGCTCGCCCTGGCTAATTACTCCAGAGCGGCAAAGTTAGGGTTAAACTGGCTTACAGGAAGTCAGCTACCAGGACGTCGAACTTATTGCGCAGTTCGTTGCTAACGGTGGTGGTGCCGTCGCTGATCTGCTCACGTTCTTTAAGCTGCAGCGCAAGCTGTTCCATGCTAGATGGCACGACCAACAGCAGCTTGCCTTTACCCAGGCCTAACGGGCGGCCACCATCGGCTTTAAAGCCTTTCATCAAACTGATGGCATCCCACAGGCTTTGGTACGCCAGGGTTTTCTTGACGCCAACAGCCATTTGCCAGAAGCCAAAGCCAGCATTACCGCGAACATCAACGCCATAACGGAACATCTTGCGCATAAACACCGCTTCGTCGTTCGGGTTGTCCATAGCCGTAAACACCGGCTTGGTGCGTTCCTGGTAAATAATTGGTTTAAGCGAGCGGCTCACATCCAGCAGGAACCAAGGCTCACCAACATAGGCACCGTCAATGATCACATTCGATACTGAAGTGTCTGCGCCGCTACCATCTACTTCGGCATTTACCGGGTGGTCGGTGTCAAAGTAGTACTGGCCGTCATAACACTCAGTGGTAAAGCCAGCTTTTAACAATGGGAAACATAGTTCGTCCGGGAACACGGCAGAGGCATAACCCATTTCATCCATCATCGGCGCATACACACCTATGTTGTCGTCCTGGATGTCATCGCGATCAACTTCAACTGTTGTTTCATAGCTTTTGTTGGTAATGGTGTAGCCATGTTCTTTCATTGAATTCAGAACACGGTCACCAATCCATTCCCGGAACTTAGGGAATTGGCCTAACCAGCCATAGGTATTGCTCTTTGACGAGCTCTGAACCACCGTAGCAATTTGGCTAACTTGCGGCTCGGCGCGGGAAACGCCTTCCTGAAACTTTTTGCTGAACGACACCCGCAGGGCGTTCAGTACAGCGCTGTTAATTAATGCCATGTGATTAGGCTCCTAAGTCTTTTGCCATTTCGTCGTAGCTGATACCCAGCTGGTCGGCGACAGTTTTCTGGTCAGCTGTTAATGCTGCCACGGTGGGTTTAGTTACATCTTCGGGGGCCTTTCCCTTTGTCTGATTCCCCATTAATGCAGCTACAACCGGGCGCGAATCCAGCGACGCTTTCAGCGCAGCCAGGCTTTGCTTGCCCAGGCTTTTCAGGTAGCTCAGCTCTGCCGGCACAATTAACTTGCCGTCGTTCTGAGCCTGCTCAATTACCTGGTCAACGGTGAGTACATCGTTGTTGGCTTTGAGCGATGCCAGCTCGGCATGCAGCGCGTGGTAAACATCAACCGGCACGTATTTGCTGTGGTCGATGTTGCCGGTGTCAGCTTTTAAGGCTGCAATTTCTGCGGTTAACGCAGCAACCTTATCTTTGCCGGTGTCCATTGCGGTTAAGGCCGCTATGGCGTCGTTGATGTTCTGCTCGGTTGGTTCGGTACCGTCGTCAATGACAATGCCCAGCCGACTAAGCAGCTTTTTAAGCAGCTCATTCATGGCTTTCTCTCTTGGGTTGGTGGTGGTGGGTGAGTCGTTACCAGCGGTACCAAACTGAGCAGCCAGGCTGGCAAGCGCTTGCATGCCGTCCAGTCCTGGATAGTTGGTTAGTGCGGCCATGTTAATGGCCAGGGGTTCGCCGGTGTTTCTGTCGTATGGAAATACAGCAGATAAGTATCGGTATTCTCGGTTGATAATGCGCTGCTTGGCGTCGGCCACCCAGGTGGGTTTAACAAACAGGCCTTTGCCAGCGCGGTACTGCATTTCTTTAAACCAGCCCGCAGCAGGGGCCGGCTTACCGTTATCAGCCGCTTTAAGGGTTTGATGCTCGTAATCAATTGGCAACTCGTTTGCACGCAGCTGCACCTGGCTGATTAAACGCTCGGCAATTTCGGCGTTCATTTTCCACTTGCCACCTGGTACGTCATGCGGGCGGCCATCAATGCTGCTGAAGTCACCATCTGGCAACAGCTGCACCCAGCCATCGGTGGTATCTATTTGCTCGCTAAGCACGGCAACGCCCAGGCCTTGGTTAGCCTGTGCAATAGCTGTCAGTACAGCAAGTGAGGTGGTGGAAGTTTTAAACATTTCAGCCCAGGTAAGTGATTAGCCTGGGCTGATTGTGGGGGATTAGGGTGGCGGTTGTAGATTAAAGCGTTTTGCTAATTTTACCCTTTCCTATCTCTAATTCTTGCGAGCTTGTTTCTATAATCGTCAACTCCATTTTTCGCTTCGAGTATGTTACCTGAGTTCAGATCTATTTTATGATGTAGACCATGTTTTTTAATTAAATATACGAGTTCAATCAGAACACGTAGATACATTAGAACAATTGTTCTTAGATGAAGGTGCTCTATAAAAGGGCGTTTTTCGCTTCTCGAACCAATGAAGTTATCCAAATTGTGATTGTAGGCGTCAAGATTGGCCAGAAAAGTTCGAATATTTACACGTTCATTTTTTGTTAGTAAATGATAAATTTCTCTGTAGTAACTTTCAGTAATCGGAATGTTGAGGTTAGATGGGCGGGTAGTCACTAGCCTATATTCATTGTTCGCGTAGGCTTCACATTCCGTCATAGTAGCTTTTTCTGCAGATTTTAATATGTCGTTCAAATCTTCCAGCTCAAGAGTTATTGTTTTTTTCTTGACATTAAATGCTTTACGCAGCCTCGACCATTCAGTAAGTGAGACCAAAGCCCAGCCTACTATGGTACCTGCCAAAGTTCCAATAACACCAATTAATCCATCACTAAGTTCCATAGCCTTTCCTTTTGACATCAAACAACTTCAAAGCACCTTTAAATCGCTTCACAATCGTTTAAAGGGTTTCCAATGACACGCAGATAGCTTAAACATCTTTGAAAGCCTGACAAGCGATTTGAGACGCTTTTATGAAAGCAGATGATCTGACAAAATATCCAGGATAAAGGCTTCATCATCCCAAGGGCCGGTAGTCAGGCCTAACCATTCGCGGGCGGTTATGCCATCAGCTTCGCGGCCAAACTGGTGGGTGGCTGCATACTCCATGTTGGAACCTACCAGCAGCATGTCGTCGCTGGCATCGTACAGAATGGTATCTACCAAGGTGCTGCTTTGGCGCAGGATACGGGTATCGCCATTCTTGCGTTTGATGGTTTCCGGTGCCAACGGGTCCCACAGCGAACCATCCGGGGCCAGCTCTAACTGGAACCTGTCCTGGGTAGACTCGACTAGGTATTCACCAACTTGTGAAAAGGCAGGTTTAAGATTCCGCCCTTGCTGGACTATCTGATCTAACACATCAGCTATGGGGTTAGCATCGCCCGCATCGATGCTGATATTGCTGCCGGCCATTACAGCAATTCCTCGTCATAAGCCTGGCGAAGTACATCTTCACTGGCAGCAGCATAAGCGGCTTCCCACAGGTCAGCGATGTAGTCATGTTCTTGACCTGTGGCCTGTTTTGCCAGAATGGCCAAGTTGCGAAAAGTTTCAACGGTTATCTCGCCAGCCAGTAAAGCCTGGGCCTTTTGCAGTAACTTCATCGGGTTTTACTCCTGGCCTTAGTGGCCTTCTGTATTTGCTGTTCCAGGTGTTCATAAAGCTCAGGCTGCCATTGCTTTAAGGCTTTCGGTGCCAGCATCCAGGCGGTAAACGCCTCAGCAAAGCTTTCATATTTGTTGGTGGCCGCGTAATAGGTTACCCAGCTGGCACCCGCTGGGTAGTCAGGTGCCCCCGCATAGTAGTGCACCTGGTGACCAAGCTCATGCAACCAGGTAGAAATTAATCTAGCACTTTCGCCCAGCCGTTTCTCTACCAGCTCGCTCACTGTCCAATGCCGTTTAAGCGGGTTGTCTGTAGTGCCAAAGATATGCGGGCCTTTATTGCCTGCTGCGTCCTGGATAACCTCGCTGGCAACTTCACGCACTTTAAGCATATCAACTTTGCTCAGGCTGTCATTGGCTTTCGCTTTAACAACAATATGCTCCCAGCTCATCGCGGTAAAGCCGCCAACACGGGCAGGGGAGCGGCTGGTAAATTTCATCTGTGCATAAAACTCGTCAACACCAAGGTATTCGGCAATCGGCGCAGCCAGAGCCGCGGACTTTTTACCCCTGCTCATTTCGGTTTGTTTAACAAAAATAGTTTTTGTCGCTTTGGCTTTCATAAAATCGTTAAGCGCCGTCAGCTGGGGCGCGTCGAGCTTTACAAGCAGGCCATCAATGCCCTCAGCGGTAACACCCTTAATTGTACTAAACGCACTTGGCACAATTCGCTCTGGTAAACGCTCTGCCAGTTTAGGTTTGGCAGCGACCTGGGCTTTTACCTTGGTGACTTGTGACGTGCTGCCGGGCGCATAGTCAAAACCCGGATCAATACCCACCGGCACCTGTTGTACCTCGCCGGTTTTCTTGTCTACCCAGTCGCGGTATTCGATATCCGGCTCCGCACTTACTGTTAGCCCTTTGCGTTTAACGCTGGCTGCGGTTTCCCCAAACACCTTGCATTTGCAGCCCCAGCCGTTTTGAGGGAACCAGACTTGCCAGAACGGGCTGGCTTTAGGCAGAACCAGACCATCTTTGCTTAAGTGGTTCAGCCTTGGATACTGACTGTCGCCGTGTTTGTAACGCCAGAACTCAAACTGCTGCAGCTGCTGGTACCGGCCTGCATTGTACGACTGGCGCATATTGGTACCGTAGATAACATTGGCGCGCCAGGCAGCTTCGCCAGTGTGGTCCCAGCCATGGCGTTTTACCATGTCTTTAAACTGGCTTTTAAACCAGGTTAAACTTTTGCCATTGGCAATGGCCGCATCTACTGCGCCGCGCATATCGGCCAATAAGTCGGTTTTCATTGCGCCGGCTACGGTAAAGGCAACATCATGTTGCTGCCGCCAGATATCAGTCCAACGCTCGCTTGGCAGGTTTACCTTTTTGCGAAAGTACGCAATAGCTGCATCAAAGGGCAGCGAACCATACTCAGCCGTGGCCATTAGTCGCCTTGCTCCACATCAAACCGGCCAGCCATCTCGGCAGCGGCAAAGGCTTGCTCCATAACTTTGGCCAGTTCTGTTTCGTCCAGGGTATCTTCCAGCGTTAGCAACTGGTCCAGCAATTCTTCCAGGCTATTGGAATTATCAACCATGTCCTGAATGGGCTTTATCAGTTTATCTACTGCTGGCTTGGCTTTGCTCTGCAGCTGTTTAAGCAGCATATCTGCAGTATCTGGTTGCTCTTCGGTTTCCGCTTTAAGGGCTGCAAATCCTTTTAATTGTGCCGGTAGCTGCGGTGCGTTCTCGAGAATCTTAAGCACCGGTTCGCCTTCTTTAGGCTGGGGGATCTTTGTTTTTTCATGCAGCCAGCTGGTACCAATTTGCATTCCCATGCCAACAAAGGCACGCAGAGGATAAGCCAGAGCGCGTAGGTCTTCCGGTTCTGTTGTATCAAACACAATACGAGGTTTGCGCCTTGGGTCGCCGGTATAGCTTTTGCCATTAAGCAAGTGCATAGGCATGATCAGATCACGGTTAAGTGTGCCGGCTAACTGGCGTAAGTCATGGTCCCTAATATCCAGGCGAATACCATCATGCACATTTCCGAGAGCCTGGCTGCCGCTATTACCCACTTCCGCGCTAAGCGTTTGCCCCAGGATCACCTTACTTTGAATACGCTCACACCAGGCAATCATAGTCATAAACGGTTCGCCACCGCCTTTGGCCGCTTCGTGAAAATCCAGCTCCATACCCTTTGGCATAATGCCAGCACCGTTATGGCCAACGCTTAGCACGGCATTCATCAGGCTGTTTTTCTCTGGATCAGTCGCGCCGCTAGGGTACTTACCAACGCGAATAGGAATGCCGTATATTTCCAGAAACTCTGCCAGATCCCTTACTGAGTAATTTTTAAAAATGAATGGCCAGGCTAACTGACGAACTAAGCCAAGCCGGGCAACATAGCCAGACTTAGCCGGATGTTTATGCTGCAGCCAATTAAGCGGCCGCATCTCTTCACCCATAGCGCCGTTACGTAACAGTAGCTTGTCCTGATTATGCTGATCCAGAGTGAACCAGGAAGCAGGCCGGTGCTCAAAACCACAAGGCACCTGAAAGCCACCATAGCGCTGCCACTCGTATTCAATGTTGCTAAAGCCTTTGTGAACACCATCGGCCAGGTTAAATATGATGTCCTCCCAGTCTTCAATATCGCGCAGCATATCAGCGATATTTGCCGCGTCGGCTTTCTCTGCCTCGCTGGCGTTGCGTGGTGGCTCAACGGTAAACGGCACAGTGCTCATTGCCATCTTGCGTTTAAAAAGTTCGGCCGCTATGTGGCCGTCCTTCTCTTCCATGTCTTCAGCCAGCCAGCACTGATGCAACAGGTTGCCTTGTTCAGCCTCACGTAAAATATTGGCGAGTTTGGCCGGGGTTAAACCACTACTGGGATGGTCGGCGAACTCCCGGCGCAGCTGGGCAGCATAGGCCGTTTCTTCCTGGGTTTGTTTAGTGGTTAGCTGCTTTTCGCGGATACGAAAGCGCGTGCCATTTTGCTCGTAAATCATTAGAAACAGCCTCTCTCAAAGGTGGGGTTGTCGTTGTCGCTGTAGCGTTCGTCGAACTGACTGGCCGGGTAAACAGGGGTAAAGGCAATTTCGCTGCCGTCCATCCAACTGGCGCGAATGGCCATGGCCAGCGCTACCGCAAAGTCGCCGTGGCGTTGTTGGCCATCAGTACCTTTGCCGCTGCCTTTCTCAATTTGAGGTATACCATTGCGGATCTGAATTTTGGTCAGGTCGTCCAGGATATCCATATGCCGGGGTATTTCGATGTTGCCATCGTCAAACTCGGCTTTTAGTTTCGGCATCCACTCCCGGTACCAGGCCGCAGTAAGCATTACGGTGTCGACCATCTGGCTGCCATAACGTAACTGGGCGGCTTCGGCCAAGTAGCCACCATTACCGGTAGCGTCAAAGGCGGCAGCAGTAAACCGGGGCAGGCCGGACAGTAAACAAAACAGGATTTGCCGCTGGGCGTCATAGGTTGCGTTAACCAGCTCCAGTACAAACGGCGTGCGCTTGCTCAGGTCGGGTTTAATTTCAAGCGGCACGAATACTGACAAGTCGCCTTTACGGGCAAAGTCTTCACCAAATACATGGCGGTGTTGTGGGTTTAAACTGCTTAAAAGCGGTTTTAAATTGTCTTCACACCATTCTTCAATCTGACGTTTGCGGGCGTATTCTGGTAGCAATTCAAAGTCTTTAGGACTGGTGAAGCGAACAATAGGAATGCTTTTGTCAGATACCATGGCGCGCTCAATTAGTACGCGCTTTAGATAGACACCGCTGCCGGCCTTTGGCACACAGAAGTATTCTTCCAGGGCATCTTCTTCAGTGGCCGTATCTTTTAGCAGGCCATTTTTCCACTCGTCTTCCGCTTCTTGACTCCAGGGCTTCTTGCGAATTTGGCAGATACGCTGATATAGCCCCTCGCGGCAGGCATCGTCCAACGTTATGGTATGAATGCTGTAGCGTTTTTTGCCGGCGCGGCTGTCCTGGATCAGCTGGTTAAACAGGTTATCGATACCGTTGTGGGTGCTGATTAACCGGACCTTGCTGCCCCACATTGTTAAAGCCAGAGCAGCTTTTAACACCTCGGCAAGCCGTTCATGGAATGCCGCTTCGTCAATGGTAACGTTGCCCTGCATACCCCGCAGGTTGGCAGGGTTAGAGCTCAGCGCCTGTATTTTAAAGCCGCTGGCAAAGTGAATAACAAAGGTCAGGATCTCTTTACCTTCTTTGCCATCGTCGACAAAGATTTCCTCCTGAATTTCAGAGCCGGCCTTGTTAAATACCCGCGCCCACATGGCCGCAGCCTCAATAAACTCGCGGGCCATTTCCTTGTTGCTGCCAACATAGAAGTGGTTGCAACCGTTATTGTCGCGGCGCAGGCTGGCACACAACACTGCGTCTGCTGCCTCTGCCCAGGTTAAGCCGGTACGGCGCGACTTCTCGGCAATTTTCAGCGGGCTGTCGTCAGCCACCCAGCGCTTTTGGTAACCCAGCAATACCTCTGCCGCGTCAAATTGCGCCACTTGAGATACGTAGGCATCGACGTTATGGCCAACAGCCTGGGCAATTGCGGTCTGGTTCATCAGGCAATACCTAATATTTCACGCTTAAGGGCAGCAACGCCCTCAGCAGTCAGGCCTTGCTGAGTGGCGACCTTCTCGGCGGTTTCTGCTACTTCAGCAGCAAAAATCTGACGGATTTCTTTTTCACGCCGGTGGGTGTTCATGGCTGCAGCTTCTAAGCGCTGGGCGGCAAGCATGGCGTCTTTAATCATGCCTATGTCCATATCTTCACTGCTGGACTGGCTCATCATCGCCTTAAACAGCTGGGTGCGGCCAATCTCTAAAATCATCCGGCTAACGTCGCCGGTTGGTTTATCGCCCAGCTGCGCCACCAGGGCGTTAGACACCTCGCGCAGTTCGCGCAGGTCTTTGCCTATGGTTTCCATTTGGGTGCTGTAACGGTTAAGGCCGGAGCGGCTTATTTTCAGCTGCTCTTTGTCATGCTCTGGCAGCTGGCTTTGCTCGATAAGCTCGTTAATGTAGTCGAGCACTTCTTGCTGGGTTAGGCGGCCATCGCGCAGTTTTGCATCCAGCTCGCGCCGGATCTCTTCTGGTAGCAGGTCTATTTTACTGCGCCGGCCACGGGTGATTTTATCATTCATGGTGGGCCTCAGTTGGTGGGTGAAGGGCGTTTGATTCCTGGCACTCGGGCGCGGCCAGTAGCGACGTCTAAGCCCCGGCTGGTAAGGTGTGCTAATTGAATGTTGCCAATGGCTGATAAGGTAATTAGCCCTTGTTCAGCTAACCATGCTAACTGGGTACGTAAGCCGTCACGGCTAATATCTAGGCCCATGGCGTTGATACCATCATGTAAAATTGACTCGTTTAAGTCGTAGCCTGAATCCTCTGACAGCAGCCGCAGAATAACCAGGCGTTGGTGTTCTCTCATTAATTCAGCGAGCATGGTTTCCCCTTAATTCATTTTCGATCAGCAAGTCGAGCTTGTTTTCTATTGCTTTCATGCGGCCGGCTGAGCTGTCCAGCTTTGAAGCCAAGCTGCTTAATTCTTTTCCCATCTGGTGCAGTTCCTCCTTAGTGGGAAGGTATTCCAGCCGCACCTGCAGTTTCTCCTGCTCGGCTTCGCTTTTTTTAAGCCGGGTTTCCAGCTCGGCGATGGCCAGTTTGTTTTCGCGCGGGGCCCGGCTAATCCACACCCATAAACCAAGGCCGATGGTGATTAACCACTGCAGCACATCGAACCAGAACTTAAGCTCTGTGTAGTTCCAGTTATCCATATATCTGCCTTTCCTTGTGTTCAGCCAGGCTCTGGCAATCAATGCAGCGCACTGCATGGGGTACTTTCTCCAACCGCAAAGCGGGGATATCAGTGCCGCATGCTATGCAGTAGCGGCCGTGTTCGTCCTGGCGTGGCTTTTCAGCTGGGCGACTTAGTGCGGCTTTGAGCGCTTGGTCGCGTTGGCGCTGCTCTAACTCGGCAGCTCTGTCGATTAAGTCCGGCATGTACTACTTCCGTTTAATGAATGCTGATATCGCGCCGGCCGTTTTATCGCCAGACGATTTTGAATAAGGGGCAAAGCCGTCGATAGTGCGCAGGCCCATGTAAGTAAGAGCAGGGGAAAACAGCCAGAGTAGAACCTCAAAGCTGGCACCATCGCCGATGCCAGCAGCCTTTAGCCCTTCAAATCCAATTGCATACAGCACGCTGGCATACATAGACAGCCGGGCGATTAACGGCCGGGTTTGTCTTACATATTCGTCCTTAGAATTGTCGCCGTTCTGAATAGTGCCCTGGGTGGCCTGGTGGCGCTTGGTTGCCTCTTGCTCCAGGGTGACACGCATGCTCAAAAGTTCGTCAAGCTCGTCGGCGTTAAAGTGCTTTAGGTTTTGCACCAGCGCCACTTGTTGCGCCTCGGGGTTAACGTAGTTATTGCCAACTACTGTTACCACATCGGCAGCAAGGTCGGCCACTTTGCTTTTACCAAGCTTGGTACCAATAAACTTAATGGCGTCAGGCCCCAGGGTTAAAAGTGCGCTGGCTAATAGCGATAAGCTCATGAGTTGATCCTTAGTAGTTCGCGCAGCTTGTGGTTATGTCGCAGCGCATCGCCGATATTTGGCGGGGGTGGGTTAATAGCGCGGTGAATTTCCGCAGGTGTTACAGAATGCCAGCCTTGTTCAAACAGCACCTGCATGGTGCCGTCATGGCTGTGCAGCGGTGGCGGGCTGCATTTGGTACCAGCTTTGTGGGCCAGTACTTCGGCTTCAAGCCGGCGCTGTTTGCCCTGATTTTGTGACCAATCCCAGTTAGCGCCCATAGGTGGCCCCCGCGCCGGCGTAACCAACTTGCCAGCATTCGTTGGTAAGGTCGCGCAGCCGGTTAAACCACCCTTCGATAAACACGCTTTGCGCTGAGTCTTTAGCCTGAATGCGTGCGTATAGCCTGGCCCGGCGAAGAACATAGCGGGCAATAAGCCATTCGGTGTCGGCGAGTCTCGCGGCTTGAATGGTTTTGGAACCGATGATGCCGTCTGTGACAAGGCCGAGTATTTCTTGCAACAACCTGGCGGCGGTGGCGGGGCCATGCTGCACGGCGCTGTCAAATACGGCCAGGGCAATTCCTGTAGGTAATTCGTGGCAGCGGGCAGCTCGCCAATAGTCACGATGGTAAAGGAAAGCAGCGCGCTGCGGAGTAAGTTGGAGGATATCTTCACGCGGGTAAGCCCTCTTCGATATACCGAAATTGGTTTCACCGCCTGGATCATTTACATGACAAACGTAGCCGCCTTCCTTTGCCAGGACAAAAGCAACGGCATGCTGAAAGGCTATTGAATAAGTATTAAGTGATGGTGTTTGCATGAACGCGACACAGACAGCTAAGGTGTGCTGTCAGTATCGCGTGGGGGCTGGGCTAAGCTGGATTAAAGCGTTTTGCTATTATTCGGTAAAGTGTTTAACAATACGATGATCATTTAAATCAAACCTGGTTAACTTAGATATTTCTAAAATTAGTTCTAATATGAACTCTAGCTGTTCAGGGGTGTACACCCATTTTTCCTGTTTTCCTAATTTAACTATCTCAGAATAAGCAACGCAGAGAAACTGCATATCCAGTTTACAGGCCATTACCAAGTATAGATGTTTTTTAATATCCTTATCTTTGTTATACGTTGCCTTTGCAAGCATCATTAACAACACCAACGATTTACCAAATTTATCACTAAATCTCCCCATAATAGTTTTTGGTTTGTCAGCATTCCAATCGAGCGTCCCATCGAATAGGCTTCTTGCAGTTTTTAGAAGGCTTCTACCGGCTGAAATTGTTCTATCACCAAATTGAATGGGAGGATCTTCGTAGTTATATTCTTTCTCAATTTCATTGCAAATATATACTACGGTACGTTCCGCACTTTCGAGTTTCATATGCGATTCCTGCTTCTGCAAAGCATCAGCAGAATAGGATAGTTGTACTCTCGATTGAGCTAATTCCTCTGCGGTCATTCGGAGGGCAATTTGGTTTTGTCTAAGGGTAAACGCTAATAGGAGTATGCCTGCGAGACCAATGATAGGGTTAAGAATACCACCAAAAAAATCACCAAGTTGCCCCCATTTTTCAACACTCTCATAAAACCCTATTCCCCATTTAGCCATATACAGTCCGATCGTGATAAAAACAATCGTTGCAACAGAAATCAAAATAGTGTTTAACGGTACTTCTTCCAATTCAATTTTGTTCATTTAATTTCCTGAGACGGTTTATAAGGCAACTGTTATTAACGACTAACACTGGAGCTTTGGATTACGAGCTGCTTAATCAGTGAATTACAATTCGATGTCAACTATAGTCGTTGAACTTATCTCATTGTTATTAGTTAGATCTAGCTTTGCTGAAAAGCTTGCGAGAGAGGGGGCGAACCGACCCAACCAAGTATAGGTTTCCTCTCCACTCGCCACTAAACGTTTACCATCTGCAACCAATACCACCTTACCGAAGCGGTTGACGTTTAGCTCAAATTTACCGTCTTTGTCAGTAACTACGGTTTCAATTGGGGTGAGGTATTCTGCGGAGGATAAAAAGCTTGCAGTTGAGCAGGCTTCTGTTTGCTTGCGGTACTCTAAAAATTGGTTGATTGCGGCAGGTCCATCCTGTATCGCAGTTAACTCCAGTTGAGTCATTTCATTAGGCGAAGGTAGCTGGCTGCAGTTGGTGATGTAATCCAGCTTTTTGAACTCAAGGGCTTTATTAAACTCGTCGGCGTCAAACACTTTGACTTTGGTCAGCGGCATAGGCACAGTTGCCATCCCGTTGGTAACCACATACACGCTGCCAGTTACTGTGACTGGCACAAAGTAAAAAGCTATTAATACAACTATGACTACCAGCATTATCCGTTTCATTTTTTAATCCTTATGTAAATTGCGGGTAAAATACTAGCCTTTATTTCTGCAAATAAAAAGCCCCGCATAAACGGGGCTTACAACAGCTACAAGTGCTACAACAGGGTTAATGCGTGGGGCTTGTAACGCTGGTAGCAATTGGATCTGGCATTAGCTGGTAGGTGTAAACGCCCTTAACTTTGCTGCTTTGCCAGTGTTTGCCTTCGCCGGCATCCAGCTTGTTGCGGGCGGTTTTGTCGTCTTGCTCAAAGCCAAGCAGCTCCAGCAGGGCCTTTTTGTTGATGCCGGGTTGTTCGGTAATTGCAGCCTGGGCGCGGCTGATAAAGTCTAATTCGTCGGCACTCATGCGGGCGGCTTCGACGTCAATTCCGTTAAGGCTAAAGTCGGCTACCCTGACGCTAAAAGCACACTCTAGGATGCTGGCGCGCTCTTTGGTTGGGGTAAGCACAAAGTCAATTTTACCTGGGGCTTCGTCTACTTTTTTCAGCCGGTACATGTTATCGACGCTGTTTCGGATATTGTTGCTGCCCTGGTAATTCTTGCCGTCTTTGTTGGCATGGGACAGGATCAGGATGGTGGCGCCGGCTTCGCGCAGGTTCATAAACTTGTCCATAATAGCCATGGCTTGGCTGTTGTTCATAACATCGCCGAAGTTGCGTAGGCTATCTACCAGTATCAGGGTGTTAGCGTAGGTGTTGCCACTGGCCCTGGCGTCTAATTCGTCCAGCATTTCAGGTGCCGACATGGTTGTTTTGCTGCGTTGCACATAGAAAATATTGCGCTGGCTTATCAGCTTTTCTTGAACGCCCCGGTCTTTAAGTACGTTTAGTGGGTTATCAAAATCCAGGTAAATCACATTTTGAAAGCCGCTGCAGGCTTTAGCCACCGCAAAGGCCAGCCAGCTTTTGCCCTGGCCACCATCGGCATACACCAGGGTGATCATGCTTTTAGCCAAAAATCCCGGTATTAAAAACTCGGTTTGTTTTTCAAAATCGCCGTGGCGCAGGGTTTGGGTTAGTAAAAAGTCGAACATGGTTATTCCCTTAAAATAGGTTGATCTGGCGGCGGGCGCGCTCGGCCAGGGTTTGTTCTTTGATAATGGTGTAAACCTGAACCTCGGTTAGCCGGTGTTCTTCTGTTAACGCCCTTATGCCCGCGCCACGGTTATGCGCGTTGTAAATGGCAATGTTGCGTAACATGGTTTTTAAACGGTCATTGCGCGGGATGTATGTTTGAATGCCGCCGAAGTAATTAGCCAGCTCAACTACCAGCCGTTGGGCGTGCTGCTCAGGGTTTTTAACGGCACCCTTTAGCTCTGATTCAAACAGCGCCACAAGGCTTTGCAGCATTGCCGGCAAGCGGTTGAAAATTTCTTTGCGCGCCTCTGGCTTTAAGCTGTCCAGCTCTGTTAGCAGTTGTTGTAAGTCTTCGCTTTGGGCAAAAGCATCAAGTTGTTGTTCACTCATTTGGCACCTCATGTACTCTGCCACCGAGTTGGCGCATGCGCTCCTGAAACAGGCGGCGGTCTTCATCAGGGTTGGTAACGGTTTGGGCTTTGTATTCGATTGTGCTGCCTACCGGTGTTTCCTGGGCAATTTGGCCCAGGCGTGCAGTAAGTACTTTACGCAGGTAGTTATGGTTGGTTAGCTGTTTACCGGTACCGTTAATGCGGCTTTGCTGCAAACTGGCAACGGTTTGCTCTAACGCTTCGGCAAGGGCGTTATGGTTGTTAGTTAATGCTAGGGTTTCTGTTACCAGACCAAGCGCTTTAGCGTTGCTTAAGTCTTGTTTGGTGGGACGGAATAGCGCCAAGTAGGCAACCATATTGCCGCCCAGTTTGTAATTCATCCGGGCGAACTGGCCAAGTAACTGGCGGCCAGCTTCGTCGGCAATCAGTTGATCCAGGTGCAGGTTTGAATGGCAAACCGGGCAGCGGCCTAACTTCATAGCGTTTCTCCCATTACAACATAGCTCCGTTGATACGTTCCCAGCGTTGCAGCAACTGGTTGTAACTGTCTCTAGGTTCTGGCTGGTAGCCACGTTTCTTAAGGTCTTCAAACAGGCAGCGCCGGGCCCAGCGTTTAAGGCTGTTCAGTGTCTTGCCAGCATCGTCGCCACGCAGCCAATGCACCTCGGCAATGCCAGGGGTTCCATCAGGTTGGGCTGTCATACGCTTAACCCAGGCGTTTAACGCGGTTTCGCTACCGTCGCCAACAAAGCCGGCGCGGTGCATAAAAATCCACAGCGCACGGATAGCGCTGCGTTCATCCTTCGGGCCTTTAGCAGTGCTGGGGCTTAAACGGCCTTTAACGGCTTTTTTAGCTGGTTTAAAACCGAGCTTTTTAAATGCTTCCAGCACGGTTTCCAGCTCGGGCATAGTCATAGCCGTGCTGCTGGTTTTGCCGTTGGCGTAGTGGGCCAGGTTGGCCCGGTAGCTTTCTTCGTCCATACCCAGCTGAGTGCGGGCGATATGAATCATGGTTACCAGCTGGCGGCGCTGGTTGGGCTTGGTCGCGTTCATTTGCCACCTGCCTGCAGCCTAACGTCTGCAAATACACGTTGAACCCGCGCCATTAATTGCGCCTGGATCTGCTCAGCTGTAAGCATCAAACCATAGCCTGCAGCAAAGTCGCCTATCTCGCTCAGGATCAAGCGTTCTGTTAGGTCTAGCGTGCTCTGAATATTTTTGATGTATGTTCTAAGCGCTGGCACTACAGAATCACCAATTTTGCCTATGCCATGTTGCTGGCACAGTTCGTTAAGCTCAACAGTCAGAGCAGTGTTGCGCTTGTGAGCGTCGGTTGAGATTTCTTTGGCTACCGCTTCGTACTCGTCTTGGAAGCATACAAACTCACCTAAGCAGTAATCCGCTTTTGCAAAGTAGTAACCTTCGATTTTGTTCCAGTGCAGTGCTTCAAACATGCTGCCCCAGTTCGGGCCGAGTTCTTTAATGGCTTGTCTTATCGTTTTCATTGTGTCTCCGGCTGCTCATCAGTACCGGTGAACCACCACCGGCAGACGCCCCGTTATTGGGCGTTTCGCTATGGGTTTAAGGCGTCTTTAAGTTGGGGGGATTGTTTAAACACGGCCTTAACGCAGGCCGGTTGGTGGGTAGGCTGACCGGTAACCGGGTGCTTGCCGGTGCGGGCCGCAGCCTGGCGCGGGCTGAACGTACCAAAGCCCTGAATGGATACGTGGCTGTTAACCTGCAGCTGTAGGGTGATGATGTTTAGCAGGCTGTTTACGGCGCGTTCTGCGCCGGCTTTGGTTAAGCCGGCATCGTTAGCTAACTGCTGGATCAGTTGTGATTTATTCATGGCTTAATCCTCGTCAATGGTTTGGCCAGGCTGCTGGGTTACGACCAGCTGCACCTGGGTTTTAGGTCTGTCAGTGTTAAAGCTGCCCAGCCAGGTGGGCAGGTGGTTGTCTTCTGACGTGTCGAGGTAGTGCAACGAAGAACGCACCATGTCGGCAAAGGTGGGTGACTCTTGGCAGATTTTTAACAACATTTCGTTGTCATACTCGCCGTCAACCAACGGCACATCCCGCCAGTGGTCATACACTTTTTCGGCCTGAACCTGGCCGGCTACCCACTGTTGCAAAATGCTTTCGTCTTTCTGATTCAAATCCATCTGAGTGTCCTCAACTGTGCATGGCTTTTGGCCACCTAATATCCACAGCAAGGCGTCTGCCACGCCTTGCTCGTAGGTTTTACCTGGCTGGTTGGTGCCGTACTGTTCGGCCAGGCTGATTGCCACCGCGATTTCGACACGGATTTGCTCAGCCGTTGGCATAGCTGTTGGTAAGAGAATTGGCTGGTTCATAGCGACACCGCCGCTAAATCTAACGGGATTTGCTGATACTGGTCGGTATCGCCTACACGCTTATAAACGCGAACATAGGCCTTACTGCCAACAACCTGGATGGCCTCGCCAATGGCTGTCATGGCCTTAAGCCAGCGCGGGTCTTTGATGTCTAACCGGCGCAGGGCAAGCACGCGGGTGGTACTGATATTGCCTTGCTTGTCAGCGTCGAATGCGCCATTAACAATGGCTTTAAGCTCTGAGCTCGCGCTCGCCGTCCAATCTTTCAGGCATTCATCAATAAGTGCCTTAGCGGCCTGCAGGCGCTCGTCAAAGCTGATGGTTTCGTTTATGGCTCTGACGATTTTGTACTGGCCATCAAAGCTATACAGCGTAACGTTGCCCTTTTTCCCGCCAATGCTAGCGTCGTACTGCTCTGCAGATAACTGGACAAAGGCAGCAATGTCGGCAAAGGCAACTTGCTTAAATGCTGCCAGCTGGGCGCTAAGCGCTTCTGATTTTGCGATCAGTTCTTTAACTAATGCATCACGCGCCTGGTCTACAGGTTTTACTTTGTCTACCGGAATTAATGAGCCTTTGGCGTCTTGCCAGTAGCCGGCAGGGATAGTTACATGAATAGGATTTTGTGCGTTCATGGTGGTTTCCTTAATTACTGTGCCAGTGGACAAGGCATTCGCCTACACGGGCGGAATAGCGCATGCTGCGCTGGCCGTTGTTGTTTTCGATTAACTGCACTGCTGTGCGCTGCAGTAAGGGGCAAGCAACATCAATACTTATGACCGGACGCTTTTTAGCGTGGTGAACGGTAACCACCTTGCAACCTTGCTGGGCCAGCCACTTGCGGGCACGCTCTACCTGAAAACTAATAGCTTCACTCATTGTTTGTTCGCCTTGTTAAGGGGGCAGGTTTGGCAGGCTTTCCAAAGCTTGACGCGCTGCGGGTTAGTGGCTGCGAAGGGTTTGCTTTGCTCCGTTGCACAGCGCTGCACGGTAATGCTGCCAAGCACCGGGCAGGTTACTTTGTCGCTGCTGTAGGCCTCGGTAACCTTGGCGGCGATGTTTTCCAAGTTGCCTGGGTACTTTTTATTAAGTACCTGGCTCATTGTGGTTTTGCTGATGCCCAGCGCCGCCTCTACCTTGCGGCGTCCTAGCTCAGCGACCTTTTGTTCAAGCAGTTCAAGCCATTTCATGGTTCAGTTCCTTCTGTTTTTTGGCTAGGGGCCGCTTAGGCTTTTCAACCAGCTTTTTCAGGTTTTGGTCGTACAGCCCGCTTGGCCGAATTACCGGATATTTATGCCCTGTGTTCTTCAGCAACCGGTACCGGACTGAAAAGCCTTTACGCTGTGCCATACTGGCGTTGCGGCGCTGTGGGCGGGTGATAAAAACGTACTCGTAGCGCACCAGGTCAGACAGAAAACGCTCTGCACTGGCCCGGCTGCACTCGGCATTGGCCTGCAAGTCGGCGACGGTGAAGTCGCCTAAAAACCGCATGGCCTGCCACAGTTTTTGTCGGATGCTTTTAGGGCGTTCTGCGGTTTGGTTTTTACCCGGCAGATGCGGTTTTGCTCCGGCTACTGCCTGATAAACCACAGGCTTAACGCCGGTGCTTATGGTGGCAATTGCTTTTAGATCCTGCAGATGGGCAATGACCATCTGCGCTGATTTCAAACTCACGTCCATGTGAGCAGCGAGCTCGGCACTGCCAAAGTCTTGCTGCTGCTCTATCCACTCCCAGGCGCGCTGGCTGAGTGTTTTATTTTTCATTACTGCTATTCCGCTACTAATTAACGCTAGGAAAAAATTGCAGGCCGCCCCACTGGGTGGCGTTAATGCTGGCCATGGCGTTGGAACGAGCAAATGCCTCAATGGTGTTTAGCCCGGTATGGATGCGGCGGAAGTTGCCCTTTGATGCCTGCAGCAGCTCAGCCAATAAGTCAGCATGAATGGCGGTGTCTGTTACCAACTCGCTGGCCATGGTGGTTATGTCGTCCAGGTCAGCCGGCTGAAACTCAATGTGCTGGGAAATGCGGCTGTAAAGCTGCTCTAAGCGCTTAACCTTTTTAGGTAGCTGCTTATAGCCGATCAGGATGATTGGCACGTTAGCCAGGTCGTAGATATCGCGGATGGTTTCCAGTACGTCCTGACGCTCGGCGATGTAGTCGCATTCGTCAATGAAAAGTGGCTTTCCGGTAATGGCCAGTTCATGCACGATGAACTTAAGCATGTCTGCTTTGCGCTGACGTTGCTCCAGCCCGAGCTCTTGTGCCAGGCGCTCCAGGAAGGTGCCCAGGGTGTCAGACTTTAAGCAGCGAACCAGAATACCGTCTGCCTGGACAAACAGGTAACTGCCTGCGGTTGTTTTACCCAAGCCCGCCTCGCCAGTGAACATGGCAATTGAAGGCGTGTTGTTTAGTGCTGCCTCACTTAGGTGCTGGTAAGCGTCGAATGCGGCTAACACATTTTTTGTTTTTGCTACTGCTGTTTTCATGGTGTATCTCCGTTACTTAGTGGCTTTTTTGCTCATTAAAATTTCGTCGAGTACGCGCGCAGCGACTTTGCTGCGGCTGCGGTAGGCGTGTAGCCAGGCTTTTTCGACGGGTGGTAACTCGGTGGTAATGCTCATTTCTGTTAGGTAGCGGGCCTTATGGGCGTCGCTGGTGAACACCGGGGCATTGTCTTTGCGCTCTAACGCTTCCAGTTGCTGGCGGCGTTGTTCAAAGACGTTTAGCTGTTGCTCGGTGTAACCGGTAACCGGCGCTTTACTGGCTTCAATTGCGGCTTGCGCAGCTTGGGTTAGGTTTGTTGATACCTGTTCGCTGCGCTTTGGCATGGCTGCCAGATTGCCGTTTTGCTCGGTTTTGGCATTAAGTATGCGCTGGGCGATATCGCCCACTGAGTGCTGTTTAACGGCTTTTTTAATCTCGGCACGGCGTTCGCGCAGCTGCTTGCGCTGGATGGCCCGCGCCTGTAGTGCGATGTCTTGCAGTTCAAGCCCGTTGCCGGCTATTTCAGGGTTAACCGCTTCACAGATAAAGTGATGCTTGAGGCCGTGGAATACATAAATTTTGCCGATGTCTTTCGGGTTCCAGCGGCAATAAACTCGTTCGCCGATGTATGCGCCCAATTCGGGATGTACATAGCTGCCGCCTTCGACGCTGATGCCGTCTGATTTTGTAATGGTGCGGTAGCCTTTGTTGCCAGGCACCGGTGCCAGCAGAATGTCCAGAATGTGTTGATTGTCCAGCCGCTTTATTTGCTGCTGGTGGCTAACAAACTGCTCAAACGGGCTGCAGCCGAGTTTGCTGTGTTTTGCGTGGTGGTAGCTGTCGTTTACCCACTGATTAATGAACGTCTCGAATTGCTCGGCAGTGAGATCCACATTAATGGCTATTTTGTCCTCGCCTTTTTTACGGCGTTCTAACAGCCGATCGGCAAAGGTTAAACGGGCATTAATCTTTTGCCTATCGGCTACATTGTGGCCAATGTAGCCCTGGCACAGCTCGGCGACGCCGTGGCTGAATGTACGGAAAAAGCGCTCAATAAACGGCTTCTCCCAGCCTGAATATGGGTTGGTAATGTCGTGCTCAATACCAAGTGCATTCCATACGCTGCTGATATGGACGCTGGTATAGTCTGAACCGTTATCGGTGCGAGCCACTTCCGGCAGGCCCCAATCCAGTATGGTTTCGCGGATAAGTAAAGAGATAGCGGCAGCGTTTGATGTGGGCCGCAAGATGCATTTAACACGGCGGGTAAATACGTCGATTACGCCGACTATGCTGTAGCGACCATCTTTAAGCATGACGTCGGCTGGCGTTGAATCGAACTCCCACAGCTGGTTTATGCGTGACACAGCAAAGGCTTTGTTACCAAAGGCCACCATTCTTTTGTTCTGCCAGCCGCTCGGGTCGAACAGCGACATAAACAGCTCTTCGTTTTCATCTTTCCAACGCTTTAACCAGACACGGCAGGTTGCAGCTGCAGGCACTGTATATTCGCCGCCGAATTCGGTTTGCAGCGCATCGTGCAGGGCTTCACCTTTAATGTGTGGGTATTCGTGGATCAGTGCCAGGCAGAAGGTTTTTATTTCCGGCGTGGAATCAATAAGGCCGTTGCCTTTGTTTTTGCCGTAATTCCCGGCCAGGGCAGACAAGCCGTTCTTTTCGTAGTCGGCTTCCCAGCGGGTCAATGTGCTAAATCCAATGGAAGGCTTTATTAAATACACTTGCTCTGGTACCGGCGTTAAGCCGTTGTTGTACTGCTCACAGAACAAACGCCAAGCTTTAACTTTGGTTAAGCCCGTTTCTTTTTGGAACTGGCGTGCTGCGGTTAAAATGGCAAAGGCTGTTTCAGCGCGTTCTTTGGCAGGGCCGGTAAGGCCGGCAAAGGTTGTAAGCGATGCTTGTTTGCGTTCCTGGTTAACGGCGTTGGTTAGATCAGCCCGGTTAATCATGTTGGTAGCCACTGCTTTGGCTTTCTGCTCTACGCTGACGGTGGCTGGCTGCACTGATACTGGCTTGGCAATAAGCGCTATTCGCACATCATCAGGTAAGCCTGTGACTAGATAGTGCGGGATTTGGCCGCCCCGACCTGAACGCAATTCGTGCGCCCATTTTTCTTTGTTAGCGCGAATACGTACTGTTCTGTCAGCGACGTTCAGGGCCGCTGCAATTTGTTTTGCAGTGAACGCCTGGATCATTCTTTGTCACCTTCGTATTCTTTTGCTATATCAATTGGATGCTTTTTTGATATGCTTCTCTTGCCTTTACGACGCGAGCTAGTACCGTCGCTGTTGTATCGTGATGGCCAGATAGTTTTTGGATCTACACCAATAGCTGCAGCAATGATGCGTTCAGCATTGGGGTAGGGACGTTGTAAAGCTTGTCCCAGGGTGTTAGGAGATAAGTCGTGCTCTTCGGAAAGTTGCCGAAGTGATTTGTTAGCACGCATCTTAAGTTCTGCGATAATTGTTGCATTGTGCCAGTCCTTATCGGCCATTTTTTTGTCCTTTAAAATGTCGTCATGCATACATATTAAAGACATTAAAGTGTCTTGCGCAAGGGGTTTAGGATACTAAAGTATCCTATTTGATTTATGTAATTGATAAATAAGACATTAAAGTGTCTGATTTTTTTGGTGTTCACATGGATGCAAACGAGTTTGGCAATTACTTAAAGTTGATTCGTGACAAGTCTTTGTCTCGTCCTGCTATGGCTGATAAAGCCGGCGTGCACGTCAACACGATTAAAGCGTACGAAATGGATGGTCGCTTGCCTGATGTCGATTACCTGGCCGCACTAGCAATAGAAACAGGCCATTGCTTTTCGGATTTAATTAATAAGCGGTTGCTGGCTGGCAAGCTGGGCCAGATTGCCCAGGAAAAGCATTTGTTTGTTGAAGAGGTTCGCGGCGAACGCGGCGAATATGAAGTAGTAGATCCGCGTCCTACGGGTGTTGAAGCTATACCGGTACTTGGTAGCAACAATCTAAAACTGATTGATAAAACGCTGTTGCCTAGTGGAATAAACATTAGAGTACTTAAGCTATTCGATGGGCGGCATCAAACAGATTCCACGTCCCAAGTTATGTTGGTAAACACTGAGGACAAAGCTGTCCAGGATGGACAACTATTCGTGATTGATATTGGTAATGGTGCTATTTCGCGGCGTGTTCATCACGGGCTTGCGGGCTCATTAATGCTGGCCACAGACAATCCTGGCATGACTCCGTTAACTGTTCCCGCTGAACAGGTCGACAACATTGTTTTTCTTGGTCGTGTTGTTTGCGCTATTAGCTACTTTTAGATCACACCACACCAGTGGGAACCCTTTAAGCAGTGGGATTGATACAGTATCGTTTGCTGCCATATAGTAGCCAAGTGCCATCGCATTTAAGCCAAAGTAATAAACGTTAATATAGCCATCTGCCGCACTATAGCCCCAAACATTGTCAATTTTTACTTCCTTAATACCTGCCATCGGCAGCAAGACTATAGACTCAGAGTACTCAACAAAGCTTCCAAACTTGGCGAAGTGATGCTCACCGTTGCTTTTAATCAACGGCACATGCTCAACGCTCCGCTCATTGATGAACCTGGTTCCATATCCGTGTCTGATAAGTAGGGTAGGCATTTTTAAACACTGGTTTAATATACAGTGGTTAATTGTAGAAAGTCGGATCACGAAGTACAAGAGGTGATCCGACTTTAATAAATGAGAATGTGAAACGGAATTGGCTGTATGTCATGAACTCACTGGCCTGCATGGAAGTCGGATCGAAATTTGGTTAAGTCGGATCGGTGATCCGACTTTCAGAGATAAAGCCGGATCGGCTTGATATAGTTTCAGCCCGATTTAAACAGTGGACCATCACCCTTTAACCCATATTTAAACAGGCTTTGCGGGGATTTTCGTTTTAACCTGGTTGGCTTGGTGTGATGTTCTCAGGAGTAGGGTGGTTTGGGATGAGTACCCGCAAAATTCTCTAACTGGTAGGTATCGACTACTTTTCGCCGTTTTTTATCAAACCCTTATTTCTATTGGCTTCCCAGTTATTCCCGCCAAATTTCATTTGTTCCCTGTTTCTCACTCTATTAGATCACTTACATTCATTTAACACGGCAGAGATCGAGGACTTGGTTCGAACCCTAAGTTCGACCAATTCTCCGGGAGAGAATTGGAACGCACTTTAGTGCGGCCCGAAGGGCCAGAACCAGGGATGGTTCTGGTAATCCCTCTCTCGGCCTACTGCATGGGCCTTTTGTTTTAACGCGGTCGAGAAGAGGATTTGGTTCGAACCCTCAGGTTCGACCAATTCGCCAGGAGCGAGTTGGAACGCACTTTAGTGCGGCCCGAAGGGCCAGAACCAGGGATGGTTCTGGTAATCCCTCTCTCTCGGCCTACTGCGTGGGCCTTTTGTTTTAACGCGGTCGAGAAGAGGACTTGGTTCAAACCCTGAGTTTTAGCCAATTATCAGCAACCCTATCAAAATAAATACCCCACCCATCCGCCAAAACACCGAAAAATAGCTCTTTAACTGCAAGCTGGCAGGCGAGTGCCGTTGCTGTCATCTACACTAAGATTTTTAATGTACTACCAGTGGGGATATTTATGGCAAACGAAGGTTATCATGAACCTATAGCAGAGCTTACTGCTGAAACACGCGATATGCACCGGGCTATTACCTCATTAATGGAAGAGCTGGAGGCCGTTGATTGGTATAACCAGCGGGTTGATGCCTGTAACGATGAGCAGCTGAAAAAAATACTTATTCATAACCGCGATGAAGAAAAAGAGCATGCCGCCATGGTGCTGGAATGGATTAGAAGAAGAGATCCGCAGTTTGATAAACAGCTAAAAGATTATTTATTTACCGACAAGTCTATCGCACACGAATAGTTGTTTTGCAGCCGTTTGCGCTTATCCGCGCGGCTGCTGATTGATGCTGCAGGCGCTATAACATTGCCAAGCTCCGCTCTGGTGACAAATTAACTTTATTTATCCAAAGTTTTTTTCACAATTCAGCTTAAGCTCAGGTTGCTCAACCTATGCTTAGCCTGTATTTGCGGTGTTGAAGGTTAGAGCCATGGTTAAAACCTTAGCTGATGTCAATAGCCACTGGCCGCGGTTTTGAGTAATGCAGGAGTCTGCTATGAGTGTTTCCAAGCAAAGTGAAGTGCCACAACAACAGTTTTTTTATCAGCAAAACCAGACAGTTGATTTAACCCAACAAGAACGCAAAGCGTTAAGCCTGGTATGGAATGATAATAGTAGTAATGCAACAGCATCCTCTCAGCGAGAGCTGGATACGGCCCACTGCGCGGTGCTCGGTTATAACTGAGTATCAGTAAGATACTTTTTAAACCGTTGTACCCTTGCCTGGTGCTGGCTGGCTGATTAGAATCGGCGTCTTGAAGTTTAACCGCTAGTCAGAGATCAGGCATGAATAAAAATTTAATTACCAACGGCGTGGCCGCAATAATCGTTGCTGCCGGTTGGTTCTGGCCACAGCCAGTGCTGCTGAGTGTAGGTTTGTTTGCGCTATCAGGTGCGCTGACTAACTGGCTTGCAGTACATATGTTGTTTGAAAAAGTACCGCTGTTGTATGGCTCTGGTGTTATTCCGGCGCGGTTTGCTGAGTTTAAGGCAGGCATTTATCAGCTGGTAATGAGCCAGTTTTTCAGCACTGATAACATTGAACGTTTTTTAACTGCCAGACAGCGTAACCAGACCGCCGAGGCAGGGCAGCCGGCGTTCGATTTTGAGCCGGTCATTGCAAAAGCAGATTTATCGCCAGCATTCGATTCGTTGCTAAAAGTAGTAGAGCAGTCATCATTTGGTGGCATGCTTGGTATGTTTGGTGGCAGTGCTGCGCTGCTGCCTTTGAAAGAGCCCTTTATTGACCGGTTAAAAGCCGCCCTGACCGATATCTCCCGCAGTGACGAGTTTAACCAGCTGGTACTGGCCCAGCTTGATCAGCCTGAGCAGTTACAGCATATCCGAGATCAGGTAGAGACGATAGTGCAGCAACGACTGGCTGAGCTAACCCCGGAACTGGTAAAACAGATTATTCAGCAGATGATCCGCCAGCATTTAGGTTGGCTGGTAGTTTGGGGGGGCGTATTTGGTGGTGTTATCGGCCTGCTGGCGGCGTTTATTCAGTAATGCCGTGTGGCTGTTGTGACTTGTGCCCGTGACTTGTGCCCAAAGTGAAGCGGGCAGCCGTTGGCTGTTAACCAGCCAGAACGGCGCCCGTCCCAGATACTTTAGTGTTTTGCAGCGTAAGCTTCTACCTGGCGCCAGACCCGCAGCAGGTTGCCAGACAGAATTTTCTCAATATCGGCTTCGCTGTAACCGCGCTCAAGCAAGCCGGCAATCAGGTTAGGGTAGCTGGCCACATCTTTCAGACCAACCGGTAATGAGTCGCCCACCCCGTCATAGTCAGAGCCAATACCAACGTAGTCAATACCCACCAGCTTTACCACGTGATCAATATGATCAAGCACCGTATCGAGCGTGGCAAACGGATAAGGCTGTTGCTGCCGGAATATTTCAGCAAAGGCGGCATCGTTTGGTACCCCGGCTTTTTCTGCCGCTGCTTTACGCAGGGCACTGTACTGATTAGCCATAGCGGTAACGAAAGAAGAGCCGAAATTGATCTGAATAACGCCGCCATTTCTGGCCAGTGCCTTAATCATTTCATCGTCCATATTGCGCTCAAAGCCTGGCACAAAACTGCGCAGCGAGGAATGAGAGGCAATCACCGGCGCCTTGCTCAATGCGACTGTCTGATAAAAAGCGTCGTCTGAAACATGCGAGATATCAATCATCATGCCGATATTATTCATTGCTACCACCAGCTCCTTACCAAAGGGGCTTAAGCCCTGCCAGCGCCGGCGTAAATCGTAACTGGAGTCAGAAATATGATTGCTTTCAGAATGCGCCAGGGTGATGTAACGAATACCGCGCTGATAAAAATGGTTTAAGTTAGCTAAATCACCGCCGATAGGGGTGCCGTTTTCCATGCCAAGGGCCAGCGAAATTTTACCGCTGCTAAACTGCGCCAGCGCCTGTTCGGTGCTGTCAGCCATGGCAAATTTGTCCGGTGCCCGGCCGACCAAGGCTTCCATACTATCGATAAGCTGATTGGCCAGCTGATAACCCCCGCCGGTTCGCTCATAAGAGGCCGGAATATAAATAGACATAAAAGGCACATTCAAGCCGCCTTTGCGCGCTCGCGGATAATCAAACTCGCCACGCTCAGTCGCTTTAGTAACATCTTCCCAGTCTTTATGTAAGCGGTAGGGCACATCAATATGGGTATCGATAATCATGCTGTTCTGGGCAATTTGCTCAGCCCGCTGTTCGGTGCTCAGTGCACTGGCTGGCTGCTCTGGCGCGCTTTGGCCGTTAAGTTGTCCTGGCGTACTGCAGGCAGTGAGTCCGGCGCTTAGCAGCGCCGTGCATAGTAATGAGAAAGAGGGGCGGGTTGTCATCTGTGAATTCCTTGTGGTTAATACGGCCGGGCATAATATGCTATGCTGCGCCCTGAAAATCCAGCCCGGAGTTGATGTTATGTTACGCCTTATTGCCCTGAGCCTGTTCTTACTATTGCCATTAGCTGTTGTGGCAGACACTAAGGTTGATTTAGAAACGACGATGAAGAACATGGGGTTGGCATTAAAGCAGGCCCGGGAAGCCGCAAGCCCGCAGGCAGCTAAACCCTATATTGACCAGCTTATAACGCTGACAGAGCAGGCAACAACAGCCCGGTTTGCTGAAGATAAAGCACAAACTTTCCTTGAAGGGCTGCGAAAAGTGCAGCTGACGTTACAAAGCGCCCAGGTTGCTGCTTCTGCCGGTGATAACGATAAGCTGCAGCAGGCACTGGCGGAAATAGAGCAGCTGCGCAAGCATTATCATAAGCAGCGTAAAGTGAGTTTCTGGCAGTTGTTATTTGGTTAGCCTGGCTTGCACGATATTTTAACGGCTTGTTTATAAAAAGCTTATATGGCACTTTGTACGCCATAACATAACGGATTGGAGAGATGCATGAAATCGATACCACGCCTGTTGGGAACCGCTCTGGTAACTGCAACCTTATTCGGCTGTAATGATGCGCCGGCACCCGACACCCAAAAAACTGCGACAGCTGCTGCGGTTGCACAAGCAGTAACTGCTAACCAGACTAACCCTTTGCTGCAGCCATGGACCGGACCCTACCAGGGCGTACCGGCATTTGACCAGATGCAGTTGGCTGATTTGAAGCCGGCATTAGAGCAGGGAATGGCAGAGCATTTAGCTGATATTGATAAAATTACCGCTAATCCGGATGCAGCGACGTTTGACAATACTATTGTCGCGCTGGAAGGGATAGGTAAAGCGCTGGATCGGGTATTTACCTATTATGGCATCTGGAGCTCGAACAAATCCTCTGAAGAGTTCCGGGCTATTCAGCGGGAAATGGCACCGAAATTATCGGAGTTTTCCTCCAGGATCACTCAGAACGAAGCATTATTTAAACGGATCGCTGCCGTGTACAACTCTGAGCAAATGGCCGCATTAACCCCGGAGCAGCAGCGTCTGACCAAACTGGTCTATCTGGGCTTTGCCAATAATGGTGCCACCTTAAATGCCGAACAGAAAAAACGTTATGCAGCCATTAACCTGCGTTTATCTGAGCTTTATACCCAGTTTTCGAACAATATTCTGGCAGACGAAGAAAATTACGCCTTATATCTGAGCAAAGAGCAACTGGGCGGGTTGCCCGATTCATTAATCAATGCTGCTGCAGCAGCAGCGGCCAGCCGGGGTAAGGAAGGCATGTATGCTATTACTAACACCCGCTCGTCGATGGACCCGTTTCTGACTTACTCTACCGAGCGTGAACTGCGCCAAAAAGTATGGAGCACCTATTACAGCCGGGGTGATAACGCTGATGCTCAGGATAACAATGCGCTGATCGCTGAAATTCTGGCGCTGCGTGATGAGCGGGTTGGCTTGTTGGGCTTTGATAATTATTCAACGTGGCGCTTGCAGGACAGGATGGCAAAATCGCCTGAGCGCGCAATGGATTTAATGATGTCAGTCTGGCCAGCTGCCATTGCCCGGGTGAAAGAAGAGGTCACTGATATGCAGGCTCTGGCTGATCTGCAGGGGGACAACATTACCATCGAGCCTTGGGATTATCGTTTTTACGCCGAAAAAGTGCGTCAGGCTAAATATGATTTAGACTCGGATGAAGTAAAGCAGTATCTGCAGCTGGATAAATTGCGCGAAGCGATGTTTTATGTAGCAGGCCGTTTGTTTAATTTTAATTTCTCAGCCGTGCCGGCAGATACGGTGCCGGTATTTCATGACGACGTTAAAGTCTGGGAAGTGACTGATAAAACCAGCGGTGAACATATTGGATTGTGGTATCTGGACCCGTTTGCCCGCTCCGGCAAACGCTCGGGTGCCTGGGCTACCAGTTACCGGGGTTACAGTAATTATGACGGCGTGAAAAACGTGCTGTCGTCTAATAACTCTAACTTTATGCAAAGTGCCCCCGGTGAGCCGGTACTGATTTCGTGGGATGATGCTGAAACCTATTTTCATGAATTTGGCCATGCGCTGCATGCGTTATCTTCCAAAGTAACCTATCCGACGTTAAATGGCGGCGTGCGCGACTATACCGAATTTCAGTCGCAGTTACTGGAACGCTGGTTATTAACCGATGAGGTGATCAGTCAGTTTTTAGTTCACCATAAAACCGGTGAATCAATGCCCGCTGAACTGGTGGCTAAAATCAAAAAAGCAGCCACCTTTAACGAGGGTTTTAAAACAACCGAATATCTGGCATCAGCCATTATCGATTTGAAGCTGCATATGCTGGATGACCCTGCAGGCATTGACCCTGACGCATTTGAGCGCGACACATTAACCGCGATGGGAATGCCGGGTGAGTTAGTAATGCGCCACCGCACCCCACAGTTTGGTCATGTGTTCTCAGGCGAGGGCTATGCTGCCGCTTATTATGGTTACATGTGGGCGGAAGTACTGACATCTGATGCGGCCGAAGCCTTTGCAGAGGCGCCGGGCGGCTTTTATGATAAAGACATGGCAGCGCGGCTGGTACAGTATTTATTCAGTGTCCGCAATGCAGTGGACCCGGAAGAGGCTTACCGGGCATTTCGTGGCCGGGATGCAAAAATTGAAGCGCTGATGCGCGATCGGGGCTTCCCGTTACCGCCAGCGAAATAATACGTCAGTAATGCAAAAGGGCACTGAGGTGCCCTTTTTTTCAGCTTTATATCCAGCTTATTCTTGGTTAGCTTCGCTTAGCTTTGCTTAAGCCGGCTTAACCGGCCAGACCAACATAGACGTTCTGCACATCATCATCAGCGTCAATAGCATCCAGAAAGGCTTCAACCTCTGCCCGTTGCTCATCGTCTAAACTAACCGGGTTATTGGCCCGGTACACCAGTTTCGCGGTCAGTACATTGTAGCCAAATTCCGGCAGTGCCTTGGCTACCATATCTAAGTCAGTGGCTTCGGTTAAAAACACCACTTCATTGTCATCGCCATCATCACTCGTTTCAAAATCCTGAGCACCGGCTTCAATGGCTGCCAGTTCAATGTCAGCATCCGCTCTGCTGGCTTCTGCTTCAATCTGGCCCAAATGTTTAAAGTCCCATGATACCGCACCGGAGGTGGCCAGCTGGCCTTTGCGGAATAACTGGCGGATACTCTGGGCGCTACGGTTTTTATTATCGGTTAAACACTCAACAATAACCGGTACCTGATGTGGCGCAAAACCTTCGTACACCACTGTTTCATAGTTAGCCGGGCCATCGAGCAGGCCCGCGCCTTTTTTAATGGCCCGCTCCAGGGTATCTTTAGGCATTGACGCTTTTTTAGCGGTATCAATGGCCGAACGCAATTTGGCGTTCATATCCGGATCGGCACCGTTTCGGGCGGCAACAGCAATTTCTTTTGCCAGCTTGGTAAAAATACGGCCCTTGGCGTTTGCCGCGTCTTGTTTATGTTTGGCTTTCCATTGTGCGCCCATTGTCGCGCTCCTGTATTCTTAAGTATCAAAGCAAAGGTATCAAAACCGACAGGGCGCTAGTCTAGCCAATTGCAGGCTTTTATAGCAAGCTTAAGCAGCCATCTGCCGGGATTTTAATTAAGCGCAGAATTAGTGCAGCAGCTAAAACCAAAGCACGGCAGCTTACGTTTAACCCAACACAGTAAAATATCAGTCTGAAGCGGATAAGTTAATAATGACAGTAACCTCACCAGTTCCGGCAAGGCCAGCAATAAAAGCAGTGGTATTTGATTTAGATGGCACCCTGGTCGACTCACGGCTGGATTTTGCCGCTATTTGCAGCGATATCGGCTGGCCAGTTGGTACGCCGCTGTTAGAGCAGCTGGCAACCGTCAGTTGTCTGACCGAGAAAACGCGGGTCGAGCAGATTATTCATCAGCATGAACTGGCAGGGGCAGAGGCCGCCAGCTGGATCCCGGGGGCCCTGGAAAGCCTGCAGCAGCTCACTGAGCAGGGCTGGCCACTGGCCATTTTAACCCGCAATATGCGCCGGGCCACCGAGCATGTTGTCAATCGTTTGCAAATTCCGATCAGCCTGGTACTGACCCGGGAAGATTGCGCTGCCAAGCCTGATCCGGCCGGCTTGCAGCTGATAGCAAAACAGTTGCAGTTAGCGTGCGCAGAGATATTGTATGTCGGGGACTATTTATTTGATATCCAGGTTGCCGCTAATGCCGGTAGCCTGTCGTGTTTGTATGTAAATGGGGTTAATCAGCAATTTATTGCCCAGGCCGATTTTCATATCAACCACTTTAATCAGTTGCCAGCACTGGTCGCTCAGTTAAGCGGCCGGTACAGTCGTGCAGACACGGTTTAAAAACGTTTGGACGGGGCTGGCAGCAGCTGCGGCAATGACTGTTATTTAAGCCATTTAGTTGCATTCTGGCCCCTAAAACCCCTATATTAGCGACATAATTATAAAAAAATCAGGGTAGACAAATTTGCTGGCACGGTTAAAAAGCAATTTTTATCTGGCGATGTTAAGTCTGGTAGGGCTGATAATCACAGTTTTTGTGACCCCTTACGGTATTTACCGGTTGTTGAGCGGCAATATTGTCGTAGGTATCACAGACCTGGTAATGGTGCTGGTGAGTATCTTGTGTGTCATTTTTGCCTGGCGAAATGATAACACTAAAGGCCCTGGACTGGTGATGGCGTCGGTATTTTGCGTTGGCGTTATTCTGGTCTGCATTAACTTAGGCTTTGATGGCCTGTTCTGGGTTTATCCTTTTATTGTCTTTAGCTTCTTCCTGGTCTCGCCGTTGAAGGCGTTGTTGCTGTTGTTAGGCTCAATTACGGTATTAATTGTTTATTCTTTGCTTAACCCCGGGCAGATTTTTATATCTTTATTTCAGTTGGGATCTTTTACTGTTACCAGTTTTATCACAAGCCTGTTTGCCTGTTTGTTTGCTTATCGTACTCAGACTCAGCGCGAAGCCTTGAAAGTATTGGCGACCACCGATAGCCTGACCGGCGCGGCAAACCGCAGAACCTTAGACGAAGCACTGGTTGCTGCGATTAATCAGCATCGGAAAAATGCCACCGAGTTTGGTTTAATGCTGCTTGATCTCGACTATTTTAAAAATATTAATGACAATTACGGCCATAAAACCGGTGACAATGTACTTACAGAATTGGTGCCGATCCTGAAAAAAATGGTAAGACAGCGTGATACCGTATTCCGGTTTGGCGGCGAAGAATTTGTGGTACTACTGGCTGATATCAAACAGGCGGATCTGCATAAACTGGCTGATAAAATCCGGCTTGGAGTTAACGACCACCTGAGTTTACCTGATGGTAAGAAATTAACGACCTCTATCGGCATAGCGGTATTACAGCAAAACGAGAGCTGGGAGAGCTGGCTGCACCGGGCCGATTTAGCGCTGTATCAGGCGAAAAGTCAGGGCAGAAACCAGGTGGTTGCTGCCACGAATGATAATGACAATTAATCTGCGCTAATTACAACTAACGGCAGCAGGACTAATATCCTTTCGCTGCCGCCAGCTTGCTGGCCCGTTCGGCCCGTTCTGGCTCTTCGGTTACCTGCCAGCCCTGTAAGTTTTGTTTAATCAGCTGATACAGCGCGCTGATATGGGCCGGCCGATCGTTAAGTGCACTGATATACTGATAGTCTGCGCCACCGGCTTCGATAAAGTATTCCCGGTTCTCTTCGCCGATCTCTTCAATGGTTTCCAGACAGTCTGCAGCAAAACCCGGGCAAAATAGCTGTACTGACTTAACGCCCTGGCCCGGCAGCGCTTTTAACGTATGATCAGTATAAGGCTTTAGCCACTCTTCACGACCAAACCGTGACTGAAAGGTGGTCATATAGTCATCTTTGTTCAACTCCAGGGCTTCGGCAATCAGCCGCGATGTTTTGTAGCATTCACAATGATAGGGATCGCCGTTCAGTAAATAACGCTTTGGAATACCATGATAAGAAAACAACAGTTTATCAGCACGGCCATGCTCAGCCCAGTGCTGCTTAATGCGCTCGGCACAGGCTGTAATATAACCGCTGTCATCATGATAATGGGAAATAAAACGGAGATCAGGCAGCCAGCGCCGTTTGCTGAAATTAGCGGCCAGCTCATCAAAAGTAGAAGCCGAGGTCGACGCCGAATACTGCGGATACAGCGGCAGTACCAGAATTTTCCGCACGCCTTTGGCAAACATTGCGTCCAGCACCGAAGCAAAAGAAGGGTTGCCGTAGCGCATGGCAAAATCAACGACCACGTCAGTTCTGCCGTCTTTGGTAAATTCATTAGCAATGGCCTCAGCCTGCGCTCTGGTATGAAATAACAGCGGCGAGCCCTGCTCAGTAAACACCGTGGCATAGGCTTTGGCTGAGCGGCGGGGCCTTATCTGCAAAATAACCCCGTTTAAAATAAACCACCACAACAGCCGCGGTACTTCGACTACTCTGGGATCGGATAAAAACTGTTTCAAATAACGCTTTAATGCCTTGGGGGTAGGGGCATCGGGGGTGCCAAGATTGGTCAGCAACACCCCTATTTTATCGGTGCTGCCATGCTGGTAGTTCGGGTTATTAATAAAGGCCATTATTGTCACTTCAATAAGCTGGAATAAACTGCCTGAGCATACGCCGCCGGCTGCTGATTGGTTTGGTGCTAATGCGACAATGGTAACAGTTTCACCGTACTAACTGCAGCTAAAAATGCTGTGATGATACCGGCTTACTGGAAAAACAGCGACTATGCCAGTAAGCTTGCTGTTAATCCGGTGCAGGCTTAATGGCAAAAATATGCAGACGACTTCCGATGGTAAAAGCATTAGCGATGGTAAAGGCATTAGCAAACTTAAAAAGCTGCTGGCGTTTGCTATTGCTGTGGTATTAGCTGCAGCGCTTGGCAGCATCGTGCAAAGCCAGTTTAATTTGCTGGCCATTGCCGCCCTGGTTGAGCAGGTGCCGCTGCGCGGCTGGTTGTATACTATCTGGTTTGATTTACGCTCCTTTACCCCGACCCTGCTGGTGATTATGGCCCCGGTATTACTGCTGGCGCTGTTCGCCGGCCAGATGCTGCGCCATACTGCCGGGTTAAGCCGGCTCTGGTTAGCGGTGGGGTGCAGTCTGGCCGGGTTTTTACTGGCGTTATGGGCAATTAACAATCTGGCGCCGATGCCAACCCTAATTGCGGCCACGCGCAGTGTCCAGGGCAGTCTGGCACTGGCATTATGTGCGGCAGCCGGTGCCGCTATTTATGTCAGATTAACCCGTATTTCTGATTAAACTGTATTTCAGATGAAAAAGTACTATTAAGGCCTGAGATGAAAAACATAATCAATATAGCATCACTGTTACTGCTGCTGGGCTCGCTTAAGGTACTGGCTGTACCGTATCAGCTGACAACGTTAGCGGAAGATCTGAACTACCCCTGGTCGCTGGCTTTTTTGCCTGATAACAGCATGCTGCTGACCGAGCGCACCGGTAAGCTGAAACACTTATCAGCAGCCGGTGAGCTGCTGGCTGCAGTGGCCCCGGGGTTACCTCAGTTATATGTGGCGGCGCAGGGCGGGCTGCTGGAGGTGTTGCTACCTGATACTTTCGAGCAGAACCAGCAGTTACTGCTCAGTTATGTTTGTGGTGATGCCGATGCTAATACGCTTTGTCTGGCAACGGCGCGCTGGCAGCAGCAACAGCTAACCGACATTAAGCTTATATTTAAAGCCGAACCCTATCGCCAGGGCGCCGCTCATTATGGTGGCCGGATGCTGCAACTGCCTGATGGCAGCATTTTGCTGACGCTGGGGGACGGTTTT
Organism: Arsukibacterium sp.; assembly: GCF_033721375.1. Classification (GTDB taxonomy): domain Bacteria; phylum Pseudomonadota; class Gammaproteobacteria; order Enterobacterales; family Alteromonadaceae; genus Alishewanella. The sequence continues at coordinate 317,913 of NZ_JAWWAP010000001.1, read as the reverse complement.
GATTATCGTGAGCAGGCTCAAAACCCGGCTAACCATCTGGGTAAAATTGTCAGGCTTAATCCTGATGGCAGTATTCCGGCCGATAACCCTTTTGCGCTGCAAGGGGGCTATGCCCCGCAAATTTACAGCCTGGGCCATCGTAATGTGCAGGGTATTGTGCTGGACCGGGTAACGCAACAGCTCTACAGCCATGAGCATGGTCCGCGCGGCGGCGATGAGCTGAATATTATTGTGCCAGGTCAGAATTATGGCTGGCCGGTCGCGACCCGGGGCATTGATTATACCGGAGCCCGGGTATCGCCTTTCCGACAATACCCGGGGATGGTGGAGCCCATCTGGCACTGGAGCCCGTCAATAGCGCCTGCCGGTATGACCCTGTATCAGGGCGGGCTGTTTTTGGACTGGCAGGGAGATTTGTTTATTACCGCGCTGGCAGGCAAAGCCTTGCACCAGCTGGTAATGGAAAACGGCAAAGTAGTGACAGAGCAGCTGCTGTTAACCGAGCTTAACAGCAGATTACGTGATGTGCGGACCGGGCCGGATGGCGCCTTATATGTGCTGACTGACAGTGCCAGTGGCAAGCTGTTACGCCTGACGCCAGCACAACCGTCCGGCGATTAATCAGTGCTGATGACCGCCTTCGCCATGGGCATGACCATGAGCGATTTCTTCGCTGGTGGCCGGGCGCACCTTTAATATTTCCACGTTAAAGGTCAGGGTTTTGCCCGCCAGCGGATGGTTAATATCAATATCCGCTTTAAACATGCCCACTTTTACCACGGTAACCTGGCGCTGACCTTCTTCGGTCTGGACCCAGGCTTTCATGCCGGGCTTCCATTTTTTGGCACCGTGCAAATATTTTACCTGAATGCTCTGAATGGCATTCTGTTTGATCTCGCCATAGGCATCTTCCGGCGCCAGCGTCAGCTCCAGCGTATCGCCGGCCGCTTTGCCTTCCAGTGCTGCTTCCAGTTTAGGCAGCATTTGTTGCTGGCCATGCATATAAAGTAACGGCGAACTGCCTTTTGAGCTTTCCAGCTCGCCGCTGCTATCGCTTAAGGTATAGTGAAACTGAACAACTGCGTTATTGCTGATATTCATATAATAATTCTTGTTAGTGGCAGGATGAAGCGCGCCAGTATAAACAATAGCGGCGTAAAACCGAAGTCATCTGTTACAAATTATCTCCCCGGGGTAGCCGGGGAGATAGGATAAATGAAAGCGGCTACAGCCGTTAACTTGCCGCTTTCATTTGCTGAATAAAGCTTTTCAGCTCGCTGAGCAGTTTGGCAGGCTGTTCAAGGTTTTGCTCCAGAATTTTGACAATAGCCGAGCCGCAAATAGCGCCAGCGGCGCCGTTGGCGATAGCATCTTTAACATGGGCCGGGGTGGAAATACCAAAACCAAGCAATGGTGGCGCCGGGTTATAGGCGCGGATACGGCCAATCAGCTCGGCGGTCGGCATTGCGGCCTGGGTTTCGGTACCGGTTACGCCAGCCCGGCTTAGCAGATAGGTATAACCGCGGCCGTAGGAGGCAATCGCCCGCAAGTCATCATCATCCACATTCGGTGGCACAATAAAAATCGGCGCAATATCGTGCGCCATCGCCGCCTGGCGGAACATTTTGCTCTCATGCAGCGGGACATCAGCAATCAGTACCGAGTCGACCCCGGCAGCAGCAGCCTGGCTATAGAAGGTATCTAAGCCGCGGGCCATTACCAGGTTAGAGTACAGCAGCAAGCCAATCGGAATATCGGCATTGTACTGACGGATTTTGCGGATAATATCAAAGCACATTGCCGGGGTTACGCCAGCGGCCATCGCCCGCAGGTTGGCGTTCTGAATTGTCGGGCCATCGGCGATGGGATCAGAGAACGGAATGCCCAGCTCCAGCGCATCGGCACCGCCATCTATCAGGGTTTTAATAATCTCAAATGACAGCTCCGGCCCCGGATCACCGACAGTCACAAAAGGAACAAAGGCGCCGCGCTGCTCTGCTTTAAGCCGGTTGAACATCAGTTGATAACGCTGCATTTAGTGGGCTCCCTCTGTTGTGGTACCGGCTTGGTCTTCCGTTTTCTGCTCTGCCAGAATGCTGTGCACATGGCTTAAATCTTTATCGCCACGGCCGGATAGATTAACTAATAACACCATGGCTTCAGTGGCGTCTTTTGCCATTTTCAGGGCATGAGCCAATGCGTGCGAACTTTCCAGCGCCGGGATAATGCCTTCTGCTTTGGCCAGATGCTGAAACGCCGCTAAGGCTTCATCGTCATTAATGGCGACATATTCAGCACGACCGGTTTGCTGTAAATGGGTATGTTGTGGCCCCACTGCCGGGTAATCGAGGCCGGCTGAAACTGAATAAGACTCTTCAATCTGGCCGTCGCTGGTTTGCATAATGGCGGTGTAGGCACCGTGTAAAATGCCATAGCTGCCGGTGCTTAATGCAGCGCCGTGCTGGTGGGTATTAATACCCTTACCACCCGGCTCAACACCGATTAGCCGCACACCCTCTTCTTTAATAAAGTCGGCAAAGATGCCGATGGCATTAGAGCCGCCGCCAACACAGGCAATCACCGCATCAGGCAGCTTGCCTTCGGCTTTTAAAATCTGCTGCTTGGCTTCTTCGCCAATCATTTTCTGAAATTCCCGGACAATGGTCGGGAACGGATGTGGCCCGGCCGCGGTGCCCAGCATATAGTGGCTGGTCGCATAGCTGGCTGACCAGTCGCGCATCGCTTCGTTTACCGCATCTTTTAGCGTGCCCGAGCCGGCAGTAACCGGGATAACGGTAGCGCCCATCAGTTTCATCCGAAATACATTGGGTTGCTGGCGGTCAATATCTTTAGCGCCCATGTAAATGCGGCATTTTAAACCCAGCAGAGCACAAGCAAGCGCCGTTGCCACGCCGTGCTGACCGGCACCGGTTTCAGCAATCACTTCGGTTTTACCCATCCGTTTGGTTAACAGCGCCTGGCCGAGTACCTGATTGGTTTTATGGGCGCCGCCATGCAGTAAATCTTCCCGCTTCATGTAAATTTTCACCAGCGGGTTTGGGGATAAATTACGGCATAATGTCAGCGGCGTCGGCCGGCCGGCGTATTCGGTCAGCAGTTGCTGAAACTCAGCATCAAAGGCCGGATCCTGCAGCGCATCAACAAAGGCTTGCTCCAGTTGCTTTAGCGCAGGCACTAACAGTTGCGGCACAAACATGCCGCCGTACTGGCCAAAATAAGGGTTTAGTTTAAGCTCGCTCATAATACTGCTCTCTGTATTGTCTGCTTAGTTTGCTTTTTTTGCGCAGAAACTAGCGCGTCCCGGTACTGAAACGTGCTGATCCCGGCAAAAGCCGCCTGAATTTTTGTGCTGTCTTTAATGCCCGGTGCGCTTTCCAGGCCTGAGTTCATGTCCAGTCCGGCCACTGGCAGGGCCAGGGCCTGTTGCACGTTGGCTGGGTTAAGCCCGCCTGCCAGCATAATTGGCAACTGGCGGGGGTTGGCCAGCGGTTGTTGCAGCAATTGCCAGTTAAATACCTGGCCACTGCCACCATGGCCGGCAGGATGGTAGGTATCCAGCAGCAGCCGATCTGCCAGTTCAGTAAATACCGGCATTGAATCTGCCACCCGATAAGCCCGCCAGATCTGACAGCCTGCTGGCAAGGCGGCGCGTAAGGCCATAATATCGTCATCGCTTTCGCTGCCGTGTAGCTGCACGGCGGCTAATTTTAATGATTCAGCTGCTTGTACAATTTCACTGAGCGGTGCATCAACAAAAACGCCAACAAAGTTAAGCGGCGCCGCAGTTACCAACTTTGCTGCCTGTTCAATACTGATACAGCGCTTAGATGCCGGCGCGAAAATCAGGCCACCATAAAGGGCTCCGGCCTGATAAGCAGCTTGTACATCTTCATGGCGGGTTAAGCCACAGACTTTATGTTCGCCGACAATCAGCATCCGGGCCGCCTTGGCTAAGTCACTCTGCGCCATCAGCGAGCTACCTACCAGAAACGCATCGGCGACTGGCTGTAACTGTCGCACCTGCTGATTGGTGTAAATACCCGACTCTGATACCACCGTAACCCCGTCCGGGATCAGTTCCGATAGCACAAAACTGGTATTTAAATCGGTGCTCAGATCGCGCAGATTACGGTTATTAATACCAATCAGCCTGGCGCCAAGTGCTACCGCACGGCGGGTTTCCGCTTCATTGCTGATTTCAGTCAGTACTGTCATATTAAGCTCGCTCGCCAGCGCAGCCAGAGGCTGGTACGCTTCATCGCTTAATACCGATAGCATCAGCAGCACCGCATCGGCGCCATGCAGACGGCCCAGGTAGATCTGATAGGGGTCAATAATAAAATCTTTGTGCAGCAGCGGCTTATCGGTGAGCTGACGCATTATTGCCAGATTCTGATAGCTGCCCTGAAAAAAATGCTCATCAGTTAGTACCGAAATGCAATCAGCGTATTGATTATATACCTGACTTATTTCGGTTAAATCAAAATGTTGTCTGATCAGCCCTTTTGATGGAGAGGCTTTTTTGCACTCCAGAATAAAACGGCTACCCGGTTGTTGCAGTGCCGCCAGAAAGTCACGCTTGCTTGGTATTATATCAGCCACAAACTGCTGCAGTGGCTTTTCCAGCTTAAGGCCCGCTACTTCGGCTGTTTTATGCTGAATAATTTTTGCCAGCACGCCGGTCAGCTGATCGCTGCGAAACTCGTTAGCCATGACTCATTTCCTTAAATTGTTGCAAGGTTTGCATCGCCTGACCACTGGCCAGGCATTCCAGCACCGCCCGGGTATTGATAACAAGATTATCGCCACGCCCGGCAATTTTCAGCATGGCAGCAACATTCATCGCCACCGCCTCGTTATGGGCGCGCTGACCGGTGCCGGCCAGGATCGCCAGAGTCGCCGCCGCATTGTCTGCCGGGCTGCCGCCAGCCAGGCTGCTGAGTGGCTGCTCGCTCAAACCAAAATCATTGGGGCTTAAGGTAAACTCGGTTATCTGGCCATCTTTCAGCTGACAAACATAAGTATTGCCATGCAGGGCGACTTCATCACAGCCACTGCCGTGCACCACCCAGGCTGCTTTGGTGCCCAACTGTTGCAAGGCTTCAGCCATTACCCGGCACAGCCCCGGATCATACACGCCCAGTAACTGAAAATCAGGTGCTGCCGGGTTAACCAGCGGTCCCAGCAGGTTAAACAGCGTGCGGCTTTTCAGCGCCTGACGCACCGGCATCGCATGTTTAATGCCGGCATGATACAGCGGTGCGAACAAAAAGCTGCAGTTGCTGGCTTTAAGCGTGGCCAGTGCCTGCGCAGCGCTTAACTGAATATTGACCCCCAGTTGCTCCAGCAGATCGGCCGAGCCAGAGCGGGAAGAGACACTGCGGTTGCCATGTTTAATAACCGGCAGGCCCATGCTGGCGCCGACAATGGCCGCGGTGGTGGAAATATTAATGGTATCGCTGCCATCACCGCCGGTACCACAGCAATCTATGCTGTCAGCAACGGTTTCGGCAAAGGGGGTGGCAGCCTGGCGCAGTGCTTTGGCCGCACCGGCAATTTCTGCCGCGGTTTCGCCGCGCATTTTCAGCGCCACCAGTAAGGCTGTTAACAGCACCGGTGGTACCTGGCCGTTAACCACAGCGGCGAAAAAACTTTCGCTCTGGCGCTGGCTAAGTGGCTCGCCGCTCAGTACCTGTTGGACCAGGCTCTGGATAGGCTCCGGCACCTGTTGTACCGGCTGTGGCGTTGTGATGACGTTGCTCATGCGTCACTCCTTAATAAATAACGGACACTTTGTTGCAGCAAAGGCTTGCCCAGGGTAGTCAGAATAGACTCGGGATGAAACTGAAAGCCCAGCATGCGCTGTTGTTCATGAATAATCGCCATCGGAATATGCCGGTCATTACCAATACAGGTCAGCGCATTGGGTAGCTCTGTTGCCATCAGCGAATGGTAACGGGCTACCGAAAACGGATTAGGCAAGCCATTAAATACCGGGTGCGGCGCAACACTGATACTGGCTGTTTTACCATGTACTGTTTCGCCGGCGCGGCCGACAATGCCACCATAATGCTCGGTAATGGCCTGATGCCCCAGACAAATGCCCAGCACCGGATACTTGCCTGCGACCAATTGCAATAAAGCGGGCATACAACCGGCTTCTGCCGGCGCGCCCGGGCCAGGCGATAATACTAACAGTACCGGGCCGGTTTCCTGTTGCATCTTGTCGAATATATAACGGGCAGGCACGGTATTACGGTACAGTTTAACCGCATAGCCTGACTGGGCGAATTCATCTACCAGGTTGTAGGTGAAAGAGTCGATATTATCTAATAAATACAGGGTGGTCATGATGCTCAATACTCCTTGCGAACCGGTTAATGACCCGCCGCCATAATGGCGCTGATTACGGCTTGTGCTTTATTACGGGTTTCTTCGGTTTCCAGCTCGGCGACTGAGTCAAACACCACGCCGGCACCGGCCTGAATATAGGCGGTATTATTAGCAACATACGCAGAGCGGATCACAATGCAGCTGTCAAAATCGCCATCGCCGGTTAAATAACCGACGGCACCGCCGTAACTGCCGCGGCGCTGGCCTTCTACGTTGCGGATAAGCTCAGCCGCTTTTACTTTGGGCGCACCCACCAGAGTGCCCATATTCATACAGGCCTGATAAGCATGCAGCGCATCGAGCTCTGGTTTTAAGGTGCCGATAACCCGGGATACCAGATGCATGACGTACGAGTAACGGTCTACTTTTAACAGCTCTTTGACATAGCGACTGCCCGGCACGCTTATTCTGGCAACGTCGTTGCGGGCTAAATCGACCAGCATTAAATGTTCGGCTTTTTCCTTGTCATCCTGGCGCAGTTCCAGCTCAATCCGGCTGTCTAAATCGCGGTCAATACTGCCATCGGCTTTAAAGCCACGGCGCCTTGTGCCGGCTATCGGGTAAATTTCCACCTGACGGTTGCTGGCGGTGAATTTCAGCGCAGACTCAGGCGAGGCACCGAATAACTGAAACGCCGGATCTTTTAAATAAAACATGTAGGGGCTTGGATTGAGCTGCTTTAATTTGGCATAGGCCGCCAGCGGATTAGGGCAGGGCAGACTGAAGCAGCGCGAGGGCACAACCTGGAATACATCACCACTGACAATATGCTCTTTTAAGGCTTCAACCTGACGGCTGAATTCGGCGTCACTGATATCGACCTGTAATTTACTGTCATCACCGGCTTTACCTGTGGGCAGCGCGCTAACGTCAGCCAGCCGCTGTTTCAGCTGCTCTAAGCGTTTGCCAATAACAAAGTAATTTGCCGGCGCATGTTCGCCACAGAACACATTGCCAACAAGCTGACTTTGCCCGCGCTGATGATCAAGTATTAGTAAGGTCTCGGCCAGATAAAACAAATAGTCAGGGCATTGATTATCACCATTACCTACTTCGGGCAGTTGCTCAACATTGGCGACCATGTCATAGCCGATGACGCCGGCCAGCATAATGGCAAAATCTGGCTGATTATTGGCGACTGCTGTTTGCTGGCTATGGCTGGTTAGCTGCTGCTGAATAACCCGCAGCACGGAGAACGGATTAGGCTGCATCAGCCGGCTGACTTCATCCAGCAGCGGATCGGGCTGACTAAACAGCAGACTCAGGCTATTGTCCTGACGCGTCAGTTCAGCCACGTCCGCCAGCTTTTCAGCGAGAAAGGGTAATAGGGTGCTGCCGTTCTGGCTAAGGGCAGTGATACTCACCTGCATGCCGTTACACTCGATGCGCAGCGCAGCATCGAGCAGCATCAGGCTTTTCAGGTTATCTTTGCTGTCAATTTCGGCCGACTCAAGCAGCACAGCGCTGTCGCTGTCGCCACTTAAGCCAGCAAAAGTGGCCAACGCATCGGCATGGTACGGCGCTGGCATGGTAATACTGGCAACTTCGCCTTGCTGGTCAGTAATGTGACTGAAAATCATAGTGTTAATCTCTTAAAATAAAAAAGCCCGTTTCTTTTCAGGAAACGGGCTCAGGTAATTAAAGCTAATACAACGCCTACACACGCCCGTTGGGTATGTGCCACCACCAGTTGGTCAGGTTAAAAGCCGTTGTAAAATGCATTGAATTTAATCACTGTTATTACAATAAAGTTGCCACATAAAACCGCGAAATGTGGCGCGCGTCAAGTGCTGTTTTGTTATATCTCAGAATTAAAAGCGTATAAGCGGCCGGATGGCTTTGCTTGTGCCACTTTATTTGACGGTATTGTTATTGGCGCTACGTTTATTGCCGGTATTTTTCTCAAGCTCAGTAAGTTGCTGCCAGATTTGCTCGCTCTGTTCGGTCAGGTCGGCATAAAGCCGCATATCACCATTGCGCTGCGCATGCATTGCTTGCTCTAACTTGCTGTCATAGGCTTTGCGCAATTTTTTTGCCGGGTTGGGCGTAAGGAAACCAAACATGATTTATACCTCAATTCAGAATTGCAGAGTGTTACGTTGGTGAAGCCGCCCTGGTTCAGGCAGTAAGCAGGATGCTTTGCCAAACGGCTACCCTGTGCGACAATAGCCGCCTTATAATGAGGTATTAATGAAATTTGATTTACACAGCCATACATTATGCTCTGACGGCGTATTATCGCCGGCGGAACTGGTCGCGCGTGCTGTAGAACGTGGTGTGGACGCACTGGCTATTACTGACCATGATACGGTGGCCGGTTTGGCGCTGGCCCGTCAGGCCATTGCCGGCCAGCAATTGCCGTTGCGGCTGATTAATGGCGTGGAAATATCCACCCGCTGGCAGCAGCTGGAAATTCATATTGTTGGTCTGAATATCAATCCGGACTGTCCAGAGTTGTTAGCAAGGCTGGAATCACAACAGCAACGTCGGCTGGAACGGGCCGAGGAAATGGCGCGGCGGCTGGAGAAAAGCCAGATCCCCGATGTACTGCCTGCGGTAATGGCACTGGCTAATGGCGCGGCCGTTACCCGTACTCACTTTGCCCGCCATTTGGTTAATATTGGTAAAGCCAGTTCGATTAATGATGTGTTTAAGAAGTATCTGGGGCGGGGTAAAACCGGTTATGTGCCCAGTAACTGGGTAGAGATGGCTGATGCGGTGCAGTGGATCCATGATGCCGGCGGGGTTGCTGTGCTGGCGCACCCGTTAAAGTACAAACTGACAACAAAATGGGTAAAGCGGCTGGCCGAACAGTTTGCTGCAGCCGGTGGCGATGCGATGGAAATTATCTCGCCGCAGCAAACACCAGTGCAAAAGCGTGAGCTATGGGCACTGTGTCAGTTGCATGGCTTAACTGCTTCGGTCGGTTCAGATTTTCATCAGCAAACCAGCTGGAATGATCTTGGAAAAAATCTATATTTAACTGATGATGTTACGCCGGTCTGGCATAACTGGGCCCTTAACTAAGCCGTTAACCGGACCCTTGACAGAGAGCTGAGCCCGGCGCCTGCCGGCTGGCAAATGGACACGCGCTGCCTGACAGCGGACTAATGACAGAAGAACAACAGATGAGCCAATTTTTTAATATTCACCCGGAAAACCCGCAGCAACGTTTGCTGAAACAAGCCGTGCAAATTATTAAGCAAGGTGGTGTCGTGGTATATCCAACCGACAGTGGTTATGCACTGGGTTGCCATGTTGGCGATAAAAGTGCCATGGATAAAATAACCCAAATCCGTCAGATCAGCGGGGATCATCATTTTACCCTGATGTGCCGTGATTTATCTGAGTTGTCGGTCTACGCCAAGGTAGAAAATACCGCCTTCCGGCTGATTAAAAACAACACCCCGGGTGCCTATACCTTTATTTTGCGGGGCACCAAAGAAGTGCCGCGGCGCTTATTAAACGACAAGAAAAAGACCATTGGTCTGCGTATTCCTGAAAATAAAATCGCCCAGGCGCTACTGGCTGAATTAGGCGAGCCGTTGCTGTCAACCAGCTTAATATTGCCTGGCCAGCAGTTTGCTGAGGCTGACCCAGATGATATGCGCGCGCGATTAGAACGCCAGGTTGACTTAATTTTACATGGCGGCGTTATCGGTGAAGATCCGACAACGGTAGTCGACTTGTCAGAAGAAGGTGCCACTGTGCTGCGTGAAGGCCGTGGCGATCCAACCCCCTTTATCTGAAGCCAGATGAGCAACCAGCCTGCTAATCTGACGGTGCAACATCCGTTGCCGCTGGCGTTTGTCCGCGGCGAGGCTGTCCATCAACGTCCGGACGATCTGTATATACCGCCAGATGCGCTGGAAGTGATGCTGGATGCTTTTGAAGGGCCACTCGATTTTCTGCTGTATTTAATTCGTAAGCATAAGTTTGATATCGTCGATTTACCGGTTAACGAAATTACCCTGCAATATATGGAGTATATTGACCTGATGCAGGGGCTTAATTTTGAACTGGCGGCTGAATATCTGGTAATGGCCGCGATGCTGGCCGAAATAAAATCACGTTTATTGCTACCCAAACATACTCAGCATGATGACGAGGAGCAGGATCCACGGGCCGAGCTTATCCGCCGGCTGCAGGAATATGAAGTGTACAAGCAAGCTGCCAGCGAGCTCGATAGCCTGCCGCGCGATGAGCGTGATTATTTTACTGCCCGGGCCGGGCTGGCCGATAATTTCAGCCCGCTGGTTATACTGCCGGATGTGGAGCTGACTGAGCTGGTGATGGCGCTGAAAAGCATTATGCAGCGGGCTAAAGATTTTCAGCACCATCATATTAAGCGCGAGCATTTGTCGACCCGTGAGCGGATGAGCCGGATCCTGGATTTATTGGCGCAGCAGCAGGGCTATCTGGCATTTGAACAGTGTTTTGAACTGGCCGAGGGGCGCGAAGGTGTGGTGGTCAGTTTTCTGGCGATCCTCGAGCTGACCAAGGAAAAACTGGTTGAGCTGACGCAGGTAGAAGCCTATGGCCAAATTCATGTCAAATTAGCCCGGGAGCATGGCTGATGGCCCAGAAAATTAATGATATTCAACTGCTGCAACTGATTGAAGCCGCTATTTTTGCCAGCGAACAGCCGCTGAGTGTGGCTGAGCTGCAAGCCTCGGTGTTGCAACGTTTTACTGTCAGTAAAAGCCGGATAGATGCTACAATCCGCCAGTTACAGGACGATTACAGCGCCCGCGGCATTGTGCTGCAGCAAACGGCGTCTGGTTATCGTTTTCAGACCCGGCCTGAACTCAGTGATGATTTAGCACAGCTCTGGCCCGAGCGCTCTGCCCGTTACTCCCGGGCTGTGCTGGAAACCCTGGCGCTGATAGCCTATAAACAACCGGTGACCCGGGGTGAAATTGAAGAAGTACGTGGCGTGACGGTCAGTAGTCAGATCATCCGCACGTTACTGGATCGCGGCTGGGTAAAAGTGGTTGGCCACAAAGAAGTACCGGGCAGGCCCGGACTGTATGCCACTACGGCATTATTTTTAGATTATTTTGGCTTAAAAAGCCTCAGCGATTTGCCGCCACTGCCGGAATTTACCGCGCTGACGGCCGATCTTCTTCCCACCGTCGAGATGACAGGAGAGTTACACTAATGAGTGATAAAACCAGCAGCGAAAAACTGCAAAAAGTATTAGCCCGCGCCGGTATCGGCTCACGCCGGGAAATGGAAGACTGGATCAGCAATGGCCGGGTTACCGTTGATGGTAAACCCGCGACCCTGGGCGATCGGGTCAGCACCACCCAGGCGGTGCGGGTAGACGGTCATCCGGTGCAACTGGCCAGCGAAGAGCAGCAAATCTGCCGGGTACTGGCCTATCATAAACCCGAGGGTGAAATATGCTCGCGCACCGATCCGGAAGGCCGGCCCACGGTATTTTCCCGCTTACCCAATATTAAAGGCGCCCGCTGGATAGCTATCGGCCGGCTGGATATTAATACCTCAGGTTTACTGCTGTTTACCACCGATGGTGAGCTTGCCAACCGCTTAATGCACCCGAAATTTGAAGTGGAACGGGAATACGCAGTACGGGTATTTGGTGATATTAACGATGCGATGATCCAGCGGCTACGCACCGGGGTGGAGCTGGAAGACGGCAAAGCTAACTTTAAGAAAATTAAAGCGCTGCCGGGCGAGGGTATTAACCGCTGGTTTCATGTGGTGTTAACCGAGGGGCGTAACCGTGAAGTCCGGCGGATGTGGGAGTCGCAGGGCGCTGTAGTCAGCCGGCTTATCCGGGTGCGCTATGGTGATTTGCTGCTGCCTAAACATATTCCAGCCGGTGGCTACGCCGAATACCCGCTGGATGAAGTGAATTACCTGCGTAAGTTAGTTCACTTAGGCCCGGAGCAGCAAACTCTGGTTAAAAGTGAAGATCGCACTGAGCGTCGCCGCCGCCTGGCCAGTATGAAACGGGCTGTGCGTAAGCATCAGATCGCCGAGAAAACCCCGGCTAAAAAAGAGCCAAAGCCCAAACCCGCTGCCAAGCCACAACGCGCACCGGCCAGCAAAGGCAAATCCAGCCAGCGCCAGCCTACCGGCAAAAAGCCGACCCGTCAGGGCCAGAGCTGAAAAAATCTTAACGAAAAGGCGCTGCGGCGCCTTTTTTATTGGCCGTTGCCTGCCTCATTCTGCAAGTGGTGAAATCGCTGTTAACTTTTAATTACAAAAAGACAGTTTTTTTAAGCTACAGTAGGCTTACGGTTAGCCAGAAATGGAGTGAGCAATGACATTCAGACGGTTTTTATTGGCGGGTAGTGCAGGCCTTGGCATGTTGCTGGTCTCGGCTTGTGGGGGGAGCAGTAGCCCGGCAGGACAGGAGCCACCGCCGCCGCCCGTATCGCCTGCGCCGCCGGTAAGCCTGAGTTTTCAGGGGCTGGATGGTTACATTATTAATGAGTTATATCAGCACAGTGGCGTACTGCTGGCAGCCAGTGATGATGGCGTGCATCGCCAGAATAGCAGCGGTAACTGGGTTGCCGCGGGCCTTACGGGCTATGACGTGATGGCCATGAGCCTGCTGACCGAACAACACTGGCTGGCGTCTACTGTTAAAACCAATCAGGACGGTTTTCCGGCATACTTACTGTATGAAAGCTTTAATGGCGGCAGTGACTGGCATGAAATTGATTATCAGTTTGGCCTGGCCGGCGAAAATGAAGCCATTTTTGCCATGCACTATGATGCCGCGGCGCAGCTGGTTTATGCCACCGGCATTGATGTGCTGGCCAGTTCCAGTGACATGGGCCAGACCTGGAAAGCGGTGCATGGTGACTTTGGTGGCTTTGGTCAGCCAAAAACGGCATTAACCCAATCGGCTGATGGCCAGACTATCTGGTATGGCGGCCAGGGGGCAATTGAAAACGGCGTATTTTATCAATATGACGTTGCCAGCAACGAGGCGATAATGCATACCGATTTATTTCCCAACCCCAGCTCGATTAAAGCGATTCGTTACGCACCGGACGACCCGGATACCGTCTATGTCAGCGCCGAGGGGGGCATTATACGCAGTACAGATCATGGCCAAAGCTGGCAAGCCGTGCTCGACAACGTCAACTTCCGCTTTTATTTTGATCTGATAATCGACCCTGCTGCGCCACAGCGGATCTATACCGCGGGCTGGGCCAAAAATTTTACCGAGCCGCAACCGCTTATTATTGAATGGACTGATGATGGCGGTGCCAGCTGGCAGCAATATCAGTACCCTGAGCAGGATTTTTTTGGCGGGGTACGCAGTATGATCCTGGTGGAGGAAAATCGGCAACAGGTTATCTATTTCGGCCTGTTTAAAGGCGGCATAATGCGCATGCCGCTACCATAAAGACCGCGCAGTACGCGGTCTGCCGCTATGATTAATCACTGTAACCATTGGGGTTCTGCCGTTGCCAGCGCCAGCTGTCGCGTACCATATCATCCAGCGTTTTTTCGGCCTGCCAGCCCAGCAGCTTTAACGCTTTATCGGGCCGGGCATAACAACTGGCAATATCGCCAGGGCGGCGAGGCGCAATCTGATAGGGCACCTCGACATTGTTAACTCTACTGAACGCTTTAACCATATCCAGCACGCTGTAGCCGGTGCCGGTACCCAGGTTAATGGCTGCAATACCCTGATTGGCTTCAAGATACTGCAGGGCTTTTAAGTGGCCGGCTGCTAAATCAACTACATGGATATAGTCACGCACGCCGGTACCGTCCGGGGTGGGGTAGTCGTCACCAAAAATACTCAGTTTATCGCGTTTACCCACTGCCACCTGCGAGATAAATGGCATCAGGTTATTTGGAATACCGTTCGGGTCTTCGCCAATCTGGCCACTACTGTCGGCACCGACCGGGTTAAAGTAGCGCAGCAGGGTAATGCCCCAGTCAGGCTCGGCGTTAACCAGATCTTCCAGAATATGCTCTATCATCAGTTTACTCTGGCCATACGGGTTGGTGGCCGAGCGTGGCGCTGTCTCAGCGATAGGGACTGTTTTGGCATCACCATACACGGTGGCAGAGGAGCTGAACACCAGCTTTTTAACATTAAATTCGTGCATAACCCGGCACAGGGTAATAGTACCGCTGACATTATTGTCATAGTAATGCAGCGGCTGCTCTGTTGATTCGCCCACGGCTTTTAAGCCGGCAAAATGCACTACCGCACTTATCTGATACTGCCGGAATACCGCACTAAGTGCCGCTTCATCTCTTATATCGCCGCTGATACTGATAATGTTACTGCCTGCCAACTTTTCCACCCGTTTCAGCGCAGTAGCAGAAGAGTTGCTGTAGTTATCAAAGCTGATAACCTGAAAGCCAGCACGTAGTAATGCCAGAGCGGTATGGCTGCCAATATAGCCAGCACCACCGGTAAGGAGAACATATTTCATTTAAGGCAATACCCGTTTAAATGGCTTGACCGTGGATTTAACATAAACGCCGGCGCTTAAATAAGGATCACTGTCGGCCCAGCTTTGCGCTTCTGCCAACGAGCTAAACTCGGCGACCACTAATGAGCCGGTAAAACCGGCGCCCCCTGGCTCGTTGCTGTCTATCGCAGGCAACGGGCCGGCCAGCAGTAAACGACCTGCTTCATTCAGTGCCTGCAGCCGGGCCAGATGTGCCGGCCGGGTTGCTAACCGGTTTTCCAGACTATTGGCCGCATCTTCAGAGTAAATCATATAGAACATGGTAAAACCCACCTACTGTTTTGTCGCTGCAAGATAGCAGATCTGCCAGGCAAAACCAATTAGCCATGCCTTTGTGTCAGGTCGGGCTAGGATTTGCTGCAGCCTGCTGTTAGCATGCTGAGCGAACATTATAAAAATAGCAAAACAACAATTCTAATAAAAAAGATTCAGGGAGTCCGCAATCCAATGAAACGTGAACAATTCAGCTCCAGCCTGGGGTTTATTCTGGCAGCCGCAGGGTCGGCTGTCGGCATAGGTAACCTGGTGGCTTTTCCGGTCATGGCCAGTAAAAACGGCGGTGCCGCTTTTTTAATTATCTATGCCATCTTTGTGTTTTTTGTCTGTCTGCCGGTAATGCTGGCAGAGATGAGCCTGGGCCGCCATACCCGGCAAAACCCGTTAGGCGCCTATACTGAAATAGGCCAGAACCGGGCCTGGCGCACCGTTGGTTGGTTGTCGGTGATCACCCCTTTTATGATAGGGGTGTTTTATCTGGTTATCACGGTCTGGATTGCCGGCTATCTGGGTAAAGCGATGATGGGTCAATTGGATCTGCTGGCTGATCCGGCTGGCTTTGACATTTTTATTAACAGTGATGAGTTATTTATTTATATGGCGCTGGTGGTAGGCCTGACCTTTTTAATTCTGCAGGGCGGGGTGAAAAAGGGCATTGAAAAAGCCACTACCGTGTTAATGCCTACCTTGTTTGTAATGCTGATAGCGCTGGTGATTTATGTGCTGACCCTGGATAACGCCATGCTCGGCGTGAAGTTTTTCCTGATCCCGGATTTTACTAAAATAAATGGTAATGTATTAAATGGTGCGCTGGCCCAGGCGTTTTTCTCGCTGTCGCTGGCGATGGGTATTTTAATTACCTATGGCTCGTACATTCAGAAAAACAATAATATCGTTTCAGCCGGAAAAATGGTTGCAGCGTTATCCCTGCTGGTGGCCTGTTGTTCGGGTTTATTAATTTTACCTGCTGCGTTCTCATTTAACCCGGATATTGAAATCAGCGAACTGTCTGAATCCAGTATCGGTATGATTTTTATGTTCCTGCCAAAAATCTTTTTAGCACTGCAGGCTGATATTGGTTATTTTGGCGCTTCTTTTGTCGCCTCGTTTTTCTTCCTGTTAGTGTTCTTTGCGGCAATGACATCTCTGGTGTCGATTATTGAAGTGCCGGTAGCCAGTATTATGGATGGTAAAGGGTTAAGCCGGCGCAAGGCGTTGTACTCGCTGGGGGGGGGCATGATTGTGCTGGCCATTATCAGTGCACTGTCGTTTGGCCGTGTTGACTGGCTGAGTAATATCCTTAGTTATGGTGGCAATACCAAGTCGTTTTTTGCCCTGATTTACGACATGTTCTACGAAACGATTCTGCCGTTAAATGGTCTGCTGCTGTGTTTATTTGTCATTTACCGCTGGAAAAAACAGAATCTGGATGCCGAGATGATTGAAGGCAATCCCGGCTTTGCCGGCTCATTTTTACAAAAATACGTTAATTTTTCGCTGGGTACCTTTATTCCGGTGATCCTGGCGATTATTTTTGTTAATACCGTGCTGACCATCTATTTTGGCTATAACATGCTGACGGTGTTCTTCAGCTATATTGGTTTTAATTAACGAAAGCAGAAAACGATAAAAAAAGAACCCGCTGATAGCGGGTTCTTTTTTTTTAGCAATGACTCACTACATTTAATCGTCAGCTTGTACTTTGCGTTCCTGCTCAAATAACTGTTGTCGTACCGTGCTGAACTGGCTTTGACACAGCGCAAAGGTAATGGGGCGGGTAATTAACAGATAAACCGGCGCTACCAGCAGGGCATAACCCAGAATTGCCCAGCCATCCGCCCTGGCGATAAGAATAAACAAACCAAAAATGATAAACAGTTTCAGGGTGTTTAAGCCTACTTTAGTGGGCGCGGGCAATTTATCTGCTGCGGCGCGCACCACCTGCATCCGCTGGGCAAAATTAAGGCCTTGTAACTCGGGAATTTTATGGCTGGAAAAATACAACATGGTGTGTCCTTGTTGGCAAAAAAAGCATGGCAAAAACGTATGGCAAAACGGCCGCTTTGGCAGCAGGCGGCCATTATAACCAGTATTTACAGTCATTGCCTGCTTCGCGATCAGCTGTTTTTTACCTCGTTGATAAGGCCGCGTTTAGTCATGCAGTCAGCAATTTCACTAAGGCTGGCCGGATCGTCAATGGTAGACGGCACTGCATAGTCTTCGCCATCGGCAATTTGCCGCAGTAACTTGCGTAATATTTTACCAGAGCGGGTTTTTGGCAGGCGCGGCACAATCAACGCTTGTTTAAAGCAGGCCAGGGCGCCGATTTGCTCGCGAACCCGTTGTACCAGTTCGCTTTGCAGCTGCTCTTCAGTAATGTCGCTGCCGTTTTTAAGTAAGATAAAGCCCACCGGCTGCTGCCCTTTTAACGGGTCAGCCAGGCCGATAACACAGCACTCGGCCACGGCCGGATGACTGGCAACAATTTCTTCCATTTCGCCGGTCGATAAGCGGTGGCCGGCAACATTGATCACATCGTCGGTACGGCCCATCACATACAAATAGCCTTCATCATCCAGATAACCGCCATCACCGCTGGCATAGTAGCCCGGGAACTGGCGCAAATAACCGCTGACAAAGCGCTGCGGGTTCTGCCAGATAGTGCTCAGGCAACCTGGCGGCAACGGTAGCTTTAGCGCGATATTGCCCTGCTGATTGGCAGGTAGTGGCTGACCATTGTGATCGAGAATCGCCACCTGGAAGCCTGGTACCGGCACTGTGGCTGAGCCGGCTTTGCCAGGCAACAGTTCAATGCCCGCCGGGTTGGCACAAATGGCCCAGCCGGTTTCGGTTTGCCACCAGTGGTCAATAACCGGTTTGCCACTGTGGGTTACTGTCCAGTCATAGGTAGCCGGGTCCAGCCGTTCACCGGCCATATAAATTCGTTCTAAGCCGCTTAAATCATACTGGCTTAACAGTTTTGCCTCCGGATCTTCTTTGCGGATCGCCCGAAAGGCTGTCGGTGCGGCAAACAGCGCTTTGACATTATATTCCGCGCACACCCGCCAAAATGCACCGGCATCCGGGGTGTAAACCGGCTTGCCTTCATATAACACGCTGGTGCAGCCGGCCAGCAAGGGGCCATATACAATGTAGGAGTGGCCAACGACCCAGCCAACATCGGACGCCGCCCAGAACACATCGCCCGGTGCCATGCCATAGATGGCTTGCATACTGTAGTGCAGGGCCACCGCATGGCCACCATTATCGCGTACAACGCCTTTGGGTTTGCCAGTGGTACCGGAGGTATACAAAATATACAGCGGATCGGTGCTTTTAACCGTGACACAGGCTGCCGGCTGTGCCCCATGCAACAACTGTTGCCAGTCATAATCGCGGCCGCTCTGTAACTCGGCGACCAGCTGTGGCCGCTGCCAGATAATGCAGCTGTCGGGCTGATGCGTCGCCAGCTTAAGGGCATTATCTAATAATGGCTTGTAAGCAATAATCCGGTTAACTTCAATGCCGCAGGAGGCTGCAATAATCACTTTCGGGCTGGCATCATCTATCCGTACTGCCAGCTCGTGCGCGGCAAAGCCACCAAACACCACCGAATGTACCGCACCCAGTCGGGCCACGGCCAGCATGGCAATGACTGCCTGCGGGATCATCGGCATATAGATAACCACCCGATCGCCTTTAGTAACGCCGCGGGCTTTTAACACCCCGGCAAACAACGCGACTTCGTTGGTGAGTTGCTGATAGCTGAACTGTTGTTTGCTACCGGTAACCGGTGAGTCGTAAATCAGTGCGGTTTGGTTACCCCGGCCCTGTTCTACGTGATAATCAAGCGCCAGATACGCGGTATTAAGCTCGCCATCGGCAAACCACTGATAATGATCACCCTGACTTTCCAGGATCTGAGCCGGGGTTTTATACCAGGCTAACCTGCTGGCTTTTTCAGCCCAGAACTGCTGGGGTTGCTGGCAAGCTGCCTGATATTCGGTCTGATAAGACATACGCATGATCCTCGTGGCTGCGGTTTGCCCTACCATAGCGAAAAATCAACGCGCTGCCTGTTAGACTTATGGCTAATCGGGTAGCAGATTCAGCCAGTTTACTTGATACAGATCATGCCGGCGGTCTTTTAAGTTAGTGACCGAACCTTCATTACGAATTTGTTTTAACCTGTCCAGATCTAAATCAGAAAACATCATCATTTCGGTATTAGGGGTGGTTTCAGTCATAACTGCATCATGCGGGAAGGCAAAATCAGACGGCGAGAACACTGCCGACTGGGCATATTGCACATCCAGATTGTCAACCTGCGGCAAATTACCACAACTGCCGCATATGACCACATAGCACTCGTTTTCAATTGCCCGCGCCATGGCACAGTGTTTAACCCGTAAAAAACCATTTTTGGTGTCGGTCCAGAACGGCACAAACAGCACGTCCATATCCTGCTGAGCCAGCAGCCTGCTCAACTCAGGAAATTCAACATCGTAACAAATCAGAATACCCACCCGGCCGGCATCGGTGTCAAATACCTGCAGTTTATCGCCGCCTTCAATAACCCAGTCGCGCCGCTCATGCGGCGTTATGTGAATTTTACTCTGGCAATCAATGGTGCCGTCGCGCCGGCATAAAAAGCTGACATTAAACAGGCTGTCACCTTCAAGCACCGGCATTGAACCGGTAATAATATTGATATTGTAACTGACTGCCATATCAGACATCGCCGCTTTAAACTGGTCGGTAAAGCCGGCTAAAAATCGAATGGCCGCCGTCTGGTTTGCCTTGTCCGGACATAAGCCCATTAATGCCGCGTTAAAAAATTCCGGAAACAGCGCAAAATCACTCTGGTAGTCCGCCAGCGCATCGACAAAATATTCAACCTGTTGCAGCACCTGCTCAACCGAGGCGACTTCGCGCATCTGCCATTGCACAGCGCCGACCCTGATCTGGCTTTTGCGGCTGTTTAAGCCGGTTTGCACCGGCTCATAGAAAATATTATTCCACTCCAGTAACGTGGCGTAGCCCTGCGAGCTTTCGTCTTCCGGCAGATATTTTTTCAACAGGCGTTTTAACTGAAAATCATTTGATAACTGAAAGCTTAAAATGGGATCGTAAATTTCCCGGCATTTTACCGCTTCCAGATACTCCGCTGCCGACATCTGTTTGCTGTGCTGCTGATAATTAGGAATACGGCCGCCGGCTAAAATAGCCCGCAGGTTAAGCTGGCGGCACAGATCTTTGCGGGCATCGTACAGGCGGCGGCCCAGCCGGTAACCGCGGTAGTCCGGGTGGATCATTAAATCGAGGCCGTACAACGCATCACCGGTTTTATCGTGCAGAATGGTTTCCCGCTTGCCGATTAGATCATCATAGGTATGGGGGTTGCTGAACCGGTCATACTTTACCTGGACCGTTAATGCCAGACCAATCATCTCGTCATGATCAATCAGGCAAATCTGGCCTTCGGCAAAATCTTTTATCAGTTTATTAATAGTGTGTTCGGGCCAGGCGCCGCCGATGTCATGATATACCCGATCCATTAACACCTGAACCTGAGGGTAGTCGGAGGGGGCTAAGTGGCGGATCTTTAAATGCAGGTCGTCGCGCATAAGTAAGGCTCCTGTTACTTGGGTATTAAAACCATATCACCAAAACCGCGGTGGGTAAAAGCCACTGTAGATTTGAGTTTTTACAGTATCTTCAATAGTATTGGTCAGGTTGCTGCCAAAAAGGAACTTTTGCGTATGCTAATTCAACGACTGGCGGATAGTGTCATACTCAGCGTCCCGGCTGTCCTCGGTTGGGCTGCGTTAACAGAAAATCAGGGCTGGTGGTTTTTTCTGCCGTTATGGTGGGTGATTGTAGCCTGGCTGCACTTTAGCGGGTTCTCGTTGCCCGCGCTGCGCTGGCGGGCTGTGCCAGGATTTCTGCTGTTTTTTCTCAGACAGTTAGTGCTGGGGGCCTTCGATGTAGGATGGCGGGCCCTGGCAGTAACGCCAAACTTCGCCCCCCAATGGCAGCGTTACCCGCTGCGGCTGACAGCACCGGCTAACCAGCGTTTGCTGGCAAGTATGATTAGCTTACTCCCCGGCACCTGCAGCGCTGAGATTGAGCAATATCAGGGTAAGGCCAATCAGTTACTGCTGCATGTTCTGGATCAGCATGCTGACTGGCAGGCCGGCGTTGCCGCGCTGGAGCAGCAACTCGCCCGTCTGCTGCCACAGGAAACGCTGGCGGATCCCTTATGATGATTCTGGCTGTCGCCCTGTTACTGACCATGCTGCTGGGTTTATGGCGGGTTATAAAAGGCCCGGCTTTATTAGACCGCTTACTGGCCGTGCAATTATTTGGCAGCACCGGCGTGGCAATATGTCTGGTGCTGGCACAGGCGCTCCATCAACCCGCACTGCTTGATGTGGCGCTGGTACTGGCGGTGTTGGCCGCTGCAGCACCGGCGGCACTGGTACAACGGTTAAAGCATCACAAAGCCAGTATTAGCGATGACCCGGGAGAACAGCATGAGTAACGGCGAAGAACTCGGTCTGTTTAGCTTGGTCATCAGCAGCGGATTGCTGATTACCGGGCTGTTGTTTTTTATCGCCGGGAGTGTTGGCATGCTGCGTTTCCCGGACAGTTTCAGCCGCTTGCATGCAGTGACAAAAGCCGACTCTCTGGGGCTGGGATCAGTGATTGCCGGGCTGATGTTTTACTGTAACTGGTGGCAGAATCTGTTAATGCTATTGATCTGGTTGCTGGTGCTCGCTTCCGGTACCGTGTCGTGTCAGTTACTGGCCCGCTTTTGCAAAACTAAGCAGGATCAGCCATGAGTTTGCTGCTGTTTGATATATTGCTGTGTGGGTTGTTGCTTGCGCTGGCGCTGGCCAGCATGTTGAGTCGTCAGTTAAGCCATGCCGTTATTTTATATATTGCCTTTGGTTTGCTGATGGCACTGTGCTGGGCGCGGCTGGCAGCGCCTGACTTAGCGCTGGCAGAGGCCGCTATTGGTGCCGGTTTAACCGGTGCCTTATGTTTTACCGCGCTGGCCCGGCAGGGCCAGCTGGCGCTGAGCCCGGTACTGAGCTGGCAGCAACGTTGCTGGCCGGCATTGTTTGTCGTCGTAACATTTTGCGGTTTATTACTGGCGTTATTGCAACTGCCGGCCCAACCGGGGCCGCTGCCGGCATTGGTAGTGCAAAATCTGACCGCTAGTGGAGTTAGCCATCCGGTCACAGCAGTATTGCTTAACTATCGTTCATGGGACACCTTGCTTGAGTTACTGGTGCTACTGCTGGCGTTAATCGGCACGCTGCAAATTTCGCCAGCAGCCGTGCTGCATCGCAGCTGGGGACTTAGTCGCAGTTGGAGCCGGCTGCTGGCGCCACTGATAATTCTGCTTGCCGGTTATTTATTGTGGGCCGGAGCCAGTCAGCCCGGTGGTGCTTTTCAGGCGGGGGCGCTGCTGGCAGCAGGTGCGGTCGTGCTGAAGTTAAACCAGCAGCTGGACTGGCTGGCCTGGCGCAATATATGGGTCAGGTTTTTTGCTGTTGCCGGCCTTACGGTATTTACCCTGTCAGTCCTAACGGTGTTTTTTTTAGCTGAAGCCGGGTCTGAACCATTATGGCTACGCTGGCCACCTGAGCTTGCCAAATACATAATTTTGCTGATTGAAGTTTTCGCCACCCTGGCTATCGCTATTATTCTGACCCTACTGGTGGTTGCGGAGCAACCGCAAACCGCACTCAGTCTGGCCAGAGCGGATAAGACAGAGGATATTGATGGCTGAGCTTAGTCACCCGCTACTGCTGTTTTTAGTTACCGCGGCCACTCTGGTGGCAATTGGGGTATATGGTTTTATCTGTGGCCCCGAACCGTTGCGCCGGGTAGTGGCGCTGAATATCATCAGTGCCGGTGTTTTTATGTTGATGGTGGTGCTGGCTTATCGTAGTAATGGCCCTGGTGCTGCGTATTTCACCGCTGATCCGGTGTTGCACGCATTAGTGCTTACCGGTCTGGTGGTTGCCGTTAGCGCTACAGCTTTTGCATTGGCATTGCTTGCCAGGCTTGGCCAGGCAACAGCACCACTGCCAACAGAGCAGGAAACTGAGCAGGAAACTGAGCAGGAAACTGAACAGGAAACAGGGCAATGATAATATTGCTGCTGGTGCTGCCATTACTTACTGCGCTACTAATGCTGCTCTGGCCGCGGATTGCGCCGCTGCTAACCCTGTTATCTGCTGCCATTTGCAGTATGTTGGCGCTGCAACTGCTGTTGCAGATCAGTGAGCAGGGCAGCCGTTCCTGGTTATTGGCCGGGTGGCCCTCCGGGCTGGCTATCAGCTGGCAGGCTGATACGCTTAGCTGCCTGCTTATTCTGCTGTCCGCCTTACTGCAGCTATTAGTTGGTTTATACGCTTTTGCCACGCGGGTCCGCGATAAGCTGAAGCAGGGGTTCTGGCCATTAAGTAGCTTACTGCAGTTAAGTTTAACGGCGCTATGGTTGTCCCGTGATTTATTTAATCTGTATGTGTGTCTGGAATTGCTGGCGCTGGTGGCAGTGGCATTGGTGAGTTTGTCCGGGCGAATTGCCATTAAAGCCGCGCTTAATTATCTGCTGCTATCCCTGTTTGGCTCTCTGTGTTATCTGCTGGGTGTGGTGCTGCTGTATGGCGTTTACGGCGTGCTGGACATTGCCGGTCTGGCCAGCCAGTGGCAGACCAGCTGGCTTAGCAACAGCGCCTTGTTGCTGATGAGCCTGGGGCTAATGTTAAAAGCCGCGCTCTGGCCATTACATGGCTGGCTGCCAGCGGCTCATGCGGCTGCTCCGGCGCCGGTAAGTGCTTTACTGTCGGCACTGGTGGTAAAAGGGCCACTGTTTATTCTGAGCTTGTTGTGGTTACAACTGGCCAGTACAGAGCAGGCGCAGGCAATGGCGTTACTGTTTGCCGCGGCGGGTCTGGCTGCCTTGTTGTTTGGTGGTTGGTCAGCGTTGCGCACGCCTTACGCTAAAAAAATGGTGGCCTATTCGACGGTGGCGCAGCTGGGCTATGCCACTCTGGCCCTGGGGCTGATGCTGAAGTTTAACCAACCGCTGATCTTCGCCGCGTTATGGTTATTTGTGCTGGCCCACGCGCTGGCAAAAGCAGCCTGTTTTCTGGCTATAGGCGAAATGAGCGCCACCCTGGGCGGCAAGCGTCTGACCATTTTAAAAGGCGCCAGCCAGACCATGCCGCTGGCGATGTTTGCTTTTGCTGTTGCCGGAGGCAGTTTAATCGGCTTGCCGCCCAGTGGCGGCTTTCTGGCCAAGTGGGCCTTATTGCAAGGTATCTGGCTGCAGGGGCAGTCGCTATTCTGGCCGTTAGCCCTGCTACTTGCCACATTGTTATCTGCGGCATACGTATTTCGGGTGGTGGTACTGGCATTTGACCGGGCTGATCCGGTAGCGCCGGATTTTTCGCCACAGCTATTGCCGCAGTGGCTGGCATTATTGCCGGCATTAGCGGTCTGGGCGATGGCATTATTCAGCGAACCCTTGCTGTTGTTGCTGCGGCTGGAGGCATGATGAGCGCATTTTGGTTAAGTTATTTACCACTGGCCATTATTCTCAGTTCGCTGCTGCCCGGCTTAGTTATTTTTACCCTGAAAGAGCACCAGGCAAAGTTACGGATAAGCCTTAACCTGATAGGGGTGACAGTAAAGTTGGTGCTGGTGCTGATTATGTTGCGGGCGGTCAACGCCGGCGCCATTTTTTACTTCAGCGTGCCTTTTTTGCCCGGTGCCGACTTAGTGTTGCAGGGGGATGCATTATCGCTGTTGTTTGTGACGCTTTCATCAGTTCTGTGGCTGGCAACCACGATTTATGCCATTGGCTATCTTGAGAACTCACCGCTGCGCTCGCGCTTTTTCGGCTACTTCAGTTTATGTGTCAGTGCCACGGTAGGGTTGGCATTGTCAGGTAATCTGGTCAGTTTTCTGTTGTTTTATGAGCTGCTGACCCTGGCAACTTTTCCGCTGGTGGTGCATCGTGGCACACCTCAGTCGCTGGCCGCTGGCCGGCGATATCTGAGTTACACCCTGGCGGGTGGTGTGTTGCTGCTGACGGGGGTGGCGTTGATGCATTCACTGGTACAGAGCCCACAATTTACACCTGGTGGCTATATCAGTGCCGTAGTCGCAGAGCACGCTGGCTTATTGCAGCTGGCTTTTGGCCTGATGATCGCAGGGCTCGGGGTAAAAGCGGCGTTATTGCCGTTACATGGCTGGCTGCCACAGGCTATGGTGGCGCCTGCGCCGGTCAGCGCCTTGCTGCATGCGGTAGCCGTGGTAAAGGCCGGGGCGTTTGGCATTATCCGGCTGGTGTATGATGTATTTGGCGCCGACAGTATGCAATTGCTGCAGCTGGCTGAACCGTTAATGTTGCTGGCTGCAGCGACAATTTTGTATGGATCCTGGCGGGCGTTGGCGCAGCAGGACATAAAACGGCGGCTGGCATACTCCACCATCAGTCAGGTTTCCTATATTACCGCCGGCGTGGCGATGCTGGGCCCGTTAGCCGCAGTAGGGGGGCTGGTGCATCTGGTGCATCAGGGAGTAATGAAAATCACCCTGTTTTTTTGTGCCGGTAATTACGCGGAAACACTGGGGGTGCATACCATCCGCCAGTTAAATGGGGCGGGCAGGCGCATGCCACTGACCTCTGTTGCCTTCACTCTGGGCGCGCTGGGGATGATTGGTATTCCGCCGACGGCGGGCTTTATCAGTAAATGGTATTTAGGGCTGGGGGCAGTCGCAACGGGCAATAAGCTTATGTTATTGGTTTTTGTATTTTCCGGCTTATTAAATGCCGCCTATTTTTTACCGATCGTGTATCGGTTGTGGTTTTTACCTCCGGCTGGCAGCTGGCCGCACGAGCAGCGATTGTCAGCGAAATTTGAAACCCACTGGATGCTGTTGCTGCCAGTCCTGTTTACTGCGTTACTTATTGTGTTAATGGGGCTTTTTGCCAGCACGATCATAAGTCCGCTTAGCTGGGCTGAGCTGATTGTCGAGCGGGAGTTCAGATATGATTGATTTATCTGACTGGCTCTGGCCCGGGGCGGGTTTAGGCCTGGTGACTGAATTACAGCAGTTGTGGTGGTATTTCAGTTTAAGTTTATGGTTAGTCGCTGCGGCCTTTAGCCTGGCATTTATGGCCAAGGCCGAGCATAAAGGCCGCTACTGGTTGTTCTTTGGGCTGAGTTTTGCCGGCAATATGTTGTTGATTGCCGCCCTGGATGCTATCAGTTTCTATATTGGTTTTAGCGTTATGAGTTTATCGGCCTATGGTTTGGTGGTGCACAGCGGCAGCAAAGCTGCCCGCCGGGCCGGCCGTCTTTATCTGCAATTGGCGATAATTGGCGAATTGTTACTATTTGCGGCGCTGATCCTGCGGGCCAGTGCTGCTGGCGGCCAGTATGACTGGCTGAGCTGGCAGTTGGTGCCATTGGATCATCTGACGATTTTACTAACTATTGCCGGTCTGGGTTTAAAGGCTGGTTTCTGGCCGTTGCATATCTGGTTACCACAAGCGCATCCTGCGGCGCCGGCACCGGCCAGTGCGGTGCTGTCTGGTGCAATGATCAAAGCCGGCGTGCTCGGTTTAGTGGTGTTTTTACCTGCTGGCGATCCGGTGTTACAACAATGGGTGCCCTACATGGTTTGTCTGGGCTTCTTTTCTGCCGGTTTTGGGGTGCTGGCCGGTTTGTTATACCGCCAACCCAAGGTTATTCTGGCTTACTCCTCGGTCAGTCAGGTGGGTTATCTGATCATTTTGGTGGCGCTGGCCTGGACGTTCAGTTCAGCCGCAGTGCTGCCTGTACTGATGGCGTACGCTGCACATCATGCCATTGCCAAAGGGGCGTTATTTTTATTTGCCGGGGTCAATGCTAAACAGCGCCTGCCGGCATGGTGGCAGTTGTTGTTCTGGTTGCCTGCCCTGGCGTTAATGGCGCTACCGTTTAGTGGTGGGGCGGCCATTAAAACCGGCATGAAAAGTCTGTTTAGCAGCATACCAATGCCGGGCTGGCTGGATGCCGGCTTTATGGCAATGTTATTAAGTGCAGGGGCTTTTTTAACCGCCCTGTTATTTTTGCATCTGGCTGCTGCGCTTCGCCAGCAACAGCGGCAACTGAATGATGATTCTGGCGGGGGCGCAGCCGCTGCGGGGTTGTACTGGCAGGGCGCCTGCCTGCTGTTGCTGACGCTGACCCTTATTCTGTTACCCTGGCTATGGCAGCCCCTGCAGCAACTTAGCCTGCAAACCCTGACATTACCGAAAATATGGGCTGTCAGTTGGCCACTGCTGCTGGCGCTGCTGGTTACAGGGGTTGTTCGTTGGCGCCATTGGCGTCTGCCAGAGCGCTACTATGATCGAAAAAGTGCGGTGTTGCTGTGGTCAATGTGGTTGCAACGGCTTTACCAGCCACGCCGGCAATGGCAGGCACCGCGCTTAACGTTTAACTGGCGGTCGCTGGAGCGGGCATTAAACCGCGCTGCACCAGATAATGTGGTGCGCAGCAGTGCCTTGCTGATACTGCTGTTATTATTGGCCGCGTCTGCTTTCTGGTAGCAGCGACATCAGATTTGCGCGCCTTACTTTGGCAAGGCCGGGCCTTTAATGGTGATATAGTCGACCATATTCTGACGGATAGCGCCCTGCAAATCATCGGTCAGCGCCTGGCGGGCCGCCTCATATTCGGTGCGCAGGCCGGTAATGGCATACACCTGATTGCGGCCATTAACTTTACTTAAATACAGCGCCATATCAGCAATCTGCAATGCCCGTTCCCAGTTAAGATCTGCCTCATCAACATCAGCAAAGGGTAAGTGAATAAAGCCGCCACTGGCACTGACCGGAATGATTTTATCATCACAAAGCACCGGCTCACTGGCAATAACCTCAAGAATACGCTGACAAAAACCGGCCACCTGCTCGGGCTCGATATTATCCAGATACAGCAAAAACTCTTCACCGCCCCAGCGGATCACCAGATCTTCTTCGCGACAGACGCCA
Organism: Arsukibacterium sp.; assembly: GCF_033721375.1. Classification (GTDB taxonomy): domain Bacteria; phylum Pseudomonadota; class Gammaproteobacteria; order Enterobacterales; family Alteromonadaceae; genus Alishewanella. The sequence goes on along the minus strand of NZ_JAWWAP010000001.1, from coordinate 289,680 downwards.
GTTAAGCGGGCACTCAGTTGTTTCAGAACTTCGTCACCGGCGCCATGACCATAACTGTCGTTTATTTTTTTAAAATAATCGATATCTAACAGCAGAAAACCATTGGCATGGCTGGTGATGTCGCGCTGGCGCCGGCCGAATTTGCTGCGCCTTTGCATCTGTTCCTGCAGCGCCCGGCGGTTAAATAAACCGGTTAACGGGTCACGCAGCGACTGAAACTCCAGCTGTTTGTTGGCTTCGCGCAACTTGCGGTTGGATTGCCGCACTTTGCGGTATAACTGGAACAGCAAAATGGCGGCAAACACCAGCACCAGTGCAAACAGGCCGGTAAGTTGTTGCTGCAGTTTCCGGTTTGCCAGCAATTGTGCTTTCAGATCGTTTTCCTGCTCCAGGATGGTGATCAGCTGGCTTTTCGCTTTGATGTCATAACGGTTTTGCAATTCAGCGACACTTTTTTCCCGCTCGCTGGTTAAAATTTCGGCTCGCAGTTCCAGTCGTTGTTGCAATATTTGCGCTTGCAGTTGATAGTTGCCAGCCTCCTCATAGGCCTTAGCTACCCATTCCAAGGTGCTTTCATAGCCGGCTTTGCTATCGTTATTTTTAAAATATTCCAGTGCCGTCAGCATTTTAGCCAGGCCACTGTCATGCCGGCCTTCCATTACCTCAATATAAGCCAGATTAAAGGCGATAAGCTGACTACTGAATTCATCATTTAATGATTTCGCTTGTTCAGCTGCGCTTTGTAGAACCTGTTTAGCTGCAGGGTAGTTACCTTGCTCGATATAAATAGAACCAAGATTATTCTGAAATGTCAGCTCAACACCAGGCTGGTTATTTTCCTTGGCTGCTGCCAGGCCAAGTTGATTAATAGCAATAGCGGCATGCAAATCGTTTTGTTCTGCAACGATAAAGCCCAGCATTAAGTACAGCTCAGGTAAGAACTGCCGATACTGATACTTTTTGGCAGTTGCAATCAGCTCTTCAGTCAGAACTTTTGCTTCAGGCCATTTTTTTAAATCGGCATAAACCTGGGCAATAGAAAAGTTTAAATAAGCCCGACGACGTAAGGTAAATTGGTCGTCAGTTTCAATAACGGCATCGAGCGCATCAGTAAAGTGTTGCAGTGCCTGCTCAAGCTGGCTGTCAGCTTTAAACAACCGACCCAGCAGATTGTGAACATAATAACGCACCCGCGGTACGCTGGCACTCTGCACTATCAGCTCCAGCCGGTCGGCTTTTAGTATTGCCGCTAATTGCTGGCGCTGATAAAACATAAACTCTATTTCAGTGGCATAAATTTCACTGAGAATATTCGGATCAGCAGTATCGTCAGCTAATGTCAGCAATTCTGCGAGCACCGCATCTGCCTGCAACTGCTGTTGCTGATACATCAGGGCAGAGGCATAGTAAGACAGCAGCCTTACCTGACTGGCCAGCGCGACGTCGTTGTTCGGGCTCAGATAGTAGCGCTGATATAAATCGGCCACCAATGCATCAGCCGCCGTCGTATCCTCCCAGGCCAGCACCAGATACTGGTTAAGCTGCTGCTCCAATGGCTCTGTGACAGGCTGCTGCGCAGCAGCAGGAGAAAAATATAATGCCATCAGAAGTACACACAGCCACGGCGCGCACTGCAAATTACGAATAGCTGACAACTGGGACATTCGCCACTTCCGGAAGATATTCAACAGCCTTGAAGATAGCGTATTTTACAGACAAATACAGCTGCTACTATCGCACAGCCATTAGTTAGCGCTGAATATTTTCAGGTGCTTAGCGTTTTTAGCAGCTGATTAAAGCTCTGATAACTTGTGCACTCAAACTTAATCAACTTTGTGTTTGAAATCGGTAATTGTCAGGTGGCTAGCGTTGGCCCTTTGATGGTAATGTAATCGACCATATTCTGACCAATTGCCCCTTGTAAGTCATCTGAGAGTAGCTGACGTGCTGCTTCGTATTCGCTGTGCAGCCCGGTAATGGCATAAACCTGATTGCGGCCATTTACTTTACTTAAATACAGCGCCATATCGGCTATTTGCAAGGCCCTCTCCCAATTGAGTTCGGTTTCGTCAATGCCGGCAAAAGGTAAATGGATAAAGCCGCCGCTGGTGCTGACCGGAATAAGTTTACCGTCCCACATTACAGGCTCACTGGCGACGACTTTGAGGATCCTGTCACAGAAGTCCACTACCTGTTCTGAGCTGATATTGTCCAGATAAATTAAAAATTCTTCGCCACCCCATCGCACAACCAGATCCTGCTCGCGGCAAGCTTTTGCCAGGCGGGCACTCAGTTGTGTCAGTACTTGGTCACCAGCAGCGTGGCCATATTCATCGTTAATTCGTTTAAAAAAGTCGATATCGAGCAGCAAAAAACCGTTCGCCGGAGCTCCGCTATCACTTTGGCGTCGACCATAATTGGCTCTGCGTTGCATTTGCTCCTGCAAGGCGCGGCGATTAAATAACCCGGTTAACGGGTCACGCAAAGTCTGGTATTCCAGTTTTTTGTTTGCCTCTTTTAAGCGGCGATTGGCCTGGCGAACTTTCGCCACTAATTGTAGTAGCAGCAGGGCGCCAAATAATATCGCGACGATAAATAACAAGGTAACTTTTTGCTGTAACTGTTTGTTCTGCAGCAGTTGGCGGGTTAAATCGTTATCTTTTTTTAACAGGTTTATCTGTTGGGCTTTGGCCTTGGTGTCATAGCGGCTTTGTAAGTCATGCAATACCTTGTCACGCTCCGTATTCAGAATTTCCTGCTGGAGCGCCATTTGTTCCGCCAGGGTGTCTGCTCGGGCTTCATGCTTACCGGCCAGGCCATAGGCCTTTGCCAGCCAACCCAGGGTGTCCTCAAGCTGGTTTTTCAGGTTGTTCTCGCGAAAATAACCTATAGATTCTTGCATTGCCGCCAATCCCTGCCCATGTTTACCTTGAGCAACGTCAACATATCCCAGATTAAAGCGAATGAGATGGGCATCATCCGGAGTCTGCATGTCGTTGGCTTGTTGTAAGGCATCACTTAAGATTTCACGGGCTTTAGCAAAGCTTCCTTGCTGGATATAGCCAGCACCTAAATTATTTTTGAAGATTAATGCCAGATTGTCTTGCCCTAACCGTTGAGACTCAGCCAGCCCTTGCAAATTAATCTGTTCAGCAAGTTTATCCTGCTGCTGATAACTGACTATAAATCCATACAGTAAATAATATTCCGGTAGTGCCGCCTGTAAATTAAATGCTTTCGCATCTGAAATAAGCTGTTCTACTAACGTACGCGCCTCGCTGAAGTTTTTCAAATCAGCATGAATGCTGGCAATCATTTGGTTCAGAAACATCGTTCTTGGCAAGGTGCGTTGGTCCTCGGTTTCTGTTACCGCCTGCAGCGCTTCAGCAAAATGTTCAAGGGCCAGTTCGTATTGACCATCATCGCGAAATATCCGACCCAACAGATTGTGCGCATAATATCGCACCCGGGGAGCAGCAGCCATTATACCAAGCTGGTGCAGCTGTTCCGCTTTTACCACTGCATCGTTAAACTGCTGACTACTGGCGATTATTTCAATTTCTGTGGCATAGGCTTCGGCAAGCCCGTCCGGATCATTGGTTGTAGTTGCCAGAGTGAGGGCCTGGTCAAGCCAGAATTCAGTTTGTTTGTTATCAGCAGTATCAAAATAATGAATTGCCAGATAGCTATATAAGCGCACCCGGGTAGCGACTGGAAGGCTGCCTGCATCCAGTTCCTTTAACTGCAACAGCAAGGCGGTTGCTTGTTCGTAATCCTTTGCTGCCAGTTGCAGAAAAGTATCAAGCTGCAGCTCAAGCTCATCCTGTTGCGCAACAACCTGCGCGCTTACGAGCACACTGCAGAGTAAAAAAATACCCATTACAACTGCTTGAGCAGTGGTCCGGAGGCAGTAATCAAGAACAGACTTTATCATTGTAGGTTTTTGTCTCGTTGCTGAATTCTACTGTTCGTTGTAATAAAACCAGCCAACGATTACCAGCCTTATTTTAGGGTGTGATAAGTTTTTTTGAGGTATATTCTCTGCAAATAGTTATTTTGGAATGATATTTTCCAATGACTAGCGCTTTTGTCTTACCAGAGCCGCTATAATCAGAGTTGTTAACCTGAACGGAAAAAATATGAGTACCCTAGAATACCTGTTTGTTATGTTACTGCTGGTGGCTGCCAGTTCGTTCTTTTCTGTCTCAGAAATAGCTTTGGCTGCTTCACGAAAAATGCGGTTACGATTAATGGCCAGTGAAGGGGATAGCAAAGCTGAAAAAGTGCTGATGTTGCAGGAGCAACCCGGCAACTTCTTTACCGTGGTGCAGATTGGCTTAAATGCGGTAGCTATTCTCGGCGGTATTTTAGGTGAGTCAGCCTTTACGCCTTACTTTTTATCATTGCTGACCGTCTTTGTCGATGCCAGTTGGGTGCCGGCCGCAGCGTTTGGTTTATCGGTATTTTTTGTCACTTCGTTATTTATCTTATTCGCCGATTTAATGCCAAAACGCTTAGCGATGATTGCGCCGGAAAAAATTGCGGTAAAAATTGTCCAGCCAATGCTATTGCTGATTGTACTGCTGAAACCTTTTGTCTGGTTATTTAACGGCCTGGCCAATTTGTTTTTCAGTCTGTTTAATGTGCCAACCATGCGTAAGGATGATATTACGCCTGACGATATTATGGCGATGATGGATGCCGGCGCTCAGGCCGGGGTGCTGCAGCAGCACGAGCATCAGCTGCTGGAAAATGTGTTTGATATGGAATCACGCACCGTAACCTCGGCGATGACGGCGCGGGAGAGCCTGATTTTTTTCACCAACAACGAGTCACAGGACAATATCAAGGCCAAAATTGCCGAGCATCCGCATGCTAAATTTATCGTCTGTGATGAGGTGCTGGACAGGGTAGTGGGCTATGTCGACACCCGCGATATTTTAATGCAGGTGCTGCATGATCAGCCCATTTCGCTCAAAAAAGAAGGCATAGTGCGCTCGCCGCTGATTATTCCTGATACTTTATCATTGTATGAAGCACTGGAGCACTTTAAGTCCACCGGCGTGGATTTTGCCATTATTATGAATGAATATGCCCTGGTGGTCGGTATTATCACTTTAAAAGATGTAATGAGTATTGTGATGGGCGAGCTGGTCAGCTCTGAAGAAGAGCAGATTGTTAAGCGTGACACCAACTCCTGGCTGGTGGAAGGATTAACTCCGTTGGCTGATGTGATGCGGGTATTGGATATCGATAGCTTTCCCAATCCGGAAAACTACGAAACCATTGCCGGTTTTATGATGTTTACCCTGCGTAAAATACCCAAGCGCACCGACTTTGTGCTGCACGGGGGCTATAAATTTGAAGTGGTTGATATTGACAGTTATAAAATTGACCAGTTGCTGGTTACCCGGATTGATAGCACTGATCACCCCTGATCACCAGATAGCTTGGTAACTGCTAGCCGCAGCAAAAACAGACCACCAGTAGCACTGGCAGTCATCTGCAGAGCGTTATCAGGAACTGACGTTATCTGTATTAACTGTCACGCTTGCTGTCGGTGCGTCGGTGTCAGCAGTCTGCTCGGCCAGTTCCAGCATTTTCTGGCGGAAACTGTCCAGCCCGGCCATCACTTTGGCGTAAGTCTGGTCGACCCCCTCTGATACTTCACCTTCATACACTTTTAAGCCTTTGAGAATATCTTTGGCATCGGCAAAACCTTTTTCAATACCACCGCCGATTACGTTTAAAAAGCTGTCCAGTTGCTCCTGTTCAGTGCGGCCGGGGTTCAGTGCTTTATAGCGGCTGTAAAAGCCGGTGGCAAAGGCAACGATGCGCTCAGCTGTGGCTTCTGGTGAGGTATCAATGCCGGAGTCGTAAATTTTCTGGGCGGCATTTTCACCAAGCACCGGCTCCAGCTCAGCATTTATTCCTTCCAGGGCGGTTTTATACAGCAAACTGAGAGAGTCGTTATTGCTGCTAAGCGACACCTGCTCGTTGGCTTTTAAAATAGCGACATTCTGTGCCTGGCGGGCGTTGCTGGCGGTATCTTCAATGCCTTTATTGCCCGTGTTCCTGCTATCAACACTTTTGTTTTCAACATTTTTGTTTTCAACATTTTTGCCTGCGGTGCTGGCTGAGCTGGGCGTGATAGCCATAATGATGACCTCTTGTTACGAAGCCAGTTTTGCACACTGGCGGTGAGTTAAAGTATAGCGTAACGAGGTTATCGGCTGCAGTGGCTTAATCTTTAGTGTTTTTTGAGTTTTTAAATACTAATCACGATGATGCTGATGACATCTATAGCTGACATCTGCATAATCGATCCAGCTTTACTGAATTGTCACGTAAAGCAGATAATTCTAATAATACTGGGGACCCCATGACTGACATTAGCACTGCCGCAGACGCGCCGGCCAATCAGCCACAGTTTCTCGGCCATCCGGTCGGACTTTATGTGTGTTTTCTCACTGAAATGTGGGAACGCTTTTCTTTTTATGGCATGAAATATCTGCTGTTATTATATTTAACAAAGTACCATTTGTTCAGCGATGCCGGTGGTTTAGATGTACTGGGCAGTTACGCCGGACTGGTTTATGCGATGCCGGTTATTGGCGGTATGCTGGCAGACCGCTACCTGGGAATGCGCAAGGCGGTGACCTTCGGCGCCATTTTGCTATGCCTTGGCCATCTGGGATTGGCCTATGAAGGTTTTCAGGCGTATGTGCAGGATGGGGTTGTGGTGCAGGATACCGGGGCTATTCAGGTATTCTATTTTTCTCTGGCGTTGATCATTATGGGGGTCGGTTTTCTGAAGCCGAATATCTCCACTATTGTTGGTCAGCTTTATGGCCAGGGCGATATCCGGCGTGACTCTGGTTTTACCATTTTTTATATGGGCATTAACACCGGCTCTTTTATCGCCACTTTGCTGGTGACCTATATTGGTGAGGTTTATGGCTGGGGTTGGGGCTTCGGGCTGGCCGGTATCGGTATGGTGCTGGGTCTTATCGTATTTTTAGCCGGCCAGAAATACCTTTACGGGTATGCCGAACCATCAAACCCGGCGTTATTAAAGCAAAAAGTGTTTGCCTTTATTGACCGGGAATGGCTGATTTACCTGGCAACATTGCCGGCATTAGTCGTTGTCTGGCAATTGGTACAATATAACCCTGTGGTGCACAGTGTCTTGCTGGGCCTGTCCTTTATTGTACTGGCCGGCATTATCTGGTTTATGGTTAAGGAATGCACCAAAGAAGAACGTGACCGGATGCTGGTGCTGATCGTATTGACGTTCTCCACTGTCGTGTTCTGGGCGTTGTTTGAGCAGTCAGCTTCCTCGATGACGCTGTATGCAGACCGCGTGATGGACCGCACTGTGTTTGGCTTTGAAACCACGGCTGGCCAGTATGGCGCACTGAATCCAATGTTTATTATTACTCTGGCACCGTTGTTTGCCTGGTTATGGATAGCACTTGGCAGACGCAATCTGGAACCGAGTACCCCGGTTAAATTTGCACTGGGTATTATCCAGGCGGGGCTGGGTTTCGGGGCGCTGGTGCTGGGCGCTCAGTTTCCTAATGAAGCCGGGCTGGTTGGCGCAGGCTGGATGGTGCTGGCGTACATGCTGCATACCATGGGTGAACTCTGTTTATCCCCTGTTGGTTTGTCGGCGGTAACCAAACTGGCTGTGCACAGAGTGGTGGGTGTGATGATGGGAGCCTGGTTCCTGGCGACGGCGTATTCTGAATTGCTGGCAACCCAGCTGGCAAAGCTGGCCGCCGTTGATACCCCAAGTGGTGAAGTGGCAGATGTCAGTGCAGCGCTGGCAGGCTACACTGACCTGTTCAGCTTTTTGATGTATGTCGGGATAGGTATTGGTATTTTCATGTTGCTTATCAGCCCATGGCTGAAAAAACGCATGCATGGTGTGCATTAGCTCTAGCTGCCTGCTCAGAAGGTCAGGCAATCAGTAAGTTAATTTCAGAGGGCGCGCTTAGCGCCCTCTGTTATTTTGCGACATGCAGCAAGGTACTATGTTGCCATTGCCAGCGCAGGATCAGCGCTAAACTAATGCTGCGCAGTGCCATAAATACCGCTAGCGCGGCCCAGAGTGCATGGTTTTGCCAGCTTTGCAGCAGATAAAAACTGCCGGCAAAGCCAAGCAGGGCGATAAGCATGCTGTTTCGCAGTGTTTTGCCCTGGGTAGCACCAATGAAAACCCCATCCAGAAAATATGCCCAGCAGGCCAGCAATGGCAGTAACACCATCCAGCCCAGATAAAGGGCAGCATGCTGGCGTACCCCGGGCAGCGAGGTCAGTAAGCTGACAAAGTTATTGCCAAATAAAGCGTAACCGCCACTAAATACCATCGCCAGCAGTAAGCACCAGATGGCCAGCAGCCCCAGCGTATTGCCAAGCAGATGGTTATCGCGGGCACCAATGGCTTTGCCAACCAGACTTTCGGCGGCATAGGCCAGGCCATCCATAGCATAGGAGACCAGCATTAAAAAGCTCAGTAATACGGCATTGGCGGCGACGGTATTATCACCATAAGCTGCTCCCTGAAAAGCGATAAACACAAACACGCTTTGCAGGCAGAGACTTCGCAGAAAAATATCGCGGTTCAGGGCAAACAGCCGGCGTAAACCAGCGAACCGGCTCAGCTGACTGAGCATGGACCTGACCAGGGCCTTGCCAGTAAGGCTGCGCAGTAGCAAGCCACCGCCCAGCAGCAAGCCGGCGTAATCGGCAACAACAGAAGCGGCAGCAATACCTGCTACCTGCCAGCCAAAGCCCAGTACAAACAGCAGATCCAGCACAATATTGATAAGGTTGGTACAGATCAGCATTGCCATTGGGTAACGGGCATTTTGCTGGCCTAGAAACCAGCCCATCAGCACCAGGTTTATCAGTGTTGCCGGCGCGCTCCAGATCCGGACAGCAAAATACAGCTGCGCCTGCTGATTAACTTCGGTGCTGGCGTCACTGATACTAAACGCCAGATGAGCAAGTGGCGATTGTAATATTAATAACAACATGGCAAGCAACAGCGCCACTAGCAAGCTCTGGCTTAAACACGTCAACTGGCCTGCCTGATCATTGGCACCATAGGCCTGGGCCGTCAGGCCGGTAGTGCTCATTCGTAAAAAGCCGAGTAAAAAGAACAGCAGGCTGATTAAACTGGAGCCCAATGCCACCCCGCCAAGATACCAGGGATGCGCCAAATGGCCACTGACCGCGGTATCAACCAGTGCCAGCAGCGGTACTGACAAATTTGACAGCACCATCGGCAGGGCAATGGCAGCGACTTTTTTCTGCAGTGGGGCATTTAAAAATAACGACAGCAAACCGGGGCCTTTTCGGACTAACACCAGCCGCTATGATACACGGCTTATGGCGTGATGCCACAGGGTGAGTTGCCCTGACTCCAGCTCGTCATCGTTGCCCGAACTCAGTATACTGTCACTTTGCTGCCAGCGGACACTGCGTTTTGATAGAGTATAAATCGGCCGCCTTTTATCAAAGTTGCTTTGCACTGTGCCTGGCCGCGATAGTGGTATTTGCTAATTTGCATTTACTGCAGCCCCTGCTGCCCCAGCTTAGCCGCGATTTTCAGTTAAGCCCGCTTAAGGCCAGTCTCAGTTACACCATTGCCACGCTGGGGCTGGGTTTATCGTTATTAGTTTATGCCTCGCTATCGGATGCCTGGGGCCGTAAATCTTTGCTAGTAGTAACCTTACTGGGTGTTACTGGCAGTACCCTGGCGCTGACTCAGGTAGAGAGCTTCGGTGCATTATTATGCTGGCGGGCAGTGCAGGGCATTTGCCTCGGCGGCTTGCCGGCTATTGCCATTGCCTGGATGGGTGAGGAGTATTCCACGCCGGCGCTGGTAACCGCCGTCGGCTATTATATCAGCGCCAATTCATTGGGCGGTATTGGTGGACGTTTGCTGGCCGGTGGACTTGCTGATCTGGGGCACTGGCAATGGATATTCTGGCCAATGACGGTGCTAAGTGGCGTAAGCTGTTATTTTATCTGGCGTTATCTGCCGCAATCAGCCCGGTTCGAACGTCAGCCGTTCCGGCTATGGCAGGCCATGAAGAATCATGGCTATCACCTGCGCCAACCCTTGTTACTGCTGACTTATCTGGTTGGCGGCCTGAATTTTCTGGTCTTTTTAAATCAATATACCTTTATCAGCTTTGTGCTGGCAGCACCGCCTTATCTGCTTAGCAGTAGCATGCTGGGCCTGTTATTTATTACTTATTTCAGTGGCACCGTCGGCTCGGTGTTATCGGCGAAAATTGCGCGGCGTCTGTCGCCACCGCTGGCGATGGCGCTGGGTATACTGCTGATGATGCTGGGCACCGTGGTTACCCTGCACAGCGCGCTTTGGCTTATTGTTAGTGGCTTTTTTATCAGTGCCTTTGGTTTTTTCCTGTGTCACTCGCTGGCCAGTAGCTGGGTAAATCAGCATGCCCATCGCGCCAAGGCCAGTGCCAGCGCACTTTATCTGGTGTTCTACTATGTTGGTGCCAGTATTGGCAGCCTCTATCTGCAACCATTCTGGCAGTGGCTTGGCTGGCCGGGCGTGGTGCTGGCTTCGCTGCTGATGTATGGCCTGACCCTGGCGCTGGTATTTAGGTTATGGCGGCTCAGTCACCGCTAATGAAAAAAATAATCTGCGTTATTTAAACCTTTGTCGTGGCGCTTACGACTAACCTGACATGATCAAAAATGTGTGGCCCGTTAATCTTCGAAAGGACAATTATGGCATTGGAGCTTGCACAGGCAATAGCCGCCGCGAAACTCGGAGACAAGCAGGCTTTTTATCAGCTGTATCAGCAGTTTGTTGGCCGGGTATATGCAATTTGCTGGCGCTTGCTGGCCAATAGGCAGCAGGCTGAAGATGCCAGTCAGGAGGTTTTTATTAAAGTGTGGCAGCAACTCCCGGCCTTTCGTGGCGACAGCAGTTTTGCGACCTGGTTGCACAGTGTTGCTACCCGCACTGCTATTGACTGCTGGCGTCAGCAAAAATATTTGCGCCTGACTGACAGCAGTGAGCTGCAGGAGTTGACAGAGCCGGACGGGCAGAGCAATCAGCCGGAGCAGAGTGTCAGCTGCAGCAGCGAGATGGCGCAGCTGGAACAGGCTATTTTACGCTTACCGGCGCAGGCCCGGGCCGTTTTTGTGTTATTTGCACTGGAAGGTTATCAGCATCAGGAAATTGCCGGTCTGCTGGGCATAGCCGAGGGCAGCTCCAAAGCCCAGTATCACCGGGCCAGACAATTGTTACAGGAGTGGTTAGCTGATGAATGAACAACAGTTTGCACAGACCCTGAGTCAGCTTGACAGCAATATTCAGCCTGAGCGTGATTTATGGCCGGATATCGCCGCCCGGCTTGACACAACGTGTCAGCAAAAACCTGACAACACTGCTGTAGCCGCCGCCGAAAATGACAAACGCTCTGGCCTCAGACACTGGGCCAGTGCCGCAGCACTGGCACTGGTGACATTAATAGGCTGGCAACTGGTTATTTTGCCAACGTCACCGCAGCAGAGCGCAGCATCACCAAATGCAGAATTACTGCTGTTGCAGCTGTATGAGCAGCAAAAAGCCCAGCAGCTGGCACAAGTCGTGGCGGTGGCGGAAGGCTTTGACAACTGGCAGCAGCAACTCGTTATCTGGGATCAGGCCATCGCTCAGGTGCGCCGTGCCCTGCAGTTTTATCCGGATGAACCGCAGCTGTTAGCACAGCTGCAACAGTTATACCAGCAACAGCTTCGCTTTATTCAGCAGGCCACGTTGCAACAACCCTTAATAACCAGTTAGGAGAAAATCATGCATAACATTAATAAAAAATGGCTTGGCAGAGTGCTAAGTATAGTGCTGTTGACCGCCAGTCAGCTGGCTTTGGCCGACTCACGCGAAGTAGTTAATGAAAGTATCAGCGTCAGTGCTAATGAAAAAATCTTCATAGAAGTAATGAGTGGTGAAATTACCATTAACGCCATATCAGGCAATACTTTCAGTGTTAAAGGTAAGCTGGATGAAAAAGCCACTGGCTTTGAGTTTGATAGTAAGGACGGCTTTAGCCGCTTTGAAATGACGATGCCGCGCCAGGTAAATTACAGCAGCAAAGATAAAAACAACATGGCCGAGCTTAGTATCGAAGTGCCGGTTGGCAGCAGTGTTGAATTTAAAGGCGTTAACGGCAATGTCCAGGTCAGTGGTATCCATGGCAGCAGCGAGATCACCACAGTCAATGGCATGATCAGCGCTGATGATCTGCGCAACACAGTGAAACTGCGCACAGTTAATGGCGACATCAAAGTTAATGGCGCCAGTGGTCAGATAGAGCTGAATTCGGTAAATGGTGAAATTGACGATAAAAATTCCAGTGGCCGGCTGCGTTATGAAGTGGTTAACGGTGAAATTACCGGGCACAGCAGCGCAGCGGAAGTCAGCATCAGTACCGTGAACGGTAATGCTAAACTGAAGCTCGATGGCACCAAACAGTTGAAACTGAGCACAGTAAACGGCGCAATAGAGGCGAAAGTAGCTGGCATTGCCAGCCCGCGGATCAGCGGTAGCAGTGTCAGTGGTGATATTGAATTAGCCCTGGCCGCTAATAGTGATATCCGGGTCGATTTAAGGGCCTCGGCCGGCGGCAGTCTTGACAATACACTTAGCAGCGATAAAGCAACAAAAGCTAAATATGGCCCGGCCCGCAGTTTGCAGTTTACCTTGGGTAACGGCGATGGCAGCGTCGAGCTGACTACAGTCAGCGGCGATATTAAGCTGGAAAAATTGTAAAAACCGTACTGCTGATTTAATAAACAAAGGCCGCATTTGCGGCCTTTGTTGTTATCTGGTGCATCGTTATCCGGCACGTCACTATGCCGCACGTCACTATCCCGCAGGTCACGATCTGACTCATCATTATCGCCAGCGCCTGATTTTTGGCTAAACTAAAACAGTGTTAACCGGGTTTTCACCCTGATAGTGCTTTGACAGCTAAGGAGTGTGAAATGAAATGTCCGATATGTCCTGATGAAAACTTAATGATGACCGAGCGTCAGGGAATTGAAATTGACTACTGCCCCGGTTGTCGTGGCATTTGGTTAGATCGCGGTGAGCTGGATAAAATTATCGAGCGAAGCGCCGCAGCAGCGCCGTCCCGGGCCAAAGAAGCGTATCTTGAGCCCGGCCGGCCCTCCGGCAGTTATGATTATCGTAAGAAAAAAAAAGGTGGCTTATTAGCAGATTTGTTTGATTTTTAAACCGCTGCCGGGTGATTACAGAGTCAGCTGATGCTGCAAAGCATGTCGTTCAACCAGGCTTAGCTCCCGATAATGCCCGACCGCCAGATCACCGAGCGCTATATTGCCAATAGCAATGCGCGTTAACGCTGTTACGCGGTAACCAAGGGCTTTGCACATATAGCGGATTTGCCGGTGCAGGCCCTGGGTCAGAATGATTTCAAATTGCCCGGGGCCTGTGGCGCTAACCTGACAGGGCCTGGATTGGTAATGGTTATTGCCAAGCTGCCAGCAAACCCCTGTCGCCATCTGTTGGATAAAATCAGTAGTTAACGCTTTGTCGGTGTTAACAACATAACATTTACTGTGGTGGTAATCAGGATGCAATAGCCGCTGACAGAGGGCGCCGTCATTGGTTAGCAGCATTAAACCGCTGGAATCTTTATCGAGCCGGCCAACGGCAAATAAGCGGATGGGAAAGGTTTTCAGCAACTGATGCAGGCTAGCCGGGTCATCCGGGCGGTTATTGCAATCTATACCGACGGGTTTGTGATAGAGCAGGTAGCAGGGGGGCGGCAGCTCAGCCAGAATCGTATCGTCAATACAAATGGTGTCGGTATTACAAACCTGATCGGTGTGGCGTCCCGGCTTGTCATTAACGCGTACTCTGTTTTCACTAATCAGCCGCTCAGCAGCGCGGCGTGAGCAATGACCATTTTGCGCTATCCATTTTGCCAGTCGGTGCTTAATGTCAGGTTTATTATCCAAGAGTGTTTGCTTAACTTGATTTACGTAATATGGACCTAACAGCAGGTGGCAGCGCATATTGTCATAATACTGCCATCAAAAACTGGCAAACTATGGCCTGTTACACCTTCCTTCCTGGATATTATTCACTCTGTTAGTGATGATGGGAGCGTTAGCTCCCAGTTTTTTCTGCCATGCTCCAGAGTTAGTTATTTTCTTCGGTTAAGCGGGTAGGGTAGCGCTGATAAATCAGTTGAACGGCGTCATTGATAGCCTGCTCTGGATTTTCCATGGCTTTTTTGGTCAGCCGGCCGTCAACCAGACCCTGCCACACCAGTCGTTGCTCACTGGCATCGATCACATCAATGGTTACCGTACCAATCTTATACTCTTTTTTCTCAAGCCGGTTGCCAAATAACGGTATGCCAAACATAAAACTGCTGTTTCTGCCGTAATAGCCATAGCCGGCGTTAATTGAAAACGGTGAGCTGCGCACATCGCTGCGCGTTTCGACGTTAGTCATATAATTTACCAGCAGATCAGGGTTTTGCTCGCTGTACTGATAGCCAAGTGCCGCCATCTGCTGGTTAATCGCACTTTTAAAATGCTGATCTAATAACGAGGTATAAGCTTTTGCTTCGGTATCTTCAGTTGTTGCTTGTTCTGATTCAGGTTTCGCTGCAGCGGCTTGTTCAGTTGCTGCCAGCTCGTCCTGATCTGGCTGATAAAAGCCATATGTCTGGTACTGCTGAAAATTTACCGTCCGATCATAATCTACCTTTGCCTGCCGTGGGCTGGAGCATGCGCTAAGCCCCATCAGCAGAGCAGCGCTAAGACACCAGATACGGAACAGCGGGTTGTCAATAATAGCCATAATTGCCTCTTAACAGTTTAAAACAGTGAGTTAAGTGTATTGTAGCTAAGACCGGGCGCTTCACAATAAGTTTGTTTTATTTGTAAAGCGCCACTATTACCAGTTAAAACCGGTAATTAAATTGTACTGCCAGCAACTGACCTTTGTTACTGTACTGGCCCTGATAACCACTATTGTACAGTGGCGCATTCTGCACATTGTATTCGCGCTCGTTTACCGTAACATCACCGGTAAATAAATAGCCGTAGGCAACATCCATGGTTAACTGGTTGCTGAGCTGCCAGTTGGCGCCTGCTGTCAGCCATATCCGGTCATCAGTTGGGATCCGTGCTGTTTTGTGTGCGGCTTTAATCGGATTTTGGTCATAAGCTAAGCCTGCTTTCAGCGTCAGCTCAGGCCGGTAAAGATAGGTTGCGCCTAACGCAAATGACCAGCTGTTCTGCCAGTACTGCGGAATATAGCCAATGTAACCTTGCTGGTTCAGATTTGCTGGCCGCTGGGTATTTAACGAAATAGTGGGCGATGGATCGGTGCTGACAATATCAATAGACTTAAAATCGCTCCACTGCGTCCAGGCGGCGCTTAGCTGGATAGCAAGGGTGGTAGTTAATTGCTGATCGAGGCTGAATGCGGCGCTGGCCGGGGTGGTAAGGGCTAATTGACTGGTTTCGGTCAGCCGGCTGTTTGCCGCCAGTTTGCCGGTGGCTAAATCAATTGCCGGCAGATTTGGCGCGACCACCAGATAATCAGGGTTGCCTGCGACGCTGGCACCGGTAATTGGTGTATTAGTAATCACCGAGTCACCTTTAAGCGTGTAACGCACGGCAGAATGCCAGGTTACGGCCAGGCGGGTGCCTGCAACCGGTTCACCATGAATACCAAGGGTGTAACCCAGGGCCATGTCATCGCCGGCCACTTCGTATTGGCTGTTACAATACGCATCATTATATACAGCTGCGCCAAACATGGCATTGGTCACGGTTTCGCCAAGTTCACATAAGCCGCTGTGATCTTTATATTTTGATAAAGTACCTTCTGCATGGTTAAGTGATAAGCCAGCGCCGACTGACCATCGCTCATTCAGTTTAAAACCGAAAGCAGGTTGCAGGCTTAACACCTGAATAGCCGTTTCATCAGCAAAATAGCGGCCAACAAAATCGTTGTCATAATCTGATGACAGACCAAAAGGCACAAAGAAACCAATACCCCAGCTTAATTGATCCGTTACTTTGTCGGCATAAAACACAAAAGGGATCAGTTCATTTAAACTATTTGCCCCTTCAGTCCGTCCAATTACAGATTGGCCATTAGCGCTCTGGGCACTGGCGTTGCGATAATTCGTTTTGGCGTTAATCAGGTTTACACCGGCTGACAGCTCAGCGTTGTTAAGTCTGGTCAGGGCTGCCGGATTAGAATACACCAGGCTGGCGTCAGTAATTTGCGCGCCGCGGCCAGCATAGGCATTGCCCATGCTACTGACCGATTGTTCAAACAGCTTGTAGCCTTCGGCAGCAACACTGCTGCTGCCGATAGTAAGAAATATGGCGAGACTAAGGCGGGTTTTTGAAAATGACATGTGCTTACTCCGAAAATAACCTGGCGTCATTATAGAGAGGTCAGACCTTAGAGTATATGCACTATTTCCTGCTATTCGGCCCATTTAACGCAAGAAATTGCATTTTTTAACTAAATTTTAGTGTAACTGGCCAACTGAGCAGGGCCAATAATATTTGATTACAGTTTAAAGTTATTTAACCTATTGAAATTAAATAATAAAAATATAAAATTCAGGCTGGCACAGGCTCTGCATCGGTCGCTATCAGAAGTAACCACAAAATTGAAAGACCGTTAGCCACTTAGCTGGCGGTAAGTGCAAAACAAGGATTGAATAAAATGAAAAAGTTATCTCTGGTTGTGGCGGTATTTAGCTCTGCAGTTTTTTTAACTGGCTGTAACCAGGCCAATAGCAGCAGCAATAGTGATACCGCAGAAGTTGTGGCTATTCCGGTGGAAGCCGCGCTGGCCCGTCACGGTGAAATCAGCAGCAGTTACCATACTAATGCTACGCTGGCAGCGCGGGCTGAAACTGACGTGATCAGTAAAAGCAGCGGTATTGTTGAGCAGGTACTGGTTGAAGAAGGTGATTATGTCAAAGCCGGTCAGTTGCTGGCAGTGCTGGAAAATGAGCGGCAGCGGTTTATGCTGGCGAAAGAGCAGGCCGAACTTAGCCGGCTGGACAGTGAACTTAAGCGGATGGCTGAAATGTATCAGCGTAAGTTAATCAGCACCGATGTTTACGAAAAACTGCAGTGGCAATATGACGCTGTCAAAGCCTCTGTTGATCTGGCCGAGTTAACTGTCCGCGAAACTGAAATTCGGGCGCCTATCAGCGGTGTGGTGTCACGTCGTTATGTCAAAACCGGTCAGCTGATCAGTCAGATGGCGCCACAGTCTTTATTTCATCTGGTCGCCAACGCTGAACTTGAAGCCGTAGTCCATATTCCGGAGCAGCAGCTGGCGCAGGCTAAAGCCGGTCAGGCCGCTATCTTACGTTTTACCGGTATGTTACCGGTAGAAGCCAGTGTCAGTCGTATATCGCCGGTGGTTGATGCCCAGTCAGGCACCGTACGCACTACCTTAATTATTGATAACAGCGATGGCAAGCTGCGTCCGGGCATGTTCGCCCAGGTAGAGCTGAAATTTGATGTAAAACCAGCAGCGTTACTGGTGCCGAAGCGGGCTGTAATCACCGTCGATAATCAACATAGTGTGTTTGTGGTCGATGCTGAAGATAAAGTAAGCCGCAAACCGGTGCACCTGGGGTACAGTTCAGATACCACCGTTGAAATTTTAGATGGTGTGGCCACCGGCGAAAAAGTGGTGATTGCCGGCCAGGGGGCACTGAAAGATCAAAGCCTGGTGACGATAGTAACCACCCGCGAATTTTAATCACAAGGATCTCAAGGCCCGGCTTAGCCGGGCTGAAAACTCCAGTAACCAACAAATATAAAAAATGCTGAAAAGGAACCGATTATGAAACTGGTTGATGTCGCGGTAGCGCGCCCGGTCACAATATGGATGTTTACCCTGGGAATACTGTTGTTTGGCTTAGTGTCTGCCGGCCGGCTGGCGGTAAATTTATTGCCCGATTTATCTTATCCCAGTTTAACCATCCGCACTGAATACCTCGGCGCAGCGCCGGTTGAAGTTGAGCAACTGGTCAGCAAACCCATTGAAGAAGCCCTGGGTATTGTTAAAGGCGTGCATAAGGTGCAATCCGTTTCACGCTCTGGCCGCTCTGATGTGGTACTGGAGTTTGACTGGGGCACCGACATGGATCTGGCGATGCTGGAAGTGCGGGAAAAGCTCGATGTGCTGATGCTGCCTCTGGATATCGAAAAACCGTTATTGCTGCGGTTTAACCCTAATTTAGACCCGGTAGTCAGGTTGGCGTTAAGCCGCGAGGGCGGCATCAGTAACGAGCGCGAACTGGTCTCACTGCGCACTTACGCCGAGGAAGATTTACGCCGTAAACTGGAAGCGATGCCGGGTATCGCAGCCGTGCGGCCGGATGGTGGTTTAAATCAGGAAATTCAGGTTCTGGTGGATCCGAACAAGCTAAGCCAGCTGCAACTGGATATCGGTTTAATCAGCAGCCGCCTGGCTGAGGAGAATATCAATTTAGCCGGTGGCCGGCTGGAAACACCGGGTTATGATTTTCTGGTCAGAACCATTAACCAGTTTGCCGATCTATCTGCCATTGAAAACCTGTATCTGGCGACAGTCGGTACCTCGCAAATCCGCTTAAAAGATGTGGCCACCGTTGTTGATGCGTTTGCAGATCGGAAAAGCGTCACCTATGTAAATGGTGCTGAAGCCATTGAAGTGGCCATTTACAAAGAAGGCGACGCCAACACGGTAAAAGTCGCAGAATCGCTGCTGGCGCAGCTGGCTAATATCCGTAAAGGGCTGCCCCAGGATTACACGCTGACCCTGGTATATGACCAATCAGCCTTTATCAAACAAGCAATTAGCGAAGTTAAATCTGCCGGCATTATCGGTGGTTTACTGGCGATGCTGGTACTGTATTTATTTCTGCGCAACGTCTGGGCCACGGTGATTATCTCGGTTTCCATTCCCGTTTCCATTATTGCTACTTTTAATCTGATGTACGGTCAGGGTATTACCCTGAATATGATGAGCCTGGGCGGCATTGCGCTGGCCGTCGGCCTGCTGGTCGATAACGCTATCGTGGTGCTGGAAAACATTGCCCGTCACAAAGAGCAGGGCAAATCTGCACCGGAGGCAGCCAGAACCGGCACCGGCGAAGTTGCGATGGCAATCACCGCGTCCACCCTGACCACGGTCGCGGTGTTTTTCCCGCTGGTGTTTGTTGAAGGCATTGCCGGTCAGTTGTTTAAAGATCAGGCGCTGACGGTAACCTTCGCGCTGCTGGTGTCACTGGTGGTGGCACTGACCCTGATCCCAACCATGGCAGCCCGCCAGCATCGTGCGGTCGCTGCAGAAGGTGCTGAGCCGGCGCCGGCCAGAGTAAAAGGAACCCGCTGGTATCATAAACTGGGCCGGATCTTATGGTGGCTTCCCGCTATGATTTTCAAAGGCCTGTATTTTATTATGCTGGGTCTGTTAAGCCTGCTTACCCTGGTATGGCGTGCGGTCAGCCGGCTACTTGGGCTGGTTTTCAAACCCCTGTTGTTTGTAGTAAAAGCCAGCCTGGACGGGCTGACCCGCGCTTACCGCCGCTTTTTAGGCGCTGCATTGCAGGCCAAATGGTTAACGGTTGGCAGCACCTTGCTGGTGGCCGGTTTATGTTACAGCCTGCTGCCACGCTTAGGTGCCGATGTGATACCACAGCTTAGTCAGGGTGAATTTTATGTCGAAGTGCAATTGCCGATTGGCAGTGCTATTGAACAAACCGATGCCGTGGTAAAAGAACTGGCCGCGGTAGCCGCGCCGTTAGCAGGCGTTGCCCGCAGCTACGGTCAGGTGGGTACCGGTGCGCAGATGACAGTTGACCCGGCCATTGGCGGCAGCCACTGGGGCAGGCTGAATATCGTGATGCAGCCTGGTACTGATGAGCAAGCCGAACAACAGGTAACAGAGCAGCTGCGCCAGCATATTGCCGGTATGGCCGGGGTTAAAGCGCGCTTTGACCGGCCGGAATTGTTCAGCTTTGCCACGCCTTTAGAAATTGAATTAACCGGTTTTGAGCTGACCGAGCTGAAGCAGGCGGCGGATCAGCTGCTGGTAAGCCTGGCAGCAGAGCCACGTTTTACTGACGTGAAAACCAGCCTGCGGCCGGGCCAGCCGGAAATAACCCTGTACTTTGATCATGCCCGGCTGGCGCAACTTGGTATGACAGCACAGCAGGTGGCTAAACGGGTGGCGGTATATGTCGGTGGCGAGGTTGCTGGTCAGTATTCGGTTAACGATCGGAAAATCGATATCCGGGTTCGCCTGGCAGAAGCGTACCGGCAAAATGAGCAACAACTAGCCGCGCTGATTATTAATCCAGGCAGTGCCCAGCCGTTGCCATTATCCGCTGTGGCCGAAATCCGCCGGGAATTGGGCCCCAGTGAAATTACCCGGGTAGCCCAGCAAAGGGTAGCCATTGTCAGCGCTAACCTGGCGTTTGGTGATTTAGAACAGGCCACGGCCATTGCCCGCGACATTGTGGCAAAACAAAGCCTGCCATTTGGGATCAGTGCCAATGTTGCCGGCCAGAGTGAGGAAATGCAGCGGGCCTACAGCTCGTTAACAATGGCGTTGTTGCTGGCAGTATTTCTGGTGTACCTGGTAATGGCCTCGCAGTTTGAAAATCTGCTGCAACCGCTGTTAATTCTGTTTACCGTGCCGTTAGCTGGCGCCGGCGCCATTCTTGGCTTATGGCTGACCGATACCCGGTTATCAGTCATCGTCTTTATCGGGTTGATCATGCTCGCCGGTATCGTGGTAAACAATGCCATTGTTTTAATCGATCGGATTAACCAGTTGCGCCAAAGCGGAACGGCCTTAACGGAAGCCATTATTGAAGGCGGTGCCAGCCGCCTGCGGCCGGTGCTGATGACGACCCTTACCACGGTGCTTGGCTTACTGCCAATGGCTCTGGGCGGCGGCGATGGCAGTGAAATCCGGGCGCCGATGGCGATAACCGTTATTTTTGGTTTATTGTTATCAACCTTGCTGACCCTGGTCTTTATCCCGGTGCTGTATGCCTTGTTTAGCCGCCAGCGCCAGCCGGACCAACACCCGGTGACAACGGCCGATGTGCAGGAGGCACTATGACTGAGAAGCCACTAGCCATTACCCGGTTGGCCTTAAGCCGGCCGGTAACTGTCACCATGTTGTTTATATCGCTGTTGTTGTTCGGCAGCCTGGCCAGCCGGCTGCTGCCATTGGAGATGTTTCCGGGCATTGATATTCCACAGCTGTATGTCAACGTGCCCTATAACAATGCCAGCCCGGCGGAAGTAGAGCGGTTGATCACCCGGCCCTTGGAAGAAGCGCTGGCTACGGTCAGTGGTATTAAACAAATGCGCAGCTTTTCCAATGAAAACAGCGGTGAGGTATCACTGGAATTTAACTGGAGTGAGAACATCGGCAGCAAAAGTCTGGAAGTACGCGAACGGATAGATACCGTGCGTCATTTACTGCCGGACGATGTGGAACGGGTACTGGTATTTCAGTTTAATACCGACGATATGCCGATATTTCAGTTGCGGATTTCCTCTGAACGCGATTTAGCAATGGCTTACGATTTGCTGGAGCAGCAGATAAAACGGCCGCTGGAACGGGTACAGGGCGTATCGAAAGTCGAGTTGTATGGGGTCGAAAAACGCCAGGTGATTATCCGGCTTGACCCGGACAAGCTGAAAGCCCTGAATGTCGATGCCAATGCTTTGCTGGCGCAGCTTCGGGGTAGTAATTTTGCGCTGACCGCCGGCGAGTTGCGTAACGCTGAGCAAAGTGTGCTGGTGAAGCCGTTAGGGGAGTACCGGCAACTGGCAGAAATTGAACGCTTACCGGTGCGCCCGGGTTTAATGCTGCGCGATGTGGCGCAAATTTCGCTGGAGTTGCCAAAACGCGAAGATGGCCGTCATTTAGATCAGACTTATGCCGTGGGCATGAATGTATTTAAAGAGTCAGGTGCGAATCTGGTTGAAGTTGCCAAAGCGGCAATGGCGGTGGTGGAAGCGGCCGATAATAACCCGGCATTTAATGGTATCAGTCTTTATATAATGGACGATGTCGCCGATGGCGTTACCACATCACTGAAAGACTTGCTGCAGGCGGGAGCTATTGGTGCGCTGTTATCTTTTGTAGTGCTGTATTTATTCCTACGGCATTTAACCACAACACTGGTGGTGGTGCTGTCGGTACCCAGCGCCATTATTATTGCCCTGGGCGCCATGTATTTTATGGGTTACAGCCTGAACATCCTCAGTATGATGGGTTTAATGCTGGCAATAGGGATGCTGGTCGACAATGCCGTGGTGGTAACCGAGAGTATTTTTCGTGAGCGCGCTGCCGGTGGGGATGTCCGCGCCGCCACCGAACGCGGTGTGCGCCGGGTTAGCCTTGCTGTGCTGGCGGGTACTGCCACCACCGCCATTGTGTTTTTACCCAATATTATTGGTCAGAAAATGCAGCTGACGATTTTTCTGGAGCACGTGGCAATTGCTATTTGTCTGTGTCTGGCTATTTCGCTGGTCATGGCGCTTAGCCTGATCCCATTGTTAACCACTAAATTAAAAGTATTGCCGGCCAGTGACGTCACTGGCAGCAAGCTTGACCGGATCTACAAACGCAGCCTGCAAAAGGTAATGCAATGGCCGAAACTGTCCGCGCTGGCAGCGATAGTCGCGTTAGCGAGCATTGTGGTGCCAATGGGCTCAATGGGTTCTGACGAAGGCGATGAAGGTGACAATGGCCGGTTGTTTTTAAATTATCAGGTGCAGGGTAATTACAGTCTGGAGGAAGTCCGGGCTGAGGTAACTCAGATGGAAGCTTATCTGTATAGCCGCCAGGACGAGTTACATATTGAGTCAGTGTACAGTTACTACACTGCGGGCTACGCCATGTCGACCATTATTTTTAAAGACGAGCAACCGCTGGCGCTTGATAAGGTAAAAGAGTTGATCCGCAGTGACTGGCCAACGCTGGTAAGATCCCGTCCAATTTTTGGTTGGGGTGGCGGTGGCGGCATGCAACTGCATTTGCTTGGGAATTCGACCGAAGTATTGATGGAATTATCAGAAATGCTGGTGCCGATGCTGCAAGGGCTGCCGAGCCTGGAAGATGTCAGCTCTGATCTGGCGCAGGGCCAGCAGGAAGTGCAAATTATCCTCAATCATCAGCAACTGGAACGCTACAACATCAGTGCGCAACAGGTGGCCCAGAGCGTATCGCTGGCACTGCGGGGGGTAAACTTGCGTACCTTTCGCTCTCCCGAGCAGGGCGAGTTACTGCTGCGGCTGATTTATGATGAGAAAATAAGCCACTCATTAGCTGAACTGCGGCAATTGCCGGTTACCCAGGCCGATGGCGTGGCTATTACTTTAGCTCAGCTTGCTGAGCTGAACACTGTGCCACGTTTAACCAGTATTCGCCGCTTTGACCGCGCCACCGGTATTGCCATCCGGATGAATCCGGCTAAAGACATCGGTATGGATAAAGCGCGGGCCGATATTGAACAGTTAATGAAAAGTGTTGCACTGCCCGATGGCTATCGCTGGTCGTTTCGTGGCAGTTTCCAGCGGCAGGATGAAGAGCAGCAGGTAATGATGGTGAACATGCTGCTGGCGGTAGCAATGATTTATATCGTTATGGCGGCGTTATTTGAATCGCTGTTGCTGCCCACTGCGGTGATTGGCTCGCTGCTGTTCTCGCTGGTTGGGGTATTCTGGACTTTCCTGCTGACGGGCACCGGCATGGGCGTAATGGGCATGATTGGGATGCTGGTGCTGATGGGCATTGTGGTTAACAATGGCATAGTACTGGTTGACCGGATTAATCAGGACCGGGAATTATTGCCATTACAGGATCTGAAAACCACCATTATTCATGCCTGTGAAGCGCGCTTAAAGCCGATATTAATGACAGTGTCGACCACAGTATTGGGCTTGCTGCCACTGGCGATGGGGGGTACTCAGATTGGTGGCGGTGGGCCAAGCTATGCACCGATGGCGATTGCCATTATCGGCGGCTTATTGTTCTCGACCCTGACCAGTTTACTGCTGGTGCCGTTAACCTATTACGGTTTAGTTAAACTGCGTGGCGCCTGCGGCCGCCTGGTAAGCCGTAGCAGAACAATCAGCGACAAAGTGCTGCTGGCAGCAAAACCCAGGCAACTACCGCCAGGCTAATTTAACGTTGCGGCCGGCGGGCAGAGTTCATACAATGCCTGCCGCCCTGCATAAGTTTGCCACCGAGAGTTGTAATGGACGCCTTATTTTCCTCGTTTTCTGCTGTCGCTATCGCTGAAATTGGCGATAAAACCCAGCTATTATCGTTATTTCTGGCCGCCCGGTTCAGAGCCAAAGGCGCTATTATCGCCGGCATTCTGCTTGCTACCTTGCTAAATCATGCCGCTTCGGCCTGGCTGGGTGTCTGGTTGGCCCAGTTTATTGCCCCGGCCATTGGCCCCTGGTTACTGGGTGGCTCTTTTATCGTGGTCGGACTCTGGTTGCTGATTCCTGATAAAGATGACAGCAATGAAACCGGCGTATTGAAATACGGTGCCTTTGCGGCCAGTTGTATTCTATTTTTTCTGGCTGAAATTGGTGATAAAACCCAGATTGCTACGGTCATTCTGGCTGCAACCTTTGATGATGCTGTCTGGATGGTGGTCTGGGGCACTACCCTTGGCATGCTGGCCGCCAACGTGCCGGTTGTATATGCCGGCAGCTGGCTACTGCAAAAAGTGTCGCTGGACTGGGCCAGACGTATCGCCTGCGCGGTGTTTATCTTACTGGGTGTCGCTACTATTATTGCCGGCTGAGCGCGTTACCGGCAATGCGAGCGTCCAGGGTTGATTCCAGATAAAAACCGGCGCTGGCTGCGCTACATATCAGTAGTAGTGGTGTTGCCACAAAGTGGATCACTAACGGCAACTCAGCACTAAAGTTTATCCAGAAAATCAGTAGCCAGCTGACTATCCACATTGCAATCACCAGCCATTTATAATTATTGCTGTTCATTTTGCCTCCTGCATTAGCTCTTGAAATGTCAGGTTCAGTTTAGTGCTTGCCAATCGCTATCGGTAGTGTCACTATTGATAAAAATAAGGTGAATAGTGACAATTAAAGCGTCACAGGATAAAGCAATGAAACAGGTAGCCATACTGGCAAATCACAACAGTATCAGTAGCGATTTGTTTGCGTTACTGGATTACTTTGAGTACTGCAACGTGTTATGGGCCCTGCAGCAGCCTGAGGTGAAGTCGCCATTGTTTCACTGTTATCTGGTATCGCCGGACGGCAAGCCATTAAATTTGAAACAGGGTGTCAGTTTGCAAACCCATTCACACCAGTGGCAAGATGCAGATGCGCTTGTTCTACCGGCAGCTTATGCTTATCACAGGAGTGAGCTGGAGCAGCTGACACGGCAATCCTCTGCTTATTATCCGGGACTAAGGCAGGCAGCAGCCAGTGGGGGGTATATTGCTGCCAGTTGCACAGGTACTTACATTCTGGCTGGCAGTGGTTTGCTGGATCATCGTAACGCGACCAGCAGCTGGTTTTTTAAAGATGTATTTCAGGCATTGTTTCCTCAGGTGCACTTGCAACTTAATAAATTGCTGGTGCAGGATGGCAACCTGCTGACGGCGGGAGCGACGACCTCGTATATTAACCTATGCCTGGCTTTAACAGAGTTGCTGGCCGGTGAACATTTTGCCAGGCAAATGGCCAAAATCATGCTGACCGATCCTAACCGGACCTCGCAGGTTCCTTATATGGATTTGTCTGTCGGTTTACACCACAACGATCCGCTTATTGCCCAGGTTCAGGCTTACCTGTCAGGCAACCTGGCTGCGCCTTTTGCGCTTGAGCAGCTGGCTGCTCAGTTTCATCTGACTAAGCGAACCTTACTTCGTCGTTTTAAAACGGCACTGAATGACACACCGCTGAATTATTTACAACGGCTGAGAGTGGAGCAAGCGAAACGTCTGTTAGAGACCACTAATCAGGCTATTGAACAGATAGTACAGCAGGTAGGATATGAAGATGTCAGTTCATTCAGAAAGTTGTTTATTCAGTATGCCGAGCTGACACCAAGCCAATACCGGCAGAAATTTATGCTGGGAGAGACATTTCAGTGCTGCGCTGCCGATAAGATGACCGGCAGTTAAACTTCAAATGAATTATCTTGCTATAAAATCAGCCAGTTTGCGCATTATCAGCCAGGGTTCAGCCGGATTAGGGTGTTATAGGGTTCGCTTATTTGCAACATTTGCCATAGTTGGCAGGAGAAACACCATGATCACATTACGCTTGCTCTTCGCAGGGCTGTTGGCGCTTAGTGCTGCACAGGCTTATGCTGCCACGGTGCTGACTGAGCAAAACCTGAGTGCGCTGGAGGCGGCTTTACCAAAGCTGGCCAGAATTCAGCAGGATGATGTGAGTTCACTGCACAATGTAAGATTGCAGCGCCATTGTGACTGGCCCCGTCACGCCAGAGAAGTGCGGGCGCAGCAGCAGGGGCAAAGCTATCTGGCCGAGGTCGATAACATACTGGCTGAGCATCAGTTAACGCCGCCGCTCTTTATTGAACTGACAGCCAAAGGCAGCTGGCCACTATTACAAACCTTGCAACCGGCCCTGGCCATAACCCGGCAAACCATACCGTTTTTGCCCCAAACCCAGCGCCAGCAAGCACAGCAATTGCTGGCGCAAACCGATAATATGTACCAGGTAGTGCAGCCCTGCTTAACTGAAGCTGATAAGGTGGCACTGCGGCAGCATCAGCAACGGTTAATTAATCTGGCCAGCAGGTTGCCGGGCAGTATTCTGCCTGCAGCAGCAGATGTCGTGGCGACACCTGAATAACAGCAATTAAGGAGCGGCATGCAAAGCGTTACTATTTTGGTTGATGTGCAGAATATCTACTACACCAGTCGTCAGGCGTATGGCAAAAGCTTTGACTACAATGCGTTCTGGGCAGCGATCACGGCAGGGCGTAAGGTAGATAAAGCCATTGCTTATGCCATTGACCGGGGCGATGACAAGCAGCGCCAGTTTCAGAATATTCTGCGGGCGATAGGTTTTGAAGTAAAACTGAAACCCTTTATCCAGCGCGCCGATGGTTCAGCCAAAGGCGACTGGGATGTTGGTATTACCCTGGATGCCATTGAATATGGCCAGCACAGTGATGTGTTGGTGCTGGCGTCGGGCGATGGGGATTTCGCCCTGCTGGCCGAGCGCTTAATCAGCAAATACCAGACCGAAGTTGAGGTGTACGGCGTGCCCAGTCTGACGGCTCAGGCGCTGGTTAATGCCGCCAGCCGCTTTATTGCCATCGACCAGCAATTGTTGCTGGGCTAAACCTGATATCTATGTATTACCGTTGTAATCTGCCTGCGGTTTTAACTGTTTGCCGCCTTAAGCTATGCTTTAAAGCTGAATCCTAATCGCAGCAACGACAACGGAGGTGATTTTGATTGAGGGTACACATAAACTATTGGGCAGCTTACCGCAATGGTGTGCAGTATCGTTAGAATTACTGGGCATTGGTATTATCACCGTTATTGCTATTTATTCGCTGTTACATGGCTGCATTCGTTTAGTAAAAGGTGATTCTCCCCGCTCATGTCAGCAGGAAATCCGGCAGCGGCTGGGCCGCGGTATTTTGCTGGGGCTGGAATTTCTAATTGCTGCCGATATTATCTATACCGTTGCGGTAGAGCTGACATTATCTAATGTGGGTGTGCTGGCACTGGTTGTGTTAATCCGCAGCTTTTTAAGCTTTACCCTCGAAGTCGAGCTTTCGGGCAAATGGCCATGGCAACTGGACAAATCAGAGACGGCTGAATAATGCGCAGTGCCAGGCACTGCGGTATTTTATATTATGCTATTTACCGCATCGCGGGCGCTGCTGCTCTTTACAATATGCTATCTACCGCATCGCGGGCGCTGCGGTAGAGGGCCGTCAGGGTTTTATCAAATACCCAGCGAATAAATTTAAAGCTCAGTTCAGTGACAGACGTTATGGCCTGGCGGGCGAATACCAGCATATGGCCCAGCAGTCCTCTGGCTTGCTCTGCATATTTTGCGGAGGCTTTGGCGATATTCTCCAACGAGCGTGCCAGTAAATCATAGAAGGTTAAACTGGTGCCAATCGCGGCCTGGGCCATGACTGCTGTATAGTATCCGGCGTCTTTTAACAGGGTTATCAGAGCGCCGCTGATTTTATCGGCCCAGTAGGTAGAGAATGTGGCCTGATTCCGGTTTTCATATTTAAGCCGGACCTGTTCCAGATTAACCGCCGCCCGTTTATTCAGGGTTTGCCAGTTGCGGCTGTTGGCGGTATTCAGATAACCAGGCGCTTTGTTTTCGGCCATGCCATGGGCTTGCACACTGATACCTGAGCCACTGTCCAGCCGGTACTCGGTGCCGGCATAAGGGGCATGGACAAAAGGCCATAACGGGATCATCGGCACCGGATCTGCGCCATGAGTGCAACGGTAAATGGCGTTAAGGCTGCCGGTATGTTTCTTTGCAAAGGCATGCATACCTACCCGGGGGGCACCGAAGGTATATAAATTAACGTTGCAATTGTAGCTACTCTTCAGCCAGTCAGCGGTCAGTGATGCCAGTGCACCCCCCAGACTGTGGCCAACACAATGCACTGTTGCATCAGGCTGTCCGGCCAGTAACGGCGCTAAAATCTTTTGCAGCGCCGCTTTCATAGAGAAAAAAGCTTTATTAAAACCGGCGTGCACCATAGTGTTATTGTCGCCGCCGCTCAGCCCGACATTGGCATTTGTCAGCCAGTCGCGGTTAATTTTGGTGCCGCGGATGGTCACAACATAGTCTTTGGCAAATTGATTAATGCCTTTACCAACTAAGGCAAAGCCGGTGGTTTTATTGAACAGGCTGAATAAGCTGCCGCCGGATACTCCTCTGACCGGGCCTGCTGATAAATCAAAATTAAAGCAATTGCGCAGTTCATAGTTACCCATATTCAGCCGGTAAATACCAGACGATGAAGGGCGTTCAATCTGATAAACAATATCTGCCAGTTCGGCAGCAACACGGGGGGTAAGTGCAGGCACAAATCATATCCTTATTCAGTGAAGTGAGTAACTGGTTCGTCGTTCCAGCGACAAATACTAAATGTGCTGTGGGGAAAATCGGGTTTTTCAAAATTAGTAAATACCTGCTCCAGCTCTTCATTAGTCAGATCACATTGTAATGAAGCAAGCTTCTGCACTATCGCCTGTTGTGGTGTGATGCTGGACGTAGTCAGATACCACAGCAGGTATTGTTTGTCATGATGACGCAGGCTGATAACCTGCCGGGTCCGCATTTCCTGCAGGCTACCGGGTTTACGCGAGCGAATATGTTTCTCTGGAAAACGAAAGCTGCCATCTGCAGCGGTTACCGTGTTGTCGATGTAATCTTTATCGTAAGTGAGTTCGCGCAGTACCTCTGCGCCGGCGACAGGTTTGCCGTTAAGTGTCACCATTCCGTGAACAGCCGGCGATAAATAAACGTCGTATTTTTTCAACCAACTAAACATATCTGCCATAACCTGTTGTGAGAAAATCATCAGCACTGCCACGCTCAACCCCAGCCGCAGTAACGACATCGGTTTGCGCGTGCATCTTAAATCAGCCATTTGCTATCCGGCTTAAACAACGTTGCCAAAATATATCAAATAATAAATTATTGTAAACTTTTTATTTGTGAAATTCAGATGACAACAGCAGCGTGAAGCTAACAACTCGACATGATAATAAGCAATGGCCTGAATAAGCCGGGTTGGTAGCCCGGCTGTTCAATCTCCGGTTAAGCTGACGCTGTCAGTAACGCATCGTCCAGCATAGTAGCCCTGACGGCAGCTTCTCTGGCATAGAGCCGCTGCACATACTCAGTAAACACCGGGCGGGCTTCGATTGTTTTAAACTGGATGCCCCAGCCAATATGGCTGCCAACATACACATCGGCTGCGGTAAACTGTTCACCACAAAGATAGGGGCCAGGTTGCAGTGCTGCTTCCAGGGTATTTAATGTGTCCTGATAGAAGCCACAGCCGACTGCCTGCACATTATCGTTATCAATTCGCCAGTCGTATGCTTTTGCCGTGGTAGCCATTTCCAGCGGTCCTGCGGCGAAAAACAGCCAACGGTAATAGCTGCCGCGCTGCGGGCTGTCTGTTGCTGGTGCCAGCTGTTTGTCAGCAAAATGGTCAGCCAGATAAGCACATATAGCCGCGGTTTCAGTAACCACTATATCGCCATGAGTAATTACAGGTACTTTACCCATAGGATTAAGCGCCAGAAATTCGGCTGATTTTATCTCGCTTCCATACTCCAGAACTTTAACGGTATAAGGCACACTCAGCTCTTCCAGCAGCCAGCGGATAATCCGGCCGCGTGAATGGGGGTTAGTGTATAAGGTAAGTTGAGACATTTTTCTGTTCCTTGTTTAGGATAACTTCAGATGTTTGCTACTTAGTAAAGTGATAGCAAATGGTACGGACTTTTTCCGCTTGCGGTTAATTTAAAATCGATATAGGACAGATCACGTCCTAATTGTCAGCTATATTTACTGGCAGGTTTAAATCAATGAGTAATCGAATGAATAAAAGGAAGCGCAGATGAGTGTGCCAGCGCTCAGAGTACTAAGCTTACTTGAGTTGTTACAGTCAAACAGTCAGCTTAGTGGCAGCGAGCTGGCCAGTAGGTTAGGGGTTGATAAGCGCACAGTAAGGCGCTATATCCGGCTGCTGGAAGATTTGGGGATACCGGTAACGTCTGAACAGGGCTGTACCGGCGGCTATATGCTGGTGGCCGGATATAAATTGCCGCCTATGATGTTTACCAATGAAGAAACACTGGCACTGTCGCTGGGGCTGTTAGCAGCAAAAAACTTTAGGCTGACGGATACCGAAGCGGCTATCAGCAGCGCTCAGGCCAAACTGGAACGGGTAATGCCAGCCAGACTAAAATCGTGGGCCAGAGCCATCGCCGACACCATTAACATTATGCTGCCTACTACCACTGCTGATACCTCATGTCAGCAGCTGGAGCCTTTGTTAACGGCTATTGAGCAGCAACGCTCAGTCAATATCAGTTATGCGTCTAATCAGCAGCAGCCGGTTTCCCGCCAGGTAGACCCCTATGGTTTATTATTTCGTCAGGGGCGTTGGTATATGTCGGGCTACTGCCATTTGCGTCAAGCGCTGCGTACCTTCCGGCTTGACCGGATACGGCATATTGAGCCGCTTGACCATCGCTTTACCCGCCCGGCTAATTTTAACAGTGCTGAGCATTTTCAGCAGAGTCTGAATAATATGGCAGGTAATCTGGACGTACAGGTATTGCTGCATACTGATAAAACCAGCGCCGCCGAGGTGTTAGGTGCCATGGCGGCGTTGCTGAAACCTCAGACTGGCGGATTACTGCTTAGCAGCCGCACCGACAGTTGCGATTGTTTTGCCCTTTGGTTGAGCCAGTTACCTTTTGCTTTCAGCATTATTCAGCCACCAGAGCTGAAACAGGCGCTTAAACGCCATGCATCAAGACTAATGCAGATTGCAGTGCTTTAATTTATCCAGCCGCAGCACTGTAGCGCCCGATAATAGCTTGTCCGATATGGAGCAGGCTGCAGACCACGGCGAATCACATCTACATCAGGCCAGACAAATTTGGTTTCTGCCGGATTTTTTGGCCTGATACAGTGCTTTATCAGCACGTTCGAAGCACTGCAGCAGATCTTCTTGCGGTGTTTGTTCAGCAACGCCGAAACTGCAACTTAACCTGATGTTATTGGTAAATGTATGTTGGCCAATTGCCACGGTAATCCGCTGACATAAGGCTTTGGCTTCTGCGGTGGTGGTATGCTGACACAGAATAACAAACTCTTCGCCACCCCAGCGGGTTACCTGATCATGCTCACGCACCTCTGCCAGTAAAATCGCTGCCAGTTCACGTAATATCGCATCGCCGACACTGTGCCCGTGCTTGTCGTTGATATCTTTAAAATAATCAATATCTATAACGACCAGGCTAAGCGTCTCTTGTGATTGAGGTGAACGACGCTGCACCCGTTGCATCGTTCGGTCAAAGTGATTGCGGTTATAAAGCCGGGTCAGCGGATCGTGATTCGATAAAAACTCCAGCTCAGTGACGGCTTTTTCCAGTTCACGCTGTGATTGCTCCAGTCGTTGATTCTGTTCATGTAACCGTTGATTATAATAACGGCTGCGATAATTCCAGACACTGAGTAACAGGATAATAGCCAGGGCAATAGCGCCAAGCTGCCATAACAGCTGATAATTGGTGACAGTAATGACGTCTATTTGAGTCCACTTTCGGTATATATCAATTTTTTCCTGCTCACTGATAGCAAGCAGTGCCTGATTAATCATTGGAATAAGTGCTTTATAATCTTCAGCTATACCAAACCTCAGTTCATCTTCCAAACCTACCCAGCCGGCGACCTTCAGCTGATACAGCGATTTTCGCTGGATCTGACTATTGATTGAATATAACGAACCAATAAATAAGTCCGCTTCGCCGGCGGCAACAGCTTCCAGTCCGGCCGGCTCGTTATCAACTAACACCAGTGGCGTTTGCGGATAATAACGTTTGATATATTCCAGTAACCGATAGCCGCGCGGCACTGCCAAAGAGCGGTCGCCGATATTTTCAATACTTTGTAAAAAGGGTTGCTGGCGCAGTGATACCAGCACATTTGGTGAGCGGAAGTAGACTTCTGAAAATTGCAGATAGTTATCACGGGTAGCGGAACGGTTCAGCATCGGCGATAACTGACACTGACCACTTTGCAGCAGTTGCAAAGACTCCTGCCAGGATGAGGTCCGGATCAGCTGAAACTGAATACCGGTTCGCTGAGTAATAAGCTGCAGATAATCAGCTGAAATGCCAACATGCACGCCGTCCCGGATCGCTTCGTAGGGCAACCAGTCCGGATCGACACAATAGGGTATCGGTTGTTCAAGCGACAGTGGGGCTGTGTTGTCTGCCCGGCCAGACATTGGCTGGATGGCGGCCATCAGCAGTAAAAATGGCAGCCATAAGGCGGCCAGCTTCACGGCGACAGCAGAAACCGCCTGAACCGGTAATTTTCTATAACTCAACGTCATTCGTATGCCATCAGGTAAAGTCAGTATGCCTGAACGCTAACTGCGTATTAGTCAACATTAATGTTCAGTATTGATAGTAGTGCCTGACCACTGAAAGCGCGAATGCTATTTCTTTTTCGGAGTATTTAACAGTGCTTTTAAATCGGCGAACGGATTGTGGGTAGCGGCAGCGACTTTTTGCTCGGTGGTGCCGCCATACATCACGTATTCATGAAATTTATTATGTTCGTTGTCGTGACAATAAATACATAATAATTCCCAGTTGCTGCCATCGCTGGGGTTATTGCTGTGATTGTGATCAATATGATGCACGGTCAGTTCGCGCAAATTGGAGTGGACAAATTCGCGGGCACAGCGGCCGCATACCCACGGATACATTTTTAATGCTTTATCACGATAGCCCTGTTCCTGCTGCTGATAGGCCGCTGCGCCATTATTGTTTTTACTCATTACTGTCTGCTCTGTGCCATTATTTTGTTGCTTAAGCTAAGCATACCTCAGCTGCCATCCGGCGACACCCGTTTTCAGCGTCAATTCTGCCGGTAATCCTGAATAATAGTGCCATATAAGCCCATTTCCGCCTCATGCCCCGGCTCGCGCCAACTTTCCTTTAATGCTGCGTGATACCAGGCCTGCATTGCCGGCAACTCAAGCAATAGCTGAACATAGCTCATGGCATTGGCACTGAGCTTAAGATCAAAACTTTGCACCCGAAAGGCCACCGGGGCAAAAAAGGCATCCACTGCGGTAAAAGAGGTGCCGGTCAGAAAAGGCCCGCCAAACTGGCTCAAACCCTGCAACCATAGCTCATCCAGCCGTGCTAAATCCTTTGCCAACTGCTCGGGTGGGTTATTTAACTGCACTCTGGCACCACAGTTCATGGTGCAGACATTACGCAGCGTACTAAAACCAGCATGCATTTCGCTGGCAGCACAACGGGCATAATTGCGTGCTTTAGCATCTGCCGGCCAGACCCCGACATGCCGCTCGGCCAGATATTCAACTATTGCCAACGATTCCCATACCACCGTATCGCCATCATGCAGGCAGGGTACTTTCGCCGTTGGCGAGAACTGGCGGAAATTGTCATAGTTGTCGAGCTGAAACTGCTGCAATTTTTCATCAAACGGAATACTCAGTTGCTGCAGCAACAGCCAGGGCCGAAGCGACCAGGACGAGTAATTTTTATTGGCAATAAACAGTTGATACACCGGAACCTCCCTGGTTAATTAACTAAAGATTACGCCGGTTATAATTTACCATCAAGTACAACATTATGTTCATCCGGCTATTATTGCCTCCTGCTGAGCAGGAACGGTCGGATCTTAAAGTCAGGCCCGGGATTAAAAAGTCAGACAATTAACTTGCAGCAATGGATTACATCTGTAATAGTAAATGTATTACAGGTGTAATCAATGAGGCAGGTCATGATAGAAATAAGCAATGCTGAGCTTTGTGTCATGCAGATTTTGTGGCAACAGCAGCCACTTAGCGCCAACGAGGTGGTAACAGCCCTTGGCAATGCAAAAGACTGGCATGAAAAGACCGTAAAAACCCTGTTAAACCGGCTGGTAAGCAAGGGCGCATTGGGTTTCGATAAAGATGGCCGGGCATATTTGTATTATCCGCTAGTCACCGAGCAGGACTACCAACTGCAACAAAGCCGGACTTTTGTTGAGCGCCTGTTTGCCGGACGGGTAGCGCCGCTGGTTGCTGGTTTTGCCAGCCAGAATAAGCTCAATGCCGATGATGTTCAGCAGTTAAAGCAACTGATTGCCGACTGGGAGCAGGAGCAACATCATGACTGATTATCTGTTACAACTTACCCCGCTGTTATCGCTGCTACTGCTGTTATTGCTGATCGCCCAGTCTCTGCTGCTTAACCCTCTTGGCGCCCGCACCATTTATGCATTGTGGTCGGCCGTGCCAGTGTTATTAATGTTTAGTGTGTTGTCCCCGCTGTTACCGGTAAATAGTGCCCCGCAAGCACTGCAGCGCTATCAGGTTGGCCTGCAACAATTGGCGACATCGGCAGCGACGGTTAACTGGTTGTTCTGGCTATGGCTGGCTGGCGTTGTGGTATGTATCAGTTTTCTGCTACTGGGTTATCTTAGCAACCGCGCCCTGTTTAAGCGGGCGACGCCAGTGCACCATACTTTTGCACCTGTTAACTGCCGGCTCGCCAGCGATAATGCCGGGCCTTATATCACCGGCTTTTTATCACCGGCTATTGTGTTGCCGCATGACTTTTTCAGCCGGTACGATGCCCTGCAGCAAAAGCTAATTTTGCAACATGAACTGACTCACTGGCAGCGGGGCGATTTGCATCTGAATTATCTGGCGCTTTTTGTCGTCAGTGTGTTCTGGTTTAACCCACTGGTTTGGCTGGCGTATCAGCAATACCGTCAGGCACAGGAGCTCGCCTGCGATGCGTTAGTCACTAAATATGCCGGCAAGGCAGAAAAAATTGCTTATGGTTATGCCTTACTAAGCATTACTCAGCAGACACCGCAATACGGGTGGCCGCTTACTCATCACTATGGAGATTTTAACACTATGAAACAACGCATTATGCAGCTGCAAAACCAGCACGGTTTAAGTAAAACAGTTGTGGCAGGCACCTTAGCGCTGGTCATTGCGACCACCTTATTGCTGCAGCAGCCGGTTTTGGCCGGTAGCAATAAAACACAGCCATTAGCACCAGTTATGCGGATTGAGCCTGGCTATCCGGTTAGCGCGGTAAAACAGGGGGTTACAGGTTTTGTCCGGATGACTTTTGATGTAAGCGCTGATGGTACAGTAAAGAATGTCAATGTGGTTAAATCCAGCCCGCAGGGCGTTTTTGATAAAGAAGCGGTAAAAGCCCTGCAGCAATGGCGATATACGGCAACTGGCGCAGAGCATAAAGGCCAGCAAGTACAACTCGATTTTGAACTGGACGTCGTTAAAGCCGAAGTAGAGCGGATCAGCGTTACACCGCCACCACCGCAGAAAGGTTAGTCTTAGGCTGAGTTAAAAAAGTGCAATAAAGCAGCGTAAATGTCGCAGTGCCTGAAAATGGCGCTGCTTTATTGCATTTTAATGGGCGTAACTCAGCCTGTTCCAGACTATCAAAGATATGCGTATACTAATCCGGAGCAATATGGATAAAAACAATAATCAGCTCTCTGCTTAGCTGGCAATGGATGCTACCGCGATCCTGGTTTACTTTGCTTTCTGGCAAGTGCTAGCCCAATTAAGCAAAGCGGCAACAAAAAGTGAAATGCACCGCCCGAATAGCCGGCAGAACGAACAATTTGGATATCATCCGGGCGCTGCTTCAGGCGCTCGGTAAAACCATTCAGTTCGTTTTCCAGATTAGCAATCATGTCGTCGCTGGCCTGCATAAAACCTTGCAGGCTGTCATGGCGCAATGTTTGCTGCAGATTAACTACGGTTGAGCTGCCTTTTATCTGGCTGGTGCCAGGTGCCCGGAACAGCAACTTGCGACTGTCTATGGCGTATACCGCCGTATCCATTAAGGTATTACTGTCATTTTTCTGGCCGTTAATTAAATAAGCGCCAACCAGGGTCCAGTAACTGAGTGACAGTTTACTATCATCAGTAAATTGCACCTGATCGTATGAAACCAGGGCGATGACATCTATGCCAAACATTGCCTTCAGCTGGTCCAGGTTAGCAAAGCTACCGCCGCTACTGAGATAAGCAGAAGGAATTATCTCTATATGTTCAACATAGGACTGCTGGCTAAAGTGAGCGGCAATTTTGTCCAATATCGCCATTTTATGGTTTTCTGTCAGGGTAGTTGCCTGAACCTCAACCCAGGGCATCGCGTTGCTGCTGCGACTATTATGGTTTGCAGGCACAAAGGCAATACCCATCCGCAGTGGCAAGGTCAGTCTAGGCGCACTGGTTGTCACTTGCGGCGCTGCAGAGTCAGGATACAAGTAACTGACCACACTGCTGCGGCTGCCGGTTTGTTGGGTGGCACAAGCGCTAAGTACAAGGGTGATAAAACACAGTAATACTATTCGGCTATAGAAAAACATGCTGCACTTCCTTAATTGAGTGATTAAACGCCGCCAGCATAGGCTTGCTTAGTAAAAAGTAATACCTTATTTGTATAAGTAGCGTATAAATAGGCTTTGGGTATCACTATGTAATACTTTGAGGTGCTATGTCACAAATTGACCTAATGCTGGATTGCTTAAAAAAAGCCCTGAAACAGCGGGGGATCAGTTATGCCCGGGTCGCTTCGCATTTGCAGCTAACGGAGGCCAGTGTCAAGCGCATGTTCTCTTTAAAACAATTCAGCGTGCAGCGGATAGAGCAGGTGTGTCAGTTGATTCAGTTGGATCTGGTAGATTTATTGCAGTTAATGACCGAGCAACAGCAGCGAACAGAACGGCTTAGCTATGAGCAGGAGCTGCAGTTAACTGAGGACCTGACGTTATTACTGGTAGCGGTATCGGTGCTTAATCGCTGGAGTATGCAGGATATTCTGGACTGGTATAAAATCTCTGAGCATGAGTGTATTCAAAAGCTCGCGCAATTGGATCGGCTTAAGCTGATAGAACTGCTGCCAGCTAATAAAATTCGTCTGCGGGTATCAGCAAATTTTGGCTGGCTTGAGAATGGGCCTATTCAGCGCTTTTTTCAGCAAAAAATTGCTTATGAGTTTTTTAACGCCAGCTTTAATAGCAAGGCGGAAAGCTTGCTGGTACTTAATGGCATGCTCTCAGCGCAAGGTAATGCTGAATTTCAAAAAAAATTAAAGCGTTTGGCCAATGACTTTAACGAATTAAACCGGCAGGATGAAAAGTTACCATTGGCCCAGCGCAATGGGGTCAGTGTGGTACTGGCGCTACGCGACTGGCGCTTTGGCTTATTTAAACCGTTGTTGAAATCTGATAAAAGGTAACAGCTGGCTGGTGGCTACTCGCATTTGGCAACGTGTATATTACGCTAAGCGTCAGATCGTGCAGTTTCACAGCTTCTTAAGCTCATTTCCGGTAAATAACAGTTCTAACAGCCAGGTTTTAAGTGTGCTGTTAATAATTAATGTAGGAAAAAACGATGCTTGCCAGATTAGTATTTTTAGCTCTGCTGTTAGTAGGTAGTTATTTGCTGCTATCGGCATTTGCCGGCATTAAGCAGTCATCGCCGCAAGTGCTGCAACAGCGGGC
Source organism: Arsukibacterium sp. (assembly GCF_033721375.1). Classification (GTDB taxonomy): domain Bacteria; phylum Pseudomonadota; class Gammaproteobacteria; order Enterobacterales; family Alteromonadaceae; genus Alishewanella. The sequence continues at coordinate 251,256 of NZ_JAWWAP010000001.1, read as the reverse complement.
AGAGCAGGCACTGCAGCAGCAATTATGTCAAACACCGGTTTTATGGCGAATTGGCCAGCTCGATCCGGCATTTGCCCTGACGGCAGAGCAGGCTGAACAGACAGCACATAATGCTGCTGCGCAGTGGAACGCTGCTTTTGAGCAAGAGTTGTTTCGGTATGACAGCGTAAATGGCTTTCCGATTAATTTTCGCTATGACGAGCGGCAGCAGAATTTGCTGCAACAAGCGCTGCTCGAGCGCAATATTTCGCGCTACGACACTAATATTGACCAGCGCGCGGCGACGTTAAAGCAACAAGGCGAGCAATTACAGCAGCGCCAGCGCGAGTTTGAGCAATTAAACCAACAGTTGGCCGCCGAGATTGCTCAGTTCCAGCAGCTGGCTGCCAATGCTAACCAGAGTAACGTGGCAGCGCTTAGGCAACAACAGCAGGTGTTACAACAGCGTCAGCAGCAATTACAGCGACAGGCTGAAGATTTAAACCAGCAGCAAGCTCAATTGCAGCGTGAGCATCAGTATCTGAACGAAACTGTGGCCGATCGCAACGCCTTACTGGCGGATCAGCAGCCACTCCGGGTATCAGAGGTGGGTATAATGGAAATAACCTCGACGCAGCGCAAGATGACTATTTTCGCGTACAGCACGCCAGCAGCGCTGCAACTGACCTTAGCGCATGAATTTGGCCATGCCCTGGGCCTTGGCCACACCGACAGCAGTAGCTCGGTAATGCATTTTGCCCTGAATCCACAGCAACGAAACCTGACAGCGGAAGATATTGACGCGCTTAAACAGCAGTGCGGGTTGTAATAGCAGACACTTGACAGCGCAGGCAGATGCCGTGAAGCTGAAACTGTTTTTTTATAACACAGAGGATGCTATGCCACGTCAACGCGCCGCCAGATCAGTAATCTGGCATGTGGTTATTATCATATTGGCAGGTGAGCTGATTTTTGCGTTACCTTTTCATCTGGCGCGTTTTTTTCGTCCTACTTTTCTACAGGCGTTTGAGCTCAGTAATGCTCAGCTTGGCGATATTTTTGCCGTTTACGGTGTGGTGGCCATGCTGTGTTATTTTCCCGGTGGCATTATTGCCGACAAAGTAGCACCGAATCGCTTAATGAGCATGTCATTGCTGGCAACTGCGCTGGGCGGCGCTTATATGTGGACCGGCCCCGGAGTAACCGGTTTGGCTCTGCTGTTTGGCTACTGGGGTTGCACTACCATTTTATTGTTCTGGGCGGCGATGATAAAAGCAACCCGGATATCGGCACCGGCTACCCGCCAGGGCCTGGCATTTGGTGTGCTTGATGGCGGCCGGGGGCTGGTTGCCAGTGTGTTTGCCAGTGGTGCAGTGCTGTTACTGGGGCGTTATACGGTAATGGCGGACGGTAACTTTGCCAGTGCGGCCGAGGCGCTGACATCGCTGCGCAGCCTGATAGTTTATTACAGTGTGCTGACCGTGATAGCGGCCGCTCTGGCCTGGTTTTTTATCAGCAGTATCAGGGCGCAGCCTGAGGCCGGGCAACCAGCACCCACGTCAGCTGTACTGAGCGAAACCCTGACAAACCCATTGCTCTGGTTGCAGGCCGGCGTGGTGATCTGTGCTTATTGCGGCTATAAATCGCTGGATAATTATGGCCTGTTTGTGGTGCAAACCTTTAGCTGGTCACAGCTGGAAGCTGCCCAATTTACCACCGCGGCCAGCTATCTGCGGCCGGTCGTGGCGGTGGCGGCCGGGTTACTGGCAGACCGCGTCCGCGCCAGTCGTCTGACACTGGGGTTATTTAGTATGCTGGCGCTCAGCTTTATCAGTATAGCGGTACTGACTGATCTTTATCCGGCAGTGATGCTGCTAATAATAATGTTAGCGCTAACCTTTGCCGGGGTATTTGCCCTGCGGGCCGTGTATTTTGCGTTAATTGATGAAAGCCGGCTGCGCCTTGGTGCGACAGGTACTGCTGTGGGAGTTATCTCGTTGCTGGGCTTTACCCCGGATGTATTTTTCGCCCCACTAACCGGCCGGATGTTAGATAATGCAGAAAGCGGTTTTGCCGGGTATTTTTTATTTATGGCGCTGATTATGTTGCTTGGTACCCTCAGCGCGTGGTTGCTGGTTAAGAAAATGAACCACAGCCAGGCGCTGGCATCGGCAAAGCCTGTTTAGCAACTGGATTAACTGATCAGAAATAAAAAAAGCTATCCTGAATTGGATAGCTTTAATGAGCGAAGGCCAGCTTACTTAGCGGCTTTAAATTTGCGCCGGCCAAAGGCTGCGCCCGCTAATACCAGACCAAACAGCGCCAGAGTAGATGGTTCAGGCACGGAGGTAACACTGATACTGGCATCAGAGATAAATAACTGATGACCACCGCCACCACCTACGGTGTAGTAAAGACGCAGCGAGCTTCCAGCTGGCGCCATAATATCCTGAACAGAGAACGTTTCAGTGGCCCAGCGGTGTGAGGCAAGATCTAAGTAAACCGGGTCAAGGTTATTAATCTGATAAAAAATTCGACCTTTCTGATTACCCCAGCCCTGATCTTTCCAGGTCATAAGTAAATCAAAAGACAGCATTTTGCCCTGAATATCATCAAGCATATCCCACAATATCAGTTCATCAGACTGTGTAGCGTCATTAACCCTTGGTAAGTCAAAATTATTGATAATGCCCGCTTTCGCGTTAAACATCGTCAAACCAATTATTACCAGCAGCACATTTATTATTTTTTTCATGTTTTTTCCTTAACTACATGTATAAAACATAAGTCCCAAATTTGGGACGTGTTTTCTAGCAAACATTGCGCCATATTTATATGATTATGATATTTATAGATTTTATTATTTAAAATAGAGCTGGGATTTATATTGTGTAAAATAAACGGACGGTTAAAACAATTATTTATCAAATTTTAGTGCATTTAGTTACAAAAACTGAGCTTAGTGCTTAAAATCAGATATTGACCAGCTTCAGATTTTCATTAAAGGTATCTGTTAGTTTCAGACTAATTAAGCTGCTGATCCAGTACTAAAGGAATACTATGCGATTAACACTGGCCGCCTTCGTGCTGTTAATATCGTTTAACAGCATGGCGAAAGACTGTGTGGTGCTGTTGCATGGCCTGGCCCGTAGTGCCAGCGCCATGGAGACAATGCAGCAGGCACTTGATGCTGCGGGGTACCATACGGTAAATGTGGATTATCCGTCCCGTAAGCATGCCATCGAAGCACTGGTAACAATGGCTATTCCACCGGCATTGGCGCAGTGTCGCGAGCAGCAAAGCAAGCAGAGCGACGTTATTCACTTTGTCACCCATTCGATGGGCGGCATTTTACTGCGCCAGTATTTGCAGGGTAACGTGATTGCCAATTTAGGCCGGGTAGTAATGATGGGGCCGCCTAATCAGGGCAGTCAGGTGGTCGATAATATAAAAGATATACCGGGGTTTAAGGCATTTAACGGCCCGGCTGGCATGCAGCTGGGCACCGGCGAGCAGGACGTACCCAAACAGCTGGGGCCGGTAAACTTTGAACTGGGCATCATTGCCGGTACCAGCTCTATTAATCTTATATTATCGAACTTTCTGCCTAATCCGGATGACGGCAAGGTGTCGGTAGAAAACACCAAAGTGCAGGGTATGTGCGCCCTGGTTACCGTTAATGTATCGCACCCGTTTCTGATGAAACGGCAAAAAGTAATTAAGCAGGTACTGCATTTTTTAGCAGCAGGTAAATTCAGTGGTGACAATGCCCAGCAGTTTGATTGCCCGGCGCAAAAAAGTCCGGAAGCTGAAACGATTTAACGCATTCAACACGTTTTGCCGGGGGAAACTCTCAGAGTGTGAATTTATTGTTTAAATAATGTTTGATATTTGGTTTTTATTTTGGCAGTATCTACCTCATTCCAATTTAGTGGAGTAAAGAATGGAAAATTATAACGAAACAGAAATCACTGACTTAGAAGCTATTAAGAGCTTTGTTGATGCTCTGGGCTCTCAGAGAAGCGAACTGGTTCTTACCAAGAATGGAAAAACCTTAGGCGCTATTCTTACCGCTGAGCAATACGAATGGTTTCTTGATCAATTAGACAATAACGCTGATGTCAGCTTTGTTGACGAGCGAAGTAAAGATTTAAGTGGTTCTCAAAGTCTGCAAGATTTTAAGAAGGATTTAGGCCTGTGACTAAGCCAAATGATAAACATCTTAGTTCAGAACAGCGTGCAGAGCTTGCAAAGCGAACGCTCGAAATGAGTCAGCAGAAAGCATCTAAGCAAACTTCATCGTTATCGGATTTAAAACAAGAACTTGCTGCCGCTAAAAAAGGAGCATAAATGAGTTACAATGTCATACTTCACAGGGAAGCGAAAAAAGACATTAAAAAGCTTCATCCTCATATCCGTGACCGGGTCATCTCCGCTTTAGAACAGATTGCAGAAAATCCTAAATTGCATGGTGCTATTTTATTAACCGGTTATGTTGATACATACAGATATCGTGTCGGTCATCACCGCATTGTTTACCGAATAAATGATACAGAATTAGAAGTTCTTATCCTCGACGCTAAACCAAGAGGCGAGGTGTACAAGAAGTACTAAGGCATTTTCTAGACTGTCAGTACAAGCTATTACCATTTGTAATAACGTTTCACCAAATTAGGGGCGCATCACTGCGCCCTCAGTTTTCTGGCCTCTAGTATATACTTGGACAATTAACTCAAAAGGTGTACTATGTACATCATCAATGGCTTACAAGGAGGTAAGTTTTGACATGGCATGCCATCGAGTTTATCGAAACATCGCTGTTTACCAAGCAGATCAAGCAAATTGCTACTGACGACGACTTAAGGGTACTGCAGCAAGAGCTTATTGCCCAGCCGATGAAGGGCGATCTGATCTCAGGTACTGGTGGGCTACGCAAGGTGCGTATGGCAACTGATGGGCAGGGTAAAAGCGGCAGCGCCAGAGTTATCTATTGTCTGGCAACGGCAGAAGTTATCTATATGCTGTTGGCCTATGCTAAAAACGAAAAAGACAGCCTGACTGCAGCTGAAAAAGCTGAATTAAAACAGTTAACCAAGTTACTTAAAGGCGAGGTGTAGTGTGAGTATCTTTAACGATTTAAAGGATTCTCTGACCGAAGCGGTGGATATTAAGCAGGGCCGCAAACAAGCAAGCCGGGTAACCCGCTATGAACTGGCAGACGTTAAAGCGCTGCGTGAAAGCTTAGCCATTACTCAGGCGCAATTAGCCCATGCACTCGGTACCAGTGTTGATACCATTAAAAGTTGGGAAAGCAAGCGCCGCAACCCAACCGGCCTCGCCGCCAAAGTGCTGGCTACTATTCAGGACAACCCCGAGTTCTACCATCAACTGGCCGCGCATTAAATAGGCGAGAATACCAAAACATCGTAAGGGTGCGCTATTGCGCACTTAGTTTTTGCAGCAAATAAAGCCTTGACCAAGCTTGGCTTTTCGGCAAATGTAATCGGCAATTTAAGCGTGAAAAGAAAAAATAATGAAATTAGAAGCGTTAATCTTACTGGCAACAACTTTACTACTGACAGGTTGTGCACCGGAAGTGGGCTCGAAAAAATGGTGTGAGCAGTTAGAAAATAAACCCAAAGGCGACTGGAGCGCCAATGAAGTGAAAGACTTTGCGAAACATTGCATATTTAGCTCTGATGAATAAGCCATGTTAGTGCTGGTATAGCGCACAGCACTGAAAAATATTAAGTAGCCTGAAATGATGATAACAACTTCTCATTTAAAGATGGTTCCACTCACCGCATCTGACTGGCCGTTGTTTCAGGCTTTGCACACTGAGTCTGATGTGATTGCTTTATGTTTTGATCCGCCCACTGAAGCTGAGCTGCAACAAAAGTTTCAGCATCGGCTAACGCCGTGGCACAACGCCGCTGAACATTGGCTGTGCCTTACCATTACCTTGCGCGAAACAGGGCAAGCGATAGGAGTAACCGGCTTGTGCTTAACCAGCGGCGTAGCAGAGGTAGGTTATCTGCTGTTGCCGCAGTTTTATGGCAAGGGTTTTGGCTCTGAATCGCTAGCGGCGTTAGTGGACTGGGCGAAAACAACTCAGGGAATTATAAAATTTAAAGCGGTAGTTACAGAGGGCAATGTTGGTTCAGAGCGGGTGCTGGAGAAAGTTGGTTTTAGTCTGGCAGCAATAGTACCGGATGCCCATACTATCGCCGGTAAGCGCTATGCCGATCATATTTATCAGTTGGAAGCATTCTGATGGCAGACGGAACGCTTTGCCGATTATAGTAGGGTCGCAATATGCGCGTCAGCTTTTGCAGCAAATAAAGCCTTAACCAAGTTTGGTTTTTCTTTAAATGTAAATCCCCAACCCCACCATTCGCCTTTCCCGATTACTCCCTGTATAATACGCGCCCTTGCTTCACTCAGGTGCTTAATTTATGTCCACTGCTGCTATCGTTTCCCGCAAATCTGCCCCTGTAGCACGGATGGCGCCTGAGCGTGATTTATTCTCTTACCCTAAATACTGGGCCGAGTGCTATGGCACGGCGCCGTTTTTACCGATGTCGCGCGCCGAGATGGACCAGCTTGGCTGGGACAGCTGCGATGTAATTCTGGTCGTCGGCGATGCCTATGTTGACCACCCCAGCTTTGGGATGGCAGTCGTCGGGCGGATGTTAGAAGCGCAGGGTTACCGGGTTGGCCTTATTTGTCAGCCGGACTGGCATAGCAAAGATGACTTTATGCGTCTGGGTAAACCAAACCTGTTTTTTGGCGTGTCGGCCGGCAATATGGACTCGATGATTAACCGTTACACCGCCGATAAAAAGCTGCGCCATGACGATGCCTATACCGCTGGCGATATTGGCGGCAAGCGGCCGGATCGCGCTGTTACTGTGTATACCCAGCGTTGTAAAGAAGCCTATAAAGAAGTGCCGGTGATTATTGGTGGCATCGAGGCAAGCCTGCGCCGGATTGCCCATTACGATTACTGGTCTGAAAAAATTCGCCGCTCGGTGATATTTGACGCCAAGGCCGATATTTTAATTTACGGTAATGCCGAGCGGCCATTAATTGAAGTGGCATACCGGATTGCCTCGGGTGTGCCGATCAGCGAGATTCAGGATGTGCGCGGCACCGCGGTTATCCGCAAAGAGCCGCTGCCGGGCTGGCGTGGCGTCGATTCCACCGCTATTGATAAAATTGGCAAGATAGACCCGATTTCTAACCCTTACGGCGCCGATGATGTGGGCTGCAGTAGCTATTCTGAGTTTGCCAAAGCCGGTATTGATTTAAGTAAGCCTCAAGAGGTTGAAGCAAAGCCAATAATGGTGCAGCCGGCGCGGCAAAAGCCGTGGGAGCAAACCTACGTTAAGCTGCCGGCGTTTGAGCAGGTAAGCGTAAATAAGCCGTTATATGCCCACGCCTCACGCATTTTACACCAGGAAACCAACCCGGGTTGTGCCCGCGCTATCATGCAGCGCCATGGCGACCGCCATTTGTGGGTAAACCCACCGGCGTTTCCGCTTAGCACCGAAGAGATGGACCTGGTATTTGGCCTGCCGTATCAGCGGGTACCGCATCCGGTATATGGCAAGGAAAAAATCCCGGCTTACGAGATGATTAAAACCTCGGTCAATATTATGCGCGGCTGCTTTGGTGGTTGCTCGTTCTGCTCGATTACCGAACACGAAGGCCGCGTTATTCAAAGTCGCTCGAAAGAGTCGATAATGCAGGAGATCAAGGATATTCGCGACAAAGTACCCGGATTTACCGGTGTTATCTCCGATTTGGGCGGCCCAACCGCCAATATGTATCGCTTAAACTGTAAAAACCCGAAAGCCGAGCAAACCTGTCGCCGGCCCTCTTGTGTGTACCCGACCATCTGCGAGCATATGGACACCGACCAAAGCCCAACGGTTGAGCTTTATCGCGAAGCGCGTAATTTACCCGGCATTAAAAAAGTGCTGATTGCCTCGGGCGTGCGCTATGACCTGGCAGTCGAAGACCCGAACTATGTGCGCGAACTGGTGCAGCATCATGTCGGCGGCTATTTAAAAATAGCGCCCGAGCACACCGAAGAAGGCCCGTTATCAAAAATGATGAAGCCGGGCATGGGCGCTTATGACAAATTTAAAGAAATGTTTGACCGTTTCAGTAAAGAAGCCGGCAAAGAGCAGTATTTAATTCCGTATTTTATCGCTGCCCACCCCGGTACAACTGATATGGATATGGTGAATTTAGCGCTGTGGTTAAAAGAGCGCGATTTTAAACTGGATCAGGTACAGAATTTTTACCCCAGCCCGATGGCGAACGCGACCACCATTTACCACACCGAAATGAACTCGCTGAAAAACATTAACAAAGCCAATGACGAAGTGGTGCCAGTGCCAAAAGGTGAGCGGCAGCGCCGGCTGCATAAAGCCATATTGCGGTATCACGACCCCAAAGGCTGGCCGCAAATTCGCGAAGCCTTAATTAAAATGGGTCTGAGTCATTTAATTGGTCGCAGCAAAGGCTGTTTAGTGCCGGAAGAGAGCAAAGACGAGCAGTTTAAAAAGCCTGGTAAAGGCGGTAAGCCGGCGCTTAGCCGTCATACCGGCTTAAACCCGGCGGCAAAGGCCATTGCCGGCCAACGCAAGCAGCAGCCTAAAAAGCCGTTTGCCAAGGGAGCTGACAACTTATCTGGCAAGCAGTCCGGCACAGCTGGCAAGCCGGCGAACAGCGGCAGCGGCAAACCGAAAGCCAGCCGGCGGGCCAAAGGCTGATGGCGCGGCTGTTTTTCAGCCTTAAATTCTCAGAGACGCAGCAACAACAGTTGCTGGCGTATCAGCAACAGGCGCTTAGCTTATGTCCGCAAGCCAAAGCCGTCGCCAGCGATAACCTGCACCTGACCCTGTTTTTCTTAGGCGAGGTCGATGCACAGCAGCAACAGCGGCTGGTTGCTGCTGCCAGCCAGATTGACCGGCCGGCCTTTGTGCTGACGCTGGATCATCTGGCCTGCTTTGCTAAACCGGAAATTCTTTATCTGGCCCCGTCGCAAATACCAGCACCGCTTACTGCTTTGCAACAGCAGGTTGCGGCGCTTTGTAAAGCAGAGGGTTTTAACGATATCCATGACAAATACCGGCCGCATGTTACCCTGGCGCGCCATGCCAAATGCCCGCCAGCATTACACCGGCCGTTGGCACCTCTTACCCTGCAGATTAACCAGTATGCCCTGTATTGCTCTGCCCGCCAGGATGACCGGTTACAGTATCGGCCACTGCATTGCTTTTCACTGGGTTAAGCCAGTTTTGCCGGGCCATTTTCAGCGCTATATTTCGTTACATTTTATTTAGTTACAATTTAACCAAAGCGCCACTTTACACCTCTGCAACACTTCTATAGTTTAGCCTGGTTAACCTGACGAAAATGTCAGGCTGAAAAGCGAGGAGCGCTTATGAAACAGTTTATCAGCAAAGGCTGGCTAACCTTGTGGTTAAGCCTGGCCGTTGCAGCAAATACAGCATCGGCAAACACTGCAGCAAAAGATGTCCAGCAATTTACCTTAGACAATGGCATGCAAATTCTGGTGCTGGAAGATCATTCTATTCCCAATGCCAATATGTACTTATTCTGGAAAGTAGGCTCGCGCAATGAAGCGCCGGGCATTACCGGTATCTCTCACTTTTTTGAACATATGATGTTCAACGGTGCTGAAAAATACGGCCCTAAAATGTTCGATCAGGTAATGGAAGCATCCGGTGGCGCCAATAACGCCTACACCACCGAGAACCTGACCGTTTACACCAACTGGTTTCCGCAGTCAGCAATGGAAGTCATCTTCGATCTGGAAGCCGACCGGATAGCCAATCTGGCGATCGATCCGGCCATGGTGGAAAGCGAGCGAGGGGTGGTGACCTCTGAGCGCAGTACCGGCCTGGAAAACTCTAATTACCGGACATTAAATGAAGCGCTGAAAAGTGTGGCATTTCAGGCCCACCCTTACAGCTGGTCGATCATTGGCCATGAGTCTGATATTCAGGCCTGGACCCTTGACGATTTAGTGCAATACCATAAAACCTATTATGCGCCAAACAACGCGGTGGTGGTTATTGCCGGTGCCGTTACTCTGGAGCAGGTTAAGCAATTAGCAGAGCAGTACTTTGCGCCGATACCGGCCCAGCCGGCGCCACGCGACGTCAGAACCGTTGAGCCGGAGCAAAAAGGCCAGCGCCGGGTATTTGTCCAGAAAACATCAGCAACCTCGCCGAATATTATGCTGGGCTATCATGTGCCGGCTACCTCAGATCCCGATTACTATGCGTTAGAGCTGATGAGTACCATTTTAAGCAATGGCAAAAGCTCCCGTTTGTATCAGGCATTGGTAGAGCAGCAATTGGCCACCAACGTGTTTACCAACCTGCCGTTGTCGTTTGATCCCAATTTGTTTTATGTCTATGCCATTGCCCGGCCGGGCGTTGCCGCCAGCACGCTGGAGCAGGCAATGTTAAAAGCCCTGCGGGCGGTAGCAGAAGAGGGCGTAACAGCCCGTGAGCTGGAAAAAGCAAAAAATATTCAGCTGATGGATTTTTACCGCAATATGCAAACCATTAATGGCAAAGCCAATAATATTGGTACCTACCAGCTGTACTTTGGTGACTACCGTAAGCTTTATCAAACCGCTGAACTGTTTAATAACGTCACCGCAGCTGATATTCAGCGGGTTGCCGGTAAGTATCTTACCCGGGCTAACCGCACTGTCGGTGTGCTGGATGCAACTGAGGAGACAGACGAATGAGCCATTATGTTAGTAAGAAACCAGTGCTTAGCGCACTGCTAGCCTGTTGCTTTACGCTGGCAGGTTGCAGCAGCGTCTCCGACCAGCCCGCAACCGCAGTGGCGGCAGTGCCTGCGGGTGCAGACGCAGCAGTAAGCGGTTTTCAGTTGCCGGCTTATCAGACAATCGTGCTGGATAACGGCCTGACCTTATATTTAATGCCGCAGCATGAAGTGCCGCTACTCAGTGTTGAAGTTATTATCGGTGCTGGTGCGGTGGCCGATAAGCAGGGAGGTGAGGCGTTTTTAACCTCACAAAGCCTGTTGCTGGGCGCCGGCGGTAAAAGCAAACAGCAACTGGAGCAGGAAACTGATTTTATTGGAGCCAGCCTGGTTACCAGTAATGGCAAAGAGGTCAGCTACCTGAGCATGACCTTTATGCAAAAAGACACTGCCGCTATGCTGGATTTACTGGCGGCGGTGCTGATGCAGCCAGAGTTTAATGCCGATGAGTTTAGCAAGCTGCATGCCCGGTTAGTGGCGCAGCAACAGCAGGCAAAAGAAAGCCCGCGCAATGTGATCAGCCGTTATTTCGACAGTTTACTTTATGGCCAGCATCCGTATGCCAAACCCAATACCGGCAGCGAGCAGTCGCTTGCGGCGCTGGATCTTTCGAGCGTTACCGGTTTTTACCAGCGCTATTATCAGCCCGATAATGTCGCTATTGCCGTGGCCGGAGAGTTTAACCCTGCAGATTTAAGCCGGCAATTAACCAGCCGTTTTGCCAGCTGGCAGGGCAAGAGTGCAGCAAAACCGATATTGCCCGATGTCACTGCGCCTGCAGCAGCCCGGGTATTGCTGGTAGATAAAGCCGATGCCACCGAAACCACCCTGATGATTGGGGGCGTGGGTGTCAGCCAGAATAATCCGGACTATGTCGGTCTGGAGGTTATCAATACCATCCTCGGCGGCCGGTTTACCTCATGGCTGAATGATGAACTGCGGGTCAACAGCGGGCTGACCTATGGCGCGCGCTCCGGCTTTAGTTCGTTAAGCAGCGCCGGCGCTTTTCAGATAAGTACGTTTACCAAAACCGAAACCAGCCGGCAGACCATTGAGCTGGCTCTGGCAACCTATCGCAGGTTATGGCAACAAGGCATTGATCAGCCGACCCTCGATTCGGCCAAAGCCTATGTTAAAGGCCAGTTTCCACCGAACTACGAAACTAACAGCCAGCTGGCTGACTTGCTCGGTAGTATGCATCTGTACCAGCTTGATAAAGGTTATATTAACGACTTTGAGCAAAAGGTTGACAGCCTGACCCTGGCTGACACTGAGCGTTTGATTAATCAGTATTTTCCGCAGCAACAGTTGCAGTTTGTCCTTATTGGTAAAGCCAGTGAGCTTAATGAACTGGCGCAAAGCCTGGGGGAAGTAAGCACCGTTGCGATTAAAGACAATGGTTTCAGCCCACTGTAAACATCAGGCCGCTTAGTAAAAATAGCAAAGCCGCTGTCACCCAGCGGCTTTATTTATTCGATATAACAACTCTTTACCAGCAAGCGGTTAAGTGTTTCAGCGCTTGCTGCTATAGTTCATCAGTGATTAATTTTCGCCGGTTATACTCGGCGTTATCTGTGGTTGTAATGCCCCTGCAATAACAAGGATTGGTTATGCCTGCCTCCGGTTCCTCTGCTACTAACATTTTTCACGCTATCTTTGGCTCTGTCCGCTGGACCGCACCGCACTGGCTGGCAGATTTAACCCAAACTGCTAAAGCGCGGCCCGGCCGTTTCTGGGGCACGGTAACGTTGTTGCTGATAGTCGTTCTGGCGATGGCGGCGGGCTATTACTACTACCAGCAATTACCTAAACCTCTGCTGGTAAAAGCAGAGGTTATTGCGCCTGAGCTGGGTCACTATCAGGATGATATTGAGCAGCCCACCGCGCTGCAGCTGCAATTTAAATATGATTTTTCGACAGCAGACCATGAAGAAAGCCTTTTGCCGCAGCCGCGAAGGGAAGGCAGCCCCACTAACACATCAATGCCGGCACCGATGCTCTCCGCCGCCCGGCTTGATTTAATTGGCGAAGTGCTGAGTGACGGTGCCGCCATCAGCCCGGCTATTGCCGGCAAGTGGCTGTGGCAGGATGACAATACCCTGACTTTCACCCCCGACAAAGCCTGGCCCGCTGGTCAGCAATACAGCATCAGGCTGGAAAAGCGCATTTTTAACCCGCAAATTACCCTGGCCAGCAGGCAATATCGCTTCAGCACTGTGCCATTAACGGCAGAGATTAACCGGCTGCGTTTTTATCAGGATCCGACCGAGCCGGCCAAACGGCAGGTGGTGGCCACTATTAACTTCAGTCATCCGGTGCAGCTGGAAAGTGTCCGGCAGAAACTGACTATGCTGATGCGTGAGGATGGTGCCAAACGCAGCGACAAGCCACAGACCATTGCCTTTAGCCTGACTGCTGATAACAGCGGCCGTCAGCTGTATCTGCAGTCGGAAGCTATCAGCCTGCCGGCCCATGAGCAGTATTTAACAGTGCAACTGGCCGCCGGGGTAAGCGCAGTGCACGGCGATGGTAAAACTGCTGAGGCGACCGAGGCACAAATGCTGGTGCCGGACAAAAGCAGTTTTTTAAAAGTCAGTGAGCTGCGCACCGACATTGTCAGAAATCCGGAGCAGCAACCCGAACAAATGTTGCTGTTAAGCTTTACCGACCGCCTGAGCCGCACTGAGCTGCAAAATAAGCTAAAGCTGTTTCTGTTGCCGGAAAACCCGCGGCGTAACTCGAATTACTGGGCGCCCGGTGAAGTAAACAGTACCGTATTACAGCAGGCCAGCCTGGTTAGTTTTCAGTTGATGCCGGGCGAGCTGGCGCATGATAACGCCTTTAGTATTAAGCTGGATTTACCGCCCGGTAAGCACCTGTTTGTCAGCGTGCCTGCCGGCCTGCAGTCTGTCAGCGACTTTACCCTGGCTAATGAATACCGGGCCGTGGTGCAGGCACCAGTTTACCCGAAAGAAGCACGGATAGTCGGTGAGGGCGCTGTGCTTACCCTCAGTGGCGAGCAGAAACTACAGTTACTCAGCCGCGGTGTTAAAGGGGTCAGAGTAAAATTACATAAGCTGCTGCCAGAGCAACTGAACCATTTAATTACCCAGACCGGTGGCGACATCAGCCAGCCTTCATTTCATAACTACAGCTTTAATCAGAGTAATATAACCAGTTTACAGCAGCATACCTATACAGTGAGCCAGGACTCACCGCAGCAGGCAAGTTATCAGGCGCTGACGTTAACACCCTACCTGCAGCAAGCCGGCATGGGCGTGTTTTTTATTGAGCTAAGCGAGTTTGACCCGGCCCGCCCGGATGTGGAAGGCCAGCAGCTGGATAAACGACTGGTGCTGGTAACCGATTTGGGCCTGCTGGTAAAGCATAACAACGACAGCAGTCAGCAGCTGTTTGTGTTGTCGCTGGTCGATGGCAAGCCGGTTGCAGGTGCTGAGGTTGCGTTACTTGGCCGCAATGGCGTCGCCCTGTTTCAGGCGAAGACCGATGCGCGCGGTACCGTAAGCTTTGCCAGCACAAGTCAGTTTAACCGCGAGCAGCAACCTACCGTATACCGGGTAAACCGCAGCCGCAGTGGCGTAGTCGATACCAGTTTTATTCCGTATGATCGCTACAGCCGGCAGCTGGATTACTCTAAGTTTAATACCAGTGGCCAGTACCAGAGCCCGGACGATGCGAAAAGCTTAACGGCCTATCTGTTCAGCGACCGCGGTATTTACCGGCCGGGTGAGCAGGTGCAGCTGGCGGCTATTATCCGCCATGGCGATCTGAGTGCGGCAGCGCAGGCGTTACCATTAAAAATACAGGTGCAGGGACCGCGCGGTAATACCTTCTGGCAACAGAACTTCAGCTTAAGCGGCCGCGGCATGCATAATTTTACCCTGGATACTCAGGCGCACAGCGATACCGGTAACTATCACGCCAGTGTCAGTTTGCTCGACAGTAAGGGCAATACTGAGCGTCATCTGGGTACGGTCAGTTTCAGTGTGGAAGAGTTCCAGCCCGATACAATGAAGATCAGCAGCCGCCTGGTGCAGGACGATACCACTGGCAACAATAAAGGCTGGTTACACCCGGCCGGTTTAGCGGTAGCGGTGCAGCTGGATAATTTGTTTGGTACCCCGGCGCAGCAGCGCCGGGTGGAGGCGCGGCTGGAACTTATTCCGCGCAATTTCAGTTTCAGTGAGTATCCGGATTATCAGATATTAAGCCCGCAGCAGGATAATGTTAACGCCGAGCGGGTAGCACAGAGCCTCGAGCCGCAACAAACTGATGCTGATGGCAGCGCCACCTTTGCCCTGGGTCTGGAGCAGTATAGCGGCGGTACCTATCAGCTTATTGTTACCACTGAAGGGTTTGATGCCGGCGGCGGGCGCAGCGTGCAGCAACGGCTCAGCAGTTTAGTGTCGCCGTTAAAGCAGGTTGTGGCCGTAAAAGCCGATGGTGAGCTTGGGTACCTGAAAAAACAGCAACAGCGCAGTGTTAACTTTATTGCTATTGATAATGCGCTTAACCAGATTGCCCTAAGCAACCTTAAGCTGCAGCTGATTGAAAAACGGCCGGTAACCAGTCTGGTCAAACAGGACGATGGCACTTATCAGTACCAGAGTATTGTCCAGGATATTGCCCTGAGTGAAATGCCTTTTGCTATTGGGGCAGATGGCACCGATTATTCGCTGCCAACCGCCACGCCCGGAGATTTTGAGTTAAAGCTTACTGACAGCAGTGGCACTTTGCTTGGCAGCCTGGCCTTTAGTGTGGTGGGCGAGGGTAATTTCGCTGCCATGCTGGAAAAAAATGCCGCATTAACAGTAAAGCTGAATAAAACGGATTATAAGGCAGGCGAGTGGATTGAGCTTAACATTACCGCACCTTATACCGGTAGCGGCTTAATCAGTATTGAAAGTGATAAGGTACATGCCTTCAGCTGGTTTAGCGCTAATACCACCAGCAGTATTCAGCGCATTCAACTCCCTGACGGTCTGGAAGGCAATGCTTATATTAACGTCAGCTTTGTCCGCGCCGCCGATTCTGACGCGCTGTTTGTCAGTCCGTTAAGTTATGCCGTGGTGCCTTTTAATATTGATCGCAGCCGGCGCCAGCTTGATATCAGCCTTAACGCGCCTGCTGAAGTGCGACCCGGTAAACCCTTTACTATCGAATATCAGGCAGCTGAAGCTGCCGATATGCTGATTTACGGCGTAGATGAGGGTATTTTGCAGGTGGCTGGTTATCAGCTGCCCGATCCGTTAGGTCACTTTTTACAAAAACGGGCGCTGCAGGTACGTAGCCTGCAAATGCTCGATTTAATTTTGCCGGAGTTCAGTTTGCTGCAACGCCAGCTGGCCGGGGTGGGCGGTGATGATCGGGAGCGGATGGCGATGTCAGCAGATATGATGCTGCAGAAAAACCTGAATCCGTTCGCCCGCCGGGCCGAACAACCCGGGGTGTTCTGGTTAGGCATGGTTAAAGCCGGGCCCGATATGCAACAGGTGCAGGTGCCGGCCAGTTTCAGCGGTAATTTAAAACTGATGGCCGTGGCACTTAGCGATACGGCGCTGGGCGCGCACAGCGTTGATGTTCAGGTGCGCGGGCCCTTTGTATTAACGCCGCAAGTGTTACATAGCGCTGCGCCGGGCGATGAGTTCGAGGTAAGTGTCTCTGTTGCCAATGGTGTGCAGGGCTCCGGCGATAATGCTGCTATCAGGATCAGTCTGACACTGCCTGATGGAGTAACCGCCGTCGGTCCGCTGCAGCAAAACCTGCAAATCAGTGAGGGCAGTGAGCAAAGTGCCCGTTTTCGCTTAAAAGCCGGCGAAAATCCCGGCGAGTATAGCCTTAGCTTCAGCGCCCGTTATCAGCAGGGCGAGTTGCAGGAGGAATCAAACCGGCAGGTTAGTTTCAGTATCCGGCCGGCCAGTCATTATCAGACAACGCTGCAGGTTGGCTATAGCGACAAGCTGCCACTGACGTTAACCACCCGCTACCCGCTGCACAGCGAGTTGGCCAGGCTTAATGTCGCCGCATCGGCTAATCCGCTGGTACTGGCTGAGAGCTTTACTGATTATCTGGCCAGTTATCCGCATGGCTGTACCGAGCAGGTGGTGTCGCAGGTATTCCCTTGGCTGGGGCTGGTGCAGCAACCGGGATATCAGGCGCGTCTGCCGTTGGTGCAACAACAATTTGCCGTGTTAATTCAGAAACTCGCTGAGCGTCAGCAAAGCGATGGCGGCTTCAGTTTCTGGCCGGGCGGCTACAACACAGCAGATTTCCCCAGTATTTATGTGATGCACTTTTTAATGGCGGCCCGCGAACAGGGGCTGGCGGTGCCGGATTATCTGTACCGGCAGGGCCTGAGCTATCTGCATGAAGTGGCAAGGCAAAGTGGCGGCAATTTATATCAGGCCCGGCTGCGGGCCAATGCCATCTATCTGTTAACCCGCAGTGGCATAGTTACCAGCAATTATCTGGTCGAATTACATGAGCGGCTGCAACAGCAACACCAGCAAGCCTGGCAAACCGATATTACCGCTATTTATATGGCGGCCAGCTATCAGCTGATGCAGCAACCGGCGGTGGCCCTGGGCTTAATTGGTGATTACCGGCTGGGAGAAAGCTCTGCCATGCAACAGGCATATTTGCAGCGCCGGCAAGCACAACGGCTTGCTAACCCGCTGCCGCCTTTCGCTAACCCGGTATTTCAGCCGCAGCTGAGCCTGGATGCGCAGTATGTGTACCTGCTGGCGCGGCATTTTCCTGAGCAGGCCAGAGCGCTGAATAAACAACATATCATAAGCTTGCTGCAACCGGTTTTTGACGAGCAGTACAACACCATTGGCTCATCGTATGCGGTACTGGCGTTAGCAGCTTACAGCCAGCTGCAGAATGTGGTTAATGCCGCTGTGCCGCAGCTTTATCAGCTGAGTGCGGCAGGGACGCGCACCGAACTGACCGCTGCCGATAACCGCAGCAGCCTGGCGCGGTTTGCCTTTAGCAGCGATGCTGAAAAGATACTGATTGAGCGCGCTGACGGCGATAATAACGCACCGTTGTTTTATGCGTTAAGTGAAAGCGGCTTTGCCAAAACGCCGCCTGCCATCGCCCGTTCTGAGCAACTGGAAATCGTCCGGGATTATTTAAACAGCGCCGGCGATGTGGTCAGCGAAGCGCGCCAGGGCGATGAACTCACCGTAAGGCTGCGGGTACGCAGTACCGGCAACAACTGGCACAACAATGTTGCGGTAATTGATTTACTGCCGGCCGGTTTTAGTATTATCCGCAGCTCCGTTGCCAGAGAGCAGGGGCCGTGGCGTGCTGATTATGTTGATATCCGCGAAGACAGGCTGGTGTATTATGCCGGTTTCGGGCCAAAAATGACCGAACTGCGCTATCAGGTAAAAGTGACGGCAGCCGGTGACTTTACCGTGCCAGCGGCCGCTGCCGAGGCGATGTACGACAGCAGGGTTTACGCCAACACGGCTGCCGGTCGCTTCGTCGTGACAGCGGCCCGTTAAGGCCGCTGGCAGATGGCAGTGCAACAGCGACAGCCTGGCTGGCAGCCCCGCCTTAAGTGGCTGCTGCACTGGTTGCTGTTACCCGCTGGCATAGTGTTACTATTGGCGGCATTGCTGTTGGCTGTATCGGCCAAACCGGATTTATATGCCGTTTATCAGCAGGGCAGCGCCTATTTTGCCGGCAATGGCGAGCTGCTAAGCCTGCAACTGGCAGACGATCAGCGCTACCGGTTAAAACTACCGCTTAAGGATATTGCACCGGTTATCCAGCGTGCCACTTTGTTGTACGAAGATCGCAACTTTTACCAGCATTTTGGTCTGGATTTCACCGCTATTGCCCGGGCTTTCTGGCAGGGCGTGCTTAGAGATGGCCGGCGTCAGGGCGCCTCGACTATCAGTATGCAGCTGGCGCGGCTGCGGTTTAAGCTGAACACCAGCCATATGGCAGGCAAACTGCAGCAGGTCGCTTATGCGCTGTATCTGGAGCGCCATTTCAGTAAAGCCGAGTTGCTGGAAGCCTATTTTAACTATGCTCCCTATGGCGGCAATATTGAAGGCGTGGCGGCCGCCAGCCTGATTTACTTTGGTAAAGAAGCCAGTGAGCTGACCTTACCCGAAGCCATCGCCCTTAGTGTTATTCCGCAAAATCCTAATCAGCGGAGTCCGCTTAGCAGCAGCGGTCAGCAGCAGCTGGAGCTGGCCCGGCAGCGGCTGACTGCTATCTGGCAACAGCAACCTGACCGACAAACTGAAACGACCGCTGAACTGACAGCCCAGTCATTACCGTTAACTTTGCCGTTGCAGTATTTAAACCGGGCCGATATCCCGCAGCAGGCCCCGCATTTTATTAATCAGCTGCGCGCGCAGGGCCAGCAGCAGGGCCGGTTTTATACCAGCCTGCAGTTACCGCTGCAGCAACGTTTTGAGCAGCAGCTAGGTCGCTATTTGCAGCGACAGCAGGCAACAGGTATCAACAATGGCAGCGTGTTACTGATCAAGCGCAGTACCATGCAGGTGCAGGCCTGGCTGGGTTCGGCTGATTTTAATAATCAGGTGATTGCCGGCCAGGTTGATGGGGTCACTGCTGCGCGCTCACCCGGCTCGGCCTTAAAGCCTTTTGTTTACGCCCTGGCGCTGCAGCAGGGGCTTATTCATCCGAACACCTTGCTGACTGACTTACCGCGCCGTTATGGCAGCTTTAACCCGGAGAATTTTGACCGCCAGTTTGCCGGGCCGGTATCAGCGACAACGGCGCTGATTAACAGTCGCAATTTGCCAGCGGTGCAGCTGCAGGCTCAGCTGCAGCAACCTGACTTTTACCAGTGGCTAAATGCCGCCGGGGTGCCGTTAGCCGAGCCGGCCAGCCACTATGGCTTAGCTTTGGTGCTGGGCGGCATGGAGCTGAGCATGGCGCAGTTGGTGCAGCTGTATGCGATGCTGGGCAATGGCGGCCAGTGGCAACCGCTTGTCTGGCAACAGCAAAAAAATGAGGCAGAGCAAAGCCAGCCATTGTTAAGCCCGGAGGCGGCATTTTTAACTCTCGATATGCTGCGCCAGCACCCGGGGCTGCAAAGTGGCTTATTAAGTGAGCTGACAGAGTCTGGTCCGGTTGCGTGGAAAACCGGGACGTCTTACGCCTTTCGCGATGCCTGGGCGGTAGGGTTAAGCGGGGATTATGTGCTGGCGGTCTGGCTGGGGAATTTCGATGGCAGCAGTAACCCGAATTTAGTCGGGCGCAGCGCGGCCGGCCCGTTATTTTTTGAATTACTCGAATTATTACCACAACAGCCAGAAGTTAATCAGCGGCTGTTCAGCCCGGCAGCCAGTTTAAACCTGACAAAAGTGGCGCTGTGTAGCCGCAGTGGTGATCTGCCGAATAAATATTGTCCGCAGACAGCGCCCGGCTGGTTTATTCCCGGGGTATCGCCGATTAACGTCTCTGATGTGCACCGGGCGATACCGGTTGATATCAGCAGTGGGCTGCGCGCCTGCTCGCACCAGCCTGGAGTGACAGAGCTTAAGGTGTTTGAGTTTTGGCCATCTGAAATCAGCAATGCCATGCGCCAGGCCGGTATTATACTGGCGCAACCCCCCCGTTATTTAACACCTTGTCCGGATAATTTGCTGCTAAGCGGTCAGCCGCCGCAGATCCGCTCGCCTCAGTCCGGGCTAAGTTATCAGTTGGGGCAGCAGAGTGAACAGCAGAAAATTGCGTTGCAAGCCAGTTTTGATGGCGCAGTAACCAAAGCGCACTGGTTTGCAGATAAACGCTATCTGGGGGCGATAGCACCGGGCGAGACCCTGTTCTGGCAAGGACAGCCTGGCCAGGTGCAGTTATCTGTGGTGGACGATTTAGGCGGTGCCGCCAGTGTCACCATCGCGATAAGCGTGGCGCCACTTTAACAGCGGTTTCGCAGCAGGTAGGTCGCGAATAAATCCTGCTCTGCCAGCCAGGTTCGCTCTACCTGCCAGCCGGCCGATTGCGCCAGCTGACAAAATTCATCCGGAGTATATTTATAAGAGTTTTCGGTATGAATACTTTCACCGGCGGCAAACGCCACGGCACTGCCAAAAACATCGACTACCTGTTGCTCAGTACTGACCAGGTGCATCTCTATCCGGCCCTGGCCGGCATTGTAAAATGCATAATGCTCAAAGCTTTCCGGGTTAAAGTTAGCACCGAGCTCGCGGTTGATCCGGGTTAAAATGTTGCGGTTAAAGCGGGCTGTTATGCCATCGGCATCGTTATAGGCCCGGTGCAGATAAACCGGCGACTTTTTGGTGTCCACCCCGATAAGCAGGCAGCTGTCCGGGCCCAGCGTGCAGCGGGCATTTTCCAGAAAACTGGCTGCCTGAGCCGGACAAAAATTGCCAATGGTCGACCCCGGGAAAAAGCCGATTTTTTGCTGATGACCAAGTGCAGGCAGATCAACCGGAAAGCAGAAATCGGCTACCACCGGCTTAACTGCCAGCTCGGGATAGTCAGTTTGTAACTGCTGACAGGCCATTTCCAGATGAATACCGCTGATATCAATCGGAATAAACTGGCGGATACTGCTGATGCCACTGAGTAATGGCTTAATTTTTACCAGCGAACCGGCCCCAAATTCCACGATGGTGCAGTCTGCGCTGAAGTTGTCGGCTAAATCACTGGCTACTTTGGGCAGCAGGTTCAGTTCACTCTGGTAGGGGTAATACTCAGGCAGCTGGCAGATCTGGTCAAAATAATCTGAGCCCTGCTGATCATAAAAATATTTTGCGTGCAGTTGTTTCTGCGGTAAAGCCAGGCCGGTTAACACATCGTCGACAAAGTTGCGATCGACCACCGGGGTCAGGGGGGCGATGTTTAAATCCGGGGTATGAAACAGCGTCTGAGCTGATGGCATTATTGATCCTCCGCTAATCTGAGTCCGCTAAACTGCCAGCGTTGATGGGGGTAAAAAAAGTTTCGGTAACTGCTGCGTAATTGCTGGCGCGGCGAGGCACAGGAGCCGCCGCGCAGCACAAACTGATTGGCCATAAATTTGCCGTTGTATTCGGCAAGCTCGCCCTGGGCGGCACTAAAGCCCGGATAGCCGGTGTAGGGGCTTTGGGTCCATTCCCAGACATCGCCGAATACTTTTTGAAAATCCGGTTGGTTCTGACACGAGGTGGGCTGCCAGATATGTTGCTCCAGAAAATTAGCGTCGTTCATCGCCGCTGGCAGCGCCTCGGCAATGACTTCCCATTCCTGTTCTCGGGGTAAACGCTTGCCGGCCCAGCGGGCGTAAGCATCCGCTTCGTAATAACTGATATGGCAGACCGGCGCGGCCGGGTTCAGCGGATGTAAACCACTTAAGCTGAAACTTAGCCATTTCCCCTGATGCTGCTGCCAGTACAAAGGCGCCTGCCAGTCTTGTTGCTGGCAGCAATGCCAGCCATCGGACAGCCATAATAACGGGTTCTGATAACCACCATCTTCGATAAACTGCAGCCATTCACCATTGGTTACCGGCCGGCTGGCCAGTTTAAAGGGTTGCAGATAAAATTGATGACGCGGATTTTCACAGTCGTAACTAAAGCCCTGCTCAGTTGCCCCAACCTGCACCAGACCACCGTCGTGACTTAACATTTTTGCTAACGGCAGTTGCTGCTCGGAAGGTTGCGGGCTGGCTGGCGGCGGGGTTTGCTGCACGGCCGGTGCCAGTGGATTAGCTGATAATAAATGCAGCACATCGGTTAACATCAGTTCCTGATGCTGCATTTCATGGTGTAAGCCCAGGGTAAGTAATTCAGCCACCTCAGGTGGCCGGCGCTGCAGTAACGCCGCCATATGCTGCTCAATATGCTGGCGATAGGCCAGAATATCCTGCAGTGGCGGCCGGGTTAATAAACCTCTGGCCGGCCTGGCGTGCCTTGGGCCTATTGCATCGTAGTAAGAGTTAAACAGATAGCTGTAATCATCATTAAAAACCGGATAATTTTCGGCATAGGGCCGCAGGATAAAATGCTCATAAAACCAGCTGGTATGGGCAAGATGCCATTTTAACGGGCTGGCATCGGGCATAGATTGCACCACCATATCCTCGTCCGATAAGCCCTCGGTTAATGCGAGTGTCTTGCGCCGTACCCGTTGAAAGTTATCGAGAGCATCCTTAGCGTTGCCACTGTTGTTTAATTCCATTTTACTCCCCGCAACTTTTTCTTCCCAGCACTTACCGGCTGCTACTTACCGGAATGTGTTACAACTTTTCGTAATTAACAGTTAATTATCAGTTTAGCAGGCATATTCTGTTAATGCAGGGTTGCCAATTAATTTACCGGACCAACGTGCTGTTTTATCAGACAGAATAAATGGTTAAGTGGCAGTAATGCAGCTAAGTTAATTGCTTGCATAGCAAAAAATAAACAGGAAAAATCAATAATGCGGCTATTAATAACAATGATAATTACCATGATGATGGGACAGGCTCTGGCAGCAAACACAGCACTGGTGGGAGGAAGGCTTATTGATGGCTATGGTAATGCGCCTCTGGCGAACAGCGTTATCCTGGTTAAAGACAACATTATTGTTCAGGTAGGAACTGTCGACACCCTGCCGGTACCTCCAGGCTATACAGTTATTTCAACAGAGGGCATGGATGTGTTGCCGGGGTTATGGGAAAACCACGCTCACCTGATGCTGAACGGCCATGCTGATTATGTGCACTGGGATAAAACATACATAAACCGGTTGTCAGATGAAATTATGCCGGCAAGTGCTTTACAGTTATTGCTGGCAGGCGTTACCAGTGCCCGTGATTTAGGGGCGCCGTTACAAGACTCGGTAAATATCAAACAACGCATCGCTTCGGGTGAAATTCCGGGCCCAAGACTGTTTATTTCTGGTCCGTTTTTGCAGCACAGGGCCTATCCGGGTACTGAAGCCTTTCGCTGGAGTATATTCAATGTTAAAGACGCCAGAGAAAAAGTCGATAAGCTGGCTGCAGCAGGTGTCGATATTATCAAGTTGATTGATCAGGATAAAATGAGCCTGCAAGAAGCCACGGCTATCGTTGAGCAGGCCCATAAACATGGGCTGAAAGTCGTGGCACATGCTCACCGGCCGGATGAGATTCGTCGTGGTTTAGCTATCGGGGTGGATAATTTTGAACATACCGGGCTGACCACTGCACCAGGTTTTCCGGAAGATGTACTTAATCAGCTTAAAGAGCGCACAGCTACCGGTCGGGTTGCCGGCGGCCCATTATTCTGGACCCCGACAGTCGAAGGTTTATGGAATTATGATGCGATGGTGGCTAACCCGGAACATCTGGATGCCGATTGCTGGCAGCGGGGATTAAAGCCCGACACTATTGCCGATATAAAACAGTCGTTGCAACAGCCTGGAAAGCTTAGCTATATGCAACTGACTCCACTTAGAAAGCCAACGCTGAAAAATAAAATTGCCCAGCTGCGCGACGCAGGCGTCGTTTTTCTGGTGGGGACAGACAGTGGTATACCAACTAAATTTCATTGTCAGAGTACCTGGAATGAGTTAGCCGTATGGGTTGATGTTATGGATATTCCGGCCATGGATACATTGCGTGCTGCCACCTACTGGCCTGCAGTGATGATGGGGGTATCGGATAAACTGGGCACAATTAGCGAAGGAAAGTATGCTGATATCATTGCGGTAAAAGGGGACGTACTCCAATACATTAACCGGCTGTCAGACGTTAGTCTGGTAATGAAAAATGGTGTTATTTATAAAAAAGAAGGTCAGGTATTGGAAAATATTTTATAACCAGATAAAGCAAAATTGGCTCTTGGTGCCGGCTGCCTGAGTGGTAAACTACCTCACTTAAATTTGAGGTCAGTTATGTTTTGTCAGCATTTTAACGCCAAACGTTGTCAGTCCTGCCAGTGGCTGGCAAAACCCTATTTACAGCAGCTGGCTGATAAACAGCAACACCTGACTGATTTACTGGCACCGCTGCAACCCGCACAGATCCTGGCGCCGCAGGCAAGCGAGCAGCAGGGCTTTCGATATAAAGCCAAAATGGTGGTGCTGGGCACTGTTGCCACACCAATCCTCGGCATTATTAATAACCGCGGCGAGCAGGTCGATTTAACCGATTGCCCGTTATATCCGGCCAGCTTTGGGCCTGTGTTCAGCCTGTGCAAAGCCTTTATCAGCAAGGCCGGCCTTACCCCTTATGATATTGCCAGCCGCCTTGGGGAACTGAAATATATTCTGCTTAGCCAGAGCCTGCACAGTGGCCGTTTTATGCTGCGCTTTGTGCTGCGTTCGAAAAACTGCCTGGCTGTCATTACTAAACATTTACCCTGGTTATTGCAGCAATTACCAGAGCTGGAAATTTGTTCGGTTAACCTGCAGCCATTAGCGGCCGCTATTCTGGAAGGGCCGGAAGAAATTGTGTTAACTAAGCAAACGGTGCTGGCCGAGCAGCTCAATCAGGTACCGCTGTATTTACAACCACAAAGCTTTTTCCAGACCCAGCCGGTAGTGGCTGCCAGCTTGTATCAAACGGCGGCAAAGTGGCTGTCTGAGCTGCAGCAGCAACAAGGCCAGTTCAGCCAGATCTGGGATCTGTTTTGCGGCGTCGGTGGCTTTGGCTTGCATCTGGTTAAATCCGGCCAAAGCCTGACAGGCATTGAAATTGCCCCGGCAGCCATTGCCAGTGCCAAACGCTCAGCAGCTGAAATGGGATTAACAGATGTCAGTTTTCAGGCGCTGGATGCCACTGCCTTTGCCAGTGCCGCAGCAAGGGCCCCAAATTTACTGGTGGTAAACCCGCCACGGCGCGGTTTAGGGGCTGCCTTATGTCAGGATATTGAACGGCTGGCACCCGGCTGGCTGGTTTATTCCAGTTGTAATGCCCAAACCCTGACGGACGATTTAATCAGGCTTAAGCACTACAAATTACTGAAAGTTCAGCTGTTTGATATGTTTGCTCATAGCAGCCATTATGAAGTGTTAACCCTGTTGCAACGCCAGCGTTAGCGCTGGATATTGCATCTTGCAAAAAGCCATATATACTGTTTATATATACAGTATTTTATGGTGATGTATGTCTGCCTTATTAGATCAACTTGCCCGGCGCCAGCTGGTATGGCATGGCGATAGTCAACAACTGGCTTATCAGGCGGTTAGCTCGGGCTATCAGGAGCTGGATCAGCAATTAGGCGGCGGCTTGCCGGCAACCGGCCTGATAGATATTCAAACTGAAGCCGGTATTGGTGAGCTGCGCCTGCTGTTACCTTATTTACAACAGCAACAACAGCAGAGCCAGCGTTTGCTGGTATTTATTGGCCCACCGGCTGAACTTAGTGCCGATATGCTGGCCGGTAGCGGGCTTGAGCTAAGCCAGGTGCTGATCATTACCCCGGGCGAGCAACCGGCTTTTGGCCAGGGTTTGGATAAGCTGTCCAAGCTGACTACTGCGGCTAAAAACCCTAAATCCGTTAAAAAACTTTCGCCACAACAACAGGCGTTATGGGCCGCTGAGCAGTGTCTGCAAAGTGGCTGCTGCGCCAGCGTGCTGCTATGGCCTGCGGCCATCAGTTTAGCTCATGCCCGACGGTTACAACTCGCTGCAGAGCAGGGCGCTGCCAGCTTGATTGTGTTCAGGCATAGCAGCCAGACATTAAGCTTGCCGGTTAATTTAAGTATCAGCCTGCAGCCGGATCCCCAGGGGCTGCAGTTAACGGTACTTAAACGTAAAGGCAGCTGGCCAGCAGCGTCGTTTCTGGTAAGTATGCATCAGCAGTGGCCGGCACTGTGCTTAACAGGTACTGCTGAACCACTTCGTCAGGCTGGCTGAGATGGCGTTATTTTTATATCTGCATTTTCCGGCGCTGCAGTTGGATCATCTGCAGCTTAGTGACCAAAGCAGCAACTTGCCGGTCGCACTGGTTGATCAGCAGCATCAGCTATTACAAATAAATGCTGCTGCAATTAATGCCGGGCTGAAGCTGAAAATGGGCCTGGCCAGTGCCGCAGCCCTTTGCCCTGACTTGCAGCTGCTGCCTTATCAGCCAGAGCAGCAGGCTAAAGTACTGCATAGCGTTACCCAGCAGCTGTACCAGTTAAGCAGTGATATTGCCTTAGATAATCCCGCCGGGCTTATTCTGCGTCTTGATGGCATGTTGCAGCTGTATGGCGGGCTTGAACCTTACTGGCAGGCACTTAGCGCAAAACTTACTGCACTGACTTACCGCTACCAGTACAGCTGCGGTGCTACTCCTTATGCGGCTAAATGCCTGGCTTATCAGCAGGCGGGGTTAATTACTGCCGATAACCGGCTGTTTAATAACGCGCTTAACAGCAGCCCGCTTAGTGCTACAGAGCTCATCCCGGCAATGCAGCAGCAAATGATCCGGCTGGGTATCCATACCCTTGGCCAGTTACAGGCTTTGCCACCGGCGGAACTGGCCCGGCGCTTCGATAGTCAGTTACTTAGCTATCTGGGACGGTTACGGGGCGATTACTATCATGCGCTGGAGTATTTGCAACCTGAGCCTGGTTTCAGCCGTTATCTGGAACTGCTGTATGACATCAGCGACAGCACTGTGCTGGTTAAACCGTTAGCCAAACTGCTGCAGCAACTGGAGCAGCAACTTAGCCGGGCTAGCTGTCACTGCTATCAACTGCTACTTAGCTTGTTTTTCCGGGATAATCCGCCGCTTAAGCTGAGTATCGGTTCGGCCCAGGGCGAATATAAAGCAGAGGCCTGGCTGGCGTTATGTCAGCTGCAACTAGAGAGCCTGCCTTTGCCCGAACCGGTGTATGGCCTGCAGTTGGATGTTAATCATTTTGCCGGCCAGCAGCACGCTACTGCAGCATTATTTAATCAGCATCAGGCCAGAATGTCGGCATTACAGCTGATATCGCTATTACAGGCCCGTTTAGGCCAGGCTGCGGTCAGCGGTTTAACTCTGCAGGATCAGCATTTACCTGAAAAGGCCAGTAAGCGCAGCCCGCCGCTGACAAAGGGCGCAATCGGGCAGCCGGTGCTGGCACTACGGCCGGCATTTTTATTAGCCACACCACAACCCCTGACAGAAGCTGTGACGATTAATCAGGGGCCGGAGCGGTTGTGTCCTGATGGCTGGCAGCTGAGCGCACAGCGCGATTACTATATTGGCCGCAACCAGCAGGGCCAGTGGTTATGGCTGTATCGAACGGTCAGTCAGCAATGGTTTATCCATGGCTGGTTCAGTTAATGGCAACGCAGGTAACGGCCATGCAATACGCTGAACTGTTTTGTCAAAGCCATTTCAGTTTTCTGCAGGGGGCGTCCAGCCCGCAGGAGCTGGTAACCGAGGCCGCATCCCTGGGCTATCAGGCGCTGGCGATAACGGATGAATGTTCAGTTGCCGGTGTGGTGCGGGCATATCGGGCAATTAATGAACAGCAACTTAGCTTAAAGTTAATTGTTGGCAGTGTGTTTATGCTGGATAAACTGCAGCTGGTGTTGTTATGTCCGACTAAAGCGGCCTACAGCGAGTTATGCCGCGTTATCACCAATGCCAGAAGGCGCAGCCGTAAAGGCGAATATCAGCTGACTGAATGGGATTTAATGTCGGTTAAGCACTGTTTCATTTTATGGTTGCCAAGTGGAGATCCTGCCAGCGATCAGTACTGGGGGCAGTGGCTTAAAAAGTATCATGCCAGCCGGTTATGGCTGGCAATGCGGCGCTATTTAAACCATAACGAGATGCAATTTAATCAGTATTGTCAGCAATTGGCCGGTGAGTTTCAGCTTAGCCTGATGTGCTGTGGTGCTGTTTTAATGCATCAGCCCGGCCGGCTGGCACTGCAGCATTGTGTCAGCGCCATCCGGGCCGGCAGGCCGGTGCGTGAACTGGGGCGAGAGCTGCTGAGCAATACCGAACGGGCGCTCAGGCCTTTGCCCAAGCTGGCAAAATTATTTCCCGAAAATTGGCTGAATGAAACCGCGGTTATTGCCGGGCGCTGCAGTTTTAATCTTAGCGAGCTTAAATACCAGTATCCGGCTGAGCTGGTGCCAGCAGGGCAAACCGCCAGTAGTTATCTGCGGCAGCTGGTAGCGCATGGCAGTAAAATCCGCTTTACCGACGGCGTACCGCAAAGGGTACAGGCATTAATCGATAAAGAGCTGGACCTTATCAGCGAGCTTAATTATGAATATTTTTTTCTGACCATTTACGATTTGGTGCAGTTTGCCCAAAGCCGCAATATTTTATATCAGGGCCGGGGGTCAGCGGCTAATTCTGTGGTGTGTTATTGCCTGCAGATCACTGCTGTTGATCCGCGGCAAATTCAGGTGTTGTTTGAACGTTTTTTATCAAAAGAGCGCCAGGAGCCGCCTGATATCGACGTCGATTTTGAGCATGAACGGCGCGAAGAAGTGATTCAGTATCTGTATCAGAAATACGGCCGGGAGCGCGCTGCGCTGGCCGCAACGGTGATCAGTTATCGTTTTAAAAGTGCGCTGCGGGATGTTGGTAAAGCACTGGGATTGCCGGAAAGCCAGCTGGATTTCCTTATCAAAAATATTCAGCGGCGTAATCCCGCTACCAGCTGGCAGCAGCAACTGGGGGCGCTGGGGCTGGATCCTGGCAGCGAGACTACCCGTCAGCTTGTGCAGTTAGTGGATGAGCTACGCGGCTTTCCCCGCCATTTATCACAGCATGTGGGCGGCTTTGTTATCTCCGAAGGTCCGCTATATGAACTGGTGCCGGTGGAAAATGCGGCGATGAGCGACAGAACCGTGATCCAGTGGGATAAAGATGATTTAGAAACACTGGAACTGTTAAAAGTTGATGTGCTGGCGCTGGGCATGCTGACGGCCATTCGCAAGTGCTTTAATTTAGTCGAACAACATTATCAGCGGCCGCTCAGTATTGCCGGCATTAATGCCCTGGGCGATGATCCGGCAGTGTTTAAGCTCATTCAGCAGGCCGATACCGTCGGTTTGTTTCAGATTGAATCCCGGGCGCAAATGAGCATGTTGCCGCGCTTAAAACCGGCCTGTTATTACGATTTAGTGGTGCAGATTGCCATCGTCCGGCCCGGGCCTATTCAGGGCGATATGGTGCATCCGTATTTAAAACGGCGTAATGGCATCGAGCCGGTCAGTTATCCGTCACCGGAAGTCGAGCAGGTATTAAGCCGCACCATGGGCGTACCAATTTTTCAGGAACAGGTAATAGCACTGGCGATGGTCGCTGCCGGTTTTACTGGCGGCGAAGCTGATCAGCTGCGCCGGGCGATGGCCAGCTGGAAAAAAACCGGCGAATTGCTGCAATTTAAAGATAAGCTGATAAACGGCATGCTGAAGCGGGGCTATCAGCAGGAATTTGCTGAGCGGATATACCAGCAGATTTGTGGCTTTGGTGAATATGGTTTTCCCGAGTCGCATTCGGCCAGCTTTGCTGTGCTGGCCTATATTTCGGCGTGGTTAAAACATTATTATCCGGCGGCCTTTTATACGGCACTGCTTAACAGCTTACCCATGGGGTTTTACAGCCCGTCGCAATTGCTACAGGATGCCAAAAGGCATCAGGTTAAGGTATTACCGGTATGTGTTAATGGTTCATGCCAGGATTATACCTTGCAACCAGAGCAACCAGAGCAACCAGAGCAACCAGCGCAAGCGGATTATGCTATCCGGCTGGGGCTGCGTCAGGTCAAAGGGTTAAGTGCGACAGGCGCTGAGCGCTTACTGCAGCACCGGCCTGCAGAGGGTTACCGCTCACTGTCCCAGGTACGTCAGGCTGGCCTTAACAGTAGCGATTTACAGGCGCTGGCCAGTGCCAATGCCTTAGTGGCCATAAGTGGCGACAGGTACAATAGCCGCTGGCAGTTGCTGGATAAGCAGCAGAGCCTGCCGCTTTTTTGTGCCGAACAAAGCCATGCCAGTAATGCCAGTAATCAAAGTAATGCCAGTAATCAAAGTAACGAAAGTGAGCATGCAACTGCAGTGGTATCAGAACAGCCGGCTAATTATCAGCATGGGCCATTGCCTGCGCCATCTGAGATAGATGAAGTACTGGAGGATTATGCGGCCACGGGTCTGAGTTTACAGCAACACCCGATTGCGCTGCTGCGCCGGGCCGGTAAATTGCCGCGCAGTATTGCCGCTGAGTCGTTAAAAGAGGTTCGGCATAAAAGCCCGGTACGGATAAGTGGCCTGGTTACCTTACGCCAGCGCCCCGGCACTGCTGCCGGGGTTACCTTTATCTCGCTGGAAGATGAAACCGGTACGGCCAATGTGGTGGTGTGGCTGGCAACAGCCCAGGCTCAGCAACAGGCTTTTTTAACGGCGCAAATACTGCAGGTAGACGGTATTTTAGAGCGTGAAGGTGACGTAACCCATGTAATAGCCGGCAGACTGACCGATTTAAGTCATGAGCTGGCAGCCTTTGCCAGCAAGTCGCGGGATTTTCATTAACTGTATGATTTACTGTATTGCTCACTGTATTATCAACTGTGCCTGATAATCTGCTACAGTGCCTGCGTTTTTTTAAGCTGGGTTAATACCATTTTATGCTGTTGGGCTATTTTTCACTTTTTGCCAGCGGCTTTATTGCTGCCACTTTATTGCCGGCCTCCTCTGAAGTACTGTTACTGGCGTTGGCACAACAAGGTTACGCGCCATTGTGGCTATGGCTGGCCGCCACCTGCGGTAATACCCTGGGCTCCTGCGTTAACTGGTATCTGGGCAAAGAATTGCTGCGCTTTTCTGATAAGCGCTGGTTTCCGGTAAGCCCGGCGCAGTTAGCTAAAGCTGAGCAGCACTTTAAGCGCTACGGCAGCTGGAGCTTACTGCTGGCCTGGTTGCCGATAGTTGGCGACCCGCTAACTCTGGTAGCCGGCATGCTTCGGGTCCGCTTTGGCTTATTTTTACTGCTGGTGGCGCTGGGTAAAGGTGCCCGCTATGCGCTGTTGTTATATTTAGCCCGCCAACTGTTTGCGCTGCCGGCTGTACACTAAACCTGATACTGATACTGAACCTGAACCTGAAGCAACGCTGACACTGATCTATACTGATATTTTGGCCTGTTCGCGATGACAAAGCGGTTTTTCTATTGGCTTTATAAGGTTAAATCCGTCATCATTCATTCACTTATTTTTAAGCAGGAAATCATTATGGAATATCACTTAAGCACTGAAGAACTTAGCCGGGTTGTCTCACTGGATGCTGAACAACGTTATGAATATTTTGTTCATGCCGTGGCCGATTTAGAGGAAATCTGGATTTTAACGGATGAAGAAGGCTTCGTGCTGGTCAGCGCAGAAGATGAGCGCTGCATTCCGGTATGGCCTCATGCTGAGCTGGCCGAGCAATGGATTGAAGGTGAGTGGCAGCATTGCACCGCCAAATCTATTGATGTTAAAACCTGGCTGGATAAATGGACCTCAGGTCTGATTGGCGATGAGCTGGCTATTGCTGTAATACCCGATTCAGATGGCCCCGGCGTCGTGGTTACCCCGGAAGAGCTGTCAGAAACCCTGATGGACGAAATGAGCGGCAAAGTCTGAACATCTTTTCATTAATTAAGCCGCTATTGTACTAATTCATTGCCGGTGGTGCTGCCACCGGCAAATGCCATTAAGTTGTCACTGGTAATACTGCTTATTTGCTGTAACGCTTCTTTGGTAAAAAAGGCCTGATGGCTGGTTATCAGCACATTAGGGAAGGTCAGTAAACGCTTAAAGACCTCATCATCGATGACCTGCTCAGACAAATTTTCAAAAAAGATATCGGCTTCCTGCTCGTAAACATCTAAACCCAGATAACCAATTTTCCGGCTTTTTAAGCCTTCTATCACCGTTCTGGTATTAACCAGCGCGCCTCGGCTGGTATTAATCAGCATTACGCCATCACGCATTTTTGAGAGCGAATCCGTACTGATTAAATGCTTGGTGGCCGGCGTAAGCGGACAGTGCAGGCTGATAATGTCACTTTGCGCATACAACTCATTCAGGCTGACATAATGCTCTGAAAGCTCCGCTGCCGGCTCGATGTCGTAACAAAGCAGCTCGCAGCCAAAGCCTTTTAAAATACGGGCTGTGGCCAGGCCAATCCGGCCGGTACCAATCAAGCCCACTTTCTTGCCATGCATATTAAAACC
The DNA here is from genome assembly GCF_033721375.1 of Arsukibacterium sp. Classification (GTDB taxonomy): domain Bacteria; phylum Pseudomonadota; class Gammaproteobacteria; order Enterobacterales; family Alteromonadaceae; genus Alishewanella. Next base: position 218,299 of record NZ_JAWWAP010000001.1, on the reverse strand, counting down.
GAGTAAACCGTCAATCGCGAAATTGTCGTCTCTGACCCGGTTAAAGGCTTTATGCAGTTTGCGGTTTAACGTCAGCATCATGGCAATAGTATGCTCTGCTACCGCTTCGGGTGAGTAAGCCGGTACTCGGGCAATCCGGATCCCCAGCGCTTTGGCGGTATCCAGGTCGACATTATTGAAGCCGGCACAGCGCAGCGCCACCATTTCAATACCCATTTCGGACATTTGCTGCAGCACTTCCGCTGACAGATCATCATTTACAAAAGCACAAATGGCATGACAGCCCTGCGCCAGTTTGACATTAACTGCATTTAAGCGGCTGTCAAAATAGCTGAATTGCAGGCTCGGATCTGCCCATTGGCTAAAGCCATCCTGATCATATTTTTTAGCACTGAATACGGCAACTTTCATTGGTAACCTCGCGCTGGGTTGCGGTCCGTTATTTTCTGCTAAGTGTAGATCAGTTGAAGTTGTCATAATTAGCGCCAGATCAAAGTTACAGCAATTCTTCTATTGTTTGGGCAATGCTGGCAGGCTTAGTGCGGGGGGCATAGCGTTTAACCACTTCACCCTGCTTGTTAATCAGAAACTTGGTGAAGTTCCACTTTATGGCCCGGGTTTTCAGTAAGCCGCGGGCGCTATCTTTTAAATGCTCGAACAATGGCGAGGCTTTTAAACCATTTACATTAATTTTCGCCATTACCGGAAAGCTCAGGCCATAGTTTAACTGACAAAATTGCTGAATATCGCTGTTGTCTCCCGGCTCCTGGCTGCCAAACTGGTTGCACGGAAATGCCAGAATAACCAAACCACGATCTTTATATTGCTGATACAACTCTTCCAGCTGCTGATACTGCGGGGTAAAGCCACACTGACTGGCAGTATTAACGATAAGCACCACTTTGCCGCGATAAGATGCCAGATCCACTTCCTGACCCTGGCCGTTTTTAACTGTAAACTGATGAATATTGGTCATTCTGCTTCCCGATTATGTTTTAAGTTCGACAATGATGTCGCATTATCAATGCTGGACCCGGCTATATCTTTGTTCAGCCGCTTTCTTTTATAAGACGAAGTTTGTAAGCTAACAGCTTATCATTTCACAGCTATAAGTCATTTTTATGTCAATTGAGAGTAAAGGTAAAGTCGCATTTATCGGTCTGGGTGTAATGGGATACCCAATGGCAGGCTATTTACAGCAAAAAGGCTACCAGGTCTGTGTCTATAACCGCACAGTGGCCAAAGCTGCGCAGTGGGTTAAGCAATACGGTGGCAGTCATGCTGCTTCGCCAGCACTGGCCGCAGCAGAAGCCGACCTGGTGTTTATCTGTGTCGGTAATGATGATGATGTGCGCTCGGTGGTGTATGGCGATGATGGTGTGCTGGCGACCCTGCAGCCCGGTGGCGTGCTGATTGATCATACCACGGCATCAGCGGAGTTAGCCCGCGAGCTCAGCATTGCTTGCGAAGCAAAACAGATCGGCTTTTTAGATGCGCCGGTATCCGGTGGCCAGGCCGGTGCCGAAAACGGCGTATTAACGGTAATGTTGGGCGGCCAGCCTTCGGCGTTTGACCAGGCCGAAACCGCCATTATGAGCTATGCACGTTGTGCTAAATTGCTTGGCCCGGCCGGTTCAGGGCAGCTGGCGAAAATGGTAAACCAGATTTGTATTGCTGGGGTGGTGCAGGGCCTGGCAGAAGCACTTAATTTTGCTCAGAATGCCGGCCTGGATGGCGCCGCCGTGGTTGAGGTTATTTCCCAGGGCGCAGCGTCGTCCTGGCAAATGCAGAACCGCTCGCTGACCATGCTTGATGGCAAGTATGATTTTGGTTTTGCCGTAGACTGGATGCGCAAAGACTTAGGTATAGCATTAAATGAGGCGCGTAAAAACGGCAGCCATTTACCGTTAACAGCGTTAGTCGACCAGTTTTATAGCGAAGTACAACAAATGGGCGGCAGCCGCTGGGATACCTCCAGCTTGCTGGCCAGGTTAAAGCGTTAAACGGGGATCAGGCATAAAATCAAGTTCTGTAACCTTTGCTAAACAAGCTTTAAAGCCGGGGTGCATGGGATTGAGCAAGATATTGTTTTCACGTGGTGCAATTATACTGGGCACAGCCAGTGCCAGGCTGGCCTTTTGTGTTAGCCAGTTATCACCAATTTGGGCAGTATCAGCGGTTGCTGGTTGCAGCTGCCAGTTGGCCGGTAAATTATTCAGGCTGACGGTTAGTATATCGTCGCTGTCGATAGTTAACTGAAATAACCGATACTGAGCCAGCGGCGCCCGGTTATTTAAATGTACCAGAATTTCCAGTATAGCCAACGCTTCAGAGCCAGCGGTGTACACACACAGCTGGCCCTTACTATTCCACCGTCCACCATATAAACGAGCACCTTCACCATCAAATGCCTGTGCTGCCCATTTGCGGTTTACTAAACGATAAAGTTTAACAGAACTCATAGAGCAGCATAGGTTAGGTTACAGAAGTGAGGTTGGAAACCCGTTAGCGCAACCACAGAGTGTCTGAAGGAGCGCCTTGGCGCGAGTGAGTTGCTGTGGTGAGCATAGCGGGTGTTGCAACCGAGCTCTGGTTGTCGATCTCCAGAGAACTCCATTAGGCAAAAACACCGTGTTCTAAGCGGCCAATTAAATCCAGTACAGCCTGTGTCTCAGCAGAAGTAACGAGCATTTCCAGTGGTGTTTTATCACCCAAACCATATACCGGTTCGGTCAGCCAGCGTTTAGTGGCCGTCATATCATCATTAAATAAGGCGCTGGCGGCCACTAATACAGTGGCAAAGCGAAATAATCTGTCACTTTCTTCCTGAGTAAATTTACCGCTCTTTGCCCGCCTTGCCAGCGTGGCCGGGGCTAACTGACACACTTGCGCCAGCTGTTTTTTATCCAGGGTCGACACCGCTGCTAATTTATCAAAAACAGCATAGGAAAACCCATCGTGCAACGCCTGATAAAGCTTGGGTCCGCGCTCAGCAATACCCAGCTGTTGCCACAAGGTGGGAGTAGTGTATAGAGAAGGTGTAAACTCACGAACTAAAGCAGTCATAATATGCACCAATCAACTGATATGGCTAAAGGTTATCACTTGATTGTGCTTTGGTCAAAAAAAAGCGCGATGATTGCAGTAATCAACGCGCCTTTATATATCAAAATACAGATTAACAGTAACTTAGTTAAACACCATCTCCGGGATTTCGCCTTCTACGACCAGCTTGCCGGCGGTTTTCTGCTGAATTTCCTCGACAGTAATGCCAGGAGCGCGTTCCAGTAAGTGGAAGGCACCGTTGCGTACTTCCAGCACCGCTAAATCGGTAACAATCTTCTTCACACAGCCAACACCGGTCAGTGGCAGCGTGCAGCTTGCTAACAGCTTGCTGTTGCCGTATTTATCGGCGTGAGTCATGGTAACGACAATGTTCTGGGCGCCGGCGACTAAATCCATCGCACCACCCATGCCTTTGACCAGTTTGCCCGGGATCATCCAGCTGGCGATGTTACCGTTCTGGTCAACTTCAAAGGCGCCCAGTACGGTTAAATCGACATGACCGCCACGGATCATGGCAAAGCTTTCTGCTGAGCTGAATATGGCTGCGCCTTTAATGGCGGTAACGGTTTCTTTACCGGCGTTAATCATATCGGCGTCAAGCTGTGCTTCAGTCGGGTACGGACCCATACCAAGCAAGCCGTTTTCAGATTGCAGCATTACTTCAATGCCTTCGGGCACGTAGTTGGCCACCAGGGTAGGAATACCAATACCCAGGTTAACGTAGTAACCATCTTCTAATTCCTGCGCCACGCGCATTGCTACCTGTTCACGAGATAAAGCCATGGTTGCCTCCTTAACCTTGCCGCACCATACGACGTTCGATGCGTTTTTCAAAGCTGCCTTTGATCACGCGCTGCACGTAAATACCTGGGGTGTGAATTTGCGAGGGTTCCAGCTCGCCCGGCTCGACAATTTCTTCTACTTCCGCCACGGTAATTTTCCCGGCGGTTGCGGCCATCGGGTTAAAGTTCATCGAGGTGTGACGGAAAACCAGGTTGCCGTAACGGTCGGCTTTCCAGGCGCGCACTATGGCAAAGTCGCCGGTAATGGCGGGCTCAAGCACATAATTGCGGCCATTAATCTCGCGGGTTTCTTTGTTTTCTGCAACGGGCGTACCGTAGCCGGTAGCGGTGAAGAAGGCGGGTATGCCAGCACCGCCGGCGCGCATTTTCTCAGCCAGGGTGCCTTGTGGCGTCAATTCCACTTCCAGCTCGCCGCTGAGCAGTTGTTTTTCAAACAGGGCGTTTTCACCAACATAAGAGGCGACCATTTTCTTGATTTGGCGGTCTTCCAGCAAAATGCCCAGGCCAAAGCCGTCAACACCGCAATTGTTGGATACTACCGTTAAATCGGTGGTACCCATTTTTTTTATCTGGGCAATTAAGCCTTCAGGAATACCGCATAAACCAAAGCCACCGGCAATCACGGTCATGCCGTCCTGCAGGCCTGCCATGGCGTCTTCGTAGCTATGTACGACTTTATTAAACCCTGCCATTTGTTGTCCTCTGTTCGTTGCTGAACTTTATTGTAGAGCTGTTCTTCGACTTCGCTGCTGCTACGTGTATTTTTGTCTGCGACACGCCGTGAACCCCTCCCTGGGGGCTCGTTTATAAACTTCATCCATGAAGTTTACCCTTCGGGCCAGCTGCGCTGTTCAAATTCGTTCCTGACGAATTTGTCCGCAGGGTTTCAACGGTCTCAGAAAAAATCACATCCGCATCCGCTTGCATCTGTGCAGAGGTTAGCGCGCAGTACACTTTGGCCGGAACCGTGTTTTTCATGGATGAAAAACAGGAGCCTACAGGGACGTATTTACGGCGTGTTTCGGCAAAGTTGTACGGAGTGCTTACCGTGTTCGAAGAACCTTTGTTTCTGCTGTTAACTAACCACCAGTTTGCTTGCACTTGGCCTTAAGTGCCAATCCTACTTTAGAACTAGGCTGCTTGCCGAGCTTAGCGGTAATAAACCAGCCTGCCTCTGCCAGCGCCGTTAAATCTATACCATGCGAAATGCCAAGGCCATTAAGTAAGTAGACTACATCTTCAGTCGCCACATTGCCTGACGCTCCGGCTGCATAGGGGCAGCCGCCCAAACCGGCAACGGCGCTGTCGATAATGCTAATGCCACGGCTAAGCGCCACATAAATATTAGTCAGGGCCTGAGCATAAGTATCATGAAAATGGACCGCCAGTTTTTCTGCCGGCACTACAGCCAGCACGGCATCGAGCATCGCATTAACGGTGTTCGGTGTGCCGACGCCAATGGTATCACCCAGTGACACTTCGTAGCAGCCCATTTCAAGCAGCGCTTTGGCGACCTGGGCCACTTCTGAAGGTGCCACTTCACCCTGATAAGGGCAGCCGACCACACAGGATACATAACCGCGCACCTTAATGCCGTCTGCCTGTGCTGCTGCCAGTACCGGTGCAAAGCGCTCCAGACTTTCGCTGATGGAACAGTTAATATTCTTCTGACTGAATGCCTCTGATGCGGCACCAAAAATTGCCACTTCAGTGGCGCCAGCAGCCTTGGCCGCTTCATAGCCCTTTAAATTCGGGGTAAGCGCCGCATAGGTCACGCCGGTTTTGCGGGAAATACCGGCAAATACCTCGCCGGAGTCAGCCATTTGTGGCACCCATTTGGGCGAGACAAAGGCACCGCTTTCAATGTAGCTGTGGCCGGCTGCGCTTAGCTTATCGATAAGCGCTATTTTATCGGCAGTGCTGACGCTTTGTTCATTTTGCAGGCCATCGCGCGGGCCTACTTCCACTATCCGAACGCGTTGCGGTAAGCTCATGCTTCCTCCGGCGTAAAATCGACCAGCTCGGCACCGTCTTTTACCAGATCGCCAGCGCTGTAAAATACTTCATTTACCACACCATCTTTGGGTGCTTTAATGCTGTATTCCATTTTCATCGCCTCCATAATCACCAGGGTTTCGCCGGCTTTGACATTAGCACCGGCTTTGGCCATAACCGCTACAATAGTGCCATTCATTGGCGCGGTTAAACTGCCGGCATGCTCACTGCCGTCAAGCTCTGGCGTCACTTCTGTGCGGTAAATAAAATCATACCGGTGATGCTTGATAAAGACGCTGATGGTGTCTTCATAACGACTTACCCGAACCTTGGTTTTATGATCGCCAAGCGTTGCGCTGAGTTCATCACCATTAAGCTGCGCCTGGCAGTTTATCTGTTGGCCCTGTAACTCGACGACATAATGCTGTTGCTGCTCACGGATGATCAGTTGCTCAGCTTTATCGTCATAAACTAAATTCAGCACCACAGTCGGCGTTTCATTTAAGCGCCAGCCATGGCTGTATTGCCAGGGGCTTAGGCGAGCACCGGCTGCGACCGGTGCTTTTTGCTGCTCTAAAATAAATAATGCCGCCAGCACCAACGCCTGATTGTTTTCTTTGTTGGCGACAGCGAACAGGGCGTCCTGGTGATGGTTGATAAAATTGGTATCAAGTTCAGCCGCTTTAAACGCCGGATGCTCGGTTAAGCTGGTTAAAAAGCTTAAGTTAGTGGTAACACCGGCAATCCGGTAATCGTCCAGCGCGCGTAACATCCGGGCAATGGCCCGATCGCGGCTTTCATCCCAGACAATCAGTTTGGCAATCATCGGGTCGTAATAAGGTGAGACTTCGTCATTTTCCACTACGCCGGTATCGACCCGCACATGACGGCTGGCTTCAGGCTGGCGTAAATAGGTCAGCTTACCGGTTTGCGGCAGAAAGTCGTTATCCGGATCTTCAGCATATACCCGCACTTCAATGGCGTGGCCATCTATCTGCACTTCATGCTGGCTAAGTGGCAGGGTTTCGCCGGCCGCTACCAGCAACTGCCATTTAACCAGATCCTGACCGGTGATCATTTCTGTTACCGGATGCTCTACCTGCAAGCGGGTGTTCATTTCCATAAAATAGAACGAGCCGTCTTCATCAAACAGAAACTCAACGGTACCGGCGCCGCGATAATCGATAGCTTTGGCAGCTTTTACCGCAGCTTCGCCCATGGCTTTGCGCTGCTCACTGCTGAAATTTGGGGCGGGCGCTTCTTCAATGACTTTCTGGTGACGGCGCTGAATAGAACAGTCACGCTCGGCTAAATACACGGCATTGCCGTGGTTATCACAAAATACCTGAATTTCAATATGCCGCGGTTTGGTCAAATAGCGCTCTATCAGCATTTTATCATTGCCAAAGCCGGCTTTAGCTTCACGTCGGGCACTGGCCAGGGCATCATTGAACTCTTCTTTTTTCCAGACCACCCGCATGCCTTTACCGCCGCCACCATAGGCCGCTTTTAACAGCTGTGGGTAACCCACTTTAGCTGACTCGCTGCTAAGCTTGTCATCTGACTGATCATCACCATGATAACCTGGCACCAATGGTACCCCGGCATCGGCCATAATTTTCTTGGCGGCGCTTTTTGAGCCCATCGCAGTAATAGCGCCAACCGGCGGGCCGATGAACACTACGTTGGCATCGCTACAGGCTTTGGCGAAGTCTTCGTTTTCAGATAAAAAGCCATAGCCCGGGTGAATAGCCTCTGCGCCGCTTTGTCTGGCTATATCGATAATTTTGTCGCTGCGCAGATAAGAGTCTTTACTTGGCGCAGGACCCAGCAGATAGGCTTCGTCTGCCATCCGCACATGGCGGGCATTGGCATCGGCCTCTGAATACACCGCTACGCAACGAATACCCAGTTTATGGGCAGTATCGATAACCCGACAGGCAATTTCGCCACGGTTAGCTATTAATATTTTGCGGAACATACTTATTTGTCCTGTGAGGTATTATCTAACCAGCCCGGGCGGCGTTTTTCCAGAAAAGCACTCAGGCCTTCCTGACCTTCCTCTGACACCCGGATTTCGGCAATGGCCTGGGTGGTATGCGCCACCACATTGTTGCTGATTTTGCGGTTATAAATATTATGAATAAGGGTTTTTGCCGCGCTGATAGCTGCCGGGCTGTTTTGCAGCAGGCTATTAATCATGCCATCGGCTTTTTCTGTCAAATCAGCGGCGCTGGTTACCTCGTGCAGCAACCCGAGCTCTTTGGCAGTAGCGGCACTAAAGCGCTCGGCGGTCAAAAAATAACGCCGGCTTTGCCGCTCACCGAGTGCCCGCATTACATAGGGGCTGATAACGGCCGGAATAAGGCCTATTTTAACTTCGCTTAAACAAAAGCTGGCATTGTCGCTTGCCAGTGCGATATCGCAACAGGCGACCAGGCCAACGGCGCCGCCAAAAGCTGCACCCTGCACCACGGCCACGGTGGCCTTAGGGAATTTATCCAGTTTGTGCATTAATCTGGCCAGTTCGTTGGCGTCATCCAGATTTTGCTCGTAGTCTTTTTCAGCCATCGAGCGCATCCAGTTTAAATCGGCGCCGGCAGAGAAGTTTTTGCCATTGGCGTTTAACAGCAACAGCCGTACGTCCGGATTAGCAGCCAGCTGGTCGAGTACCTGGATCAGTTCGGCAATCATCAGGTCGTCAAAGGCGTTATGCACCTCGGGCCGGTTTAACGTTAAGCTGGCCACGCCGCGCTGGTCGATACTTACTTGGGTGTAAACCTGATTCATTTTCTCTCCGAAAGTGTTAATGCAACCTGAGACTGTTTTTCTCCGGCATCGCGGTTGCTGCGTGTATTTTTGTCTGCGACACGCCGTGAACCCATCCATGGGGGCTCGTTTCCGCCCGTCCAGGGCTTCAACGGTCGCCGAAAAAATCACATCCGCACCCGCTTAATCCTCGTAGCAGCAAGCGCACAGTGCACTTTGCTCAGAACCGTGTTTTTCATGGATGAAAAACAGGAGCCTACAGGGATGTATTCACGGCGTGTTCTGACAAAGTTGTACGGCGCGATTGCAGCGTCTATGGCCGAAGCACCTGACAATCACTTGCATCACATCCGAAACACACCAAAATTCGTCTCTTCAATTGGCGCATTAAGTGCTGCCGCCATCGCCAGGCCCACGGTCATCCGGGTTTGTGCTGGGTCAATAATGCCGTCATCCCACAAACGCCCGCTGGCGTAGTAGGGGTGACCCTGCTTCTCATACTGCTCAATAATCGGTTTTTTAAGCGCTTGTTCTGCATCGCTTGATAAGGTTTCGCCTTTGCGGGCCAGACCATCTTTAGTAACCTGCGCCATGACGCCGGCTGCCTGCTCGCCACCCATTACTGAAATGCGGGCATTGGGCCACATCCACATCATGGTCGGATCATAGGCGCGGCCACACATGCCGTAGTTGCCGGCGCCATAGCTGCCGCCAATTAACACAGTAAATTTTGGTACTTTGGCGCAGCTTACCGCCATCACCATTTTGGCACCGTGCTTGGCAATCCCTTCGGCTTCATACTTTTTACCGACCATAAAACCGGTGATATTCTGCAGGAATAACAATGGAATTTTGCGCTGGGCACAAAGCTCAATAAAGTGGGCGCCTTTCTGCGCTGATTCTGAGAATAAAATCCCATTATTGGCGACGATGCCGACCGGATAACCGAATATTCGTGCAAAACCGCAAACTAAGGTGGCACCGTAGTATTGTTTAAATTCATCAAAATCAGAGCCATCAACCAGCCGGGCAATCACTTCTTTGACATCGAATGGCTTACGAAGGTCAGTACCGACGATGCCGTACAGCTCTTTGGCATCGTATAGCGGCTCTTGCGGCGGTTTAACGTCCATTGGCTCTGGTGCAGGCCGGTTTAACCGTGATACGGCATTGCGGGCCAGCTGCAGGGCGTGCTCGTCATTTAAGGCATAATGATCGGCCACGCCGGAAATTTTACAGTGAACATCGGCACCGCCAAGTTCCTCAGCCGATACTTCTTCACCGGTGGCGGCTTTGACCAGCGGCGGGCCGGCCAGAAAGATAGTGCCTTGCTCTTTAACGATAATACTCTCGTCTGCCATTGCCGGCACATAAGCACCACCGGCAGTACACAGACCCATTACCACGGCAATTTGCGGAATGCCTTTGGCTGACATATTGGCCTGATTAAAGAAAATCCGGCCAAAATGCAGCTTGTCAGGGAATACATCGTCCTGGCGGGGCAGGTTGGCACCGCCGGAGTCGACCAGATAAATGCAGGGCAGGTGACAGCGCTCAGCGATTTCCTGCGCCCGCAGGTGTTTTTTCACGGTAAGCGGATAATAAGTGCCGCCTTTAACGGTAGCGTCGTTGGCAACAATCATGCACTCAACACCACTTACCCGGCCAATACCGGCCACTACACCGGCACTGGGCACATAGTCTTCATAGCATTCCCAGCCGGCAAACTGACCTACTTCTAAAAACGGTGAGCCCGGGTCCAGCAGTTTCTGAATGCGCTCGCGGACAAACAACTTGCCGCGGGCCGTGTGGCGGGCAATTAACGCTTCGCCGCCACCGAGTTTAATTTGCTGTACTTTGCTGTTCAGATCGTCCACCACGGATTGCATGGCGTCGGCGTTTTTCTGAAATTCCTCAGTACGCGGATTAACTTTACTTACGATCTTAGTCATATCAGTTCGACTCAGTAAATAACTCGCGGCCAATCAGCATCCGGCGGATTTCTGAGGTGCCGGCGCCAATTTCATACAGCTTGGCATCGCGCAGTAAACGGCCGGTAGGGTATTCGTTAATGTAACCATTACCACCCAGTAACTGAATGGCATCCAGTGCCATCTTCGTGGCAAGCTCTGCCGAGTACAGAATAACGGCCGCAGCGTCTTTGCGGGTAGTTTCGCCACGGTCACAGGCTTTGGCCACGGTATAAACGTAAGATTTAGCGGCATTCATCTGAGTATACATATCGGCCAGCTTGCCCTGCACCAGCTGGAATTCACCAATGGCCTGACCAAACTGCTTACGGTCGTGAATATAAGGCACCACCACATCCATACAGGCCTGCATAATGCCCAGCGGGCCGGCCGATAACACCACGCGCTCGTAGTCCAGGCCGCTCATCAGTACCTTAACGCCACCGCCTTCCTGGCCGAGAATATTTTCAGCCGGTACTTCACAGTCTTCAAATACCAGCTCGCAGGTATTAGAGCCGCGCATCCCTAATTTATCCAGCTTCTGGGCGGTGCTGAAGCCTTTGGTGCCACGCTCTACAATAAAGGCGGTAATGCCTTTGCTGCCGGCATTAACATCGGTTTTGGCGTAAATCACATAAGTGTGGGCGTCAGGACCGTTGGTGATCCACATTTTATTGCCGTTTAAAATGTACACATCGCCTTTTTTATCGGCGCGCAGCTTCATACTGACCACATCAGAGCCGGCATTTGGCTCACTCATTGCCAGGGCGCCAATATGTTCACCTGAACATAGTTTTGGCAGATATTTTTGTTTTTGCGCTTCAGTGCCGTTGCGGAAAATTTGGTTAACACACAGATTGGAATGGGCGCCATAAGATAAGCCCACTGAGGCTGAGGCGCGGCTGATTTCTTCCAGTGCCACCACATGCTCTAAATAACCGAGGCCCGAGCCGCCGTATTTTTCGTCAACGGTAATACCCAGCAGGCCTAAATCACCAAATTTACGCCATAATTCATTCGGGAATTCGTTTACCTGATCAATGTGCTCGGCACGGGGTGCTATTTCTTCCCGGGCAAAGGCATTAACCTGCTCGCGGATCATATCGACGGTTTCGCCTAAATCGAAGTTAAGGCCTTTATAACTGCTTATCATGGTAAATCCCCGTTTGCTGTATATGTAAAACTGCTTAACCAGTTTTAGATTGTTTGGCGTCGGCTAAGGTATCGCGGCAACGTTTTTCAACGGTGACCAGCTCCATTAGCACTACTTTGATATCGTCCAGTTGCTGATGCAGTTCAGTTTTCTTTTGCTCAATTAATGTCAGCATGGTATTTAATTGGGTCACGCTGCTTTTATCCGCGTCGTACAGTTCAAACAGCTGGCCGGTTTCAGCCAGACTGAAACCCAGCCGCTTGCCGCGCAGGATCAGCTTCAGGCGGACCCGATCGCGTTTGCTGTAAATGCGGGTCTGGCCATTACGTAATGGCGAAAGCAGCCGCTGATCTTCGTAAAACCGAATACTGCGGGTAGTAATGTCGAACTCTTTCGCCAGCTCGCTGATACTGTAGGTTTTTTCTTCTTTTTCTGTCATGACTGCCTTCCCGAAAAACGCCATCAACTATAAGTGAAGTTTACGTAAAGGTAAAGCTGGTGGCAGGTGCTGGAAATGGACAAAAGTCCGTTTTAGCTGGCTTTGTAAAGCAAAAATGCCAGATTTTGCTGGTCTGACTGTACAGTTTAATGAACCATTTCCCGAACTATAACCCGCTGCCACTACCATAGTGCTAGATGGTTGACGTTGGCGTAAACGTAAATTTGGTGTAGGCTCTTGGGCATCTTTTCAGGCCAACCTTGATAGGAGAGTAAAATGGCTTCTGACAATACCGGACACAATATTGTAATTGTTGCGGCGAAACGTACCGCGATAGGCGGCTTTATGGGTGGCTTAACCAGTGTTGATGCCACAGTACTTGGCGCCACTGCCATTAAAGCTGCGCTGGAACAGGCCGGCATCGGTGCTGATAAAATCAATGAAGTGATTATGGGCAATGTGCTGCCAGCCGGCTTAGGCCAGGCGCCGGCACGGCAGGCGATGTTAAAAGCAGGTTTACCGTTAGGGGCAGGCGCCACCACGATAAATAAGGTATGTGGTTCTGGTTTAAAAGCGGTGATGCTGGCCAACGACTTGCTGATTGCCGGCAGCGCCGATGTCGTCGTCGCCGGTGGCATGGAGTCAATGTCAAATGCACCTTATCTGCTGCCAAAAGCGCGCGCCGGTTACCGGATGGGCCATGGCGAAATTAAAGATCATATGATGCTGGATGGTCTGGAAAACGCCTATGACGGCAAAGCCATGGGCTGTTTTGCCCAGGACACGGCCAATGACAAAAATATAACCCGTGAGCAGATGGATGCCTTTGCAGTGCAATCGACCACCCGTGCTCAACAGGCGATTGCCAATGGTGATTTTGACGCTGAAATCACCCCGGTTACGTTTAAAACCCGCAAGGGCGACGTTACCTTTAACGTAGATGAAGAGCCAGGCAACGCCAAACTGGATAAAATTCCTGGCTTGCGGCCGGCTTTTGCCAAAGACGGTACTATTACTGCGGCCAACTCCAGCTCGATTTCTGATGGTGCGGCGGCGCTGATTTTAATGCGCGAGTCCGACGCCAGCGCCCAGGGCGTTCAGCCTTTAGCCCGTATTGTCGCCCATGCTACCCATTCAATGGGGCCGGAACTGTTCACCGTTGCGCCGGTTGGCGCGATGCAAAAGCTGTTGCAAAAAGCCGGCTGGGACAAAGAGCAGGTTGATTTGTGGGAAATTAACGAAGCCTTTGCCATGGTAACCATGCTGGCCATTAACGAGCTGGGTCTGGATGATGCCAAAGTAAACGTAAACGGTGGCGCCTGCGCCCTGGGCCACCCGATAGGTGCTTCAGGTGCCCGTATTCTGGTAACGCTGATTCACGCCCTGAAAAAACGCGGCCTGAGCAAAGGTGTTGCCTCGCTGTGTATTGGTGGCGGTGAAGCCGTGGCCTTAGCCGTTGAAGTTCTGTAAATCAGACAGTATAAGAAATAACAGGAGTGAGGTTGGGAACCCGAAAGCGCAGCCACAGAGTGTCTGAAGATTTGTGTAACAAATCTGAGTTGCTGTGGCGAGCACAGCGGGTATCGCAACCGATCTCTTTGCACCGAAATACCGCCGTTCAGCACAACCTCTTATTAAACATATAACAGGCTGATGGCACACCCAACAACCGGGAGAAGCAATATGACACAACAGGTTAAGCATTTTATTGACGGCGAGTTCGTCACCTCAAACAGTGACAAACTGATCCCCGTCACCAACCCGGCTACCCAGGAAGTGATAGCTCAGGTGCCTTGCGCCACAGCAGAGGAAATGACCCGGGCGGTAGAATCAGCCAAAGCGGCCTTTCTGACCTGGAAAGAAGTACCGGTATCCGAGCGGGCACGACTGATGATGCGTTTTGCTCATCTGTTAAAAGAACATCAGGCCGATATTGCCGACATTATCTGTCAGGAACTGGGTAAAACAGTCGAAGACGCCAAAGGCGATGTCTGGCGTGGTATTGAAGTAGTAGAGCAGGCGGCCAATATCCCCTCATTAATGATGGGCGAAACGGTAGAGAACGTCGCGCGCAGTATCGACACCTACAGCTACATTCAGCCGCTGGGCGTTTGTGCCGGTATTACCCCGTTTAACTTCCCGGCAATGATCCCGCTGTGGATGTTCCCGATGGCGATTGCCTGCGGTAATACCTTTATTTTAAAACCGTCAGAACAAGATCCGATGACGGTTAACAAAATTGCTGAGCTGTTTGTTAAGGCCGGTGCCCCGAAAGGCGTGTTGCAGGTAGTACACGGCGCCAAAGAGCAGGTTGATGCGATACTGCACCACCCGGATATTAAAGCCATTTCGTTTGTTGGCTCGGTTAACGTTGGCCAGTATATCTACAAAACCGGTACCGATAATTTAAAACGGGTACAGGCGTTTGCCGGCGCGAAAAACCATATGGTGATTATGCCTGATGCCAACAAGCAGCAGGTGGTTAACGCCCTGGTTGGCGCCTCAGTCGGCGCAGCCGGTCAGCGCTGTATGGCGATTTCAGTTGCGGTGTTTGTTGGTGCCGCTGCCGAATGGATCCCGGACGTGGCCGCGGCCATTGGTAAAGTACGCCCAGGCGTTTACACCGATCCGAATGCGGCTTACGGCCCGCAAATCAGCCCGCAGGCCCGTGCCCGTGTGTTGTCATTAATTGAACAGGGTAAAAAAGAAGGCGCTACCTGTGTACTGGATGGCTCTGACTGCAAAGTTGAAGGTTATCCGGATGGTAACTGGGTAGGCCCAACGGTGTTCAGCAATGTCACCACCGACATGGAAATTTATAAACAGGAAATTTTTGGCCCGGTATTAACCACCATGCAGGTACCGAGCCTGCAGGAAGCGCTGAAAGTGGTCAACGACAGCCCGTACGGTAACGGTACCTCTATCTTTACCGCCAGTGGCGCGGCTGCCCGCAAGTATCAGCATGAAGTTGAGGTTGGTCAGGTGGGGATTAACATTCCGATCCCGGTGCCACTGCCGTTCTTCTCCTTTACCGGCTGGAAAGGCTCGTTCTATGGCGACCAGCATGCTTATGGTAAGCAGGCAGTGCGTTTCTATACTGAAACCAAAACCATTACTGCCCGCTGGTTTGATGACGATATTCCGGTATCTGGCCCGAATATGTCGATTAACCTGCGCTAAGCTCAGGGTCTAGAATAACAAGGCGGGTGGGAGACTTTATTTAGCCGACCGTTGCAGGCCATGGATGGCCGGAACCGAGCCCCAGGGAAGGTTTATAGCGTGTCAGCGTGTAAAGTGTGCCACCCAGCCCACCATAAGTTTTAACTACATAAGTAGTAGGGTGTCAGACACCAGAACCTGTAAAGGTGTATCAATGAATTTTAATTTAACAGAAGACCAGCAAGCCTTTGTTGATGTGGCGAAACAGTTTGCTGAACAAGAACTGGCGCCACATGCCGCGCAGTGGGATCGGGATCATCACTTCCCGAAAGATGTCATTCAAAAAGCCGGCGAGCTGGGTTTTTGCTCGCTGTATACCGCTGAAGAAGACGGCGGCATGGGCTTATCCCGCTTAGACTCGTCGATTATTTTCGAACAACTGGCGATGGGCTGTACTGCTACTACTGCCATGCTGACCATTCACAATATGGCCACCTGGATGATTGCCACCTGGGGTACCAGTGATGCGAAAGCACAGTGGGTTGAACATCTGGTTACAGGCCAAAAGCTGGCGTCATATTGTTTAACCGAGCCCGGTTCTGGCTCAGACGCAGCCGGCCTACGTACCAGTGCCAAAAAAGATGGCAGCGATTATGTGCTAAACGGCTCGAAGATGTTTATCTCTGGCGCTGGCGAGACCGAAGTATTAGTGGTTATGGCCCGTACCGGCGAAGCTGGCCCCAAAGGCATTTCTGCCTTTATTGTGCCGGCCGATGCCAAAGGCGTGATTTATGGTAAAGCGGAAGAGAAAATGGGCTGGAATGCTCAGCCGACCCGCTTAATTACCTTTGAAGATGTGCGTATTCCGGCGCATTACCTGCTCGGTAATGAAGGTGAAGGCTTTGGTTTTGCCATGAAAGGCCTGGATGGCGGTCGGATTAATATCGCCACCTGTTCTATTGGTACTGCCCAGCAGGCGCTTAATACTGCCCGCAATTATATGCTGGAGCGCCAGCAGTTTGGTAAGCCACTGGCGGCGTTTCAGGCATTGCAGTTTAAACTGGCGGATATGGCCACTGAGCTAGTTGCGGCCCGGCAGTTAGTGCGCTTAGCCGCCTTTAAACTGGACCAGAAAGACAGTGAAGCGACTGCTTACTGCGCAATGGCTAAACGTTTTGCCACTGACGTGGGCTTTCAGGTGTGTGACCAGGCGCTGCAACTGCATGGTGGTTATGGCTACATTAAAGAATATCCGCTGGAGCGGCATTTCCGTGATGTGCGGGTGCATCAGATTCTGGAAGGCACTAATGAAATTATGCGGCTGATTATTGGCCGGCGGTTACTGGATGAAGCCGCAGGCGACATTCTGTAACAAGTATCTGATTAAATTTAGTGAATTAACACTGGAGGAGGAATAGCCTTGTTCTAAAGCGACCGTTGCAGGCCATGGATGGCCGGAACCGAGCCCCATGGATGGTTTATAGCGTGTCGCTGTGGACAAGGCTGTTTCTCCGAGCTCACTTGCTAAGTGATGCTACAAAAGGAGACTGGAATGGCTCAATTAAAACTGGAAAAGCGCGATCACACAGCGCTTATCACGATGGCAAACCCGCCTGCCAACACCTGGACCCACGCCAGCTTAACCGAGCTGCGCGATATGGTTCAAAGCCTTAACAACGATAAAAATATTTATGCGTTAGTCATCACCGGGGAAGGTGAAAAATTCTTTTCAGCCGGCGCCGATTTAAAAGTGTTTGCCGATGGCGATAAAGCTGTCGCCAGCGATATGGCGCGTATTTTTGGTGAAGCCTTTGAAGCGTTAACTGATTTTCGTGGTGTGTCGATTGCCGCCATTAACGGTTATGCGATGGGCGGTGGCCTGGAAGTCGCATTAGCGTGTGATATCCGCATTGCTGAGCAACAAGCACAGATGGCATTGCCTGAAGCGAAAGTAGGCTTATTACCCTGCGCCGGTGGCACCCAGAATCTGGCATGGCTGGTCGGTGAAGGCTGGGCAAAAAAGATGATTTTATGCGGCGAGCGGATTAACGCTGAAAAAGCACTGCAAATTGGCCTGGTAGAAGAAGTGGTGCCAACCGGTGGCGCATTTGAAGCGGCTATGGCATTGGCCGGTAATGTTGCCCAGCAAAGCCCGGTGGCGGTAACAGCCTGTAAAAAGCTTATTCAGCAAGGGCGCAGCGGTAATATCAAGACTGCACTGCCGCTGGAGCGCGAATTGTTTGTCGGCTTGTTCGACACTAAAGATCAGGTGGAAGGGGTGCAGGCCTTTTTGGAAAAACGCCAGGCTAACTGGGTAAACGGGTGATGAGTATGAGCACAGACGTAGTGTTATATCAGGAACTTACGGCTGACAATGGCAAAAAAATTGCGGTTGCTACCTTAAACTCAGAAAAGTCGTTAAATGCGTTAAGTTTGCCGATGGTCGAGTCGCTGCTGCCGCAAATGCAGGCGTGGAAGAACGATCCAAGTATCGCCATGGTGCTGCTGCAGGGCGCTGGCGATAAAGCCTTTTGTGCTGGCGGTGATATCCGTGATTTATATCAGGCGATGAAAGAAAGCCCGGATTATTATCATCCCTATGTCGAAGAGTTCTTTACCAAAGAATATACCCTGGATTACCTGATCCATACTTTTGATAAACCAGTGCTGGTATGGGGTAACGGTATCGTCATGGGCGGTGGTCTTGGCCTGATGGCCGGTGCGTCGCACCGGGTTGTCACCGGCAGCAGCCGGATAGCCATGCCGGAGATGGCGATTGGTTTATACCCCGATGTTGGCGCCAGCTGGTTTTTAAACCGGATGCCACCAGGTTGCGGCATTTTCTTAGGCTTAACCGGCGCCTCAATTAATGCGGCGGATGCTAAATTTATCCATTTAGCTGATCATTTTATTCTGCACGAAGATAAAGCGGCGCTGGTAGATAAATTATTGACGGTGAAGTGGGGCGAAACCATTGCCCTGAATCATCAGAAATTATCCGATGTGCTTCGAAGTGCTGAAGATCAGTGCCGAACCAAGATGCCATTAAGCCAGATCCGGCCACATCAGAGCGCTATCACAGCCCTGGCAGATATCAAAAGCCTGCCGCAGGTTATTAGTGCTATCAATGCGATGGAAGGCGATGATAAATGGCTGGTTAAAGCCAAACAGTCGCTGGCCTATGGTAGCCCGATCACCGCGCATATTGTGTTTAAGCTGCTGCAACTGGGCCAGAGCAAAATCCTGGCCGACAGTTTCCGGCTGGAATTAGGGATTAGTGTGCAGTGTGGACAGCTCGGTGAGTTTCAGGAAGGGGTGCGGGCACTGCTGATTGATAAAGACTTAACACCAGACTGGAAATATAAGCAGGTTGATGAAGTACCTGCAGACGTTATCGAGCTGCTGTTCAGCTCACCGTGGCCGGATAACGAGCATCCGTTAAAAGATCTGGGCTTGTTAGATAGTTAATTTACCAGGACAACTGCAAGGAATTTATTATGGCTAAAGTTGCGTTTATCGGTTTAGGAAACATGGGTGGCCCAATGGCCACTAACTTATTAAAAGCCGGCCACGATGTTATCGCCTTTGATTTATCAAAAGATGCACTGGCGCAGATAGCAGCAGAAGGCGCTAAGGTAGCGACCTCTGCCAGAGAGGCGGTGGGTCATACCGATTATGTTATTTCAATGCTGCCGGCAGGCAAGCACGTGATTGACCTGTATCTGGGTGAGCAGGGCATTGCCAGTGCGATCAGCAAGCAGGCGTTGGTTATTGATTGCTCCACGATTGATGCTGAAAGTGCCCGCACGGTAGGCACTGGCCTGGCTGAGCAGGGTATCGCTTTTATCGATGCCCCTGTCTCAGGCGGAGTAGGTGGTGCTAAAGCCGGTACCTTAACCTTTATTGTTGGCGGCTCGGCGCAGGATTTTGAAAATGCCCACACTGTCCTTAGCAATATGGGTAAAAACCTGTTTCATGCCGGTGCGATTGGTGCAGGGCAGGTTGCGAAAATCTGTAACAATATGCTGTTAAGTATTTTAATGGCCGGTACCTCTGAAGCGCTGCAAATGGGCATCAATAATGGTCTGGACCCTAAAGTATTGTCGGATATTATGCTGAAAAGCTCAGGCCGTAACTGGACGCTGGAGCTGTATAACCCTTGCCCGGGTGTGATGGACAATGTGCCGGCTTCGAATAACTATCAGGGCGGCTTTATGGTTGATTTGATGGCCAAAGATTTAGGTCTGGCGCTGGAAGCTTCGAAACAAAGTAACAGTGATACCCCATTAGGTGAGCTGGCGCACAGTTTATATGTCAAGCATCAGCAGGCCGGCAACGGCAAACTGGATTTCTCCAGTATTTTTAAGATGTTTGAAAAGAAAGCCTGATAGTTGGTAAGAGGTTGACTCTGGTTAGGCAGTTGCAGTTGGATGGAGCGACTGCCACTGCGTACATTTTTTGTCTGACACGTCGTAAATACGTCCCTGTAGACTCCTGTTTTTCATCCATGAAAAACACGGTCTGCCAAAAAAGTACATCCGCGTCAGCCGCTGCAGTAGTTGTCTGACCTAAGTGAATTTAAACAGAGCGGAGTTGCAGACTTCGTTCCAAACAAGATGATAAGCCGGCGTGAAGATACTTTTTGCGTAAGACCGTTGCAGGCCATGGATGGCCAGACAAATTCGTCAGGAACGAATTTGGACAGCTTTGCTGGCCCCGCAGGGGTAAGCGTCATGGATGATGCTTACAGTCGAGCCCAACGTGTCGCAGCAAAAATGTTCGTAGCGCCGGCTCTTACGAAGAAATTTAAAGGGTAAAAGCCAAATGAAGCTGCAAAACAAAACCATCGTAATTACCGGCGGGGCTCAGGGCCTGGGTCTGGAAATGGCACGGATGTGCGCTGCTGAGGGCGCGAAACTGGCATTAATTGATATGAATGCCGAGCAGTTAGCTGCCGCTAAAGCGGAGCTGTCGGCTAACACTACCGTGCATACCTATAGCGCCAATGTGGCTGACGAAGCTCAGGTTGAAGCGACGTTTAGTCAAATCGACAGCGATTTTAACGGTATCGACGGTCTGATTAACAACGCCGGTATTTTGCGTGACGGCCTGCTGCTGAAATATAAAGACGGTGAGTTGGTAAGCAAAATGTCACTGGCCCAGTTTCAGTCAGTTATCGATGTTAATTTAACCGGCGTGTTCCTCTGTGGCCGTGAAGCAGCAGCAGTAATGGTTAAGCGTGGCACTAAAGGCGTTATTATCAATATGTCGAGCGTAGCCCGTGGCGGCAATATGGGTCAGACCAACTATGCGGCGTCCAAAGCCGGCGTAGTCGCCATGACAGTCACCTGGGCCCGCGAGTTGGGCCGCTTTGGTATCCGGGTAGGTGCTATTGCGCCGGGCGTTATCCGCACCGCGATGACCGATGCAATGAAGCCAGAAGCGCGTGACCGCCTGGAGAAAATGAAGCCGGTAGGCCGTCTGGGTGAAGCCAGCGAAATTGCCCACACTGCCAAATACATCTTTGAAAACGATTTCTTTACCGGCCGCGTAATAGAAATTGATGGCGGCATCAGCATGTAAGCTGCTTGCCAAACTTAAAAAGACGCTGCGGCGTCTTTTTAATATCCTGGTATTTAAGCTAAGTCAGCTGTTACCGCATCTCGTACCGATGGGATCAACCGGCGGCTTACCGGGATCTGCTGGCCAGTCTGCAACAGTAACGATGCGGCACTGCCACTTAGTTTGGCAGCGTTGGTATTCAGCTGTTTCACCTGTTGTAAATTGACCAGGTATGAGCGATGCACCCGTAAAAAAGTACTGGGTAATTCAGCTTCCAGGTTTTTCAGGGTGCCACTGTACAAATGCTGGCGTTTGTTTTCCAGATTGATCTCGGTGTAATCACCGGCCGCCTGACAAAAGCTGATCTGAGCAGTATTGATAACATCAAGCTTACCCGCACTGGCAATTTTCAGCATGGCCGGCTTATTTTGTTGTTGGTCCTGTTCCAGTCGTAACATAAGCTTTGCTATCTTTTCCTGATCAAGCTGGCGGTTGCTTAGTTGCCGATTGTAGTCCCATGCTTGTTGTATAAACAGAAAGCTCAACAACATCGTTACCAACACAAAGTACACGTTTTCGTGGAAGTAAGCTGTGGTGAACATAATAATCACTAAAAACAGGCTTAAAACCGCAGTTACTGCAGCAGACTGGGCGCTTTTATTGTGATACCAATAACGACAAACCAGTACTGCAGAGATTAACACCGGACAGAACGTTGCGATGGTGGTTTTATTATCAAAACCCGGTACCAGTAACATCGAAAGTAAGGTAAAAATAGCGCCGCCATAGATCCAGTGCAGTGCATAGCCGCGGGCAAAGCGAAGTGCCATAAATATCAGCAGGCAGAGTCCAAACATAAATGACATTGACGTGATAACAAGCAGTCGCAGATCATGCAGCGGGTAGGGGTAACTAAACAAACCACGGGCAATTTCGCTAAATAGTTGCAACGCTGCAAACAGGCTCATTAATGTTAATAGCACATGCCGGCTGCGTTGCAGCGGCTGCAGACTTCGGACGGTAAAGTACAGGGTAGCGGTAAGTAAAATACCTAACAACACCAGCATCCAATTGCTGTAGCGTTGCAAATAATGCTGAGGATCGTTGAACTGGCCAATACGGATAAAATGCAGCGGGTTAGTCAGAGTCAGCCAACCTTGTTGAGCAGACATCTTAATCACCAGTTGATTGTTACCCGTCTGCAGCAGATCCAGTGGCATATAAAATCGAGCATCTATATTGCCGGCGACTTCTTGCTGTTGATTACCTGGCTGGCCATTACTACCAAGAGGGTAACCATTTAAATAGACACTACTGGAAGCCTTGGCATTTAAAAATAGTGCCAGTGGCGGTTCAAGCCGGGTGATTGCCTGCTGATCTAACGGTATTAACAACCGCAACCACAACACCTTCGCCTGGGGATCTACCTTATACAACGGCATTTGCCAGCAATCAGCTGCGGCAAAATCGACCGGCCAGGCTGGCTGCGCTGCCGCATCGCACACCACCACGTCTTGCTGTCGCGACAGCGAAATATCCGCAAAACAGCAGCTGCTAAACCAGGCGAAAAGAATAAGCAGTAATGAAGCGGTTTTGGTGTTAAGTATGGCCGACATCAGTGTCCTGTTGTTTATAAAATATTCTACCGCTTATCGATAATCCGCTACCACTTACCAGTATTGGCTTGAAAATCGCTACCATTAACCGATAAGTGCTGTGCTGCCCGAGTTATTTGCTGTTTATTGTCAGCATCTTAATCACGGAGAGCATGTTATGTTATCAAAACAAAAAATAATAGCAGTGCATTTTTACCTGTCGGTAGCGATTATCGACTTAGTACCGCCGTCTGTAATCAAAGTAGGGAGATGGTAATGAAATTACTACTGCTGTTATTAAGTAGCGCCGTTTTATTTTTATCAGTGCAAGCAAATGAGGTCAACGGCAATAAGTACTGGAATGCCATTGAAAAAACGGTTCTGGAAAGTGGGTTCAATGGCACTATTGTCGTCGGTAACAAGACGCAGGTCATTTTACATAAAAGTATTGGCTATGCTGACAGTGACAACACAATTCCAATTACTGCAAAACATTTATTTAGCCCGGGCTCGGTTGGTAAAGAGTTTACGACTGTCTCTATTATGCAGCTTGCCAAAGGTAAGAGGCTGAATTACAAGGATAAAATATCAAAATATATCGATGACTTACCTTCTTGGGCGAATAAGATAACTGTAGAGCAGATACTTACTCATACTTCAGGTTTGCCCGATGTGAAATGGAAAAGGGATCTCAATACCACCGATGTTGTACAACAAATTAAGCAAGCGCAGTTGGCCTTTGAGCCGGGTACCCGATACAAATATACAAATTTGAATGTTGTGGTTCGAGCATTAATAGTGGAAAGCATCACTGGGCAACGTTATGCAGACTATGTTGCGGACACTATTTTCAAAATAGCAGGCATGACAGACTCGTTTCATCAAACCGAAAATGAACTTGCGTCCAAAAAGGTTGTTTCAGGTGATTTTCCGACGAATGTAGCAGGCTTAACCATCTATGTAACGCCGCTTGATTTGTTTAAGTTTGAGAATGCGTTATGGAGCGATTCGTTAATTAACACTGAGCAGATAAAGCAAGTGTTGTTGGGCGACACCTTGTCCGGAAAAGACAACCGGGCATATTTTGATTTCGGCGAGTATTGGCTCGACGACAGTCGCAACTTAATTTCCTGGCAGCATGATGGCTCCAACCCCAGTCATCACACACTTAAACATCATGATTTTATCACTGGCAACATATTTATTTTAATGTCGAGTGATGGCAACAAAGCAACGTTATACAAACTTTTAAATGAACTAAAAAACCATGTTCTACCTACATTGCCAGAGCCTAAAAAACCAAGTCAGACAACGGCTAATGAAGTAGCTATAACCTTTACTGCCGACAATGGTAAAAATACTGACGCTTATACCGGCTCATTCCAGGTGCCGGAAAACAGAAATAAGCCAGACAGTCGCCTGCTAACTATTCACTATGTACGTTTTCCTTCGCTGAGTGATAAACCAGCCGCGCCAATAGTCTATCTTGCCGGTGGGCCTGGTGGCTCTGGTATTTCCACTGCTAAAGGTCGCCGCTTTGAGCTGTTTATGGCATTGCGTCAGCACGCCGATGTTATAGCACTAGACCAGCGTGGTACCGGCTTGTCAGATCAGGTTGCGCCGTGTCAGTCTGGTCAGCTTATAGATCCGGTGGCATCTTGGAATGAACAAAAGCTAACAAAAGTTTATCAGCAGGCGCTGGCTGAATGCACTGCTTTCTGGCAGGGCGAAGGTGCCGATATTCTGGGTTATACCACTGTGCAAAACGCATTGGATATAAATGACTTGCGTAAACACTTACAGGCTGAAAAAGTCAGTTTGTGGGGCATCTCGTACGGTAGCCATTTAGCATTGGCGGCAATAAAACTGTTTGCAGACAAGTTAGATAAAGTGATCTTGGCCAGTGCCGAAGGCCTTGATCAAACAGTAAAACTGCCTCAGCACACCGATGCGTATTTTGCTGCTTTGCAGCGGGTTGTTGATGAGCAGCCAGCACTTAAGTCGCGTTATCCAGAGTTGGTAGCGATGATGAAAAGAGTCTTACAAAAACTTAATACTGCCCCGGTTTTGGTAAAGGTTGCCTCCGACAATGGCCGGAGTACTGAAATTTTGTTCCAGAAGCTGCATTTGCAATTGATATCGTCAATGCTGATAGCTGATCCTGGTCGTTCAGTCAGCTTATTGTTGGAGTTGTATCGCAGTTTAGATCAGGGAGAAACTGATGTACTGCAATTCGCTTTGCAACAAGGTTTTTTCTCCAGTGAACCAATCAAGATGCGAATTATGCCAACCGCTATGGACATTGCTTCAGGTATTTCTGACCGCCGTCTGCAGCAGTTTAAACAGCAAAGTGCCAGCTCGTTACTGGGGGGAGTATTAAACTTTCCAATGCCACATTTATTGGGGCAGGTGCCGGAGCTTGATTTAGGGGGTAACTTTCGCCAGCCACTTAGCTCTGACGTACCCGCATTATTGCTAAGTGGTACTCTGGATGGCAGAACCTATCTGGCTGAGCAAGTTGAGGCAGTGGCCGGCCTAACTCAGCTTAGCCAGGTGGTAGTAGAACATGCCGGGCATAATCTGCTGATGGCATCGCCAGAAGTTGAAACTGCAATACTGCAGTTTCTGGCAGAGGGTAAAACGGATACTAAGCGCATAACGCTGCCGCTTCCAAATTTCGGCATGTAATTGAAACACGGTCTAACATGGTAAAAAAGACGCTTTTGCGTCTTTTTTATCTGATAATTCAGATAATTAACCTGAGAACAGTCTTTAATCCGGCTTAATGTAGTTGGTATCGGGGTCTGTTATCAGTTACATCAACCCTTCGCGCATTTACGGTAGTACATTATAAAACTCGGAAAAATATGACTGCAACTTTATGAAATTAAAGGTTATAGTTGATATCTCAGCTTTTTCAGTATTTTCTACTATACTTCGGTGGCTCTTTGTTTATCTATGATGTGAGCAGTAATTATCATTCTTAAAAGGAAATTTAAAATGAAAAATACCCTCATCACACTGTTGTGTCTGGTTTTTAGTTTTGCAGTCTGTGCAAAAGACCGCTTAGAAGTCTATGAAGATTATGATATTGGTACTGAAATAACCGTGGTAACCACAGTTAAAGTCGACCCCAATATGGGAGATGTTTATTTAGCCGGCCTGAAGAACAGCTGGGTAAAAGCCGTGACGCTGCAAAAAGAGCTGGGCTTTATTAAAGACTGGAAAATTTATGGCAGTGATTTACCGAACAGCGGTGACTTCAATATGTTGTTAATGGTTACATTTAACAATAGTGCTGATTTAGAGCCCAGTAAGAAAAAGTATGATGCCTTTATGAAAAAATGGAGTGAGACTGACGAAAAAATGTCGAATGAAATATCAGCTAAATATCCTGAAGTCAGAACGATAACCGGTGAATATCAGTTGCGTCAGATAATGATGAAATAACGGCAAGTAGTATTATTTCTTTTGGTCTGCTTAGTCATCGGCTTTTCCAAATTAATTATATAAAGTGTCAGCGCCTGTACTCGTTTTATTCAGAAGAGTTCAGGCGCTTGTTAGCGCTCGTCTATTACCCCCTTCAACATAGCACCAGAATGTTCATTAATTGTAAAAAAGATGAGTGTTGACAGTCTCTATTTTTGATACTAATCTGAATTTAAATTAACCTGTAGTAACAAATGGACTGAAAAATGAAAAAGACAAGCAAAGTTCTAGCGGGTTTTAGCATATTAGGTATGCTGACCATGTTTCCATTGAGTGCGCAACCAGATAACCCTGACGCAATTAATATGGCCTGTACTGATGGCCAATGCGATGGTGACATACTCAGCCTCCATAAGTTGGCTCGTTATGGCAATTATCAGGCAATGACATTGCTTAGTATGGTTTATGCAACCGGGGATGGCCGCGAGGCTGACCCTGAAAAGGCGCTGAGTTACCTTGAGCGAGCAGTAAAGCATGGTTCTCCAATGGCAGTGTTTCTGCTTTCTGAGTGGTACCGGGAGGGGTTTGTAGTTGCTCAGGATCAACAGCAAGCTGCTAAGTTATTATCAGAAGCCGTGAAGTTAAACCATCCACCGGCGCAATACAGAAAAGCGTTGCAGTTACTACAGCAGTCAGAAACTAACGATATTAGGGAAGCCATTGCCTTACTGGAGCAAGCAAGTGAGGAGCGGCTGGTCGACGCGATGTTCTTACTTGCCAGACTAAAACAGAATGGTGCTTTTGTAGAGGCTGATCTTGAAGGTGCGGCCCAACTTTATAAGAATCTTGTGCTGTCTGGTCATGATCAATCCAGACCATACTTACAGCAAACGATTGCTAAGCTGGCAGCTGAACCTTCTAAATCACAGCTCGTGGCAGATTTGCAACAAGCTTATGATGTTGAAGTCATCCGGATTGTTGAACGTGATCTTAATGCTACCTCCTTGCTGAGCAATGCAATCAGTCAGATGAAACGCACAGGGGTATATTCTCGCGGCAGTACGAGCAAGTTTCCGGCTGCATCCTGTGATGTCCTGAATACCTGCCTTTCATTCAGGCCACAACCAGGTGAAAAAAGCCTCAGGCAAGTATTAACCGGACAAAAGTAAATCAGAAAAACTTTGCTACTTAGTGCGCCCGCTGTCAGAGCGGGCGCATTAAAAAGGATTGTTGTCATCAGGAGGCGCTGTGACAAAATTTAACAGGGTTTTATTTGTGGCCAGTATGTTGATTTCTGCGAGCCTTTCCCCTTTGCAAGCCCAGTCAAATAGTCCTGACCAGAATACTCTGGCCTGTGCTGATGACAAATGTAACGATGAAATCAGAACCCTGCACCGCATGGCACGTTTTGGCAGTTTTGAAGCCATGACCTTGCTCAGCATGGTTTATGCAACCGGCGATGGCCGTGAAGCCGATCCTGAAAGGGCATTGAGTTATATAGAGAGGGCCGTATCACATCGCCATCCAATGGCGGTTTTTTTGCTTTCAGAGTGGTATCAGGAAGGTTTTGTTGTGGCTCAGGACAATCAACAAGCTGACGCCTTATTGATTGAAGCTGTTAAGTTGAACTACGCGCCTGCCCAATATAAAAAAGCCCTGCAGTTGCTGCAGCAAGCTGAAGATGACAAGGTTGCTGAAGGACTTACTCTTCTGACTAAAGCAAGTAACAGTCGTTTAATTGATGCAATGTTCTTACTTGGCCAGCTTAAGCAAAAGGGGCATTATATGGCAGCCGATCTTGAGGCGGCCGCCAAACTGTTTGAAAATCTGGTTTTGTCCGGGCATGAAGAATCCAGACCCTTTTTACAGGAAACCATAGCGATACTGGCGGCAAAACCTGATAAAGCTGAATTGGTGGCTGACTTGCAACAGTCTTACGATATCGAAGTAATTCAGGTTATCGGCCGTGATTTTAAAGGTGATACCATGTTGACCAATTTTGTCAATCAAATGCGAAGCCTGGGGCTCTTCACCCGGGGCGGTGCGGGCAGGATTAAAACAGGTCGCTGCGATGGTCGTAATGGTTGTTATACCGTCGCTCCCAGAGCAGGGGATACTAACGTAGTTCAGGTACTTTCTGGTCGCCGGTAACGTAAGAGTTTTCAATCATAGTACTGTGCTACTGCACTGAGGGTTTTACTTGCCGGTGCTTTAAACGCAACGCATTAAAAATTATGGTGATTCCCGACTCGGAAAATCTGCATCACTGGTTACCCTAATTACACATTGTGTGATAGCTTAACTGTTAACAACAAGAGCTAGAACAGGGACCTACCATGAAAACCAGCTTACTGCTTGCTACGCTAATATTAACACCAGCATTACTTACCTCAACTTTTGTTATCGCTGATGATAAAGCCGAACTTACCTCGCTGCTCGGCGAGTTTTTAGATGGCGCTACCCGAAACGACCCGGCTATACACAACAAATACTGGGCTGACGAGCTTATTTACACCAGTTCCGCCGGCACCCGCTTTGGTAAAGCTGAATTAATGCAATCAGTAAACAGCCGTGGCGAACTAAAACCCGATGAAATAGGCATGCGTTACAGCAGCGAAGATGTGCAAATTCTGCAATACGGCGACACTGCCGTAGTCGCCTTTACCCTGGTCGGCACCTCAGACACCGAAACCCTGCGTTTTTTAAATAGCGGCACTTTTATTCGCAAAAATGGTAAGTGGCAGGCAGTAAACTGGCAGGCGACAAAGAAAGCGGGGTAGTTTTGTGGTACTTTGGGTACAAAAGCGATTCAGTTTGTTCTGATTCAAGCCTTAATGCCTGACCACTAGGCTTAGAAAAGTATTTAGGTGTTTATAATTACTATGGAAGTGAAAATGGATATTGGTAGTTTTCAATCGAAATATAGATTTTCAGAACTGTTTACTAACCGTGCAATGTTAATTCCTGTTGATGCAATAGGTTTGCCTGCTCGGGCGCTAAATATAATTATTTCATGCGACGCAAAGAATAGTTACGAAGCCTCGTTGATTGTTGCTAAGGGCTTTGTAGGGTTCACTGGTGTAGGAACAAAAACTATATCTGAAAGTGAAGATGCTATAGGTAGGTTTGTTGATATTGTAGAATCTGCAACTGAGGGCGAAATTAAACTTCTTATTGACCCAAGAGAAGAATTTTTATCTTCAGCGAAGGGGAATTTAGCTGAGGCTTTTCCAGCGATAATTGATTTATATTTTTCCAAGACAAAATCTCAAAATCCTCATCGAGATCATGATATTATAAAAAAACGTTTTGGATTGAATGGAGTTAAAAAATATATTCTTGAGGATTTGGGAGCATACTATGATGTTACTAGGGAGAGAGTTCGTCAAATTGAATCTAAATCAATAAGTAATATATCTTTGTTATTAAGAAATAACTTGAATCAAAAGGGGTGGACAATATGTTGTAAACTCCAGCGAGAATATCTAAATGTAGTTAAAAGGTTCAGTGATTTTGAATGGATTATCCTGAGGGAGGATATAGATAGAGTTTTTCATGAATGTTATGCTGATGCTGTTCCTGATGGGTATTTGGATCTTTTCATGGAAGTCTGCGGATACATAAAGCTTCCGAACAGTATATCAGGATTTAGGGGGGAAATAAGTGAGTCATGGTGTTTAGGATCTAAATATAAAAAGAATGAAATTGAGTCAATATTTCAAGCCTTAGATGTTATGTATGACACTCCAAATTCTATTACACTTTTTGATTTAGTAATTGCCGCAAAGAAAAGGCAAAAGTCTAGAAAAAATATATCAAATGAATCTTTAAAAATTGCACTTTCCGCAACTAATGATATAGATTTTGATGGGGAGAAAGTCGCCGTTAAATTTACTCGGTTACGTAGTGCGGCAGATAAAGCGTTCAGGATTTTAGAATCTCATAGAAAGCCAGTTCATTTTTCAAAAATAACTCAGGAGATTAATTTCTTAGGTGGAAATTCAAAATTTTCTAACCAAGTTAAAGAAACTAATTTGAAAAATCAGTTGGTAGCAGATAAGAGATTTACTCCAATTGGAAGGAGTGGTGAGTGGGGACTTACCGATTGGGATAATATTAATAATATAACCATTGTCCAAGCAATCGAAAAGGTGTTACATACTGCAGGAGGCCCCCTTTCATTTACTGCTATTGAAATTCGTGTTAAAGAACTAAGGCCAGATGCGTCATCAAAGTCTTTGACTGTATATTTGAATGATCAGCCATTATTCACACGAGTTGGAAAGAATGAGTTTGCGTTAAGTGCTTGGAGGATGAAAGCTGCAGTCAAGAAATCGAAGGCAAAGCCGGTTTCAGTCGATAGATTTAACCAGGCTTTAAAAGAAGTTTTTGTCAAAAAAAATCCCATTGACCTTGCTACGTTAATCTCAGAGTTAATGCTAATTACAGGGCATTCTAGAATAAGTGTTCGTCAGAAAATACTTGCTACAAATGGAATCGATATTGCCCAAAACGTAGGGAGTCGTGATAAAACAATTTCATGTAGTGATCTAGGATCGCTCGACAAAAATAATGAAGAGAAAGTTTTGCTAATTGATAAAGTTCAATCAGAGATAAGATCAATATTGTTCGAACGGCCAAACGTACCATTTAAAAAGGGCGATCTGTACAAGGAAGTAAAAAAGGGTGTCGAATGCCTAAGACCGACGTTTTATCGTTACTTAGAATTGATGAATGACATTCATCAATATAAGGAAGGAAATGATTACTACGCAGTACTCCAACATGAAGAAGTGGTAGAAAAAATTGAGATTAATGTCGAAAAATACTCCAATGATGAGAGCACTAAAGAGTTTTTGAGAAGGGCTTTGTCGCTGCTAACTCTGGATAATGTTGATATTGCGCTTTTTGAGTTAGGTTTGAAATTCGAAAATACACTGAAAAATTACTTACTACATGCAAAAAATAAAGGTGAAATTACTGTAAATTCAAAAGACATGTTAAAACTTGCAAACATGGTTGACTGTGTGGTCCGAGAGAAAATTGTTACAAAGGGGCATCATCTTAGTACTCTAAGGGAAGAACGTAACAATAGGGCGCATGGTGAGGTACCGAGTATTGCAGAGCGAAGAGAATTGTTTAATAAAGCGCATTATATCTCCGACCTTTTTGTTAAGTATATATGTTTTTTTAGAGCTAAAATGCTTTAGATATATTTCGGTTGGTTCGAGGCGCAGGGGGTAGGCCCTGAAAGTTGAAGCGAGGCTTAGTGGCAGGCTTAATGGAAGTTAAGATAACAACGGGCAAGTGAAAAAGAGCTTAGCCGCTAATTAGAAAATACCAATGATTTTAAAAGAAAAAATCCAAACCAATTCTTCATCCGTCAAACTCGCTGCTGGCATTAATCAAGAGCAGGATGTGGCGTTTTACCTGCGTCGGGCATACAGAAATAGCAACCGGGTAATGGTGCTTAATGACTTGCGGATTGAGCATGACGGCGAAACTGCGCAGATTGATCACCTGATAGTTCATAGCTTTGGTTTTACGGTCGTGGAGTCTAAAAGCATTCGTGGCGAAGTGCGGGTAAATGAGCATGGTGAGTGGAGCCGCAGTTATAAAGGGCAGTGGTCTGGTATGCCATCGCCAATTAAGCAGGCGGAGCTGCAGCTAAAGTTGCTAAAAGAGTACCTGTGCGACAACACCTTGCAGATAATTGGTAAGTTTTTAGGTGTTCAGCAAGGGCTGGGCGCTCGTACCTATGATGTATTCTGCGCTATTTCCAGCGATGCGATTATTGACCGCTCGGCTGCACCTGCAGCGCTTGCCCATAAACTGGTGAAATCAGAATTTATTGCCGATGCGCTAGATAAGCAGATGAACTTTAAAAAGTTCTATCAGTTAGTGGCTAAAGTCGCTGATACCCGGCCGACCTTTAACGAGCAAGAGCTGATGCGTATTTGCTGGTTTTTATTGGGCGAAACGAATCAAGCAGTAACTGAGTTTACAGCAATCGAACCCCAGCCAGTTTCATCTCAAATACCTCAACCAGCAGCGACTGAGTATCCTATTTGGCAAGGTAGCGTTGCTAATGAAGTGAATGAGCCGCCAGCGGCAGTCACACGGTCGCCAATAATATCTGTGAACAATGACGTAAAAAACACGCCACTAATTGTGCAGTGCAAACATTGTGGCGAGTGCAGTGGACTAAGTCCGCAGTCAGGCCGCTTTGGCTATTACGTGCAATGTAGCA
Source organism: Arsukibacterium sp. (assembly GCF_033721375.1). Lineage (GTDB taxonomy): Bacteria > Pseudomonadota > Gammaproteobacteria > Enterobacterales > Alteromonadaceae > Alishewanella. The sequence continues at coordinate 186,109 of NZ_JAWWAP010000001.1, read as the reverse complement.
GCTGTGGGGGCAATACCCCGTTAAAACGGCCCTGCGTGAGTTGCAGCAGTCAGAATACCAGGGTGAGTAAGGCAAAGGCTTTGTATCGATTAGTCTGTGGTGACTGTCAAAGTGTTAGTGAGTTTAGATAAACTAAAACATCCGGTACTGCGCTAAGGGTAAGCCATGCTGGTTAACAAATTCGTTAGAACTCTTAATCGCCCCGGCATTCTTCTTCAACCATAGGATTTGTTTAGTTTGGGTAGTGATTTTTTAGCCGAGAAAGCGGCTTTAGTGCTGCTCATGACGTGCTCAAATTGACGAATATAACCGAACGATAGCCAATATTACGGCCGTATTCAAACTTCTACGAGCTCAATACACGCAAATTGTCGTAATGTCAAAACTACCGCCAAAAATAACTCGCGATAAGACCACTCACTATCATGCCGTAGCATGAGATAAATAACCAAGCAGCTAATAGCCTGTCTTTGCGATTGGCGTATTTCTTAACTTCTACCGGATCCAGTAGCGGGTCGCGGGAGTTATTAAACCCGCATATCGGTAAGAATATTGCCCAGGCATACCACATTACCCGCCAGCCAGGGCCATCCCACTGGCTGATAGTATCTTTCCTTGCGGCCCGCATTTTTCTCTCAATTGGCCGCATACTAAATTGAGCAAATATCAGCCAGGAGATGATGGTCGAGACTAATAAAGACAAGCAAACCACGGCTAGTAGTTCTGCTGTGTGAGTTCGTTCTATCACCAGCTTTTATCCCATAGCCCAGCTAGCTAAAAATAAAGTCAATAATTACAGTGCTAATCATCAGATAGACAGATAGAAATACCCACGCCGCTAGCCACCAGTCTTTACGGCTCGCATATTTTTTAACTTCTACTGGATTTAAAAACGGATCACGGGAGTTATTAAACCCGCAAATTGGTAAAAATATCGCCCAGGCGTACCACATTACCCGCCAGCCTGGGCCGTCCCACTTACTAATGGTATCTTTGTGAGCGGCCCTCATCTTTCGCTCTATTGACCGCATGCTAAGCATTGCAAAACCAGCCAGGAAATAACAGATGAAACCAACATTAACCCGAAAAGATTGCTTAGTAATGAAAATTCAGTTTCGCTGTTTGCCACAAAGGTTTTCTAATAATTAAAGTGATGATTTTACCCGGCTGTTTTCCACACATAACTACCGATAAGCCCACTCAAAACCATTCCGGTTATCGAGATAAAAAACCAAGCAGCTAAAATACGGTCTTTTCTACCGACATGTTTTTTTACTTCTACCGGGTCGAGCAGCGGATCTCGGGAGTTATTAAAACCGCATATCGGTAAGAATATTGCCCAGGCATACCACATTACCCGCCAGCCAGGGCCATCCCATTGACTAATTTTATCTCTATTCCCTGCCTGCATTTTTCTTTCAATAGGACGCATACTGAACTGAGCAAATACTAGCCAGGAAATAACCGTTGAAATAAGTAATATTGCGAATAAATCACCCAACCAAAAGCTTTCCAACTGGATTTCTGTCACCTACGCATCCTTGTTATTTGATCATATTTAGCGCCGAAATATTCTTGCGCAAACTCATCAGTCTCTTTAGAAGCATTGTAACCAGCATATAAACCTAGTCCAATCAGAACAACCCAGCCTACCGGGCCCAATGCCAGTTTTATACCGATACCTACTGCTACCTTACCTACTAAAAGCCCTGTACCAATTGAAGCAGTTAGTCCTGCACTTTGAACTACAAACTCTCTGGTGCCATCACCGCCGTTTGCGCTCACACCTCTAACTTTATTTGCTCTGAAACCAATATCTATAAGGATAGCGCCATTACCCAGAATACGGCTATATCGGGCGTAGTTATTCAGGGCGACAACTTGCTGGGAAGTACTGACCTGCAGCGTATTGGCGGTCCGTTGGCTACCCGCTGAATTGCCATGCATATTACGGCCATTTTTGGCGACATTAATGTTGCGGTCAACATTCGCCAGGGTAGTTTTGGTTCTGCTGGCTTTATTCAGTGCGGCATAGCGCTTTAACTGGGCCTGGAAGCGTTCAATCAGATCTGAATGCGCCGCACGAGCTGCTGCCTCTTTGGCCGCGATTAGGGGGTTGTGGGCACCTCTGGCACGTGCGCCGCTAACAGCGCTTTTGGCCTGACTGGCTTGATGTAAATCTTCCAGTGCAAGCTGATATTTTATTAATGCCTTTTGCAAAGCACTACTTTGCTCACTTGCTAAGCTGATAGCCGCAGCCGTTGCTGGTAAGCCATGTAACTCAATCCGTTCCATTACTGGTTTAACATGTTCATCGACGGTTTGCGCAATGGGTAAGGTGTACTCTTCATAGTGAGAATAGGTTTGGGCAATACGCTGTTGAGCTGCAAGGGGCATGGCCGACATATGCCCGGAAATAAAAGTATCGTTTGGGCCGCAAGAGGTTAAATAAGGTTTGCCCGGAACCAGTATATCCATGGTGCTGGTGCGGTTAAACTCGTTAAAGCGCGCAAGTAAATCGGGATCTGACGCAAAAATGTCACTGGCGCGCTGCGCGCGGGTTGCAATGTAGAACTCGGCCATATCAATATCCTTATCGTGGTGGTAAGCCGAATTTTAGGCAAGCTAATGCAGGATATCAATAAGAATTAACTAATAATAAACTAATTAATCACAAATTAGTTGCTGCAGATAAGCAGGATCCCGTGCAGGCTAACAATATTGATACCCCATAAATTGTTGTAATGTCTTTGAATTAAAAGTAACTTCAAAACTATTAAATAGACCAAAGCAGATACTTTGATTAGATCTCATTTATTAAAATACATCGGCCGGGTAAGTGACTTGTTCCTCGTCGCTATGACGATGGCTTATCTCATTTTTATATTTCTAGTGCGGGACCAGTTTGACCCGATGCATTTAGTTATATTTTTCGGTCTGGGTTTAATTGCCATTTTTATGCTGGGCCGGGCACTGTTTAAAAAAATCACTGGAATAAAAACTAGTCCTCATTAATTCGTTTGTAGCCAAGCTACACTTAAGCTTATCTTTGTTTTAGCGGAGCAGGCTTATGTCTGAACTAAGCGGCCATATTGGCCAGATTGCGCTGACAGTCAGCGATGTAGAAAGAGCATTGCGGTTTTACCGCGATATTCTGGGTTTGCCTTTTTTATTTCAGCCATCGCCTGATTTGGCATTTTTGCAAGCGGGTACTGTTCGCTTGATGCTAAGCACACCGCAGGGGGCGGGGGTGGTTGGTGCAAATTCAGTGTTGTATTTCACTGTTAATAATATCAGCGCGACCTATGACAAACTGGTCGCCAAAGGAGCTAAAGCTGAGCGGGCACCTGTGCTGGCGGCGAAAATGTCGGATCACCATCTGTGGCTCGGTTTTATGCGCGATTTTGATGGTAACCTGCTTGGCTTAATGGAAGAGATACGCTGATTAAGGAGAACTTTTAATGCGCAACGTAACAACGATAAACTTCAGTACTGTAATTAACGCGCCAGTAGAACTGGTATGGCAGCGGATGTTTGATGATGCCGGTTTTCGCAACTGGACGTCGGCATTTTGCGACGGCTCTTATTTTGAGGGAAGCTGGCAGCAGGGCGAGCCTATTCGATTTCTATCGCCATCCGGCGATGGCATGGTAGCGATTATTGCTGCGCTAAAACCACTTGAATTTGTTTCGATTAAACACCTGGGATTCGTTGTAGATGGTAAAGATGATCTAAGCAGCGAGCAGGTTAGTGGCTGGGCACCGGCCTTTGAAAATTATTATTTTCAAACCGTGCCGGAGGGTACCGAGGTGAAAATTGAGCAGGAAATTGATCCGTCATACCAGCAATTTATGACAGAAAAGTGGCCTCAGGCGCTGCAGAAACTGAAAACCTTATGTGAGCAGATTTGAACCTGATGCTTATGATGGTGATATATCTCCGCATTAACTGCCAACACGAGCCAGCAAGTGGTTAGCATGAAAAAAAGACTGGCTTACCATGAATGGTAAGCCAGTCCAGGCCTTTCTTACTAACAGAGCTGTCTGGCAAGTGTTAGTTGTATGAAACGATAGATTCTGCAGTAATTTCATTGTTATCAAAGATATTCACATCTAAGTCGCCAGAGACGCTAACGAAATCACCCTTTTCAATTTGCTGAACACCAATACTATCCAGTGGGTTATAACCCATATTTATCGTATCAACCGTTACTTTGCGCTGACCATTGTCGACAGTAAACTCACGGCCAGAGATAGAGGTAACCGTACCTGCAATCTGAAAATCGTAATCAGCAGGGACACTGAAATAGGTATAAGTTACCGGCATGCCTTCTTCATCTGCAGTTGATGGGGCTGTGACCATGGTATTTGAATCTTCAATGTATACGCTACCAGCTTCTATCGTTTTGCTTTCATAAAAGCCATTGTCGACTACGCCGTATACAGTGACCTTATCACTCTCGTTAATGGCCCAACCATCACCGATGCTGTCCCAATCATCTGTTTCAACTAAAATCGTACCTTCACCGTAATCAAGAGTAAAGGCTTCGGGTGTATGGGACACAACCTTACCGCTTAAAGAAACCCAGCTGCCATCGACTTTATTTTTAACGGTGTCGGCCTGGATAGGTAGTGCAAAGGCCGCAGCAATGCTGACCGCACATGCTGTTTTAAGCAAATTAATGTTTTCAGGTAAAAAATTCATTGTTACACCTCCCAGGTTGTATTATCGAACTAAAAATAGGGTGCGAAGATCTCTGCCAATACTTGTCTGCACCGTGCTAGTGAGTCCTTCGCTCGCATTAATAATGACGCAAATAACTTGCCAAATTTAAATAATTCTATTTTTCAAAATGTTATGGTTTTAAAGTCAAAGGATTGTTTTCTGCTGCTGACATGCCAACGTTGTCTGATGTAGTTGTTACATGCAGAAAATGAAATATATTCAGTTTTCAGCGTCATAACCTTTAAAGGTAAGTTTTAGGTTATTAGCTTTGAACTCAGCATTGAACTCCGTTATATCCGGCCGGTCATATTGCAGGTCGGGCAGCTATCTGACATCTTTAGCAACACTTTCCCGGCGATTTGCTCGCAACTTGCTCAAAATTCAGCATCATAAACAGACAGGAGTCACAGTGAACGTTTTAAAAAAAACAAAGCAAATCTGGCGCAATAACCGCGGCTTTATTGTGTTTATCGGTTTAATGTTGGTATTTCGAAGTGCGATTGCTGACTGGAACGATGTACCTTCTGGTTCAATGCAGCCAACTATCGAAATTGGCGACCGGATTTTAGTGAATAAAATGGCTTATGATCTGCGTCTGCCTTTTAGTACCGTCTCGTTGCTAAAGCTGGCCGATCCAAAGCGTGGCGATATTGTTATATTTATGTCAGAAGCCGCCGACAACCGCCTGGTGAAACGGGTAATAGGTATGCCCGGTGATGTAGTGGCAATGCAGCAAAATGTCTTAACAATTAATGGCAAGCCGCTGACATACCATGAAGTGGATGAAGCGACTGCTATGCAGGCAGCGACTTCCAGCAGTGAACTGCTGCTAACCGAGCAACTTGGCAGTGTTGCCCACCCGGTAAAGCTGGCGCCGGTAGCCAGTGGTCTGGCTGATTTTGCACCGGTAGAGGTGCCAGACGGGCATTATCTGGTACTGGGCGATAATCGCGATAACAGCGCAGACTCGCGTGTTATTGGCTTTGTGCCACGAGACGAAATCGTCGGCCGTGCGGGTAAAGTGTTATTCTCGCTGGATTATCAGAATTACTATCTGCCGCGGAGTGAGCGTTTTTTCAGCAGCCTGTAAAGGTAGTACAGGTTGTTTTTCTGGTCACAGGTAACGACGACCACAGCTCACTGTGATCTTTGTTACCTCTGGCCAGACTGCTTTAATTGTAAGTGACAATGCTTTCGGCGATAACGGCAGCATTATCGAATATACTGCGTTTTAGCTCACCGCGGACACTGACAAAGTCGCCTTTCTTTATTTGCTGTAATCCCTGGTTATCCAGTGGGTTATAGCCCAGGCGTATGGTGTCTATCGTGACTTTGCGGCTACCGGAATCTATTGTAAATTTGCGATCGGTTACTGACGTTACGGTACCGGCAACCTGCAAATCGTAGTCAGCTGGAACGGTAAAATAGGTATAGCTATCGGCCATATTCTGCTGATCCGTTACTGGTGCTGACACCATGGTGCTGGCATCTTCCACATAGATGCTACCTGCATTGATCACCTTATTCTGATAAAAACCTGCTTCTACCAGGCCATAAACGGTAACGTTATCACCATCGCTGACTGCCCAACTGTCACCGACAGTATCCCAGTTATCCGTATTAACAGTGACAAAGCCATCACCAAAGTCGAGTATAAATGAGTCGTCAGTGTGTGATACTACCTGGCCGCTAAGGGCTACCCAGCTGCCTTTTGGCTCGCCTCTCAGCGATTCTGCTGCCTGCAATGGCAGCAACAGTGTTGCTGCCAACCCCAGGGCAATGGCTGTATGCAGCAGATATTTGCTGCTGACTGAACTATTCATCGTTATTCCTCCAAAATGTGTTGTCTGACATCACTGTGCTGCAGCTGGGAACCCGGCGAGCCGGGTCCGCAAATACCAGTCAGACTTAGAGCTCTCACCGGCAAGAGGCGTTAGTTGTATGAAACAATCGTTTCTGCATTGATCAGAGCGTTTTCAAACATATTAAGGTTTAAGTCGCCGGTTACACTGACAAAATCGCCCTTTTTAATTTGCTGTACCCCGATGTTATCTACCGGGTTATAGTCCATGCCCAGCGTATTGACAGTGACTTTACGTTTACCGGTATCAATGGTGAAATTGCGGCCGGAAACAGACGTGACGGTACCAGCCAGCTGCAAGTCGTAATCGGCCGGGACACTGAAATAGGTATATGTTACCGGTGCTGCTTCTTCATCGGCGTTGGAAGGCGCTGTAACCATAGTGCTTGAGTCTTCAATATAGACACTGCCTGCTTCAATCCGTTTTGTTTGATAAAAGCCGTCATCCACCAAGCCGTAAACGGTTACTTTATCGCCCTCACTTATAGCCCAGCCGTCACCAAGACTATCCCAATCGTCAGTTTCCACTAAAATAGTGCCTTCGCCGTAATCAAGGGTGAATTGACTGGGCGTATGGGTAACTACCTGGCCGCTGAGCGCTACCCAACTGCCATCAGTCTTATTTTTGACGGGATTAGCCTGCGAAGGCAGGGACAAAGCCAGTGCGCTGGCAAAACCAAAGGCACAACCGGTTTTAACTAATGTTGAGTATTTAGTTGTGAATTTCATTTTCACACCTCCATAGGTTTCATCAATGAACCAGGATCCGGGCGAAGACCAGTGGCAGCGCTGCGAAGGTTCTGAAATCACATTTGCTGCAACAGCATCGCATCTTCGCTTGTTTGGTTATTGCTGTTTGAATAAAGCAAGAATTTTGCCAGCTCGTTAATCGTTGGTTCAGGTATTACTGTCGGAGGGTTGAAGCAACCGGGATTGGCCAGGGTGGCAAATGGACTGTATATGTTACAGACAGAATATGAAAGAAATTCAACAAGCGTTCAGCTGCAATTCGGATTCAATGGCAAGCTATACTAATACAAACACTGAATCTGCAAGCAGCTGGACGTGACTAACTATTTGCTTTAGGTCTGCGAGTACGGACTACAAGCTGTGGGTAGTTCTTGCACAGCAAGCTCACGTAGTGTTTAAACTTCACCTGACTGGATGTCTCCAGCACAGAAGACTTCAGTAACTTAATGGCCTGCTTGCAGTAGCGCAGATATTTTTCGGGTAGCTGCTCACATTTGCTGGCGGTTTGCAGAATATTTTGAGCAATAATGGTATTGGTGGGCATATGGTCAAAGGTTTCACAGAACAGACTGACCGCCTGAATAAAAAAACCATTCTCATAGGCGTCGGCGGCTTCACCGCTGATTTGTTTAATGGTTGCCTTTAACTCTTCGTGGCGGAACTTTTCCATCTTCAGCATGATTTTCTGGGTTTCTGTCAGATAATCATCGTTAACTAAATAGCCCGCCAGTTTATCGATATAAAACTGACTGCTATGAATGTCGCCCAGTTCAAAATAAGCTTTGGCAGCGTCCATACAGCTGTCGATGGTGATTTTTTCTGCCTTGTCGGCAACGCCATTGTCCAGCAATGGCTGGCGGGCTTCAATTAACAAACCTTTAGCAGCCAGGATCCGGCTGCGGACCACATTTATTGCTTTTTGCCAGTCTGTATCGGCAAATCGTTTGCTTACATTGTCGAGTAACTGACTGGCATTTTGCAGAAGAATAGTGCGCTCCAGTGGGTTTTTGCTGTACGCAACGTCAATTAAACTGCGGGCATGGTTCAGATAGTTTTCGGCTGACTCTTCAACCGAATAGCGGGCGGCGGCCACCAGCTTGCCATTGATCCTGGCGGCGGCTTCCTTATCGCCGATAATCACATTCAGATTGCTGAGAGTGCGCTGGCGTTTAATATTTTTAGGGGACAGCAGTACCGCCTGATATAAAGTCTGCTGGGCAGCCTCATAGCGGTCATATTTGACCATCAGGTGCGACAACCAATCCAGTGCTTCAACTTTGGTGATTTCATACTGGGTTAAATCAGCCAGTTGTAATTCAGTATCATCCCATCTTTCCAGATAAAAAGCGGCAATAGCGGCGCCAAGCCGGGCCCATGGCAGTGCTTTATCTGCTAACACACTTTTATAAAAGTGCTCGGCTTGCTGGTACTGGCCGGTTTTCAGCAACAACTCACCTTTAATCCGCAGCGCCTGATAGGCAAACTCGGGTTTAGTCCTGACCACACCGTCGCATTCTTTTATTGCTCCGGCATAGTTATTTTCAAACAGATTTAAATATACTTTTCTCAGGGCAATTTTTTGCTTCACAGCCCGGATCAGGCGTTCATTTAAAATAGGAAAGGTAAAAGGTTTCAGAATATAGTCGTCGGGCTGGAGCTCAATAACACCATGCACCAGCTGCCGCTGACTTTCGGCGCTGATAATAATAAAGCAACATAACGGCGGCATCAGTGCCTGCTGTTTCAGGGTTTCGAACAGCTGATAACCGTCTTTTCCATCGCCAAGATTGAAGTCACACAAAATAAAGTCATAAGGAATGTCGTGGCAGCGGGTCAGCGCATCGTTGGCATCACGGCTTAAATGAATAGCTTCAAAGCCCATTTGTTGCAACATGCCTTTAACCGATGCACGCACGGGGGCACTGTCTTCAACAACGAGAACCTGCTTACAACGAAAAAAACTGGCATCCATGGCAGTACTCAGAGGCGATGGAGGATCGCAAAATATAACAATGTTGCTGATAGTAGCGTTAATTTAAGGTGCAGGTAAAGTAATCAATATACCGACGCCTGGCTGATCCAGTGCTGTATTTGTTTGCCAGCCAGTTTAAAAAATAATCTGTTGATCAATTCGCTGCGTATGACAAATGGCCAGATCTGATAAACATTATTAACAACGAACAGGGGAGCCATGCCATGCATTACCATCGTCTAGCCCATTTAAACCGGCAGGAAGTCCGGATTGATGAGATAAGTATCCATTCGTTAGAAATGGGCATATATCTGGTGGAAGTTGTGTTTGACAGCCGCAAAGGGTTTATTGTTGATGATAGTAACCGGCCGCAGCAATTTCACAGTGTTGAAGAAGTAAAACAGGCCCTGACTGAATGTGTCGTGCGTCAGGCATTTCTGGTGCACCAGTCTGCTTATGATGAAATGTGTGGCGGCCCCGAAAAAGTGGACAACACGCTTTGCGTTGCTATCCACTTTGGCCGCAATGGTGACTAACCGCTCAGCGCTGTTTTGCCGGCGTTAAATGTTGATGCAGTTGTTGCCACATTTGCTGATTGCGCTCTTTAAGCTGAGCGGCGCGTTCTGCCAGTTGCGGCAGAATGTCGGCCTTACTGGCCAGCAGCAAGTCAATCGCCAGACACAGACTATCTGCAGTGAGTTCTTCAACGCAAAAATCAGCCATAGCAAAATCACTCATCATCGCGTGGTACTTATGGCTCCAGCTGGTTGCAATGCAGGGTACCCCTTGGCTTAAGGCGTTTACTGCGCCATGAAAACGTGAACTGATAACAAGCTCAGCGCCACCGATAAAGGCTTTAACCGCCAATGGGTCTTCAATTTGTACTAAGCCGCAAGGTGATAATTTGGCGATTTCAGCGCAAAGCTCTGCATCTTCCCGCCCTTCATGATTCACCAGTATTACCTGGTAGCCCAGCACAGTCAGCTTATCTGCCGCTGCGGCAAAAGCGCTGACATAACTTGCCCGCATTGCTTCAGCGTCCGCATGATTGTATTTTGACACCACTTTAGAATTTGGAATAAGCGCAGCATAGGGTTTTACTATATCGGGAATTTCATGATTGGCTTGCGGCGTCAAACCCACGGTAAAGTCGGGGGTCAGCACCACATTTGCCGGCAGCGGGTTAACACAACTTTGCAGGTGGCTTAATGACACCGGATCCCTGACAAAAATTAGTCTGGCATGCTCAATAATGTCACGCATGGCTGTTTTACTTTGCTCGCTGGCAAAAGGGCCGAAGGCTTGCGGCATAAAAATAAAGGGTTTGCCGGCGGCAGCAAAACGTTTTACTTCTTTGGCGGTATTTTGCAAAAACTGTAATGGCCACTGATCGCCATAGGCAAAACCACTCGCTTCCAGCACAATATCCACATCGCGCTCGGTAACCATGCCATAGCGTTGAAACAGACGTTGCACCGCAGCGGGTAACCTGGCAATCAGGCCCGTTAAGTCGATACCTTTGCGTCTGAAGGCCAGTTTTTGCCAGGCACCGAGCCGCGCCCGCTCCGGATAGGGTAAATTGGGGCCGGGTGATAAAACTAACTGATAGTCTGGCAGGCTTTTCAACCCATCAAGGCAGGCCAGTAACATCAGATAGGCGCCTTTATTGCGAAACTGAACCCCTTTAATTTCAACCAACAGTGGCTTGCTCATATAAAATCCTTTAATGATGGCCAGTTTTACGCGCGGTAATAAGCTGCCATAGCTGTTTGCGGGTACTGGCGAAGATAAATAAAAAGAAAAAGGACGCGAAAGCATAAGAAACCAGAGTTGCCCACGCAGCGCCAAGAATACCCATCGTTGGTATCAGCCAGAGATTAAGCCCGATATTCAGCAGGGCACCCACGCCATGGCTAAGCAGTGACAAAGGCTCCTGCTCTGTAATGACCAGGTGCTGGCTGATCAGGTAACGGACAAAGATAAAACAACCGGCCCAGATATGGATCCGCAGTACTGCAATTGCCGCACTGAAATCGTCGCCAAACAGCAGGCTGATTAACCAGGGCGCTGCCAGCGTCATCAACAGGGCAATGCTGAACGCTGCACTGAAAAACAACAGGGCGAATCGCCGTAGTTTCAGGTAATAGGGTGTCAGCCCCTGCTGATACGCTTTTAGCATATCCGGATAGTAGCGGGTGGCGAGTGTGGCCGGAAATACATACCACAATTCTGAAAGCCTGCTGGCGGCCGCATATACACCTGCTTGTTCTGTACTGGTCATCGCACCGAGCATAATAATATCAATCTTCAGATAGACTACGGCGACAATGCCCGACAGCCACAACCAACTGGAGCGTTTTAACAGCGGCGTTATTTGCGCCGCGCTGAACCAGCGGGGATGGTAAGGTGGCCAACGGGCTTCACCCGGTATAAAAGGTTGTTGTTTGTAGCGGTACAGCAGATATTGACCCATTCCCACCAGCATAAACTCAATGCCGGTTATTAATAGTAAACTGGCAATACCAAAGCCGCTGTACAGTAACGCCAGTTTGGCGGCAAAACTGAACAGGGTTATTGTGGTTTTAAGGTAGGCAGTGCTGCGAAATGTGCCCTGATAGTTCAGATAAAATTCAAACAGCAGTAAGCCAAAAAAACTTTGCAACAGAAACAGCACCGGAATAGCAACAGCAGTATTGCCTCTGAACATATCAGGGTACAGCAGATAAAACCCCAGCAGCATCAGGCTGCCGCCAAACAAGCCCAATGCCAGCCGGACAGTAACGGCGCTGTATAACAGGGTCATCGCTTGCTGTGCATCTTGTTGCTGTACCATGCGCCTTACCACATTGTTATTCAGGCCCATGCTGGTTAGCGGCACTAAAAATGCACTCCAGGCCATGACAATCGAATAGATACCAAGCTCACTAGCGCCTAAAACCCGGGCCACAAAAATGGTTAACACTGCCGCCGCCAGTAGCTTAACCAGCCGGTCTCCCAGCATAGCGGTTGCTCTGGCGACTAAGATTTTTTTCAGCATAAGGTACTCAAGGCGGATGTAATTAAGAAAGTCATGATTAGCGCCGGTTGGCAATGTTGTGACGAATAGCTGAAATAATCCGCCAGATATTTTGCAACAGGCCGATGTACAGGGCAAACACCAGAAAAAACAGTAACAACATGGCGACGTCCGGCACCAGCAAGTACTCGCCGATAATGCCAATACAGGCAAACACCCACGCCAGCGCTGTAATTAAAATCAGTGATTCACGCGAGTTCAGTCCCAGCCGCAGTGATATATGATGCAAATGTTCCCGATCGGCCTGAAATGGTGACTGACCTTTTAATATCCGCCGTAACATAATAGCGACCATATCCATAAGCGGGATAGCGATTAACCACAGTGCCGTAACCGGCCGGAAACTGGCCGTTTCACTTTGGGTGCTTATCAGCAACAGCCAGATCACTGACAAGCCAATTAACATGCTGCCGGCGTCACCCATAAAAATTTTCTTATTTTTAATCCAGCCCAGATTAAAAGCGAGGTAGGGCAGCAAGGCGGCAATAAACACCAGCGGTAGTAAAGCTTGTGCCGGTTGCCCCCACAGCAGCATAAACACGGCGATACTGCCAATGCTGACCACACTGAGTAAACCGGCCAGGCCATCTATGCCATCGGTCATATTAAAGGCATTAATAGCGGCAATAACGGCCAGCAGAGTAAACGGAATACCGAAAATACCTAGTTCAACTGTGCCTAATCCAAAGATGTTTCCCAGATTATTAATATGCAAATCAAGGCTATAAATCATCGCAAGGCCAACCAGCAGCTGCACCGCCAACCGTAATTTCACACTTAAATCCAGCGCGTCATCAAAAGCGCCTAATATAACGATAGCCGCGGCGCAGGCCAGATAATAGCCAAGGGTAATGTCTGATGAGATATGATTTGCCAACACCAGCAACAGCGTCAGGTATATTGCCAGGCCACCAATTAAGGGTACAGCGCCGCTGTGCTGCTTGCGGCCCTGCGGAATGTCCAGCAAGCCCAGTTTGGGAGCCAGTGGCCGCAACAGCAGGATAGCGAGTAAGCTTACGGCGATCGCCATCATTGCACTGTATGATGTTTCAGTTATCGGCATGTTTGTTCCGTATCTGTGCTATTCAGCCTGTCGTCAGCTGCAATCGGTTTATAATCTGGTTTAGTACATGCTTAACGGGTTAATTTAAGCTAATTAACTATAAACTAAGTGTTTTTAATAGGCATTACGCCTATTGTAGTCAGGAATACCGGCTTTTGGACAGCAAAACCTTGAATAGCACACCCCGTGTATTAATTATTACCAATATGGGCCCGAAACCGGCTGCACCGTTTCAGGGTTTATTTGTCCGACAGCAGGTAGCTGCGCTCGCTGCGCTTAAACCCGGCTACCATTTTATGCGTTGGCATACTGACTCACGGCTGAACCGGTTATTGAAATATCCGGTATTTTTGGCCGACTTTATCTGGCGCTTCCTGCTGAGCCGCCAGAAATACCACATTCTGCACGTGCACTTTTTTTATCCGACCATCTGGCTGGCATTGCTGTATAAGGCGCTGCGTAATCCTGCTGCCAAAATTATTGTCACCTGTCATGGCAGTGACATTTATAAATATCAGCCCCCCGGATTCTGGTATCGTTGGTGTGCCGCTAAAGTGCAACACTGGATTTTCACCAGTGCCGCGCTGCAAAACCGTTTTTGTCTGCCAAGCCCAAATAGTTCCGTGCTGTCGGCCGGTATTGCCGATAGCTTTGCCGCGGTAACTCAGCTTGAGTTCAGCAACAAATCAACAGACTTACTTTTTGTTGGCAGCCTGGACCATAATAAAGGCATTGATCGGTTAATCGCTTTATTGCCATTTTTACAGGGCCGGAAAGTGGTGATCGCTGGTACCGGCCCGCTGCAGCAGCAGTTAACTGACGCGACGGCGCCCTATGCTGATATCCGGTTAGCGGGTCCGCAAACAGCCAGTGAACTGGCAATATTATATCAGCAGGCCCGATGTTTTATCAGCCTGTCGCGCTATGAATCCTTTGGGTTGGTTATGGCCGAAGCCATGGCATGTTACACCCCGGTCGTTGCCACTTTTACCGATGGTGCGGCAGCACAGTTGCAAAACGGTGTGAACGGGTATCTGGTGGCTCAGAACAGTGAACAGACCCCGTTGAATGAACAGCAGCTTATTGCAGAATTGCAACACGCTTTAACCAAAATCTGGCAACTACCTGCCGAGCGGTACCGGCAAATGCAGCTGGCAGCAAGAGCGCGGGCAGAGCAATGTCTGGTGAGTGATGTTGCTGCTAAACTTATTGATATTTATCAGGAAATGTAAGTTATGTCAGAAGTGACGCAAACTGCAATGCCACAGCAGGTAAAAGTGGGCGTGATAGAGGTTGCTGCTTTTAAAGATATGGCAGCCTTGCTGCAGTACATTGTACCCGCAGACGGTCCGGTATATGCCGGCTCTGCCATCGCCATTAATCCGGAAAAAGTGCTGGCTGCCAGTCACAACCCGCAGTTGCGTGCGGTAATAGAAGCGGCTGATATACGTTACGCCGATGGTATCGGCGTGGTAAAGGCCATGCGCCGGCGGCTGGGCCGACCTGTTGCGAGGATCCCCGGCTGTGAGCTGTGGCAGGCGTTGATGTTGCGTGCCGTCAGCTATCAGGTGCCGGTATTTATTATCGGCGCCAGGCCCGAAGTGCTGAACCAAACCCGCGAAAAGTTGCTGGCAGCCGGCACTAAGCTGGTGGGGGCGGTCGATGGCTATTTCAGCGATGAAGCGGCGTTGATTACCCAGCTTCAGCATGCTAACCCGAGAATTGTCAGTGTGGCCATGGGATCACCCAGGCAAGAGTTGCTTATCCAGCGTCTGCAACAGGCCCACCCCGACTGTTTTTACATGGGCGTGGGCGGCACCTACGATGTTTATACCGGGAATGTGAAACGGGCACCGGCACTGTGGTGTAAACTGAACCTGGAGTGGGCCTACCGGCTGGTACTGCAACCGAGCCGGATTGGCCGCCAACTCGGCTTGATGCGTTATCTGTGGTGGTATTGGACTGGTAAAGTGTAACAGGATGACAAGCATGAATTCACAACAAGACTGGCCATTAATCAGTGTGTATATGCCAACCTATAACCGGGTGGCGATGGCATGCCGGGCGATTGATTCGGTGCTGGCTCAGGATTATCCCAACCTGGAGCTGCTGGTAGTTGATGATGCTTCTACTGATGATACCTGGCAGAGCCTGACCAATAAGTACGTTAAGGAAGAACGGGTACGGTTTTTCCGGCAAGCCGAAGGTAAAGGCGCCTGTGCTGCGCGTAACCGGGCAATAAAAGAAGCAAAAGGCGACTTTGTGACCGGTATTGACGATGACGATGAATTTTTACCCCATCGGCTCAGTAGTCTTTACCGGGCGTACGATCCGCAGTACAGCTGCGTCTGCTCTGGTTACATCTGGGATTATGGCAGCGTACAGAAAACCTTGTTTGCCTGGGATGAAACAGTAACCCTAAGCAGCTTGCTTGATTTGCATACGTTATCAAATCAGGCACTGGTTAACCGGGAGCGAATGTTGCAACTGCAGGGGTTCGATGAAGCCCTGGCGGCATTTCAGGATTACGATATGTGGGTTAGGGTGGTGGCGGCTTTCGGGCCGGCCAGACGAATAAGCGATGCCAGTTATAAGGTCAATGTCGGTCATGAACTAGGCCGGATCACTAACTCGCCAAAACGACTGGATGCACACAAGCAATTTGTCGCCAAGCACCGGTCGCTGATGAGTGAGCGTAACTTACAAAACCAGATGTTTTACCGGCTGATGATGGAAAAGCGGCCACTGAGTTTGCTGGAGCTGATCCGGCAGTGCCGCTTTGGTCTGGCAAAATTGAAGTGGCGCTATTATCTGAAGCAAAAAATGGCCTGGTTAAGCAGTATGCGGATCCGCTTATTCAGCAAAGGGCTGGCGGGGTTATTTAAAAAGTAATGCGGCCAGCTCTGTTAGCGAACTTAACCTTTTCTCAGCGGATACCCGATATGCCCAGGCTGGCGGCAGGCAGCTGGCCGGCATTTCTGCTGTTTTATCTGGCGCCCTGGTTTCTGCTGACAGACAGCATCAGCGGTGCACTGCAACACACCGCTGGCGAATTGCCCTGGTCGCTGATGTTTAAAGGGCTGTTGCTGGGTCTGCTGATATGGCAACTGATATTGTGGCGTAATAAAAACCTGTTATTGCTGCTTGGCCTGCTGCTATTGGGGCTAAGCGGGCCGGTTTACAGCTATCTGACGATTCCGGCCCTCAGCGGGCAAACCGTGCTGCACTTTATTGCCAGAGAACTGCCATTGCTGCTTAAAGCTTTGGCCCCGCTGCTGGCGTTCAGTTTTTTGCTGCAGTTTTGCCGGCGATACCCGCTGGCTTTGCTGGCGATGACAGATAGGTTGATGTTGCTCAGTTACAGCATTGTCGTGCTGAACCTGACATTGGGCTTGCTCGGCTTTGGCTACACCGCCTATCAGCCAATGGATAATGTCGCCCAGCCATTTTTAGGGGTAAAAGGCTTTTTCTATTCAACCAACGAGCTTGCCGTGGTATTGCTGGTTGTCAGCTGCTGGTTATTGTGGCGCAGCTGGCCGGCGAACAAAATGCGCTATTTGTTAGTTAGCCTGTTAACAGTTGGCTGTGCCGGCTTGTTGCTGACCAAAACCGGCTTGCTTGGCAGCTTGTTGCTTGTGACGATGATACCCTTTCTGACAGCAAAGCCCGGGTTTTACCGGCAATTCAAAAGGCCACTGTTAACTGGTCTGTTGCTCACGCTCTGCAGTTTGCTACTGCTGATCTGGTATGCCGAGCCATTACTAAGGGCTGCCGGCTTATACGATAAGCTGGCTTATGCCTATCAGCAGCGCGGGGTGGCGGGCATTTTGCTTTCATCCAGAGACTTATATTTATCGGTTATCTGGCAGCAGACCGAGCAGCACTATCAGCTGCTTCATCGGGTATTTGGGGTAGGTATTGCCGGGGTCAGTGTACTGTTGAAAAAATATTTTATTGAAATAGATCTGTTCGATTTACTGGTGTTTTACGGTCTGGCTGGCGGGCTGATTTTCAGTCTGACATTTGGCCGTTTTTTTTACAGCTGCTACCGCCAGCTAGGCAGCCATCCGCTGGCCAGCACGGTATTGTTGCTTAACCTGTTGTTGCTTGGGGTGGCGATGCTGGCAGGACATGTTATAACCTCTGGTATGCTGTGGTTACCCTGGGCGGTGCTCAATGCTGCAGTGTTTAATCCTTATCTGCTGACACCAACTACTGCTGCTAACGCAACTATGGCGCGGGGGCCTGATGAAAGATCTGCTTGAACCCTTTTTGTATCCACAGAATATTTTCCTTTATGCTCTGTTGGTGGCTTGTCTTTTTTACCGGAAAAAAGGCCTGTGGTTGTTACTGTTGGCTTTTTATCTGGCTGGCAATACCTATTTTGCCAATATGGTACGCAGCCACTATGCTGCCCAAATTGGCGGCAGCAGCCTGCCACAAAGCAACAGTACCTATATTATGCTGGGGTGTGGCGGCTCGGCTGACGCGCTGCCGGCCTGCGCCCGGGCCAGACTGGATCGGCTGGGACAAATTCTGGGGGGGCAGAGTGCACCGGTTATTATCACTACCCGTTACTGTCAGCCCTATCAGGACTATCTGTTAAGCCAGCAGTCACAGCCGCTGGTGCTTGATTGCTTTGATGGTGGTGACAACACTTATCAGGAGTTCAGCAGTTTGAGTCAGCGCTTATCAAAGCGGCAACGGTTGCAATTTATTACCAGCGATTTTCATGGCTGGCGGGTAAGCAAATTAATTGAATATCATCAGCTGAATGCCGGGCTGAGTACCGTTAGCAGCCAGACTTTCCGACCGCTTAATTGCAGCTGGAACTGCATGTTCACCGTTAATCTCAGCAATTTTGATCTGTACAGCAAACTGATTGCCGAATACGCCAGCTACCTGGTGTGGCGCTTTAGCGCAGAAGCTGCAGTATGGCAGCAATAGTGTGCCGATCATTTTCCAGATAATGGCTAAGGAGCTCGACGGGCATGGGTTTGGCAAATAAATAGCCCTGAATGAGCTGACAATCCCGTTGCTGCAGATAATTTAATTGATCTGTCGTTTCGACGCCCTCAGCAATACAATCAAGTTCCAGATTTTTTGCAAGAGTCAAAATGGTATCCAAAATGGCATGAGGTTTTGTCGGAATTAAATCGCGGATAAAACGCCGGTCAATTTTTATTAAATCTATTGGGAATTCCTGCAAATATGTCAGCGACGAATAGCCGGTACCAAAATCGTCCAGATACAAACTAAAACCAGCGGCCTTTAGCTGATGCATGGTGTCTATCGCCAGTTTACGGTTAGTCATAATAGCGCTTTCAGTAATTTCCAGCTTGATCCTGGGTAACAGTGCCGGCTGCGCCGAAAACAAGTTTTGTAGTTGGTTAGCTAAGTTAGCAGTGCATAGTTGTACTGCGGATAAATTTATTGATAAATCAAGGGAATGGCCGGCCTCATCGAGGTGTTGTAAGTCAGTTATAGCCTGGCGTAAGGATTGCCAGGTTAACTGAGCAATCAGCCCCAACTTTTCGGCCAGTAATATAAACTGGTCTGGCGGTATCATGGTGCCGTTGTTATTCCAGCGCAGCAGCATTTCAATACTGACCACTTTGCCACTGTTGATATCTACCACCGGTTGATAGTAATTCTGCAGTTGCTGGCATGCCAGTGCCTGTTTGAGCTGGTGTTCCAGGGTCAGATTATGCAAAGCTTGCTGCTGCATTGTAGCCTGATACAGCAGAAACGGCTGATGGCTCTGATTTTTGGCATGGTACATAGCAATGTCGGCTTGCTTTAACAATTCTGCCGCCTTGATACTGTCTGCCGGGTAGCGGCTTACTCCGATACTACAGCTGATGCTTAGCAGGCCATTTCCCAGTTTTATAGATTGTTCGAGTTGGTACAGTACGCGTTGCAGAAGGTCTGCCAGTTGCTCTGTTTGATCCAGGGTTAATACCAGAACAAACTCATCACCACCCAGGTGTGCCAGCAAATCATCAGCACGCTGCAAGCTTTGTAAACGGCCAGCAATAACCTGCAACACCTGATTGCCAGCTTCATGACCGTAAGAGTCGTTTATTTGCTTAAACCGGTTTAAATCGATAAAGCATACTGCCAACATAGTCTGCGGCTGCAGTTTTTCATGTAGCAAAGTCAGCAGCATCTTTCGGTTCGGCAAGCCGGTTAAACTGTCATGGTGTGTCAGTTTAGCCAGGGCATGTTCGGTGAGCTTACTGGCTGTAATATTTGTATAAATGCCAGTTATTTGTCGGGCATTGGTTTTACCTGACTGAGTTACTTTGCCGACATCTTTAAACCATAACCATTTTCCCTGTTGATCTTTTACCCGGTAAGTCAGATCCAGCTTTTCGGTTTGCTGCTCTGCCAGCTGCTGCCAGCTTCGCTGATAATCGCTGACATCATCCGGATGGATCAGGGTCAGATAGTCATGAATAGCAATACCGTTCCCTGCCTGCTTAAACCCCAGTAACGACAACCTGGCCTCGTGGACTATCCGGTCAGTGTCAGCCTGCCATTGCCAAATATTGCTGTCGGCAGTATCCAGCGCCAGCTTTAAGCGTTGTTCTGATTGCTGCAATTGCTGATTATGATTCAGCAGTAACTGGCGTTGCTGCCGGCGCCGGTGAAGCCAGTAGCCAATAGCAGACACAACTAGAAGCAAATAAAAAAATCTGGCCAGGTTGCTTAACCAGGGGGCCGGTTTAACGATAATCTCGACAAACGCTGGCTCAGTAGAATGTTCAGTTATCGGGTCAAAGGCGGTTACCTTCAGTAAGTGCCGGCCGGCTTTTAACTGTGGCAGCAACAAGGTTGGCTGCCTGCTGCTGAAAGCGGGAATAGCTGAAGGCCCGCTCAGCTCAAAGCGGTATTGACTTTGCTGCTGCTGTTTATAGCTAAAGGTGGATAAATGAATTTGAAGCCCGTAATCCTGATGATCAAGTTCCAGGCGGATATTGTTTGCTGGTTGTAATAAGTCTGGCAGTTGTCGGGACATCAGGCTGAGATGACTGACAGCCAGTGTGGGGGTCTTAGCCTGTTGCAGAATAAACTGGTCGGGTGCAAACAACGTTAGTCCCTTCATGGAGCCAAATGCCAGCCGGCCGTCCGCCAGCTTTGCGCTTACCATACCGTTAAATTCGTTGGTTGCCAGGCCATCTAACACAGTATATTGCTGGAAATTATCGGCCTGACGGTTATAGCGCCATAACCCCTGGTGACTACTTAACCACAAATAACCATAGCTATCAGATTGCATGGCATATAAAGAATAAGCGGGCAGTTCATCGGTAAATTTCTGCTGTTTTACGGCCAGTGTTTTGCGGTCAAGCTCAACCAGAGCCTGTTGGTAAAACAGCAACCATAAGCTGTCGCCATTTACCACAATACTTTCCAGCTGACTTGATTCACGTTGCATTCCTGCTGGCAGCTGATACAACAGCATAAGCTTGCTGGTCTCAATATTGTAGCGCCAGACTGCGGCATCAAAAGTGACAATAAGGGTATTACTCAGTTGTGGGTCAATGGCGTAAATATTGCTGTAACTCACGTTACGAGCAGCTTCGTTTAACACGGTTAACGGCTGCATCGCACTGCCATCAGCCCTGATCTGGTAGAAGCCGTTGGCATTTTGCAGGTATAAATTGCCCTGTTTATCCGCCGCCATACTATAGGGAACTTCCGACAATTGCGCTGCAACTTGCGGGTTTTCAGGAGGTACTTCACGGAGTGTCTGACTGTTGAACAGCCGGATATTGTCTGCAGTCATTAACCAGAGCCGATTTTCAGCCCCTGGCAGAATATGATAAATGGTAGCCTCGGAGAACACACTGTTGGGGTCTGTTTCAAGCAGATAACTACTGACATTATTGTCTGGCAGAGTAATTCTGTTTAAGCCGTTCTGACTGCCTGCCCACAGTAACTTGTCGTCACTAAGCAAACTGAAAATGACAGGATGGCTCAATTGTTCAGTAGCACCAATGTTGGTAAACCGTTGCTGCTCTGGTTGCCAGTAATAAGCGCCATCGCCCCGGGTGGCCAGCCAGTAGTTGCCGTACTGATCCTGGATTGCGTCTAAAATAGTATCGTCGTAGTGTGGTTGAGCGGTGCGGGAGGGCTGAAACAGCGTGTTGATAGTTAAATCATCTGCTAAGTGCAATAAACCGCTTCCGGTTGCCAGCAATACGCCTCCTTGCTGCGCTGGCTTTATTGCCCAGATATTAGTATTAGCCAGGATGAGTTCGCTGGATGTGGCTAATGTTTTGCTATTGCTGGTTTGATTAAGTTGATCCAGTCTGATCCGCTGTAAACCCGAGACCGTGCCCACATACAAAAATTGATCATCTGCATATAAAGCCTTGCTATCACCTTGATCTGCAGTACTACCAGCTGCCAGATACCGAATTTGCTGTTTCTCACCACTGCTGATATTCAGCTGCCATAACTGTTTATTGCTCGCAATATAAATATGGTCGCCTACTTGCAATACGTCGCGGATATAGTGCTGGATAACATTACTGTCAGGTAAGGTAAATATGCTTGTCAGCTGTTCGTTCTGCCGTTTAAAAACCTCACTAAAGTTGGCATACAGTAAAGTGCCTTTATTGTTCTGGCGGATAAGATAAATCATCTGACTGTATTTGTCGGCCAGATTGTGGTCAATTTGCTGCAGTTCACTAATGCTATGATTAGTTAAGTTAATTTGCAGCAAGCCATGAGTGGCAGAGGCGATCTGTACGATGTCAGGCTGGATAAACAGAAAGTCCTCGATTAAGGTGGTCTCAGCGAGTAAGCCGAAACGGATGGGATTGACTCTGTAACCATCAAAAGTGTCCAAACCATCTTCATTGGCAAGCCAGAGTTTATTATAAGGGTCTAATGCCAGTTTAAAAACATTGCCCTGGCTGAGATCATTGTCGGGAGACAGACGAAACACCTTTTGAACTGGTGCCAGCGGTACAGCGCTGTTGCTAATTTCAGCCGCTACAGAACAACGAAGGCTGAGCAAAAGTGCTGCAACACAACATAAAATCTGTCTAAACATAGTTTCTCTTTTTACCAAGACAATTACAGCTATCTACTGCCTGAATAACATTAAGCTAACGGGCTGAGCGCAAAATTGCAATACGCCACCGGCTAATCATCATTTAACGCGTTATTTATCATGGTCTGAGTTACCTGGGTGGGTGAAACCGCATTGGAATGAGGCCGCTGGCTGGTGTGACGCCGGAAGCAGTAGTGGTAAAATGCCATCAGCGCAACGACAGCGGGCAACAACCCAATGAAGTAGAAAAACACGGCACTGCCAAACTTATCCAGTAACACACCCGATAACAGTAAACCACCAATTGCGCCCAAACCATTAGCCCGGATTAACACACTGCTGGCTGCTACCATTTGCCGTTTGGCCAGATGATCATTAGTGTGGGCGATAGCCATCGAGTACAGCGGCAAAAACAGGGCGCCGAAAATATAGCAGGCTAAATACAGCTGCCAGCCACTGGCTGCGGTCAGTTGCGCCAGCCACATTGCAATGATACTGGCGCCAAACCCACATACTGTCATAATCAGTTTACGATCGAAGCGATCAGATAACTTACCTAACTGAAACTGCATACACAGACAGCCGAAGATAAATATCGCCATCAGGCTGGCGATATGCAGCAGCGACAAACCCAGGCGGGAGAAATAGACCGGGCCAAAGCCAAACATCGAAGCATAACCAAACTGCAGAATAAAACAGCCCAGTACACCAAGCGGTACCATTTTCAGCAGCTGACGGACCGGCATTTTCTCGGCCTGCTGAAAAGTGGGGGCCGGGGTTTTGGTAATCAGCAGTGGGATCACCGCCGCGCTGATCAGCACCGATACCAGGGTAAACTGAACAAAATCGCGGGGATCACCAACGGTAATTAAAAACTGGCCCAGGCCAATACCACCAAATAACATCGAAACATAGATTGATAAGAGGGTGCCGCGGTTCTGATTATCGGCTTTATCGTTTACCCAGCTTTCAGCAATAACAAAAATGGCGGAAAAGCAGAAACCGGACAGCAACCTTAAAACAAACCAGGCATAGGTGTTAACCCAGATCGCATGCAGCAGAATGCTGATTGATGCCATTGCCGCCAGTGCTGCGAAGGCGCGGATATGGCCGACCCGCATAATCATTTTCGGCGCCCGGATAGATCCCAGTAAAAAACCTATAAAATAACCGGCCAGCATCAAGCCAATACTGACACTGGCAAAACCTTCCAGTTCGGCCCGCAAAGACAATAAGGTATTCTGCAGTCCGGTAGTCATGCCAACAATCGCAACGCCAAGAAACAGCGGCCAGCTTGAGTGAAAAATAGTTTTCAAAACAACCCCTTCCTGTACAGGTTCGTCAGTAGTTTAACCTAAAGTAGCAGTGATTGCTGCATCAGACCGCGTATTTGACAAGGCCTGGCCGCTGCCTTAGGCTAAACTAAATGACTGAATGCGAGGTGGTTTTGTCCTGTTCGTCCCAATTACAAGCCTTACCCTGGCAAACCAGTTACGCTGGCAATGCACGGCGCTTTGGTATCGAAATAGAATTCAGTGGTCTGGAACTTGCCGATGTCACCCAGTTAATTGCAAAGCAGCTGCAGCTGAGCGTTGAAGAGGATGGCCGCTACCGTTACAGAATAACCGGTGATAAGGCCGGCGACTGGCTGATTGAACTTGATTTTCAGCGGCTTACAAAAATGGGTGAGCAAAAGTTTGATACTGACTCATTAACGGACAACCTGCAGGAGTCGCTGGAAACGATGCTGGCCGCGGTGGCTAAAAAAGTGGTGCCACTGGAATTAGTGACGCCGCCGTTACCCTTTGCACGGCTGAGTGAAGTTACTGATTTGGTCGCGCTTTTGCATCAGCACGGTGCCAAAGGCTCGTCTGAATCGTTGCAGTACGCGTTTGGACTACAATTTAACCCTGAAATACCCTCCACTGACGTAACAACGCTGCTGCGGATTATTCAGGCATTTGTTTGTCTGCAGGACTGGTTACGCCAGCGTGAGCATATCGATGTTGTCCGCAGTCTGACCTCTTTTATTGAGCCCTATCCAAAGGCTTATCAGCGAAAAATTACTAATAAAGAGTATCAGCCGGCACTGAGTGAACTGATAGACGATTATCTTGAATTTAATCCTACCCGTAACCGCGCGTTGGATTGCTTGCCGCTCTTTCTGCATTTAGACAAAAAACGCGTCAGAGCCGTAACAGATGATAAATTAATTAAAGCACGGCCTGCCTTTCATTACCGGCTGCCAAGTTGTGAAATTCATCGCAAAGCCTGGAGTTTGCAACATGCCTGGGATGGCTGGGCTGAAGTTGAATCGCTTGCTGCAGACCACAAACGCTTAGCCCGGTGTATGACAGCATATCGGCAGCATCTGTCTTCTCTGAGCAGTACCAGTGCCTCCTGGGTAAGCAAGGTGGAAAAACAATGGCTAAACCGGTAATTGCGATAACGGGCCCCGAGCGTGGCGCATTCGGGCCTCGGTTTCTGGTGGCGCTGGCGGTGCGTTGGTATGGCGGCAAGCCACTGCAGATAAGGCCGTCAGATAAGGTTGATGCCAAATTATTTGATGGTGTGGTGATCACCGGTGGCCATGATATTGACCCGGTGCTGTATGCGGCCAAGGCTGAAGTGCATCCTAAGTATGACGCGGCGCGCGATGAGCTGGAAATGGCAGTCATTAAAAAGGCAGAAGCTCAGACGTTACCACTGCTGGGAATTTGTCGCGGCGCCCAGCTGTTAAATGTCAGTCGTGGCGGCAGTTTATTTCAGCAACTGACCGAGCAGCGCCGGCATACCTCACATCGCTGGACCGTATTGCCCCTGAAAACACTGTGTCTGGCCGATCCCGCATCTGGTTTAAAACGGATTTTTCAGTGTGAAAAAGCCCGGATTAACAGCTTACATAATCAGGCAATTGATAAGCTGGGAGATAATTTACAGGTTGTCGGTCGTGATCTGGACAATATTGTGCAGGCGGTGGAAGATCCGGGCCGCGATTTTGTGCTGGGGGTACAATGGCATCCGGAGTTTCTTATTTTTCTGCGCCGCCAGCGTCACTTATTTAAAGCAGTGGTAGCGCAGGCCCGCGCGCGGCTTGAGCAGAACCAGGGCAAACAGTAACGCACCACTTATTACCCCGTATAAATGTGCCTCAATGGCAACGGTTGCGCTGATTAGCTGGCCTAATTCGGCATCCGGCCCCTGATATTGCTCGTAGCCAATTTTTGCCAGAATGCCGAGGGTGAGTAAGATACCGCCGGTTTTTTTGGTTTTAATATCCAGCAGTGCCCCAAAAAACAGTAAGCTATGCAATATACCGGATAAACCAACATAGTGCTGGATTTCCGGATTAAACCAGTAAATCAGACCGCTAATGAATAGCGCACTAATTAAAACCTGCCACAGCAGTGAGAGCTGGCGCTGATAACCGGCATGCAGCAACATAATAATCAGCAAGCCCCCGCCATTGAGCAGCAAATGGTACAAATTGGAGTGCAGCAAATGGCCACTGAATAACCGCCAGAGCTCACCGCCCGCCAGCTCCGCTCGCTGATAAGCAAATAACTGCTGCAGCGGTTGTGGTAAAACAAACAGCAACATCGCCAGTAACAGCAAGCTGCAAAAGGGCAGGTAGCCGCGGTTAAAATCAAATAAAGTCTGCATAGCTGCCAGGATGAACCCCTTCAAATAAATCAATGATATTTACCGTTAAAAGTAGCGCTATCCCAAACTAATTTGGCTGTGATATCAAGTGGTATTTTGGTTCGCGTTAGCAGAAGACACTGAAGCTGCTTGATCTGGCTGACGCTTCTGGTTAGGGTGTAAAGCTGCATGTAACGAGAGCACGATATGAAGCTGTTTTATCTGTTTTTAATTAATATCAGTTTGTTGCTGAGCAGTCAGGCTGCGGCTGTCAATTCGCCGCCAAAACAGGAAATCCGCGAGCCGGAAGCCGCTACCGGTTTAACCGAGCAGCAGCTGGTTCGCAGTAAACAGGCCATGGTGGCAGCAGCGCATCCGCTGGCAGTGGCAGCGGGGCAACGTATACTGGCAAAAGGCGGTAGCGCTATAGATGCCGCAATTGCCACCCAGCTGATGCTTGGTCTGGTTGAACCACAAAGCTCAGGCATTGGCGGTGGCGCTTTTATTTTGCACTGGCATAAGGCCGGTCAACGTCTGACCAGTTTTGATGGTCGGGAAACTGCGCCCTCTGCAGCAGATGGCAACTTGTTCAGTAACAACGGTAAACCGCTGGACTGGCGTGAAGCCTATGTTGGTGGTAAATCGGTTGGGGTGCCTGGCGTATTGCAGGCATTAGCTCAGGCGCATCAGCAATACGGCATGTTGCCCTGGCCAGCTTTGTTTGATGATGCGATAACCACTGCTGAGCAGGGCTTCACTGTCACGCCGCGGATGGCCAAACATCTTGCTATGGGCTGGAATGAGGGCGTAAAAACCCTGGCGCCGGCCAAAGATTACTTTTATCCGGCTGGCCAGGCGCTGACGGCAGGTGAAAAAATCACTAATCCTGCTTATGCCGGTATTCTCAGAGCTATTGCGAAAGACGGCGTCAGTGCGTTCTATCAGGGCAAGAATGCAGAAGACCTGGTGGCTGCGGTGCAAACTGCCGCAACCAACCCCGGCAGCCTGTCGCTGGATGATTTGCGAGACTACCGGGCAGTTGAACGTGAAGTGCTGTGTCAGCCTTACCGGCAGTATCAGGTATGCGGTATGGCCCCGCCAAGCTCTGGCGGTATTGCGGTGCTGCAAATTCTGGGCATATTGTCAGCGTTTGAACTTGACCAGCTACAGCCAGGTTCTGTGCAGGCTGTGCATCTGCTTAGTCAGGCGGCCAGGCTGGCGTTTGCTGACAGAGAGCGTTTTCTGGCAGATGCTGATTATAGCCCGGTACCGGTAGCAGGGCTGCTGGACCCGGCTTATCTGGCGCGTCGGGCAAAACTGATTGATCCCAGCCGGAATCTGGCAGGGGTTAGCGCTGGTATACCGGCCGGCGCCGAAGCGCTGGCGGATGCCGAAGCGATAGAGTTTGCAAATACCAGCCATTTATCGGTGGTTGATCAATACGGCAATGCGGTTAGCATGACTACCAGCATTGAAAATGTGTTTGGTTCCGGGCTGATGGTGAACGGTTATTTACTGAATAACCAGCTTACCGATTTCAGTTTACGGGCAGAGGTTAACGGCAAACTGGTCGCCAACCGGGTGGAAGGAGGCAAGCGCCCCCGCAGCTCAATGGCGCCAATGATGGTATTTGATCAGGATAACAAGCTGAAACTACTGAACGGTTCGCCCGGCGGCAGCCGGATTATTAATTATGTGGCGCAGAATCTGGTAGCCGTGCTGGACTGGCAGTTAAACCTGAAGCAGGCGATTAACTTACCGCGCTTTACCCACCGTAATGATTATCTGGCGCTGGAGGCAGGTACGCCGCTGGCGACGTTAGCGCCTGTGCTGGAAAAAATGGGTTATCAGGTTAAGGTGCAGGATTTAAATTCCGGCATCCATGCTATTGAAATAAAGGCTGATGGCCTGGAAGGCGTGGCCGATCCGCGGCGTGAAGGCACCGCGGCCGGCTTTTAATCCTCAGAACAACGTTTAATAAGAGACATAACATGACAGTAAGCATCAGCCAGAGCCCGGCAGGAGTGCTGACCCTTAGCCTGAACCGGCCAGATAAAAAAAATGCATTGAGTCTGGCAATGTATCGCCAGCTGACGGATGCCCTGCAGCAGGCAGAGCGGGATCCGGCTGTTAAAGTTGTAGTGTTACAAGGCTCGGCCAGCTGTTTTTCCAGTGGCAACGACTTGCAGGATTTTTTAGCTGCCGGGGAGCTGGATGCCCATCATCCGACAGTTGCTTTTTTATATCAGCTTAATGCCTTTACCAAACCGATAGTGGCGGCGGTTGCGGGGTTGGCAATTGGCATTGGTACTACCGCACTATTGCATTGCGATCTGGTGTATGCGGCGCCGGACTGTCGCTTTCAGATGCCGTTCAGTCAGTTAGGACTATGTCCGGAAGCGGCATCAAGCTTGTTACTACCACAATTGATTGGCTATCAGCGAGCGGCGCAATACTTATTGCTGGGGGAGCCCTTCGATACGGCTCAGGCGGTGGCAATGGGCATGGTTAATCAACAAGTTGCCAGCGATAAATTACTCGAATTTGCCGCAGCAAAAGCAGCCGAGCTGGCAAAACTACCAGCAGAAGCGGTGCAGCAAAGTAAGGCATTAATCCGCGGTAAAATAAAACGCAAGGCTGATAAAGTTATCGCAACTGAGCTGGAGGTGTTTGGCGCACTGCTAAAAAGTGATGCCTGTCAGCAGCAATTACAGGGCTTTTTTGCCAAAAAATAATATAAGCGGCACAACAAACTGCCACTGCTCTGCTAGTAGGTTGCAGTACTGGCAAACGGGTCGGCTTTTACCGCAGTTACCCGCCAGCTGCCACTTTTTTTAACCATACTGACGGTACGCAGATTATCAACCTGCTTGCCGGCATGCTCACCACTAAACACCAGGGTAACATCGGCATCGTCGTCATATTGCTGGCGCAGATTCTGGCCACTGCGATTAACCTCGATGGTGACAGTATCATAGGACATATTCATCAGAGTTCTGGCTACCTGGCGGGGAGTGACGTAAGACTCGAGCAGTGCAGCAAACTCTTCGGTGCAAAAGCTTTTGGCTTTCTCCAGATCTTTGTCGTTATAAAGGGCATGAAAAAACTCGGTTGCAATATGCTCGGGCGTGCCCCAGTGCGCATTACTTTTCGGCTTTTCATTACAGGCGCCAAGCAAAAGCAGGCTGATAACTAACGCATACACTAATTTCATCTGTGGCCACCCCTGAACAGCAGTTAAGTCAGCAGTGTGGAAGTTTTCTTGGCAGCTGTAAAGTGAAAAGGCCGCATTATGCGGCCTTTTCAACGTGTTTAGCTGGCTTAGGGTTGCAACTCTTGTTCGGTAAAGATGTTAGCAAACAAAGGGCTGGATAAGTAACGTTCGGCGGCGCTGGCTAAAATAACCACAATGTTTTTACCGGCATTCTCAGGCCTGGCGGCCTGGCGCTGAGCCGCCACCAGGGCGGCACCAGACGAAATACCGGCCAGTATTCCTTCTTCGCGCATTAAGCGGTGCGTGGCGGCAATGGCATCGTCGCTGCTTACGGTTTCCACTTCATCAATCAGGTCTAAATCCAGGTTGCCCGGAATAAAGCCGGCACCAATACCCTGAATTTTGTGCGGGCCGGGCTTTAATTCTTCGCCTGCTTTGGCCTGGCTGATAACAGGAGACTCCACCGGTTCAACCGCAACAGTATGCAGCGGCAGGTTTTTAACCTGTTTTAAATAGCGGCTTACCCCGGTAATGGTGCCACCGGTGCCGACACCGGCGATAAAAATATCTACTTTACCGTCAAGATCATTAAAAATTTCCGGGCCGGTGGTATCGACATGAATTTGCGGGTTGGCCGGGTTTTCAAACTGCTGCAGCAACACATAGCGATTTGGATCAGATGCCAGAATTTCATGGGCTTTTTCAATCGCGCCTTTCATGCCTTTCGGGCCTTCGGTCAATACTAAATTTGCACCCAGTGCTTTTAACAGCTTACGCCGCTCCAGACTCATGGTAGATGGCATGGTCAGGGTTAATTTGTAACCACGGCTGGCGGCGACAAATGCCAGGGCAATACCGGTATTGCCTGAGGTGGGCTCAATTATTTCTTTCTCTGCTGTTAACACGCCGCGTTTTTCAGCATCCCAGATAAGGGCGGCGCCTAAGCGACATTTGACACTGAAGCTGGGGTTGCGCGATTCAATTTTAGCGTACACATTAGCACCACCGGGTACAGTCCGGTTTAATTTGACCAATGGGGTGCGGCCGATAGACAATGAGTGGTCTGCAAATACGTTTGCCATAAAAAGCTCCAATTACAAAGAATTTGGTTATAAGAATACGCCAGCAGCATAAAAGGTGAAGTAGCGTTTGGCTATAACTTATATCATTTCACTTTAGCATAGAGTGTAGCCTGAATTTTAGCCCGAAGAGGATCAAGATGGCCTTTGAAAGTACTGACAATTATATCGTATCAACCGAGCTTGCGCTGGCAGTAAATGCCGCAGTAACCCTTGAGAAGCCCTTGCTGATTAAAGGCGAACCTGGCACCGGTAAAACTCGGCTGGCAGAGGAGCTGGCACAAAGCCTGAACACTGAGCTTATTCAATGGCATATTAAGTCCACCACCAAGGCCCAGCATGGCCTGTATGAATATGATGCAGTATCGCGGCTGCGTGACAGTCAGCTCGGTAGCGACAAAGTGCAGGATATCAGCAACTATATCCGCCCGGGCAAGCTGTGGCAGGCTTTTACTGCGAACAAGCGCCCGGTGCTGCTGATAGATGAGATTGATAAAGCCGATATCGAGTTTCCAAACGATTTGCTGCACGAGTTGGATCAGATGGCGTTTTATGTCCATGAAACCGGTGAGCAAATCCGCGCCAGCGAGCGGCCAATTGTTATTATTACCTCCAATAATGAAAAAGAGCTGCCTGATGCCTTTTTGCGCCGCTGCTTTTTTCATTACATTCGGTTTCCCGATGCGGATACCTTGCGGGCCATTGTCGCGGTGCATTACCCCAATATTCAGCAGCAGTTGTTAAGCACGGCGCTGGAAATGTTCTTTGAACTGCGTGAACTGCCGGGCTTAAAGAAAAAGCCATCAACTTCTGAGCTGCTCGACTGGCTTAAATTACTGTTAGCTGAAGATATTCCGGCCAGTGTGTTAACCGATAAGCAGCAAAAAGGCGGCCTGATGCCGATGTTTGGCGCGCTGCTGAAAAATGAGCAGGATGTGGCGCTGGTCGAAAAACTGGCGTTTCTGGCGAAGCGGCAAGGTAGGTAGGGAGTGGATATTTGTTGCGGCGATATCGGTGTAATACGCGCCGACCACAATATTTGCCCTGGCTCGTCGCAGCAACTCGCTGCGGCTGGCGCCTTCGCTCAGACACTCTGCGCCGACCAGAACAAATTTCTGGTCGTCTCTTTTGACGGTTTGGCTTGTGACCAATAGATTATGCTAATTGACTTCTTTTTTACCCTGCGCAAATACGGTTTAAAAACCAGTATTACCGAACTGCTGGATTTACTGAATGCATTAAAACAGCAGGTGATCTTCGCCGATACTGAAGCCTTTTATCAGTTGTCCCGGTTATGCCTGGTAAAAGATGAAACCCAGTATGATAAATTCGACCGGGCTTTTGCTGACTATTTTGCCGGCGTAGCCGAAGTGGATATTGCCGCCAGCATACCGCCGGACTGGTTGGTACCAGAAGTGCTACGCAAATTAAGTGATGAAGATAAAGCCAAGCTGCAGGCACTGGGCGGCTTAGATAAATTGCTGGAAACGCTGCGTGATCGCTTAAAAGAGCAGCAAAAGAAGCACAGTGGTGGCAATAAATGGATAGGCACCGGCGGTACCTCACCTTTTGGCGCTTATGGCTTTAACCCCGAGGGGATACGGATTGGTCAGCAGGGCAGCGGGGCACGCCGGGCCGTAAAGGTATGGGATAAGCGTGAATTTCAAGACCTGGATACCGACAGCGAGCTGAATAACCGCAGTATTAAACTGGCATTGAAACAACTGCGTAAATTTGCCCGTAGTGGTAGCGAAACCGAACTGGATTTACATGGCACTATCCAGGCAACATCAGAGCAAGGCGGCTGGCTGGATCTGCGCTTTATTCGTGAGCGGCATAATGCGATAAAATTATTAGTATTTTTTGATGTTGGTGGCTCGATGGATGACCATATCGAGCAGTGTCAGAAATTGTTTGCCGCGGTAAAAACCGAGTTTAAGCATCTGGAATTTTTCTATTTTCATAACTGTGTGTATGAAGGCGTCTGGCGGGATAATAAACGCCGTTATACCGAGCAGATAAAAGTTGACGATATTATTCACACCTATGGCAGTGACTATAAGCTGATTTTTGTCGGTGATGCGACGATGGGGCCTTACGAAATAGAATATCCCGGTGGCAGTGTTGAGCATTTTAATGAACTGCCGGGTAAAGTCTGGTTACAACGACTGACAACTCAGTACCCCAAAGCAGTCTGGCTGAACCCGCAACCAGAGCAGTGGTGGAGCCACTACTATTCGATAGAGATGATCAATCAGTTAATGACAAAGCGGATGTATCCGCTGACACTGGACGGGCTGGGCAGGGCAATTAAAACCTTATTGTAAGCGCAGACACTAAATGTATTCAGGATGTGCCGTATGACTTTACCTTCGATCGGGAAAGCGCCACTAAAATCCAGGTTATGGCTCTGGTTGCTGTGGCTGGCAGGCTTTTATTCTGTCTGGTTATGGTTGGTTGCGGGTATGGGTTACTGGTCTGATGCGGTGGCGCATTGGCCAATGGCCGTGGCAATGGCCGTTGGCAGCTATGCGGCGGGTTCTACGCCGATGGGCGGCGGCACAGTTGGCTTTCCGGTATTGGTGCTGCTGTTCAAGCTGCCGGCAAGTTTAGGCCGTGATTTCAGTTTTGCTATTCAGTCCATCGGCATGACGAGTGCCGCTATTTTTATTCTGGCCAGACGCCAGCCATTGGCCTGGGCCACGTTAAAAGGTGCCATGCTGGGGGCGTTAATCGGCACGCCCTGCGGGATCTTCTTTATCGCGCCCTATATTCCTGAGCTATGGATTAAGCTGGTATTTGCAGTTATCTGGGCCAGTTTTGGTTTGCTGCATTTATTTCGCTTAAATGAAATAGCCGGCCACACCGGCATGACCGACTTTGATGAGCGCTGGGATTTTAAGCTGGGCCTGTGGATTGGTGTGCTGGCAGGTGCCACTGTAGCAGCGGTGACCGGTGTCGGCATTGATATGGTGCTGTATACCGCGCTGGTATTGCTGTGTCGCGCCGATTTAAAAATTGCTATTCCAACCTCAGTAGTCATTATGGCTTTTACCTCAGTGCTTGGTGTTGCAGTTAAAACCCTCTCGGGCCAGGGGCTGGCTGCGGGCGTATTTGAAAACTGGCTGGCAGCAGCACCGGTGGTGGCAATAGGCGCGCCGCTTGGCGTTTTTATTGTCGCTAAAATCGGCCGTAAGCCGACCTTACTGGTCGTTGCTACGTTATGTGTTGGCCAGTTTATCTGGACCTTGTATGCAGAGCAGCAGCGACTGGGCGTAAGTGGCATAGTGCTGGCACTGCTGGCTGTTACAGCCTGTCTGGCCGGATTTGAGCTGTTGCGGCGCTGGGGTGCGGTGTTAGTGGGTGAGAAAATGGCCAGAGCAGAGGCAGCGCTGCTGACAGAAGCACAGGCAGCGAAGTAGCCTGAACCAGGTTAGCAGATAGCCACTCTGCATCCGGGTGATACAAGCTTTTGATTCATTGAAGTGCATTAAGCCACGCAGCGATCTAAGGTGCGGGCAGCGCGTTGCTATAGCTGCCCGGAAAATGATAGACCGGTGGCTAAGGTATACTACAGCTCCAGATACTGCGGCCAGCCGAGTAATGGGTTGGTTAAGCCTTGTTTACCTTCAAAGGCATCAAGCTTCTCCGGTGAGGCGTCCTGTTTTGCCAGGGTCTGATATTCTTTAGCAAAGTTAAGAGTGCGCAGCAGCGCTGGCACAAAATGCTGACCTAAATCCTGACGGATAGCATCGGCGTTGGCCTTTGGCAATTCAGCCAAAGTTGCTTCAGTTTGCAGGGTAAAGAAGGTTTCATTAAACCAGTGCGGTTGCAGCGTAATAGTGTGCAGGCGTTTTTTCAGGTCCTGCCGCACTTTGTCTCCACCGGTCAGCGCCCGATAAAATACCACTTCGGCCAGGACTTCTTCCAGACTGAAATGCTCAAATTCATCGAAGTGACTACGGGCATAAAACTGTTGTTGCAGCAACTGCATTGACTGGCTGCGCCGGTGCTCGGTTAACGCCTGCTGATAATATTGCCAGCCGGCCCAGTCTTCAGCATCGGGTGGGCTGGATAGCTGTTGCAGTAACTGTTCGTCTACGTCGCCATACAACGATTTAGCCCCGGCTGGCCGGCTGACGGTGCTGAGCATAGACCAGCCTTTCTGAAAGGGTTTTACCAGCCCTTCCGGCGCCAGTAACAACGCCAGCGCCCGCTGCGGGTCTTTATCTGTCAGCTCCAGTAAGCCAAGGCTTACCACCCCTATCACATCGTGTGCTGCTTGCTCCAGCAAATGCATTTTATATTTGTTGTAAAATTTATCGGCAAATTTCAGGCTCATCAGCACGGCTTTGCTTTTAATTTGCTGCAGCTGTGCAGCGCTTAGCTGCTCTGCGGCAACGGCTTTATTGATAACCTGAGTTAAAAAGGGGCCGGTGCTACCATCCCGAAGCATTAACTGCATTGGTCTTATCCTTTAAGTGCGGGGTTAGTCGAGAAAACTGAACATATCGTCCACTTCAGCAAATTCATCGCTGGCCTGGTTTTTCTCTTTCGCCTGCATAACCAGCTCGGTTGCAAACTTATTAATAATGCCTTCCCAGCCTGAGTTTTCGTTCCGGATAAGTGCTTTAATCGCCTGTTCTACTGAGGGCGCTAACTGACGGATAAGGGCCAGTAAGCTGCGCGGATCGTCGATACCCAGACCGTGGGCATCTTCGTTCATCTGCCGCTCGGTGTAGCGAACGGCTTCTTCCAGATCTTCCTCTTCATCATGCAGCATGTCGTGCAGGCCTTCATCGTCTGGTATCGCTTCGCCGCGATACAATTCAATAAAGGGGATAGATAAATAGAACAGTCCGGCCGGATCGTCGGCAACGCATTCCAGAATTTCTGCTTGTTTCTCTTCGCTGTCCTGGGTACGGATAAGATAGGTTAGAAAATCGAAAGTGTGTTGCTGCAGCTCTTCGGCATTGTTTTTAATCTTTTCTTCCCAGTACAACGGTTGCTGACAGACAATGTCGCGGATCCGCTCTGGGCTCATCAGTTCAGAGATAATAGACGGAAATGAAATATCGTGCTGGCTGTTCATCTGAGTGAGGGTGACAATATCAATATTTTCAATTACTTCAACTAATTGCTCATCGCTCATTGTGTTGGCAATAAGCTCAAATTTTTTGCTGGCCTGTTTGGGCTCGATTACCGCCAGCTCTTTAATTTCGGCAGCCGCAATCTCAATTAAATTTGTCATTCAGGTTTCTCTCTGTTAAAGCGAATGTCGTCATACTGATTGTCGTAACCGGGTTCGTCGGTGTCGTCGTCCTGATCATTGTCACTGTCATAATCGTCACCACCATAGTTTTCAGCGGTATAGCTGTCGTTGTCATCGTTAAAATCATCCTGCTCGCCAGTGTCATCGCTGCCGGCAACCCTGCTCTGACCGGGTTTACTACTGATATCGCCATGTTCCATTAAAAACAGCACTGCGCAGCTTTCAATCAGCAGCGACTCAGAATAAGCACGGATAGCTTTAACCAGCTCAATATCAGCATTATTAAAGGCCGCGGAAACTTTAAATTCATCCCAGTCCGGAGCCGTGCCGGTGCTTAGCCAGTGCTGCCATTTTGCGATGGCCGCCGGCACAAACTTTACCCGGCCATACAATGCCACTGGCAGATATTCTGGCAGCGATGCCAGTAATTCCGGGTCACGCAACAATACTGCTTTCATTTTTGCAGTATATTGCTCCAATGCTTTCGGGGTTTCCGGGTCCAGATAGGATTCTATATTTTCTCTGGCATCGGTTTGCAGCGCACGAATGCGCTTTAAATTCAGTTTTGCAGCCATAAAAGGGTAACGACCTTATTCTGGTTAACCAGCGTTAGTTAAAAGTAGTAGTAAATCCTGACAATAATAGCAGATTACTTAGTAATACTGGTCCCATAGCTCCTGCATGGCAGCAGCGGGATCGGTAACGATTACGTTGTTAAAATCTTTTATAAAGGCTGATTTCAATTTTGGATCGGCCAGCACATCATAGGCCTGTTTTACCCGTTGTAACTGGATGGCAGCCTGCTCTTTTTCATCGTCGCTCAGCCCTAAAAGCTTATCGGGATGATAACGGTTAGCCAGACGTTTATAGGCTTTTTTAATATCTTCATCGCTGGCGTTGGTTTTAACGCCAAGCACGCGAAAATGGTTAATCATAGATGATCCTGCAACAGGGTTATTAAAGCAGTATGGCCAGCTGGCGTTATGATACTCCCAGCACCAGCACCAGCGACTGGCCGATAATCATAGCAGAAGGCAGCCTGGCTACCTAGTGCTGCGTGCTGCCATTTTGCTCTGGCTGGATAAACCAGCGCGGATCAATGCTCAGTTGGAACAGCAATGGCGAAAAGCGTTTAAAATTAGTGGCATTCGCCTGACACTGAATATTTTTCGGATACTGGCTTTTCCACGGATCGTTAACCAGATAAACCTGATTGTCCGCCACCGCGACGCCCTCTATCGAGCTGTTATCCATCTTTTCATAAGCGGGACAATTGTTGTTGCTGTTGGTTGGCGCATAAAAATGCAAAGTCTGGACAAAAGGCGTTTTTTGCTGGCTGATATCGATGATCCAAAGCTGGTTATCATTACGCGCCGCGCCAATCAGATAACCCGGATGGCTACTGTCGGGATGAGGCAGATAATCCAGACCATTTAGCGGATGATTATTGGCGTCGGGAACCGGCAGCGTAAAACCACTGTCAGCAACTGCAATAAAATTTGCTGAAGACCAGAAGTCTGCGGTGTAGGGCGTAACAAAAATCATCGGTGCATTGGCCTGGTTTTTCTCCAGCGCCAGATACAAATTACCGGCGTTATCAAAAGCCAGGCCTTCAATACCGTCATTACTGAAATTACCTACCTTGGCCGCTGCGGGAAACTGTACCGGCCTGATCGCAACAATTTCGGCCCGGCTAAGGGCTTTATCGGTTTGGATTTTTACCAACAGAGTAGGGTATGGCGTCGAGTGAGTAGCACGATAGCGCTTAGCGCACTGTGGGCTCAGGGTAAAATCAGACGAGTCTTCGGTTACGCTGATAAGTGTCGTATCGTCCTGACGGTCCCAGGTCAGGGATTCCCAGTCAGGATAGTTTGTCAGAAGCTCAGCAAAACAGCTATTTTTCAGGTGGTTGGCGACGGTAATAGTAACCGGTGGTGCAATCAGCTGACCGGTTTGCGGATTTATTCTGAGCAATATATTGCGCATAGCCACAGCTGAGCTGTTATCGCCAATATGGACAAGCTCACCGTGGCGCAGGGTTAAGCCGGAGCTTTGCGGATCAAGCAGGGTCTGGCCCGCCTCATCGGTCAGCCACTTACCGGCCAGATGCAATTCTGTGGCAGCAGCTTGAAAAAAGCCAGTCGCTGCTAATGTCAGGCTGCCGGCTAAAATAGTGGATAATAAATGCATGGTGTCTGTCCCTGGCAATGCTTTGCGGTTGAACGTTTGTCAGTGCAACCGCGATAACGTTATCGCATGGTCATCATTAACCTTTATTGTGCCAGTTAATTGCCGCAGCGCCTATATTAGCCAGGGAAATTAGCTGCACAAATAAAAAAGGCCACCCTGAGGTGGCCTTGACACACTAGGGCGTGTTAGTAGCCCTGGGAGTGCACGTCACGCACTGCCCGGCCGGATGGGTCGGTCATTTCGGCCATTTTGGCATCCCACGCCAGTGCTTCGGGTGTCGAGCAGGCGACTGATTTACCGCCCGGTACACAGCTGATGGCGCCGGCATGCGGGAAGTGCTCTTCGAAAATAACCCGGTAATAGTAGGCTTCCTTGCTGTCCGGGGTATTAACCGGGAAGCGGAAGCTGGCAGTGGCCATTTGTTGATCACTGACTTCTTTGGCTGCGTGAACTTTTAAACTGTCAATCCAGTTGTAACCGACGCCGTCTGAAAATTGCTCTTTCTGGCGCCAGAGAATTTCGTCTGGCAGCAAACCATCAAACGCCTGGCGCAGAATCTGCTTTTCCATTTTGCCGCCGCCGCACATTTTTGCCTTTGGATTTAAGCGCATGGCGACGTCCATAAACTCTTTATCAAGGAACGGCACCCGGGCTTCGATACCCCAGGCCGACATGGCTTTGTTTGCCCGGTTACAATCAAACATATGTAAGCGGTCAAGCTTACGTAACGTTTCTTCATGAAACTCTCTGGCGTTGGGCGCCTTATGAAAATACAGGTAGCCGCCGAATATTTCATCAGAGCCTTCGCCTGATAACACCATTTTAATGCCCATCGCTTTAATTTTACGGGCCATCAGATACATTGGGGTAGAGGCACGAATTGTGGTTACATCGTACGTTTCCAGGAAGTAAATCACATCACGCAGTGAATCCAGTGCTTCCTGCACGGTAAAGTGCACCGTATGATGCACAGTGCCAATGGCATCGGCTACTTTCTGCGCCGCCACTAAATCGGGTGAACCGGGTAAGCCCACTGCAAATGAGTGTAGCCTGGGCCACCAGGCTTCTGACTGGTCGTTGTCCTCAATCCGCCGTTTGGCATATTGCTGGGCAATGGCTGAAATAAGCGAGGAGTCCAGGCCGCCTGATAACAATACCCCATAAGGCACGTCTGACATCAGGTGGGTTTTAACGCTGTGCTCAAGCGCCGCTTTTAATTCCGCTTCGCTGGCCGGGTTGTCTTTAACGGCATCAAAACTCTGCCAGTCGCGTTTATAATAGCTGCGTAGCTCGCCAATCTTACTATCGAAATAATGGCCTGGCGGAAATTCTTTAATCTGCTTACATACCGGCACCAGGGCTTTTAATTCAGAGGCCACAAATAGCTGGCCGTTCTCATCATAGCCATAGTACAGCGGAATAATACCGATATGGTCGCGTGCTATCAGATAGCGGCTTTGCTCGGCGTCATACAGAATAAAGGCAAACATACCGTGTAACTGGTCAATAAAATCGGCGCCATGTTCTAAATATAATGGCAGAATAACTTCACAATCTGACCTGGTTTTGAATGGATAAGGACTGGCAAGCTCTTTTTCGAGTTGCTTATGATTGTAGATCTCGCCATTCACTGCCAGAATGTGATTTCGATTATCATTAATAAGAGGTTGGGCGCCATTTTCAGTATCTACAATTGCCAGACGCTCGTGCACCAGAATGGCATTATCGTCATTCCAAATGCCTGACCAGTCCGGACCGCGATGACGTAATAACTTAGATAACTGTAGCGCCTGCTGGCGCAACGCTTTAACATCAGTACTGATGTCAAGCACCCCAAATATCGAACACATGATAACCTCTATTAATTTATAATCGAAAAAATTTTTACCCAATGGATTTCGAAAGACGATGGGTAAATTTTGGCAGTATGTACGTCTATACGTACCCAGTGAATGTGCCATGCCAGCATAAAATTGCAAGCGCTTTTTGCCGGTTTCGTTAACTAATTCGGCGCAATGAAACCGACAGCGTATCAAGACAGGATAACGAACAAACGCGATGAGCAGCAAAAACCGTAAAAACCGTTTCGTTGCCCCGGTGGATTGGTCAGTGCAATTACTGCAGCAAAATCCGATATTCAGCGACTTAACCAAACGCTATCCGTTGGCTGATTATAATGAGTGGCCAAGCCTTAACGACCTTAATCAGTGGTTGCAGCACACGCCAGTTCAGTTGGTACCCAATGAGGTATTAGAACAGGATGGTCGCTATTACGAGCAATTTATAGCTTCCGCCAAACTGGTTCCAACCCGGCTGAACAACTGGCATGACTTTTTTGGCGCTTGTATCTGGGGTTTATTTCCGCAGACCAAAGCCCTGCTAAACCAATTGCATATCAATGAAATAGCCAAACACGGTCTGAAACAGCGTGGTCAATTACGTAATAAACTGACCCTGTTTGATGAGTGCGGGGTGAAAATTTGCCTGGAGCCAGCGGCAGCAGCGCATGCAACACTGCTGCGCCAACACCAGTGGCAGCAAAGCTTTGTCGACAGACGTGCTGATTGGTGGCAGAGTATCAGGCCGGTAATTTTTGGCCATGCAATCTATGAAATGGCGACTGCACCTTTTATTGGCTTAACCGCCAAATGCCTGTTTTTAAATGTTCCAGCAGGGTTTAGCCAATGGTCTTTAACAGATGCTTACAGTTTTCTTGACCAGAAATTGCAGCAACAAATTGCTAACGGCCAGTTACTTCTTGATAATCAACAACTGACCCCTTTGCCACTGTTAGGGGTGCCTGGCTGGTGGAGTGACAACTGTCAGCCAGAGTTTTACCTCAATACGGACTATTTCCGGGCGCTGGCTGTAAAAAAATTAAAGGTGTAAAAAAATTAGCAGCGAAAAAACCAAGCAACGATTAGGAAGCTTAGATGATTGAAATAAAAGGGTTAGCTAAGGCGTTTGCTATCAGCAAAGGCAATAAATTATCGGATACTGAAAAGCAGGATGTCCGTTACAGTGAAAAAGCGTTTCATTCGGTACGCGATGTCAGCTTTTTATGCGGTTCCGGTGAAGTGCTGGGCTTACTGGGGCCAAATGGCGCCGGTAAAACAACCACTTTACGAATGTTATCTACCGCGCTGAAACAAGACAGCGGCTCGGTATTTATTAATGATATCGATGTGTTACAAAAGCCGATTCAGGCCCGCAAGGAAATTGGCTTTTTGTCCGCGGATACCGGCCTGTATGGCAAG
Organism: Arsukibacterium sp.; assembly: GCF_033721375.1. Classification (GTDB taxonomy): domain Bacteria; phylum Pseudomonadota; class Gammaproteobacteria; order Enterobacterales; family Alteromonadaceae; genus Alishewanella. Next base: position 144,941 of record NZ_JAWWAP010000001.1, on the reverse strand, counting down.
CTGACCGCCTTTGAGAATGTCGCCTATTTTGCCCGGTTACATGGCATGAAAGATCCTGCTATAAAAACCCGGATTGATGAGCTGTTCAGTATGCTGGATATGCATACGTTCGCTAACCGGCGGGTCGATACGATGTCGACCGGTATGAAACAAAAAACCGCCATCGCCCGCGCGGTGGTGCACTCCCCTAAAGTGGTTATTCTGGATGAGCCAACCACGGGTTTAGATATTATGACAGTTCAGACGGTGTTGGATTTTATAAAATCACTAAAAGCACAGGGCACGCCAGTGATTTTTTCCACTCATCACCTCGATGAAATCGGCGCTCTGTGTGATCGGGTTGTGGTAATCGACAAAGGCATCAGCAGTTTTTCCGGCAGCCTGGAACAGTTCCGGCAACTGACACCGGATGGTGATTTACGTCAGGCATTTTTAGCCGTTATTGCTAAGCAACCACAGCAGGGAGCAGCCTAATATGTGGCAGGTCTATTTTAAAGAGTTAACTGAATTACTTCGTGATAAAAAAACCCTTATTTTTGTAATTTTATTACCCATTCTTATTTTTCCGGTGCTGTTTGGTATTGTCGGCCTGGTAATGGCCACTACAACCAGCAAAGCGATGGAAGAGCAGCACCGCTATGTCATCATCAACGAGCAGCAGGCGCCTGAATTTGCCGAAGCGTTGTTTTACCATAAAAATTTTAAGAAAGTTGAAACCACATTAAGCAGCGAACAAGAGCTGGTAGCTGCCATCCGTAATGATGAGTTTGATGTGGCGCTGGTCATTCCGGCCGACTTTGCCAGCCGCAAAGCCGCGGTGCAGCAAACCGAGTGGCAGTTAATTTATAACCGCTCGTCGCAGCTGGATTTTATGTATAACTATTTCGATGAAATGCTGAAAACCTACACCGAAGAGTTGCAGCGAGCTACGCTGAGCCAGCTGGGGGTAGATCCGGCTAACCTTACGGCGTTATTAAAACCGGTTCAGTTAACCCGGGTGAATACTGCAGAGCAGCGCGAAAACATTGGTGAGAGCATGGGCGCTATTTTGGCCTATGCCCTGGTATTGCTGTGTTTAAGTGGTGCTATGTATCCGGCGGTGGATATGGGCGCGGGTGAAAAGGAGCGCGGCACGCTGGAAACCCTGTTAATTTGTCCGGTCAGCCGCACTGCTATTGTGTTGGGTAAGTTTTTAACCGTCCTGACGACGGCACTGATGACGGCGCTGATAACGGTGGTAAGCCTCGGTGTATGGGGCGCAATTATCAGTGCTTTTGCTGATCTATCCAAGGTGTCTGAGGCGCTGGCCAGCATAACTATCGTTGATTTAGTGCTGATGTTCTCGTTACTGCTGCCAACAGCGGCCATTTTTGCTGCCTTGCTGCTGGCTATCTCGATATATGCCCGTACCTTTAAAGAAGCGCAGAATTATATGAGCCCGCTGACGATATTGGTGATTGTGCCATTAATGATAGCGATGGCGCCTGGCATGGAGCTGGATGTTACTACTGCTTTAATTCCATTGACGAATATTGCACTGGCGATTAAAGAGTTACTTAAAGGTACCGCAGATTACGGCTTACTGGCACTGATCTTCGCCTCCACCACGGCGTTGGCTGCTGCGCTGATTGCGTTCTGTGTTCATTGGTTCCAGCAGGAGAAAGTCTTGTTCCGCTAAGCTCAGTATTGACGCTGACTGGCCGGCAAATGCCGGCCATTTTACTAAAATGGTATTGATAACAATTCGCAGTTAGATTAAAATGACGCTGTTTGTTAACCAATAACGGTAAAGGTAAGGCAGCGCGATGTACGTATGTTTATGCAAAGCAGTATCAGATAAAGCCATCAAGCAAAATATTGCCAATGGTGCCTGCACTATGCGTGATCTGAAAGCTAACCTTGGTGTCGGCAGTCAGTGCGGTAAATGCGTAAGTCAGGCCAGTGCTATTTTGCATAACGAACTGGTTAAACAATGCCGTGATGTCAACGATTTGGCCAAACCTGCTGCCTGAGCATCAGCATCGTTCTTCTTAAGCCTGCCGCCGCTGCCATTATCGGCAAATAAATCCGTACTTTTATGTCTGTTCAGTTCTGTTTTCTTACCATTAACGCCATAATGCATACATATCAATACGCTAAGCTTAGTGCGTAGCGGTAAAGCGCTGACGGCATTACTAATGGAGATAATATGGATAAAATAAAACAGGTCGCCATTGTTGGCGGCGTTCATGGTAATGAGTTCTCTGGGATTTATTTAGTTAAACATTATCAGGCAAGGCCAGAACTTACCGAACGAACCAGTTTTGATTGCCGCTGTGTCTGGGCAAACCCCGAGGCGCATTATGCGAACAAACGTTATTTGCACAGCGACTTAAACCGGCAGTTTAAAAATGCCGATCTCGCTAATCCTTCGCTTAGTAATTATGAGCAGAGCAGGGCGAAAGTCCTGAATGCGGAACTCGGTCCTAAAGGTGCAGCAAAAACCGACTTGCTGATCGACCTACACAACACCACCAGCAATATGGGCGCCTGTTTGATTCTGACCCAGGCCGGGCCTTTTTATAATCAGTTGGCTGCCTATGTCAAAATGGTGATGCCGGAAGCGATTATCTCAAGGGACGAAGACCATTTTAATGCCGAAGACCATGCGCTGATGTGTACTCTGGGCCGCTATGGCGTGTTGGTAGAGGTGGGTCCACAGCCGCAATCTGTCCTCAGACATGATGTACTGGAACTGATGGACCGGATGACCCGCCATATTTTAGATTTTGTTGAGTTGTATAACACCGACAAGGTACCTGAACTGCCAAGTCAGACAGAAGCCTTCCGTTACTTGCACAGTATTAAGCTGCCGATGAATGAACAGGGCGAGCGACTTGGCATGGTCCACAAAAATGTGCAGGACAAAGACTATCAGCCGATTAACCCCGGCGATCCGATTTTTATGTTATTTGATGGTACCGAAATTTGTTATGACGGTGAGCAGACGGTTTATCCGACATTTATCAATGAGGCGGCTTACTATGATAATAATCTGGCAATGTCGTTAAATGAAAAAGTCGTTATTACCCTGGATTAAAAATTCTGCCGGTACGTTTTTTTATTGGAATATATGTGTTATTAATTTGCTACGCATTTAATGGCAAATCAAACCGGAGTCGTTTGCATGCCGAAGTTTATGCTTAGTTTAATCCTGATAACGAGCGGATTGCTCTGTAGCAGCATGGCAGATGCAGTGCCAATGCAGGCCGAGCCGCCAATTTTGCAACTGTATACCGAACACAGTCCGCCCGGAGAGTATCTTGATGCCAATGGCAACGTCAGCGGCGCAACGGTGGAGCTGATTAAGTTGTTACTCAGCCGGCTGGACCAGCCTGCCACTATTGAGTTGTTGCCCTGGGCCAGAGCATTCGAGCGGGCAAAGCTGCAGCGCAATAGTGGTGTATTTGAAACAGTGCGCAATGCTGAACGCGAAGCAGATTTCAAGTGGGTGGGGCCACTGAAGATGCATGCTATTGGTTTATATGGCCGCAGTGATATTTTCAAAGGCAGTAATCCAATCCCGGTGGCAAGTAATAAATATCTTGCCTGTGAGTACCGGCAATCGGTTCATGTTAACGCATTAAAAAGAATGGGCTTCACCGAAGGACGTAACCTGGTTCTGACGGTAAACCATGGTGATTGCTTTACCTTGTTGCTCAAAGGCCGGGTGCAACTGGTGGTGCTGAATGAAGCTGCCGTTAGCGAACGACAGTTACAGATGCAGCAGGCCGGTTATGAACTGGTGTTGTTACAACAGTTAAGTCAGGTGCGGCTGTATCTGGCGCTGTCGCTGGATATCGATGACAATGTTGTCGAGCGCTGGCAACACGCACTGGAACAAACTTATCGCGACGGTAGTATGCGACGGTTGTATCAGGGTATATATAGTGAACAAATGATCAGCAATCTGGAAGATTTCGCCCGAAAACCAGGCTGAGCAGACACCACCGCAATGCGGTGGTGTTGGCCTGACTGCGGCTTAGTCAGCCGTCGCCAATGCTTTTATCTGTTGTTCAGTCAGGCGGTAACCCAACCATTCGGTTTTTTCCTGGGCGCTTAATGCCTGATAGAATTTAATCGCCGGGGTATTCCAATCCAGTACACTCCATTCAAAGCGGCCACAATCGTTTGCGGCGGCAATTTTTGCCAGTGCTTTAAATATCGCTTTACCCGCTCCGGTGCGCCGTGCTGTCGGCGTAACATAAAGATCTTCCAGATAAAGGCCATATTTGCCAAGCCAGGTTGAGTAATTATAAAAATAAACGGCAAAGCCAATTGGCTGGCCTTCATTTTCACATATTAGTGCATGAGCTTTAGCATCGCTGCTAAATATAGTTTGCCGGATCATTTCAACTGAGGTCAGCACTTCGTGCTCGGCCTTTTCAAAGATGGCCAGCTCAGTAATAAATTGTAAAATCGTCTCTGCATCACTGGGTGTTGCCTGGCGTACGGTAAGGTCGGTCATGGTTGCTCCATTGTCTTCAAGACACAGTGAGTTACAGGCTGTCGTAGCGTGCTTTCTTCTGAATAAGTTCTATGGCGTAATTATCAGGATCCCGGACAAAAGCGATTTCAGTGGTACCGCCTTTTACCGGCCCGGGTTCACGGCTTATTACGCCACCTTTAGCACGAATTTTATCGCAAGCGTCGTATACATTGTTTACTTCCAGCGCGATATGGCCAAAGGCATTGCCTGAATCATAGCTGCTGGTATCCCAGTTATAAGTCAGCTCCAGCACTGTATGTTCACTTTCATCACCGTAACCAACAAAGGCCAGCGTGTACTTATATTCGGTGTTTTCAGACTGGCGCAGTAATTTCATGCCCAGTACGTCCGTGTAAAAGGCGATAGATTTTTCCAGGTTACCGACGCGCAGCATGGTGTGTAACATTCGCATAAAAACTCCTATTCGGTTTTGTCTTTATATTCGCACAAGTCTTCAATGATACAAGAGCCACATTTAGGCTTGCGCGCAACACAGGTATAGCGGCCGTGCAGAATAAGCCAGTGGTGGACATCGAGTTTAAATTCGTTCGGCACCACTTTAAGGAGTTTATGTTCGACCTCGTCGACATTTTTACCCGGTGCCAGTTTAGTGCGGTTAGATACCCGGAAAATATGGGTGTCTACTGCAATGGTGGGCCAACCAAAGGCGGTATTTAGCACTACGTTGGCGGTTTTTCGGCCAACGCCGGGCAGGGCTTCCAGCGCTTCGCGGTTTTCCGGTACGATGCCACCATGCTGCTCAACCAGAATACGGCAGGTTTTAATCACATTTTCGGCCTTGGTATTAAACAGTCCGATGGTTTTAACATAGTGTTTAACCCCATCGACGCCAAGGTCCAGCATGGCCTGCGGCGTGCGTGCCACCGGGAATAAATGCTTCGTCGCTTTGTTAACGCCAACGTCAGTCGCCTGGGCAGATAATAAGACGGCTATTAACAGCTCAAAAGGTGAGCTGTATTCAAGCTCAGTGGTCGGCTTTGGATTAGCTGCCCGCAGTCGGCTGAGGATTTCAATGCGTTTTTGTTTATTCATTAATCAGATATCGCCCTACTGAGCAGCGCCGGTAACCCGGGCCCGGGTAATACTGGCTTCCTGCTGCTGCCGCTGTTGTAATCTGGCATCAATCAGGTTTTTCAGGGCAATTAACAGCCCCATGCCAATAAAGGCGCCAGGCGGTAATATCGCCAGTAAGAACTGGGTCTCCAGCTTGAACAACTCTATCCGCAATACCGCAGCCCAGTCACCAAGCAACAGATCAGCGCCATCAAACAAGGTGCCCTGGCCCAGGATTTCCCGCATGGCACCAAGGGCCACCAGAACCAGCATAAACCCCAGGCCCATCATCAGCGCATCAATGGCTGACGGTAGCACAGCATTTTTAGAGGCAAAGGCTTCGGCGCGACCAATAATGGCACAGTTGGTAACAATTAACGGGATAAAAATGCCCAGTGACTGATACAGACCAAAGGTATAGGCGTTCATCAGCAGCTGCACTACGGTAACAAAACTGGCAATAATCAGCACGAAAACCGGAATGCGGATCTCTTGCGGTACCACCGTTCTGACCATTGACACCACGATGTTAGAGCCCAGTAAGACCAGCAGGGTTGCCATGCCCAGGCCAAGAGCATTGGTTACCGTACCGGTAACGGCCAGTAACGGGCATAACCCCAGCAGCTGCACCAGCCCCGGGTTATTGCGCCACAGCCCCTGTACCGCGAGTTCACGAATACTGTTGGTATTGTCGGTCATTGCATTGCTCCGCAATTAGCCGGCCGGCTTGCCAGTTCAGGTTGTTGCAATACCAGCAAGCCGGCATTGTACACAGCGTTAACCACCGCCCGTGGCGTAATGGTTGCGCCAGTGAACTGATCAAACTGACCGCCATCTTTTTTCACAGCCCAGGCTGACTTATTATCAGGGCTGACTTGCTTGTCCTGAAAGCTTTCAATCCAGGCTGAGCGCCGGCGCTCAATCTTATCGCCAAGCCCGGGAGTTTCCTGATGGTTCAGCACCCGGCTGCCCAGAATGCTGCCTTCCGGGGTTACTGCAACCATTAAATCAATATTACCGCTATAACCATCAGGTGCTGTGGTTTCAACCACAAAAGCACTGATTTGGCCATCATCCCGTAAGCGATAGATGGCTTGTGGGGTAGGGCGGCCCAATAAGTCTTCATTTGTTACCAAAATGCAGTCGGCCAGTAAGCTTTCACTTGCAGTATTCTGGGGCAGCACATCGTTCAGTGTGGCCAATTTATTTTTCAGCTGCTGTTCGGCAATTTTAGGTTGAGCCAGTTGGTTTACTAAACCCAGAATAGCCACACAAATCAGCGCAACCAGAGCCAGCAGCAGCGCGTTTTTTGATATAGGCAATATCATTTTTCAGCTCTCCTGGCTTTGTGACCGTATGTCCGGGGCCGGGTATAATAATCAATTAATGGCACGCTCATGTTAGCCAGCAAGATGGCAAAGGCCACCCCATCTGGATAACCGCCATATTTGCGAATAATAAAAATCATAAAACCAATCAGCGCGCCGTAAAACAACCGGCCATTATTGGTAGTAGATGCCGAGACCGGATCGGTGGCAATAAAAAAGGCCGCCAGCATGGTCGCTCCGGAAAACAGCTGAAACAGCGGGCTGGGATTAGTGTCAGCGGCCGCCAGCCAGCTTAGCAAACTGATCAGAAATAAACTGCCGAGTACCGCTACCGGAATTCGCCAGCCAATAACCCCAAGTTTTATTAACATTAAACCGCCGGCAAGGTAGGCCAGGTTTACCCAGAGCCAGCCGGTACCGGCAATGCCGTAAAACACTGGTTTTTGCAGGCTTTCTGTTAGCGTCAGGCCGGCAGCGAGATCAGTTCGCAGTGTATCCAGCGGTGTCGCCATCGACACACCGTCAATGCCACTTTGTAACTGACTAATGCTGAAACCACTGCAACTGTACTGACTGAACACCGCGCAGACGGCATCTAACGGTGTCAGTGATTCAGGTTGCAGACTGATACTCGGCAGCCACTGGGTCATTTGCAGCGGAAAAGCAATCAGCAACATAACATAGGCTGCCATTGCCGGGTTAAACAGGTTGTTGCCAAGGCCGCCGTATAATTGTTTAACGATGACGATTGCAAAAAATGTCCCGATAACAATCAGCCACCACGGCGCATAGGGCGGTATGGCAATGGCCAGTAATACCCCGGTCAGCAGGGCGCTTTGATCTTGGAGCCGTAGCAGTACCGGCTTATTTCGCAAGCGCATAACCAATGCTTCAGCCAACCAGGCAGTTATGATTGCCAGGATTAACTGCACCAGCACGCCGTAGCCAAACAGCAGCGCTTGCAGCACAATACCGGGTATGCAGGCCATGACCACTAACAGCATTATCTGCGCAGTACTGCGGCTGACTCTGTTGTGGGGCGAGCTGGCAATTTTAAAACTCATGATTTCTCGCTGTCTGCTTGTTTTTTTGCTTTAGCCCGGGCAACGGCCGCGGCAATAGCGGCTTTGCGTGGATCTGTCTCGGCCTGCGGGGTGCTCTGGTCTATCGGTTCTGGTTGTTTGGTTTGCTCCGCCTCAACCATTGTTTCCTGCATATCGGCCTGAGCCTGAGCGGCTTTTTTGGCTTTGGCTCTGGCAATAGCCGCAGCGACTGCTGCACTTTTGGCAGTTGCCGGCTTATCAGCTGGTGCTTGCTCGCGGCTGGCGTCCTGCTGGGCTGCAGGTTCCTTATCAGGCTCGGTTGTGGGCATGTCAGCAGCCTTCGCCGCCTGGTAGGCCCGGGCTTGTTGCTTTTTCGCTTCCCGCTCGGCCAGTATCTGCACACGATCTGCGGGGGCGGCATTTTGCTCCGCCTGTTTAGCTTTAATTCTGGCGAGCGCATCTGCTACCGCAGTACTGTTGCTGCTTGTTTGCTGCGCTTGTTCCCGTGCCTGGGCAAGTTGCTGATTACGAGCCATCCGCTCACGTTTTTCCTGCTCCAGTCGGGCATTTCGTGCCTCGAAGCGGGCTTTAGCCTGCTCTGCTTTTACCGCTTCTCGTTGCTGCTCCCTGATGTCAGCTTTGGCCACCCGGTAATATTGCACCAGCGGAATTTCACTGGGGCAAACGTAAGCACAGGCGCCGCATTCAATACAATCAAACAGGTTATATTCATCCAGTTTCGCCGGATCTTTGGCTTTGCTGTACCACAGCAATTGCTGTGGCAACAAGCTGGCCGGGCAGGCATCAGCACAGGCACTACAACGAATACAGTCGAGTTCAGGCCCAGGCTCTGGCAACTCTTGCAGGCTTGGTGCCAGAATGCAATTGGTTGTCTTCGTGACCGGCACAGATAAATCGGGCAGGGTAAAACCCATCATGGGTCCACCCATAATGATTTTGCCGCCATTTGGACCCTGATAGCCGCAAAATGTCAGAAGGTCGCTGACAGGAGTGCCAATTAATGCCTGCACATTCTGCGGTTGACGCAACGTTTCACCGGTGACGGTGATTATCCGTGACAGCAGTGGCTGATCATCCAGCACGGCCTGAGCAATAGCAAACGCAGTACCGACATTCAGCATCACAATCCCAATGTCGATGGGGCGGCGACCGGCCGGAACCTCTTTATTAGTTAACAGCTGAATTAGCTGTTTTTCACCGCCGGACGGGTATTTTGTCGGGACTTCGCGAACATAATAGTGCTCGCGCTGACTGCAGGCCGCTTGTAATGCAGCACTGGCAACAGGTTTATCATCTTCGATGCCAATTAATACCGCTTTTGGATTAAGCAATTTACACAGAATATCAATACCTTTGACAATGGTAATCGCTTCTTCCTGCATTAACGCATCATCAGCACTGATATAAGGCTCGCATTCCACGGCATTAATAATCAGGTAATCTACCGGTTGGGTTAAGCCCGCCTTTAAGTGAGAAGGAAACCCAGCGCCGCCCATGCCGGCAATACCGCTTTCCTGAATGCGCTCCAAGAGGCTCAGATTATCGGTAGTGGCCAGATTGAGCGGATGGCGGTCGCGCCATTCATCCAGCCCGTCCGGCAGTAGCGTGATGGTGTTTTCCGGCAATGCTGACGGATGGGCACTGGTATGGTCGCCAATGGCCTCAATCGTGCCAGAGGTGGGGGCATGCACCGGAACAGCCATCGAGTTATCAGCGCTGGTTAGCGGTTGACCTTTTAGCACCCGCTGACCGGGACTCACCATTATATGGCCAGCGACACCAATATGCTGGCGTACCGCAATATAAAGGCGCTCGGGCAGAGGCAGCACAGCAATAGGTTTTTGCGCGGTTTGCGCCTTGCGGGTAGGCGGATGAACGCCACCGTGAAAGTCCCACAATTTACCTGCCTGAATTTGCTCAAATAAACTCGGCACCTGTTACTCCACCTGGGTTATCGGAATGGCTTTTAGATCCCACTTCCAGCGCTCTGGAGTTGGGGTTACCGGTAACATATCAATACAATCAACCGGACAGGGATCAACACATAAATCACAACCCGTGCATTCATCGACGATAACGGTGTGCATCAGTTTTGATGCACCGACTATCGCGTCTACCGGGCAAGCCTGGATGCATTTGGTACAGCCGATACACTCATCTTCCCGGATATAGGCTACCCGCTTAATTGCGACAGTCTGGGCGGCATTTAGTGGTTTAGCTTCCACGCCCATTAAATCGGCCAGTTTACGAATAGTGCTGTCCCCCCCCGGTGGACACTTATTAATATCATCGCCATTGGCAATGGCCTCAGCGTAAGGCCGGCATCCCGGGTAGCCGCACTGGCCGCATTGGGTTTGGGGCAAAATATCATCAATCTGCTCGACCAGCGGGTCGCTCTGTACTTTAAAGCGCACAGCGGCAAACCCAAGCAAGCCACCAAATAGCAGCGCCAGCCCGCCCAGGATAAGTAGTGCAGTCAGTAAACTCATCAGACTTTCACCAGACCGGTAAAGCCCATAAATGCCAGTGACATCAGACCGGCAGTAATCATGGCGATGGCCGCGCCTTTAAACGGCACCGGGACATCGGCTGCGGCGAGTCGTTCGCGCATGGCAGCAAACAAAATTAATACCAGCGAAAAGCCCGCTGCAGCGCCGAAACCATAAACCACTGAGTTAATAAAGTTGTGCCGTTCATTGACGTTTAATAAGGCTACGCCCAGCACAGCACAATTGGTTGTGATCAGAGGTAAAAAAATCCCGAGCAACCGGTACAGGGTAGGGCTGGTTTTATGAACCACCATTTCGGTGAACTGCACCACCACTGCAATAACCAGAATAAAGCTTAAGGTGCGTAAATAAAGCAAATCAAACGGGGCTAATAAAAAGGTGTCTACCAGATAACTGCAAATGGAGGCCAGGGTCAGCACAAAAGTGGTTGCCAACGCCATACCAATAGCTGTCTCCAGCTTCGAGGACACGCCCATAAAAGGACACAGCCCCAGAAACTTTACCAACACAAAGTTGTTAACTAACACTGTACTGATCAGTAGAAGAAGGAATTCGGTCATCGTTAGGCTTAAATAGTCCGGCTCAGACAGTTAACAGGCCGGTATTATGCAATGATGTCAACGTGGTTACAACCAAACAAACTGTAGGGTTATTGCGGAGGATACTGCTGTTGTCAGGTTTTCATGGCAGTTAACCCGCTCTGGCTGAGCCGATTAACTGCCTGACGGTAGCCGCATTCAGATAGGGGCAGGTTTACCAACATAGTAACCCTGGTTACCATCGATAAACAACGACTCCAGCATGTGCTTTTCTTCCTGCGTTTCGACACTTTCAGCAAATACACCCACCCCAATCCGGTGGGCCAGGTCTATCATTAACCGCATAAAGTACTGATTATTTTTGTCTTCATCGATATGCCGGGTATAACTGCCGTCCATTTTGACAAAGTCGGGCTTTAAATCGCGGAAAAACTTAAACGAGGTAATTCCGACACCAAATTTCTCGACTGTTATCCGGGCTCCGGCGCGGTGCACCATATCAATAAAGCGTTTGCTGGTTTTCAGGTTTTGCTGCAGGCCAAATTCTGATACTTCAAAAATCAGTTTTGCTGCAATGTGGGCATCTTTCAGCAGCCGGCGTTCCAGCCAGATCACGAACTGATCATCATGCACGCAGCGTGGTGACAAATTCAGACCAAAATACTGATCCTGCAAATTGCGGTTTTTAATGGTGGTCAGTGCTGTTTCAATAATTAACCGGTCGACTGCAATAATTTTATCCAGTTTTTCTGCCATCGCTAAAAACGAAGCCGTTGGCAACACCTGATTCTCCTGGGTTTTAAACCGTACCAGAATTTCTGAATAGGCTTTGGCAGAGCGGTTTGATGGCTGAATAAGCTGGGTCAGCAGAGAAATGCGATTGTTATTTAATACATCTTCAATCACATTACGCCAGTTCTGATTACCATAGCCACTGCTTGCCATCTCCAGGCCTGCTGAATCTTTCTGTAAGTGCCAGGCATTGGTTTGTTTGGTTTGCGCCAGGCTTATTGAGGTATCAGCAACCGCTAATAATTCGCCAAGCGCCTTGCCGCTTTCATAGGTTACCAGGCCGGTATAGGCGATAGAGTCGAGTTCAGCATTCTTCTGATACTCGTTAAAGCGGCTTTGTAGTTGCAGCGCAAAGTTTTCTGCTTCTTTAGGGGTGATTCTGGGTAGTAAAATACCAAAATCTGAACTGTTTAAGCGGAATAATTTAGCGTCTTTATAAGCATCGGCCACTTTACGAACTATATTGGATACATCTTTAATATATTGATCGCCTTCCTGATAACCGCGGGTCTGGTTCAGGCTTTGTAGTTCTGTGCAGCGGGTAATGGCAAATACTCCAAAGTCAGTATCCTTGGATACTTTGCAGTGGTCTTCATAATATTGCACAAACCGGTTGCGGTTTGGTAAATCGGTTACCGGATCTTTATAGGCTTCTTCGGCAATCTGATAGGCCGCAGTGGTCATTTCGCTGTATTGCTTTTTGCTGAAATTGGCCAGCTTTTGCAAAGCGACATTAATGTCAGAAAATTCACGTGGAATATTATTCCAGTTTGGTTCGGTTTTTTGTGGATCCTGAATAAAGCCGTCAATCAGCTGATTAACGGCTTGTGATGTTTTACGATAGCTGCGGTTCAGGCTGCTTTTGGCAATAAGAACCGTTAGCCAGCCAATGACGAAGGGCGCCAGCAACAACACAAAACCCAATTGTTGTAATGGGGCCAGCATTGGGCGGTGATTCAACTGATAACTTAGTAGCAGGCCATGATCTTCATTTCGCAACGTTACCGGCCTGAACTGACTACCAGCCGTTTGCAGCGCCCACATTGCTGCGGTAGTTGCCGTGCGTGGATTATTCTGCTCGTGCAGTACAGTGCCATCCAATTGACTTATCCGCAGGCTTTGTAATTCAAAACTGCGATCTAACTGCCGGCTAAGCACTTTAGCGTCACCTGACAGGTGATGCTCCAAAATTTGTTCTATAGTATTTCGCGCATTCCGTTCGCGAATCTCAACCAGTTGCTGGCTGTACAGCACCAGAGCTGACACAGTGACGGCTGCCAATATTACTGCAGTGAGTAATTGCGCCATTAGTAAGGTTTTAAATATCTTCATAAGCCCTGACCACCAAACATAATTTGCTTCCTTGTCTAATGCTTAATATAGTTTAGCTAAAAAGAATAGAAAGCTAATTAAATCAAAAAAATACCTAGAAAGGAATAAATAACGACAGATAGCAGGAAAAACAGCTGAGAAGCAGTTTTTGGCTCCCCAAGTTGGACTCGAACCAACGACCTACGGATTAACAGTCCGCCGCTCTAACCAGCTGAGCTATTGGGGAAAAGAAAAAACTGATATAGCGGTTGGCTCCCCAAGTTGGACTCGAACCAACGACCTACGGATTAACAGTCCGCCGCTCTAACCAGCTGAGCTATTGGGGAAAAGTATAACTGTTGTTGATGCTTGTGGCTCCCCAAGTTGGACTCGAACCAACGACCTACGGATTAACAGTCCGCCGCTCTAACCAGCTGAGCTATTGGGGAACAGCATTCAACGGGGCGCAATACTAATGCCAGCTATGGACACTGTCAACACTTTGCTGCGCAGATTTGTCTCTGTCTGGTTTACTTGCATATTGTTTAAGCAAATACCGGTTTTTTCAATCAGGAAGCGGCTATAACAACCCATTTTTTTAACCAGTGGCTCCAATTCTGATGTTCCGTAATTGCTGCCAGCGCCAGTAGTTACAGCGTTCTTAAAAGTTACCCACAGAAGCTGTGGATAAGTCTGTGCGTTACTCTGTATTTAGCGGGGCTAAGCCTTGTATTCTGTGCCTTTCAAGGTGGTCAAGTCGCAAAGTGAAAAAAATAATATGCAATTAAATCAATGCTTTAATAAAATTGCTGACTGGCGGCATTTCCCTTAAAACAATCCAAAGTGGCACAAAATAAGCAGGGGCCGAATTGTGAACTATTTGTCGCATCAGAGCGTTATGAGGCAGAGTTTTTCACTATTGCCACGCTTTTTAAGGCTTTGCCATGGTATGGATCAACGCTTTTCACTACAATAGCAGCTTATTTTTCAGCAGGCCGGATGTATGAGTAACCAGGCGCCGCCCGCCAATAAGATTTTACATGGTAATATCGGCAGTACGTTGCGCAGCATGACAGTACCGGTTTTGGCCGGTATGTTAACGTTGATGACCTTTAACCTGGTCGACACCTTTTTTATCAGTATGCTGGGCACAACACCGCTTGCTGCTATCAGCTTTACCTTTCCGGTAACGTTTACGGTAATCAGCCTGGCTATTGGCCTTAGTATCGGTACTTCGGCGATTATCGCCAGGGCGTTGGGAGCCGGCCACAATAAAGAAGCGCAGGCTGATTCTCTGGCCGCATTATGGTTGGCAACTTATTTAGTATTGGCGTTGAGTCTGCTGGGAATGGCGCTGATCAATCCAATGTTCCGGCTGCTGGGCGCCGGTGAAACAACCCTCGGTTATATTCAGGACTATATGCTTATCTGGTTTGCCGGGGCGGTACTGCTGGTAATGCCGATGGTTGGTAATGCGGTGCTCAGGGCATCAGGTGATACCAAAACGCCCAGTTTAATTATGGCTTCTGGCGGTGTCGTTAACGCCATTTTGGATCCGCTGTTTATTTTTGGCTTAGGTCCGGTGCCGGCGATGGGGATGCAAGGTGCTGCTGTGGCCTCTGTGCTGTCATGGGCGCTGGGTTGTGGCATGATTATCTGGTTATTATTTAAAAGGCGTTTGCTGATAGCGGTATGGCAACCGTTTGCCACCGCACTGCCGATTTACCGGAAAATTCTGCGAATTGGTATGCCGGCCGCCGGGGCGAATATGTTAACGCCGCTGGCGATGGCTGTGTTAACCGCTATTATGGCAAGTTACGGTGCGGCTGCCGTTGCTGCTTTCGGGGTAGGCGCCCGGCTGGAGAGCCTGGCGTCTTTAGTAGTGCTGGCGCTGTCAATGACCTTGCCACCTTTTATCAGCCAGAATTTCGGGGCAGATAAGTTGCTGCGGGTGCAACAGGCTTATCAGTTGACCACATTTTTTATTATTCGCTGGCAGTTTGCCGTTTACCTTATTCTGGCTGCACTGGCCTGGCCGATTGCCGCTATGTTTACCGATGATCCGGATGTGGCACGTTATATACGCTGGTTTTTATGGATAGTGCCACTGGCTTATGGCCTGCAGGGTATCACCATACTGACCAATTCTTCTTTTAATGCGTTGCATTTGCCGGTTAATGCCCTCTGGCTTAGTTTAATCCGGCTGTTTGTGTTTTATGTACCACTGGCCTGGGCCGGCGGCAAATTATTTGGTGTAATAGGCGTGTTTGCCGGTTGTGTTGTTGCCAATCTTTTTACTGCCGCCATTGCCTATAGCTGGTTTAACCGGGTCAGCTTATTTAAATTAAAGGAGTCCGCATGACCCGTCCGTTTGAACTAGTATCGGAATATCAGCCTGCCGGCGATCAACCTGATGCGATAGCGAAACTGGTTGATGGTCTTGAAGCCGGACTGGCGCACCAGACTCTGCTGGGAGTAACCGGTTCCGGTAAAACCTTTACCATGGCCAATGTGATTGCCAAAGTAAACCGGCCAACCCTGATTATGGCCCATAACAAAACCCTGGCTGCTCAGCTTTACGGCGAGATGAAGGAGTTTTTCCCGAACAATGCGGTAGAGTATTTCGTCTCTTACTACGACTATTACCAGCCCGAAGCCTACGTGCCCTCTACCGATACCTTTATTGAGAAAGATGCTTCTATTAATGAGCACATTGAGCAAATGCGCCTGTCTGCCACCAAAGCGCTGATGGAGCGGCGTGATGTGGTGATTATTGCGTCAGTGTCGGCAATTTATGGTCTGGGCGATCCGGAATCTTATATGAAAATGTTGCTGCATTTAAAAGTAGGCGACATTGTTGATCAGCGTTTTATCCTGCGCCGGCTGGCTGAGCTGCAATACAGCCGTAACGACATTGAGTTCCAGCGGGCAACGTACCGGGTGCGTGGTGATGTGATTGATATTTTTCCGGCTGAATCAGATGAGCTGGCAGTAAGGGTGGAATTATTTGATGAGGAAATTGAGCGGATCAGTATTTTTGACCCGTTAACCGGTGCGGTCGAGCAGGTTGTCACCCGCTATACCATTTATCCGAAAACCCACTATGTGACACCACGGGAAAAAATTCTGGCTGCCGTTGAGAATATTAAAACGGAACTGGCAACGCGCCGGGCTGATTTACTCAGTGACAATAAACTGCTGGAAGAGCAGCGGATAGCCCAGCGCACCCAGTTCGATATCGAGATGATGGTGGAGCTGGGCTATTGTTCAGGTATCGAAAATTACTCCCGCTATTTATCAGGCCGGGCCAATGGCGAGCCACCGCCAACCTTACTGGATTATTTTCCGGCCGATGGCCTGATGTTTATTGATGAATCGCATGTGACGGTATCGCAAATCGGTGCCATGTATAAAGGTGATCGCTCACGCAAGGAAAACCTGGTTAATTATGGTTTCAGGCTGCCATCGGCACTGGACAACCGGCCGTTAAAATTTGATGAGTTTGAGGCGATTGCGCCGCAACGGGTTTACGTCTCGGCAACCCCGGCAAAATACGAGCTGGAAAAATCAGGCGGCGAGGTTATTGAGCAGGTTGTAAGGCCGACCGGCCTGGTGGATCCGGTGATTGAAATAAGACCGGTTGCCACTCAGGTAGATGACTTAATGTCTGAAGCGCTGGCCCGTGCTGAGGAGAATGAGCGCGTGCTGGTGACTACCCTTACCAAAAAAATGGCAGAGGATTTAACTGAGTATCTGAGTGAGCATCAGATCCGGGTGCGTTATCTGCATTCAGATATTGATACTGTTGAGCGGATGGAGATTATCCGTGATTTGCGCCTAGGTGTATTTGACGTGTTAGTTGGTATTAATTTGCTGCGCGAAGGACTGGATATTCCTGAGGTGTCGCTGGTAGCGATACTGGACGCTGATAAAGAGGGTTTTCTGCGCTCAGACCGTTCGCTTATCCAGACTATGGGCCGGGCCGCCCGAAATCTGAAAGGAAAAGCTATTTTATATGCTGATCGGATCACCGGCTCAATGCAGCGTGCCATTGATGAAACCGAGCGGCGGCGGGCGAAGCAGATTGCTCACAATTTAAAACTGGGCATTGAACCTGCGGCAATCCGCAAGAAAATTTCTGATGTGATGGACTTAGGTCAGGCGCCGACCGCACCGACTGCACTGCGTAAAGTGGCCGAACAGGTTAAGCTGATTAAAGGCAAAACGCCGTATCAGCTGCAGGCGCAAATCAAGCAGCTAGAACATAAAATGTTACAACATGCCAAAGATTTAGAGTTTGAGCAGGCGGCTGCGCTGCGGGATGAATTACATCAGCTGAAACAGGCATTGCTGGAAATCTGAGCCGTTATTAAAAAACTTGCTGTGAACAGACGGTTTTTGATGTTTAATCAGTAATGCTGGTCAGATCTGTTTGGCGCACTTTAATCATTCTGGTTAAAAATCGTCGCCTGTGTTGGCCTGTTATCAGTTTAATCAGCATTATGGGAACTAACTATGCGGCGTTTTTCAAAACTTTTACTGATTGTCTGCTCAGGTGCCATGTTAACAGCTTGTACTGAGCCAGCACCTCAAAGCACTGAGCCGTTAATCCGGCCGGTTAAGTTATATCAGGTTGGCAGTGATGCTGGCGGTGCAGTTCGCCAGTTTCCGGCGGTGGTAGAGCCAACAGTGCGGGCGAATTTAACCTTCAGAGTCAGTGGCAAATTGGTCGAATTGCTGGCCCGGCCCGGCCAGCAAGTGCAAAATGGTGAGTTGCTGGCCAGGCTGGATGATACTGACTTTAAATTGAAACTCGATCAGGCCCGCGCTCGTTATGAACTGGCTCAGACCCAGTTTAACCGCGCTGAACAGCTGATTGCCCAGAACCTGGTATCGCAGGCGGTATTTGACGAGGCCAAAGCTCAGCTGCAGGTCGCGCAGGCAGATTTATCGACCGCTGAAACGGCACTGAGCTATACCCGGCTGCAAGCGCCGTTCGCTGGAATAATTTCCCGCTTACTGGTTGAAAACCATGAAAACATTGCTGCTCAGCAGCCGATAATGGAGTTGCAGGTGCGGGATCAGGTTGATGTGGTCATTCAGGTGCCGGAAGATGTTATTTCCAATGTCCGCAAAGATTTTGATTACCAGCCAGAAGTGGTGTTTGACTCGCATCCGATGTATCGCTACCGGGCCAGGATCCGCGAGTGGGATACCCGTGCTGATCCGGCCACCAATAGCTTTAAAGTGGTATTTAGTATGGCGACGCCTACGGAGTTTAATGTGCTCTCAGGCATGACGGCCAATGTCATTGCCGAAGTCAGCAAAATAAATGCTGCCTATGTCGATGCATTGTTTATTCCGGCCAGCGCGCTCTTTCTGCCCAATGATACCGCTTTACCAAGCCAGCAGAGCTATGTATGGGTATTTCAGCCCGACACTGGCCGGGTAGATCGTCGGGCGGTTACCGTAAGCAGTTTGACCAGCGCGGGCGCGGCGATTACCGCCGGACTTACTGCTGGTGAGCAAGTTGTCAGTGCCGGCGTTCAGCATCTGACTGAAGGGCAGCAGGTAAGGCCCTGGGTGCGTGAGCGGGGGCTCTAACAATGGATCTGGCCCGCTATTTTATCCGTTACCGCACTTCTTCCTGGTTATTTGCTGCCATTTTATTGTTTGGTGGTATCGTATCTTATGCAGGCCTGGGCCGGTTAGAAGACCCGCAATTTACCCTGAAGCAAGCGCTAATTATTACCCAGTATCCTGGCGCATCGCCAACCCAGGTGGAAGAGGAAGTCACCTATCCGCTGGAGAACGCCATTCAGCAGCTACCTTATGTTAATCATGTCAGCTCGGTATCGTCGGCCGGGCTGTCGCAGCTGATGGTAGAAATGAAAGACACCTATCGGGCGCAAGAGCTGAAACAAATCTGGGATGAGCTGCGCCATAAAGTCAATGATTTACAACCCCAATTGCCACCTGGCGTGAAAACTCCGCAGGTTAAAGATGATTTCGGCGACGTTTACGGTATTTTGTATGCAATAAGTGGTGAAGGCTACAGCGGCGAAGAACTGCGGGACTATGTCGATTTTTTGCGGCGGGAGCTGGTACTGGTGCCTGGCGTTGGCAAGATAGCTGTTGGTGGGGTGCAGCAGCAACAGGTTATTGTTGAAATTTCCCGGCCACGGTTAACGGCACTGGGCATAGCGCCACAAACCTTATCAGCTTTGCTGCAAAGCCAGAACATGGTTGCCAATGCCGGCTCTATTAAAGTCGGGCCGGACCGGTTACGAATTTATCCTACCGGCGAATTTGAATCGGTAGCGGAACTAGAAAGTCTGATTATTTCCAGCCCTGACTCAACAGAGTTAATCTATCTGGGCGATGTGGCGCGGGTTTATGTTGAGAATACCGAAGTTCCTAATCAGCTAATCCGCTTTAACGGCCAGAATGCACTGACCCTCGGTGTCTCTTTTTCTGCCGGCGTGAATGTGGTTGAAGCCGGTGAGCGCGTACAGCAACGGCTGGCTGCGCTGGAGTATAACAAGCCGGTTGGAATAACGCTTAACACGATTTACAACCAGCCGGATGAAGTGGCCAGTTCAGTGAGTGGTTTTATTATAAACCTGGCAGCAGCCGTCGCTATTGTGATTGTGGTGCTGCTGCTGTTTATGGGCGTTCGCAGTGGCATATTAATTGGTCTGATACTGCTACTGACGGTACTGGGTACCTTTATCTTTATGCGGCAAATGAACATTGAGCTGCAACGGGTATCGCTCGGTGCACTGATCATCGCGCTGGGTATGCTGGTCGATAATGCCATTGTTATTACTGAAGGTATTTTAATTGGTATGCAACGACGCCTTAAACTGGCTGATGCCGCCAGTCTGATTGTCAAACAAACGCAATGGCCATTGTTAGGTGCCACGGTTATCGCAATAGCAGCGTTTGCGCCTATCGGTTTGTCCAGTGACGCGACCGGTGAGTTTGCCGGCAGCCTGTTCTGGGTGCTGCTGGTCTCGTTACTACTCAGCTGGATAACGGCAATTACCCTGACGCCGTTTTTTGCCAGTATTTTGTTTAAAGATAACATAGCAATAACTGACAAAGAGCCAGAGCCGTTGTATCAGGGGGCGGTGTTTAACCTGTACCGCCAAGTATTGTGGTTTGCCCTGCGTCACCGGCTGGCGACGTACATGCTGACTGCCGGTTTACTGGTGGCAGCTGTTATTGGTTTTGGCAATGTTAAACAGGTGTTTTTTCCACCGTCTAATACGCCAGTTTTTTTAGTCGACTTATGGCAGCCTGAGGGTACCGATATTCGCCATGCCAGTGAAGACGCGGTGCGCCTGATGAATTATCTGACCACCCTCGAGGGGGTCAGTCATGTCACCAGTACCAGTGGCCGTGGCGCAGAACGCTTTATGCTGACCTACCAGCCAGAAAAAAGCTTTGCCGCTTACAGCCAGTTGATTATCCGGGCGGAGCAACGTGAACAACTGCCGGCGTTAATGCAGCGTACCCGTGACTATATTAATGAGCAACTGCCAAGATTACAGCATAAGTTGTTGCGGCTGGAAGTCGGACCGTCGACCCCGGCCAAAATTGAAGCCCGCTTCAGCGGCGCAGATCCGGATGTGCTGCGCTCGTTAGCAGAGCAAGCAAAAACAATTTTACGCTCTGATGGCCAGGCAGTCAGTATCAGGGATAACTGGCGACAACGGGCAAAGGTTATCCGGCCGCGTTTTAATGAAGCCATGGCGCGCCGGGCGGGGATCAGTAAGCAGGATATTGATGAGGTTCTGTTAACCAGTATGTCGGGACGCACTGTCGGTCTGTACCGGGATGGCACCCACTTGCTGCCAATTGTTGCCCGGTCACCGCTGGCTGAACGCGATAATCTGGATGCATTATTCGACTTGCAGGTGTACAGCAATAAATTGCAGCGTTATGTGCCGATAACCCAGGTGGTGACTGGTTTTGATTTAGTCTGGGAAGATGCACAAATTCAGCGCCGTGACCGTAAAAGAACCATTACCGTGATGGCGGATCACGATACGCTATCTGACGACACAGCTTCGGCACTGCAAGCCAGAGTGCAGACCCAAATAGAGGCTATTCCGTTACCGACCGGCTATTTTCTCAGCTGGGGCGGTGAACTGGAAGCGCAGCAAAAAGCCCAGCAAGCCTTGTTCAGCTCGCTGCCACTGGGATATCTGATGATGTTTGTGGTGACAGTGCTGTTGTTTAATTCGCTGCGCAGTGCCCTGGTGATCTGGGCTTGTGTGCCGCTGGCTATTATTGGCGTCAGTTTTGGCTTATTGCTACTTGATGCTCCCTTTGGTTTTATTGCTTTGCTGGGCTTTCTGAGTTTATCCGGCATGCTGATTAAAAACTGCATCGTGCTGATTGAGCAGATAAAGCTGGAGCTAAGCGAGGGCAAGGCCGCGTTTGATGCAGTATTTGACAGTGCAGTAAGCCGGGTGCGGCCGGTTGCCATGGCCGCTATTACCACTATTCTGGGGATGATACCCTTGCTCGGTGATGTTTTCTTTGCCAGTCTGGCGGTGGTTATTATGTTCGGTCTAGGTTTTGCCACCATATTAACACTGCTGTTTTTACCGGTATTGTATTGCAGCGTTTTTAAAATCAAAACGGTTAATCTGTAGCCGCTCTACTGAGCTGCCGTGCCAACGTCCAGATATTTCTGCTCCACTCCCGGCGGCTAAAAGTTTTGCAGTCGCCGGGCTGCGCTTTTAATTTTGTCTGCTACAGTTAACTACACATTCTAAAATATTCGTTTAATTAACATGTTATCTGAGGTTCCGTTTATTTTTCCTGTAACTAATGGAATGAGTTAATGGTCTGGTTGTTGTTTTTGCATATCGGCGGCCTGGTGATCTGGGCGGCTGCCTTAACTGTCTTATTATTGCTAATGTCACGCAAAAACCGGGATGGTTTAGAGCGCAATAGTGATGGCGATATTCTGGAGCGCTTGTTTTTTACCAGGCTGGCCAGCCCGGCTGGCTTACTGGCGATCGTATCAGGCACAGTGATTTTTATTGTTAATCGTCAGCTGGATAGCTGGCTATTGTTAAAACTGACATTAGTTACCGGTCTGGTAGTCTGTCATGTAATTGCCGGCATGCTTATATTATACAGTACCCGGTCCAGCGCCCCTTCGATAGCCGGCAAATCGGCATCACTGCTGCTGCTGGTTTTGTTGCTGCTGATAACTGTGATTGGTCTGGTATTAGTAAAACCGGGCCAGGAGGCGTTGTTATGGTTCTGGTAACCAGCCCAAAAGCGGCATCAGGTGCTGGTGTCTTCCTGCAACATGTCGTCGATATTAACCCCAACCGCGTTTTCGTAAACCAACCGGCCGCCGAGATAGCCGGTAACGGTGATCAGCAAGCCACAGAGCAGCGACAAATAAAGCCCTTGCGGCATGATGTTAGCGGAAGCGTCAGGCAGTCGCAGCAACCAGTTGAAGGTAGCCAGCGACAACAACATCACTGCCAGCATGGCGTGACACCAGCCGGTGATCAAGCGTCTAATCTGGCTAACCAGCAACAAATCCATCAGCCCGGCGGCGCTGGCCAGCCAGCCACCAATTGCGCCTACTCCGGCCAGCCAGACACTGGCTCTGGCCCAGAACGGATCAGCACTGAACACAAATGCCAGATCAGCGGCAATCAGACCAATCAATGCGGCTACCGGGAAATGAATAAGTCCGGGGTGCAACGGATGACCGAAAATTTTAATCTGACTGACAATTGGATCCATCGACATAACACACCTCAGCAATTGTTAACTGGCGCTAGCAAACCCTTTTTTGCTAGCAAAGCCTTATTTCGTAAAAGTCTAGCAGTGTTTTGCTCTGGCGGCCTGCTGCTGACGCAAAGTGGTTGCAGCGGCCCATTTTCCAGTCTGGACCCGCAGGGCCCGGCAGCCGCAGAGGTTGCGATGCTATGGTGGCTGATGTTCGGTTTTTTCAGTCTGGTGTTGCTTACCGTTATCGTACTATGGCATTACGCCATTAAGCGACGCGCAAACGATATGGTAAAAAGCAGCGCTGTCAGTGGCTGGATTATCTGGGGCGGCCTGGCGTTACCCATTGTCAGTATCATAGCGCTGCTGCTTGTTGGGGTGCCGGTTGGCCAGCGAATGATACCGCTGGAGGCAGACAATGCCGTGCAGATTAACATTACCGGGCATCAGTGGTACTGGCAGGTAAATTACCCGGACCATGATATTCAGCTGATTGATACGCTGCATATTCCGGTAAATACTGTGGTGCACCTGCATTTAAGCAGTGCTGATGTTATTCACTCATTCTGGGTGCCCAGGCTCGGGGTTAAACTGGATTTGATACCCGGTCGCACCAATGTGCTCAGGCTGGAAGCGTCTGCTGCCGGCATTTATCGGGGGCAATGCGCCGAATATTGTGGGGTGGGCCATGCTCATATGCAATTTACCGTGATTGCTTACGAGCAAGCGGCTTTTACCAGCTGGCTGAATACCTTTAAATCGCCACATCTATATTTACAGGAGAAAAATACAGATGACTGATACCAGGCAGGGCCAGGCAGAATTAGCCAGTCAGCTTGGCCGGGTTTGGGCTAATTTACCGGGCAGGGGCAGCCTGGCTGCGGTAAACCATGGCACCATCGGCCTGCGCTTTATGGTTACCGGTATGCTGTTTTTTCTGGTAGGCGGCGTGCTGGCCATGTTGCTGCGGACCCAGCTGGCTCTGCCTGAGCAGCACATTATCAGTGCTGAAACCTATGGTCAGCTGTTTAGTATGCACGGTACTGTAATGATGTTTTTATTTGCCATTCCGGTGCTGGAAGGGTTGGCAATTTATTTAATTCCGAAAATGATTGGTGCCCGTGATTTGGTGTTTCCACGGATCAGCGCGTTGGGTTATTACTGCTACCTGTTTGGCGGCATTATTATTATGGCCAGCTTGCTGCTTGGGATAGCACCAGCATCCGGCTGGTTTATGTATACCCCGCTTAGCAGCAGTGAATTTGCACCCGGTCCGGGGTCAGATTTCTGGCTGCTGGGGATCACCTTTGTTGAAATTTCGGCGATGGCAGCCGGTATCGAGCTTACGGTGTCAATTTTATGCAGCCGGGCCAAAGGGATGACGCTAAGCCGGATGCCACTGTTTTGCTGGTACATTCTGGTGATGGCGCTGATGATTGTGTTTGGTTTTCCGCCGTTAATTCTGGCCAGTATTCTGCTTGAGCTGGAACGTGCTGCTGGTATGCCATTTTTTACCGTGGCCGCGGGTGGCGATCCGCTGCTGTGGCAGCATTTATTCTGGCTGTTTGGTCATCCCGAGGTTTACATTATTTTTCTGCCAGCAGCCGGCATTGTTTCTACCCTGATCCCGGTATTCAGCGGCCGGCCGATTGTTGGCTATCGCTGGATAGTGATTGCCATTATTTTAACCGGATTTATCAGCTTCGGGCTCTGGGTGCATCATATGTTCACTGTGGGCATTCCGCAGCTGGCACAGGCCTTTTTTTCAATCGCCAGTATGCTGGTGGCGATACCCACAGCAATTCAGGTTTTCGCCTGGCTGGCGACGTTGTGGCAGGGTAAAGTGGTTTTCAGGCTGCCGATGCTGTGGATCAGCGGCTTTCTGGTGATTTTTGTTTGTGGCGGCCTGACCGGGGTGATGCTGGCACTGGTACCGTTTAACTGGCAAGTTCATGACACCCACTTTGTCGTCGCCCATATGCACTACGTATTGGTGGGAGGGATGTTTTTCCCATTAATTGCCGGGCTGTATTACTGGTTGCCGTTGGTTTCAGGCCGGATGCCGTCAGCAGTAATAGGCCGCTGGGGCTTCTGGCTGACGTTTGGCGGCTTTAATATGACTTTTTTACTGATGCACGTGACCGGTCTACTGGGCATGCCGCGCCGGGTTTATACTTATGAAGCCGGGTTAGGCTGGGATGGCTTAAATCTGTTGTCGTCGGTAGGTGGTTTTGTTATGGCCATTGGAGTGGCATTAGTGTTGCTGGATCTGTTGCTGCATTTCTGGTTTGGCAAACGCGCCAGTGCCAATCCGTGGCAGGCCGATACCCTGGAATGGGCGTTGGATATGCCGCCGGCTCAGTATAATTTTGCCAGTTTACCGGCTGTCAGCAGTCGCACGCCGCTGTGGCAGGACTCACAGCTGGCCGGGCGTATTGCGGCTGGCGAGGAAGGCCTGGCCGATGCCAGCAGAGACAAAAGAGAAACCTATGGCACGTCAGCCATCAGTGCACAGTTACAAAAAGTGTTGCAGCTGCCGGCTAATTCCTGGTGGCCGCTCTACAGCTCGCTGGCACTGGCTGCGGTATGTATCAGTCTGCTATGCCGCTGGTATCAGCTGGCATTATTAGCTGTTGTGGTCACGGTACTGCTATTACTGCGCTGGAGCTGGGAAAATGGCGGCCATCCGAAAGCGTCACCGCAAAAAAGCCGGGCCGGTCTTGAGCTGCCGGTGGAGTCGCAAACCCTCGATGGCCCGGGGCGCTGGGGCATGATTGTTACCTTGCTGGCCAATGGCGCTTTGTATATGTCGTTGCTGTTTGGCTGGTTTTATTTATGGACTGCGGCGCCAAAGTGGGCCGCGCCGGATGAGGGGCCGCTATCTGTCTGGTGGCTGTTAGCGTGTGGCATACCAGGCTGCGTTGGCGGCTGGCTGTTTCATCAGCTATGTCAGCGTCTGGCAGAGCAGGATGATAGCCGGTTACAACAAAAGCTTTGGTTCAGCGCTGCTTTTGGCCTGTTGCACCTGGTAATATTGCTGCTGTTGTTTATTGAGGTGCCGCTTGATTACACCGGTAGCGCCCATGATGCCGTGCTGATGGTCATTTTGTTGTATCTGCTTGGCCATGCCGCACTGACGGTGATATTAACCGGATTACAGGCGCTCAGAGTCGGTCGCGGTTATGTCAGTGCCGGTTTGCCCTATGAGCCCCAGGTTATTAAGCCGTTGTGGTTTTACTATCTGGCGGTGTACTGGCTAAGTGTGGCGCTGTTTTTTATCTTACCGCTGGGATGGGGGAGCCAGTTATGAGCCGTTATTCCTGGTTTGACCCTTGTCATCCGGCTCAGCTGGTTATCGGCCTGACAATCTGGAGTATCTGGTTTGTGGCAATGTATGCCGGCTTATCCGTCGTCTGCCAGTTGGCGCCACCTGCTTCTGAGCCGGGAGCTCTTAACTGGCTTAATGTCAGCTTATTTTTATTAACGTTATTGGTGTTAGCCGTACTGCTGGCCCTGGCCTGGCGCACCGGTCGCGCCTGCCTGCAGCAGCACAAGGCCAACAATGCCGGCGGTGTTAAACATTTTACCGGCTATGTCAGCACCGTATTGTATCTCGCTTCCGCCATAGCAACGCTTGCCGGCGGCCTGCCGGTACTGGTATTTGCGCCATGCAGTTAACAGCAAGACGGTTAATTATCAATGCAGCGGTGTTATTTTTAAGCGTTATCAGCTTGCCATTACAGGCGCATAACCCATTGCAAAGCGACGGTGCCACCTTCTGGGCCGCCGTGGTGGCCGTGTTTATGCTGGCGCTGTTCTGGCTGGTTTATATTCTGGGTAGCATTAAAAGGCCGCCGCCACTTTGGCGGGCGCTGTTATTTCATAGCAGCTGCCTGTTGTGCGGTTATGCTGCTATCGGGCCGCTGGATCAGTTAGCGGAAACCAGTGCCAGCGCCCATATGGTGCAGCATATGTTGTTTATGGTGGTTATTACGCCGATGTGGGCGCTGAGTTTGCCATTGCCGCAGTTTGCTGCGGCAACGGGTCGCTTTGGCCGGCTGGTCTGGCAGCCGCTACTGAAACTAAGCGCTTATCCGCTTAGTCTGGCTTATCTGCATGCCGCTATGGTCTGGTTCTGGCATACCCCACGGTTTTATGTGCTGGCACTGGAGCACCCGTGGTGGCATTTAGTGGAGCACTTTTGTTTTATTTTTACCGCGGCGATGTTGTGGTGGGCTGCATTAAGTAGCAACGAGCGTAGTCGCAGCTGGGCATTGCTGGCCTTACTGTTTACCTTGATGCACACCGGATTTCTGGGCGCTATTCTGACCTTTGCCGATACATTACTGTATTATCCCAGTCATCAGCTGGCTGATCAGCAACTGGCCGGCTTACTGATGTGGGTACCGGGTGGGCTGCCATATCTGATAGCTGCTGCCTGGCTCGGGTATCGTTGGCTGACTGGCCGTGCTGCCAATGCCGATCTCAGTCATTAGCCGGCAGACTGCTGAAGTTTGCTGAGCAGAACAATGTTGGCCGGGCCGCTGACGTTTGGGATATTTAACCTGTCATGGGGGCCACATCAACAGCGACAGTAAGGGTATGCTCACCGGTACCCTGTAGTAAACCTTTTAATGGCACCACATCGGCGTAATCCCGGCCAAATGCCACAGTAAGATGCTGCTCATCGGCCAGCAGGTTATTGGTCGGGTCAAAATCTATCCAGCCAAACACCGGATCAAACACGGCAAACCAGGCATGCGAGGCATCAGCACCAACCAGTCTGGGTTGTCCTTCCGGTGGCCGGGTTTCCAGATAGCCGCTGACATAGCGCGCCGGAATGCCGATACTACGCATGCAGGCTATTGCCAGCTGAGCGAAGTCCTGACATACCCCGCGCTTATGTTGTATTACGTCGCTAAGGGGCGTAACGACCGTACTGAATTCCGGATCATATTTAAATTCACTGAAGATAAACTGATTAACGGCTTGAGCCAGTTGCAGCACATTTTGTTTATCATGCAGCATTGGCGTTATAAGCGCCCGTGCCTGTGGCAGCAAAGGAATAAGCTGACTGGCATGACTGCACAGCTTTGCCTGCAATGTTGCGCTATCATACTCGCGGTTAAGGTGTTGCTGTAACTGACTGAGACTGGCACCATCCTGAATTTTCAGCACATTGTCCCGCCGCTGCACATTAACAATGCTGTTTGCTGTTACAGCCAGCTGCAAATGCGGGCTTTGTAAGTGAATAAAATGTTGGGTATTACCAAAATAGTCTGTTCTTTGCTGAACGTCTGACGGGTAGGGCTCAACATCAAGCTGGGTTTGTTCAACCTGTTGATAAGCCAACTGACGTGGTGTCAGACAAGCCAGGTTGTAGCTGTTAGCAACCGGCTGCGGATAGCTGTATTGGGTAAGATGACGCAGGTTATATCTCATCTCAGAAGCGCTGCCATTGGTTATGAGTATCAATATGGCTGAAATACGATAAGGTTATTGAGTCTGATAACTGCCGGAGCCGCAGTTGCAGTTGTAACAGCAGGTGGCTCAGTTCCAGCTGCGGTTGCAATGCTTGATCAAAAAGTTGCTGCGGATCTGTTTGTTGCAGCAAGGCCAGTAATTCACTGCTAAGCTGACTTTCATTGCCTGGCAGCTGACTGCCGGGCGCTGAATTTTGCTGAGGAGGTAACTTTTTAATCTGATGTACTAACACCGTGCACTGATAAGCCACTGAACGTGGCGTGCTATCGTCCAGTAACAGCAAATCAATGATAGGCACCGGATGCAACGCATTATGGTAGCGCCTCCGATATGTCAGCAGGGTATCGGCCATCCGCAGCAACGCTTCGAGTAAACTTGCTGAAGCGCTGGTCTGACAGAACACCGAGTGCAGCAAGCCACAGGTTTGCAGCGCGCGTTCAAGGTGCTGGCCTAAATCCATAAATCGCAAACTGTGGGTACGGGTCATGGTTTCACTGTTGATACCATAGATTGCTGTTTGCAATAAAATAATTTCATCAAGGGTTCTTAACAGCAGCGCAGGTTGCTGCCAGTCCGGCTGAGCTGGCCAACGGTAAACGGCACTTTGCAGTTTATCGAGAACATACCAGGTGTCTTCACCAAAGTATTCACGGACCGACTGCGCATTAAACAGCAGATTTTTCAGGATGGCGACCAGCCCCTGCGGATTGCTGGCAGAAAACAACGGTTCCAACAGTAACTCAATGCTGGCGTTTGGATCAGGCTCGGCGCCATTGGCCTGCAAACAAAACTGCAGCAGGGCCCGGGCATCCTGCTGTCCGCGGGCCGGATCTTCATCGTTAAGTAACGGTAAAGCGGCACGCAGCGCCCGGCAAATTAAATTCAGTCGCTCGTTATAGCGACCAAGCCAGAATAAATGATCAGCGACTCTGCTGGATAGTAATCCGGCCTGTCGTGATAAGGTGATACTGTTGCTGGCACTTTGTAATAAGCTGTTGCTGAGATTTTTATCTGCCAGCACCCAGACATCTTTGGCATTGAACTGCTGATTAAAACCTTGCTGTAACATCGTTTGTAAGACTAACGGGCTTCGGTCAGTCCGGCCCAGTGCCCCGGGCAATACTGAAATAGTCTGCTGATGGTCCAGCAAACTAAACAGTCGCAAGGCCCCGGTCTGCAGCTCTGAGCTGCCAGTGTCCGTGCGACAGGGCAGCTGGCTAAGTGGCAGTATTGCTCTGGCAATATAAGCCTGAGGATGCTGTTTAACTTGCTGCCACAACGTTGCCAAAGCCTCATCATCTAATTGGCTGAGAATAAATTGCTGGTTGCTGATTAAATGCTGAACACAGTAGTGCTCTGGTTGTTGTTGAAGCCGGGCTAACGCATCATCCTCGCCACACCACAAGGTATCGACACTGGCCAGTTGCAGCGGTTCAGCCAGCAGAAACTGACAGGCCTGTGCCATAAAAGGTAACAAAGCGCCGGATTCAAGCAAGGCTGAGCCCGGCAGATTAGCGCAAAGCAGCTGGCCTTGCCGGATGCCCTGCAATAGCCCGGCACAGCCACTGCTGCCCGCTGCCAGTTCCAGCGGATCGCAGTTGTTGTCATCAAGGTATCGAAGCACACTCTGAACCGGTTGCAGGCCACTTAAGGTTTTCAGCCATAACTTTCCACTTTTCAGCATTAAATCGGCACCGTGTACCAGGGCAATATCAAGATAATTAGCCAGAAAAGCGTGCTCAAAGTAGGCTGTGTCACGTTGCTGATGGGTAAGTAACGCTGCCAGATGTTGCTGTTGACCGCTCTGATCCGGTTGCTGCAGCAACTGCTGCAACTGGCGGAAAAAGCCCGCCAGCTGAGATTTTTTAATCTGGCTGTTCAGTTCGGTAGTGGTGTTATTAAACGCAAGCCGGTGCTCCAGAACATGACCAAGCCCTGCTGGTGCACGGCTGACGTCGTTAAATACGCAGAAGCGGCCATGACTATCGCGACCAATATCACAGGCATACAGGGATAACCAGGCCTGACTAACGGTTAAATCTGCGCAAGGTAGCAAAAAAGCGGCATTAAGGTGGATAACGTCGGCTGGAATAATACCCTGTTGCAACAGTGTTTGCGGACCATATAAATCGGCCAGCATCGCGTTCAGTAATTTATGGCGCTGACTTAAGCCGGCTTCGAGTTGCTGCCACTGTTCAGCGGCAATCAGCCATGGCTGTAAATCAAGCTGGCGCGCTGAGGAATGCCACGGATCCACAGCAGCACCGTTCTCACGCAGCTGGTGTTGTAACTCATTATACAACTGGTTCAGGCCGCTTTCGCTTTGCTGCTGCCACCACTGTTGCATCGTCTGCCATTGAGGTAGCGTTTGCCAGTGCTGTTGTTCGCTGCGGTCTGGCTGCGCCGGGTTAAACGACATAAAGCTCCTGAAGTTGTTCTAAGCTTAAAACTGATAGCACCGCCAGCAATAAACGTAAAGTTAAGCTGGCACAAGCGGATGCGACATCTCAGGCTGAAAGCTGCTGACTTTGCTGGCTGCTTTTAGCTTCGACAATTACCTGATGTAAATTAATAATGCCAGTCTGAATTTTATCAATCAACACATGCAATTGGGCGGTTGATAAATCACTTAGTGGCTGCTCTTTCAGCAATGCCTGTAACGCATGAACCTGCTGTAAAATACTACTACTGTGCGGCAGAGTCCGGCCTGAGGCTGCTACCCGGTTTAAACAATACGCTATAGACCGTGGAAAATCTGCATAGGTTAGCAGGTAATCAATGGTATCGACATCACCGCTTTGTTCCGCAAGATAATAATGATACGACTCAATGCCACCTAAGGCATTTAAAATAGAGGTCCAGCGAAATTTTGGCCGTTTGATCTGGGTTGGCTGCAGTTGCTGTAATACCAGCACATCCATAATCCGGGTAGTCATATCTGCCCGCTCCAGCAAACGGCCACTGTTAAACAAGTCAAACGCATCACCACGCAACATAACACCATCCAAAACGCCGACGACCATCTGGCAGCGCCGGCTGACTTCTGTCATCAGGTTGTAACGATGCTGACGCCCCTGCAGTTGCTGACAGTGCTGTTTTAAAAATAAGTCCAGTTTATTCAGCTCTTCCCACATATCTCGTGGAATAAGCTGGCGAATAGTACGGGCGTTAAACTTCAGTTGGCTGCAGGTATAGCGAATAGACACCGTGCTGTCTTTGTTGCTGATTAAATGTGACATCACCGCATTTTCAATACTGGCTTGCTCCGGTTGAGCGTCAGCAGGTAATGAGTAACTATCCAATGCTTTACTGCTGTTTATGCCCATTACGTCCAGTAATACCGGCCAGCTGAATTTAGTGTCTTTATGGCTGTCAATCAGCAAATGGCTGGTGGCGTTAACCAGACGGGCCGTATTATCTAACCGCTCAAGATACCGGCCAAGCCAGAATATATGTTCAACTGATTTTAATAGCATGGGTTATACCTCGTCATTAATGATCCAGGTGTCTTTACTGCCGCCGCCCTGAGATGAATTGACTACCAGCGAGCCTTTGGTAAGCGCAACCCGGCTCAAACCACCGGTGGTACAGTAAAGTTCTTCACCCTGTAATATAAAGGGCCGCAAATCCAGATGGCGTGGCTCTAACACGTCACCGCACAAGGTTGGCGCGGTTGACAGGTTTAACGTAGGTTGCGCTATAAAATTCCGTGGATTAGCTTCAATTGCCGCTGCCATCTGCTGTTGCTCGGCCAGGGTGGAGCGGGGGCCGATTAAGATGCCGTAGCCACCAGACTCGTTAGCCGGTTTAACCACCAGTTTGTCCAGATTTGCCAGCACATAACTTTTTTGCTTGGGATCAAGACACAAAAAGGTTTCGACATTATCAATAAGGGGTTGTTCTGCCAGATAGTAGTTGATGATGGCCGGCACATAAGCATATACCACCTTATCATCTGCAACACCGGAGCCCGGCGCGTTGGCAATGGCCACGTTGCCTTTGGCCCATGCCTTGATCAGGCCCGGAATTCCGAGTACCGAGTCAGGTCTGAATACCTGGGGGTCAATAAACACATCGTCTACCCGCCGGTAGATAACATCTACTCTTCTTTTTCCGCGCAAGGTTTTTAACCACACTACGTCATCTTCAACATACATGTCGTGGTTTTCTGCTAATGCAATTCCCATCTGCTGGGCCAGAAAGGTATGCTCAAAGTAAGCAGAGTTATAAATGCCGGGCGTTAGCAGCACGATACAGGGCACTTCGCAATCGCGTGGTGAAAGTGAAGCCAGCATTTTCCATAACTGATGCGGATAGTCATCAACCGGGAAAATGGTCGAGTCGGCAAACAGCTCCGGAAATACCCGTTTCATTACGGTACGGTTTTCCAGCATATAAGAAACGCCGGAAGGCACTCGTAAATTATCTTCTAATACCAGAAACTTACCACTACCATCACGCACCAGATCGGTGCCGCAAATATTCGCCCATGTCTTAAAACGGGGCGAAACACCCTGGCAAGGTGTTAAAAAATTTCTGGACTGCAATACCAGTTCGCTGGGAACAACGCCATCTTTCAGAATTTTCTGGTCGTTGTATAAGTCGTCGATAAAAAGATTCAGGGCATGCAAACGTTGTTTCAGGCCATCGCTGGTTAGCTGCCACTCACTGCTGGGAATAGTGCGGGGCATCACGTCCAGCGGCCAGGCGCGGTCGATATTGTCGCCATCGGCATACAAGGTAAAACAGACCCCCATGTCACTAATGGTCTGATTTATCAACGATTGTCTTCTGATTAATTCGCTGGGGCCATGTTTATCGATAAAGCGGGCAATCGCTACTGCGGGGCGACGAATACTGCCGTTGCCGCTAACGAGTTCGTCGAAACAGTCGGCCGTTAGCGGATAGCCCCCCTGGGTAAAACTGGTTGAGCTCATCTGCAACTCCTTTTCTGGCGCAGTGGTAATACTGCACCTCAGTTATCAGGTTAGGCTATTAACTGTAGCAAGGCTTATGCCATAGGGCCAATTGCAGGCTGTTTGTGTTACGCCAAATAAAAAGCCCCGCCAGTTTGCACTGGCGGGGCTTTAAACGGCAGCTTAGCTAATTAGTTTTTAGCTGCAGCGGCTTTCTTTTCTTTTTCTTTGGCAATTACCGCATCCGCGACGTTAGTCGGGCACGGTGAGTAGTGTGAGAACTCCATAGAGAACTGACCACGGCCTGAAGTCATGGTACGCAGGCTACTGATGTAACCGAACATCTCTGACAATGGCACGTCTGCTTTAATCCGCACACCAGTAACGCCAGCTTCCTGACCAGAGATCATGCCACGACGACGGTTTAAGTCACCGATAACATCACCAACGTGATCTTCCGGAGTGAACACGTCAACTTTCATGATAGGCTCAAGCAGCTGCGCGCCGGCCTTTGGAATTGACTGACGGAACGCGCCTTTTGCCGCGATTTCAAACGCGATGGCTGATGAGTCAACGGCGTGGAAACCACCGTCAAATACTTCAACTTCAACGTCTAATACCGGGAAGCCAGCCAGGGTACCGGTTGACATCATTGAGGCAAAGCCTTTCTCGATAGCAGGCATAAACTCTTTTGGTACGCTACCACCCACTACCGTTGATTTGAAGGTAAAGCCAGAGTTCTGCTCGCCCGGACGAATACGGTAATCAATTTTACCGAACTGACCTGAACCACCAGATTGTTTCTTGTGAGTGTAGCTGTCTTCAACTTCACGGGTAATGGTTTCACGGTAAGCAACCTGAGGTTGACCTACCACTAATTCAACGCCGTAAGTACGCTTCAGAATATCTACTTTGATATCCAGGTGTAATTCACCCATACCTTTAAGGATGGTTTCACCTGAATCAACATCAGTTTCAACCCGGAACGTTGGATCTTCAGCAACCATCTTACCGATGGCGATACCCATTTTCTCAACTGAACCTTTATCTTTTGGTGTTACAGAGATAGAGATTACCGGCTCTGGGAATACCATTGGCTCAAGTGTACAAGGGTGCTTAGGATCACACAGGGTATGACCTGTCTGGGTGTTATTTTTCATACCAACCAGGGCGATGATGTCACCGGCTTGTGCGGTAGTCAGATCGATCCGGTCGTTAGCGTACATTTCAACCATCCGGCCGATACGCTCAGTTTTGCCAGTGAATGAGTTAAGGATAGTGTCACCCTTGTTCAGCACACCAGAGTAAATACGGATAAAGGTCAGGGCGCCAAAACGGTCATCCATGATTTTAAACGCTAA
Source organism: Arsukibacterium sp. (assembly GCF_033721375.1). GTDB lineage: Bacteria > Pseudomonadota > Gammaproteobacteria > Enterobacterales > Alteromonadaceae > Alishewanella. Next base: position 110,266 of record NZ_JAWWAP010000001.1, on the reverse strand, counting down.
AGCACGGAATGGCTCATCAGCAGAAACGATAGCGTGCTGGCCGTTCTCGTTACCTTCTTCGTCAGTCAGTGGCTGTGGAATAACTTCAGTTGGGCTTGGCAGATAATCAACAACCGCATCCAGTAACAACTGCATACCTTTGTTTTTAAAGGCAGAACCACAATATGTAGGGAAGAACGCCAGGTCACGACAACCTTTACGGATACAACGCTGAATGTCTTCGATAGACGGCTCTTCGCCATCCATATAAGCCATTAATAAGTCATCATCCTGCTCTAAAGCAGTTTCGATTAACTGAGTACGATACATTTCGACGTCATCAGCCATATCAGCTGGTACGTCAGTGACTTCGTAGTTTTCTGGCTGGCCGGTCTCATCCCAGATGTAAGCTTTCTGGGTTAACAGGTCTACCACACCTTTAAAGGTGTCTTCACGACCGATAGGTAAGGTCATGATCAGCGGATTAGCGCCCAGTACTTTTTTAACCTGCTCGGTAACACGGATAAAGTCAGCACCAATCCGGTCCAGCTTGTTAACGAATATCAGACGTGATACTTCAGCGTCGTTGGCATAACGCCAGTTGGTTTCTGACTGAGGTTCAACACCGCCAGAACCACAGAATACGCCGATACCGCCGTCCAGTACTTTCAGTGAACGATATACTTCTACAGTAAAGTCAACGTGTCCCGGGGTATCGATAACGTTGAAACGGTAACCTTTCCAGAAACAGCTTACTGCTGCTGACTGGATAGTAATTCCGCGCTCTGCTTCCTGTTCCATAAAGTCGGTAGTTGATTCACCTTCGTGAACTTCACCTAACTTATGGATTTTACCGGTCAGTTTCAGGATACGCTCGGTAGTAGTGGTTTTGCCGGCATCAACGTGGGCGAAGATACCAATGTTTCTGTATAAGGATAAATCTGCTGACATAGTAATCTCAATAAGCTAGGGTTTGAAAATAGTGCGACAATATACAGGATTTTAAAAAGATTTGCAGGGAAAAAATGTTGTGGGTCGCTATTTTTTTATCCATGCTGTCAACGCTGCCTGACAAGCTATTTCTAAGGTCAGTAGCGCAAGCAGCAGTCTGGTTAATATCACTGAAGGGAATTGCATGAAAACACTTATCAGCATTTTATTACTCGTTAGCGTTTTTACCGTGGCAGCTGACAATAGCTTGCCGGCAAACCGCCATGTAACAGTGCAGGGCAGTGCAGAACTTACTGCTACGCCAGATATTGCATTGATTTCTTTTGACGTATCGAGCATGCAGCCTACTGCGTTAAAAGCCAAAGCTGAAGTTGACAGCCGGGTAAATCAGTTTTTAGATGGCGTTAAAGATTTCGCTGTAAAAACTGACGGCATAACAGCATCTAATCTGCTTACTGAACCGCACTACCTATATACCGACGGTAATGATCGACAGTTAGCCGGATATACCGCCAGACGGTCACTAAAGGTTGAGCTGACAAATATCGATCAGCTAAATGAGCTGATTAACTTCGCTTTAAAAGTACAGCTTAATGAAGTGACCAATATCCAGTTGCAGGCATCAAACAGTGAGGAGATGCAAAAGCAAGCCACTGCTATGGCGGTGAAGAATGCGACTGCCAAAGCTCAGGCGTTGGCGAGTGCTTTTGACGCCAGGCTTGGCCGTATTTACAGTATAAACTCCAACACCCAACGCCAACAGGGTGGATATGAGCGGATTGAAGTGACCGGCTCCAGGCTGGGTGCCGCCGATGTCGCGCCGGGCCGTTACTTACAAGCCACTGTAAAGTTTAGTAGTACAGTGGATGCGGTATTTGATTTAAAAGTCGACTAATGTTGCTCTGAAGCAATGGCAGTCAGCTCTGGAAACCGCGGGCTTTCTGCCATTGATTTGGGTTAGTGGTCACCACAGCAACATAATTAGCCCACCGGCAATCATAAACAGGTTCTCAGACAGCGATACAAAGCCAAGCGGCACCTGGCTGTCACCGCCAACACAGGCGCACTTCAGTTCTCGCTTATCGATATATACTGCCTTTGTCACAGATATGGCACCAACAGTTCCTATAAACAGCGAAAATGGCGCGACTGCCAGTGCCGGCAGCTGAGCAACCATGCCAATACCCGCGTACGCCTCGACAAAAGGGTAGATGTAGCCGTACCGCAGCCATTTCATCGCCAGCAAATCATAGGTAATAAACGAGGTGGTAAAGCTGTACAGATCTTTCAGCTTTTGTAAGGCCAGCATCGTCATGGAAAAGGCAATAAACAGCATTAAAGTGCGGATTGAAGCGTAATCACCGGATACAAAATACTGGAAGGCGATAGTCAGTAAGGCCGCGACAGCAAATATCGCAATAACCGGAGTATAGGTGGTACCGGTTTGACCGGCTTCGCCCTTGCCAAAATAGTCACGTAAATCGTCATATCCGCCGATGCGTTTATCGCCAATAAAAGTCTGGGGAGTGGTTTTTACCCCATGCTTTTGTTTGAACTGGTCAGTTTCTTCCCTGGTTCTGAGTTTGTGGTCTTCAACCTTAAAACCTTCTCTTTGCAGCAGATCTTTTGAACGTAAACCATAAGGACAAATATGTTGATCGGTTACCATCCGGTAAAGTGTGGCTGTTTTACTCATTCTGGTCTCCTTTAAGCATTCTCCTGTAAGCTGCGACATGCCATTGTATAAACATAAAAATTATAGACGCTAAAAAAGTATAGCGGCACCATTTGGTGCCGCTATTTAGTGGTATGACTGTTATTCTATTTGTCCTCTGATTTCACCGCCGGGAAATTCCGGGGTATGGACATTAACATAATGACCGCCTGCGGCCAGCACTTCAAAAATGCTTTGAGTTAACGCGGCTTCAGTCGGGGCCATCCAACGGTTGACGTTGTCAGAGTCTTGTTCAAGACCAAGCAATATCGGACCGTTTTCACCGGCCACACCGGTATGAATATGCGCCATAGTGGCATCTTCCACTCCTGAGGTCAGCACCTGTAACTCCAGGCTATAGTCACTTAATGCGACCATGGCGTAGCCGTCTCCTGTAGCGGTGGTCGCGACAGCCGGTACTTCCTGTGCCCCGGATAACGGGAAGGTAATCAGAGCAAACTCATCACTGGAGATAATCTGCCCACGTAGCTCACCACCTGGGTTCGCCGGGGTATGCACATTAACATAATGACCACCTGAGGCCAGCACTGTTAAAATATCAGCGTTGATCATGGCATCCGCAGGTGTAGACCACTTGCCGGCATCATCTGCAGATTGTTCCAGCGCCACCAGAACGTCACCATTTACACCGATACGACCAGTATGAATATGGGCCATGGTGGCATCATCCACACCTTCAGTCAGCGCGGTTACTTCAATAGCAAAATTGGCAGTATTAACCAGTGCATAGCCATTGCCCATTGCTGCAGTGGTTACTGCCGGTACTTCCTGATCACCAGTCAGGGCGAAGGTTGCCAGTACAAAGTTGTCGGTAACAATCTGGCCGCGCAACTCACCACCAGGGTTCGCCGGTGTATGCACATTAACATAATGGCCGCCCGAGGCTAATACAGCGAAGATATCAGCATCAATCATCGTATCTGCTGGGGTTACCCACTTGCCGGGTTCGTCCGTTACCTGCTCCAGACCGACTAATACATCGCCATTGTTGCCCACTCTGCCAGTATGGATATGCGCCATGGTGGCATCATCAACACCCTCGGTAAGTGCCACTAATTCCACGGCATAATCGTCAGTATTAACCAGCGCATAACCATCGCCTGATGCCATCGTGGTAACAGCAGGTACTTCCTGCGCACCACTTAAACCAAAGGTCGCCAGTACAAAGTTATCGGTTAAAATCTGGCCGCGTAACTCACCGCCAGGATTATCCGGAGTATGCACATTGACATAATGTCCACCTGAAGCCAGTACTTCAAAAGTCGCTTGATCAATCTGGGTATCTTCCGGGGTCATCCAGGTACCCAGATCATCTGCAGATTGCACCAGACCTACTAACACATCACCGTTGTTACCAATACGGCCGGTATGAATATGCGCCATGGTGGCAAAATCGACGCCGCTGGTTACCGCTACTACCTCGACCATGTAGTCGTCAGTATTAACCAGGGCATAGCCGTCGCCCGAAGCCTGAGTATCAACCATAGGTACTTCCTGATTACCCGATAACGGGAATGTCGCCAGCACAAAATTATCGGTAATAATCTGCCCTCTGAGCTCACCTTCCGGGTTAGCAGGGGTGTGGACATTAACATAGTGACCGCCGCCGGCCAGCACGTTAAAGGTCGCTTCATCAATCATGGTATCTGCAGGTATAACCCAAACTCCATCTTCCTCTGCGGCCTCCAGACCAACTAATACATCACCATTGGTGCCAACCCGGCCGGTATGAATATGGGCCATGGTTGCATCATCAACGCCTGTGGTGCGAACGGTCAGGGTAAGGTCATAATCGGTTTGATCTACTGCCGCGTAGGCATAACCGCTGGCAGCGGTTTCGACAGCCGGCACTTCCTGCTGGCCGGATAGCGGGAAGGTGACAATCACTGTGTCATCGTTAACAATCTGGCCGCGTATCTCACCGTCAGGATATTCAGTAGTATGCACATTGACGTACCACTCACCATTTTGTAAATCAGCCATCAGGGCATCAGTAATATCGGTTTCGGCAATGGTATAAATACCATTGGTGCCTGCACTGAATGCAAAAGCAACTTCACCATTAAATCCTAAATCACCATCATGAATATGAGCAGCTTCGACATTTTCAACATCAGACAAATCGAGGCTGGCCCTAATTTGCTTTAAATCAGTGTCCAGTTCGACAGTGGCCGATGCCATTTGCATCGAATCGACATTCGGCACCTGTTGCTTGCCAGATAAACTGATTTCAAAGGTTTGATCAGCGCTAAACACCGGTGGTGGCTCGACTATTACCTCGTCATCGTCAGAACCATCAAAACAACCAGTAAGGACAAAGAGTGGCAAAACCAGATAAAATATCTTTTTCATAACAAAACTCCTGTAGCTAGGTAGAAAATGCACGGTAAAAGACACAAAAATTTAACTGCACAGGGAGCTACGAGCGAAAACAAGCATTGGACGTAAAATCTCCAACTTTCAGGCTTATTTTTGATTATTAAAATGACTTCAGACATTAAACTGTTAGCATCAGCAAGTAACACGCCTGCTTACGACTAAAACGCAGTAGACCGCGGGCTGAGGTTTTCACTTCAGATAACGCCAGCAACACCACAGTAAGGGTAGTACACCATGTCAGATCCACAACCAGAGATACCAGTACAGCGCCAACTTGAGGCTTACAATGCCAAAGATTTAGCGGCTTTTATCGCCTGTTATCACAACAACATTGCTATTTACCGTATGCCCGCAACCACTCCTTCATTGGTTGGTCGTGACGCCCTTGCCGCGTTTTACCAGAGCGAGCGCTTTACTATCGCCACACTGCGCGCTGAGGTACTAAACAGAATGGTGGCGGGGAGTAAGGTAATCGACCATGAAAGAGTGCATGGGTTGGCAGACCATCCCTCTGAGGTAGTGGTGGTGTACGAAGTACAGGACGGCCTGATACTAAACGCCTGGTTTTATCCGGCGTCATAAGTGAGCACTAGTGCTCACTGGCAGATGCGATAGCCTGAGCACGGCTTAATGACACTTGTAATTATTTATCTTCAGATAGATTTACCATTGTTTTAGCTGACGTTAACATTCGTAAAGTCACAAAGGTCAGCACGCTTAACACCAGCGCAATTTCAAGCCTTCCGGCGGCCACGGACAGCCCCATAGCGCCGGTTAGCCACAGGCTGGCAGCAGTAGCGGTGCCTCGGACATAACTTTCACCTTTTACGACATTTTTCAGGATAGCGCCGCCACCGATAAAGCCAATACCGGTAATAATACCTTCCATTACCCGCGATACTGCTTCGGCTGAGTCGAAAATTTCCTGACCAACCAGCATATAACCACAGGCTGCCACAGCAACCAGCGGAAAGGTGCGAAGGCCGGCTGAGCGCTCGTGCTTCTCCCGATCCCAACCGATGGGTACTGCCAGAATAAAAGCAATCAGCATGTCACGGATATGTAATGCGGCAATAGTCCAGTCAATCTCCGGGATTAAGTTCATAGGTTATGGCTACCTGACTGATTTATCGTCAATTAAACATAGCATAGTGTCTGGCTGCCAATAGTAAAGTGTGGGTAGCCGTACTCCATTAACTCAAAAGCAGCGGTTAAACATTCAGTGTTTAAGGTTGTGCTATTTTTAATGAACTTATCACCGCTGTGTTGCGAGAACTACGTTATGGAAGAAAAAAGCGCCATTGTGGCTGAAATAGAACGTGAAATAACTTCCCGCTATCGTTATTCCAAATTTGATTTTGTGCTGAATCATTTATTGTTATTTATGGTGGTTATAGCCAGTAGTTACCCGGCATTTGCCCAGATATTTGGCGATGGTCAGACAAAATTATCGGCAGGGATAGCGGCTATTCCTGCTTTTATATTGCTATTTCAGCGTACTTTTAAGTGGGAGCAGCGCGGTGAATGGCACTGGGACTACCGACGCCGGTTAATTGCGATACTGCGGGAGGTTCGTGACCAGGGCCTGGCCGATAGTGAAGCCAGCAAAAAGCTGAATTTACTGGAAGAAGAGCTGGCCGGCAGCTTCCCCGGGGTAAATTATCCGGCCAGTAAAGAAAAGTAGTGGTTGGTTTTGCGAGCAGGTGCCTATTGCTAAAAAAACAGGCAGCCGAAGCTGCCTGTGTCAGTTTGATGTTTGTGCGGCTTACACTGCTGTTATGCCCATAAACGAACGCCGATTAAACCATTAAACAGCAGAAAAATGGCTATCAGGCTGTTCAGCGCTATCAGCATTGATGAGTGCCAGTATGTTAATGGATGAACCTGATGCCGTGGTGTTTGCCACCATATGACCATACTCCAAAGTCCACTGATAAAGAACAGAAGGCTGCATACCAGCAAGCCGACCGACAGCCAGCTGACTTGGCCTGCTAATTCAGTTAAAGCCGGGCTGGCTTTGGCATACAACACTAAACTAACTGATAGCAGTAAAGGCACAATGGTCATTAGCGGCCAGCTGCGCAAACGTATGCTGGCAAGTACTGCAGTTTTGCCGAGCAATTTGCGTGGCAGCCAAATTAAAGCAAAGAGGAAAGCGCTTATTGTCAGTAGTAGCCAAACCACCACAATAGAGAGCGGCGCATAGGCAGTAAATGCCGAAATACGTTTGAAAGTCTGCGGACCATAATGAATCACTGCGCCTGCTATCGGGTCTTCGGCTGGCACCAGTATTGTTTTGCCGGTCTGCCACTGGGTAAAGTAATTATCACCGCCAGCTCCGAGCGGGCGCAGTTTAGCGCCAACTATCGGGCCGATAGTAGCAGATTGCTCAGTTACTTTAAGTTGCCACGGACTTAGCACAGAGAATGGAGCAATAAGGCTGGCACCCGGATTTATGCTACGATAAAAACCTGACAGAGCCTGCTGTTTTTCAGAAAAGTGATGTTGCTCGCTGACATGTTGCGTTGCGCCAGGCCGGGTAATTAAATTAGCCAAAAACTGATGGATTTGCGGCACTGCCGGCCCTTCTCCATTCACGGCAATAACGTAGCCTTTCTGTAAGTCCGGTTGGTAGATCACGAGCGCAGAGCCACCCCGGACACTGCCTTCGTGGCCAAACAATAGCTTACCATTGGCATGAAACAGATTTATGCCCTGAGCGTAGGTCAGCTCAATACCAGCATCAGCAGAGAGCGAGCCAGCTGGCGTTTGCAGCAGCTGAAACGATGAAGCTGATAAAAGCTGGCGTGATGGCTCTTTTCCCTGATCTAATAAGAATCCGACTAAGGCAATCATATCGGCCATATCGCTGTTTAAACCACCAGCCGGGCGATTATTCAGATGCTCATAAGCTAACGGCGTGTTTCCCAGATACAGGGTAGCAGCGTGCTGGCGATAGTGGTCGGTATAAAAATAATCGGTGTTAGTCATTCCTAGCGGCGTAAAAAAGTGGCTTTTAACAAAAGATTCAAAACTGACACCACTGAGTTTTTCGACAATATAAGCCGCAACCAGTGGCCCGGTGTTGTTGTAGGCGAAACGTGAGCCGGGTGGCCAGCGGGATTGCCGGCTATCAGGGTGAATATCCAGTGCCTGCTTAATAGTAACCGGAGAGGCAGAGGTCGGTACATTTTCGGCAAAACGCATGGCGTCCCAACCAGTAGTGTGATTTAACAGATGGTGCACCGTTAGCGGAAAATCTGCTTCATATGGGTTATCGAAGTGAACTTCGGGTATCAGTTGCTGCAACGGGGTATTTAATGTCAGCTGGTGTTGTTCTATAAGCTTCATTACTGACATCGCAACCAGAATTTTGGATACCGAGCCAAAACGAAACTGGGTGCGTTCGGTAATGGGTGTTCTCTGCTCGATATCGGCAAAGCCGGAGGTAATGAACGTTGGTTCTTTACCGCCTTCAATAATACTGACGGCAATACCTTGCACGCCGCTTTTCTGTCTGACGGAATCTAGCAGCTGTTTGAATGTTGCTGAAGCCTCTGCCGGAGCGTTAGCGTGGCTGTGGCCACTGGCGGCGATTATAAATACCCCCAACCACAAGATAATAATTTTTATCATTTTTTTTCTTCCAATTAGTGACGGTCGTTGTCAATATGAAATGGAAGGCCGGCAGTGGCAAAGGACTTATTGTGATTTTACGGCAAGGGTAAATAGTCACAAAAGGTCACATCAATAAGCAGGTGAAATAACGTGTTCAAAGTAGGTGATTTTGTTTTTAATTATAGCCGTGCTGAGCTAATCAAGAACAACCAGGTAGTGAAAATAGAGCCTCAGATCAATGAATTATTGAAACTGCTAGTCGATAATGCCGGCGAACTGGTAACGAAAGACACCATAAAAAAAACCTTGTGGTCAGATCGGGTGATTACCGACGATGCCTTTCGGGCCGTGATAAAAAAACTACGTAAAAGTCTGCTCGACAGTGCCCGTGACTCACGTTATGTTCGAACCATACCGTTAAAAGGCTATATACTGATTGCTGAGGTTACCGCTGTTGCTGGTGCAGTAAATGACGATAAGCCAAAATTAGTTATGCGAACCGCTGCTCGCTGGCTGGTTGCCTGTGGACTGTTGTTCGGTGTCATTAGCTGGACTGGGTATAGTGTGCTGTCGCAACCAGCGGCAGTTACGCTAACGTCGCTTACCAGTATGGATGGTTCAGAAGTCAGCCCTTTTTATAATGCTCCGCAAAACCAATTGATTTTCTCGCACCGTGCCAATAAAGATGATTACCTGCAACTTTACGCCAAAGCGTTGGATAGCGGGCGGATAACCCGGCTTACTTATGACGATGCAAACTACGCCAACGGCCAGTTATCTGCTAATGGTGATAAGCTAGCGTATACCCGAAGTACACCGGGGCAAACCAACACTTTTATCGCCGATTTCTCTGCTCAGCAGGGTTTAAGTAACATCTTTGCTTTACCCGATGTTGTTGCAGGGCAACGTTATTTTCAAGCATGGAGTTCTGACGGTTCCGGGCTGTACCTTAGTGATTTTAAGCAACCAACCCGGAGCCAGGGCATTTGGTATTACGAACTGGCCAGCCAGAAATTATCCAGCGTGACATCGTCGGCGGGGCATGGCAGTGGTGATTATTTTGCCCGAGAATCCTTTGATAGCAGATTTCTGGCGATACTTCGCAATACAGGCGCTAACGACAACGAGCTGCTTATTCAGCATTTACCAAGTGGCGAGCTGGTTCATGTAAGCAAACTTCCCGGAAGTTACCAGCACCTGATATGGAGCGCAGATGATCAGGTGATAACGCTTTCCAGCTTTTATGGCGAGTTTGCTCAGTATGATTTGACCAGCCGTCAGTTTGCTCTGCTGCCAGTTGATATTAATAATATTAATAATGTTTTTTACAGCTGCGGTGATCGTTGTTTGTTCGCTCGTCAGCACAATGGCAATTATCTCGATCTGGTAAGCCAACCTAACCCTTTTCTGGCGCAGACTCCTCTATCGTATAGTGGCCTGAACCATAACTACTTAGAGTTTTCCGGTGCTGAAGACCTTCCCGTTACCGGCAAGCGCAGCGGCCATATTTATCTTATTAATAAATATCATAAAAAAAGCCAGATTGCCGTTATTCGCGATAACGTAAAATACGTACTGGCGTCTTTGCCGGTAGACATCGAATTTACTGCTTTACAGGTGAATCAGGAGGAAACGCATCTGGCCGGTATTGCCAACGGCAGAGTCTTTATATTGGCGTTACAAGATCAGCAATTTCGTTATCTGACGACTGAGCTGGAAAAGGTAGCATCTGTGCAATGGACAGCAGCAGATCGGCTGCACTTCGCCAGAATTGAACATGGTCAGCCGACACTGTACCGTTATGAGCTTGATGCTGACATTAAGGTTAGAGCGCAGAACCAGGTATATGCTAAGCAGCAGCTGACAGATAATCAAACGTTGGTAATCGATAGCGAGGCCAATGCCTGGCTTGAACAGGCCAACAGTGAGCCGGTGTTACTTACCCGACTGCCTAGTGTCAGCCCAAACCGTTGGCAGGTTTATCAAGGCGCACTTTATTACACCGGACATGAAGAGAATCTGGCTTATTTGTATCGCACTGACATGACGACAGCAAATACTGATAAGCAGTTAATTGCCAAAAATCGTTTTCGTCTGAACTTTGAACTGTCGTCTGATGGCACAACCATGCTTGCAGTACGATCTGTGCTGGCGCAAAGCGACATAATAAAGGTGGAATATTAATCCTGAATCAGATTCATCTCACGCTAAATAAACAGGCAGCCGAAGCTGCCTGTTTTACGTTTTTTTTGATAAACGCTTATTCAGCGATTGACGCCCATAAGTCATACTCATCGGCTTCTTCGACAACGGCATCGATGATGTCGCCCGGTTTAACATTGGTTAAGCCGTTTAAGTACACCGCGCCGTCAATTTCCGGGGCGTCGGCGTGGCTTCGGCCAATGGCGCCTTCTTCATCAACTTCGTCAATCAGTACTTTAATGGTTTTGCCGATCTTCGCCTGTAATCGGGCGGCACTGATAGCCTGCTGTTTTTGCATAAAGCGATGGTAGCGCTGTTCCATCACATCGTCCGGCACCGGATCGGCAAGCTCGTTTGCTTTAGCACCCACCACCGGGCTGTATTTGAAACAGCCAACGCGGTCAAGCTGCGCTTCGTCTAACCAGTCGAGCAGCATCTGGAAGTCTTCTTCTGTTTCCCCTGGGAAGCCGACAATAAAGGTTGAGCGAATGGTTAGCTCAGGGCAAATTTGCCGCCACTTTTTAATCCGCTCTAACACCCGCTCAGCCTGACCGGGGCGTTTCATCAGTTTTAAAATGCGCGGGCTGGCATGTTGAAACGGAATATCCAGATAAGGCAGCACTTTGCCAGCGGCCATTAATGGAATAATGTCGTCCACATGCGGGTAGGGGTAAACGTAGTGTAGCCGCACCCAAATGCCCATCTCACCTAAAGCCTCACATAACGATTGCATTGAGGTTTTTACCGGCGCGCCGTTCCAGAAACCGGTGCGGTATTTGACATCTACACCATAAGCGCTGGTATCTTGCGAAATAACCAGTAGCTCTTTAACACCGGCATTTTTCAAGCGCTGTGCTTCATCCAGCACCTCACCTACCGGCCGGCTGACTAAATCGCCGCGCATTGACGGAATAATGCAAAAGGTACAGCGATGGTTACAGCCTTCGGAGATTTTTAAATAGGCGTAATGCTTCGGTGTTAATTTTACACCGTGATCCGGTACCAGCATGGTAAAGGGGTCGTATTTTGGCTTGGGTACAAACTCATGTACCTGCTTTAATACGTTTTCATAGCTGTGCGGGCCGGTGATACCCAGTACATTGGGGTGCACCTGGCGAATTTCGTCTTCCCGCGCGCCCAGGCAACCGGTAACGATAACTTTGCCATTTTCGGCTAAGGCTTCACCAATCGTATCTAACGATTCCTGCACCGCGCTATCGATAAAGCCACAGGTATTAACAATGACCAGCTGGGCATCGTCGTAGCTTGGAACGATGTTGTACCCTTCGCTTTTTAACTGAGTAAGAATTCGCTCAGAATCGACCAGGTTTTTCGGGCAGCCCAGTGACACAAAACCGATGGTATTGCCCTGGCCAGGTGCAGGCGTTGCCTGCTTGGCTAATGCTTTGGCCGGGGTGTCCAATGTCGTGGTCTGGCTTGGATCAAAGGTTTGTACAGTCATAGTGTCTCTTAAAATGGGTGCTGCCTGAAAAAAGTCGGCGGATTATACCTGAAAGCGGCGGAAGAAACAGGTGTTGCTGGTTAAAAAACAGGCAGTGGCAGATATTTCCCTGCACGGTCGCAGATCTGGTCAATACTGTTAGTGGTATAACCAGGACAGAAAGAATTAAAGCTAACCGGAGGGACTATGTCAGGTAACAACATGATAAAGGCTTACGCTGCAATGGATGCCGGAGGCAAACTGGTGCCATGGCAATACGAGGCTGGGGCACTTGGCCGTGATGAAGTAGAGATAGCAGTAGATTATTGTGGCATTTGCCACTCAGATGTATCCATGCTGGATAACGAATGGGGCATGTCGCATTTTCCGCTGGTGGCGGGTCATGAAGTGGTCGGGCGGGTGGCCGCGGTTGGCGAGGGCGTCAGCCATCTAAAAGCCGGCCAGCTGGTCGGCCTTGGCTGGCATTCAGATTACTGCCAGGTGTGCAGCACCTGTGGCAGTGGCGATCATAACTTATGCGCCAGTGCCCAGGGCACCATAGTAGGCCGGCATGGTGGCTTTGCCGATAAAGTGCGGGCCAACGCCAGTGCAGTAGTGCCGCTGCCAGAGGGTATGGATGCCAAAACTGCCGGACCGCTATTTTGTGGCGGTATTACCGTGTTCAACCCCATGGTGCAGTTCGATGTAAAGCCTACCGATAAAGTCGCCGTGATTGGTATTGGTGGCCTGGGACATCTGGGGTTGCAGTTTTTACGGGCCTGGGGCTGCGAAGTAACCGCTTTTACCTCCAGCGCCAGTAAAACTGCAGAAGCAAAAGAGCTGGGCGCGCATCACTGTATTAATTCACGCAATGCTGCTGATATTGAACAGGCAGCCGGTCGTTTTAATTTTATTATTTCAACTGTTAATGTCGCGCTCGACTGGAATTTATATCTGTCGACGTTAAAACCGAAGGGCAGGCTGCATTTTGTCGGCGCCACGCTGGAGCCGCTGGATATTGGTGTGTTTAACTTGATTATGGCCCAGCGCAGCGTGTCAGGTTCACCGGTCGGCAGCCCGGCCACCATAGCAAAAATGCTGGAGTTTGCCGTGCAGCATAATATTAAACCGGTAGTCGAGACTTTTAAATTTTCTGAGATTAATGAGGCGCTTGCTCATTTAAAAAGCGGTAAGGCCCGTTATCGGATTGTGCTGGAGCGCTAAGCTGCACATATAAAAACGCCGGCTTATTTGCCGGCGTTTTTATATGTTAGATCGCGTGTTTCGTCGCGTGTTGCATTGCGCATTAAGATTTGTAAGGCATTGTGCCCAGATAATCCTTTTTACCAACATCGACGCCATTGTGGCGCAAAATAGCGTAAGCAGTGGTGATATGAAAATAGATATTCGGCAATACGTGCTGGATTAAAAACTCCTCACCGGTTAAATATTTGCCTTCCCACCGTGGCTGGCTGACTTTCTGGCTCGCTGCATTGGCAAAATCGGCTTCGCTAAAGCTGGCAAGATAGGCCAGGGTGTCGTTAATACGCTGAGTTAGCTGCTCCAGCGTGGTTTCATCATCCGCATGTTTGGGTGCACTGTCGACCTTTCCTATCAGCCGGGCGGCACCTAACTTGGCGGTATCGCAGGCAATTTGCACCTGACGAATAAGGTGAAATTGATCCGGTGCCAGGCGGGCATTTAACAGTACGGCCATATCGACTTTTTTGCTGGCAGCAAAGGCGGCGCCTTTATCCAGAATATGCTGTAAGTTTCGCAGCATTTTGCTTGCTTGAACGATGCTAAGTTGGAAAATCATCTGGTAGCCCTCTGGCATGGTTAGAAAAGAATACAACTACGGAGTTTGGGATGACGGTACTGACAGACAATGGCCAGCATAAAATAAATATCAGGGATCCAAACCATTGTCTAATGCCACAGCGCTGGCATGTAACCGTAAAACCGGTTGTCAGCCGGATTTTTTCTTTGCATTTATAGCCGCTTGCTAATATAACTGTATTTACTGGCCACCACCGTATTGCGGCCTATTGCAGGGATGAGAAACCACCAGATGGAACTACAGGAATTAACTGCGTCAGATAAATTAAATGTGCTGATTATTGATGATCAGGTACTGGTGCAGAACGTCATTAAAGCGTCGCTGTTTGAGCTTGGCATTGCAAATGTTAAGTGTGCCGAGAACGCCTATTACGCACTGCGTTTATGCGAGCAAACGACCTTTCATGTGGTAATTTGCGCTTTTAATGTTAAAAGTGACAAAGATGGCTTTCATTTACTCGAAGAGCTGAAATTCAAACGTTATGTGACCAAATGCACGGTGCTGATTTTTCTGAGCGCGGAAACCAGCGAGCATTTGGTCAACAGTATTGTCGAATTGCAACCTGATGATTTCTGGGTTAAACCGTTAAGCAGCAAACATGTCCAGAACCGGTTGCCGGTGACGCTGGAGATAAAGCGAACCCTGTTTAATGTGTATCAGGCCATTGACGGTCAGGACTACAGCAAAGCCATTTATTTCGCAGAGCGGCATTTACTTAATACAGGACTGAGTAAGTATCATATGCAAATGAAACGGCTGAAAGGCGAGTGCTTGCTGCATTTGCGCGAGTTTGCAGACGCCGCTGTTTACTATAACAACCTGCTACAAACTCACAAAATATCCTGGGTTTATCTGGGCTACATTAAAGCCTTACTGGAACAGGATAAACTGGCTGATATCCAGGCATTGCTGCAGCAACTGACTGATAAAACCGATACCCGTTTTGCCACCTACGATATGCTGGCGCATTACTACATTGGCAAGCAGGATTTCCAGCAAGCCTATACCGAAATTAAGAAAGCCAGTCAGCTGGCACCACGAAATATTGAGCGTAACAAGCGGCTGCTCGATTTAGCCCGGCTCAATCATGATCATGCCGGCCAGTATCAGGCTACGATTGCCATGGCAAAATATGCCAGAAATTCGATTCATGACTCACCGTTGCTGCGGCTGAATGTTGTACGTTCGGGCATTGATTATGCTACCACGCTGGATAAAGCGGATGCGGTCAAAGTGCTTAATCAGGCAGAGATACTATTAACTGAGCTGGAAAAGCAGTTGCCGCTTGCCAATCAACTGAAAGAACAGTTTTTAGTGGTTCGTGCCCGTTTGCATACCGCCAGGGAAGAGCGGACCAAAGCCGAGAGCATTGTTGATAATCATTTGAGTTTACGGCCAACGACCTCGGTTGAGGACAACCTTGATAAAGTTAAGGCGCTGCACGAACTGGGCCGGCGCGAAGAGGCGGTATCACTACTGGATGCAATAAAACGACAGATTTCCGGTACCGGCCTGACAAACCAGGTGGTAGGCAAGTACATTGAACAGGAGGCGGCAGAGCGCACTGCGGTGCATTTTACCCCCCAGCAGTTAAACCGGATGGCAGTTGAGTTTTTTAAGCGCAATAAATTTCATGCTGCGCTCAATTCACTGGAACAGGCGTTCTCACTTACCCCGAATAATATGAATGTAGCACTGAACATTCTGAAAGTACTGGTGGCACTGCGCAGCCAGGAACCACTGGATGAAGGCAACAAAGCCTTTGCTAAAAGTGTCTGTACTCAGTTGCAACATGCAGAGCTGGAGCCAGAGCAGCAGGCGAAATTTACCGAGTATCAGCAGCAACTGCAGCCGGTATTGGAATAGCGGCGACAGTTGCTGTTATTGTTTAATAAATCTCGAACTAAGCGGTTTTGCGATGTACCAGCTTATAAAGTGCCGGTAACAATACCAGGGTCAGTAAGGTGGCAGAAATAATACCGCCAATAACGACTGTAGCCAGTGGTCGTTGCACTTCTGCGCCGGTACCGCTGTTAAAGGCCATCGGCACAAAGCCAAGGCTGGCGACTAGCGCGGTCATTAATACTGGCCTTAACCGCTGCACCGCGCCTTGCTGAATCGCCTTTTGTAATGCCAGTCCCTGATCACGCAATTGCTTAATCATGGCCAGCATCACCACGCCGTTAAGTACCGCAATACCCGACAGGGCAATAAAGCCTACCGCAGCAGAAATAGACAGCGGTATATCGCGCAGCATAAGCGCGGCAAAGCCGCCGGTTAGTGCCAGCGGTACGCCGCTAAATACCACTAATGCATCTTTTGCTGAGTTTAATGCACTGAATAGCAAGCCAAATATCATCAGTAAAGTCAGTGGCACTATCCACATCAACCGGTTGGATGCCGATTGCAGTTGCTCAAAAGTGCCACCGTAACCCAACCAGTATCCGGCTGGCAGGTCAAGCTTATCATTCATTAACTGCTTGGTTTCACTGATAAAACTGCCAAGATCACGCTCTGATACGTTAGCGCTGACCACGATATTGCGTTTAGCACTTTGCCGGTTTATCTGGTTCGGGGCATTAATCTCGTTGAAATGGGTGACCTCGCCAAGCGGTACATAGGTTAACTCGGTACTATTGTCCGACATGCCAGGCAGTGCGACCGGTAGTCGTTTTAATTGCTGCGGGTCGCTTCTTAAGTTTTCATCAGCTCTTATGATTAAAGAAAAGGCTTTATCACCTTCGTAAATAAGGCCAGCCTGGGCGCCGCCGACCATGGTCTGAATAGTATGTTGCACGGTGGCTACATCAATACCCAGTAATGCCAGATGCTCCCGATCGGGTTCAATTGATAACATTGGCAAGCCGGTTGCCTGTTCCATCCGGACATCAATTGCACCCGGCACTGTCGCCAGTAACGCCGCCGCTTGCTCAGCAAGCATGGCGAGCTCAGTTAAATCATCGCCATAAATTCGCAGGGCAACATCACTGCGCACCCCGGCAATCAACTCGTTAAAGCGCATCTCAATTGGCTGGGTGAACTCATAATTATTGCCAGGCACTGCTGCAACAGTCTTACGTAACAACGCAATAAACTCTGCTTTACTCATGGCGGGATCGGGCCACTGAGATGTGGGCTTAAGCATGACAAACGTATCCGCTACATTGGGTGGCATTGGATCAGTGGCAATCTCTGCCGTTCCCAGCTTACTGAACACCCGCTCCACCTGAGGCAGGGCAGCAATTTCCTGCTCCAGCAGCAGTTGCATTTGCAGTGACTGGTTTAAGCCGGTACCCGGTATTCTCAGTGCGTGCAACGCAATATCGCCTTCATCCAGTTGCGGCATAAATTCGCTACCGAGTTTACTGCCTTGCCAGAATATGCCAGCCATAATCAGCAGCGCACCGCTGATAAACAACACTGAATGACGCAGGCTCTGCCTGAGCACTGCCGAGTAACCATTTTTTAATGTGCGCATCAGCGCCGAATCCTGTTCTTTGACTCTGCCCCGGACAAAAATGGCGACGGCTGCCGGGACAAAAGTAATTGCCAGTAGCACTGCACCTGCCAACGCCGCAATAACAGTAAAAGCCATTGGATGAAACATTTTACCTTCAACACCACTCAGGGCGAAAACAGGCAGGAATACCAACATAATTATTAGTACGCCAAACACCGCCGGAGTAAAAACCTCACGGGTAGCCTGATATACTTCACTTAAACGCTCATCAAGGGTTAGCAGCCGGCCTGTCTTGTGCTGGGCCAACCCTAGCCGGCGCAGGCAGTTTTCCACTACAATGACAGAGCCATCGACCAGTAAGCCAAAATCGATAGCTCCTAAGCTCATCAGGTTGCCACTGACTTTATTGATAGCCATACCGCTTATCGCAAACAACATGCTAAGTGGAATAACCAGCGCGGTAATAAGTGCGGCTCGGAAATTACCCAGAAATATAAACAACACGACGATAACCAGTACCGCACCTTCAAACAGATTTTTCTGAACTGTAGCAATAGTTCTGTCTACCAGGGTAGTGCGGTTATAAACCACATTGGCGCTGATACCGTCCGGTAAGGAACGGTTAACTTCTTTAAGCTTTTCAGCCACCGCACGGGCGACAGTGCGACTATTTTCACCCATAAGCATAAACACGGTACCCAGTACTGTCTCTTCACCATTCAGGCTGGCAGCACCGGTTCGCAGCTCCTTACCAAAATACACATCGGCGACATCCTGTAATCGAACCGGTGCATCATCCCGCTTTGCGATAATCAACTTTCTGATATCGTCCAGGTTTTGCAATTGGCCGGGGGAGCGAACCAGCCACTGCTCACCCCGTTGTTCGATATAGCCAGCACCAACATTGTTATTGTTACGGTTCAGGGCTTGGGCAATATCATCCACTGTCAATTTAAAGGCTATCAGCCTGGCCGGATCAGGCGCCACCTGATACTGGCGCAGGTAGCCACCAATGGTATTAACTTCGGTCACACCTTTGACATTGACCAACTGTGGCTTAATAACCCAATCCTGCAGCGTTCGCAGATTTTCTGCATTGTAAGCCGTGCCATCGTCTTTCAACGTACCGGGCAGCGCGGTTACCGTATACATAAAGATTTCACCAAGGCCGGTAGCAACAGGGCCCAGCGTCGGGTTGGTATCTGCAGGCAGCATCGACCTTACTGCCTGTAACCGTTCTGATACCTGCTGGCGTGCCCAGTAAATGTCGGTTCCGTCGTTAAAGACAACCGTTACCTGTGACATACCATAGCGTGATAGCGATCGGCTGTATTGCAGCCTGGGTAAACCAGCCATCGCATTTTCAATGATCACTGTCAGCCTTTGTTCAGCTTCCAGTGGCGAATAGCCAGGCGCCGCAGTGTTAATTTGTACCTGAACGTTAGTAATATCGGGCACAGCATCCATAGGCAGGCGCTGAGCATTATAAATACCGGCCACGATAAGCAGCAGGGTTAGCCCCAGCACAAGATAGCGGCGCTTCAGGGCAAACTTTAATAGTATGTCAATCATGGCGCACTCCTAATGATGATGGCTGGCGCCGGATTTAAGCACGTCGGCCTTTAATACAAAGCTGTTGACTGTGGCATATTCAGTACCTGGTTTCAGCCCTGCAGTTACTTCTATATATTCATCATCTTCACGGCCAAACTGCAGCATTCGTACTTCAAAAATATTGCCATAGCGGGCAAATACCACAGGCATATCGCGATAGCGCTGGATAGCTTGTTTCTGTACAGCCAGTTCAACCGGTATCGTTGCTGTAAGTACTTCTGCTTTGATATGCATGCCCGGCCGCCAGTACCCACTGCTGTTATCTATTACCGCCCGCATTCGGGCAATATGACCTTCGGTCATTTGCGGAGCAATGTAACTTATGCTGCTCTTGGCGCTTTGACCGTGATGTAAACTGAATACAGAAACCGGCATGCCGACTCGTAACTGCGCGATATCGTTGGGAAAAGCAGATAATTCGACATATACCTCGCTGTAATCAACAAGGGTAAACAGTACTTCTTCACGGATCAGTTCATTGCTGTTAAAAAAACGGTCAGTAATGATGCCGTTTGCCGGCGAGACAATATCGTATTGTTTGAAGGTTGCGGCGTTGCGGATACTGGCGATTCGCTGGCCTTTACGAACCAAATCACCTTGCTGCACTAATACCTCGGTCAGCGTGCCGGGGTAGGGCACTTTTACCTGGAACTGAGCGGTTGGCGGGCTACTGATCACGCCAAATAAGTGGGTTTTCTGAGTCAGCACCTGTGCTTTGGCAATAGCTGTATCAATGCCTGTTAACGGCAAAATCCGCTCATTCAGTTCAACCCGCCCTTCAAAATTATCATAATGCCAGTGATATTGGCGGTCCTGGTAATTAACGGTAATATCGACGCTAAACGAGTGAGGCTCGGCAATACTGATATCTCCAACCAGATAATCCTGCTCCGGACTAAACCGGATGTTATCCTGTTGGCCATCCAGCCGGTGCAGCGTAACGCTAGCCGTTAGCTCATCAGGCGCAACCTGCTTGTCGTTAACAAAGGCATACAGCCGCATTTCCGGTGGTATGCCAGTTTCGAACAGGGTCACTTCCACTGCAAAATCAGCTTCAGTTAACAATCTGCCGCCATGCGGACCCTCTGGTTGTTCTGCGGCATGTTCAGCGCCATGCTCATCATGTTCGCCTGCGGCCTGTGCCGTGGTGAAGAACAATACCAGGAACATCGCCAGCATGCTGACTGCTAATGTTAGTGTTTTATTCATAGGGGTGCTCCGATGCAGCGACAGGCGCCGTGGTTGTCAATATTATTGGCTGGCCTGTCAGACGTTCTAACTCCAGCAGAGTAAGATGAAAACGGCTCTGGCTCTGGATTAAGTCATATTCTGCTTGCGCCAGCTCGTCTTCAGCAGATAACAGACTTAACAGGTCCAGCTGGCCTTGCTGATAACTGTTCAGGCTGGTTTGCTGCAGCTTTCTTGCTTCGGGCAGCAGCAGGGTATCAATGGCTGCAACTTCAGCACGCAGGTGTTGCAACGCCTGCCATTGCTGCTGTACCAGCAATGACAGTTCACTAACAGCAAGTTCCTGCTGTCTGGTCTGGAGCGCCAGATCTGCAGCTTGTGCCTGGCGCTCCCCGTTGTAGGGATCTGTTAGCATCAGCGGCATGCTCAGACCAAACACCAGACCGGTGTCGTTATTAGCCTGGTTTCGTTTTATTCCTGCTGACAAGCGAACATTAGACTGGCTGTTAGCTCTGGTCAGACGCAGTTTCGACTCAGCAATACGTTGCAGGCTAAGGTGCCGTTGTAAGGCAGCGCTTTGCTGCAGTTGCTGTTGCAAAGCGGGTAGTGCAGGTATTTGCGGCAGTAAGCTCAAATCGCCGGTCACTGCAGCAAAGTCAGGAGCGGCATGCCATCTGGCTGCCAGACGGTAGTGGCTATTGGCAGCTGCCTGACGAATATCAGCCAGTTCAAGCTGGCTTCGGATCAGGCGCAGTTTTATCCGGCTGATATCAGCGTCCAGCAGGTTCCCCGCTTTGCTACGTTGTTCTGCCATCGCCAGCAGCGCCTGTTGCCGGCTGATTTTTGCGCTGGCCCATTGTTGCAATTGCTGCCAGGTTAATGATTCAACATAGTGCAATGTTGTTTCTGCCAGCGCATCCAGTCTGGCCAGTTCATAATTGTCGCGTTGCAGCTGGCTTTGCCGTTGCGCCAGTTCTACCCGGTGTTCCCGTTTCTGGCCAAGTTCAATTTGCTGACTTAAGCTTAGGGTAAGTTCAGCAGCGCTGACACCACGTTGCTCGCCTGTGCCCAGCACATTCTCCAGCGAGACATCCAGTTCCGGGTTGGGGGAAATGGCAGCCTGAAGCTGCTGAGCTTCAGCCATTCGCAGATGATAGGGGAATCCTTGCAGTGTTGAGTCATGTTGCAACGTACGTTGTAGCGCCTGAGGCAATGTTAGGGTTTGCCGTTGTTCTGCCCGAAGCACAGCAGAATAGCTTGCAGCCGCCAGCAAAACCGGCAGCAAAAATGTCATACGCATCGGTATGCTCCTGTTAATTAATCGGTATTAAAAATGATAAATCGCAGGATCAGGCGTTTGGTGGCGGTACCGGAGGGCTGTAGCTGACAGGATTTAAAGCAGGAGTGCTGCTTGTTACAACGCTATTGGTAAAATTAAGCAGCTCAATACCATAAAAAAATGAAATATAGCAGGTAACATGAGCGTGCTCGCTATGCTGCTCATTCAAATGCTCATTACTTTGGACAGTGACAGATTGAGTGGCAGATTCAGTCGCGGGCTCAACGCCTGGCTCAGCCACACGCCGGCTGATTTCAGGCAGATTATGGCTATCGGTCAGGCTGATAAAGGAATGGTCATGATCAGGCATATGTACTACCAATGCATCACATGCCATAACGGCATGATTAAGCATTATCAGTAATAATAGTAATAAGCCTGAAGTTCGACCTGTCATAAAGCCCTCGTTGAGATCGTGCCATGTTAGCGTTATTGCTGCATTACGACAAGCCGCTTTGTTGCGGTCATCATCACTATTAGTGCGTCTGCAGGAGAATTAAATGCATCAGCACCATCAGCAACAGCAGTCCTCTCATCAAGATGATAGCGATAAGCGCCTGGCATTGGCGTTTTTTCTGAATGTCAGTTTTACTATTATCGAATTTGTCGGCGGCTGGTTAACAAACAGTACAGCCATTATGGCCGATGCCGTGCATGATTTGGGTGATAGCCTGTCAATTGGCAGTGCCTGGCTATTGAACAGATTGGGACGTAGTTCGGCAAGTCGAGAATTCACTTATGGCTATCGCCGGTTGTCGCTATTTGGCGCTTTAATTAACAGCCTGGTGCTGGTAGGTGGCTCGCTATGGGTATTATCTGAAGCGATACCGAGGCTGGCAAATCCTGTGATGCCGGTTACTGAAGGAATGCTGGCATTGGCGGTATTAGGGGTGGTAGTGAATGGTTTTGCTGCGTATCGGCTGAGTAAAGGCAAAACCCTTAACGAAAAAGTACTGAACTGGCATTTACTGGAAGACGTGTTAGGCTGGCTGGCAGTACTTGTTGTTGCCATTATCCTGCAATTTGTCCACTGGCCCATTCTCGACCCACTGCTGTCAATAGGCTTTACTTTGTTTATTCTGGTAAATGTATTGCGTAACCTCAGTGCCACTGCACGTCTGTTTTTACAGGCTGCCCCAGATAAGGCACTACAGCAACAAATTGAACGCACCTTACTGGATATCGATGCGCTGCAAAGCATCCATCATCTGCACTTGTGGTCACTGGACGGTGAACATCATGTGCTGACAGCACATTTGGTAACAGACATCGGCAGTGATTTTAATGCCACTGGTTATGCTGAGATTAAACAACGCATTGCAAACGCTTTGGAGCCCTTTGATTTAGCGCATACCACGATAGAATTGGAATTAATCCAAGAAAACTGCCGGGACGAACGCCAGGAATAAGCAAACCAGGTGTTCATCCATCGTTAGCGGTATTTACGCTGTGCTTTGCGCTTGCGTTCGGCTTCGCGTTCAGCTTTGTCTTTCGACTTAGCGGCTTCTTCAGCTTTGGCATCTATTTGCTCCTGACTAACCATATCAGGCGTTTCCAGGGTAACCGGACCGAGGTTACCGGCGCGCAACTCGGTGATCAGAATCGTACCGGCTTTTTCCAAATCGACCACGCCGCCTTTGCGCATACAGCCCCGGCGCACCCCAATGGCGTCCAGTAGCGCCAGATCGCTGTCTGGCTGTTCGGTCAGGTCAAAACGCTGCATCACTTCATTTGGGTAAGCCTGCAGTAAATAGTCAGCGGCAAACATCGCAATATCAGCGTATTCAAATACTGTATCTTTTATCGCGCCGGTAACGGCCAGCCGGTAGCCACAGGTTGGTGGGCTGAGCTTCGGCCATAAAAAACCGGGGGTATCGGTTAAAATAACGTTATTTTCCAGCTTAATTCGTTGCTGGGCTTTGGTGACGCCGGCTTCGTTGCCGGTTTTGGCGATGGTGCGCCCGGCCAGGGTATTAATTAACGTAGATTTGCCGACATTCGGAATGCCCATGATCATGGCACGGGCAGGTCGGATATCAAGATTGCGCTCTGGCAGCATCTCATTGCACAATTTTAACAACGCTTTAATTTGCTCTGGGTGTTGCTGGCTGATGGGGATTGCGCGGATACCGCTTTGTTGTTCAAAATGAGCCACCCAGACTGCGGTCAGTGCCGGATCGGCTAAATCAGCTTTATTCAGCACTTTTATACAAGGGGTGTTGCCACGTAGCTGCGGTACTAACGGGTTTTCGCTGGAAAATGGAATGCGGGCATCAAGCATTTCGATAATAATATCGACCTGAGGCATTACCTCGGCAATTTCTTTACGGGCTTTGTGCATATGGCCCGGAAACCAGTTAATTGACATCAGTTATCCTCAATAGCGCTAAGGGGCGCATCATACTCTATTGTGATAACGTGCTACAGCATAAATTGATAAAAGCTAACCAGGCTTATCGGGGTAATAATCGCTGAGTAAACAGCAGCAGAAGGCAGACGAATGATACCGAGCCCTTTAAATAGCAGCATCAGGCTGTACAAGCCTAAAAGTGGCGGCAATACATCTAACCACAGACTATCGGCAGCCTGCGGCAGCAACCAGGAAAACAGCGTACTGCCTGCACTGGCAAAGATCAGCAACAGTAACAACAGCACATAGTGTCCGGGTGTAAATTCAGGATTTAAGTTTAAATCGTCCATTGATCTCTGACTGTGGTTAACGGGTAGGGGTAATGTAAGAAAAATCTATGTTACTTACCCGTTGTTATTTGTGTAAATATGTAACCAGGTCGCTAGTTTAGTACCTTTATTAAATAAAGCAACTGCCACGTCAGGGTTTTTACATTTTTCTGCGCTGCTGTTGGTTATCTGGCTAAGGAATATCACCGTTTTGGCGCAGCGGCTCGGCTGCTGTATCAGCTTTGGCTTCCGGCTCAGGAGGCTGGAACCTTCTGATTTGAATAACCATGCCAAGATACGGATGATCCAGATAATGCAGCTCACCACTAATTACCCGCCGACTTTGTTTAACATTAATACTTTGCATGCCATCAGCTGCAAAACGTCGCAGATTAAAATCGGTATTTACAAACAGATAGTGATCCAGGTGCAATTTAAACAGACCATCAAGTTGCCAGACATAGTCAGGCAAATTAGACAGACTGTCACTTAACTGAGGAAGCTGTTGTTGCTGATCTGGCAAGGGTTCCAGTTTGCCGGCAGCATTCAGTTGGTCGAGCAGGGTATCAATTGTACTGAACAGATCATGCTGTTGCTCGTTTTGAAATAATGTCAGCGCTGTTGCTGCCGCGTTATCTGTCGCTGTCTGGTTGCGATCCCGGCCCCAGTAGTCTGTTAATTCGGAATAATTAGCACCGGCAAACCAGCGGCTGGGCACAGCAAGTTTTTCTGTTACCGGTGCCTGACGCCATACCGTATGCAGCAGCAGCGTCTGATTTGGCTGACGGCTGATTTTGGTGGCGAGCTCGGTTAGTGCAAATGCAGAACGAGGAGCCAGATAAGGTACAGGCTGATGCTGCTCAGACTTGCCAGCCAGTTGTGCCGGCAAGCTGTCGGGCATAGGCAGCTGGTTATTAACCAGACGCTCGGGAAATAATGTAACACGGTGCCAGGCGGGCGGTTGTACTTCGCTCAGGCAAAGTATCGGGTGGAACGGAGGTTGCCATTGCTGCCAGCTTCGCAGCACCGCCGGCAACAGTGGAACGGGTGCCGCGGCTGTGGTATCGCACAGTGGTAAAGCCCGAAGCAGAGAGCTGATGTCGGGCTGATAGTGAGTGGTGACCAAATCAAAACTGTTACTAAGACGAATGGGGGTCACTTCATTATCAAACTGTTCTTTTAAGTCAGCACTGCGGGCCGGGCTGAACACAATAAGTTCAACTTCAAACCAACGTTCAGCAGCGCTGGTGTTAGCTGCGGCAAGACTACTGACAGAAAGCAGCAGTGCTGCCAGTCCTGTTTTTACCATAACAGGCATAGTGTTAGTAACGGCTTTCAGGCTGTGTACCAGTATTTTTTTCATGATTTCTCCAGCTGATGCTGGCTGAAATCAGCCAGCATATTGGCAACCAGGGCCAGCCGGTCTTTAGCATCAGGACTGGCAATGGTAAAGCGAAGCTTCTGACCACCTTCAAGCTTAAATATCCGGCTTTGTTGTTGAATAAGACCAATAATATAAGCCGGTGCAACCCGGGTTTTGTCGGCAAATTCTATCAGACCGCCCTTAGCATTGGCTTCAATCCGCCTGATACCAAGCGCTTGTGCCTGTTGTTTAAACTCGGTCAGTTGAACCAGATTTTTTGCAGCATCGGGTAGCAGGCCAAAACGGTCAATTAGTTCGACCTGAACTTCATCCAGCTCGGTTTCATCTTTGGCACTGGCCAGTTTTTTATAAAATGACAGGCGTAAGTTTACATCAGGGATATAGCTGTCCGGTAGCAGTGCCGGAATTTTTAAGTCAATTTCGCTTTGCTGGCTCAGCATCATATCCAGACTGGGCTGCCGCCCTTCTTTTAATGCTGTTACCGCTTCTTCCAGCATATCCATGTATAACGTAAAACCAATGGTTTCAATCTGACCGCTTTGCTCATCCCCTAATAACTCACCGGCGCCGCGGATTTCCAGATCGTGGGTCGCCAGGGCAAAACCGGCGCCCAAATCTTCCAGCGAAGAAATCGCCTCCAGCCGTTTTTCAGCGTCTTTACTCAGCCGTTTCGGTGGCGGTGTTAGTAAGTAGGCGTACGCCTGATGATGCGAGCGGCCAACCCTGCCGCGCAATTGGTGTAACTGAGCAAGGCCAAAGTTATCGGCACGGTTAATAATAATGGTATTGGCCGTTGGCACATCGATACCGGTTTCAATAATGGTTGAACACAATAGCAGATTAAACCGCTGGTGATAAAAATCGGCCATTATCCGTTCTAAGTCACGTTCGCGTAGCTGACCATGGGCGATAGCAATATTGGCTTCCGGGACCAGTTCAGCCAGATCGGCGGCCATTTTCTCAATGCTGGCTACGTCATTATGTAAAAAATAGACCTGGCCACCACGCAGTATTTCCCGCATCACCGCTTCGCGCAGCAGGCCCGCTTCAAATTCGCGGACAAAGGTTTTTACCGCCAGCCGTTTTGCCGGTGGTGTGGCAATAATCGACAGATCGCGCATGCCCGACATCGACATATTTAAGGTGCGTGGAATGGGGGTCGCCGTCAGGGTTAGAATATCAATATTGGCCCTCAGGGCCTTGATTTTTTCTTTCTGCCGCACCCCAAAACGGTGTTCTTCATCAACAATCAATAAACCCAGATCGTGCAGTTTAATGTCATCCTGCAACAGTTTGTGGGTACCAATCAGAATATCCACTTTACCATTAGTGACATCTTCTAAAATGGCTTTTTGCTGTTTCGGGCTGACAAAGCGCGACAGCACTTCAACCCGCACCGGCCAGTTGGCAAAGCGGTCTTTAAAATTGTCAAAATGCTGCTGGGCCAGCAGCGTAGTAGGTACCAGGATTGCCACCTGCTTGCCATCGTTAACGGCAATAAAGGCCGCCCGCATTGCCACTTCAGTTTTACCAAAACCAACGTCACCGCAAACCAGCCGATCCATTGGCTGCGGGGTTTGCATATCGTTCAGCACGGCAGTGATGGCATCCTGCTGATCAGCGGTTTCCTCAAACGGAAAACTGTCAGCAAAGGCGGCATACTGTTCCTGATCGATGTTAAACGCATAGCCCTGATGCGCGGCCCGCTGAGCATAGACATCGAGCAACTCGGCCGCGACATCGCGGATTTTCTCTGCTGCTTTGCGCCGGGCCTTTTCCCAGGTATCATTACCCAGTTTATGCAGTGGCGCATGATCCTGATCGCTGCCGGAATAACGACTGAGCAGGTGCAGCGATGACACCGGTACATACAGCTTGCTGCTGCCAGCATATTCAATAGTAACAAATTCAGCACTAATGCCGGCTGCGTCCAGCACCTGCAACCCCTGATAACGGCCCACGCCATGCTGCAAATGCACCACTGGCTGGCCTTCACTAAGCTCTGCCAGGTTACGGATAATAGTATCGGAGGAAACCTGCTGGCTTTTTTTGCGCCGCCGGCGCTGACTGATTTTCTGACCAAACAGCTCATTTTCGCTAATCAGCGCCAGTGGCGGTGTGGTGCTGATAAGGGCACCTTGCTCCAGGGCACCGACCAGCATTACTACATCTGCATCACTGCTGGAAAAGTCGGCCAGTTTATTGATTTCAGGGGCCCGGATGCCGGCTTTGTTAAACAGCTGATGCAGGCTTTCCCGCCGGCCTTCGCTCTCAACAAAGAATATCGCCCGGCCATTTTGTTGTTTTAAGGTCAGTAAAAACTCGCTGAGCAGACTTAGCGGCTGCTTCAACTGATGCTGGATATTCAGCTCTGGCAGCGCGGCGACGGGGGCGTTGGCCTGGCCGGATTTTTCAGGCAGGGTGGCGCGGCTGAGCTTTAGCCGGCTGAAGTTGTTTAACTCACTGAACAATTCATCCGTTTGCAGGTAAAGCTCCTGCGGCTGCAACACCGGGCGCATGGTATCAATAGCGCGGTCATGGTAACGGCGTTTTAATTCATGCCAGAACTGATTGGCGCTGTGTTCAATGTCGCCGAATGTTAAGGCAATACATTCTGGCGGCAGAAAACTGAATAAGCTGGCAGTCTGCTCAGCAAACAACGGTAAATAATACTCAATGCCGGCCGGAAAAATACCCTGGGTGACCTGCTGGTATAATGACTCTTTCTCATTACGGGCGGCAAAACGTTCCCGGTAGCGTAGCCGGAACCGTTCAATAGCCGCTTTATCGGTTGGAAACTCATGGGCAGGCAGCAGCTCTATGGCATTCACCTGAGTTAAGCTGCGCTGATTATCGGGGTCAAAGGTGCGGATACCGTCAACTTCATTATCAAAAAAGTCGATCCGAAACGGCAGGCTGCAGCCCATCGGATACAAATCAAGTAAAGAACCACGGGCTGAAAACTCACCATGCTCCATTACCTGATCGACAGCCCGGTAGCCAACGGCGGTCAGCTGTAATTTTAATGCGGTTAAGTCGACCTGCTGGCCCTGCTTAATCAGAAAGCTGGCTTGCTCCAAATAATTGCGCTGGCTTATTTTTAACAGCAGGGTACTGACCGGAACGATAACCAGACCATGGGTTAATCTGGGAAGCTGATAGAGGGTTTTCAGGCGCTGGGAAATAATATCCTGGTGCGGCGAAAATACGTCGTAAGGCAAGGTTTCCCAATCGGGCAGGGTTAACACCGGGCAGCTACTGTCTTGCAGAAATACCGCCAGTTCCTGTTCCAGTCGCAGTGCACTGGGGGTATCGGGCACCACTAATAGATAGACGACAGGTTGTGCCTGCACCAGTTGCGCAATGGCATAGGGCAGCGCTGCACCATGCAACTGGCCCCAACTGATTTGATCCTGCTGGTGTTTAATCCGCGGTAAAAATGTAATAAAACTCATTAACAGCTGAAACCCTATCCAAAATGCTTATAAGAAAACGTCTTGCGGTAATTAACACTGTGGCCGCTTATTCCGGTAACTGGCGCTGCGCCGCTTTTTGTTTTAGCTGGCGCGATTGCTGATGCAAACTGGCCCGGACGATAAGCTCGCGATCTTGATCTCTAATCCGGCGAAACACAACCTTTATTTGCCAGCCCGCGTCGGTCTGCTCTGCGCTGATAACCTGACCGAGGCAATAAATAGCACCTTCGTTTTCTGCCAGAAATAGTTTTAATTCCACTAAACTCAGTAATGGAATGGCTTGCTGGCTATGTAAGCATAAGCCTGCACCGCCGTAGCTTAACGTAAACTGACGATGTTCAGCGCTGTCCTGTTGTTGCAGTACGTAGTGCAGCAATAAATCAATTTTACGGGCCTGCTGCTGCAGATAATTAGCCAGTTCATCAGCCAGCTCGCCTATCCGGTTCAATGAGCGCAGTGCTGACATATTCAGGCTGCCCATTTCACCTGCCAGTAAAAATGGCTCGGGAATGCTGGCAATAAATTCCTGCTCTGAGGGCAGGGCGTTACTGTACACTTTGCAATTGACAGTAATGTCGTGCTCAACGCTGAAGTAATCGTTATAAGCGTCGGTTAATGACTGTAGTATTGGGTCCATAGCAGGCCTCGATTAAGGTTGCTTGTCATTATGGCTAATAATCACTATTATCAGCAGCGATTTTTGCAGCTAATTTACCATCTAACCGAGGCAAAGTCCTGAATATTAACATGCAATTACCCGTTAGCATTTTGCTGGGGCTACGCTACAGCCAAAGCCGTAAGGGCAATGCCTTTATTTCATTTATCACTTTTTTCTCGGTTGCCGGCATTCTGCTGGGTGTGATGGCGTTGACGCTGGTCAGCTCGGTAATGAATGGCTTTGAAGCAGAGTTAAAAAAACGGATTCTGGGTGTGATCCCCCATGTGGTGGTCCAGCCGCTCAGCCCCGCTACTCAGTGGCAAACAGAACTGAGCCCCAGTGACGCCGTGCAGGATATCAGCCCGTTTTTGCAAACCGAAGCACTGGTGCAGGCGCCGCGGCAGCTTAATGCCGTGATGCTGCAGGGGATTGACCCCGATCATATTCCACAATTCTTACAACAGGCACTGGTGTTAGGTAGCTGGCAGGACTTTGCAGATAGCCGCTATGGCGTGGTGCTGGGCCGGGGCCTGGCACAGCAGCTTGAAGTCAGCCGGGGCCAGCAACTACGGATTATGCTGGCGCAGGGCGGTAGCTATACGCCTGTTGGCTGGTTACCCCGGCAGCGTCTGTTTGAAGTGGTGGGCATAGTGGATACCGGCTCTGAGGTCGACAACCTGCTGGCGGTGACCCGGCTGGACGATCTGGCGCGGCTGTTGCCTGCTGCACAGCGCGAACCGGCCTGGCGACTCAGCCTGGCAGAGCCTTTTACTGCACCGCTGCTGGCCGGACGTCTGAGTCAATCTGAACACTTCAGCGATGTCACCGACTGGCGGCAAAGCCAGGGTAAATTATTTGCTGCTGTGGCGATGGAAAAAGCCATGATGTGGCTGATGCTGTTACTGATTGTTGCGGTGGCAGCCTTTAATATTGTGTCGGCGCTGGTGATGATGGTAACGGAAAAACAAGCGGAAGTAGCAATTCTGAAAACCCTGGGCATGACCGATAGTCAGTTATTTGCCGTATTCGCCTTTCAGGGCGTAGTCAATGGTATGGTGGGCGCTGTATTAGGGGTGGTTGCTGGTTTGTTGTTATGTTTACAACTGAATGAAGTGCTGAGCTTGTTTGGTTTGCAACTGGCCAGCGGTATCGCTTTACCGGTGGCCGTAAATCCACTGCAAATTCTGACCATTTTTGGCTGCGCAGTGGGGCTGACCCTGCTGGCTGTGCTGTATCCGGCCTGGCGGGCAGTTAAAGTTAATCCTGCGGAAATTTTACGTGATGAATAAAGTATTAGAAGCAACGCAAATCTGTAAAACTTATCGCGATGGTGCTGCAGAAACCCGGGTATTACATAATGTCAGTCTCAGCGTGGCGGCCGGTGAAATGGTGGCAATAGTGGGCAGCTCCGGCTCGGGCAAAAGCACCTTGTTGCATATCTTAGGCGCGCTGGATCTGGCTGACAGTGGCTCGGTTACGATTGCCGGCCAGCCATTGGCTGGGCTAAGTTCGGCAAAAAAAGCCCTGCTGCGTAATCAGCAATTAGGGTTTATTTATCAGTTTCATCATTTACTGATGGATTTCAACGCGCTGGAAAACGTCGCAATGCCGCTGTTTATCCGCGGAGAAAACCGGACAGCGGCTATGGCCAGTGCTGCGGCGCTGCTGCAGCGGGTAGGGCTTGAGCATCGTGGCCATCATAAACCCGCTGAACTCAGTGGCGGCGAGCGACAGCGGGTGGCAATTGCCAGAGCGCTGGTTACCCGACCGGCTCTGGTGCTGGCCGATGAGCCGACCGGCAACCTGGATGAACATACCGCAGAGTCGATATATCAGTTGTTACGGGAACTTAACGCCAGCTTGGCAACCAGTTTTGTCGTGGTAACCCATGATACTGAACTGGCTGGCCGGCTTGATACGCAATATCTGATGCGGGAAGGTCAGCTTGAGGTGAGGCATGGCTAGTCTCGCCTGGCAACTGGCAAAACGTTATCGCTCAACCCGGCATACCAGTGGCTTTATTCGCTTTATTTCAGCATCCTCCACCTCTGGCATTGCGCTGGGCGTTGCCATTCTTATTCTGGCGCTGTCGGTGATGAACGGTTTTGAGCAAGCCTTAAAAGATCGCTTGCTGACGGTGATCCCGCATGTTGAATTGGAAGCAGTAGATTACAGCATGGCAGACTGGCAGCGAAAAGTGCAGATGATAGCCGCAACTGACGGCGTCAGAGCAGGTGCCCCTTTTATTAAAGCTAACGGCATGCTACGCCACAACGGTGCAGTAAAAGCCGCTCAGGTGCGGGGTGTTGAGCTGCAATACGAGCAGCAAATCAGTGCGCTGGCTGAATTTGTCAGTCAGGGCAGCCTGGCAGGTTTGAATGAACAGCAGATTGTACTGGGGCAGGGTATTGCCAAAGCGTTATCGATTGAAACAGGCCAGAATTTGCAACTGATGCTACCGCGGTTTGCAGCTGATGGCAGCCTGGCCAGTCATCGTACGGTAAACTTAACTGTCAGTGCCATTGTCTCGTTAGGCGGTCAGCTTGATTACAGTCAGGTATGGGTTGATATCTCGGCGTTGTCCCGGTGGTTGGGCGTGCCGGAAGGCGAAGTGCATGGTCTGGCATTCAGCATTGATGATATTTTCGCCGCGCCGCAGATGGCGCGACAGCTCGGACGACTGATCGATGAGCATGTCTATCTGAGCGACTGGTACCGCGGGCAGGGCCATGTGTACAACGATATACAGATGGTACGGGCCATTTTGTATCTGGTACTGACGTTGGTGATTGCCGTGGCGTGTTTTAATATCGTTGCAACACTGGTGATGGCAGTGCGGGAAAAAGAAGCTGATATCGCGATTCTGCTGACCATGGGCATGGCGCCCGGCCAGCTGATTAAAACCTTTGTGCTTTTGGGCTGGTTAAATGGCCTGATAGGTTCGCTACTGGGAGTAGGTTTTGGTGTGCTGCTGGCCAGTACTATTGAACAGCTGTTTGCGACGCTGACCCGTATTCTGGGCAGTTCGCTGCTTGACCCCAGTATATATTTTATTGATTTTGTGCCATCAGTGCTGCGCTGGCAGGACGTCTGCCTGACTTTCACCATTGCTTTGCTGCTCAGTTTACTGGCAACCCTTTATCCGGCCTGGCGGGCCAGTAAAGTTGAACCTGCTGCCATTCTGGGACAGCACTAACCTTTTCTGTTTTTCAGCAATTTTGCCAGCTGGGCTTTTTTGACTGATAAGCGCCAGAGCCAGTCAATCAGAAAATAGCCGCTGATACTGGCGGTTATCGCCATTAACAACGAACCAAGTAAAAATGGTTTGCCAATCGTATGCAGGCTGTGGCGCAGCCATTCCAGACTCGCTTCAAATGCAAAAGGCTCCAGCGGCTGAGCTAACACCACTGTACCAATCAGGTAACTTAAATAGAACATAATTGGCATCGTCAGTGGATTGGACGTCCATACCAATGCCAGGGTCAGCGGCATATTCACCCGCAATGGGATCGCGGTGGCGGCAGCTGCCAGCATCTGAAACGGCATGGGGATCCACGCCCAGAATAAACCGACAGCAAAAGCCCCGCGCGCCGAACGCCGGTTTAAATGCCAAAGGTTACCATCATGTAGCAAGCTTCCAAATAAATTTATAAGTTTTTGTTGCTTGATTTTTTCAGCTGATGGTAGATATTTCTTAAATAGTTTTTTGGGCATTCTAACCTGTATAGAAAGAGGCCATGCTAGGATTCTGCATCGGAGTTATTACAGCCAGCCTATTGTCGTTATTTTTGCCAATAGTGCCACCTTTTTTCAGCATTTTTTTTGTAATGCTGCTTTTACTGGTATTTGTCCGGCGCCGGCCATACCTGCTGGTGCTGCTTGGCGCTGCCAGCTTTCTGGCCAGCTGGAGTTGGCAGTATCAGCATTATCAGGAGGGGCAGCAGGCTGCACTGGCCATGGCCGGCTCGCCGCTGTTGCTAATGATTGATACCATCCCGCAAACTTATCCAGACTATACCCAGTTTAGTGCAACAATACTAAGCGGGCCAGCTGCGGGATTGCGGCTGATGTTGCGCTGGCATCAGCCACCGGCTTTAGCGCCGGGCCAGCACTGGCGAGTCCGGTTACAACTGAAACCGCTGCAAGCTGTTGCCAATCCGGGTAGTTTTAATATGCAGATCCATGGCTATATTAGCGGGCTGGTTGCGTCAGGGCAGGTTGATCATGGCCCGCATATACTGCTTAAGCAAGATGATTCGTTGCGCCTGCAGATTGTAAAACAGGTTGAACAGGCGATTAAGCCCTATCGCACGGCCCCACTGCTAAAGGCACTGGCGGTAGGGGAGCGTGAATTTTCAGCTCAGCTCTGGCAGGGAACGCAACATGCAGGCCTTGGCCATCTGCTGGCGATTTCAGGGTTGCATATTGGTCTGGTGTTTGGCTGGGCACTATGGCTTGGTAGCTGGAGCAAAGGGCTGCTGGCTATCCGCCGCCAGCAAAAGCTGGTGTTGCTCTGTGCACTTAGCTGTGCACTGTTGTATGCCTGGCTGGCCAGTTTCGCCATTCCAACGTTGCGCGCCAGTGCTGCGCTACTTATTCTGGTGATTTGCCGCTGGCAGTTGCTGCATATTTCGCTTAGCCGTTTCTGGTTGTTGTTAGTGGCTTTGTTGCTGCTGGTGCAGCCCTTCTGGGCGCTAAGTGCCAGCTTCTGGCTATCGGTGCTGGCTGTGGCGATTATATTTATTGCGCTGTGGCGTTACCCGCTTAGTCACTTTCACTGGCAGGCAAAACTGAAATGGTTTCTGCTATTTCATTTACTCTTGACTGTGCTGATGACATTACTGGGCATCATGCTTTTCGGCGGTTTCAGTCCTTTAATGTTGCTGTCTAATCTGATATTTGTGCCCTGGTGCAGCCTGGTTGCGATACCCTTGCTTCTGCTCAGCTTATTGCTGACGGTGACAGGACTGGATGCCAGCTGGTTGTGGCAGCTGACCGACTTTGCCTTGCTGCCACTGCTGTGGTGGTTGCAATATACTGCGGACTTAGCCGTGTGGTGGCCGCTTAGCGCAGTTTCCGCCATCACGGTGGCATTGCTGGCAGTATTATTGCTGACAATGCTGATTTATGCCCGCAAAGCCACGCTGCTGTTGCTGCCACTGGCAGCATTGTTGCTTAGTGGTAGTGCGATGCAGCCGCAGCACTGGCAACTGCAGTTGCTCGATGGCGGTCAGCGCCAGCTGTTGCTGCTTTACCGCGGTGAACGGGCCTTGTTGTATGACCTGGCGCCCGCCAGCGCCAGCCGGGATATCGCCGACTATCAACTGCAGCCAGTATTGCGTCAGCTTGGCATTCGACAGCTTGATTTTATGCTGTTTCGCCAGCAGCGTACAGAGCGCAGCCGCTACTGGACGCTGCTGACACATTACCAGCCTGAGCGGCAGGATCTGACGTTGTTCAGCCAGCAGCCGGGAACAGCCAGTTGCCGGCAACTGCCAGCCAGCTATCAGGATGTAAAGCTTAACGTACTAACACCGGATAGTGCTGACCACTGTATAGTGCGGTTTACTATCGGGCCATGGCGGGTGCTGATGCTGGGCAGAATTACCCCGGCAACAGAACGCGCGTTACTTGCCAGCAATGCGGATCTGAGCGCCGATGTGCTTGTCCTGGCCAATAATGGCAGTGCGACGGTTAACAGCCTGGCGCTGCTGGCGCGGGTGCAGCCGCTGCTGGCTTTAAATGCCGCCGCCTTTATGAACGGCTATCAGCACCCGGCAACTGCGGTACAGCAGCGGCTGGCGTTACTTAGGGTACCCTTGCTAAATACTGCCGACTATGGTGCCATTACCATTGAATTTGATGATAAAAACATCAGGGTTAGCAGCTGGCGACGGCAAAGATTACCATTTTGGCTGCAAAAGCCGCCGGCAATTGCTGAAACCTTGGCAACAACACGTTAGAATAAGCAAAATTTAAATGGCAGGATTAACCATTGTCAGTGTCTGAAACTAAGTCAGTGTCTGAAGTAAACCAGGCGGGTACCGCCCGGCGGCTGTTACGGTATGTCATTCCCTATAAATTCGGTTTTCTGGCGGCAGCGCTTGGTATGCTGGGTTATGCGCTGATTGACGTTTATTTTATTT
The DNA here is from genome assembly GCF_033721375.1 of Arsukibacterium sp. Classification (GTDB taxonomy): domain Bacteria; phylum Pseudomonadota; class Gammaproteobacteria; order Enterobacterales; family Alteromonadaceae; genus Alishewanella. Next base: position 74,177 of record NZ_JAWWAP010000001.1, on the reverse strand, counting down.
CTAAGCTGCCAGATTTTATTGATATTGGGATTAACGATAAAAACACCCGTTATTTGCGTTATGCGCCGGTTTTTATTGTGCTGATCTTTATCCTGCGTGGTGCATTTAATTTTGTTGCCAGTTACTGTCTGAACTGGGTTGGTACCCATGTTGTCCAGACCTTGCGCCAGCAATTGTTTGAGCACTACATGCGGTTGCCGGTCAGTTTTCATGATCAGCACTCAACCGGCGAGCTGATATCCAAAGTCACTTACAATACTGAACAAATAAAACAAACCACTTCGCGCTCATTGTCGGTGCTGCTGCGCGAAGGGGTGTTTGTTATTGGTTTACTGGTGATGATGTTTAGCCTGAGCTGGCAGTTGTCGGCGATTTTTTTGCTGATTGCGCCGGTGATTGCCGTAGTGGTCAGTTTTGTCTCCAAGCGCTTTCGCTTACTCAGTCGCAATATTCAGAATGCGATGGGCAACGTTACCACCTGCTCTGAGCAGATGCTCAACGGCCACAAAGTGATCCTGTCCTTTGGCGGTCAGGAAATAGAAAAACAGCGTTTTTATAAAGTGAATAATTTAACCCGGCAGCAGGACGTCAAGTTAGAGGCCACCCGGGCCATCAGCGTCTCCACCATTCAGATTATTGCCTCTTTTGCGCTGGCTTTTGTGGTCTATATGGCCAGTTTCCCGGAAATGCTGGAGAGCTTATCTGCCGGTACCTTTACCACTATTGTGGCGTCGATGGTGATGATGCTGCGGCCACTGAAACAGCTTACAACAGTAAACAGTGAATTTCAGCGCGGCCTGGCGGCTGCCAACAGTGTTTTCGCGGTGTTAGACCAGCCGGTGGAGCAGGACACAGGCACCGTGAAACTTAATGATATTAAAGGTGATATCCGGTTTGACAAGGTTAACTTCACGTATCCGGGGCACGAAAAACAAGTGTTGTTTGATATCAGCTTTACTGCTGAGGCAGGCCAGACCATTGCTTTGGTAGGGCGTTCCGGTAGCGGCAAAACCACTATTTCCAGTCTGTTACCGCGGTTTTACGAGTTGACCAGCGGTGAGATCAGCATTGATGGTCAGAATATCAGGCAGTGCACTTTACCGTCATTACGTGATCAGATGGCGATAGTGTCGCAACATGTCACCTTATTTAATGACACTATCGCCAACAATATTTGTTACGGTCTGGCTGAACAAGTCGACCCGGCAATATTGCATGAGGTAGCCGAAAAAGCTCATGTACTGGAGTTTGCCAGTCAGATGCCTCAGGGACTTGATACCGTTATCGGAGAAAACGGTGTCAGTTTATCTGGTGGCCAGCGCCAGCGTATTGCGATTGCCCGCGCGTTACTGCGCCAGGCACCTATTCTGGTGCTGGATGAAGCCACCTCAGCACTTGATACCGAGTCGGAGCGGAAAATTCAGGCGGCGCTGGACGAACTACTGAAAGGCCGCACCAATATTGTTATCGCCCACCGCTTGTCGACCATTGAGCAAGCTGACAAGATTATCGTGATGGAGCAGGGGCGGATAATTGAGCAAGGCACCCATACTGAGCTGCTCAGCGCCAACGGTACTTATGCGCAGTTATATAAGATGCAGTTTGGCACCGAACAATGAGCCTGTTGCAACAGAGCTGGTATCAAAAGGGCCACTGGTTATCGTGGTTGTTGTTGCCACTTGCGCTACTTTACTGGCTGCTCAGTAGCTGCAGACGTTTATTATTTACGCTTGGGGTATTACCTCGGCACACCCTGACGGTGCCGGTGGTGATTGTCGGTAATATCAGCGTTGGTGGTACCGGCAAAACACCCTTTACCCTCTGGCTTTGCCAGCAACTACTGGCCAGAGGAATTAAACCCGGCATTATCAGTCGTGGTTACGGCGCTAAAATCAGCGCGCCCACTGCTGTTACCCCAGCCAGCAGTGCCAGAGATGTCGGTGATGAGCCGTTATTGCTGGCCCGGCGCAGTCAGTGCCCGGTTGTCGTATGCCCGGACCGGGTTGCTGCTGGCAAAGCGCTGTTGGCGCAGCATCGGGTTGATATTATTATTTGCGATGATGGTCTGCAGCATTACCGGTTGGCCCGCACGGTTGAGATTGTGCTGGTTGATGGCAAGCGCGGTTTTGGCAATGGCTTGCTGTTACCAGCCGGGCCGCTACGCGAGCCACGTTCAAGATTAGCGAAAGTCGATATGATTATTGCCAATTCTGGTGAGGTGCCCCAGGCTGACTACCAGATGCAGCTAACCGGTAATGTCGCTGAGAACCTGCTTGGCAAGGAAGCGTTACCGCCATCTGATGTTACCCTGGTGGCCGGGATAGGTAACCCGCAACGGTTTCTGACAACGGCCCGCCAGGCAGGTTTTAATGTGGTTGCGCAGCGGTTGTTTGCTGATCATCATCAGTTTACTGCTGCTGATTTTGCCGGGATCACCGGCCCGGTGCTGATGACTGAAAAAGATGCAGTAAAATGCCAGCAATTCGCTTGCGATAACTGGTATTTCCTGGCTGTTGATGCCAGTTTCAGCACCATAGAAAGTGCTGAAATTATCAATAAAATTACCAAAATACTGGAATGATTATGGCCATTAACGTTGCTCTGACTGAAATACTTGCCTGCCCTTTATGTAAAGGCAAGCTGAAATATGACAAAACGGCACAGCGCTTACTCTGCCTGGCAGATGCACTGGCCTATCCGGTACGTAATAATATTCCGGTGCTTATCGCTGACGAAGCTGAGCAGTTAGGCGCCGGTGAGGTTAAAAAATGGCGTTCATAGTGGTTATTCCTGCCCGTTATGCCAGCAGCCGGCTGCCGGGCAAACCGCTGGCAGATATTGCCGGTAAAACGATGATTGAACGGGTTTATCAGCAGGCATTGCAAAGCGGTGCCAGCAGGGTGGTTGTGGCGACCGATGATTCCAGAATAGCCGCTGCCGTCAATGAGTTTGGGGGCGAGGTCTGTATAACGGATCCCAACCACAATTCGGGTACCGAACGACTGGCAGAAGTGGTGGAAAAATTACAGCTTGCTGCACAGACCATTGTGGTTAATGTCCAGGGTGATGAGCCCTTTATTCCGCCACTTATCATCCGCCAGGTAGCTGAGAATCTGGCTGGACAGCAAAAAGCGCAGATGGCAACATTAGCGGTACCGCTTCGCCATGGTGCGGAAATCCGTAACCCGAATATTGTTAAAGTGGTAACGGATCAGAACGGCTACGCCTTATATTTCAGCCGCAGCGTAATACCCTATGATCGCGACGGCATTATTGCCGATGATTTAGCCAGCCATTACCGCCGTCATATTGGCATTTATGCTTACCGGGCCAGCTTTATCCAGCGATATATAAACTGGCCAGCTTCAGCGCTGGAGCAAATTGAGAGCCTGGAACAGTTACGGGTATTGTGGCAGGGCGAAGCCATTCACGTCGATACAGCACTGGAAACGCCGGCTGTCGGGGTGGATACGCCATCTGATCTGGAACAGGCCCGTCAGCATGCACTGGCCCTGCGCCAATGAGCTGTTTTCAATGAGCCAGGCCTTTGAGCTGGTGGCACAAACGCCAGAGTTTGTTGTGCTGAACAAAGCCGCAGGTATCAGTTTTCACTCTGAACAGGGGCCCGGCCTGGTGGTACAGGCCGGGCAGACGCTCGGGTTTAAGCTATATCCGGTGCACCGGCTGGACAAAGTAACGTCGGGCTTAATTGTGCTGGCCCGCAGCAGTGAGGTGGCAGCTGAACTGACCCGTTTGTTCAGCACCCAGCAGGTACAGAAATATTATCTGGCATTAAGCTTCGCCAAACCAGCCAAAAAACAAGGTTGGGTAAAAGGCGAGATGGCCACTGCCCGCCGTGGTGCCTGGAAGCTGCTGCTAACCCAGCATAATCCTGCGGTAAGTTATTTTATCAGTCAGGGCTTTACCGACATGCCGCTGCGGGCATTTCTGATTAAACCGTACAGTGGTAAAACCCATCAAATCCGGGTGGCGTTAAAAAGTGTCGGCGCGGCGATTGCCGGCGATGAGTTATATCAGGGCGCAGCTGCCGATAGGGTATACCTGCATGCTTTTGCACTGCGTTTTAATCTGGCTGGCAAACTGTATCAGTATCAGCAGCCCCCGGAGCAGGGTAGTTACTTTCAGCAGCTTACTCAGGCAGGTGCCTGGCAGCAGTGGGCTGAACCCTGGCTGTTAAGCTGGCCAGACTATCAACAGCCGCATTCATCAACCGCAATTAACAACAACCGCAACAGGTTAAGCACTAAAGATGTCTGATTATTTACTTCGTTTCGCCGGAATTGGCCGGCTGTATGGTTCAGTTGCACTTGAGGCATTTTCCCGGGCGCATGTCTGTGTTATCGGCATTGGCGGTGTCGGTAGCTGGGCGGCGGAAGCGCTGGCGCGCTCGGGCGTTGGCGAAATTACCCTGATAGATCTGGATGATGTCTGTATCAGCAACATTAACCGCCAGCTTCATGCGTTAACGGATACTGTAGGGCAGGACAAAGTCGCAGTAATGGCGCAGCGGATTAACGCGATTAATCCTGAGTGTATTGTCCATCAGGTAGAAGACTTTATCGCTACTGATAACCTGAGTCAGCTTATTACGCCACAGATGGATTATGTTATCGATGCTATCGATTCAATTAAAGCTAAAGTCGCCTTACTGGCGCATTGTAAACGTAATAAAATAAGGGTGATAAGCACAGGCGGCGCCGGTGGGCAGACCGATCCGACCCAAATTAGAATAGCCGACTTAACCCAGACAATTAATGATCCGTTACTGGCCAAAGTACGCAATACGCTGCGCCGGGACTACAACTACAGCAGAAACCCAAAGCGCCGGTTTGGCATTGAATGCGTGTATTCAACCGAGCAGCTGGTTTATCCGCAGCCTGATGGTAGTGTGTGTCAACAGAAGACTCCACAAACGACAGCGGATGGTGAAGTCAGCAGTATGCGATTAGACTGCAGTGGCGGCTTTGGTGCAACGACGGTCGTCACCGCCAGTTTTGGTCTTGCTGCGGTAGCCAGGGTATTGCAGAAAATGGCCGCTAAAGTAAATCAGTCTGCCAAACTCAACGACAGCAGTTCTTAATTCTGGTCATCATCGCATTTAAGCCGCTGCCGCGTGACTGACTCAGATAGGGTTTTAAATTAAGTTTGTCAAACGCGTGGGCTAACTCAAACTTTTTTAACTCGTCATTACTCATGCCATTGACCAGACTTAACATGATAGCCATCAGTCCTTTAACAATGCGGGCTTCACTGTCCAGCACAAAAAAGTGCTGGTCCTGGTGCGGGTTGTAATAATGCATTAACCAAGCGCGGCTTTCACAACCTTTCACCAGCAACGACGGTTGTTTCATTTTCTCCGGAATAGGCGGCAGCTTGCGGCCCAGTTGCATCAGGATCCGATACTTGCTTTGCCAGTCTTTTGCCTGACTTAATTCTGGCAAGTCTTCGGTGTAAATCTGACTGAGAGCAGGTTTGGTTTCTGCGAGTAATTGGTCTAGAGTCATGCCGTTAAAATCTCCACGACCTGCGTTAATGCTTGCAGGCTGGTTGCTACATCTGCTTCAGTATTATAGGGCGCAAATGAGAATCTGACTGCGCCAGCTAATCCGAGCTGGCTGAAAAAAGGCATCGCACAATGCTGACCACCCCTTACTGCAACAGCTTGCTGGTTAAGGAGTTCTGCTACATCTGCAGGGTGTTCACCTTGTACATTCAGCGCTACGATACCCGCATTATGCACAGGCGATGATAAAATATCCAGCCCGTCAATTTTTTTTAGTCCGGCGAAGAACTGTTTTAATAACATTGCTTTATAGCTTTTTACTTGCTGATTGTTAAAGCTTTGTATCCAGTTGCAGGCGGCAGCAAGACCTATAGCCCCAGCTATGTCTGGGGTGCCGGCTTCCAGCCGAAACGGCAGAATGTTAAATAAGCTGTGACTAAAGTTAACTTCGCTAATCATCTCACCACCGCCGAACATTGGCGTAAGTAATTCCAGCGCGGCAGTTTTACCGTATAACACGCCAATACCGGTAGGGCCGTATAATTTATGGCCAGACCATACGTAAAAATCGGGGGCAAGCTGCTGCACATCTATTCTGTCATGCACTATACCCTGAGCACCGTCAACTACAGTCAGGGCGCCGGCGGCTTTTGCCTGACCGATCATCGCAGCAACAGGCTGAATATGCCCCAGCACGTTAGAGATATGACTGAAACTAACCACTTTGGGTTTAAGCGCCAGCAACTCAGTAAAAGCCTGCTGATCAACCTGATAGTCATTGGTGAGTGGCACAACATCAAGCTGCACGCCAAAACGGCTGCAATGCAGCTGCCAGGGCACGATATTGGCATGATGTTCCAGCGCAGTGATCAGGATCCGGTCGCCGGCCTTTAACACCGTATGCATCAGTCCGAATGCAATCTGATTTAACGCAGCAGTAGCACCACTACAAAATATAATCTGCTGCCGGCTGCCGGCATTAATAAACGCAGCTATATCGTCACGGGCTTGTTCAAATGCCTGTGTTGCGGTTTGGCTTAACGTATGGGCGCCACGGTGAACATTACTGTTATGTCGCTGATAGAAAGCCGCCATGGCGTCTACAACCACGTCGGGTTTGTGCATGGTTGCTGCATTATCCAGATAAACCCAGCCCGGGTTATGCTGAAAAAACGCAAATTGGCCACGAAAGTTTACAGGGTCGAAAGCTTGCATAGAGTCTCAGATGATTGGCTTAGTAGTCAGATTGTCAGCGTAGCAGCATAAGATAGCAAGTCCGGCTTACGCGGGATCCTGATAAAAAAAGCGGCGATAATCGCCGCTTTTGCTGATTTAAGAACCGCTTAAAAGCTGTTAGCGCTGGTCCAGCTTTTTAAAATCACGGCTGGCATAACCGGTATACAACTGACGTGGCCGGCCAATTTTATGACCTTTTTCGCCGAGCATTTCATCCCAGTGAGAGATCCAGCCGACAGTGCGTGACATCGCGAAGATAACGGTAAACATGCTGGTCGGAATACCAATGGCTTTAAGGATAATACCACTGTAAAAATCGACATTCGGGTACAGTTTTTTCTCAATAAAGTAGTCATCTTCCAAAGCAATCCGCTCCAGTTCCATTGCCACATCTAACAATGGATCTTTCACGTTCAGCTCTTTCAGTACTTCATGACAGGTATCACGCATAACTTTAGCGCGGGGGTCAAAGTTTTTGTAAACCCGGTGACCAAAACCCATCAGGCGGAAACTGTCGTTCTTATCTTTCGCCCGGGCAACAAATTCCGGAATACGCTCAACAGAGCCAATCTGCTGTAACATCTTCAGGCAGGCTTCATTGGCGCCACCGTGTGCAGGCCCCCACAGCGATGCAACGCCAGCAGCAATACATGCGTAAGGGTTGGCGCCAGACGAGCCGGCCAGTCTCACAGTTGAGGTTGACGCATTTTGCTCATGGTCCGCATGCAGCATAAAGATCCGGTCCATGGCTTTGGCCAGAATAGGGCTGACTTTGTAATCTTCAGCAGGTACTGAAAACATCATATGCAGGAAGTTTTCAGAATAGCTTAAGTCGTTGCGTGGATACACAAATGGCTGACCAACTGTATATTTGTATGCCATTGCCGAGATGGTTGGCAGTTTCGCAATTAAACGGTGGGCACTGCGTTTACGCTGCTGTGGATCGTTAATGTCTAAATCAGAATGATAGAAAGATGATAACGCGCCAACAACACCGCAAAGCATGGCCATTGGGTGGGCATCTACCCGGAAACCCTGAAAGAATGACGCGATCTTTTCATGCACCATAGTATGACGGGTAATCGTGGTGACAAAGTCAGTGTATTCTTTGTTTTTAGGTAATTCGCCTTCAAGTAACAGATAGCACAGTTCAAGGTAATCTGAGTGTTCCGCCAGTTGTTCTATCGGATAACCACGGTGCAACAGTACGCCATTATCGCCATCTATATAGGTGATTTTAGATTCGCAGGAGCCTGTGGACATAAAGCCCGGGTCAAATGTGAAATAACCTTGCTGCCCGAGCGTACGAACGTCAATTACGTCAGTACCAGCCGTGCCAGCGTAAATCGGTAATTCAAATGACTTACCATCAATCTGCACGACGGCCTTTTTATCTGCCATTGGATTTCTCCTAATTGTTGTAGTTTCGGATTCTAAGGGTATTACAGCTATTCTACTCGCAAACTGCCCCTAAAAGTCAATTTTAATGCGTATTTGCTTAATAAGTATTCGACTCTAGTAGTATTGTAAGCTACCCCTGAATGTGTAATGTTTCGTATGCGGAATTTTTCAGCTAAAACCAAACAAAAATTGTAATAAGCGCTTATGAAATATATACTATTGCCGGCGTAAAATCAGTTCACCAGCCAGATTGTTTTGTTGAACCAGCTTGAACAAAAACGAGTATATCGTCTGGGCGGGTAGCTGTTTTTGCAGCACCTAAAACTACAACTAAAGCTCTGTACGAGCATCGATAGGCAAGAAACTGTGAAAAAGCAAAGACCAGTAAATCTAGATTTATCAACGATCTCTCTACCTGCAGCTGCTAAAGCATCGATTTTGCACCGCGTTACCGGTGTGGCGATGTTTTTCGCTCTGGTTTTCGTTATCTGGGCATGGGCATATTCATTGCAAAGCCAGGCCAGCTTTGACTACGTGCAATCCCTGATGACATCTCATCTGGCGAAATTTATCGCCTGGGGCACTATTACCGTGCTTATCTATCACTTGCTTGCCGGTGTCAGACATCTGGTGATGGATATGGGGCATTGGGAAGAGCTTAAATCAGGTACCTTAAGTGCCAACATTATCATGGTGTTGTGGATTGTATTAGCAGTATTAGCAGGAGTATGGTTATGGTTCTGAATCAGGCAAGTTTAAAGCGTGATGGCGTACAGGATTACGTCTCGCTGCGCGCCAGTGCCATTGTACTGACCCTGTATACCCTGTTTATTCTCGGTTTCTTTTTAGTGACGCCAGAAGTCACTTTTGAAGTATGGCAGGGCTTGTTTGCCAATATGGCGATGAAAGTCTTTACCCTGCTGGCGCTGATCTCCATCGCCATTCATTCCCGTATAGGCTTGTGGCAGGTACTGACTGACTACGTAAAATCAGCCCGGTTACGTGCAATTTTGCAATTCTTCCTTTACGCACTGGCCTTTGGTTATGTCGCGGTCGGCTTATTTGTGTTGTGGGGTGCTTAAGTGAATATTCCAGTAAGAGAGTTTGACGCCATTGTTATTGGTGCCGGTGGTGCAGGTATGCGTGCTGCGCTACAGATCACTCAGTCAGGGTTAACCTGTGCATTATTATCCAAGGTGTTTCCCACCCGTTCACATACTGTATCTGCGCAGGGCGGCATTACCGTTGCTTTGGGTAACTCGCACGAAGATAACTGGGAATGGCATATGTTTGATACCGTAAAAGGGTCAGACTACATTGGTGACCAGGATGCCATTGAATATATGTGCAAAACCGGTCCTGAAGCTATTACCGAACTGGAAAATATGGGGTTGCCGTTTTCACGTTTTGAAAATGGCCGGGTGTATCAGCGGCCTTTTGGCGGCCAGTCCAAGAATTTTGGTGGTGAGCAGGCCGCACGAACTGCAGCTGCGGCTGACCGTACCGGCCATGCTTTACTACATTTGCTTTATCAGCAGAACGTTAAAAATAAAACTCAGGTATTCTCTGAATGGTACGCGCTTGATTTAGTGAAAAATCAGGATGGTGCCATTGTAGGTTGTACGGCAATCGATATTGAAACCGGTGAAGTGGTTTATTTCAAAGCCAAAGCTACCGTGTTGGCAACGGGCGGTGCTGGGCGCATTTATGCCTCTACCACCAATGCGCACATTAATACCGGCGACGGTGTAGGCATGGCATTACGTGCCGGCGTGCCGTTACAGGATATGGAAATGTGGCAGTTCCACCCAACTGGTATTGCCGGTGCCGGTACGCTGGTAACAGAAGGATGTCGGGGTGAAGGCGGCTATCTGCTAAATAAAGATGGCGAGCGGTTTATGGAGCGTTACGCGCCAAATGCCAAAGATTTGGCCGGCCGGGATGTTGTTGCCCGCTCGATGATGACTGAAATTCGTGAAGGCCGCGGCTGTGATGGCCCATGGGGCGTTCATCTTAAATTAAAACTTGATCACCTGGGTGAAGATGTACTGGAGAGCCGTTTACCCGGCATCTGTGAACTATCACGCACCTTTGCTCATGTTGACCCGGTTAAAGAACCCATTCCGGTTATTCCAACCTGTCACTATATGATGGGCGGTATTCCAACTAACGTAAACGGCCAGGTTATCAGCCCGAAAGCGGATGGTTCTGAGTCGGTTGTTGCCGGTCTGTTTGCCTGTGGTGAAATAGCGTGTGTATCAGTGCATGGGGCAAACCGGTTGGGCGGTAACTCGCTGCTTGATTTAGTGGTGTTTGGCCGGGCAACTGGCTTACACCTTGGTGAAGCCTTAGCCGCAACGGCGCAAGCCCGCGCTGCATCGCAATCTGACCTGGATGCCGCGTTAACGCGCACTCAGCGTTGGGAAGATAGCAAAGCAGGCCAGGGTGAAGACCCGGTGCAGATTAAGAAAGACCTGCAAAAGTGTATGCAGCTTAATTTCTCGGTATTCCGGGAGGGCGATGCTATGGCCGAGGGTCTGGCAGAGCTGAAAGAAATTCGTGAGCGGCTGAAATTCGCCCGGTTGGACGATAAGAGTTCTGATTTCAACACTATGCGGATTGAATGCTTAGAACTCGATAATCTGATGGAAACCGCATACTCAACGGCAGTAGCGGCTAATTTCCGCACCGAAAGCCGTGGTGCTCATGCCCGGTTTGATTTCCCTGATCGTGATGATGAGAACTGGTTGTGTCATAGTGTGTATACGCCTGACACTGAGTCTATGTTTAAGCGTAAAGTAAATCTGGAACCGAAATTCCGTGAATCCTTTCCGCCAAAAGCACGTTCGTATTAAGAGGCGCAGTAAAAATGACTACACTGGAATTTTCAATTTACCGTTACAACCCTGACGTTGATAGCGCGCCCCGGATGCAGGAATATACCCTGGAAAATCCGGAAGGTCGTGACATGATGGTGCTGGACGCGCTGTTGAAACTGAAAGAGCAGGATCCCAGTTTATCGTTTCGCCGCAGCTGCCGCGAAGGGGTATGTGGTTCTGACGGCTTAAATATGAACGGCAAAAATGGTTTGGCCTGTATTACACCTTTGTCTGCGTTAGGCAAAGGTAAGGGTGGCAAAATTGTGGTTCGGCCATTACCGGGCTTGCCGGTTGTCCGTGACCTGGTGGTTGATATGAGCCAGTTCTATACCCAATATGAAAAAGTGAAACCTTACCTGATCAACGATGATAAGTTACCGCCAGCGGGTGAGTTTTTGCAATCTCCGGAAGAGCGGGCTAAGCTTGATGGGCTATATGAGTGTATTTTGTGTGCATGTTGTTCATCATCATGTCCCTCATTCTGGTGGAACCCGGACAAGTTTATCGGCCCGGCCGGTTTATTGCATGCATACCGCTTTTTAGCCGACAGCCGTGATACTGCAACGGAACAGCGGTTAAACGATCTGGATGATGCATTCAGTGTGTTTCGCTGTCATGGCATTATGAACTGCGTTAATGTTTGTCCAAAAGGATTAAACCCGACAAAAGCCATTGGCCAGATTAAATCGATGTTGTTAAACCGGGCGCTGTAATGCGCCCTTATTTTGGTTAATATTTGAAAAGCCGGCCATTTCGCGAGCGAAATGACGGTTTTTTTGCTACTTTTTTCCAGGTGCTCAGAAATAAGGGAAACTAAATGCACGAAGGTGTAATGAAGGCGTGGTTAGAGTCTTCTCATCTTGGCGGTGGTAACATGGCCTATGTGGATGAACTCTATGAATCCTACTTAGCAGAGCCCACCAGTGTTGGTGACGAATGGCGAGAGTTTTTTGCCGGTTTGCCAAAAATCGATGGGGTCGATCTTGAAATCCGACATGCTGATATCCGTCAGCAGTTTGCCGATTTAGCCCGCAACAAACACCGTGAAGTGGTGGTTGTTAACTCAGGCAGTGCTGCTGACACGCGTCAGGTTAAAGTGCTGCAGCTTATCAACTCTTACCGTTTTCGTGGTCATCAGCATGCAAATCTTGACCCGCTAAACTTGTGGAAACAACCCCGGGTTCGCGATCTGGAATTGTCCTTCCACGACTTATCTGAAGCTGATTACGACACAGAGTTCAATGTTGGATCATTCGCCAGTGGTCAGGAAACGATGAAACTGGGCGATTTGCATAAAGCACTGGAAAAAACCTACTGTGGTTCTATCGGTGCTGAATACATGCATATTGTGTCAACCGATGAGAAACGCTGGATCCAGCAACGACTTGAAGGTACCCAGTCCAGCGCAGTATTTGATAAAGAAACCCGGATGCAGATATTAAAAGGTCTGGTCGCAGCCGATGGTCTGGAAAAATATCTGGGCTCTAAATTCCCCGGCGCGAAACGCTTTGGTCTGGAAGGTGGCGATGCCATGATCCCGATGCTTAAAGCGATGATTCACCGGGCCGGTGAGCAGGGCGCTAAAGATTCCGTTATCGGTATGGCGCACCGCGGTCGGCTGAATACCTTAATTAACGTGTTGGGTAAAAACCCATCAACATTATTTGATGAATTTGCCGGTAAATATGAAGTCGTCGGTGCCGGTGATGTGAAATACCATATGGGTTTCTCGTCAGACTTTGAAACCAAGGGCGGTAATGTTCATCTGGCGCTGGCGTTTAACCCATCGCATCTGGAAATTGTTAACCCGGTAGTCATTGGTTCAGTGCGTGCCCGGTTGGACCGTCGTGGCTGTACTGACGGTTCGTTAGCCTTACCCATTACCATTCACGGTGATTCTGCATTTGCGGGTCAGGGCGTGGTTGCTGAAACTTTTAATCTTTCCCAAACCCGTGCATTTAAGGTGGGGGGCACCGTCCGGGTGGTTATTAACAACCAGGTCGGTTTTACCACCTCTAACCCGGAAGATACCCGCTCTACGCCTTACTGTACTGATATTGCCAAAATGGTGCTGGCACCTATTTTCCACGTTAATGGTGATGATCCGGAAGCGGTGGTTTTTGTTGCGCAATTAGCAGTAGATTATCGTAATACCTTTAAACGTGATGTGGTTATCGACCTGTTCTGTTATCGGCGTAATGGCCATAACGAGTCTGATGAGCCGAATGCGACTCAGCCGTTGATGTATCAGAAGATTAAAAAGCATCCTACGCCGCGTGAAATCTACGCCCAAAAGCTGATCGAAGAGGGTGTCTGCAGCGAGGATGATGTTAAAGACTTAATCAATAACTATCGTGACGCGCTGGATAAAGGCGATTGTGTCGTAGATGAGTGGTGCCCTATGACAGAGCCGTCTGTAGATTGGACGCCATTTCTGGGCCACGACTGGGATGCAACTTATGATGCCAGCATGGCAGTGGAAAAGTTGGTTGCGCTGGGCGAAAAAGCCATTCACGTGCCTGAAAGTGTCACCCTGCAACGTCAGGTGAACCGGGTATATGAAGACCGGGCACTGATGCTGAGCGGCGAGAAGAAGATTGACTGGGGTATGGCAGAAATACTGGCCTACGCGGCAACGGTTGCCGAGGGTAGCCGGATCCGCTTTGTCGGTCAGGATTCCGGCCGCGGTACCTTTTTCCACCGCCATGCAGTGTTGCATAATCAGCAAGACGGCAGCACTTATACCCCACTGAATAAAATCAGTGATGAGCAGGGGCCATTTCAGATTTTCGATTCTGCTTTGTCAGAAGAGGCGGTACTGGCAATTGAATACGGGTATGCGACTGCTGAACCCCGTGCCATGGTTATCTGGGAAGCGCAGTTCGGTGATTTCGCTAACGGCGCTCAGGTGGTTATTGATCAGTTTTTAAGTTCAGGCGAGCAAAAGTGGGGCCGTTTATGTGGCCTGACCTTGTTATTACCTCATGGCTACGAAGGTCAGGGGCCAGAGCACTCGTCAGCGCGACTGGAGCGGTTCCTGCAACTTTGTGCTGATCACAATATGCAGGTTTGTGTTCCAACGACTCCTGCTCAGGTATTCAACATGTTACGCCGGCAGATGATCCGGCCAATGCGCCGGCCACTGATTGTGATGTCGCCTAAGTCTTTGCTGCGGCACCCTCAGGCTACGTCAACTCTGGAAGAGCTGGCCAGCGGCAAGTTTCATAATGTGATCGGTGAAATTGATGACATTAAGCCCTCTGACGTTAAGCGGGTGGTGTTCTGTAGTGGTAAAGTTTATTACGAACTGCTGGAAGAGCGCCGTAAGCGAGAGCAAACTGACGTTGCAATCGTCCGGGTTGAACAGCTGTATCCATTCCCGCATGAAGAAATGCTGGAGGTGCTGAGTCAGTATCAGCATGTCACTGATTTTGTCTGGTGTCAGGAAGAACCGCAAAATCAGGGTGCCTGGTACTGCAGTCAGCATCATTTCCGCGCTGCGATACCCAAGGCAGGCTATCTGACTTATGCCGGCCGTGAGGCATCATCGTCGCCAGCAGTAGGATATCTGTCTGTGCATAATAAACAGCAGCAAGCGCTGGTCAATGACGCCCTGACGATTAAATAACACATTGTCCGGCTCGAAATACGGGCCGGTTGAACGAAATATGATTAACCGGTAAAAGGTGAAAAAGTGGATATTAAAGTACCCGTTCTTCCAGAATCTGTTGCAGATGCAACCATCGCTACCTGGCACGTTAAAGAAGGCGAAGCCGTAACACGCGATCAGGTATTAGTTGATATTGAAACTGATAAAGTCGTGTTGGAGGTGGCTGCCCAGGCTGATGGCGTCATGGGTGAAATTATTCATGACACTGGCGCTACCGTCTCTGCAGAAGAAGTTATTGGTAAGATGGAAGCTGGTTCAGCGGCAGAAAAAAAAGATGACAAGTCAGATAAGAAAGACGACAAGTCAGCTAAAGAAAATGATAAGTCAGATAAAAAAGACCAACAAGCCTCTGATAAGTCTGAAGCGAAGCCTGCAGATAAAGCAGATGACAGCAATGATGATGCATTAAGTCCGTCAGTGCGTCGGATGATTTCTGAGAAGGGCTTAGACGCCAGTAAGATTAAAGGCTCAGGTAAAAATGGCCGGGTAACCAAAGAAGATGTTGAAAAGTTTGTTGCTGAGGGCAGCAACAAGCCATCGGGTAGCAGTTCAGCACCTGCACCGGTATCAGGCGATCGCAGCCAGAAACGGGTACCGATGACCCGTCTGCGCAAAACCATCGCTAACCGGTTGCTGCAAGCGAAAAACTCTACCGCTATGCTGACGACGTTTAACGAAGTTAACATGAAGCCGATTATGGATTTGCGCAAGCAGTATCAGGACGTATTTGAGAAGCGTCATGGCATCCGCTTAGGCTTTATGTCTTTCTATGTTAAAGCTGTAACCGAAGCGCTGAAACGTTTCCCGGAAGTCAATGCTGCCATCGATGGCGATGACATTGTTTATCATAATTACTTTGATGTCAGTATTGCCGTATCAACGCCACGTGGTCTGGTAACGCCGGTATTACGTGATTGCGATAAGATGAATCTGGCTGAAATTGAAAAAGCCATTAAAGAACTGGCAGGCAAAGGCCGTGATGGTAAGCTGGCAATGGATGATTTAACCGGTGGTAACTTCACTATTACTAATGGTGGTGTTTTCGGTTCTCTGATGTCTACACCTATTATCAACCCACCTCAGTCCGCCATTCTGGGTATGCATAAAATCCAGGACCGGGTCATGGTTGTCGATGGTAAGATGGAAATTCTGCCAATGATGTATCTGGCCCTGTCTTATGATCACCGGATTATCGACGGCAAAGAGTCTGTGGGCTTCCTGGTATCCATTAAAGAATTACTGGAAGATCCAACCCGTATTTTACTGGATATCTGATTATTCAGAAAAAGTGCACAAAAATGCTGTTGTTTTAGGGCAACAGCATTTTGTATTTCGCCGGTTGGCACTATAATATGCGCCGATCGAAACATCAGGCTGCACCATACCGGGCAGCTTCCATATTCAAATGAACGGAAAATAGCCATGAATTTGCACGAGTATCAGGGTAAGCAACTGTTTGCCCAATATGGTTTGCCTGTATCTAAAGGCATCGCCGCAGCTACTGTAGAAGAAGCGGTAGCAGCTGCAGATAAAATCGGCGGCGATATGTTTGTTGTCAAAGCTCAGGTTCACGCTGGTGGTCGCGGTAAAGCGGGCGGTGTGAAGCTGGTTAAAAACAAAGAAGACATCAAGGCTTTCGCAGAAAAATGGCTTGGCAAGAACCTGGTTACCTATCAGACTGACGAAAAAGGTCAGCCGGTTAGCCGTATTCTGGTTGAACCTTGTACTGACATTGCGCAGGAGTTGTATTTAGGTGCAGTAGTTGATCGCGCTTCGCGTCGCATTGTATTTATGGCATCGACTGAAGGTGGCGTGGAAATTGAAACTGTTGCCCACGAAACCCCGGAAAAAATTCTGAAAGCGGCAATTGATCCACTGGTAGGTGCTCAGCCTTACCAGGGCCGTGATCTTGCTTTTAAGTTAGGCCTGGAAGGTAAGCAAATTAATCAGTTCGTTAAAATCTTTATGGGTTTAGCGAAACTGTTCCAGGAAAAAGATCTGGCGTTATTAGAAGTTAACCCACTGGTTATTACGCCGGCTGGCGACTTGCACTGCCTAGATGCCAAACTGGTTATTGATGGCAACGCACTGTACCGTCACCCTGAACTGAAAGAAATGCAGGATCCGTCTCAGGAAGATCCGCGTGAAGCCCATGCTGCATCATGGGAGCTTAACTATGTTGCCTTAGGTGGCGACATTGGCTGTATGGTAAACGGCGCCGGTCTGGCGATGGGAACCATGGATATCGTTAAGTTACACGGTGGCAAGCCAGCAAACTTCCTGGACGTTGGTGGTGGCGCGACTAAAGAGCGTGTGGTTGAAGCGTTCAAAATTATCCTGTCAGATGATGCGGTGAAAGCTGTCTTTATCAATATCTTTGGCGGTATCGTCCGCTGTGACATGATTGCTGAAGGTGTTATTGGCGCAGTGAAAGAAGTTGGCGTGAAGGTGCCGGTAGTTGTGCGTCTGCAGGGTAACAATGCAGAAGTGGGTGCTAAAGTGCTGTCTGAAAGCGGCCTGAATATTATCGCTGACACAGACCTGACAAGTGCTGCCAAGCAAGTGGTTGCAGCAGCGGCTAAGGCATAAGGGGTAAGTAATGAGCGTATTAATTAATAAAGATACCAAAGTAATTTGTCAGGGTTTCACCGGCGCCCAGGGTACCTTTCACTCTGAGCAGGCTATTGCCTACGGTACTAAAATGGTTGGCGGTGTAACACCAGGTAAAGGCGGACAAACTCACCTTGGCCTGCCAGTTTTTAACACAGTACAGGAAGCCGTTGACGCTACCGGTGCTACTGCATCAGTAATTTACGTACCGGCACCATTCTGTAAAGACTCTATCCTGGAAGCAGCAAACAGCGGCATTCAGTTAATCGTCTGTATTACCGAAGGTATTCCTACTCTGGACATGCTGGACGCCAAAGTTAAATGTGATGAATTAGGCGTCACGTTAATTGGACCTAACTGTCCGGGCGTTATTACGCCGGGCGAATGTAAAATTGGTATTATGCCAGGCCACATTCACAAGCCAGGCCGGGTGGGCATCGTGTCCCGTTCTGGCACCCTGACTTATGAAGCAGTTAAGCAAACTACTGATCACGGTTTCGGTCAATCGACCTGTGTTGGTATTGGTGGTGACCCAATTCCGGGTTCTAACTTTATCGATATTCTGAAACTGTTCCAGGAAGACCCGAAAACCGAAGCCATCGTGATGATTGGTGAAATTGGCGGTTCTGCTGAAGAAGAAGCTGCTGCTTATATCAAAGAGCATGTGACTAAGCCAGTGGTTTCTTACATTGCCGGTGTTACCGCACCGGCCGGTAAGCGGATGGGACATGCCGGTGCAATTATCTCTGGCGGTAAAGGTACTGCTGCTGAAAAGTTTGCGGCACTGGAAGATGCAGGTGTCAAAACGGTAAAAAGCCTGGCAGATATCGGCCAGGCGCTGAAAGAAGTTACCGGCTGGTAAGCCAGTAGTTACAAAAATAAAAAAACCGCCAACTGGCGGTTTTTTTTATTTAATATAGGTAAAAAAAGAGACAGGATGCGGCAAATTAGCGGCAAACAGACATTTTTCGTTGCAATTCATCTTACAGCCACTAGTATAGATCCAGAAGTCGTTGAACTTTGGCAGTGTGGTATTGTCATCGGTCACCGCACAATATAATAAAAAACAATTCAGGAAGCTCATATGAAAAACTTTGCTCCAATAACCAGGAAAAAGCCACTAGCATTGGCCGTCAGCTGTGTGCTTGCATCATCTATGTTTAGCCTGCAAGCGCAGGACCAGACTGTTGAAACAGAAAAAGCCGAAGAGAAAACCGAACGTATTCAGGTGGTTGGTTCGCGTATTCGGACCGATGGTCTGGACCAGGCTGCACCAATTGAAGTGATTAACGCCAGCGCAGCTGCCAGCCAGGGTATCAGCAATCTGGGTGAGTTATTACGTAATTCTACCGTGGCAGCGGGTTCTAACCAGATTACGGCTGCTGCATCTACTGCCTTTGTTACTGAAGGTGGTACAGGTTCAGAGAGTATTTCGTTGCGTGGTTTAGGCGCTAATCGTACTCTCGTTTTATTAAATGGTCGCCGGGCAGGCCCTGCTGGTACCCGTGGCCAGGTATCGTCGTTTGATCCAAACGTAATACCACTATCAGCCATTGACCGGATTGAAATCTTAAAAGATGGTGCGTCGTCTTTATACGGCTCTGATGCTGTTGCCGGTGTTATTAATATTATTACCAAAAAAGGCGATGAGAGCTCGGTTAACTTTAACACTTCACAACCAAGCGACAGTGGCGGTGAAAACTATCAGTTAAATGCCACCTATGGCAGAACCTTTGGCCGGGGTTCATTTCGGGTGGTCGGTGATTATAAAAAGCAACAAGAGTTGGCCCAGGGTCAGCGCGATTTCTTTAATTGTGCTGAGCGTTATATCTTTGATCCGGCGTCGGGTGAGCGGGCCGACCCGATTGATCCGCGTACCGGAAGCTATCATTGTAGTGATTTACCCTGGGGCCATGTTTGGTTGTATGATTATCAGGGAGCGGATGGCAACGTGCCAGCAGGAGCACTGGCACAGTATGATTACGATGGTAATTTAGGTAATTTTATTCCAGGCTTTGCCACCGACCCAAGCAATCCGGATTTCCTTGTTGCCCCTCCTGGCTGGTTTCCGGTGTCATACGATCGGGCCTCAGACGCAGTTACTAATTCTGACCACCCATTTCAGGATCGTGAAACGTTAATCCCGGAAACCGAGCTGATTACGGCCTATGCTCAGGGTGATTATGAACTGAGTGATAGTGTGATGCTGTATGGTGAGGCACTGCTGAACCGTCGGACAACCACAGGCAATGGCTACCGTCAGTTCTGGAGTTACAAATATAATGAAGACTTCTTTGCCGGTGATCCGTTAAGCGAAGGCTGGACCGGTGCCCAGTGGTTAAGCCCGACAGCCATTACTGATCACTCAGGAGAGAAAATCACTGTAGATTACCGCCGCTTTCTTCTGGGCTTAAATGGTGATTTGGGCAACTGGTTCTGGGATCTTTCTTATCAGGACAGCCATAGTGATGGCGAGTATCAGTCGAAGCTGATTTATGAAGATGCCATTACGCCTTATAACTTTTCCTCTGGTTCCTGTGTTGGTGAAGTTACGCCGATTCGTGGGGTACCTTGTGTCGATGTGCCCTGGTTAGACCCACAGTTCCTGGCGGGTAATATTACCGGTGAAGTACGGGATTTCCTGTTTGGTGAGCAAACCGGCAACACTGTTTATAAGCAGCAGTCATTGGAAGGTTATATTACCGGTGATTTATTTGAATTACCGGCAGGACCAATTGGCGTGGTAGTGGGCGCCAGTTATCAGCGTGACTCAATTGAAGATACCCCGGGTGCAGAAACTTTGCGGGCTAATACCTGGGGCCAGACCTCGGCCGGTATCACTGAAGGTAAACACAATACCAAGGCGGTATATACTGAGATTCAAATCCCGTTCCTGCGTGATATGCCATTTGCCGAGTCACTGGACTTTAATATTTCAGGCCGTTATACCGATGTGTCGTCCTATGGCAGCGATTACACCTACAAAGCGGGTGTAAACTGGCAAATAGGCCAGGGCTTCCGGTTACGGGCGTCACGTGGCTCGTCATTCCGTTCGCCGGCCTTGTACGAGCTTTATCTGAATAACCAAACCAGTTTTGTTGGTCAGCGGGCGATTGACCCTTGTATTAGATGGGGTGAAGGCTTAGAAGCGGGTACCACCAGTGAAATCGTGGCTGATAACTGTGCGGCAGATGGTATCCCTGCTGATTTCGGTGGCGGTGCAATTTCTGCAACGGTAACAACCGGTGGTGGTGCCGGTCAGCTGGAAGCAGAAACCTCAGTTGCGAAAACAATTGGTTTAGTCTGGATCCCTGAGTTTACTGATAACTTCAGTGCGTCAATTGATTACTTTAACATTCAGATCACTGGTGAAGTTGATAGCTTAAGTGCTGGTGAGATTGTTGGTAATTGTTATTTTTCAGAAACATTTAGTACAGAACCTCTTTGTACCCAGTTTGACCGTGATCCGACTGATTTAAGGATTACTAATGTGCGGGGTGGCTATTTAAATATCGCTACCCAGATTAATCGTGGTTTTGACTTAAATTTGGGCTATAAAGTTGATACTCCAATTGGTCAGTTATTTGCTACGTACCAGCATACCCGGCAGTTGGAAGCATCAAAGCAACTGTTTGCTACCAGTGAACCAATTGATAGAACTGGCGAGTTCGGTAGTCCAAAAGATGTGGGCAATCTGACGGTTGCACTGGAGTATGAAGACTGGACCTTTAACTGGACTGCCCGCTACACTGGCGAAGTGTCTAACTATACCCGTTATGGCCTGGGTGTGTACCGTGATACCGGTGAGTATCGTGATGAAGAAGTAAAACTGGTTTTACATTCGGATGCGATAATTTATCATGCATTTTCGGTGACCAAAGACTTCACGGATGCAGGTATTGATTTCACCCTTGGTGTTGCCAATGCGTTTGATAAAGAGCCACCTAAAGCTAGCTCCATCGGTGGTGTGACCCGTCTGGGCACCTCGGCTTTCTACAGTCAGTATGACTGGTTAGGACGCCGTTTGTTTATGAACGTGTCATACTCGTTCTAAGCTGAGCTCGAGGTAGCAAAAAAATGCCGACGCAAGTCGGCATTTTTATTTACAGCACAAGCCAAAACGCGGTAAAAACCTAACTCAGCCGCTGCGGTTACCTTACTCTGACTCAATGTAGTAACCGACTAATAAAAAATTTAAAGAAGAGAGTGATATGCCAACAATTCGCGCCAAACCCGACACGTTAAACGCTATTAACGGCAATTATCAGCAGTCTGAACTCAAGCAGCCGGTTTTCCTGAATTCCGTACCTAAATGCGGTACTCATTTACTAAAAAATATCTTCAGAATGTTTGTGCCGGTAGCGCAGCAGTATGATCGACAATTTATTCAGATCCCGATTTTGCACCAGCATCTGGCCGCATTCAATGCTGAACAACCCAAACTTAGCTGGGGCCATTTACTGTTCTCTGACAGCTCAGCGATTGCCGTGAAAGAAGTCCGGCAGCTGGTGATCGTCCGTGACCCTTATGACTGGGTGCTGGCCCGCGCCCGTTTTTTTCTGTCTGACACTTTTCAGGGTTCAATGGATCATTTGAAAGGCGGGAAAGTATCGGTAGAACAAATGCTGAATATGATGATTTTCGGCATTTATCAGAAAGCGCCTACCCTGAACGAAATTTATACTCATAATGCCGTTGCCTGGTTAGGCACCGGCAGTAAATTAGTCCGTTTTGAAGATGTGATTACTCATCTGAAAAAACTGGATACACCGCAGGCTGAAGCCTTTTTTGCCGATTTACTACAACCGCTTGGCTTAGCTAAGCTGCCGGCAGACTGGCGGGAACGGGTGTTAGCCGGTGCTGATAAAGAGCAAAGTGGTACCTATCGTGAAAACCTGGCCGGCCAGAAAGTAGAGTTGCCAGCAGTTTTACCCGACATGCAAAAACAGTTAGTAGAATATGCGGCTCCTGGTTTGCGTCGGTTACTGGGTTACTTTTGAAAATAATAATAAGCACTGTGGGGTGGATGCCTGAATGCAACAACGTAAAGTACTGATTGTCGGTGGTGGTTCGGCCGGCTGGATGACTGCAGCCTATCTGAATGGTGCCCTGAATAAGCAGGGTACAGAGCAGAATGTGCAGATTGAATTACTTGAATCGCCCGATATACCGCGTATTTCGGTCGGTGAAGCGACCATTCCGTCAATGCGCCATTTGCTGGCGGTAATAGGAGTCGATGAGCGTGAGTTTATGCAGGCGACTGATGCCACCTTTAAGCAATCGATAAAGTATTGTAACTGGGTAAACAACGACAACAGTTTTTATCATCATCCTTTTACCAGCATGCGGGTGCAACCTATCGACCGCGCCGGCAGTGACTGGCTGAAAAGTGATCGAAGCATCCCCTTTATGGAGACATGCTCGGCGCAGCCGGTTATTTGTGAGATGGGCTTAGCGCCGTTGATGCTGGGTAAATGGGATATGGGCTCCCGCTTAAACTATGCCTACCATATGAACGCTCAGAAATTTGCAGATTACCTGCGGGATTTTTCTGTCGCGCGCGGAGTGGTGCACACCCTGGCAAACTTAACCGGTGTTGAAATGCAGGGTGCAGATAAAATTGTTGCGGTAACCACCGATCAGCAGCAGCGGATAACGGCAGATTTATTTGTTGATTGCACCGGTTTTAAAGCTAAGCTTATTGAAGAGAAAATGAATGTAGGTTTTGAAGACTGCTCGCAATGGTTATTATGCGACCGGGCTATTACCATGCACTTGCCCTATGATAAATTTTATCCAGGCATGGTAAGGCCTTACACCACGGCCACGGCATTGTCTGCCGGCTGGATTTGGGATATACCGATGCAGAACCAGCGCTCAGTGGGCTATGTCCATTCCAGCAAATTTATCAGTGTTGAGCAAGCCGAGCAGGAGATGAGGGCGTATCAGGGGCCAGGTACAGAACAACTGAAAGCCAGAGTGGTGGATTTTAAAGTAGGCCGGCGCAAGGGTAACTGGCGGGGTAATTGCGTGGCAATTGGTTTGTCGGGTGGCTTTATCGAGCCGCTGGAGTCTACCGGCCTGTATCTCAGTGATCTTGGTGCTGTGTTGCTGGCAGAACATTTTCCATATGATGACGACAATATGGAAATGTTAGCGGGCCGTTATAACCGGCTGATGGCTAACCGTTTTTATGAAATTTTAGATTTTATTAATATGCACTACTGTATGACGAAACGGACCGACACCGCATTCTGGCGGGAAGTACAAAAACCAGAGCGGATCACTGAGCGGTTAAAAGCTAAGCTGGCGTATTGGCGGGTTAAGCCACCCAGCGCCCATGATTTTCAGGACCAGTGGTATCCGGGAATGGCATCAGCGGGCAGTGCAACGGCATTGTCGGGTGCGGCAGATAGTCGCCCGGCCATTGATACCGGTGGTTTATGGAATCATGAAAGTTATGAGTGCATTTTATATGGGATGGGATTTTTAGAAGAAGAATGCCAACAGCGCTTCGGGCCCGATTTGCCACCTACCGGCGTGCATCCTGCCATTATTCAGCGCTTGCAAATGGCCCGGCAAAAACTGCCGCCGCATGCTATCTGGTTAAACCGGGTACTGGCAATGCCAGAATATCCGACAGCCTACCGACCAAAAGGCTGGGTATAGCGCCGGCCACATCAGTGGCTGGTTGGTTTTTTCCAAGCCGGTAATAGCTACTGTCAGCAGCAGTGTTATAATGCCGGCCATTCTGGTTTTCTTTATTTGTTTTAACAAGGACATTTTTCATTATGGCGGACGTTGAACATCGCCCCAGCAATTTTATCCGGCAAATTATTGATGCCGATTTAGCCAGTGGCAAACATAGTGCGGTACAAACTCGTTTTCCGCCAGAGCCAAATGGCTTTTTACATATTGGCCATGCCAAATCTATCTGCTTAAATTTTGGCATTGCTGAAGATTATCAGGGCCAATGTAATTTACGGTTTGACGATACCAACCCTGAAAAAGAAAACATCGACTTTGTTAACTCAATTCAGCAGGACGTTAACTGGTTAGGTTTCCAGTGGAATGGCAACGTTCGCTATTCATCCGATTACTTTGATGCCTTGCATAATTTTGCGGTTGAACTCATCAGCAAAGGCCTGGCTTATGTTTGTTTTCTTAATAACGATCAGATGCGCGAGTATCGCGGTAACTTAACCCAGCCTGGCAAAAACAGCCCGACCCGGGATACCTCTGTCGAGGAAAACCTGGCGTTATTTGCCAAAATGCGTGCCGGTGGTTTTAAAGAGGGCGAGTGCTCTTTGCGGGCTAAAATTGATATGAGCTCCAGCTTTATGTGCATGCGGGATCCGGTTATCTACCGGGTTAAGTTTGCCCACCATCACCAAACCGGTGATAAATGGTGCATTTACCCAATGTACGATTTTACTCACTGTATTTCGGACGCGCTGGAAGGTATTACCCATTCGCTTTGTACCCTGGAGTTTCAGGATAACCGGCGGCTGTACGACTGGATTTTAGATAACATCAGTATCAAATGTCATCCACAGCAAATTGAATTCTCACGCTTAAATCTTGAATATGCGGTGATGAGCAAGCGTAAACTGCAAACCCTGGTTGAAAAGCAAGTCGTCACCGGCTGGGACGACCCAAGAATGCCGACCATTGCCGGACTGCGCCGCCGTGGTTATACCCCGGCAGCTATTCGCGAATTTGCTAAACGTATCGGTGTGACCAAGCAGGATAACGTCATAGAAATGAGTGCGCTGGAAGCCTGCATCCGGGAAGATTTAGATGCCGCTGCACCAAGGGCAATGGCAGTACTGGACCCGTTGAAAGTGACGATAACCAATTATCCGGCGGACGGTATTGAGTGGCTTGACTCACCTAATCATCCGAAAAATGAAACCATGGGTAGCCGCAAACTACCATTTGGTCCCGTCGTGTATATCGACCGGGCTGATTTTCGCGAAGAAGCAAATAAGAAATATAAGCGGCTGGTGCTTGGCAGTGATGTCAGGTTGCGTAATGCCTATGTTATTCACGCCGATGAAGTCATCAAAGATGCTGACGGCAATATTATTGAACTTAGATGCAGTTACCTGCCGGAGACACTGGGTGAGAACCCGGCCGATGGCCGTAAAGTGCGCGGTGTTATTCATTGGGTGGAAGCGGGTAATGCCATACCGGCTGAGTTTCGGGTATACGACCGGTTATTCAGTGTGGCAAATCCGGCGGCAGAAGAAGATTTTCTGACCGTCATTAACCCGCAGTCTTTAGTTGTTAAGCACGGTTTTGCCGAGCCATCATTAGCTACTGCGGTGGTTGAGCAGGCCTATCAGTTTGAGCGGGAAGGTTATTATTGTGCTGATCGTGACTCTGCCAGCGACAAACTTGTGTTTAACCGCACTGTTGGCTTACGAGACAGCTGGGGCAATTCTGAAGAGTAGCTAGCATATTCTTTGCAGCTAAAAACAAAGGCCACTTATGTGGCCTTTGTTTTATCAGAAACATACAAGGTGTTTTATTTTTTAAGCATTGCACCAATACCAATAATCACTGCTAATGCACCGCCCACCAGATACCAGACGGCATGATCTGTCGGACTGCCGGTAACAAACTCTGATACTTCCGATGCTGCAGAGTTATACGCGTTGTAACCGAAATAAAGTAGTACCGCACCCACAACTAATAACGCTAAACCAATAATTTTATTCATAACGTTCTCCTTTGTTATCCACATCAGTCTAGCTAATAATTTAATGAAAGCAAATCAGCATCTTATAAAACTAGCTGAAACCATAAAAATCGCCCAGAATGGGCTTCGCGCTGTGAAGTTTGAGATTAGCCTGGCAGCGAAGTAAACTTAACCGGTGCTTTATTTACGGTGTTAAGTGATAATTTTTACAGTTAGCTGAGGCCTGCATGGACTTGTTTTTGGCAGTATTATTTTTTGCGTTTTCAACGACCATTACCCCCGGCCCTAATAATGTGATGATCATGTCATCCGGTGTTAATTACGGGATTAAACAAAGTGTGCCGCACTGGCTGGGGATCTGCTTCGGGTTTCCACTGATGGTATTGCTGGTCGGGTTGGGTTTCGGGGTGATATTTGACCGCTATCCGCACTTGCACCAGCTTATTAAAATTCTGGGTACCGCCTATTTAATCTGGCTGGCCTGGCGCATAGCCAGTGCCCGGCCTGAAACCATTGCGACTGGCAAAAGTAAGCCATTCAGTTTTCTGCAGGCAGCGTTGTTTCAATGGGTTAACGGTAAGGCCTGGGTTATGGCTTCAGGCGCCGTCGCGGCGTTTACATCAGTCACTGGCGTCTACTGGTATCAGGTGGTGATGATTACCCTGGCATTTTTGCTGATGGCGTTTCCCTGTGTCGGTATCTGGCTGGTGTTTGGCGCTGGGCTTAAAAAAGTCCTGACCAAACCGTTATTTCAGCGGATTTTTAATATGTTTATGGGTTTTATCCTGTTGCTGTCTGTGGTTCCGGTAATTATTGAGATCTGGCGTTATTACTTCACAGCAGCAAGTTAAGCCTGTTAAGGTATTGGCTATGAACGGCTCAGAAGAAAAAATTAAACTGGAGCACGAAGCGGCCCGCATTTTCATGCGGCTGTACCAGCAACGCTTTGGGATTAAAATGCGCCATATCTGGCATAACGAACCGGCCCGCCCCGATGTATCCTGCTATTACGATGGCAGCAAACTGGATTTAGAAATTGCCCACTTGTATGGCAGTGAAGTGGAGGCCATGCATATTCTGGGCAGAGCTATCAGTGCCGAAACGCACCGCGAGCTGATGGCATTACTGCGCACACCACCGGAACACCGGCTACTGACCGCATTAAACCGGATTATCAGCTCTAAGGCGCTGAAACATTATCAGAGCGATAATGTCTGGCTGGTGATCCGTAACGCCAATCCGTTGTGGACACGCCAGGATATGATGTCACATTGCGATAAATTACATATGCCGAAGTCGCATCCGTTTAATGAAATCTGGCTGGTGGGAGATATGGCCGGCGAGTCCGGCATATTGCCATTGTACCCACCCGCTCTGCGTCAACAGGAAGGCGAGCAATGTTAAGCTTTTATCGTCGTCTGGCCGTTAAATTACAACCGTTGCAACCGCTGTGGCTGCTGCTGGCGCTGGCCAGTTTAAGCTGGCTGGGCTATTTGTTGTTACTGGCGCCGGTTGGGGTGAGTCAGCGTTGGCAACTGACGGCGCTGGTCAGTTTTGCCTTTACGTTAAACATCATGTTGCTGACACTGCTGTTTGATCAGCCGCCAGCAACGACTGACGCATCTGATTTCTGGAGCAGGCTGCTGCAACGCCTGCGCGGGTTTATGCAATATATGCTGGCCTGGCTGGTGACGATTTTGTTTCTAATCATTCTTTGGCTGTTCCTGCGCATTGCGGTAGGTATAATAGCGCCGCTAATTCTGTAATGATAAAACAGGCAATCAATTGCAACAGCTAACTCAATCTGAAGCGCGCGGGTTATGGCGCATATTCTGCTCAGTGGTGGATAACTTCGGTGATATCGGCATTTGCTGGCGTTTAAGCCGCCAGCTGGTAGCAGAGCATAAAATCAGCGTGGAATTGCTGGTTGATGATTTGCACAGTTTTCAGCGGATTTGTCCGCAAATAAATCCTGAGCTGGCCAGGCAGGCTGTCGCTGGCGTTGAGGTAGTGTACTGGCCGGATGAAAGGTGCCCGTCGCTTAACTGGCAGCAGCTGGCGCCTGCCATTGTGGTTATTGAAGCACTGGCCTGTACCATTCCGGATGGGTATAAACAGCAGATGGCGCTGCAACAACCCGCGCCGTTGTGGCTTAATCTGGAGTATCTTTCGGCAGAGAGCTGGGTCGAAGGCTGTCATGGTCTTAGCTCACCGCAGGGGCAGGGTGGCCTGAACAAATATTTCTTTTTCCCGGGTTTTAGTGATCAGACTGGCGGTTTGCTGCATGAGCAGGGCTTATCGCAAAGGCTCGATGCTTTTAAAGCCGATAGTAAGGCTCAGCAACTGTTCTGGCAACAACTGGGCCTGGATGCTGACCAGTTTCAGTTTAAAATTTCCCTGTTTGCCTACAGCCACAGTCAGTTCGCCGGTTTACTGCAGCAATGGCAGCAGCAACCGGGCAAGGTATTATGTGTTATTCCGCACGGTGAGCTGGCAAATGAGCTTGCCAGACAGTATCCACCGTTATTAAGCGGCGCTACAGTGCAGCTGAACCAACTTTGCTTAAAAGTGATGCCGTTTCTGGCGCAGCCAGATTATGACTTATTACTGGCAGCTTGTGATCTGAATTTTGTCAGAGGGGAAGACTCGGTGATCCGGGCGCACTGGGCAGGGCAGCCCTTTGTCTGGCAAATCTACCGGCAGCAGGAAAACGCGCATCTGCTTAAGCTGCAAGCGTTTCTTGACCGTTATTGTCAGCAGATGCCAGCGCAGCTTGCCAAAACAACCCAGCAGTTTTATCTAAGCTGGAATACCGACAGCGAGCTTGAACTGAGCTGGCAGCAATTTTATGCTGTTTTGCCGCAACTTGCCGCTTACAACCGCTGCTGGCGCGAGCAAATAATGGCAAATGGAGATCTTGCCAGCAACCTCGTGCACTTTGCCAAAAAAAAATTTATAATAGCGCCCAATTTTTCCCAACAATGAAGATATTTCAACAATGATGAAAACAGCCCAAGAACTGCGCGCTGGCCAGGTAATTATGGTTGGCACTGAACCGATGGTAATTTTAAAGGCCGAGTTTAACAAATCTGGTCGTAACTCTGCCGTTGTAAAAATGAAAATGAAAAACCTGCTGAATGCCCAGGGCATGGAAACGGTATACCGTGCCGATGACAAGTTTGAGCAGGTATTACTGGAAACCAAAGAAGTAACTTATTCTTATTTCTCTGATCCGATGTATGTGTTTATGGATTCTGAGTACAACCAGTACGAGATTGAAGCTGAAAACATGACAGAAGCGCTGAAGTACCTGACTGATGGTATGGAATGTTCAGTGGTATTCTATAACGAGAGGGCTATCTCTGTTGATTTACCCACCGTCGTTGTACGTGAAGTGGTTTACACTGAACCTGCAGCCAAAGGCGATACTACCGGTAAAGTAATGAAGCCGGCCAAACTGGATACCGGTTTTGAGTTAATGGTACCGGCTTTCGTTGATATTGGTGATAAGATTGAAATTGACACCCGTACTGACGAATATCGCAGCCGCGCGAAGTAATTTCGCGTGCTAACAAAGACAAAAGGCGCGTTCTGCGCCTTTTGTTGTTTTATAGCCTATAACAGGATTGCACTGTGACCAACAATGATGTGTTACGCCGCTTGCGGTATGCCTTTGAATATAACAACAGCACCATGAGCGATATTATGGCGCTCGGTGGTCAGACCCCAAGCCGCGAGCAAATGATCAGCTGGCTTAGCAAAGACGATGACAGTGAATTCGGTGCCATGGCGGATGTTGATCTTGCCCGCTTTTTAAACGGACTGATCGTTCACAAGCGTGGCCGTAAAGACGGCCCGCAAGCGGAACCCGAGCAGCGCCTTAACAACAATATTATTTTGCGCAAACTGAAAATCGCCCTCGATTTTAAAGATGACGATGTACTGGAAGTGATGACGCTGGCTGATTTTAGGCTAAGCAAACCGGAGCTGAGTGCCTTTTTCCGCCGCGCCGATCACAAACATTTCCGGGCGTGTCAGGATCAGGTGCTACGCAATTTTATTAAAGGTTTACAGCTGAAGTACCGTCCCGGCGCCGATGCTGACGCACAGGAGTAAACTGATGAGCAGTGCAGCAGGTTTTAGCAACACGCAGTTGGCTGCTGAGCAGATAACCCCGCTGCAGGCATTGCAGCTGGAGCCATTAGCCAGCCGTTTCTGGCTGTTGCGCCAGGGTGTTAACGCTGTTTTTTTTGCTGGCTTAACGCTGCTGTTACTGCTGTTGTGGTGGCAACCCTGGTGGTTACTACCAGCAGATTTATCGCAGGTAGTAACGCATGCGCTCTGGTTGGTGCCGCTGCTCGGTGCTTTACGGGCGTTATATTGCTGGCAGGCTGATAAACATAAACACTTCGCGCTGCGGGAGCACGATATCAGCTACAGCTCGGGTATTTTTTTCAGAAAAATGATCACCCAGCCGGTAGTGCGGGTGCAGCATATTGAATTAAAACAGGGGCCGCTCGAGCGCAAAGCCTCGTTAGCCCGGTTGCAGTTATTCAGCGCCGGTGGCGCCATGCACACCTTTGAAATTCCCGGACTTTGGTTGACTCAGGCTCAGAAAATCCGCCAGTTTGTGTTGCAGCATAAGGATGCTTTGCAAGATGAACAACAGCAATGAATCGGACGTAGCCCCTTTATCTGAGCTGAAGCAGACTGTCAGCCAGGCCGAATGGCAGCGGGTGTCGCCGATTGCTATTTTATATTTTGCGGTGGCGGTACTGCGCTTTTTTGCCGGCCAGTTTGTTTATCTGATCCCGCCTTTTATTTTGCTGTTTAACCGGATTAAAGATAATCCCGGGCTGGCCATTGGTATGTTGGGCGGCTTACTGCTGCTGATTATTGTCGCAGCATTACTGAAGTATTATTATTTTCAGTACCGCTTATCGGCAGGGACGGTAGAGATCCGCTCCGGCGTGATCAGCAAAAAGTATCTTAATTTACCTTTTAACCGGATCCAGAATATTAAACTGGAACAACCCATTTTTTATCGTCCGGCCGATTATGTTTGTCTGCAACTGGATACTGCCGGTTCAGTTCAGCAGGAAGCGCGCTTAGTAGCCCTGAGCCGGCCCTTCGCCGAGGCATTAAAGCAACATATTCTCGATTTACGGCAGCCGGTAGCAGATGATCCGCAACCTGCCGACCAGCAGGCAAACTCTGAACCGCCAGCTGCCGCTGAGCAGCTGTTAAATCAGCGAAGTCTGGCTGATTTAGTGATCCATGGGATCAGTAATAACCGGATCTGGTTGTTTTTAGGCCTGGCGGCGCCTTTTTATAATCAGCTCGCCGATAAAATCCTCGCCCTGTTGTTGCAGGCGGGCATAGATTTGCCAGCGTTGTTTGACCCGACCCAGCAGTCCTGGTTCGTGATTGGCCTGTATGCTTTGTCGCTTACCATGTTTATTATGCTGCTATTCACGTTGTTTTCGGTACTGGGATCGGTATTAACGTTTTACGGTTACACCCTGCATAAAAAACAGCACAATTATATCCGGCGCAGTGGTTTGCTGACCCGGCATGAAGTCAATATGAAGCTTTCCCGCTTACAGTGGGTTTCGTTAAAGCGCGACTGGCTGGATATGTTGCTTGGCCGGGTTAATCTGAGTTTTGAGCAAATTAACGGCCAGCAGCAGTTTGCCTCTGAGCAGAAAATTATGGTGCCGTCGGTTACTCCGGCTGAAGCCTTAACCCTGCTCAGTGACGCTTATCCTGATAATCAGCTAAGCACTGTGGTATTTCGCCGGATCAGCCGGCGTTTTATCTGGCGTTATTTATTGTTGTTCTGGCTGCCTGTCACTGTTATCAGCCAAACGGTGCTGTGGTTGCAACAGCAACCGGAACTGGCGTTACTTACCATAGTGCCACTGTCATTCTGGGCCCTGTTAATAGTAATGCGCTGGTATCGCTATGGCTATGCTCAGGATGAACAGTATTGTTATGTTCGTAAGGGCTATTTTGGCATTGATTATTACTGCTTTGCCAACTACAAATTGCAGCAGGTCACGTTTAAGCAGAGCTGGCTGATGCGTCGCTCAGGTTTATGCACCGTTAAACTGGTCATGGCGTCCGGGGCGCTGGAGTTGCCCTTTGTTGATGAGGCAGGGGGTTGGGCATTGCTGGAGCAGGGGCTGTATCAGTTGCAACAGAGTAAAAAAGCCTGGATGTAACTCAGATAGGGGCTAAAGTGCGCGGTTTAGCGGCTTTGCAACTGCAGGTCGGCGAGGGTAATCTCAGGATGGCTGTGTTTCAGCTGGCTTAACAGCAGTAAAGCGCAACTGTAAGCATCGGCCAGCGCATGGTGCTGGCCGCTTTGTGGTAATTTATGCCGCTGCAGACATTGGTGCAGTCGCAGTGCATCTTTTTTCATTACCACGCCCTGCTTTTGCATCCGGTACAGCTCGATATTCAGGGTGTCAATAAAACTGAATTTCGCAGTTTTGCCGAAAATACGCTGACTGGCAACGGCTAAAAAGCGGTTATCGAGCTGGCAGTGATGGGCAACAAAAATATAGCCGGCATAACGTTGCATTAATTCTGTTAATACCTCAGCCAAATCCTGCGCCTGGTCAAAGTCTTTATCATGCAGGCCATGAAACGTCGCGCTCTGACCCACACTGACCGGGCTTTGTACCAGGTAATGTCTGGCTTCATTTAACACAATTTCATGCTGACGTACCGGCAGCCAGCCCAGACTGACAATATGGTCCTGTCTGGCATTTAAACCGGTCAGCTCCAGGTCAATCACCAGAAAAGGGCAGTCGCTGGCCCGGACCGATCCCGCCGGTAGCGGTGTCTGATTAAATGCCTGTACAACATGGCTCAGTGGGGTGGTTTTATCGGATAGCCAGGCGAGCATGTTATAAGTCACGGCAAAACCGCTGCTTTAATGAAGACTGGGCATCATTAATCACCGTCAGACTGTCTTTAAGCTGATGCCGCTGCAAACCCGATAGCACATTGGGATCCAGCAAGTTGGTCACATCATGCCCCTGAATAAGGTCATGCTGATGTTTGTCCCAGCGCAACTGCGCCAGGACATCGAATGCGTCAGATAAGTTCTGGGTATCTTTGCTGTCCATCACGCCGCTATTACCAAGTTGCACCAGACGCTGGCGGGTATTAATGTCACTGATGCCGGCTGACAGTGCATAAACCCGGACAATATCGGTAATTAAACTGATGCCGCGCTTTTTTAAATCCAGGCCTTTTTTCTGTTTACCATCATGTTCCAGGATAAAATTACGCAAAAAGCTGAGTGGGGCGCTGCGCTGCAATGCGGTTTGCGCCAGATGGTACAGGAACAGGGCATTATCCCGGGTTCGGGCCAGAATATCCTGTTGCAACGCATTGAATAAGCCTTTACTGCCTTCAATCAGCCGCAAGTCGAAAAAAATACTGGCTTTGAGTAAGGCATCGGGAGTAGGGCTGTTCACCCACTTGCCAAATTGGCCAGACCAACCTTTTAAGCTTAAGCGCAGCGCCGGGTTGGATGCCATGATATTGCCCGGACACAACGTGATGCCGCAGCGGGCTAAGCCCTGACAGACAAAATCAGCCAGAGCGGCAAAGTAATCGGCTATTCTGCCGGTTGGTTCTTTTTCAAGCAGCAATGCATTGTCCTGATCAGCGTTCAGGCTCTGATCCATCCGGCCTTGTGAGCCAAACGCCAGCCAGCTGAAAACACAGGGCGCGGGCCCCAGTTCCAGCAGAGCTAAGGCAATTAAGCGCTGAGTCAGCGCATCGGTAATTGTCGTGATAATGTGGCCGGCTTCATGCGCTGGCACCTGCTGCTTGCCCAGGGTCAGTGCCAGACTGCTGATCTGGCCGGCACAGTGTTCCAGGCCATCAATGCTGGTCTGACGATGAATTTCACCAATCAGATAAACCGGATGATCTTGCTGGGCGCGAATGATATCGGTGGCCGTGATCATAGAATAGCTTTGATGTTTGTCCAGTACCGGTAAGTGGTGAATATTGTGCCGGCTCATCAGTTGCACGGCTTCGAACAAATAAGCATGTTTGTCGATAGTATGGGGCTTGGCCGTCATTACCTGCTTGACCGGAGTTTGCGCCGCCAGACCTGCGGCCAGTACTCTGCTGCGCAGGTCGCGGTCGGTGATAATTCCAATCAGCTGCTGTTGTTGCTCTACCAGCAGCGATGACACCCTTTTCTCAGTCATTAAGCTGGCAGCCTGTTGCACGCTTTGGTCGCCATCAATGGCTATTTTACGGGCCTGGACGATATCGCTGATTTTAAGGGTAAAGCGCGAGTTTTGTTGCTGAGCTTTATACTGGTGTAAGCGACGGCTGAATAAACGCTGAAAAAAAATGTCGATATTTTTATATTGGTAGCGTAACTGATGAAAAGCATCGGCGTTTAACCAGTACACCAGACCGTCTTCCTCACACACCAGATTATCGTTGTCACTAAGCCCGGTTAATAATAATTGATAGCCGTAAAAATCACTTTGCTCCAGTTTAGTCAGCAAGGTTTGCTGATCGCTGTACAGCGCAAAAATTCCGGTACGGACAATCATCAACCGCTCTGAATGCGGTTGCACCGTTTCGCCTTGCTGACAGTAGTAAACACTGATGTGGCTAGCCAGGTTGGCCAGCTGAGCATGATCAAGCTGGTCGAAGGGGGTGGTGCCAGCTAAAAATGTAGTAACCTCAGCGACTTCCATATAATCTCAACCCCTTTATCTGGTGATGCACCTGATTATTTACCTTATCTCTCACACGGCCTGACGCTGACACAACGCCAGCAGTAACGGGTCATTTTCAGCCAGTTTATGCCAGTCAGCGCTGACAGCTTCACCCGGTGCCGGAATTTGCAACTGTTCGGTAAAATCAGTGCGGGCCTGCTGCTGGCAATGTACCACCTGAGGTACCCGTTTGGCCGCTAACCGCCGTTCAAAAAAGTACAGATCAACCAGCCAGACTGCATTGTTGCGCTGGTTGGGCGCGGCATTAGCGACATCTGCGGCAATAAAGCGTAATGTCTGCGGATAAATATAGCTCCACGGCCGCCAGACTGCCTGCTGCTCTATGGCACGAACCACCACAACGCCCTCGGGTAATCGGCTTGCCTGATGCTGATACCAGCTGTATTCACTTTGTACCTGAAAGCCTAGCATGCCGAGTCCGGCAAATGCAGGGATTAACCAGCGTGGCGCTTTCTTCCTGCTGATAAAACGGATGGCCAGGGCGATCCCTGCGGCCCCCAGGCCGGCAAACACGGTGGCAATTAATTCCCACAACATAAGGGTGTCCTGTTTATTTATGTTTTCTAAAAAGGCGGGCTTTCAAATGAAAGCCCGCTGCTATTTCAACTGCTATGGCAACTTAATGCTGCTGCCACTATAGCTTAGTGATCAACTGCCTGGCCAGCACCCCTTGGGAAGCGGACGCTTTCAACCAGTTCCTGGATCCGCACCGGTGGTGGCGCAGTCAGGCTTGACACCGTAAAGGCAACAGCAAAGTTAATCATCGCGCCAACTGCACCGAAAGACAGTGGTGAAATGCCGTAGCCTGTACCTCCAAACAACCAGTTTTGTGGAATATTTTCAAAGGTTGCGGTGCCTGGGATAAAGAACCAGCCCAGATACAGGAAGATGTAGACACAAGTTGATAGTAGACCCGCCAGCATACCGCTGATAGCACCAACGCTATTAACCCGTTTGGAGAAGATACCCATCATCAACGCCGGGAAAATAGAGGCAGCAGCTATACCAAAAGCCAGCGCCACGGTTTGGGCAGCGAAGCCAGGCGGGTTCATACCAAGCCAGGTGGCGACGACGATAGCGACTCCCATCGAAATACGGGCTGCCAGCAACTCACCTTTCTCACTGATATCCGGTTTAAGTGAGCCTTTGATTAAATCATGACTGATCGCAGAGGATATCGCCAGCAGCAACCCGGCCGCTGTTGATAACGCTGCTGCCAGACCACCGGCCGCAATTAAACCAATAACCCAGCCTGGTAAGTTGGCAATTTCAGGGTTAGCTAGTACCAGAATATCGTTATTTACTGTCAGTTCATTACCATCCCAGCCCCGTTCGGCTGCAGTAGCAGCGAATGCCGGCGTATCATTGTAAAGCTGGATACGACCATCATTGTTTTTATCATCAAACTTAATTAAACCGGTGGTTTCCCAGGTTTTCATCCAGTCTGGCCGTTCGGCATACTCAATGGCTTGTGCGGTAGGGCCTGCCGGATAAATCGTATTCAGCAGGTTTAAACGGGCCATTGAAGCAACAGCCGGTGCAGTCAGGTATAGCAGGGCAATAAACACCAGTGCCCAGCCTGCAGACCAGCGCGCATCGGCAACTTTAGGCACCGTGAAAAACCGGATAATAACGTGCGGTAAACCGGCAGTACCTATCATCAGCGATAAGGTAAACAGCACCATATTCAGTTTGTTGTCGACATCAGCAGTGTAGTCACGAAACCCGAGTTCACTGACAACCTGATCCAGTTTAGCCAGTAATGGCATGCCAGACTCAGTGTGTTCGGCGAACAATCCCAGTGGTGGCAAAAAGGTATCGGTCAGTTGTAAGGAAATAAATACTGCCGGAATGGTGTAGGCGATTATCAGTACCACATACTGCGCGACCTGAGTATAAGTAATGCCTTTCATTCCACCCATAACCGCGTACAGGAACACAATAACGGCAGCAATCATCAGCCCCCAGTCACTGCTGACCTCCAGAAAACGGGAAAACGCCACGCCGGCGCCGGTCATCTGGCCGATTACATAGGTAACAGAGGCAATGATCAGACAAGCTACGGCAACCAGCCGGGCGCCGGTGCTGTAAAAACGGTCGCCGATAAAATCAGGCACGGTAAATTTACCGAACTTACGCAGGTAAGGTGCCAGTAACATCGCCAGCAGCACATAGCCACCGGTCCAACCCATTAAGAAGGTTGAATTAGCATAACCGCCAGCGGCAATTAAGCCGGCCATTGAAATAAATGACGCCGCTGACATCCAGTCTGCGGCTGTGGCCATACCATTCATTACCGGGTTTACCCCGCCGCCAGCGACATAAAACTCTTTAGTGGTGCCAGCCCGGGCCCAGATTGCGATTGCGATATAGAGGGCGAAGGAGCCGCCAACAAATATCAGGTTTATTGCGAATTGACTCATCCTGCTTACTCCTCGTCCACACCGAATTCCTTATCGAGTTTGTTCATTCTCCAGGCATAGAAGAAGATCAAAGCGATAAAGGTTAGAATTGAACCCTGTTGCGCAAACCAGAAACCCAGGTCTGTGCCTCCTACCGGAATGCCTGCCAGCCAAGGCCGCAGCAATATGCCAAAGCCATAGGACACCAGCGCCCATATCACCAGGCTGCCGATGATCAAGCGAAGGTTCGCTTGCCAGTAGGCCTTGGCGTTATTTGTATGGTTCGCCATCATATTTCTCCTTTAGTTATTTTTATCGAGCCTTGTTAATCTAGCAGCAGTTACCCGGTGCGCCAGCCCGACTTTAGTCGAAGCCCCGTGACCAGAGATTGACAGTGGTGAGCTGGCAGCTCAAAGTATTGCTATACAGACAGCAGGAGAAAGCAGTGACGGCATGGACTGTCGCCTTATTGGCGCTGATTTACGTTGGGGGGTTATTCTGGATTGCCAACTGGGGCGAGCGGCATGCCGACGACCGTTTGATACGAAAGTATGGTGGGCTGATCTATAGCCTGGCCCTGGCAGTCTATTGTACCTCCTGGACTTACTATGGCGCAGTCGGCACGGCTGTGACCCGCGGCTGGGACTATATTCCTATTTATCTGGGGCCGGTGTTACTGTTTATCTTTGGCCAGCCATTTTTATTTAAGCTGCTGTATGTATCTAAAAAACAAAACGTTACCTCGATAGCTGACTTTATCTCTGCCCGTTATGGTAAGCGCAAGAATATTGCCATGCTGTCGGCGATTATCTGTCTTATTGTGGTGGTGCCTTATATTTCACTGCAGTTAAAAGCCGTTGCCAGCTCTTATCAGGTGCTGCTGGGCGGCGATTTCTCTGATATTGCCGGCAGCTGGTATCAGGACAGTGCGTTACTCAGTGCGATTGCCATGGCTTTTTTTGCCATTTTATTCGGCACCCGTAAGCTGCATTTAACTGAACAAAACCGTGGCGTTATGGTGGCGATAGCGTTTGAATCTGTGGTTAAGCTATTTGCTTTGCTGACGCTGGCGATAGCGGTATATGTTTTTATTCTGGATAAAGAGCAGAATGTGCTGCAGGCCTTTGCTGCGCATGCCAGCAGTCAGCAGGCCAGCTACGGTACCTCTGGCATCGTCGAATTTATTACCAAAACCCTGTTGGCAATGGCTGCCGTGTTTTTACTTCCCCGCCAGTTTCATGTCGCCTTTGTTGAAAACGTTTCCCACCATCATTTGCGCCACGCCAGACGTTGGTTTTCCGGCTATCTGCTACTGGTCACTTTGGTGGTGGTGCCGCTTGCCGTCGCAGGCATGCAGATGTTTCCGGCAATGCTGGCGCAGGCAGACAGCTTTGTATTGTTAATTCCGTCGCAGTCTGGCTGGGATAGCCTAAGTGTGCTGGTATTTATTGGTGGTTTCTCTGCCGCCACCTCGATGATTATTATTGCTACTCTGGCGTTAAGTACCATGATCAGTAACGACGTGGTAATGCCCAGTTTACTGCAATCTAATCGCCGCAAAGGTATGCCGCACGATTACAGTTTACTGATCCTGCTGGTACGCCGGGCCATGATAATGCTGGTGATGGGGCTGTCTTATTTTTACTATCAGATTTTTGCCCGCAATTATGAGCTGGCTGAAACCGGCTTGCTGGCCTTTGCACTGGCCATTCAGCTGGCCCCGGCCGTGCTGGGCGGTTTGTACTGGCGACGGGGTAATGCCTGGGGCGTATACACCGGCTTAAGCCTGGGCCTGGTGCTATGGTTTTATACCCTGATGTTACCGCAACTGGTAAATGCCGGGGTTATAAACAGCGACATTATGCAGCAGGGCTTGCTGGGGATGGACTGGCTGTCACCTACCGGCATGTTTGCGATTGAGCTGGACAGTTTAACGCATGGTGTTCTGCTCTCACTTGGCTTTAATATTCTGGCCTATATCTGCGTTTCTTTGTTCACTAATGGTAATTTGCAGGACCGCTTGCAAGCCGTGGCGTTTGTTAAACCCAATCTGCCAATTGACCATCAGGATACCCCGGCCAGGCGGATCCGTATTCATAATGCAGATTTAAAAATTTTGCTGGAGCGCTTTGTCGGCAGCAGCCGGGCAATTGAATGTCTGGCAGAGTTTGGCCGCAAACAAAAGCTCAGCCTGCAGCTGGATGACCTGCCAACAGTCGGCCTGGTCGAGCATGTTGAACGCGAGTTAGCCGGGGTTATCGGCGCGTCTTCTGCATCGGCCATGGTCAATGCGGTGCTGGAGGGCCGGCAACTGGGTTTTGAAGATGTGGTCACGTTGTTTGATGATACGACGCAGGCCATTCAGTTCTCCCGCAAAATACTATTTTCAACCCTGGAGCACCTGAGTCAGGGCGTCAGCGTAGTCGACAGGGAGCTGAAACTGGTTGCCTGGAATAAAGCTTATCTGGAGATGTTCGGTTACCCGGAGGGCATGGTGCGGGTCGGCCGGCCCGTTGCGGATATTGTTCGGCTTAATGCAGAACGTGGCCTTTGCGGGCCGGGCGATCCGGACGAGCATGTGGAAAAGCGAATAGCCCATATGCAAAAAGGCACCGCCCATGTGTTTCAACGGGTCCGGCCCGATGGCCGGGTTATTGAAATGCGCGGCAATCCTATTCCGGGGGGCGGCTTTGTGACCAGTTTTACCGATATTTCTGAGCATGTAGAATCGGTACAGGCGCTGGCAGAAGCGAAGCAGCATCTGGAAGAACGGGTGCAGGAGCGGACCCAGACTATCTCGGATATAAACCATGAATTGCTGGCAGAAGTTGGCCGGCGCCGGGCGACCGAGCAGCAACTGCTGCAGGCAAAAGCAGAAGCTGAAGCGGCCAATGCTTCTAAAACCCGCTTTCTGGCTCTGGCCAGCCATGATATTTTGCAGCCATTAAATGCTGCCAGGTTGTTTACTGCTGCGCTTGGCGGTGCTTTTGAAAAGCAACAGCAACAGGCTATTCTGAGCCAGCTTGATAATTCGTTAAAAGCCTCAGAGGAGCTGATTTCAACCCTGCTGGAAATTGCCAAACTGGATGATGGTAAGTTGCAACCCGATGTGCAGCCGGTGGCGCTGCAAGAGCTGCTGTCACAACTGACAG
Source organism: Arsukibacterium sp. (assembly GCF_033721375.1). GTDB lineage: Bacteria > Pseudomonadota > Gammaproteobacteria > Enterobacterales > Alteromonadaceae > Alishewanella. The sequence goes on along the minus strand of NZ_JAWWAP010000001.1, from coordinate 33,816 downwards.
AAGAATACCGGCTTATCGCCAGTCAGAAAGGTTTGCAATTAACGGTGCGGCTGGCCGAATACCATGTCCTGACTGACTCGACTTATTTGCGGCGAATTTTGCAAAACCTGTTGTCCAACGCGATTAAATACACTACTAAAGGCCGGATTTTACTGGGGTGCAGAAAACACCAGGATACGGTGACCATACAGGTATGGGATACCGGGCCTGGCATTTCGCCTTATGATGTCGAGCGGATCTTCGAAGATTTTTACCGGATAGATGCCACCGCTAAAGGTCAGCAGGGGGTAGGCCTGGGGTTGGGGGTGGTACACCGGATGGCAAAATTACTTAATCATCCGTTACAGGTTCGCTCCTGGCCTGGTAAAGGTACACTGTTCAGTATCAGTTTGCCGCTTGCGGCAAAGCCTGCGCGGACGCTGCTACCGCTACCCGGCCAGCAGCTGCAGCGACCATTGCCGGGACTAAAAGTAGTATGTATTGATGATGATGCCGCCAACCTTGCTGCATTAAAGGTGTTACTGGAGCAGTGGCAAATTTCTGAAGTAAGTTGTTTTTATGACGAACAGGAGCTGCTGGCTTACGCCCAAAGTGCCCCCGCGCCTGATGTCATGTTAATTGACTATCAGTTAGGGCAGCAGAGCAATGGTCTGGATTTATATCAGCAGATAAAACCGTTGTGGGGAGATGTTGGTGGGATCCTGGTGTCGGCGTCGCCACAGGCTGACTTAGCGGCGAGGGCTAAGGCAGCGGGGCTAATGTATCTGGCTAAGCCCATTAAACCCGGTGCGCTTCGCGCCAGCCTGAATCATTTTAAAATGCTTAAACGCACTAAGCAGCTGCCGGAATGAGTTGAGCAGCTTGCTGCTCACTCTGCTGCGAGCCTAATGTTGCTGCGCCATTGCTCTGTTTACCGGGGGCTCCAGGGTCAGACGCTGGGCCTGAATAACCACCTGGGTACGGTTAGTGCAACCCAGCTTTCGGAAAATCGCGGTAATATGGGCTTTAACGGTTGCCTCTGAAATATGTAAATCGTAGGCGATTTGTTTATTCAGCCAGCCTTCGGTCAAATAATACAGTACTTTGTATTGCTGCTGAGTAAGCTGAGCCACTTTGGCGGCTAAATCTAAATCCTCACCAGCCCCTTGCTCCTGAAAGACTGCTTTTTGCAAGGTAGCGGGTACCCAGAGTTCACCTGCCAGTACTGCATTTAGCGCGGTACTGATATCCAGTGGATTCGCTGATTTAGGAATGTAAGCTGAGGCACCAAAAGCAATGACCCTGCGGATCACATCCAGCTCTTCACTGGCAGAGATTACCACTATCGGCAGACTGGGGTAATTTTTTCGTAACTGAATTAAGCCCAGAAAGCCACAGTTGCCCGGCATATGTAAATCAAGTAACAATAGATCGGTGTCCGGGTGTTGTTCCAATGCAGTACAGGTGGTATCAAAACTGTCGGTTTCAATAGTCGCCTTAGTGACAAAGGTACTGCTTATCGCATTAATCAGTGCATTGCGAAACAACGGATGGTCGTCAGCAACGATAAGCTTTGCCATATAAATCCTCCGGTAAGGTCCAGAATTGTAATTATTATAAAGGCCGCAATAGCGGCCTTTTTGCTGCAACTGGAACAACGTAAGCTTACGCTGTTTTTGCCTTACTTACGATTTAAACGGTTATTTACTAAAATTTCAACTACTGATGGATCGGCCAGGGTAGAAATATCACCTAACTGATCGTGCTCATTAGCGGCAATTTTACGCAGGATACGCCGCATTATTTTACCGGAGCGGGTTTTTGGCAGACCCGCCGGTGCCCATTGTACTAAATCCGGAGTGGCAATCGGTGAAATTTCCTCGCGTACCCAGGCCCGGATAGCTTTGGTCAGTTCATCACTGGGTTCCACACCGACCCGGGGCGTGACATAAACATAGATACCCTGACCTTTAATATCGTGCGGATAACCCACCACCGCCGCTTCGGCTATCGCATCGTGGGCCACCAGACAACTTTCAATTTCTGCAGTACCCAGCCGGTGGCCGGAAATATTCAGTACATCGTCTACCCGACCGGTCAGCCAGTAGTAGCCGTCTTCATCGCGTCTGGCGCCATCACCGGTAAAATACATACCGGCATAGGTACTGAAGTAGGTTTGTTCAAACCTGTCATGGTCCCCATACAGGGTGCGCATCTGACCTGGCCAGCTATCGAGGATCACCAGATTACCGGCGGCAACGCCTTCCAGTTGCTGACCTTCATTATCAACAATTGCGGGCTTAACGCCGAAAAACGGCCGGGTGGCCGACCCCGGTTTTAATGCAGTGGCACCGGGGAGTGGCGTGATTAAAATACCGCCAGTCTCGGTTTGCCACCAGGTGTCGACAATAGGGCACTGGCTGCTGCCGACTTTTTCGTAATACCAGTTCCAGGCTTCGGGGTTAATTGGCTCGCCAACGCTGCCGAGTATTTTCAGTGAACTTAAGTCAGCTCCTTCAACCGGGCTGTCACCATGGGCCATCAGAGCGCGGATGGCAGTAGGGGCGGTGTACAGAATATTCACTTTATACTTATCAACAATCTGGGCAATACGTTTTACGCTGGGATAGGTTGGTACGCCTTCAAACATCACGCTGCTGGCACCATTGGCTAACGGGCCATAAATAATATAACTGTGGCCGGTTACCCAGCCGACGTCAGCGGCACACCAGTAGATATCACCATCGTGATAATCAAATACATACTGATGAGTCATCGCAGCGTATACCAGATAACCCCCGGTGGTGTGTAATACGCCTTTAGGTTTACCGGTCGAGCCTGAGGTATACAGAATAAACAACGGGTCCTCGGCATTCATCGGTTCGGGATCACAGATCTTACTCTGGCTGGAAACCAGCTCGTGGTACCAGACATCCCGGCTGGGATGAAAATCGATGTTTTTGCCGACATGTTTAACAACGATAACATTTTGTACCGGGCTGCTATCGCCAAGGTGGCCCAGCGCGGCATCGGTATTGTCTTTTAAATGAGTTGCTCTGTTACCGCGCAGCGCCTGATCTGAGGTGATCACTAATTTTGAATCACAGTCGACAATTCTGTTGCCAAGGGCATCAGGCGAAAAGCCGGCAAATACTACCGAGTGCACGGCGCCAATCCGGGCACAAGCGAGCAGGGCAACCGCCGCTTCCGGGATCATTGGCAGATATATCGTTACCCGATCGCCTTTCTTAATGCCGAGCGATTTCATGCCGTTGGCCAGTGCACACACCTGATCATACAGTTGCTGATAGGTCACTGTTTTCTGCACGCCGGGCTCATCACCTTCCCAGTAAAACGCCACCTGATTGGCGCGACTGGCCAGGTGACGATCCAGACAGTTGTAACTGGCATTTAGCGTACCATCACTGTACCAGTTCACTCTAACGTTACCTAATTCAAAGCTGGTGTCTTTAATCTTGCTGTACGGCGTGATCCAATCAAGACGTTTGCCCTGTTCAGCCCAGAACTGTTCAGGCTGTTCAACTGACTGGCGGTACATCTGCTGATAAATGTCATCTGTTATATGTGTTCTGGCTCTGGCCGTCTCACTTACCGGATAAAGGCTTGGATGTGACATAGTTTCCCCTGTGGATCTGCAGTATTAATATCATTATTTAGAGTTGGTTACTTTCTAACGAATTGAGGCTGAAAATGAAATTAGACCATAGTCTAGCCAAGCTTTAGCCATAGTGCTAACTGCGACTAAAGGCTAATTGCGAACTTTAAGACTGTCACCCAAAGTTGTACCGTCAAAATCCAGATAACGCAAACCAGATGTTATTAAAATAATAAAGATGGAGAATTTCAGATGAGACAGAGACAGACCCTAAGCGCCCTGACGGCAGCGATCGCGCTGGCGTTATCTGCCGGCAGCGTCCAGGCCAACGGCTTTAACATTGGTGACACTGATGTGACCTTCGGTGGCTACGTTAAACTTGATGCAATGTATACCGATAGCTCTGATGGCCAGATAGCTACCGGTATTGGCAGAGATTTTTATATTCCGAGCCTGACACCGGTTGGCGGCGCCGATGAAGGGGGAACCTTTGATTTTCACGCCCGTCAGTCGCGCTTCTTCTTCAAAACCACCACCCAACTTGAAAATGGCAAGACCCTCGGTGGCCATATCGAACTGGATTTTTTAGCCACAGCTGGTGGCGATGAACGGATTACTAACAGCTATTCGCCGCGGTTACGCCACGCCTTTATTACTTACGATGGCTGGTTGTTTGGCCAGACCTGGTCAACCTTTATGGATTTGAGTGCACTGCCGGATACCCTGGATTTTATCGGTAATACCGATGCTATGCCATTCGCCCGCCAGGCTCAGATTCGTTACACCAGCGGGAATTTTCAGGTGGCAATAGAGAATCCGGAAACCACAGTTACACCTTTTGGCGGTGGTGGCCGGATCACAACCGACGATAATGCGACACCCGATTTGGTGTTTAAATATGGTCAGAAGACCGGGTGGGGTAACTGGTCAGTGTCGGCGCTGGTGCGTCAGCTTGCTTATGAAACAGGCTCGATTGATACCACCACGTCAGCGTTTGGTTTAAGTGCTACGGCAAAAATAATGTTAGCTGACAACAATGACATCAGGATCACTGCCACTACAGGCTCCGGCGTTGGCCGTTATATTGGTTTGAACACGGCAAACGGTGCTGTGCTCGATGCTAATAATGAGCTGGACGCTATCGACTCTACTGCGTTTGCTATTGCCTACCGGCATAACTGGAACAGCCAGTGGCGCAGTAATCTGGTTTATTCAATGTTAAGCGTTGACAATGATCTTGCTTTAACCGGTGCCGGTGTTACCAAAACCACCAGTAGCTGGACCACCAACCTGATCTATCAGGCAGCAAAAAAACTGATGTTTGGCGTTGAATATAAACTGGCTAACCGCGAAGCAGAGTCGGGCCTGGATGGCGATATGCATCGCTTACAGTTCAGTGCCAAATACGATTTTTAAATAAAAAAAACCAGCGGTTAAGCTGGTTTTTTATTATCCGGATTTTTATATGCCGGACCTTTGTAAATTGATGTACAGAACAGCCCCCGCTTACGGGGGCTTATTTTATTCTGCTTTTTCTGGCTTGGTCATTGGCGCACTGGCAGCTTGTCTGGCAAACGCCGAGCCGGCAGGCCGGTTTGAGCTGCTGACAGCTGGGCGCTCCGCAGCAGATGCCGCAACCGATTCACTGGCTTTGACAGGCTCAGCTGTGGCAGCTTCAGGTTTCGCCATATCTGCTACTACCATGTTGCCAAACCGACTGCCTGCTTTTGCTGGCGCAGTGGCTTTGTCTGGAGCCGCTTTTGCTTGTGGCTGTTGCTCGACACTCTGTTTAACTGCCGGTTCAGCTTTCTGTGCAACAGGCTGCTCAGCTTTTTTTGCCACTGGCTGTTCTGCTTTTTGCTCAACTGGCTGCGCAACAGGTTGTTCAGCTGGCGGGGTGGCTTTTACCCCTTCTGCTGGTGCCAGGTTAAGCTCTGACTGCTCAGGTGCCTTGCTCGCTGCTTTTGCTACTGGTGCTGCTTCAGTTGACTCTGCTTTAGCGGTGGTAGCTGTTTCTGCAGTTTTGCGTTTACCGCGCGGCCGGCCAGGTTTGGCTCTGGGCTTGCTGGTCGTCGGCGTATTGTCGCTGCTTTTCGCATCGGCAGTCGCTGCATCCTCAGTTTGCTCAGCTGAGTCAGTTACCCCGGCAGCAACTTGCGGCTCTGCTGTTGTCGCTTGCGCAGTAACCTCAGGCTTAACGCTGGCTGCCTGTTCCGCTTTTTCAGCAGCCGGCTCAGCATCCTGATCAGCTGTAACAGCTTGGCCGGCGTTATCAGCAGTTGCTGCTTCAGCGGCACCATCCTGCTGATCTTTTTTACGCTTCTGACCGGCGGCCCGTAAATGACGCGGAGAGCGACGATTACGGCTACGTGGTTCAGCTGTTTCTTCCTCATCCTGACTTTCAGTTTTGTCCGCTGCCGTGGGTTCAGCAGCAGTTTCAGTTACCTTCTGCTCACTGTCGACGTCACTTGCTGGCGCTGTTGCCTGCACGTCTTGCGCCGGAGTGGCTTCAGCTACCGGTGTTTCTGTAACTGGTGTATCTGCAACCGCGGTCGCCGACTCATCTGTCAACGGTGTCACTGCTGCACCAAGCATTTTTTCTTCAGACTGCGCGGCCAGGATCTCCTGTTCAACTGCCGGAGCCGATTGCGCGGCGGCGGTGGTAGTTGAATTATCTGCAGGCTGAGTCAGGCGCACTGATTTGCGCATATTGCGACGCTGACGCCGCTCTGCTGCAACACTGCGCTCTTTTGGCTCATCGGCCGCTTCAGCCGCAGGGGCGTCGATTGCCCGCTCAGTCTGTGGTTTGCGACTGTCCTGCTGGCGGTTACGATCCTGCGCCGGACGAGGAGCACGTTCCTGCTTCGCCGGTGCGGCTGCAGTACTACTGACGCTTTCATCTTTCTCCGGAGCACGATCGGCCTGGTCCGGACGACGGCGCTTATTATTGCGACGGCGATTACTATCGCTCTTACCGTCTGGCCGGCTACTGTCGCGATTGCCATCACGACTTGTATCACGACTGCCATCGCGAGAGCCCCGGCTGCCATCCCGGTTAGTTCTGTTTTCTTCCTTTTTCGCCGTATGTTGCGGGGTTGATGTTTTGCTATGCTCAGTTTTCGGTTCGCTGCCGGTGATTAACCCTTTAAACCATTTACTCAGTTTGCTGAACAGATCAGGTTGTGCGGCCGGTGCAGCTGCGCCAGCTGCAGGAGCAGAGCGGGCAGGGGCAGACTGGGCAATATTGATCGCCGATACGGCTGGTTTTTCCTTAACCACTTCCACACTTGGCTGATAAGGCTTACTGATTACTTCCGGCGCTTTCACCATGTTGTAGCTGACGTCATCCAGTTCTTCATCAATCCGGATCCGGGATACTTCATAGTTAGGTGTTTCCAGATGTTCATTGGGAATAATGAAAATCTGAATGCCGTTGCGTTTTTCAATCCGACGGACTGATTCACGCTTTTCATTCATCAGGTAGGTTGCGACAGAAACCGGGACCTGCGCATGGATCTGGCTGGTGTTATCTTTAATGGCTTCTTCTTCGATTAAGCGCAGAATAGATAATGCTGAGCTTTCGGTACCCCGGATGGTGCCGCGGCCATGACAGCGCGGACAGACATGGCCGGCAGATTCACCCAACGACGGCCGTAAACGCTGGCGAGACATTTCCAGCAAACCAAAACGGGATATCCGGCCAATTTGCACCCGGGCCCGGTCGTGTTTAACCGCATCTTTTAAACGGTTTTCTACTTCCCGCTGATGCCGGACTGGTGTCATATCAATAAAGTCGATAACAATTAAGCCGCCGAGGTCGCGTAACCGCAGCTGGCGGGCAATTTCATCAGCCGCTTCCAGGTTAGTGTTAAAGGCTGTTTCTTCAATGTCACCACCTTTGGTGGCTTTTGATGAGTTAATATCAATTGCAGTAAGGGCTTCTGTACCATCGATAACAATAGAGCCGCCTGATGGTAAACGCACTTCACGACGGAACGCCGTTTCAATCTGAGTTTCAATCTGATAATGCATAAACAGCGGCACTTCGCCGTCATACATTTTTACCCGATGGGCAAAATCGGGGCGGAATTGTTGAATATAAACCTTGGCTTCTTCGAAGATTTTCGGGTTATCAATCAGAATCTCGCCAACGTCGCGACGCAGGTAATCGCGGATCGCGCGAAACACCACATTACTTTCCTGATGGATTAAAAACGGTGATGGCCGTTTCGCTGCTTCTTCAGTAATAGCTGACCAATGCTTAAGCAGGGCTTTTAAATCGTAATCCAGCTCTTCATACGATTTACCAACACCAGCAGTACGGACAATCAGTCCCATACCATCCGGCATAGCTAACTGACCCAGTGAGTCTTTCAGATCCTGGCGCTCATCGCCCTCTATCCGGCGGGAAATACCACCAGCCCGCGGGTTGTTCGGCATTAACACCAGGTATGACCCCGCCAGGCTGATAAAGGTCGTTAACGCTGCGCCTTTCTGGCCACGTTCTTCTTTATCAATCTGAATAATTACTTCCTGACCTTCTTTAACCACCTCTTTAATATTCGGGCGGCCATCAAAGCTATAACCTTTAGGGAAATATTCGCGGGAAATTTCTTTCAGTGGTAAGAAACCATGACGGTCGGCGCCATAGTCAACAAAAGCGGCTTCCAGGCTGGGCTCAACCCGGGTGATTTTGCCTTTGTAAATATTTGCTTTTTTCTGTTCATGACCCGGGCTTTCTATGTCCAGATCGTATAGTTTTTGGCCATCGACCAAAGCAACGCGGATTTCTTCTTCCTGCGTGGCATTAATTAGCATTCTTTTCATTGTTGGGTGACTCATTTATGCAGCCACAACGCAACCTTGCCGGGCACCTGGGGTGTTCAGATGTTATCAGGCATCATTTAATGCAATCTCCCGACTGGGATACCTGAGGGAACCAAATTGTCACTATTTACAGTATAGTTATCTGTTTTCGTTTGAATCTGAAACACACCGCCGTTTGGCGTTGCGTTATAGCAAATTATTCTTGTTGCTCAGGTTACCGGAAACTGTGTTTTGCCGATGTTGGTAACAGATTACGCAGCATTACCTCAGGCAAATGGCGTTATTTAAACGCCGGGGCTATAAAAAACGTTGGTTTTCACCACGATTTCGGTATGATCACATCCCCTGACGGTGCCGCACATTTTCTCTTATGTCACCTTGAGCGCCCTAATTGCCACATTTTGGCATAATTAGCCGGGAGATTATCCCACTAATGTGCATCGGATAGCAACTTAAAAGTAATTTTAGCAGAGTATTTAAAGCACATGACGGATGAAATCAAATTACCGATACAAATGATTGAAATCGAAGACGATTTTATCGGTCAGCGAATAGACAATTTTTTACTTGCACGGCTGCGGGGTGTGCCAAAAAGTGTTATTTACCGGGTTTTACGAAAAGGTGAGGTGCGAGTTAATAAAAAGCGGGTCAAACCTGAGTATAAGCTGCAGCACGCAGATATCGTCCGGGTGCCGCCATTAACCGTTGCCGCTGAGCCGGACCGGGTCTCAGTAAAATTAAGCCTGGTCAGCGAGCTGGAAAGCCATATTCTGTTTGAGGATAATGACCTGATTGTGCTGAATAAACCGTCCGGCATGGCGGTGCATGGTGGCAGCGGCCTGCAATTCGGGGTTATTGAAGCAATGCGGGCATTGCGGCCACAGGCAAAAATGTTAGAGCTGGTACACCGGCTGGACCGCGATACCTCCGGCTGTTTGCTTATCGCCAAGAAACGCTCGGTGCTGACCCATTTACATGCGCAGCTGCGGGACAAGACCGTTGAGAAAAAATACTGGGCACTGGTTAGCGGCGACTGGGACAATAAAGTGCGCAAGGTAACTGACGCGCTGCGTAAAAACACCCTGCAATCGGGTGAGCGGGTGGTAAAGGTTGACGAAGTGAATGGTAAGCCTTCCGAAACCCGCTTTCGGATCCTGCAGCGTTATCAGCAGGGCACCCTGGTAGAAGCCTTTCCGGTTACCGGTCGTACGCACCAGATCCGGGTGCATACCGCCTGCAAAGGTCATCCTATTGCCTGTGATGATAAATATGGTGATAACGACTTTAGTGGCCAGATGAACCAAATCGGTTTAAACCGGCTGTTCCTGCACGCAAAAAGTCTGAGTTTTGTTCACCCAGGCAGCCAGACCACGATGCGGATTGATGCGCCGCTTGACGCGCAGCTGGAAAGCGCCCTGACAAAATTAACGAGAAAGTAGTTTGGAAGATAAAAGTAGTTTGGAAGATAAAAGTAGTTTTATTAACAAAAATAGCTTGGATAAAAGTAGTATGGCAGAGGTTAAACTGGTTATTTTCGACTGGGACGGTACGGTCATGGACTCCATCGGCCGGATTGTGTCATCGATGCAGGCTGCCGCCGGCTTAACCGGTCTGGTGGTGCCAAGCAGTTATGCGGTGAAGCAGATTATCGGCTTAAGTCTGGACCCGGCATTTGCAGTTTTGTTTCCGGAGACCGACCAGGCGCAGCGTACTCAGCTATTTGAACATTATCGCGATCACTACACTATTTATGACACCACCCCGACGCCGCTGTTTAACGGCGCTGAGCAGGTACTGAAAAATCTGGCCGAGCAAAATATTCTGTTAGCAGTTGCGACCGGCAAAGCCAGAAAGGGCCTGGATAGGATGTTTGCTGAAACCGGGCTTGGCCACTATTTTGTTACCAGCCGTTGTGCGGACGAGGCACAGTCGAAACCGCATCCGGATATGTTGCTGCAAATTAGCAAACAGCTGGGCGTCAGCCCGGCCAACGCAATAATGGTAGGCGATACCAGCCATGATATGAAAATGGCGCAGGCAATTGAGATGCCGCGGGTTGGGGTGACGCATGGGGTGCATGGTGCTGAGGTGCTAAGTCAGTTTCAGCCAAAAGCGATTATTGACGACCTGCCGGCCCTGCTACCGCACATTTGATATCAGCTGAACAGCTAGCTAACAATGGTTTATGCAGGCCTGGCGCGCTCAGCTGCCGGCCGTTAACAGATCAACCCCTTCATTGCGCAGTAAGTGCAAGAGTCTTATCAGCGGCAAACCAATCAGGCTGTTCGGATCGTCGCCACGCATGGCGCTGAACAGGCTGATCCCCAGACCTTCGCTTTTAAAGCTGCCGGCACAATCGAGCGGTTGCTCGCGCAGCACATAGGCCGTAATTTCAGCGTCAGTCAGTACCCTGAAACTGACAGTGTACGGCTCAACAACTTGCTGGCAATGGCCGCTCGCGGCGTTAAGCAGCGCCAGGCCAGTTAAAAAGGTAACACTGTGACCACTGAACTGACGCAGCTGGGCCATGGCGTTTTCATTGGTATGCGGCTTACCAATAATCTGACCGTTAAACACTGCCACCTGATCAGCACCAATAACCAGCCCCTCATCCAGGGTTGCCGCAACTGCCTGCGCTTTTGCGCGGGCTAACCGGCGCACCAGGGCTGTTGCGTCCTCGTCTGGCAGCGGTGTTTCATCTGTTTCTGGCTTCACGGCAGTAAAGTGCGGCGTAAGCTTCGCCAGCAATTGCTGGCGGTATGCTGAGGTGGAGGCAAGATAAAGTGGCGGCAGGGCAGAAGAAGACATATTAACCTCGGAAAAGTTCGTTAAAGACTATTATGACAAGGCCTTTACTATTAAATAAAGCATGCTGTAAAGCATAGCGGTAGCGCTGTTAATAAAAAGCTTAAAAAACTGCCTGAACCCTTTGACAGCAGGGGTTGGGTTCTATATGATGCGCGCCTTATGCAAAAAGTGAAAATACCTGTTACGCTGGACCCGGTTAAAGCTGCTCAAAAGCGGTCGATTTTTGACGGCATAGTGCCGTTGCAAACGTTAACCCGGTTAACTGAAAGCCTGGTTGAAAAACAAGGTGAAGTAGCAGTACGAATTGAATGCGGTACCGACGAGCAAGGTCTTGCAGTGTTAAACGGCGAGGCAGATTGTCAGGTAACCGTAAGTTGTGAACGTTGCGGTGAGCCGATGAAACTGGCGTTAGACAGCAAATTTGTCTATACCCCGGTAAAAGGCGATGATGACCCCGCGCTGGCATTAGTGCCGGAACGGTACGATGTGATCGAACGCGACGAGCATGGCGAAATAAATTTACGGCAGTTGGTTGAGGATGAACTTATTCTGGCATTACCGCTGTTTCCGATGCATGATGCAGCAGATTGCAAAATCAGCGCTGATGCGATGAGCTTCGGAGACATAGGGCCAGAACCAGAAAAACCAAACCCCTTTGCCATACTGCAAGAACTGAAAAAAAAGTGATTTAGGAGAAAGAAATGGCTGTTCAGCAAAACAAAAAATCTCGTGCACGTCGTGACATGCGCCGTTCTCACGATGCGTTAACTGGCCCTACGCTGTCAGTTGACTCAACTACTGGTGAAACGCACCGTCGTCACCACATTACTGCCGATGGTTTCTATAAAGGCCGTAAAGTAAAGTAAGCCTGGATGCACCTGGTGCAGCCAATCAATATTAAGCTTGCTTTAGATATGATGGGGGGCGACCATGGCCCCCTTACTACTATTCCTGCCGCCCTGGCAGCGATAGCTGAGTTCCCCCGCTTAAACCTGGTGTTGTGTGGCGACATTGATATGTTGCAGCAGCAGTTACGTTTTTATAATAGTTTTCCTCATCCTCAACTTAGCCTGGTTGCCAGCGATAATGACGTTGGTATGGCTGATAAACCCTCGGTTGCGCTGCGCAATAAACGTGAATCATCAATGCGCCGCGCCCTTGATTTAGTCGAGCAGCAGCAGGTGCAGGCCTGTGTCAGCGCCGGCAATACCGGCGCTTTAATTGCCATGGCCCATTATGTGCTGAAAATGCTCAATGGCGTTGAGCGACCTGCTCTGGTCAGTGGCCTGCCCAGTTGCAAAGGCAACCCGGTGTATATGCTTGACCTTGGCGCGACGGTAAATTGTGATGCCGATACCTTATTTCAGTTTGCGGTAATGGGCTCTGTTATGGCTGAAGAGGTGGTGGGTATCCGCTATCCGAAAGTCGCGTTGCTGAATATGGGCGAGGAAGAGATAAAGGGCTCAGATCAGATTAAGCGGGCGTCGCAATTACTGACCAGTTGCAATGAGATTAATTACATCGGTTATATTGAAGGCGATGATATTTTTTCCGGCAAAGCTGATGTGATTGTTTGTGATGGCTTTGTCGGCAACGTGGCGCTGAAAACCTGCGAAGGGGTTGCTAAGCTTATTTTGCGTCGGTTTGAAACCAGTTTAGGGCAAAAAGTCAGTGCCCGTTTATTTGGCTGGTTACTGAAACCTTTTATAAAAAGTCTTTATCAGGGGGTGAACCCCGACCACTATAACGGCGCAAGTCTGATAGGATTGCGCGGAATTGTAGTGAAAAGTCACGGAAATGCGACCAAAGACGCATTTTTAAGTGCCATCCGACAAGCAGTGCGCGAGGTGGAACGCCAGGTGCCTGCCAAAATTAAAGATCGGCTGGAACACGTATTAATAGATAAAGCATAGGTTCGCATGTACTCACGCATTATTGGTACCGGGAGTTACTTCCCGTCGCAAGTTCGCACCAACTCTGATCTGGAAACCATGGTCGAAACCACCGACGAATGGATTATTGAGCGAACCGGCATTAAAGAGCGGCGAATTATCGGCGCTGACGAAACAGTAGCGACCATGGGTGCCCAGGCCGCATTAAAAGCCATAGAAGCAGCAGGGGTAGATAAAGACAGTATCGATATGATTATCTGCGCTACCACCAGTGCTGCACGGGCATTACCCAGCGCTGCTTGCGAAATTCAACGTGAACTGGCTATCCCTGCTATCCCTGCTTTTGATATTGCCGCCGCCTGTGCCGGTTTTTGTTACGGCTTAAGTGTCGCAGATCAGTATATTAAAACCGGTATTGCCAAACGTATCCTGGTGATTGGCTCAGATTGTCTGTCGCAATTAGTCAGTCCGGAAGACCGCTCAATGGTTATTCTATTTGGCGATGCGGCTGGTGCGGTGCTCCTGGAGGCCTCAGAGCAGCCGGGTATCTTATCGACTCATATTCATGCTGACGGTAAATATTCAGAATTGTTATACGTTGATAACCCTATCCGCGGTGATGAAAGTTCTGTTCATAATTCCTGGGGCAGTATGAAAGGTAATGACGTATTTAAAGTAGCGGTTACCAAATTGTCGCAAGTGGTTGAGCAAACGCTCAGTGCTAATAATATGGATAAGTCACAAATTGACTGGCTGGTGCCGCATCAGGCTAATTTACGCATTATTGCCGCGGTTGCCCGGAAACTGGATATGTCGATGGACCAGGTGGTAATAAACCTTGACCGCTATGGTAATACCTCGGCGGCGACAGTGCCAACTGCACTGGATGAAGCTATCCGGGATGGCCGGATCAAGCGCGGTCAGACCTTGTTACTGGAAGCCTTTGGCGGTGGTTTTGCCTGGGCTTCTGCGTTAGTCCGTTATTAATTTTTTAGATTTTCAGTATTGGTTAAAAGTGCAGGACTAAAAATGACTCAGAAACTTGCCATTGTTTTTCCCGGTCAGGGCTCACAAAGTGTTGGTATGCTAAGCGATTTATATCAGCATGACATTGTTAAAAACACCTTTGCCGAGGCCTCGGCTGCGCTCGGTTACGATTTATGGGCATTGGTAGCCAACGGTCCGGAAGCCGATTTAAATGAAACGCAGCGCACCCAGCCGGCGTTATTAACGGCCTCAGTCGCAGTCTGGCGGTTATGGCAACAACAAGACGGTGCAGCACCGGCTTATCTGGCCGGCCATTCACTGGGCGAATATTCAGCGCTGGTATGTGCTGGCGTGTTAAGCCTGGGGGCGGCAGTAAAACTGGTTGAGCAACGTGGTAATTATATGCAGCAGGCGGTACCGGCGGGTGCCGGCGGTATGTCGGCGATTATTGGTCTGGATGATGCAGCCATTGCCAAAGCCTGTGCTGAGGCCGCCGAGGGTGAAGTGGTCGCACCGGTAAATTATAATTCGCCCGGCCAGGTGGTCATCGCAGGGCATAAGGCGGCAGTTGAGCGCGCGGGTGAGCTTTGTAAAGCGGCCGGTGCTAAACGTGCTTTGCCTTTGCCGGTCAGTGTGCCGTCACATTGTGCGCTGATGCGCCCGGCCGCAGAGCAGCTGGCTGCCGATTTAGCGGCGCTGAGCTTTAATACCCCGCAATTACCGGTAATAAACAACGTTGATGTCAGTATTGCCATTGACAGCGCTGCAGTAAAAGATGCGCTGGTTCGCCAGTTATACAGCCCGGTGCGCTGGACTGAAACCATTGAATGGCTGGCAGCGAATGGGGTTACTGATGTCATAGAATTAGGCGCCGGCAAAGTGCTCAGTGGCCTGATTAAACGTATCGATAAAAATTTAACCAGTAGTTCAGTTAATGATCAGGCCTCGTTAGAAGCTGCATTAACCCAGCTAACACAGGAAAAACAATGACACATTTACTCTCATTAGAAGGCAAAGTTGCCCTGGTTACCGGTGCCAGTCGTGGTATTGGCCGTGCTATTGCCGAACAATTGGCGGCTCAGGGAGCAAAAGTAATTGGTACCGCGACCACTGAGAAAGGTGCCGCGGCTATTTCTGCTTATCTGGCAGATAGCGGCAAAGGCCTGTTACTGAACGTGACGGATGCTGAGTCAATTGAACAATGTTTAACAGAAATCAAAAACCAGTTTGGCGAAATTGATATTTTGATTAATAATGCTGGTATTACCCGCGACAATTTACTGATGCGGATGAAAGATGACGAATGGTTTGACATTATTCAGACCAACCTGACATCGGTATTCCGCTTAAGTAAAGCGGTGTTGCGTAGCATGATGAAAAAACGTTATGGTCGCATTGTGACGATTGGCTCGGTGGTTGGCTCTATGGGTAATGCCGGGCAAACCAATTATGCAGCGGCGAAAGCCGGCGTGCTGGGTTTTACCAAGTCACTGGCCCGCGAAGTCGCATCACGCGGTATTACGGTTAATGCCGTAGCGCCGGGTTTTATTGATACAGATATGACCAAAGAGCTGTCTGACGAACAAAAAGAGGCAATATTTTCTCAGGTACCGGCTAACCGTCTGGGCCAGCCAGAAGAAATTGCTGCGACAGTCGCTTTTTTAGTGTCGGCACCGGCAGCTTATATTACCGGTGAAACAATTCACGTTAACGGCGGGATGTATATGCTGTAAGCAGAGCAGGTTTGACCAGCAAAAAATGCTGGTAAGCACGCTTGCAACAGTTGCAGCTTACGCATAAACTAGCGCCACACAAAATTGCACGAATTGTTGCGATTTATATGAGAAAAAGGAAGAAAAGATGAGCAACATCGAAGAACGCGTTAAAAAAATTATCATCGAGCAACTGGGTGTTAAAGAAGACGAAGTGAAAAACGAAGCGTCTTTTGTTGACGATCTGGGTGCAGACTCACTGGATACTGTTGAGCTGGTAATGGCGCTGGAAGAAGAATTCGATACTGAAATCCCTGACGAAGAAGCAGAGAAAATTACTACTGTTCAGTCGGCGATTGACTACATTAAAGCCCACGCTGAGTAAGCTGAAAGCTTGTAAAACGGGTAGCTTAGCTACCCGTTTTCGTTTCAAGACAGATATAATTTGCTAAGACGGAGGACACGATGGCAAAACGTCGTGTGGTAGTGACCGGTCTGGGAATGTTAACGCCACTGGGCAATGACGTATCCAGTAGCTGGCAGGCAATGCAGCAGGCCCAGAGTGGTATTGGTTTTATCGAGCATTTCGATACCAGTGCTTACACTACAAAATTTGCAGGTTTGGTTAAAGATTTTGATATAGAGCCTTATTTTCCGGCAAAAGATGCCAAGAAGATGGACTTGTTCATCCAGTATGGTGTCGCTGCGGGTATTCAGGCATTTCGTGATTCCGGTCTGGAAATAACCGAGCAAAATGCGCCGCGCATTGGTGCCGCCATCGGCTCAGGCATTGGTGGCCTGGGATTAATCGAAGAAAACCACACTAAATTAATTAACAGCGGCCCAAAACGCTTATCTCCGTTTTTTGTCCCATCAACCATTATCAATATGATTGCCGGCCAGTTGTCGATAAGCCTCGGCTTACAGGGGCCGAACATCAGTATTGTGACGGCTTGCACTACAGGCGTGCATAATATCGGTCAGGCAGCACGGATGATTGCGTACGGTGATGCTGATGCGATGATAGCCGGTGGCGCTGAGAAAGCTTCCACGCCACTGGGTATGGGCGGCTTTGGTGCTGCCAGAGCCTTATCGACCCGCAATGATGCGCCACAACAAGCCAGCCGGCCATGGGACAAAGACCGGGATGGTTTTGTGCTGGGCGACGGTGCCGGCGTAATGGTGGTAGAAGAGTATGAGCATGCGAAAGCCCGCGGCGCGAAAATTTATGCTGAGCTGGTAGGTTTTGGCATGAGTGGTGATGCTTACCATATGACCTCACCGCCGGAAAGTGGCACCGGTGCTGCGCTGGCAATGAAAAATGCCTTGCACGATGCCGGGGTAAATCCAGAGCAGGTGCAATATATTAATGCTCATGGTACCTCAACGCCGGCCGGTGATATTGCTGAAACCATGGCGATTAAATCAATTTTTGGTGCCACCCCGGCTAATTTAATGGTCAGCTCGTCAAAATCGATGATGGGCCATTTGTTAGGTGCTGCAGGTTCTGTTGAGTCTATCATCACGGTGCTGTCATTGCAGGATCAGCTGGTAACGCCGACCATTAATCTGGATAACCCCAGCGACGGCTGTGATCTGGATTATGTACCGCACACTGCCCGCCAGGCAAAGCTCGAGTATGCCCTGTGTAACTCGTTTGGCTTTGGTGGGACTAACGGTTCTATCCTGTTTAAACGGGTATAAGCCAAACGTCAGTTCGGCAAAGGCTGCTTTGGCAGCCTTTGTTTTATCTGCAATTTAAGGCATACTCGGCCTTATTTCCCGGTTGTAACTCAGTCACGTGACCAACACTATCAGTACTAATGATCGCTGCTTTTTATATGGCGACGGCTTTTTCAGCACAGTCAGGGTAAGCCGTGGCGTGCCACAGCTGTGGCCATTGCATCTGGCGCGGCTGCAACATACTGCCCGGCAACTTGCGATTACCCTTGCTGACTGGAACCAGATAAGTCACGCAGTAACCAATACCATCGAGGCTGAACAACTAACCGATGCCGTATTAAAAGTTCAGATATCCCGTGGGGATAGTAGCCGCGGCTATAGCCCGCAGGGCGTAACGCCGGCCAATGTTGTGATTAGTCACAGCAATCTGCCGGATTACCGCAACTGGCAACAGCAAGGAGTAAAGGTCGGATTGGCTGAGCTGCGGCTGGCCGTGCAGCCGGTGTTGGCGGGGCTGAAGCATTGTAACCGGCTGGAGCAGGTGTTGTTAAAAAAAGAAGCCTGCGAACGACAGCTTGATGATTTACTGGTATGCGATCAACAGGGCTATATCACAGAGGCGATTGCCGCTAATCTGTTTTTGCACCGTGGCGGTCGCTGGTATACTCCGCAATTAAGTCGGGCTGGTGTGGCCGGAGTGATGCGCAGCCATCTGTTATCAGTGCATAGCGACATTGAACAGGTTAACTGGCTGTTGTCTGAGCTGGCCAACGTGGATGCGATGGTGCTGACCAATGCGCTGATGGGGCCGGTACCGGTGCAATCTTATAATAACCGGCAGCTTGATCTGGCGCTGGCTAAAACCTGGTGTAATGATTTTCTATGATTAAAAAACTGTTGGTGTTGCTGTTGCTGGCGGGTGCCAGCGCAGCACTGGTACTGGGTTACGCTTTTCAGCAACTGGGTCAACGGCAGCTTGCACTGTCACAGCCTTACTTTACCGTGCAGGCCGGTAGCAGTGCCCGTGGCCTTTGTCAGCAATGGCTGGCAGAGGGCCAGCTTAAGGCCTACGACTGTCAGTTGCTGCGCTTATATTTAAAGTGGCAACCCGGGCTGGCGCAAGTAAGACAAGGTACATACCAGACGCCTGATAAAGCGACATTATTATCATTACTGCGCTTATTTGCCAGCGGTGAGGTGGCGCAGTTCAGCCTGACCTTTATCGACGGTGAAACGGTACAGCAAGCGATATCGCGCTTGCAGCAAGCGAAGTATCTGCGCCAGGATGTCACTGCCAGTAGTGACATCCTGGCATTGTTATCCTGGCCAGACGACTGGGGCGCGAAGCCACAACATCCGGAAGGGCTGCTATTTGCTGACACCTATTTTTATACTGCTGACAGCAGCGCCAGTGAACTGGTATCCCGGGCACAGCAGGCATTGCTGCGTCAGCTTGATCTGGCCTGGCAGCAGCGGCAGGGCGCGTTGCCGCTGCAAAACCGCTACCAGCTGTTGATCATGGCTTCTTTAATTGAAAAGGAAAGCGGCTTGCTGGCCGAAAAGCCGCTGGTCAGCTCGGTTTTTGTTAACCGTCTGAACAGTAATATGCGGCTGCAAACCGATCCAACCGTTATTTATGGCTTAACCGACTACAGCGGCCGGATAACCTATGCTGATTTGCGTAACCCGCATCCGTATAATACTTACCGGCATCATGGTTTACCACCAGGCCCTATTTCACTGGTCGGCGCCAGTGCTTTGCGGGCTGCCGCCCAGCCGGATGTCAGTGATTATTATTATTTTGTCAGCCGTGGTGATGGCTCTCATGTGTTTTCACAAACCCTCGAGCAGCATAATGCGGCAGTAAGAAAGTTTATTTTGGGAAAAAATGATGATTGAGCCCGGCAAGTTTATCGTAGTGGAAGGGCTGGAAGGTGCCGGTAAAAGCAGCGCAATTGCGACTATCCGTCACTGGTTGCAGCAACAGGATATTCAGGTGGTATGCACCCGCGAGCCTGGCGGCACCCCTCTGGCTGAACAGCTTCGCACCCTGGTAAAGCAGGTTGATAACAATGAGCAGCTGGCACCGGAGACTGAGTTGTTACTGATGTATGCCGCAAGGGTGCAGTTGCTGACGAACGTTATCCGCCCGGCACTTGGCCGTGGAGACTGGGTGCTGGCTGATCGGCATGATATGTCATCCCGCGCTTATCAGGGCGGAGGGCGGCAGCTGGATGAACAGCTGATTAATAATCTGCGCAGCACCGTGCTGGGAAACACCCGGCCTGATCTGACGCTTTATCTTGATATCGACCCGGCTGTTGGCCTTAGCCGCGCTGCCGCGCGGGGCGAGCTGGACAGGATTGAGCAGGAGCAACTGGCGTTTTTTGTCCGCACCCGGCACAAATACCTGCAGATAGCAGCAAGCGAGCCTGATATTGTCAGTATTGATGCCAGCCAGCCGCTGGACGTGGTGCAACAAAGTATTATCAGTGCGCTGAACAGCCATTTTACCGGCCGGGCAAATGACTGAGCTGTATCCGTGGTTGCAGCCACCCTTTAATCAGCTGCTGGCACTGACTAACAGCGGCCAGCTGGCACATGCGCTGGTACTCTGTGGCCCGGCAGGTATTGGTAAAGCGACAATGGCTGACGCGCTGGCGGCAGTATTGCTGTGCAAGAACCGGCAACCTGCCGGCGCTTGCGGTCAGTGTAAAAGCTGTATGTTACGCCAGGCAGGCAACCATGCTGATTTACTGAAATTACACAGCGATACCCAGCATATTGGGGTGGATGCTATTCGCCAGCTGAATAACTTCAGCCATGGCGCGGCGCAACAGCATGGCAACCGGGTGGTGGTTATTCCTGCGGCAGACACCATGACCGAAGCGGCTGCCAATGCGCTGTTAAAAACCCTGGAAGAACCGCCTGCCGGCTGTTTCATTATTCTGGTCAGCAGTAACTATCCGCAATTGTCGGCAACCATCCGCAGTCGTTGTCAGCAATGGCAACTGCATGCCGGTAACGCGGCTGACATAGCACAGTGGCTGAGCCAGCAGACAAATAAATCGCCGCCGGCTTTTTTAGTGGAGTATTGTCAGGGCGCGCCGTTAAAAGCGCTGAGTCTGCTGGCCGATGACACGGCTACCAGTCTCAGTGATACCCTGACATTGCTGGATGAGTATTTTAGTGGCAAGCTGCAGCTGACAAACGTGGTCAAGCAGTTGGACGGTAAAGCTGAACTTAGTGGTATGCTCGGTTTTTATATCCGGCAACGGCTGGCACAGCCGCTGGAATTTTTGCGCCAGCAGGCTGTTTTAACGGCATACCAGCGCTGGTGTCGTGACGCGACCCGGATAATAGGGCAAAATAGTGCCTTAGCATTAACCGGCTTATTAACTGAATTAAAATCCCTGCTGCAACATCCGGAGGCAAAATGGAAGAGCTGACCCTGGGCTTTAGCGATAATAAAGAATTATACCGCTGTTATATGCCCTTTTTTAAAAATGGTGGTTTGTTTATCCGCTCGGCCCGGCAATACAAAATGGGCCAGTCACTGGCACTGAGTGTGACGTTGCCCGATGCCCTGGAGCCGATGGTCGTGACCGGCAAGGTGGCCTGGGTGGCACCACATGGCTCACAAAGTGCTAACCCCGCCGGTATTGGCGTCGCCTTTATTGATGATAAAAGCAATTTAGCCGGCAAAATTGAAAAGCTGATTGGCGGCATGCAAAACAGCACTGATCCTACTTATACAATGTAATTGTTGTCAGAGGTATTTTTTGTTTGTAGATTCTCATTGTCATCTGGACAGGTTAGAACTTGATAAACTGGGGCTTAGCCTAGAGCAGGTAATTGCTGCAGCACTTGAACGCAAGGTCGAGCATATGCTGTGTGTATCGGTCAGTCTGGCTGAGTTTACTGATATGGCAGCCACTGTTACGGACTATCCGCAGGTATCCATCTCCTGCGGTGAGCATCCGCTGCATCAAACCGGTACGGTTGATCCAGAGCAGTTGCTGCAGTTATGCCAACAGCCACAGGTGGTCGCCGTTGGTGAAACCGGGCTTGATTATTTTTATGCGCCAGAGTCGAAACTGGCTCAGCAAGCAGCATTTGTCAGCCATATTGCTGTTGCCCGGCAGGTAAATAAACCGCTGATTGTTCATACCCGCGATGCCCGCAGTGACACTATTGCCTTACTTAAGTCGCATCAGGCTGAGCAGGCGGGTGGGGTGCTGCATTGTTTTACTGAAAGCTATGAAATGGCCAAAGCCGCGCTGGATTTAGGCTTTTATATTTCTATTTCCGGCATTATGACGTTTCGAAATGCTGATGAGCTGCGTGGCGTGGTTAAAAAGTTACCGCTGGACCGGCTGTTAATTGAAACCGACTCGCCCTATCTGGCGCCTGTGCCTTACCGGGGAAAAACCAATCAGCCTGCTTATGTTACCGCCGTGGCAGATGCGATAAGCGAGCTGCGCGGTATTAGTGTGGCCAGTCTGGCAGAGCAGACTACCGCTAACTTTTACCGGTTATTCCCGCTTTGTCAGGTAAGTTAAGTTTATGATTATATTTAATTAAGTTGGAAGCTTAGCGGCAAATGTGCCAGATAAAAGAAGCCCAGAACCAATCCGAATTGTTCTGGGCCTAGGGGAATGGCTCATAGGGAATGAGCCGTGCGCTATCGAAAAACTGTTGCAAATTACGTACAGCCAAGTGTAGTAAAGCTAATTCATTTTTTCCTGTTGCTACCTGGTCCTGAATTCGTTTCTGAGGAAAAGTTACCCACCGTTTCTACTCAGGTTATACCCAGCTTATCCCCTGATTTTCGCCGCAGCATGGCATTCTTGCAGTCTTTGCCCTTATTTAGGGGCAAGCCTTTAATATAAGACATTTGAATTAACTGTTAATTTTTAATAATTAAAAAGTCTAAAAAATATTTTGTGCTGGCGTACTTTAATTGTGGCGGCTGTGTTTAATTTAGTGGCAGCTAGCTAAATGACTCTACGACTTTAGGTGTATATTGTCGACAATTTCCCGCCATATGGCTTGACATAGCACCTTAAGAAGCTTAAAAAGGGCGCATTAATTATTTATGTCGACAATCTATGCATCAGGCTCATCCAGCTTTACGTCAACCTGTTACTGCTGCCGATCGGGTATTGCAGGAAATTCAGCGGGCTATTGTTGAAGGTGATATAGCGGCCGGCAGCAAAATCAGTGAGCCGGAGCTGGCGCGGCGCTTCGATTTAAGCCGGGCGCCACTGCGCGAGGCGTTAGCCAGGCTGGAGCGTTGCCATTTAATTGAACGGATCCCTAATGCCGGTGCCAGAGTAGTAACCTTATCGACCGCTGGTTTACTTGCGCTGTATCAACTCAGGGAAAACCTGGAAGGTTTAGCCTGTAAGCTGGCCGCTGAGCATATGACCGAGGCGGAAATTACCGAAGTACGGCAATTACTGGACCAGCATTTATCATCACAACGGGTTCGTGAAGGCGAAAGTTACTATCAGGAAGCCGGCGATCTGGATTTTCATTACCGGGTGATCCTGGGTAGCAAAAATAGCTATTTAATCAACATTTTATGTGACGAGTTGTATTATCTGGTACGAATGTACCGGGTCCAGCTGGGGATGAACGGACCGCGGGTATCCCGTGCGTTTGACGAACATAAAGCTATTATTAATGCCATTGCTAACCGTGACGGTGAGCTGGCTGACTTACTGATGCGCCGTCATATTGCAGCATCGCGGCGGAATATCGAATTACAACTTCAACAAATGGGAAGCTGATATGGCTAACACACTGACCGCCGGCGCCAAATTTCGCGCCGCTATAACTGCAAACAAACCATTACAAATAGTGGGTACCATTAATGCGTACACCGCGATGATGGCTGAGCGCTCTGGCCATCAGGCTATTTATTTATCTGGTGCCGGTGTGGCAAATGCCTCTTTTGGTTTGCCGGATCTGGGCATGACCTCATTAAATGACGTATGTGAAGATATTCGCCGGATCACGGCGGCGAGCAGTTTACCGCTGTTAGTCGACGCCGATACCGGCTGGGGCGGCGCGTTTAATATTGCCCGCACCGTTAAAGAAATGAGCCGGGCCGGTGCCGCAGGTTTTCATATTGAAGATCAGGTGGCGCAAAAGCGCTGTGGTCACCGCCCTAACAAAGAAATTGTCAGCCTGAACGAAATGGTCGATCGGGTAAAAGCCAGTGTCGATGCCCGTGATGATGAGCAGTTTTTTATTATGGCGCGCACCGATGCATTAGCCCAGCAAGGGGTGGATGCGGCGCTGGAACGGGCGCTGGCCTGTGAAGCTGCCGGTGCCGACGCGATTTTTGCCGAGGCAGTGCATACCCTGGAGCAATATCAGGCTTTTACCGATGCATTAAAAATACCGGTGCTGGCAAATATTACCGAGTTTGGCCAGACACCATTATTTAATAAAACCGAACTGGCCAGTGTCGGCGTGGCCATGGTGCTGTACCCGTTAAGTGCGTTCAGAGCGATGAATAAGGCGGCACTTAATGTGTATCAGTCTATTCTGACCAATGGCGATCAGAAAGCCGTGGTTGAAACCATGCAAACCCGGGCTGAGTTATACGACTTTTTAAATTATCACAGCTTTGAGCAAAAGCTGGATGCGCTGTTCAGCGATGGCAAAAATAAGTAAGCCTTAGCAGCAATCCAGCTGGCACAGACAATTTAAACTGACTTAATAAAGAATTGGAGCAAGACAATGGCAAATGCAAAACAATTATCAGGAGCAGGCCTGCGCGGCCAGGTGGCAGGCAAAACAGCACTATCAACAGTAGGTAAAAGCGGCTCAGGTTTAACTTATCGTGGTTATGATGTGAAAGATTTAGCGGCAAACTGTGAATTTGATGAAGTGGCGTTTCTGATCCTTAAAGGTGAGTTGCCCAATAAAAGTGAGCTGGCACAGTATAAAACCAAGCTGAAAAAGATGCGGGCATTGCCGCAGGCATTAAAAGATACCCTGGAGCGGATCCCGGCATCGTCTCACCCGATGGATGTAATGCGTACCGGCTGCTCAATGCTGGGTAATCTGGAGACAGAGCAGCGGTTTGGCGAACAGGACGACATTACCGATCGGATGCTGGCCGTATTTCCGGGTATGGTGAACTACTGGTACAACTACAGCCATCATAATAAGCAGATTGATGTCGAAACCGATGCTAATTCAACTGCTGAGCAGTTTTTATGGACGTTGCACGGTGAAAAGCCAACCGAGTTGCACAGACAGGTAATGGAAGCTTCACTGATTTTATATGCAGAACATGAGTTTAATGCTTCTACCTTTACCGCACGGGTCTGTGCTTCTACCCTAAGCGATATGCATTCGTGTATTACCGGTGCTATTGGCTCCTTACGTGGGCCATTACACGGTGGCGCAAATGAAGCCGCGATGGAACTGATTGAAAATATGAAAGATCCGGAAGATGCAGAGCAGAAGCTACTTGGCATGCTGGAGCGTAAAGAAAAAATTATGGGTTTTGGCCACGCCGTTTATTCTGAATCTGATCCCCGCAATGCGGTGATTAAACAGTGGTCAGAAAAGTTAGCCAAAGCCAATGGTGATACCCGCTTGTATGATGTGTCAGCGCGCTGTGAAGAAGTGATGTGGCGTGAGAAGAAACTGTTCTGTAACGCTGATTTTTTCCATGCGTCGGCCTACAACTATATGGGTATACCCACTAAGTTATTTACGCCGATTTTTGTCTGCAGCCGTTTAACCGGCTGGGCAGCCCATGTGATGGAACAACGTGCCGATAACCGGATTATCCGGCCAAGCGCCGATTATGTAGGTGTGGAACCACGCAGCGTTAAACCGATTAATGAGCGGTAATTATGATGAATAGTGAA
Organism: Arsukibacterium sp.; assembly: GCF_033721375.1. GTDB lineage: Bacteria > Pseudomonadota > Gammaproteobacteria > Enterobacterales > Alteromonadaceae > Alishewanella. The sequence continues at coordinate 8,414 of NZ_JAWWAP010000001.1, read as the reverse complement.
TATCGTAAAAAACTGCCCGGCACCAACCTGGAGTATTTTGATACCCGGGCGGCTGTCGATGCTATTGAGCCCGGCGCTTATGCCAAGCTGCCTTATACCTCACGGGTATTTGCCGAAAACCTGGTGCGCCGCTGCGACAAGGCCACGCTGACTGACTCGTTAAAGCAATTTATCTACCGCAAAAATGACCTGGATTTCCCGTGGTACCCGGCACGGGTTGTCTGTCATGATATTTTAGGCCAGACCGCACTGGTTGATTTAGCCGGCCTGCGCGATGCCATAGCAGAACAGGGCGGCGATCCGGCCAAAGTAAACCCGGTGGTGCCAACCCAGTTAATTGTTGATCACTCACTGGCGGTAGAACATGCCGGCTTCGAGGCTGATGCTTTTGAGAAAAACCGGGCCATTGAAGATCGACGTAATGATGATCGTTTCCATTTTATTAACTGGACGAAAAAAGCCTTTAAAAATGTCGATGTGATCCCACCGGGTAACGGCATTATGCACCAGATTAATTTAGAGCGGATGTCACCGGTAGTGCATTCACTCGACGGTGTGGCATTTCCTGACACCCTGGTCGGTACCGACAGCCATACGCCGCATGTCGATGCGCTTGGCGTAATTGCCATTGGCGTCGGAGGCCTGGAAGCCGAGAGCGTGATGCTCGGCCGGGCCAGCTGGATGCGCCTGCCCGATATTATCGGGGTAGAGCTGACCGGCAAAGCCCAGCCTGGCATTATGGCCACCGACATTGTGCTGGCGCTGACTGAGTTTTTACGCAAACAAAAAGTGGTGTCGAGTTATCTGGAGTTTTATGGCGAAGGTGCCAGTAGCTTAAGTCTGGGCGATCGGGCGACTATTTCTAATATGACACCGGAATACGGTGCCACTGCGGCGATGTTTTACATCGACCAGCAAACACTGGACTATTTAACCCTGACCGGCCGTGACGCCAAACAGGTGCAGCTGGTTGAAACCTATGCCAAAACCGCCGGTTTATGGGCGGACAGTTTAACTACAGCTGAATACCCCCGCGTGCTGAAGTTTGATTTATCCAGTATTGGTCGCACCATGGCCGGGCCGTCTAACCCGCATGCCAGGCTGGCGACCAGCGATTTGGCTGCCCGCGGTATTGCTGGTAAATATGAGATCGAAGAGGGCAAAATGCCGGATGGCGCAGTGATTATTGCTGCCATTACCAGTTGTACCAATACTTCTAATCCGCGCAATGTGATTGCTGCCGGCTTACTGGCCCGTAACGCTAATGCCAAAGGCTTAACCCGCAAGCCCTGGGTGAAAACCTCGCTGGCACCCGGCTCTAAAGCCGTGCAGTTATATCTGGAAGAAGGTCATTTATTGGCTGAACTGGAGCAGCTTGGCTTTGGGATTGTCGGTTTCGCCTGTACTACCTGTAACGGTATGAGCGGCGCGCTGGATCCGGTTATTCAAAAAGAAGTGGTAGAGCGTGATTTATACGCCACCGCAGTGCTGTCGGGTAACCGCAACTTTGATGGTCGTATTCACCCGTATGCCAAGCAGGCTTTTTTAGCGTCACCGGCCTTAGTGGTGGCTTATGCGATTGCCGGTACCATTCGCTTTGATATAGAAAAAGACATTTTAGGTTATGACGATAAAGGTAACGCCATTACCTTAAAAGACATCTGGCCGGATGATGCCGAAATTGATGCGGTGGTGGCGCAAAGCGTTAAGCCGGAACAGTTCCGTCGCGTTTATGAGCCGATGTTTGCGGTTGATGTCGATTACGGTGAGAAGGTAACGCCGCTATATGACTGGCGGCCACAAAGCACTTACATCCGCCGCCCGCCTTACTGGGCGACAGAAGGCGAGGGTGCTATTGCCGGTGAGCGCAGTTTAACCGGTATGCGGCCACTGGCAGTGCTGGGCGATAACATAACCACTGACCATTTATCACCATCAAACGCCATTATGATGGACAGCGCGGCCGGTGAATACCTGCATAAAATGGGCGTGCCGGAAGAAGATTTTAACTCTTATGCTACCCACCGCGGTGACCATTTAACGGCACAGCGGGCGACTTTTGCTAACCCTAAGCTGATTAATGAAATGGCGGTGGTCGATGGCAAGGTGAAGCAGGGCTCGTTAACCAGACTAGAGCCGGAAGGCAAAGTCATGCGGATGTGGGAAGCGATTGAAACCTACATGCAGCGCAAGCAGCCATTGATCATCATCGCTGGTGCTGATTATGGTCAGGGTTCATCACGCGACTGGGCAGCGAAAGGCGTGCGCTTAGCCGGGGTCGAAGCCATTGCTGCTGAGGGCTTTGAGCGAATTCACCGTACCAATTTAATTGGCATGGGCGTATTGCCGCTGGAGTTTAAACCGGGCACTACCCGTGAAACGCTTAAGCTGGATGGCACTGAAACCTATGACGTTACAGGCGAGCGCAAGCCGCGGGCTGAGCTTACCCTGGTTATTCACCGGGCCAATGGCGAAACCCTGCAGGTGCCGGTAATCTGTCGCCTGGATACGGGCGAAGAGTTGTCGATTTACGAAGCCGGTGGTGTACTGCAGCGCTTTGCCCAGGACTTTTTGCAGGGCGCGGTGTAACGGTAACGGATAGCTATAGTCCTTTTGGTGGCTTCGGTTGAAACAATTAAGCATGAAGTGCTGCGATTACAACGCTCTGAACTGCTTGTCACAGCAACTCGTCCTTTGCCTGCGGCAGGACTCAGACACTCTGTGACAACATTTCAGAGGTTCTAATCTTCGCTGACAAAGTGCATTTGTTTCCGAAGGAAGAGCCGATGCCCTGTTTTGTCGCCGTAGAGTGTCTGAGTAAACGCGCAAGCGTTTAGGAGTTGCTGCGGCGAGCAAAATAGGGTTGTCGGCTCGTACTTAATGCGATGTATATGCTGTAATGAGCAGAAAGAGATTTTCGGCTCGTACGCCCACAACAAACATAAAATCCAAACGGTAAAACTATGACTACACCACAAATTAAAATCCCCGCAACTTATATGCGTGGCGGAACCTCGAAAGGGGTATTTTTTAAACTGGACGATTTACCAGAAGCGGCCCGGATGCCGGGCGCAGCGCGCGATAGCTTGTTGCTGCGGGTAATTGGCAGCCCCGATCCTTATGGTAAGCATACCGACGGTATGGGCGGCGCGACGTCCAGCACCAGCAAGGCCGTTATTTTAAGTAAAAGCATTAAAGCCGACCATGACGTTGACTATATTTTCGGCCAGGTGGCGATAGACAAGCCGTTTATCGACTGGAGTGGTAACTGCGGTAACTTAAGCGCAGCGGTAGGTTCATTTGCTATCAGTAATGGCCTGGTTGCTACAGATCGGGTGCCTGAAAACGGCATTTGCACCGTGCGAATTTGGCAGGGCAACATTAGCAAAACCATTATTGCCCACGTGCCTATAACCAATGGCGAAGTGCAGGAAACCGGTGACTTTGAACTGGATGGTGTAACCTTTCCGGCAGCCGAAGTACAAATAGAGTTTTTAAACCCGGCGGCTGATGAAGGTGAGGGCGGTGGCGCCATGTTCCCTACCGGCAATATTGTCGACGAGCTGGATGTACCGGGTATTGGCCGTATTAAAGCCACGCTGATTAACGCTGGTATTCCGACTATTTTCGTCAATGCTGCCGATATCGGCTATAGCGGCACCGAGTTACAGGGCACGATTAACGGCGATGAAAACGCCTTACAACGTTTTGAAGATATCCGTGCTCACGGTGCGCTGAAGATGGGCTTAATTAATAACCTTGAGCAAGCCCTGGTGCGCCAGCATACCCCCAAAGTGGCTTTTGTCGCCCCGCCAAAAGGCTATGTGTCTTCCAGTGGTAAAGACGTGGCCGCAACAGATATCGACTTGCTGGTACGGGCATTATCAATGGGTAAACTGCATCACGCGATGATGGGCACCGCTGCGGTGGCCATTGGCACTGCCGCCGCTATTCCGGGTACGTTGGTTAACCTGGCCGCCGGCGGCGAAGCACGCGAAGCAGTGCGCTTTGGTCACCCGTCAGGTACCTTAAAAGTAGGTGCTGCTGCCGAAAAGGTAAATAATGAGTGGACCGTGACCAAAGCCATAATGAGCCGCAGCGCAAGGGTGCTGATGGAAGGCTGGGTAAGAATACCCGGTGATTGCTTCTAGCCCGAAACTACCTTTTGAACAGGGCGCTACGGCGCCCTTTTTTATAGCAGTTGTGATAATGGGCTTCTGACGCCACTGGCGCCTTGTTTAAGTACGTGAGTGTAAATTTGGGTTGTTTTAACATCGGTATGGCCAGGTGCTCTTTTCAGCTAATTATGAACGATTCAGTCGGAATTAAAGGGTGCTCAGACAAGGCATTCATTTGAAGGTTTAGTGGTGCTAAATCAAAAATGAGTAACGAAGTCTGAGTACCCTTTAAACCGACCCAGAGGGCGATTGCCAAAACTTTCATGGCATCGTTACCTCGTTTCGACAGAGCACCACTATGCCTTCAACGAGAGGCCTCACCCTAAAAGCCTTGGCAATCGCTGAACTTGTCATAATCAGCTGGAAAGAGCACTTAGTTCTTGCACGGTACGAATATCGGCACCTGCTTCCAGTAAATGCGTGGCAAAACTATGGCGCAAAGTATGGCAGGTTACATTTTTCTTAATTTTAGCCTGTCGAGCCGCCAATTTAATGGCTCGCCTGACAGTTGTTTCATCTATATGATGTCGCCGCAGTAGTTTGGATTCCGGGTCAACACTTAACTGGCTGGATGGAAATAAATACTGCCAGCCAATTTCTTTGGGCGCTGCCGGGTATTTACGGGCTAACGCGAAAGGTAACCATACACCGGCATATTGCGGGTTATAGAAGTCCGCCTGAAAATATTGCTCAACGTGATGGATTTGGATATGTAAACCAGGAATCAGCTCTGCTGCCAGCGTAACCCGACGGTTTTTATTACCTTTGCCCTGCCACACCATTACTGATAAGTAGTCAAAATCAATATCCTGCACCCGAAGGCGTACTGCTTCCATCAGGCGTAAACCACTACCGTACAATAGTTGGGCTATCAATTTGTATTTTGGATCTATCACTAACAGCAGTTGTTGTATTTCCGCTTTGGTTAATACCACTGGCAACTTTTGTGCTATGCGGGCTTTATTAAAATTCAGCTGTAAAGACAACGGTCGCTGAACAATATGTTTATAAAGAAAACTCAATGCATTAAGCGCCGTTGCTTGTGTTTTAACCGCTACACTGCGTTGGTTTGATAGAAAAGACAAAAACTGTTCAACTTCCAGATCGCCAAGTGCATTAGGATGCTGTTTGTTGTTGTGCAATATATAAAATTTAATCCAATACAGGTAGGTATCAATAGTCCGCTTGGCATAGCGGCGGGTTCTCATAAAGTCGGCGATATATTCCAGAAATGGGGATGCCATAGCGTCACCTTGGTGGTGTTTATTTATACAGTAGTCTGACCTGAGTAAAATATCCACCAACTTGCGGGCACAGCGCCTGCTTTTAGTTAAGTTTATTAACAGTGGTAAACAGAAAGTTGTTGATAACCGGTGTTTTTCGGGTTAGTTTTGGGAAATTAAATTTTTCGTGATGGCGACTTGCTGTCACGACTTGCGGGCATAGTGCCTTCTATTAAATTGTTAGCAGGTTTTCGGGTTTTAACGGTTTTAGTCAGTAGTTTTATTCCAGCATTGCTCGTGTTTGGCTTACCAAGCGGCACTGGCAAATCGTCAAAGCTCGCCAGTTTGTGGGTTTGTTGCAAACGGTGGTGGCGGTAGCGTTGTTCTTCGTGGCTTCGCTTAACAGCTTTACAGGTTCCGGTTGGCTCGCTGTGTCGCAGTTAACCGGTGTAGTTTTTAATTTAAAGCAGTCGTGCCGTTGTTCAGGTTTGCCAGTGCGGCAAGCCGCGAAAGTCCGGTGTAGGCTGCTAACAAGCAAAATCAACGGACGCGTACCGCGCCGCTGTTTTGAGCGTTAGGCACTTTATATGGTTTTGGTGGGAATCAATGGTTAAGTATTTAAACAATCCGCTCACCCCAATTCTAATTATTTTACTTTATTTACTTTCGTTATTTCTTCCAGCCATGAGCAACGGTAAAGAAGTCGAGCCGTATATTATGGGGTATACGATTCTAGGCGAAGGGGCGATGGCAATAATGTTCTTTGAACCTAGGTGGTACGTTAATTTGATTTTTTATTGGGTTATTTTTCGTATCATCTGCAGGCGAAATTTTATGTTCCCTAGATTTTTAGGTTGGATATTTTTAATAACCTCCCTTTCTGTGTTTTTATTTCGCTCTCCATGGTTTATTAATCAAATAACTTATACCTACGGCGCTTATATTTGGGCACTGTGTATGCTTTATTGTTCGGTATTTTTATTTTGTAAAAATGGTATTGGTTTAAAAGTGCCTAACAAACCACTAAAGCGGGACTCGTAACAGTTGGCTCAGTTTCGCTTCGCTACACATTTTAGCCAACTATTACTCGCTCCTTAGTGGGGCGTTATGTGCTAGGAAGCTATCGATGAAATTTTGTATATTCCTGATTTGCTTTTTTTTGGTTGCATGTCAGTCAACCGTTCAAAACGACTCGACAGTTAAAAAGGAATATAGTACTGAAGAAATTTACCAAATATTCGAAAAAAATATCGAAAGATATAGAGCGAAGTTATATCAAGAGCCTGAAAGCCTTAGAATTTGGGTGGAAATGGTGCGTTACAGATTTGAGCCCCATTATGAAGTAACTCAAGAAATGCTTGGGCATCACGTAAAAATCAAGATTATTTTAAATGATAAGGGTTACATTGAATATACGGAAATCATATCCTCATCTGGTAACGGTGCTCTAAATCAAGCGGCAGATAAAGCGCTAAAGCTCGCACAACCATTTGTAGTTTCGGGTTTGTCAGCAAAAGACAAAAAAGTAGCAAAAAACATAGTACTTACGTTTGCCCCGGAGAAAGAAAGCACATAACAAGGGTTTTTAAGTCGGACTCGTAACAGCTTGCTCGGTTCCACTTCGTTTCACATTTTAGCAAGCTTTTACTCGCCGCTTAAAACGGCGTTAGTGTTCTTAAGAGGTAGAAGTAGCATTGGACCCTAAGTTTAAATTTTTTGAAAAGGTCATTGTTAGTTCAGATGAGCCATCTCTGAAGACGATTAATGGTCGGTCTGGTGCAATTCTGGGTATCAGCGAAGATAGCGGCCATGGATTTAGCTACTCAGCGCATATATATGAGTATGGTGAGGTATGGGTAGTTATGGAATCAGATCTGGAGCCAACTGGTGAATTTGACTCCAGAGAAGCATTCTATGATGGTTATAGCGTACAAGTCGGAGTGGATGCTAAAGGAAGAGGCACCCTTGGCTGAAACACACACTAACAAGGCAAGTCAGCATCGCACCTTCGGTGCTGGACTCGCTAACGCTCGCCGCTGCTTGCGGCGTTAGTATTCAAAGCCAGTCACCGATGCGTAAGGAAGTTGTCGATGAAGATTAAAGCCAAAGGTCCATTTCTCGTAATTTCTCACCCAGAAAAAGGCAGTTTTAGGCTTTATCTTATGGATGACAACGACAACGGTCCCGATAATTATCAGGCTGACAAAAAGCTATGTGCTAAAAAAGTTAAATCTGGCGGATTGATTATAAATGGTGAAGTCGTTACAGATCCCGTTAAGATCGAAGATTATTTGAAAGAAGCTGACGAAGCTTTAGAAACTGCTGCTGTTAATGCAATTGAAAGTGGAAAACGCAGCGTCGATGAAGAGCTAAAAGAAGAAGTGCTACCTTACTTAGAATCTATGAATTTCGATGAAGCTGTCAATGAATGCATGAGAGAGCTGGGGTGGGTAACAAGAATGGGTACCAAAGCAGATTTAAATTGAATACTAACAAGCGCCTAAAACATCGCGGCCTTCGGCCACTGGACTCGCAACAAGTTGCTCGCCGTTTAGGCGTGCGTTATGTTTACCAGGAGTCATATAGTCTGTGAGTATTAAAAATATATTATTTAATTGGCTTCCTGAAATTTTATTGTTCATTTTATTTGGCGCAATGTATTTCTACGTCAGCGATATAAGAGAAAATTTACATTTATTGCGAGAGCATTTGAACGACGAAAAAAATTTTAATTTTGCTATGGCGAAATTGGACTCAAAGATTGCTCAAATATGGGTTTTCTGCATTTTCTTTGTAGGTATATTAAATCTGAAAAAACGTAAACATAACAAGTCAAGCAACACGGATGCGGCAAGCCGCACCGGTTCTTGAAGCGTTATAAGCCATAGGAAACCACATTTGGCGATTCTATTTTTTACCGTATTTATTGTTACGTTTTGCTGGCAAGAGCTTCTTTATTTAGCTTTAAATCGCTTTGGAAGGGTAGCTACCGTAGGAATCTCAGTATTGGGTG